>NZ_BLJI01000004.1 GCF_017312365.1 Chroococcus sp. FPU101
AATGAATTGGTATTAAATAAATCCATTATGCTGGGACACCCGTAAAAGTTATGTTGGCGTTATAAGTTTATACCAACAAAAAGAATGATATGAGACAACTTTGGACAATCCCTATTTTAGGTGCGGTTTTGACTTCAGTGGTTGCGATCGCACCAGCACCCGCCACTGCTGCTACTTTTTTTCAGTCTAATTTAACAGGCTCTCAGGAAGTTCCGCCAGTGACGACAACTGGAAATGGCTTTGCAACTCTTGAGCTTACTGGTGGCCCAGGTAGCTGGGTTCTCGACTATGAAGTGACTTACTCAGATTTATCAAGTCCTATAGCCTCGCCCTATGTTCACATTCATAATGCTCCCTTCGGTTCTAATGGCCCTATTATTCATCATGTTGATGGTGCTGAAGATCCTCCAATTGCAGGTAGTACTTCTGGAACATTTACTGGAGATTGGCGATTTGATGATCCTAGTGACCCTCTCACTAATGCCTTAGCTCAACAGTTGCAGAACGGTAATCTTTACTTTAACATTCACACAGCAGGTATTCCGAGTGGTGAAATTCGGGGTCAGATTACAGCCGTTCCTGAACCAGAAAACCTGATGGGATTGGCCTTAGTGGGTAGTGCAGCTTTTCTCCTAAGACGGCGTAAGACCAGCCACTCAGCGTGATTCACTCACTTTAGTCTTTGTCCTTTATTACCTCGATTCTAGAAGCCAAGTTGCTGTCACATAGCAAATGTTAAAAGGTTACTTGGCTCTAGTTTTCTATGTGGCTGTGTCTGTCTTGGTACAAGTTTTAAAAACATATTGTCTAAACACATTGTATTGTAGATCTAGGAATTTTTTATGGCGCGTCGAGAATCTACATTTCGTAAACATCACCGTAAATTAGCGGTTATTGTATCTTTTCCTTTGATGATGATGGCTATAACTGGGCTGATTTCACCAGCATTAGAAGCGTTGAATTATCAGGGTGCAGCCGAATTAGTCCGTCAAATTCATAGTGGTAAGATTATTTTGGGTTCAGCATACTTAATCTATACAGGGCTAACTGCTTTAGGATTGCTGTGGCTATTATTTACAGGGTTAAATATGCTGAGGTTGTTCGGTTCAAATGCCAAGCTTAAGCAGCAGACAGCCGAGCAACTGAGTGTAGGTAATCGGAGAAAATGATACTTACACTCAACTTGTTTTAAGTTTTAGAGGGAGTCGGTTGATTAAAATATGGCGTTAGAAAAGCAACTAAGGCACCAAGTCCAAACCCGCCGATATTACGCACCAATGGTAACCATTCTGAGGTACGGGTCACAACTGGCCCAATTCCGAAAGCAATAAACAGGATAAACCAAAGAGGCGACATGATTAAAGCCCATTGCCACGCGAAAATTTGACCAGGTTTGCGCGGGATACCTGCAAAACCAAAAACTAATCCACCAACAATTGATGTTACTAGGGTTAAAATCCACTGTTCTCTCGGTAAACCAGGAACAACGTTACAGCCACCTTGAACTAAACAGGATTTGACTGTATCTAATGCTTGGGAAATGGCTTTATTTTCACCATTGTCTCTAACAAAATACATATTGCCGAAACGGGCTTGCATTTCGATCCAAAATGTGCGGGGTAGTAATTCATATACAGCATCGCCAATGCTAAAGGCAAGTAGGTTGCCCCCTCTGCCATCTGCTACTAAAAGAATGCTTTTATCGTCTAATCCCCAAAAATTAATGACAGCACGTCCAGGGCTACGATCATATTGGGTTAATACTCTCAATTTCCAGCCTGTTTCGCTTTCAAAGTTTTCAATATCCTTAACGAGTGCGTCTTGTTGCTGTTTAGGCAAATAATTCGCTAAATCTACTACTGGGGTTACTTCTTCGGGCAATAGCTCTGGATTATTCACCGCCCTTGCTTCTGACGGGCTAATCATCCAAGACGATAGGGTAAGCAGACATATTATAAAAGATATAAAAATTCGCTTCCAACGATGCTGCATAGTATTCTGCTCTATAAAACTAAGAATTATGTCAAACGGTATCAGTTTCGTTACACTTATTTACTTTATTTTAAGGTTACACGACAGTCTTGGCTAATACATCAGAAAAATTTATATATGACATCATCAAGCAACGGAGTACAGTATGGTTTTAATTGATTACGGAGATAAAAAAAGCAGGTTACTCACCTGCTGCTAAGAATTGAGTTAAAGATTTAGATATCTTTGTTTTGAGCTTTCGCTAACCGTTTCTTGAAAAATGCACCAAAACCAGCCGCAGCACCTACACCAAGCATTGTTAGAGGTTCGGGAACGGCTGCACTAGGTTCAACATAGAATAAGGAAGCGTGGGATAAATTTTGAGGCCTACCTGAATTATTAGTAGAAGTTCCATTTGTATTCCAGTCTCCCAAGAGAGAGTTAGCACCTGTAATAGAACTAAAATAGTAATAGCTACGACCCTGACCAGCTTTTAGTGCTAATACAACTGGCCCAGTATAAGATGTATTACTAAATCCCCATTGACCACTGGTTGAACCCGTAGTGGGGGTAATACTAAAGCCTAAAAAGTTAGCTCCATTCTCAACGGAACCAGGTGTATTAATTTTTCTATCATATATCCAGTCCGTAATTCCAGCAAAAAGACCACCACTATCATTTAAAAAACTAGTTTCTTGGGTTGGATTAAGGTTTCCACTAAAAGCCCCTTGACAAGAATTATAAGCAGCACCATTATAAGTTACTGAGCCAGCCGAACACGCCAGAGCATTAGCATCAGTAGCGGAAAAAGTAATCATCCCCGCCGCTAAAACGGAAGAACCTACTAAAACAGAAAAACGATTTGTCATTTTTATAAACCCACTATTTGTATTATTAGTTAATCTTGATAAACAGGATTAACTTAAAATCTTTGTTAGATCTAGATTGAGTGTTGTAAGATCCGCTCATATTCATCATATAGGGTTGATGTTTTAGATGAGGTTTTCCTTATGTATAACTTCGTGTATAACTTGTGTATAACTTTAGAGAAAAAGATAGTTTTTATTAAAAATTTATAAAATCTTTAATAGTTCCTGCTTGAGCTTTATCTATTCTCAATAAATGAGGTTTAACTGAAATTATAACTATTAAGATTATTGATGAGAGTAAGTTTCATAATCTGCTAGTATATTCTCAATTAGAAAACATTAAAATATTTTCAGGTTGCAATAAGGTCTATCAAGCTGATCTAAAGAACGCATTTTTAATAACTATGGAATGGACTCGATATTTACAAAAGCCGACTTATTGGCTACTTGCCTTGGGGGTGGCACTTGCGACACTCCATCTGACGATTCTTGATCGCGCTGGTGAACCTAACTTGATGAGCTTAAGTATACTGCTTTGGCTTGCGATCGGATCTCTACTTTGGGACAAACGTCATAATCTACACTTAGAAAGTGATCTTGTTTCTACTTTGGTCGGTTTTTCTTTAATTATGCTAATTTTGTGTAGAGGACTAGCACCAACGGGTTATCATCTCAAGATTTCGCCTTTTGTTTCAGGTTTTGGTCTTGCGTTGATGGCATCTGGTGTCAAACGATTATTAGATTATTGGAAAGAGTTATTGATTTTAGGCTTATTAGTTCTCTATTCTCCATTAGCTAATGTTTTACAAGCCATTAATTTACCTTTAATTACTGCAAAAGCTTCTACCTTTCTGCTTTGGCTTACTGGATTTAAAGTTTATCGTGAAGGTGTTTTTATCAATTTACCTACAGGAAAAGTCGAAGTTTATGGAGCTTGTTCGGGAATTGATAGTATTCTTTTAATGTTATGTATTGCAGTTTTATTCTTTTTACTCATACCAATTAAAACGATTCAAAGAATAGTATGTATTGGATTAGCTATATTTTTAGGCTTTATTGTTAATGCTGCTAGAGTATCTTTGATGGCTATTTTAGTTGCATCAAGAGATATGGAAGCTTTTGACTATTGGCACGGTAAAGATGGTAGTTTAATCTTTTCAGTGATCGGTGTCGCGCTGTTTGGACTCTTTTGCTGGTTAGCTTATGTTCGTAATATGGCTAATTTAGCAGATTCTACAAAAGAAGAAGTAAGATGATGACTTTAAAAATCAATAAATGGGATAGTTTTAGAATTGCTTTAATCGCTGTGGCAATTAGTGGAGTTGCAGTTGTTTTAGGTAATGAGTTTCTATCTAATAAAAATGAGCAAAAAACAGCAATTAGCGTAAATTTCCCTGAAACAATACCGATCGCTAATTGGCAACCAGTGTCATCATCTGCTAAGAAGGCTAAAAATGAAGATCAATCCGATCCAGGTCAACTGTATCAATATCAGAATGGTCAAGAAAAACTAAAAATTGAGGCATGGTATCAACTATACACCGATAGTAATGCCAGTAGACTTTTAATGGTGTATGAAGGAATACCACCTGCAACCATCCTACCAAAAACGAAATATATTAAAGACATTGGTCATTATTATCTTTTTGATTATCAAGATCAAGCTTATTTAAGTGCTTGTCTGCCACCAAAAGGAGCAACCAGCGTTACCCAACAGCAATACGTCAATAACCGTTATCGCTATGGCTGGAGTATTCCAAGAAGCTTTTTTTGGCTAATTGGACAACAAGATTTATTTGAGAGTCGTTGTTTGTGGACAGTTATATCGATGCCTGTGGATAGTTATGCGAGTGCGGATGCGACAGATAAAGCCTTTGAGAAACTAGAAAAAGCTTGGTTTTCTTGGTTTGACTGGTGGCAAAAGAATCCTTTTCCGTAAACCCAAAAAAATTGTTATAACTAGAAAACAGAGAATTTGTTCAAGGTAGACGGTTATGAGTTTATTAGATCGGATGGGACAAGCCATTCGCTCCCAAATTAATAGCTTGATCCGAGAAAACGAAGATCCAGAAAAGATCCTCGAAGAAACTGTCGCAGCAATGGAACAAGAATTAATACGGATGCGACAAGGACTGGCTGAAGCGATCGCCACTCAGAAACGTACCGAACGTCAATACAGCCAATATCAAAAAGCGGCTCAAACTTGGCACGATCGCGCTCAAATGGCGTTAGATAATAATAATGAAGTTTTAGCTAAAGAGGCATTGATCAAATGGAATCAATATCAAACCAGTGCGTCTCCTTATAAAAATCAACTAGGACAACAGCGAGAAATCATTAACCGTTTAAAAAAAGAATTATTAAGCATAGAACAGCAATATATTGAAGCGAAAACCAAAAAAAGTTTATATATGGCAAGATTGCGTACAGCATCGGCTTCTGTGAAAATGCAGGAATTATCAGGTAATCTCAATTCTAAAAATATTTTTGAACGAGTGGAAACAAAACTTATTGAATTAGAAGCGCAAGTAGAGATCTCAGAAGCTTACTCAGATCCCCTAGAACGGAAATTTATATCCTTAGAGGATGGGAATGGTGTAGAAGCCGAGCTTGCTAAAATGAAATCTTTTCAATCAAATCATTCTTCTCAAGAATCATAGTTACAGCATCGATCAGCCTGTGGAAAACTTGTGGAAAACTTTAGTGATTTTTCATAGCTTGTTCATGGTCAAAACCTTAAATAAGTAAGCATTTGACCCACCTAGAGATTAACTAAATTTTTGAATCAACCTTGGGGAAAAATCAATTTTTTCTATCATGTTAATCAATAGGTTATCAATAGATTAATTTTTTACCATCGACTGTTTGATGCGATCATTGAGTTGATTTAGAGTCTGCCTTAGATGAAAATCTTGTTGTTGAAGTTGATTAATTTTGTCACAACTATACATTACTGTGGTGTGATCCTTGCCGCCAAATTCTTCACCAATACGCGGTAAACTCAGATCGGTATGTTGTCGCATCAAATACATTCCCACTTGTCTAGCTAAACTAATTTCTCGACGACGTGAGTTCCCCTTGAGATCTTCAACTGACACTTTAAACACTTCAGAAACAAGATTAATAATAACTTCTGGAGAGGTTACCACGCGATCAACGGGAGGGTTTAAGACAGGTGCGAGGTTTTCGACTGTCATGGGTAGTCCTGAAATTGAAATATAAGTAATCGCCCGCAATAATGCCCCTTCGAGTTCTCGTATATTAGAGGTATAATTGGTCGCTAGATATTCAATCACATTACGCGGTAATCGCATATTTTCGTATTCCGCTTTTTTTTGTAAGATGGCGATGCGTGTTTCTAAGTCGGGTACTTGAATATCTGCAATTAAACCCATCGAAAAGCGCGAAATCAGCCTATCTTGTAAGCTAGGAATATATTTCGGTGGACGATCTGAGGCTATAACGACCTGTTTTCCTGCTTCGTGTAGCGTGTTAAAAGTGTGAAAAAATTCTTCTTGAGTGTATTCTTTTCCTTCAATAAACTGAATATCATCAACAAGGAGTACATCTGCTGTACGATAATGCTCACGAAACTTGTCTAGACTATCTTGACGAATGGCGGCTATTAAATCGTTGGTAAATTGTTCGGTCGAAACATAAAAGATTTTAGCGTTGATTTGACATTCTAATCGATAGTGTGCGATCGCTTGCATCAGATGAGTTTTCCCCAAACCTACACCCCCACAGAGAAACAAGGGATTAAAATCACGACCTGGGGACTCTGCCACCGCTAAAGATGCCGCGTGTGCCATCCGATTCGTAGGCCCGACTACAAAACGAGAAAAGGTGTATCTTGGATTAAGCTTCGATTGTTTGGGATGATCGGTGTTATCAGTCGGCGAAACCACTGAATTGAGGTCAATTGGCTCATATTCTTCTAAAATCACCATATTTTCCCCAGTAGTTAAATAAATTTCAATGGGATAGCCTAAAATGTCTTGTACCGTTTCAGCAATGATTTTGACATAATTTTTTTGTAAATGATTCAGAATAAAGGGATTAGCCGCCTCAATAACTAAACAGTGATCCTGCCAGTCTTTGAGTTTTGCCGTTTGAATCCATGTTTCAAACGTAGGACGACTTAACTGAGACTGAAGGCGTTCAAGTACTTGATTCCAAAAAGTTTGAGAAGAAATAGACACAGTTATATAAGGCAAAAAACAATACGATCAAGGCGGGTCATTACATTATATCCATGACTTCAGAAAGTGAAAAAGACACGGCTCTAAAAACGATCGATTAATCTTGAAAAATTTAACTTTTTTTAAGAGTTTTTTTTGCCACTTTGAGCTAGTGATTTTTCAACTAGATATTATCTAGTAATTGCATTACATTTTTCTTGTTACAAAATTGAAATATCCGATCGCTATTATTTAAGATTTGTTTTACAAGCAATTCCAGTCTACTATAGACTAGACTTTGTTTTTTAGACCCAACTGTAGGATGTTCGGGGATCAAAAGACAAGCTAAGATAAACTTAAATTACACGGAAAAAGGAGACAATTCTCTATGAAGCTCAAAATTGTTTCAATCTTGACAGCTATCCTCGTTTTATTCAATCTTTTTGTCGTTGGTACGGCTCAAGCTCAAACGTTGGCTCAGGTTGCGGTTGATAAACCTGATTTCACCACACTATCACCTGAAGAAAAAACTGATTTCTTCTCGAAGATTAAAAATATGTTTAAACCTTCTCCAGATGAAATCGCTGACAAAATCAAAATGAAAGATAAATTTAAGCCTTCTCCAGATGAAATTTCAGAGAAAATTAAAACTGGAATGAAGATGAAAGAAAAATTCAAACCTGCAACAACCGATCTCTCAGAAGCGGCTGAGGGAGCAAAAGCAAAACTTTCTCCAGATGAAATCGCTGACAAAATTAAAACAGGGATGAAAATGAAAGATAAATATAAACCGACTGCTGATGATATTGCTGAAAAAATTAAAGCAAGTATCAAAGAAAAAGCGGAAGCAGTAGCGGAATAATTATTGAGTTTCAAAGGATTGAGTTAGACGGTCTTGTTAGTTAATAAGACCGTTTTTTAGTAAAGATGCCAGACAAGACATCCTAGACACAGTTTAGGCAATAACGTTATTCTCACTCAATTGAGCCGATAATACGTTTTCTAAAGTTGCCAACGTTTGATAATAGACTTCTTGCAAAAGTCAGTGATTCTTGTGCTTCACTTAAAAGATTATTAAAACTTAATGGGAATAAATTGATTTGATTATCAGACATGATTTATTACCTCTTTTTAACCAAATTATTTGACCAATTACATAGAAAATTGGCTGTTGAATGACGTGTAAAACGCTGACTCCAAAACTGATGAAGCTGCTCTATACTGATCTGATAAGGGTTATTTAAGAACAATCATATGCTTCTCATTACTTGCTAGTTCAAGTAGATAAGAGCGAATTAGGCTAGGATTCAATGCAAAATTTATCCTATAATTTATACAGTTTTAACAAGAATTATGGACATTGCTACATAGATGATCAGTTTTTACAAAAATACAATAATATTGCGTTTTACAATTATCTAAAAAAATGAAATTTTATATATTTTTTAGTTCATGAAAATAGAATTTATATAAAAATTAAAGATTTATTGATATAATTAATTAAATTTTATAAAAAATAAATAATTGTGCTGATTCTACTTTTTTCTCTAAGTAGTAATTTTGTATTAGTTTAGTTTCCCTTAATTTCTATGTTGTTTGGGACTGACATGAACAGAGGAAAAAATTACTCTGAAAGTATAGAGAGTTTAGTCAAGGAAGACACAATGTTAAACATCAACAATAAAAAAACCGCTACTGCACTTACCTTATTACTCAGTACGCTAACAATTACGCCCATCCTACCGATAGAACCCGTTGCCGCTAAACCTGTACAAGCACAACGTAATAACTATTATCAACAAGCAATTGTCCCTTCTGGAACATCCATTCCAGTTCAATATGAAGACGGCAAAAGAATTTTGATGTCTAAAGACGAAACCATCCCATTAACCCTCGAAGTAGCCAGAGATATTCGCTCTCGTAATGGCAGAGTCGTTATTCCTGCTGGTAGCCAAATCTCAGGACAATTACAACCCGCAGGTCGTGGCGCACGCTTTGTCGCTAAAAAGCTTATTCTCAATAATGGTGATGAAATCTCACTGAATGCCACCTCAAATGTCATTACGCGCACTGAAACCATCAAAAAAGGCGCGAACCCTAAAGAAATTTTAGGTGGAACCGTTGCGGGTGCAGGTGCGGCGGCTGTTATTGCAGGACTAACAGGCGATCGTAATATCAACGCTCTAGAAGTGATTGCAGGTGCCGCTATTGGGACAATTGCGGGATGGGCCTTACCCGAAACAGGTGTTATCGGTGGCGGTTCTCGTGATCTGATTTCCATCGAGCCTGATCGAGACCTAACCCTGACACTAAGATCTGATTTATCTGTCGGTCGTAATGATTATCGTAACGACGATCGCAATGGCTATCGATATTAGGGTAAATAGATGCGCTTCTATAGCGCGTCTGTTCCCAAAAAACGGTTTTGACGGTAAATTATAGAGAAATATCGCGCTTTGAGGTTTTAGCTCATGTCACTTCCCGAAATTCCCGCTATTACAGAAAAACTGTTAGCCGCAAAAAAAGCTAAAGGATTAAGTTTTGCTGATTTAGAAAAAAAGGTAGGACGCGATGAAGTGTGGTTAGCTGCTGTATTTTACCGTCAAGCCAGTGCTAGTGAAGAAGAAGCGAGCAAAATCGTTACAGCATTAGGTTTAGATGCTTCTGTAGTCGCAGAATTAACCAGTTATCCCTCGAAAGGTTTGGGCGATGTTGTTCCGACTGATCCTTTAATTTACCGCTTTTATGAAATTATGCAGGTCTACGGAATGCCAATTAAAGAAATCATTCACGAAAAATTTGGTGATGGGATCATGAGTGCGATCGATTTCACACTTGATATCGAAAAAGAGGAAGACCCTAAAGGCGATCGGGTTAAGGTAATTATGAATGGAAAGTTTTTATCCTATAAAAAGTGGTAAAGGACTACACGCTCGACTTGACAATTAACTTCGCAATTTGCTAACTTAAAGAAGTGGGATTCATAGCCATTAACTAAAGGAGGTATAAATATGACTATTCATTTTCATAAAAGGATTAATAATTTATGCACATTATTTCAAAATCCGCCTTGAATAAATTTTGGAAAATTCATCCAGAGTCACAAGCTGGATTACGATACTGGTACAAACTATCTAGCCAACATAAGTGGAAAAATTTTGAAGACGTTCGTCAGGTTTTCCCGTCGGCTGATCAAGTCGGTAACTTCATCATTTTCAATATTTGTGGAAACAATTACAGATTGATTACTCTTATTGATTTTCACAATGGAAAAGTTTTTATCAGAAAGGCATTAACCCACGCTGAATATGATAAAGATAATTGGAAAAAAGATGAATGGTACGATAAATAATATTAAATTTTGCAAAAATATAAATTTTATAAAAATTACTTAAAATTTTATTTGATCTACCTCCTTTAGTTTTTATTTTTTAATAATGGTAACTTAATTTATGATTACTGACAGATACCTTGAATTACTTCATCACTTTCCACCACGTCCCATTGATTCTGATGAAAAATTAGAAGCAATGCAAAAAGTTGTTAATTCTTTACTGGATAAACCAGAATTAACTTTAGAAGAACGAGACTATCTTAATGTCTTAGGTACCTTAATTTATGAATATGAACAAACTCAAGAACCAATACCTGATATTTATGGTGTTGAACTTTTGAAAGTATTATTAGAAGAACGAAACCTACGACAAAAAGATCTTGTTTCAATTTTTAAAACTGAATCAATTATTTCAGATATTCTAAATGGAAAACGGGAATTAACGGCTAGACATATTCAAGAGTTAGCAGAATTTTTTAATTTATCTCCTGCTGTATTTTTTCCTACCATATCAACTTAAACACTTTTTTGACGAGACGATCGCCAAATCCACCAGCCCGCCGCACACATGGTACAATTTCCCACGACGGTCATCGCAGCTTGAACTGTAACCAACCAGGATAAACTAAGAGCATTGTCGAAAAAATGCCAGGTACAAGCACACATGGCACTCACCAACGCGGGTAACATTCCATAGGATAAAGTCCGCCAAGTGCGATCGCCTGTCACCTCTCCATAAGTCCAGATCAACCAGATAGCTGCCATCCATTCGATGACACTAGAAACATGAACCATCCAAGTCGGAATTGAGAGTGCATTCATCGTTTCTCGATCCATTCCATCACTTGTTTACCCAAATTTACCCCATTTAAACGATCAATTTCTCTGACTCCAGTAGGACTTGTGACATTCACTTCAGTCAGATAACCACCAATGACATCTAAACCGACAAAATATAAACCATCTTGTTTTAATTTTGGGGCAACTACTTGACAAATTTCTCGTTCTCTGTCTGTAATTTCAACTTTGGCGACACGTCCACCCACTGCCATATTACCGCGAAATTCTTTACCTGTTGGAATCCGATTTACTGCCCCAATAGGTTCGCCATCTAACACTATAATCCGTTTATCGCCGTCTTTGGCAGCACTTAAATAGGATTGGATCATGACGGGTTCTTGTCCCCATTTGGTGCTAATTTCGACTAAAGAATTAAAATTACGATCGCTTGGGTCTAAAAATAAAATGCCTTCTCCTGCTTTTCCCCCCAATGGTTTCATCACTGCTGCTTGTTGTTCATCAAGGAATTTGCGGATAATGGCTTTTTCTTGAGTGACGATCGTTTCTGGCATCACCGAAGTAAACTGAAGGGTATACATTTTCTCATTGGCTTCTCTTAAACCTTGAGGAGAATTCAGAACTAAAGTAGAAGCAGGATTAATCAAATCTAAAATATAGGTGGCATAGAGATAAGGAATGTTGACGGGTGGATCTTTTCGCATCCAAACCACATCCATTTCATCAAGACAGGTCAAAACCTCTTCACCCAAAGTATACCAATTCGGAACCGCTATCCAATGATCGCTATTCTTAGTAACAGGGGTTAAGTAAACGGGTTTAAGAGTTGCCCACGCTTTTCCAGCAATCACACTAAGATTTTGTATTTGCGTGATCCAGACTTCATGACCCATTGCTTGGGCTGATTCCATCAACGCTACACTGGTATCATGTCCTGGATCTAACTTGGCGATCGGATCGATAATAAATGCTAGTTTCATGACTAAATTACTGTTTAAGCTAAAAGCGGATCTAATTCACCTTGTCGATCTAAAGCATATAGATCATCACAACCACCGATATGTTGATCATCGATAAAAATTTGGGGAACACTTTTACGTCCATTTGCTCTTTTTGCCATCAAAGCGCGGGCTTTTTCATCTCCATCGATCGCATATTCGGTATACTCTACCCCTTTTTTATTCAATAAGGCTTTAGCCCGAATACAAAAAGGACAGGAACTCCATGTATAAATTTCAATGTTAGTCGCCATTGTTTTTCCCAAGCGAATGTTAAGTTCTATTTACAATTCTAAACGATATGGAAATCTCATCACCCTCAGAAAACGCTAAATTTCCTTTAATTCGTCTTTCTCAAGCACAGCTTAACCTTTTAGAAGTTTGTCCACCGCAATTTCAGCGTATTTATCTTGAACAACTTAGCACACCAACGAGTCCAGAACAGCAAGAAAAACTAATTTGGGGTAGTCAGTTTCACTTGTTGATGCAGCAACGAGAATTAGGGTTACCGATCGAAGAACTTCTGAGCGATGATGATCAATTAAACCATTCTCTGAAGGCACTTTTGCAAGCCGCCCCCGAACTGCAACTGAATCATCATTGGCGGGCGGCGGAGCATTGCCGTACACTTGAGATGCAAGGTTATCTGTTTACGGTTATTTATGATCTACTGATTGCTGATTCAACACACGCTCAGATTTTGGACTGGAAAACTTATTTACAGCCAGAAAAACCAAATAAACTGGCGAAAAACTGGCAAACACGGCTTTATCTGTATGTACTCGCTGAAACGTCTTCTTATTTACCTGAACAGATCTCAATGACTTACTGGTTTGTTAAGTTGCCCAAAGAACCGCAAAAGATTA
This sequence comes from Chroococcus sp. FPU101, assembly GCF_017312365.1. Lineage (GTDB taxonomy): Bacteria > Cyanobacteriota > Cyanobacteriia > Cyanobacteriales > Microcystaceae > Chroococcus. The sequence continues at coordinate 13,018 of NZ_BLJI01000004.1, forward strand.
CTTTTAATTACGATCGCCAACAACATGAACAAACTCAACGAGATTTAATCCGTCTGTTGACTCAACTGGATCAATGGTTTAAAAATTACTTAGAACACGAAGTATTTTTCCCTCATCGTTCTGACTGTCTAGAAAAATGTCCTTATGCTGACTCTTTTGAGCGTTTAGAGTATGGAGATGATCCGAGTAAAATGTTGTCTATTGATGAGATTGAAGAGATTAACCCGTTTGTTTAAGTTACATTAAAAAGAAGGTAGCGTATATTGATGGCTCAAATGTCTTTCCTCAAAGATGAACTCGAACAGAATGGGATTGCTAGTTTTATTCCAGAAATTATTGAACACGAAGCTGTTTTAGCTGAACTCGAATATGCGTTGCGTCCAGTGGTTCATGAAGGCAAAATTCAACCCTATGGATTTATTGTTTGTAGTTGTACAGATTCATTAATTTATCGTAAATTTGCTCATCAAACGGGGTTTGAACTCAATATTGCCCGTCGGATCGCTGATGGTTGTCATAGTTTTCTCATTTTTACGGAAGGAGAATTTAAGGGTGTTTTTCCTTTAGCTGAAAGTGCCGATGATGAATATTCTCTCGTTCAGTTACAACAATCCTCTAAAGCGGTGATTTGTATTACAGATAATACAGGAACGACAAAAATCTTCTGTGATGAAGGGGTTTTTATTCATCAATATCGTCAATGGCAGCATAAACCCTCAATTAAACAGGCGTTGAGTAATATTCGTCGTTGTGTTTCTCCCATTGATTGCGAGATTTTGGATAGTATTTTAGGATTTTGTTTCTATGAACTTAGTCCGAATAAAATTGGGGCTACCTTGGTTTGGTGTTTAAAAAGTCTTCCTGCTAAAGAGATGGAACGCTTTTTACCGAGTACGATGCCGCAGGCACGCTACGCGCCCGCTCGCAATCTCCAGAAACGAATTACACTAGATATGCGGGATGATGTGAATCGGGCGATCCTCCGTCATATGTTGACTTATGCAGATGGGGCGGTGTTTCTTGATGCTGAGGGTCTAGTCATTGGGGGCGGCGCACATCTAAAATATTCAGAAGATAGCCGACGTTTGATTAATGCCTATCGGGGAACTCGGCATACTTCAGCAAAACGATTTTCTTATGATTTTCCCGAAACCCTATTGTTTGTGGTTTCTAGCGATGGTTTAGTGACGGTTTTCTCAGATGGTATGAATTTGGTTAATCTCAAAACCTATGCAGTCGATAGCGTGATTACTGATTTTTCCCTCCCGATCGAATCTAGGGAAAATGCCACCAGTTTTTATGTAAAAGAAAAATTAATTGAATGCAGTAATTGCAAAAAAGCATTCAAAATTCAAACAATGAGTTGGGCTGAGTCGGAAGAACACAAGATTTCTTGTCCAGTTTGTAACCATTTTCTGTACTCAACTAAATGTTATGTGATGAGTGTCTACATTGTTAAAAATTTGTTGCCGCAATAATTTGGATAGAACGATGAGTCAAAAAAATACTACTTCTACTCAGAGGGCTAGAAAAAGTCATGAAAAATACTCATTAAAATAATGGTTTAATTAGCATTCAGCTTAAAAATTATGGGAATTTGTGATCAAATCACACCGTTTTTTTTTAAAATCGGTAGAATTATGGTAGCAGAAGCATCTATCTTAATAACTGCTAAAACAATAGTTTACTAGGGAAGATAATTAATTACTTTGAACTCCGACAACACCATGATTGAACCATCTACCAATATCCTCGATGAAGTCCAACTTCCTCGTGAAGAGCGCGTTATTCAGCTACAAAATCTCATTGAAACCCTTCGGATCGCGGAGGAAATTGCTGGCAAAGGCTATTTAATCAGTAGCTCTGAACTAGCTGATCTTATGGATATCAATGCTAGTGCTGTCACCAGTCGCGGTGACCATTGGTCTTGGCGTAACTGGGTTGTCTCACGAGTTAGACGTGAAGGAAATCAAATTCTTTGGCAACTTGAACGTATTGATTAATGCAAGCTGAAAGTTAAAAAAGGGTTAAGTGAAGTCATCAGCATGACAACTTGTCATTAGTTAATTGTGACTAACCCTTAAACTTTCTGTGTTTGTTTTATTTATGAATTAATATTCCCTGCCACGCCAAGAAGTCGGTTTTTGTAGTGTAGATAACACAATTCTAAGAACTGCTAAAGGATCGGCTAATGGCGATAACCAAAATAACCACGAACTTGCTTGTTTCGTCTGATCTCGGTAATAAGATGGAGTGATCGCAAATAATAAACCGAACCGAATCAATAGTAGCAATAGATTTAAGCCTAAAGCAATAATTAGTGTAAGAAAATGATAGCCTTGAAGAAAAAATAGAACTAAAGCGATCGCTAAAAATAGAGGTAATCCTTGAGTCAATAACAATAATGCTAGATCACCCGCCATTTGTGCAGAAGTGGCTGCATCTTTAAGATCAAGCGATCGTCCCCATTCTTTCCATGTTTCCTGTAGTCCTTCATACATTCGCACCCGTAGGACTTTTGCCCCATCCATAAACCCGACTTTGTACCCAGAACACGCAGCATAACGGGCTAATGTCACATCATCACAAAACGATTTTGCTGCACATTGATAGCCCCCTAACGCTTCTAAAACCGCTCGACGAATCAGAAAACATTGACCATTGGCCATAACTCTTTCGGGTACATGATCTCTAACACCTGCTGAGTCAAAACGATACAGGAGGGTCATTAGTAAAGCAGGTTGTAGCCACCATTCGCCAGGGTATTTAAGGATAAATTGGGGTGAGAGGGATAACAGATCATAACCTTCTTCTATTGCGGTTTTAACGATACTAGCCACTAAACCCCGTTGCGGTTGGGTATCAGCATCAATTCCTAAGATCCACTCACTCTGAGGAGAACTCATCAGAAAACCATTATGCAACGCCCAGGGACGACCCACCCAATTAGCGGGTAAAGGATCATCGGTCTTTAGGCGAAAACGTGGATCAAGGGCGGCGATATCTTTGACTTTTTCTCTAGTGCCATCGCTGGACTGACTATCGACTACTAATATCTCGCGCACTTCATAACCTTGTTGACTCAAACCCAATAAGCAGGGATCGATTCGTTCTACTTCATTTAAAGTAGGTACAATTATACTCACTTTTCCTAAAAGATCGCCTGTCGTTTGAAGCGGTAGTAGGGGAGGACGACGACTCGGCCCTTTAAGCAAGCGAGACAACAAAATGAGAGTAGCGGGAATTTGAAAGAATAAAAGTCCTAGACAAAATACGGCAACAAAGGTCATGGTTATTTTTATTTAAGATACATGAACCTTATTATGTCATTGGGGGCATTTCCACCCCCAACAACATTTATATTAGACGGTCTGAGGTTGGGCTTGCTGTTGCATTTGGAATAGAGAATAAACGACATTGCGACGAATATCGATCATCATTTCCAAGAACATTTCATAACCTTCTTGTTTGTATTCAATGAGTGGATCTTTTTGACCATAACTCCGTAAACCAACAGACTCCCGTAAGGCTTCCATCGCTTGAAGATGTTCGCGCCACCGTGCGTCAATTTGTTGCAAGATAAAGTATCGTTCAGCATCACGCATCAAACCGGGGCGGGTTTGATCAACTTGCTGTTCTTTAATTTCATAGGCTTTTCTGACTTCTTCATGAAGATAGTTTTTCATCTCAATAACGGTCATCTCTTCGAGTTCTTTGGGATCAAAATCAGGAAGCAGATAGACAAATTCTTTGGATTTTTTGATTAGACCTTCGAGGTTCCATTCTTCGGCGGGTAGTTCTGGATCGACGTAATAATCTATAATCTCATCCATCGTTTTTTCGGCATATTGTAGAACCTGTTCTCTAAGATCAAGTCCTTCTAAGACGCGACGACGTTCGGCATAGATGGCACGACGTTGATTATTCATCACTTCGTCATACTCAAATACCTGTTTTCTGGAATCATAATAAAAGGTTTCGACTTTCTTTTGTGCGCCTTCTAGAGAACGGGTTAACATTCCAGACTCAATGGGCATATCTTCCTCGACGCGGAAAGCATTCATCAATCCCTCAACGCGATCGCCACCAAAGATCCGCAATAGGTTATCTTGTAGACTGAGGAAAAAGCGGGTAGAACCGGGGTCGCCTTGTCGTCCTGCGCGTCCTCTTAGCTGGTTATCGATGCGTCGTGACTCGTGGCGTTCAGTTCCGATGACATGGAGTCCACCTCTGGAGACGACTTCATCATGTTCGGTGGTGGTAAAGTTTTCGTATTCGGAACGGATGAGTTTATAGACTTTCCGTAGTTCTTGAATTACGGGATCATCAATGGGAGCTTTTTCCGATGCGATCGCTATTTTCTCTTCGACTTCGAGTTCGCTTATGCTTTGTTCGCCATATTGGTCAATCGAGTACTGTACCGCATTTTTGAGAGCTTTTTCCGTTTCTTTAGAAAGTTCGGTAGGAAAAATTTCAGGCGAAGCTTTCCAAGTTTTCTTTTTCTTCTTGCCGTTACTATTGCCAAAACCTTCGGGGCGGTTGCGTCCATTATTTACCGCAGCCACACTGTACATCAGTTCATCATCATCGGGTCGAACTAATCTCGGCATTAAATATTCCCGAATTTTCAGACGCGCCATATAGTCGGCGTTTCCACCCAGGATAATATCGGTTCCACGTCCTGCCATGTTAGTAGCAATGGTTACCGCGCCTTTTCGTCCTGCTTGGGCGACAATTTCTGATTCCCGTTCTACGTTTTCGGGGCGGGCGTTTAAGAGGTTATGGGGGATTTTACGTTCAGCGAGTAAAGAGGAAAGTAATTCTGATTTTTCGACGCTGGTGGTACCGACTAGAATGGGACGACCGATGTTATGAAGTTCTTCGCATTCGTTGGCGATCGCTTTCCACTTGGCGGCCTCATTTTTGTAGACGACATCGGCGAGGTCATCGCGTTTAGAAGTGCGGTTTGTCGGAACGATGGTTACTTGTAGGTTATAAACTTTTTCGAGTTCTGTTTCTTCAGTTTTCGCGGTTCCTGTCATCCCTGCGAGTTTGGGATACAGTAAAAAGAAGTTTTGATAAGTGATCGTGGCAAGGGTTTGAGTTTCTTGTTGAATTTCTACGCCTTCTTTAGCTTCGATGGCTTGGTGAAGTCCATCACTCCAACGTCTGCCTATCATCACCCGTCCAGTGAACTCATCGACGATAACAACTTCTCCATTGCGAACGATGTAGTTAACGTCTTTAAGGAATAATTCTTTGGCTTTAACGGCATTTAGAATATAATGCGCCCAAGGGTTTTCTTGATCATACAGATCATCAACACCTAGAAGTTGTTCTGCTTTTTTATAGCCTTCATCGGTCATCAAGATGTTTCGGGCTTTTTCATCAACTTCGTAGTCACCTGGCCCGTCTTCTTCTTGTTGTTTAACTAATTCCCAGGCAATTTGGGCCGCTTCGTAATATTTCTCAATAGGACGGTCTACCGCACCAGAGATAATTAAGGGGGTTCTTGCTTCGTCAATGAGAATGGAGTCTACTTCGTCAATTACACAATAGTTAAAAGGACGTTGAACGACTTCACCCATCGTAGTCGCCATGTTATCCCGCAGATAGTCGAATCCTAATTCGCTGTTGGTGGTATAGGTGATATCACAACCATAGTTTTTTTTGCGTTCTTCAGGGGACATTCCCTGTTGAATGAGTCCAACACTTAAACCTAAAAAACGGTGAACTTGTCCCATCCATTCCGCGTCTCTACGGGCTAGATAGTCGTTAACGGTGACGACATGAACGCCTCTACCCGTTACTCCGTTTAGATATGAGGGAAGAGTCGCAACAAGGGTTTTTCCTTCCCCTGTTTTCATTTCGGCAATTTGTCCTTTATGGAGAACGATCCCGCCTAATAGTTGTACATCAAAGTGGCGCATTCCTAATACTCGAATTCCAGCCTCTCGGACGACGGCAAAGGCTTCGGGTAAAATATCATCTAATACGTCTGCTCGTTCTTGATCACTGCGAGTTTTTTCGATAATTTGTCTAAATTCTGCTGTTTTCCGTTTTAAGTCATCATCAGACAGCTTTTTGATGTCTTCTTCGAGGAGATTGATGTCTGTGACGAGTGGTTGAAATTTTTTAATTTTACGAGCGTTTGGATCTCCCAGTAAGGCTTTAAACATAGCAGTTTTTTATCTTTTAGGTACGGGTGGCTGGCTTGATTCGGTTTATTGATGTGTTTTTATTAAAAATTCTATCATTTTTCGGTTAATGATTGTATGGTTTTGGTCTTAGTGAGGGCTGGAAAACCAATACTTTAGTAATTAATGCTTAAACTAAACTTTTTGAAAATTGGTTAACAGCTTGTCTAAACTCTTGTAGTTTGTCTTGATATTGGGGAAGATGGGCTAAATTATTTTCTTCTAATGGATCTTGTTTTAAATTAAAGAGCATCTCGTAATTTTGATTGGGAATGAGATAACTTAAATATTTATAGTCTGCGGTGCGAATACCTTCAGTTTTTGGAATTTTAGGAATATTGAGCAGATGTTCATAAAACCAGATATCTCTAAGCGATTCGGTTTTTTCTTGTATGAGTGGAACAAGGCTTTTTCCTTGCATTGACTCAGAGAGATCAATCCCTGCTAAATTAAGGATAGTTGGGGCGATATCAATATTCAAGGTCATGGCTGGAATCAATTGTTTATATGGATTCCCAGGTGAACGAATAATTAAAGGAGTGCGAATTGATTCTTCATAGCCAAACCATTTATCAGATAGTCCTCGTTCTCCTAGGAAAAAGCCGTTATCTGAGGTAAAAATAATATAAGTTTGATCATAGACATTAAGTTGTTTTAATTTCTCAACGATTTGTCTAACTGAATCATCGACACCTGTAATAAGTCGATAGTATTGTTTAATTGACTCTTCAAATTCAGGTTGATTAAATCTACCTTGCCAACGGATTCGACCTTCAGATTCTTGTAAAAATAACGGAAGATTTTTAAAATTAGCTGCTGTATTAGTTGAAATCTCAGCAATTGTTACATCTTGATAAAGATTAGCAAACTTTGGATCGATTTGAAACGGTTCGGGACTATTATCTTGTGCATGAGGTGCTTTATAGCTAAGCGATAAACAAAAGGGTTTTGTACCTGAATATTGATTGAAGTAATCTAAGGCTTGATTAGTTAATAATTGGGTTGAGTGGATTTTTTGCCCTGGTTCAAAATAATAACCTTGTCCTTCAAAACCTTTCCAATAATCAAATTCTGTTACAGCTAATTCTCCACCAAGTCCCCATTTACCAATAAAAGCAGTTTCATAGCCAGCAGAACGCAATAAATAAGGATACGATAAACGAAATTGTTCTGGAGTTAAAGCAGTATCAAAATCCCAAATTTTATGTCTTCTTGCATAGTCTCCAGTAAAAATACTAGCGCGACTACTCGGACAAATTGATGTGGTAACAAAATGATTTAAAAATAAGGTTCCATCGTAGGCTAAAGCGTCCAGATTTGGCGTTTGAATGACTCGATTTCCCGCTACTCCTAAACAGTCCCATCGCATATCATCTGTTACTAAAATCACAAAATTAGGTCGTTTATTATTTTCTGTTGCAGCACTAAAATACTTATTTGTCAAGCTTCCTGCAATTCCTAAAGTAGCCCCAAAAATGGTACCTTGTACAAACTTTCTTCTAGCGATTTTCATATTTAGCTCCTAATTACTCCAGCCTTTTATTTTAAAAAAGAATTGACTAACTTTTGGATTTGTTCTTGACTAATTTTTCCTTGTAAATTACGAGGAATCTGTGTGACTTTAATCCAGTGTTTCGGATGTTTGTATTTACTGATTCGATGCTCAAGTTCTATTTTAAGCATTTCTTCTACTCTATCTGATCTGTTAGAAACATACAAAGCTACAATAATTTGACCCCATTGTAAATCGGAAATACCAATGACTGCCACATCTTGTACAAGTTGAGTTGATAAAATAGCTTCTTCGACTTCTTTGGGATAAACATTTTCACCCCCAGTAATTATCTTTTGGCTATCTCGTCCTAAAATAAATAAATTATTTTTATCATCTAAATATCCCACGTCATCAGTAATAAGCTCTTTTTGCGGATGAAAATTTGGATAATAACCTAAAAACATGGATTTGGATTCAATAATAATATTATCTTCAGGACTAATTTTCAGATTAGCATGAGGTAATACTTGACCGTTACTGTTGTTTCCTTGTAAAAATTCTTCTGGTTTTAAAGCAACAACTTGTGAGGCTGTTTCTGTCATGCCATAAGTTAAAGCTAAATTAAATTTTTCTTGTCTAGCTTGTTCTAAAAGTGATCTCCAAGCGGGCGCACCACCCAATAAAATAGTAGAAAATTCCTTTAACCAATTTGCATAATTTTCTAATAAAAATTGTAGTTGAGTAGGCACAAGTGAAATAAAAAAATCTGGTAGCTCATATTTAGGTAAAATACCTTGCTTAATCTGGCGATAAAAGACAAATAAAAACTGTCCTTCAGTAAACCAAGAACGTAAAAACTGCATTAATCCACTAACATGATAAAGAGGGAGAATACAACAAGAATTAACTTGATTAACTGCAAAATATTCCTGAAAACCTCTAACAGAAGCTTCTAGGGTTTCCCATGTGTGAATTACAAATTTAATTTGACCTGATGTACCACCAGTCGGAATCATAATCTTATTTAATAAATTAGATTTATCAGCAATATTTTTAGGAATATTTTTCGGAGATACACCAACAACAAGATCAGGTGATACTAATTGATAGACTTGTTGCCATTCTTGTTCCTTCCAGTCTGGATTACATAAAAATAGAGAACTTTCTGAAGCAACAGCCGCGACAAAAGCAGTTAAAAAAAGATATGAATTTGATTCGGCTAAAAAAATAGTTGGTTGATGGTATTGATTAAATTGATGATAAAAAATGAGTGTATCTCGATAAAAATCTAAACTATTCCAATTCACTAACCAGTTAGTTTGACTTTTTTGTTTTAAGACTTCTAAAATTTCTTTCATTCAATAAACCAGTGATTTAAACCAAAACCAACAGCGCGAGTACAATTCGATAATTCTGCGGCTAATTGTATCGCTTTTTGTCGTCCGATATCCGTTTCAAAAACCGATGAAAAAACAGAATCTACTGAATAGTCTTTCAAAAACTGACGAAGTTGTAAAATAGAACCAACTATAGCAGGTTTAATCACAAAAATACTACGCCAGCCTTGATGATAACAGTCTTTTAATTGTTGAATGGTGGCTACCGATTCATCTAAGGCTAAAGGTGTAGAATAAGCTTGACTCAACTGTAACATTGTTTTAAACTGTTCGGGTGGTAAAGGTTGTTCTAAAAATTCTACTATTTTAGTTTGATCAGTAACAGATAACCAAATTTTAGCCTCATCTAAATTTAATCCACCATTGGCATCTAGACGTAATTTTATATTGCTTGGTAACGCTTGACATAATTGATTAAAAAGTGGAACTTCTTCAGTAATCGATTTTACTCCGATTTTCCATTTAAAAGTTATATCTGTTTGAACTTCTCTAGCTTGTTGATAGATTTCGTGCCACTGAGTTAAAGATTTTTCTCCTGTTGGTAGTAAGTAACTATAATGAATGAATTTAGAGAGAGACGGAGGAAATAATAGATTTTCCAATGCTGTCTCAAAGCCAAATTGACAAGCGGGTAAATGAGTCGGAATATGATAAATCGTTTCTTGAGTAATGGTTTGTCCCAACTGTTGACAAAAGTCTAATGCTTGTTGGTGAGATTCTGAACCAAACCAAGATAAGGTAGCTATTTCACCTACCCTTTTTTTTCCTTCATTGTTGGTTAAATTAATAATAATTCCTTCTCGAATTTCCCATTTTCCATGATGGGTTAATAAAGGTTGACGGAATTTTTTTTGATAGGGAGAAAAAGTAAATTGATACACCATCTACCAAACCCCTATCTTATTCTCTTGCCCCTGCTTTTTGGAGTAAACTAACAATCTCATGCTGTTGTTGAAGTTGAGCTAAAATAAGAGCAGTCAAACCACCCGGATTACGATCATCTAAACTAATATTGGCGGATTGTAAGAGAAGTTGTACAGCTTCTAGACTACCGCGATAACTTGCCCACATGATAGCGGTTCCTCCATTTTTATCTTTTTGGTTGATGTCGGCACCTGCACTTAATAAATATTGAATTAATACCACGTTATTTAATTCGGCTGCTTTCATCAAAACCGTTTTACCATCTAAATAAAATTGGTTGGGATTAGCCCCACTATCAAGTAAAATTTTGACAATGTTTAAATGTTCTTGAGCAATAGCTAAAGTTAAGGGTGTTTCTCTTTGATTTTCTACATTTGGATTGGCTTGATATTTTAAAAGTTCTTTAACAATTTCCTCATAACCTTGTAATGCTGAAATAATCAGAGGTGTATCGCCTAATTGATTGCGTTGTGTTGCTTTAATACCTGCTTGTAATAAAATTTGAACAATTGCTAAATGTCCTTCGATGGTTGCTAAATGTAATGCAGTTTCTCCCTCATGATTTTGGTGATGGATATTCACCCCTGATGCTAATAAAAGTCTGACTGCTTCGGTATGTCCTTCAGTCGCAGCAATCAGTAAAGCGGTGTCCCCTGTTGTTGTAGCATGATTAACATCTGAACCTGCTTTGAGTAGAGAAGAAATCAGATCAAAATTTCCTTTTTCGGCAGCTAGGGTTAAAGCCGTTTCATCATCAGGGTAAAGTTGATGAATATTGATTCCTGTTTGAATTAATTGAATTGCGATTCCAATATAATTTTGTTGAATTGCTAAACTTAAAGCCGTATCCCCGTCGTTATCTTGTAAATTAACATCCGCGCCCGCATCAAGGAGGCGTTGTACGATATCTGTATAACCTTTATAGACGGCAATCATTAACGCGGGACTACCGTCACTATTAACTTGATTAACATCCGCACCTGCTTGAATTAAAGCGTCTAAAATAGCAAGATGATTTCCAGATGCCGCTAACATTAATGCGCTAACACCTTGGGGTTGTTTTTGGTGGTTGACATTTGCGCCAGATTGTAGCAGCAATTCGACAATCTTGAGATCACCCCGTTGCACCGCATAGATCAAGGCTGTTGTATGATGAGGATCAGTTGTATTAACATTAACCCCTTCTTTTAGAATAGTTTCAACCTGTTGAATATTCTCTTTACGAACCGCTTGAATTAAATTAAGTTCTTGTTGCGCCACCATATCAACTACCACCGAAATGAGTAAGTCACTATCTCCAGATTAGAGGTTTTAGGACACCGATGTTTAAGGAATTTACCTGTGATTGAAATCACAGCTATTTAGGATTAAAAGACTATGATGGTACTACCTTCACCCATCATAAGGCTTGCAGTCAGCGTGAGAACCATTTCTTCTTTATCCAATTCGACACAAACTCATACAAAAGATCCTTGGTTAGCCGTCAATCTGTCGATGTTTTTCCCTGGTTTGGGTCAATTCTATGGAGAAAAATGGCTCAAAGGAATGATTTGGGTGATTAGCCAAATATCATGTCTTATTGCTGCAATTTGGTCATTTTTAAGCGCGAATGGCCAAACAACAACAGGATTAATTCTGCTTGGCATCACGATTATTATTTATTTAGCTAATATTTTAGATGCTCATCGGACGGTTTATCTCGCTAAAAACGACAAAAGCTTAGAAAAAATTCCAAGAAAACACAAAAATCCTTGGTTTGCTGTTAGTGTCTCTCGCGTTTTACCTGGTTTGGGTCAATTGTATGGCAATTACTCAATTTTGGGACTGATTTTTTTAACCGCTTCGATTATTTTTCTCAAAATCGATGATCTTTACCCCAGTTTATTAATTGTATCGCCAACTTTAGCCGCGATCGCAACTTATCACGCCTATCTTGCTTTCCCTAATAAATCTTCATTTCGTTCCCTCGAATATCGGTCTATCGTTGCGGTGATGGTGGGAATTATTTTTGCTTGGGGACTGGTTTGGAATTATTTACCCAATTGGGTTGACCAACGTTGGCAACTGTTTAATATTCCCAGTGAATCGATGCAACCGACTTTACAAATTGGGGATTTTGTGCTAATCGAAAAAACATCTGACTATGAACCGAAACCAGGGGATGTCGTCGTATTTAGAACCCCTGATATTGTTAAGGAAATCAGTTCAGATGCGGGAGATTATTTTATTAAGCGTATTATTGGTCAACCAAGTGATCAAGTACAAATTAAGAATGGAATCGTTTCTATTAACAATGCACCCCTGACGGAACCCTACATCGCACAACCACCCGATTATCAATGGGGGCCAGAAATCGTACCCAGTCAGTCCTATTTTGTTCTAGGCGATAACCGTAATGCAAGTGTCGATTCTCATGTTTGGGGATTTTTACCAAAAGAGCATTTAGTGGGGCGAGCATACAAAATTTCTTGGCCGTTGGGTCGGGTGCAATCCCTAATTCTCAAGAAATAAGATAGAAATATTTACTTACAAAAAAATAGTATATAGTTACTATTAAGTTACAACCATTATCTAATCTTTCGATAAAATCTTTTGTCTCATAGGAGTTTAGCAAAAATGTCCACAGTTACAGAAGGCGATTTAAAACGATTAGAAGATTTAATCACGGGTCTGGCACAAAGAATAGAGCAAAGGTTTGATGCAGTTGAGTCGCGACTTGACCGACTAGAGACAAAGGTACAGGACTTAGCCATCTCAGTAGTCAAGATTGAATCTAAGGTTGATGGACTAGAAAAGCGTATTGATGACACAATTAAACCCATTGATAGCGTTGATGCGCGTCTCAATACTTTTACAATAGGTTTCTTTAGTATTTTCGGGGTATTCGTTACAGGTGTTCTAACTGTTATCGGTAAGATTGTCTTTTTCCCAAACCCATAACAGTAGTAAAATCAATTAGTACAGTAGACATAAATAGAAAATAGATAGAAGTGTTTATTAGCTCAATACCTCTACTGCTTACAGGGTAAAGATTAGACAGAAAGAGAAAGCATTCTCAAGCAATAATGACACAACCAGAAGCCTTACATAATCTGCTTCAAGCGGTAGCTACAGGACAAATCAACCCTGATGATGCACTTCTTAAACTCAAACATCTAAGTTTTGAACCCGTCGAAGACTTTGCTAAAATTGACCATCATCGTCATCTGAGAACAGGTTTTCCTGAAGTGATTTGGGGCCCAGGTAAAACTCCAGAACAGATTATTTCAATCATCCACAGCTTGCGCCAATCTTCTCCAATTGTAATGGCAACGCGCATCGAATCTGATGTCGCACAACAGTTATTAGAACAGGTTTCGGGTTTAATTTATTATCCGATAGCGCGTATCTGTGCCTTAAAATCATCTGAATTACCCATTAAAGCGGGACTCATTTCGATTCTAACTGCGGGAACAGCCGATATTCCAGTCGCCGAAGAAGCAGCCATTACCGCCGAATTATGTGGGTTTAGGGTACAACGTCTTTGGGATGTGGGAGTAGCAGGTATCCATCGTCTATTGAGTCATCGTGACTTATTAATTGATTCAGATGTATTAATTGTGGTGGCGGGTATGGAGGGTGCTTTACCGAGTGTGGTTGCGGGTATGGTTGAATGTCCTGTAATTGCAGTTCCGACGAGTATCGGTTATGGGGTTAGTTTTGGTGGGGTGGCACCTTTGTTAACGATGCTGAATTCTTGTGCAACAGGTATCGCCGTTGTTAACATTGATAATGGCTTTGGTGCAGCGATGTTAGCGGGTAAAATTCTTCGTACCGCCGCTAAACTGCAAGAAAAAATAAAATAATTTTAGTACACTTGTTCGATTTATGCCAACTCCTAAACAAACACAAGACCAAAAACACCCATTAGAAAAGCAAGATCGAGAAATTGTTAACCGTCTCTTGCAAGAAGAACCCACAGATTATAATTTAGCTGAATTTGCTCGGCTTAGGATTCGTTATCAGAATTTTCCTGGTGCCAGAGAAACCCAAAAAGATTTAGACAGACTCCTGAACCTATGGCAATTAACAGAAGCGGCACTTTTTGAAAAAACTCGTCAGATTCATCTCAAAGCACAAGTTTACAAAAAACGCGGTGATGAATCCCAACAAGATTGGAGTTAATTTTTAAAACCTTAACTTTTCTAAACCTAATTTATGAATTTCCTGAATTTTTCAGGATTTTTTTTTTGGCGTGTGTAGTAGAAACTAAAAGAAGCATCAACAACACCGCTCAAGGAGAATCAAAATGAATCTTTGCTATCGCCATATCAATTATCAAACACATTCTCTTATTCTGACCCCCGCTGATTTTGGTAAAACCATTAAGTATCGCGGTATCAGCTATCAAAGGCATTTATCAATCGCTCAACTAGATAGTTATAGAACTGAACTTAAATATCGAGGTCGTTCTTACAATAAGCAAAATTTTAACGATTAATTAAAAACCCGAATACTATCAGTATTAAAAACTAAGAAACTTATTTATTTCAGCTAATCTTTTGAATATCATTCCAAAATCCAACATCTATTTCCCAGACAACAGGCAATGAACTAGCGTTGGCTACCTCCTGTGTGAAATTCTCTAATTTTTGCGATCGTTGCTAGGCTTGCGGTATGTTAAAAGAAGGGACAATTTTTAATGTATTATGAGTGTAGCAACGATTCAACCAGCAAAGATTAGTAAAATATTACCCGATTCGATTGCCGAAGACATGGGATTTGAAGCAGGAGATAGCATTTTATCGATTAATGGCATTCGTCCCAGAGATTTGATAGATTATCAGTTTTTGTGTACCGATGAATTCTTAGAACTCGAAGTTATTGATACAAAAGGCAAAACCCATCACGTCGAAATCGAAAAAGAATATGATGAAAATCTGGGCTTAGAATTTGAAACGGCTTTGTTTGATGGTTTAATCCAGTGTAATAATAAGTGTCCTTTTTGTTTTATTGACCAACAACCACCAGGCAAAAGAGATAGTTTATATTTAAAAGATGATGATTATCGTCTAAGTTTTTTGTATGGTAGTTATCTGACACTGACCAATTTAACGGCTAAAGAATGGGAACGAATTGAACAAATGCGCCTTTCTCCACTATATGTTTCTGTTCATGCGACTGAGCCTGATTTAAGAATCCGTTTACTGAAAAATCCTCGCGCTGGACAATTATTAGATCATCTGAAATGGTTTCAAGAAAGACGTTTACAAATTCATGCTCAAGTGGTCGTTTGTCCAGAGATTAATGACGGAATACATTTAGAAAAAACTCTGTTAGATTTAGCAAATTTTTATGACGAAGATATCCCCACTGTTGCATCAGCAGCAGTTGTTCCAGTGGGTTTAACTCGGTTTCGTCCCACAGAAGATAAACTGATTCCCGTCACTCAAGAAAAAGCTAAAGAAGTCATTAACCAAGTTCAGGAATTACAGAAACAATTTAAGAAAAAATTTGGAAGTTGTTTTGCTTGGTTAGCGGATGAATGGTTTTTAATTGCGCGTCAAGAATTACCACTAGAATCTGAGTATGAAGATTATCCCCAAATTGGGAACGGTGTCGGTTCAATTCGTCAGTTTATTAAACAGTTTCAGAATATAGGTAAAGCAATCTTGCCGAAGAAAATTAATCAACCTAAAACTTTAACTTGGGTCGTTGGAAATGCGGTAGAATTGGCTTTTCAACCGTTGATCAATCAATTAAATCAAGTGGAAAATTTAACGGTAAACATAGTGGCTTTAAATAGTGACTACTGGGGGCAAGAAATTACAGTGACAGGTTTACTCACTGGACAAGATTTGATGATAAAACTACAAGAAAAAAATTTAGGTGATGGAATACTATTACCTTCAGTAATGCTGAAATATGGTGAAGAAAAGTTTTTGGATGATACAACTGTTAGTGAAGTTTCGGAAGCTTTAAATATCCCAATTTATACCGTTAATGGAGTTGAAGAATTAATGCAAACTTGTATTCAATAAGAACAATGGAAAATCTACTGATTAGAAATCATGCTTTTAACTGGGGCAAACAAACCTATTTAATGGGAATTCTAAATGTAACCCCCGATAGTTTTAGTGATGGTGGAGATTTTAATACAACTGAGAATGCTGTACAACAAGGAATTAAATTAGTTGAAGAAGGCGCGAATATTATCGATATTGGTGGACAATCGACGCGACCGGGGGCCGAACAAATTACACTAGAAGAAGAATTAAATAGAGTCATTCCTGTAATCAAAGCTTTAAGAGTAGCGATATCTCATCCCATTTCAATTGATACGACTCGTTCTGAAGTTGCACAAGCAGCCATCGCAGCAGGTGCAGATATGATTAATGATATCTCTGGTGCTACTTTTGACCCCGAAATGTTATCAATTACAGCAAAGTTAGATGTTCCAATTATTTTGATGCACATTCGCGGAACCCCGAAAACGATGCAAAAATTGACTGCATATCAAGATTTAGTCGGCGAAATTAAGCAATTTCTAGAAAAACAAATTCAGCAAGCATTAGAACTCGGTATAAAGCACTCTAATCTCATTATCGATCCGGGGATTGGCTTTGCGAAAAATGCTGAACAAAATCTTGAATTAATCCGACGCTTAAATGAATTTCGTTCCCTTGATGTACCGATTTTAGCAGGTGTATCGCGTAAGAGTTTTATCGGGCATATTATTCATCAAACTGAACCTAAACAACGGGTTTGGGGAACGGCTGCAGCTTGTTGTGGCACGATCGCATCCCGTGTTGATATCCTAAGAGTACATGATGTGGCCCCGATGTATGATGTATGCAGAGTGGCTGATGCAATATGGCGAACCTAAAAAAAACGATGACTACTTCTTCTGAACTAACTACCGATCATTGCATGATTCCAGTGATTAAGTCACCGAAAGACTATCAGGTTTTTCGCATTAGTCCACAGGATACCAATCGTTTAGCGATCGTTTTTGATTCTACCACCGCCGATGATTCTTTAACCGTTTGTGTCGAGATTTTTGATCCTTGTGGCAGTACACCCACTCACCGACATCATTTTGCAGTCGAAATGTTCTATATCCTCAAAGGAGAGGGTGAGGCGATTTGTGATGGGAAAAGTATTCCGTTACGTCCAGGGGATAGCTTATTAGTTCGTCCTACGGGAATACATGAGATTAGAAATACGGGTGTTGGTCGTCTTTATGCAATTTGTTTTATGGTTCCTAATGAGGATTTTTCAGAACTAATTCGCAGTGGAGTTCCAGAAGTGTTGGACGAAGAGGATTTAAAGGTTTTAAAGGGCGTTAATTAATCCATTTAAACTTAAATATTTTTCCAAAAAATTTGAGTTTTTCTCTTTACACACAACACTTGACATGATAGTATATAAATAATGGAGAAGGCTTGCGCCTACGAACAGTATTTAAATGTATTCAGTCCGTAAAGAAACAGCATCGATCTATACTCGTGATGGAATAAGACTAGATGCTGATATTTATTTTCCTGAGAGTAGCGAGTATTTTCCAGTTCTATTAATGAGACAACCCTACGGACGTGCGATCGCATCGACTGTTGTTTATGCACATCCTGTCTGGTATGCGTCACAGGGTTATATTGTCGTGATTCAAGATGTCCGAGGACGGGGAACCTCTGAAGGTGAATTTAAACTGTTTGAATATGAAATAGAAGATGGACTAGACACAATAAACTGGGTTTCTCAGTTAGCGGGGACTACGGGAAAAGTCGGAATGTATGGATTTTCTTATCAAGGAATGACCCAACTTTATACCGCCATTCATCAACATCCAGCCTTAAAAACCATTTGTCCTTCAATGATTGCCTATGATTTATATAGCGATTGGGGCTACGAAAATGGGGCGTTTTGTTTACAAGCTAATTTAGGATGGGCTATTCAACTCGCAGCAGAAACCAGTCGTTTAAAAGGAGATGAGATAGCCTTCCAAAAACTCTATCAAGCATCTCGAAATTTGCCTTTATCTGATCTCATTCCCGCTTATCCAGATGTCTTAAAAGAATTAGCCCCTGATTCGTTTTACCATGATTGGATCACACGTACTAAATCTGATGAATACTGGAAAAAGCTTTCACCTAAATATTTAATCCAAGATGTAGATTTACCGATGTTACATATCGGGGGTTGGTTTGACCCCTATCTCAGAGGAACGATGAATCTATATCAAGAGATGGCGAATCGTTCTAATTATCCCCAATATCTAATTATCGGGCCTTGGACACATTTACCTTGGGGTCGTAAAGTGGGTGTCATGGACTATGGGAACAATGCAATTAGTCCAGTTGATCTAATCCAAGTACAATGGTTTGATTATTTTCTCAAAGACCAAGACAATAAGCTTCTAGAACAATCACCTATTCAACTGTTTGAACTAGGGAGTCATCAGTGGATATATTTGGAACGTTTATTCCAAAAAGAAAAAACCTATTATTTATCGAGTCACGGATTAGCGAATATTCGAGAAGATGGGGGAAAACTAACGGAAATTCCTTCAGATTCCGAGATAGAAGATATTATAGTTCATGATCCTTGGCGACCCGTTCCCGCTTTAGGAGGTCATAATACATACCCCGGGGGAAGTTTTGAACGAACTCATCTCGATAGTAGAAGTGATGTCTTAACCTATACATCCGAACCCCTAGAAACCGATTTACAAATCCTCGGACAAATTTTTGTAGATTGTTATTGTGTAGCTGATACACCGAGTTTTGATCTCTGCGCTGTTTTATCTGAAGTTACTCCCAACGGCAAAGTGTATAACTTCACTCAAGGTTATATCCGAGTCAATACCCCATTACCGATTAGAATCCCACTTCAATACACTTGTATTAAAATTCTGCAAGGTCATTGTCTTAGACTTAGTTTAAGTGCAGCGTGTTTTCCCGCATATCCCGTTAATAGCGGAACGGGTAAACCACCTCATGAAGAAAGATTAATCGAAGCCAAAATTATTACCCTAAAGACAAGTGTTCACGGTGAAACAGCTTCTAAGATAGTCTTACCGCTTCAAACTTAGTATTTGCTCTAAATAATCGGCGATTTTGACAGCAATTGTTTTTTTTCCAATCATTCTTTCAGGAATCTGGTTAGCCGTCACTAAATAAGCGATTTGCTCACCCTGATTGCCTTTTTCTTCGCCACGATTAGCGACAACCGCCGAATAGCCTCTTTTTAACCGTTCTTGAGCAATTTCGATTAATTTATCGTGACTTACATTTTCTTGATATTTAAAAGTAATCATCGATAAATTAGGAAACTTATCCTTAACCAGTTCAATTACTTTCTGAGTTGGCACTAAATTAATTGATTTTAATAAACCTCCACTGGGAGTTTTACCCACTAAAATTTCTTCGGGTTTATAGTCAGCGACGGCGGCGGTAAAAATCCCCGCCTGATAGGGTTTCTCACTCAGATTTTTAACAACTTGTGTTAAATATTCGTCATAAGTTTCAATGATGTGATGCGGTAAATAAGAGGGGGGTTGATAATTACCTTGTCCATGAATTAAATGTACATCCGCACCTCTTAGATATAACTCCTCAGTAATTTCTACACCCAATTGTCCACTAAAACGATAGTAATGCGACGAATACTATCTACTAAAACAGGAGTCGGCCCACCCGTCACTAAAATATTCATACCACGCAGCAGAGAACGACTCAC
Source organism: Chroococcus sp. FPU101 (assembly GCF_017312365.1). GTDB lineage: Bacteria > Cyanobacteriota > Cyanobacteriia > Cyanobacteriales > Microcystaceae > Chroococcus. The sequence goes on from NZ_BLJI01000004.1 coordinate 32,748, forward strand.
CAAACGGCAAACCTCAACCGTAATATCTTGTTCAGATGGCAAATTATGTTTACCATAGTCTTCTCTAGGTGGCATAATTGCGACACTCATTTGATGTAGTGTTTTTAAAGATTCCGTCAAAATCGAATTATGTAGACTACCGTGCATCGTGGGAACAATCATAATTTTTGTTTTGCCCTGTTCCATACGCCCCAATGCTGAGGCTAAAGTCGTAGTAATTACACCATCAGCTATCCCATAGCGCATCTTATTAATGGTGTTGTAGGTTGCAGGTGCCACCAAATAGAGATCAAACGGTGCCTGATCGCTCAGATGTTCCGCCGCAGGGGTAAGATGAGTAATGACAAGGTTATTGGTACTCCATGCTAAAGTATCGATCGTCGTATAACGTAACGCTTCATCTGAAAGAAAAGCCACCACCTGGGCCCCCTGTCGCCGTAAAGCCCTTGCAATTAGAGGGGCTTTCATCGCTGCAATACCCCCTGTAACAAGCATTGCAACCCGTAATCCCACTAAATGATCACCTAAGAGAGGAACATCATGATCCCCTAAATCAGACTCAGGCGGTGGCGTAAAATTCCAGATTTTCATCAATTAAAACTCATTTAGTATCTATCGTTACAGACAAAATCGACTACTTGCCCTGGGCTACGATTGCGACTGCTACGGGCTGTGGAATAGTCGAAATCATTCCCTTGTCCCATCACCCCACTACGACAATTAACCCACCATCTTTCCTGATAATCATTCACCAGAGCATCAAATTCTCTCACCTGACCATTATTATGATAGCTAGAGCGATCAACAACAAAACTACCAATTCCGCTAATGTCACCAAAATCACGATAGCGTCTATTGCCACCGCCGTTATCACCGCCACCACCGCGACGCGCTTCAAAAACACCGCGACAGCCATTTCTCACCGTTACATAACCACCATCTGCCCGCCAATTATTGCGACAAGACGCGCCAGAAAGTTCCTCGACTAAACGCACACCTCCACGAGTATTAATCGGACAAGTTTTCGTTCTGCCATTAATACTTTCACAGGTGACTCGTTGTCGATTTCCAGTATTGCCACCACCATTCCAATCATCATCATTGTTAGAACCCCGACGAATCGCCTCAAAATCGCCTCGACAGCCATTCCTAACCGTGATATAGCCATCTCGATAAGACCAGTTGCCATTACAAGGCGTTTGGGAACGTTCTCGGACTAAGCGCACACCATTTCTCGCATCAATGCGACAGCGCGTCGTTTTTCCCCTCTCACTCTCACAGCTTACATATTGGGCAGAAGCAGGTTCAGGAGCCAAAGGAATCGAAGCAAAAATTAAAACTGAAATTAATAAAGTTTGACGAATCATCACAAAATCCTAAATCGTAATTGGACTAATCGGTTCAATATCGGGGTCATCTCCACCAATTTGATTAGTACGAAGTACCCAGACAGAGGCACCCTGTTTTAAGAATACCTGAACAATGCGATCGCTGGCTAGACGAGGTAAGAGGGTTTTCCAACTGCCTATTCCCGTCAAAAGATTTCGCAGAGGTGCATCTTCTAATGTACTACCGAGATTGTATTCATGTTTTTCCCAGTCGGTACGCGGTGCGCCTAAGGGTTGTAATTCTTTTTGCAAAGATCGACCCAGTTGAACCAGTTGTTGATATCGACTGGCTTGAATAGGATTTCGTTCAAGCCAATTGTCAAAAGCGCGACTCGAATTAACCATCTGTTGAATATGACGAATACTCGCAAATAAAGCCTGATTTGAGTCCTGAGAACAATTATTAGCAGGGCCAACATAAGTACCCCCAGTACCATCTCCTATCCGATAACGAGCCGTCATCGCTTCTAAATGAAGTAACATCATGCTGAGGGCTGATTCTTTAATCCCATCAAAATCAAAATCATATTCTTTTGTAATCGGAGGGTGTTTAATAATAATGTCGCACACAGGACGAACCCCCAGCCAACCAAACTGACGATCGCCCATATAACGTGACCAATGTAAAGTTCCTGCCACCAGGCCATCGGTGTTGTGAGTGTACACCTGATAGTATTCAATATTGAATTGTAATTCCCCTGTGATCGGTTCTCGAATTACTTTCGCTACACCATAAGCAAAATGACCAAAAAAGATCGGTGATGCTGCGGCAGGTTCTTTCTTTTTCCCACCAATTCCGCCATAAACGTGTAAAACTAAGCCCTGCTCGCCTTCATGCCATGTATCAATCGCTTTTTGGATTTCTCCTGTTTTTTCTTCATGTTTTCCACCACCTAAAAGAACTGAAGAAATTTTACTTTTTTGTGTTATAATATCGGCCCAAGCTTCTTGACGGATATATTGATAAGCGGCTCTCGTTCCGAAAAGCACTTGATTCGGTTGAAGACGGAACAACGATCGCGGGGCTAATGACTGCACAACAAAACGATCTTGATGATCTTTAGCACCATAAATATACCATCCCGTTTCATTGAGATATGATCGTTCAATTTTGTCGGATGTTGAGGGAAAACAACCGTTTTGATCCGCCACAACAGCAGGCATTCGCACCACTTCAGTAACACCGTTAAACTGTTGGCTATTGGGATTAAAATGAATAACTTGAAATTGATCGGTACCGACAACTGGGGCAATAAATTTAACTAAAGCATAGTAACGTCCCGTGATTTGTATCGGCTGTTCATAAATATAAATGTTATAACGTTGGGTTTTTTCCGATTGAATGACCCTAACTTTGTCCGATAGCATCACTATCTGATCATCATTAGGACGTGAACCTGCTAACGATTCTAGCGGATCGACCTGTTGCCAGTGATCCAGACGTTCAGGATGAATTAGACCTCCATATTTACTGGTATATTCTGCATCCGCGCTAAAGTGGACATCTCGCTTAACTGCCCGTAGCATATATCGAATATAGGGATCATTGCCCCATCGCAGATTAACCGTTTGACCGATTAAATGTTCAAAACCTTGTTCTGTATGGTGAACTTCAAATAATGCCCCTCTGACTTCGTGTCGCTGATCAGGTTTCGGTAAAATTAGCCGTCCCATCCATTTTCCTATCGGTCGATATAACGTTAAATCAATGGTTTGAGCAATGGGATAATAACTCGGATGATTAAAAATAGCTTGGCGATATAGTTCGTAATTACTGATTTTTTTGGGGATACGCTGTTCTTGGCGTAGTAACAGATAACCCCGTAAAATATTAAGAATGTAGTCGATCGTTTGCTCTAGATGCGATCGTCCATCGGGTAAATAAGCATCAGGATCGAGTAATCCCCCAGGCACTTGATGACCAACAGGGCCTAGAGAAATAAGACTAATCTTACCGCGTCGTTTGGCGCGATTCCAGTAAGATAAGGGAATGATTTTCCAACGACTGGGAAACATAATTGGGCCAAGACGTTCGACTTGATCCTTGTCTCCCACTAATTGATACAAATGTTCTAAATTTAAGAGATTACAATTACCACTGATTACCCCACCTAATGAAATAACATCAATTGGTGCGCCAGTTGCTCGTCGTAGAAAGGGTGCAGATGCAGCCGACATTTGACCCCCACCACTGTAACCGATTAAAGTAATTGGAATATTGCTACCGAGTTGATAACCATTTTTAATCAAAGCATTGTAGATAATCTGAGCAATACCTTGATTGTAAATCGGCCCATATCGTTGATCGGCAGAGACAGCAACAATTAGAACATTGCGAATATTAACAATCAGCCCTAAGATACTAGCGGGATTAGCAAACCGCAATCGATCCGCAAGTCGCCAGAAAAAAGCTAAAGGACGATTTTGATCTAGAGAATTATTGAGTACAGAATAGGTCATCAAACCGCGAATTAAGGCAATATTCTCAGGTAATGCGGGGGCTAAGGCATCTAGAAAAGCCTCAACATCGGGTAGATAGGTTGAACTCGATTGACTAATTCCATCTAAATAAATAACATAGCGAGTAATTGACTGATTTTCGGTGAGGGGTTCTGCTAGTTGACCGACATTCTCAGTCGTATCCACCTCATCACTGTACCATCCTGCCCACCATCCCAAGGTTTCTAGCGGGGCCAATAAGCCAGCAACTGCGATCGCAATGACACCAATCCAAATAAAATCTAAACCGACTTGAAACACTCTGGGGATACTGCCATGATACCAACCAAATAAATCATGTCGAATCGGTTCTAGTACAATGGCAATGACGAATCCTAAAATAATCATACCCACGACCGTGAGAATGACCCAGATCAGTTTAATATTATTGGGTGATTCTTGGTTTAAAACAGCCGTCGTTCCTAGTCCAGAAATTTCCGCAGTAATGGGGAATTCCGTCGTAATGGGTTGATTGGAGACTTGAATCACTTTACGAGGAGAATTAGCCCCAGATGTTACGTTTTCGGTTACTATTGCCGCCAGATCTCGACGACGGGTCTTCAGTTGAACTCCTGCGACACTATCAGCTACCCAACGCCCCAAATTAGCGATCGGTTGTCCGATGGTTTGTTGTAAAATTTGTAGTACAATCCATCCCAACGCCACATAGCCAAATGCTTCTCCTAGATGTAAATTTGTAATCGCACTAAAGCCGACGACCATCGACAGTAAATGCCACACGGATAAAATGGAGAGAATGGGTACACCTAAATAAGGAATTGCACCTAAAAAACTCAGAATTAAAGGTGCATAGCTAAGGCTTAGAACTTCGACTAAACTTGAAAAAGAGACATTGACCGACCAGGGAACAAGACAGATTAACCACGTACTAACAACGAGAAACAAAAAACCAAAGGTAAATAAAACCGCATTAATTAATAGGCTGAAAAGAAAGCGAATCGGTTGTACACGGTTAATAAAAAGAATAATACTTTGACCAAAGCCTACTGAGAAACCGACCATCAGAACAATCAGTAATGATAGAAACAGTCCATAATTGAGCGATTCAACTTCTCGGAAGGCATCAAAGTTTAAACTAAGTGCGCCAGAGATCAGTTCCCAAAGTTTATGTAGATAAGGCATGGCTAAAGAATAAACAAACAAAACGATCACAAAAAAATTATCAACGATGGATCTGATTCTGATAAAATCAGCAACAGTTTAGTTACAAAACTTTAGAGTTAGTCGTTTATGTATTTTTTATTAGAAACCGCTACAGGTAAATTTCCGACCTATTTTGTCGCTGTCTATGTTGTTGGATTTATGGCAGCAGTGACGATCGGATCGATTGCTTGGTACAATTCTAAAAGACCTGCGGGTTGGGAAAATGCAGACCGTCCCGATTTTGTGCCAAAAGTAGATGTAGACGCTGAACAATCTTCCGAGACACCCAAAAAATAATACATTTAATCTTAAACTCAACATTTACCTTTGAAATGAATTAAAACTTTCTTCCACGTATTTGAGGTAAATCTAAAACCGTGAATCACCCAGAACTAGGACAATTATTAGATTCTCTAAAACAGGAAAATGAATCCCTTAGAGACGCAGCAACGAGTAAACTATGGCGGCTTTGGTTTGAACAAAAAGGGGAATTAGGTCTAGAAATCCTTAAAAGAGCGCAATTACTGATGGAATCAGGCGATATGGCTAAAGCTGAAGAAATGCTGACTCAAACCATTGAAACTTATCCCGATTTTGCCGAAGCATGGAACAGACGAGCCGTTTTATACTATATGCAGGGAGACTACCATCAATCAAAAGAAGACTGTCTGAAAGTGGTTGTCTTAAATCCCTATCATTTTGGAGCGTGGCATGGTTTAGGATTGTGTGAGGCGAATTTAGGTCATTATCCTGAAGCAATTCGCGCATTTCGAGAAGCATTAGACATTCAACCTCACGCTTTAGTCAATCAACGATTAATTCTTGAATGTACAGCTTTGCTAGATTAATGGCTGATTTAAGCGGGACTTGGTTAGGAACCTTTGAACAAGATAATCAACCGACTCGTTTTGAGTTGATTTTAGTTCAAGGTGGCAATACGTTAAGTGGGAGTGTTTTAGATGATGGTTATATGGGAGAAGCTACTTTAGTTGGACAAATTATCGGGAGACGAATTAGCTTTACTAAACGTTATCTAAATCGCTCTTATTATACGGTTGAATATACTGGAATTGTTTCAGAAGATGAGAATGCAATGCAGGGAAACTGGAATATTCTAAACCGTCATTTTGGAACGTGGGAAGCGCATCGAGGCGGTGATAATTTAAGTTTAGAATTATCCAAAGTAATTAGCCAAAAAGTTCCAATGGGAGTCAGTTCAATTGTTAATCTACACCAAGGCACCACCGCAACTTGAACCACTTCCTGCGGTACAACCATAACAATAGGCTGCTGTTTTAATTTCTGAAATTACATCTAAGCTATTGAGTTCTAAAAGTTTGGATACGGTTAAGATTTCTCCATTTGCCGTAGTTGCGGGTATGTTTTCCATTTGATTAAAATCGCAATCATACACTTGACCTAAATAATCGATTGAAAGTTGATTTAAACACATTAATCCCGAAAGTGTTTGCTTATTATAATTTGATTCTAGAAATTTTAGATAAGGGAGATAGATTTCTTGATTTTTTAACTGATTTTTCGTTCGTCCAATGGGTAAGTTAGTAATTGTAAATAGATGATTAAAAACAATTCCGAAGTTTTCGAGTAAATATTTTTTATAATCTAGTTCTAATTTAACTTGGTTAGGCGTTAAAGAGAATTTTTCTGTTTTAGGAATTTGTGGATTGTAGACTAGATCTAAAATCAAATTCGGCTCTTTTCCATATCCTAATTCATTTAATTTTTGAATTGCCTGAATCGATTTTTGATAAACTCCAGTTCCCCTTTGTTGATTTACATTATCTTCTAAATAACAGGGCATTGAAGCAACGACTCTTAATTGATGATGAGCAAAATATTCTGGTAAATCTGTAAATTCTTTTTCAAAAAATATCGTTAAATTTGAACGAACAATCACTTCTTTTTCTAAATCTCTAGCTGCTTCGACTATGGGTTTAAATCCATAATTCATTTCAGGTGCGCCACCCGTGAGATCAACTGTTTGAATTTGTGGAAAGCGTAGGATTAATTCAATTAATTCTTGACCTACTTGGGGGGATAATTCTTCGGTTCGTTTTGGACTTGCTTCGACATGACAATGATGACAAGCTAAATTACATTTGCGTCCGAGATTAATTTGTAAAATCGTTATTTTATGTTTGGTTAATGGAGTTTTAATTTTATCTTGAAAAGGGGTGATAGATTGAATCATAAATTATTCAGATAATTTTTATTAATTTTGGGTTTGGATACACTACCCGTTACAGTCATCAGTATGAGGTTAATTTTACTGTTTTACGACTGTTTACTGAACCAAACCCCTACAATTTAACAACATTCACCTGGGACACAACAAGCAGAATCATCGTTAGTTACTGTGATGTTATAGTCTTGTCCTTTGGTTTCTTTGGTGTGACGAATGGCTTTACCTTTACAGCTAAATGGTGTCGCTTTTTCTAAAGGTATATCTTCATAGGAAGGAACGGAAATAATATCTTTTGAATAGGGGCTATTTGAATTGGTTAAGATATTATATGTTTTATCACAAACTGCCATTCTTTCCCCTCTACATAAAGTATGACCGTCGTCATCTTGAACTTGTTTCCAAGGGCCTTTATAAATAACTGCTTGCTTGCGTTCTAAACAAGGGCCATCTTTTCCTTTATAAGCACGAACCGTCATCGAACGGAATTCAATTCCATCAATGGTTTGCCAGGGTGTGGTTTCTCGTTTGAGGATTTCTACACCATAAAATCCTGCTTCCTCAAACATCTTTAAAAATGTATCTTCTCGAAAAGCACCTGCAATACAGCCACTCCACAAATCAGGATTATTCAATATTTCTGGTGTTGGATCTTCATCACAAACAATATCAGAAATAACCGCCCTTCCACCTCGTTTCAGAACTCGATAAATTTCTTGAAAAAGTTGTTGCTTATCTTGGGGACGCACTAAATTTAAAACACAGTTAGAAATCACGACATCAATACTATTGTCTGCGATTAATGGAGTTTCAGAACGTAAGCGATCGCATTCTAACTCAAAATCTTTCCATTGTTCTAACGAGGTAATTGGATTATTTTTCAACCAAGTTTCGACTTGAGCTAAATCTAAAATTAAATCTTGGATTTTACCCTTGACAAATTTTGTGTTATGGTATCCAATTTTATCGGCGATTTCCTGTTGATAATGACGGGAAAGATTAAGCATTACGTCATTAAAATCGACACCAATCACTTGTCCCGACACGCCAACTTTTTGCGCGATAATATAACAATTTTTCCCTGCGCCAGAACCTAGATCTAAAACCGTTTCCCCTGTCTGAACATAACGAGTCGGATCACCACAGCCGTAATCTTTTTCGATAATTTCTTGAGGAAGAATTGCTAAATAGTTTCCCTCGTAGCTAGTAGGACAACATAAACTATCTTCTTTTTGTTTAGCACCTGCTTGATAGCGTTCTAAAACCGCGTCCTCGACATTATAAGTAACAGAAGAAAAATCTGAAGCCACCATATTATTGATCCGTGTAGATATTGAGCGTCAATTTACTCAGGATAAAATCAATCGAGTTATTAACTAAGGCTCTTTAGATTAATTTAACGTACTTATTAAGCTAAGGACAAACAGGCAACGTAAAATTAAAGCAACTGCCTTCACCTAACACACTATCCACCCACAAGTGTCCATGATGGGAGCGAATTACTTTGCAACACAGAGATAACCCCAAACCGTAACCCTCTTTAGCCTTGTCACGTTCAAGACGAAATCGCGCTTCAAAAATCGAGTCTTGTTTATCTTCTGGAATACCTGGGCCTGTATCACAAACGCTCAGTTGTACTTTTTGATTAGTACGATGAATCACAGAAACGCAGATTTTTCCGCCTTCTGGTGTGTACTTAATTGCATTATCAAGTAAATTAATAATGGTTTGGCGAATTAATTCTGGATCAGCATAAACAGGTGGTAAATCTTGAGGTAAATCAACTTCTAAAACTTGGGATTTTTCCTGAAAGCGTTTGCAAAACTGTTCTAGAACCTCCTCACACAGAGATTGTAAAAACAAGCGGGTATGATTAACCGTAAACTGAGATTGATTGTGTCGGGAAGCCTCCAATAAATCGGTAATCAATCGATTCATGATGCGAAACTGATTTTTGGCTTGTTTGTATAATTGTTCTTTAAGCTGTCGATTCCGTTCTGTTTCGGGTTGATTATTTGCCAATTCTAATGTTTCGAGTGCGATCGATGCAGCAGTTAGAGGACTTCTGAGATCATGGGCTAACAAAGCCAACACTTGATCTTTAAACTTTAATTGCGCTTGTAGTTCCTCTTTTTCTTTTTTGAGACGGAACACATCATCAGAAAGTCGAATCAGTTCTGCGGAATATTCAACTGAGGCCACCGCTTTAGATTTAGACTGACCATTAAGCCTTTCTTTGTCTTGTTCCTCCTCAAAAGTTTTTAGCCAACGTCCCCACCATTTCTTCAACTGTTCTAGTAAATTACTGCCTGCTAACACATGACGAGGCCCTGGGGAGATTTTGATCAATGCAGGAGTAGCTACAAGGCGAAAATGCTCGACTAAGTGCGGTTTTTCCTTGATTTCGATGACTTGCAGTTCACTGATTTGATCGCCTTGATTGCTTTTGAGATACGCTTTAATCTGACGGATAATCTCTTGAGAATTAGGACGCTCATCGACAAATAATAAAAGCTGAAGCACCTGCGACGTAGCAGGCGTATTTCCATTAGAGATCTGGGAGTCGTTAGGCTGTGGCACAGAAATAGAACTCAATCGGCTAAAAAAATAACAATCTAGAAAAGAAAATTTAGCATTTTACTACTTCTATCATTTTAGAAGCTTAAGATAGTATAAAATCTACTCAACATAAACGTAAAATTTTATTCACATAAAAGTAATAGTGGAATTGTTATGGCTTTTGGCTATGTTGCCCTTGTACTCCATGCTCACCTGCCGTTTGTACGCCATCCAGAGAGCGACTATGTTTTAGAGGAAGAATGGTTATTTGAGGCAATTACAGAGACTTATATCCCTCTGCTGCACGTGTTTGAGGGATTAAAACGAGATGGCATCGATTTCAAGATGACAATGAGTATGACACCCCCTCTAGTGTCAATGTTGCGCGATCCTTTGCTGCAAGATCGTTTTGAAGCTCATTTAGCCCTACTCGAAGAACTGGCTAAAAAAGAGATTGATCACAATAAAGACAATGGTCACATCCGTTATCTAGCTGAACACTATGTCGAATCGTTTGCTCAAATTCGGGCGACTTGGGAACGCTACGATCGTGATTTAGTCACTGCATTTAAGCAATTTCTCGATAGCAATAATCTTGAAATCATTACTTGTGGTGCCACACACGGTTATTTTCCCTTGATGAAAATGTATCCTCAAGCGGTTTGGGCGCAAATTAAAGTCGCCTGTGAACACTATGAGGAAACATTTGGCCGTCCCCCTAAAGGAATTTGGTTACCTGAATGCGCCTATTTTGAGGGTGTAGAACGGATGTTAGCAGATGCAGGACTCCGTTACTTTTTAGTCGATGGTCACGGAATTTTATACGCTCGTCCCCGTCCCCGCTATGGTTCATATGCACCCATTTATACAGAAACAGGGGTTGCTGCGTTTGGGCGAGATCACGAATCATCTCAGCAAGTTTGGTCTTCTCAAGTGGGTTATCCTGGTGATCCAGTTTATCGGGAATTTTATAAGGATCTCGGTTGGGAAGCCGAATACGAGTACATTAAGCCTTATATTATGCCCAACGGTCAACGGAAAAATACAGGGATTAAGTACCACCGTATTACCAGTAGACAAGCAGGTTTATCGGATAAAGCTCTTTATGATCCCTATTGGGCAAAAGAAAAAGCCGCCGAACACGCTGCTAACTTTATGTACAATCGTGAACAGCAAGTTGGCAATTTAGCTAATTTGATGCAACGTGCGCCAATTGTTGTTTCTCCCTATGATGCCGAGTTATTTGGTCACTGGTGGTATGAGGGGCCTTGGTTTATCGATTTTCTGTTCCGTAAGTCTTGGTACGACCAAAATGTTTATGAAATGACCCATCTAGCAGATTATTTACTCTACAATCCTACTCAACAGGTTTGTCGTCCGTCTCAGTCGAGTTGGGGTTACAAAGGTTTTCATGAATATTGGCTTAATGAGACAAATGCTTGGATTTATCCCCATTTACACAAAGCAGCCGAACGCATGATCGAACTTGGTAAAAGAGAACCCGCAGACGAACTTGAATGGCGTGCTTTAAACCAAGCAGCTAGGGAATTACTGTTAGCACAATCTTCGGACTGGGCGTTTATTATGCGTACTGGAACAATGGTTCCTTATGCAGTCCGTCGTACTCGTTCTCATTTGTTGCGTCTGAATAAACTGTATGAAGAGATTAATGCAGGTAAAATTGATTCAGGTTGGTTAGAAAAAGTGGAAAAAATTGACAATATTTTCCCAAGTATCAATTATCGAGTTTATCGTCCTTTGTGATGAGCCAAGGCAAACGTTTGTATTAATCATACAACCGAAATGTTTGGTAGGGGTTTTGTAATTCAACTGGGTTTGGAGACCAAACCTCTACATTTTGGTTGACATATTTTGAATTTTATGTTAGCTGTGAATATCCGTAAAATTTTTAAACTTGATCGCGCTATATTGGTTTACCCTTAAAATTAAAGCAAACTTAAAAAAGGAGTTTTTAAAAATGGATATTATCAGCTTGCTAATTTCTCTCGTGGTAACTGCCATCAGTTTTATCATTATTTCCAAGCTTCCCATCGGTGTAGAAATTGATAATTTTAAAAAAGCGTTAATTTCTGCGCTCGTTTTTGGGTTACTGAATGCCTTTGTCAGACCGATTATCAGCTTTTTCGCTTTTCCTTTTACTTTGATTACCTTTGGTTTATTTGCCTTTGTCATTAATGCGATTATTTTTGGACTCGCGGCGGCTTTGGTACAAGGGTTCAGATTGCGGAATGGGATTATTAGTGCTTTACTTGGTGCGATCGCTTTAGCATTTGTTAACTCAATTCTAAATCAGATTTTAACTTCAGTTTTGGGGACTCCTGGTGTAGCTAGATAATGAGTCCACCGATCGTTTACCATCCTAATTATGTCGCGCCTTTACCGGATGGTCATCGATTTCCGATGCCTAAATTTAGTCTTCTTTACGAACTCCTCCTAAAAGATGGCATCATTCAAGAAAAAAATTTATATACTCCAGAGCTTCCCCCACAAGAATTAATCGAGTTTGTTCATACCCCCGAATACGTCAATGCTTATTGTACTGGGACACTCGACCCAAAAGCACAAAGACGCATCGGTTTACCTTGGACTCTTGAACTCGCAAATAGAACTTGTGTTGCGGTTGGGGGAACTATTTTAACTGCAAAACTGGCTTTAGAATATGGTTTAGCTTGCAATACTGCAGGGGGAACTCATCATGCTTTTCCCCATTATGGCTCAGGGTTTTGTATTTTTAATGATTTAGCGATCGCGGCAAAAGTAGTACAAAAATACAAACTTGCTCAAAAGATTTTAATTGTTGATCTCGATGTACATCAAGGGGATGGCACCGCAAGTATTTTTCAAAATGATCAGAGTGTTTTTACTTTTTCGATGCACTGTGAGGCGAATTTCCCTGGAACAAAGCAAAAAAGTGATTTAGATGTTCCTTTACCCATTGGTTTAGACGATGACGGATATTTACAAACTCTAGCGCAATATTTACCTGATTTACTCACCCAAATCAAACCCGATCTAATTTTATACGATGCAGGGGTCGATCCTCATGTTTACGATCGTTTAGGAAAATTGGCTTTAACTGATACTGGACTATATCGCCGCGAAATGCAAGTATTAACGACCTGTCTCGCTGCTGGTTATCCCGTTGCTGCTGTTATTGGGGGTGGTTATGCAGATGATTTAAAAGCGTTAGTTTATCGTCATTCTATCCTACATCGTGCAGCAAATGAGGTTTATCGCACTTTAATCTAAATGACATTTCTCAAAAAAGCAGATACATCTAACAGTGGAAAGTAGTATTAAAAATATTGGTGAACAAGGATTGCTAAAAATCCTACAGCAGTTTTGTCCACCTGAAATTATTGGCGATGATGCGGCTATTCTAGAAGTTCCAGACGGACATTCGCTGGTCGTGACAACAGATGTACTAATTGATGGCGTACATTTTAGCGATCGCACTACCTCACCCGAAGATGTTGGATGGCGTTCTGTTGCGGCAAATTTATCGGATATAGCGGCGATGGGGGCAAAACCGTTAGGAATTACAGTCGGTTTAGCATTACCTCCCGATACTTCCCAAGATTGGGTTACACGTCTCTATGAGGGAATGACAGACTGTTTAAAGCAATATCAAACCGTCATTGTCGGGGGTGATATTTGTCGGTCTTCTGTAATTAGTGTCAGTATTACTGCGCTAGGATCAGTATTACCGAATCGTATCATTAGCCGTTTTTTGGCTAAAGTTGGGGATGCTATTGTTATCACTGGATGTCATGGCTTATCCCGCGCTGGACTAGAATTATTGTTACATCCCGAAACAGGACAAAATTTAAACATAAATTCCAAAAATATCTTAATTCAAGCCCATCAACGCCCAAAACCGAGATTAGATGTTTTAGACTCATTATGGAATTTGATTCCTAAACGGACATCTCAAGGTGAGTCGTGCGACGGCTCACTCGTGTCCTCTTCTATTGCGGGGATGGATAGCAGTGACGGGTTAGCGGATGCAGTCGTACAGATTTGTCGTTGTAGTCAAGTTGGGGCGAAAATAGATCAAAATGCCATACCCCTAAATTCTGCCTTGTGTGATTTTGTTTCAGATGAACAAGCCCTAGAATGGACATTGTATGGAGGGGAAGATTTTGAATTAGTATTGTGTTTACCCTTAGAAATAGCCGAAGCATTTGTGGAAACAATTGGACAAGATGCCGCGATTATTGGTCATATTACAACAGAAAAAGAAGTCAAGCTAAACGAACGATTATTAAACCTAGCCCAAGGATACCAGCATTTTAGCGATTAAAATCCGAAAAAGATCTTCATTGTCTACCGTGAACCCCTATAATCGTTGGCAATGCAAACCAAAAAAGGGAACGCTTTGCGTATATGCGAATTTTATTTGTTTCTGCTGAGGCGGCACCAGTTGCTAAAGCGGGGGGTATGGGTGATGTTGTTGGGGCTTTACCAAAAATATTAAGACAGCTAGGGCATGATGTAAGAATTTTTCTGCCCTATTATGGTTTTCTGCCCGATAAAATGGAAATTCCAAAAGATCCCATTTGGAAAAGTTTTGTGATGTTTCAAGACATTTCAGTCTATGAAGCGACACTCCCAGGTTCAGATATTCCTTTATATTTATTTGGTCATTCTGCTTTTTCACCGCGTCGGATTTATAGTGGAGAAGATGAAGACTGGCGGTTTACCCTTTTTGCGAATGGGGCTGCGGAATTTTCTTGGAATTATTGGAAACCCGATGTAATTCATTGTCACGACTGGCATACGGGGATGATTCCAGTATGGATGCACCAATCACCCGATATTGCAACTGTTTTCACCATTCATAATCTAGCTTATCAAGGCCCTTGGCGTTGGTTTCTAGATAGAATTACGTGGTGTCCTTGGTATATGCAAGGACATAATACCATGGCGGCGGCGGTTCAGTATGCCGATCGTGTGACAACTGTTTCGCCAACCTATGCCCAACAAATTCAAACTCCCGCATATGGAGAAACCTTAGAAGGGTTATTATCGTTTATTAGCGGTAATTTAGTTGGTATTCTCAATGGTATCGATACCGAAAGTTATGACCCCGCAAACGATAAATTCTTACAAAAAACGTTTACGGCTGATACGATAGATAATCGTCAAGCGAATAAGATAGCTTTACAAGAAGAACTAGGATTAGAAGTGAACCGTCAAGCGTTTTTAGTGGGGATGGTAACTCGCTTGGTTGAACAAAAAGGAATTGATTTGGTTATCCAGATTTTAGAACGATTTTTGTCTTATACCAATGCTCAGTTAATTATACTCGGAACAGGCGATCGTTATTATGAAACGCAACTTTGGCAGATGGCTTCTCGTTTCCCTGGTCGAATGTCGGTTCAATTACTCTACAATGATGCACTATCACGGCGTATTTATAGCGGTACCGATGCGTTTCTCATGCCGTCTCGTTTTGAACCCTGTGGCATCAGTCAACTCTTAGCGATGCGCTATGGTTCCATTCCGATTGTACGTCGAACGGGTGGTTTAGTGGATACTGTTTCTTTTCATGACCCAGTGGAAGAAACAGGAACAGGATTTGCTTTCGATCGTTATGAACCCCTAGACCTTTATACTTGTCTTGTTAGGGCGTGGGAAAGTTTCCGCTATAAAAATGATTGGCGCAAATTACAACAACGGGGAATGCAACAAGATTTTAGCTGGACTAAATCTGCTCTAGAATACTTGAAAATTTACAAGCAAATTAAAGGACAGTCTGACGCATTAACCGAAGATGAACAAAGTAAGTTAGCCCTAGTTACGGGTTAACTTAATTTTACCGTTCAACTCCTCCTAAACAAAAACTATTCTTTATAGTTCCCTCTCTAATATACAAACGTCTTCCTAATAGTTCCCTCTCCTTGTAGGAGAGGGTTAGGGTGAGGTGGGGAGGGTTAGGGTGAGGTCACATTTAGAATTCTGTCAAATTGTATACAAATAAGCTAGAATGCAACAGGATCTAGCTTTTACTGTTTATGTGGGAAACCATTCAAACCCAACTCTATCACTTAGAACAATTCGCCAACTCTAGCGTAACCTCACAACTGACTCATCTGAGTGGAGTTAGTATTGGTGTGATTTTTCTCGCAGGTTTAGTTACCAGTCTAACCCCTTGTATGTTGTCCATGTTACCGATTACAGTTGCTTATATCGGTGGCTACGAAAATCAGGGACGATTTCACGCTACGATTCAATCTATCTGGTTTTCTTTGGGACTGGCAACAACTTTAGCAGCTTTAGGAATTTTTGCGGCAGGGTTGGGAAAAGTTTATGGACAAGTCGGGCTTGGTTTACCCATTTTAGTCAGCCTGATTGCAATTATAATGGGCTTAAACCTGCTTGAAATCATTACTATCCCTCTACCGTCAATTGGTGCAACAGATTGGATTAAAAGCGATTTTCCTGCCAGTTTACGGTCTTATTTATTGGGTTTAACCTTTGGTTTAGTCGCATCTCCTTGTAGTACACCCGTTCTGGCTAGTTTGTTGGCGTGGGTTGCCAGTACCCAAGATTTAGAACTTGGTGCAGTGTTGTTATTGTCTTATACTGCAGGTTATGTTCTGCCTTTAATTCTAGTAGGCTCGTTTACAGCGTCTTTGAAGAATATATTATCATTACGACGTTGGTCAGCTTGGATTAATCCTGTTAGTGGTTTTTTACTAATTGGTTTTGGTGTTTTCTCGTTGTTATCTCGTTTACCTCAAGGAATGTTTTTAAATTAAGTTTTTTCCTTGAATCCAATAAATTTGGAGAGGTTTGTCTAAAGCCCATTAATAACTGAATTTGGAGATATAATCAAAATAAAGTAAATTTATAATTGATTAACCAATGGCTGTTTCTGACTCTTTAGAATCTCATATCTTCTCAAATCCTAAATATTTATGGCGGCGTTTAATACAAATTGTAGCTGATCTTCGTTTAGCGATTATTCTATTGTTAGTGATTGCTGTATTTAGCATGAGTGGAACGGTCATCGAACAAGGCGAAACTTTACCGTTTTATCAACAAAATTACCCTGAAGATCCTGCATTATTTGGTTTTTTAAGTTGGAAAGTCATTTTAGCTCTGGGTTTAAATCATGTTTATAGTACATGGTGGTATTTATCTTTATTAATTTTATTCGGTACAAGTTTAATTGCTTGTACTTTTACTCGACAATTTCCTGCACTAAAAGCGGCGAGAAGTTGGAAATTTTATAACAAAGAAAGGCAATTTGAGAAATTAGCCTTAAGCGCGGAATTAAAATCAGGTTCTTTACTTAGTTTCAAAGAATTATTATCCAAGAAAGGCTATAAAATTTTTGAAGAAAATAATAGTTTATATGCCCGAAAAGGAATCGCTGGAAAAATCGGCCCGATTCTTGTTCATGCAGCAATGATTATTATCTTACTTGGATCAATTATTGGTGTGATGTCAGGTTTCTTTGCTCAAGAAATGGTAGCGAGTGGCGAGACTTTCCAAATCAGAAATATTATTGAAGCGGGGCCTTTTTCGGCTGCTTGGATACCTAAAGATTGGGGTGTGAAAGTTAATCGATTTTGGATAGATTATACACCTAATGGTAATGTGGATCAGTTTTATTCAGATTTATCAATTGTTGATACTAATGGAAAAGAATTAGATCATAAAATTATTCATGTCAATGAACCCTTGCGTTATAAAGGAGTAACTTTCTATCAAACGAATTGGGGAATTTCATATGTCAAAGTACAGATTAATAATAGTCCCATTTTTAAACTGCCAATGGCACAGATAAACACCAATGGAAACGGACAAATCTGGGGAACTTGGATACCCACCAAACCTGATTTAAGTCAAGGAATTTCTTTACTTGCAAGAGATTTACAAGGAACAATGATGGTTTATGATCAAACAGGTAAATTGTATAGTGCAGTACGCTCTGGAATGGATTTAGAAATCAATGGAGTGACGTTAAAAGTTAAAGAATTACTCGGAAGTACGGGACTACAAATTAAAGCTGATCCTGGTATTCCTTTTGTTTATACAGGTTTTGGTTTATTGATGATAGGGGTCATGATGAGTTATGTTTCTCATTCACAAATTTGGGCTTTGCAAGAAGGCGATCGCTTTTATATTGGTGGGAAAACCAATCGAGCGCAAGTCAGTTTTGAACGAGAAATAATTGAGATGATGGAATCAATGGAAAAGACGGTATAAAAATTAACTGAAAAATAACTGACCAAATTCTCATCTTAAAAAACTTGGTCAGTTTACAGCACTTAAACAACTTTCATTAAATATTGAGCATTGCCTAAAACTTTTCCCTTGCACGCTTCAAAATACGCAATGCACCACAGCAAATAAAGCCGCCACATCCGACGGAATTTTTGATATTCTATGCCGTAATCTAAGTTTTTTAATTCCTCTTGATGAGCATCAAAGTTTTTTAGCCAGCATCGCAGAGTTTGAGCATAATTATAGCCGTCTAAAAACCAGCGATCAATTACTTTAAAATGTTGCTCATGCGCTGGTACTGCATCATAATGCCAAACCCGCATCCGAGGAAAAATATATTTATCAATGAAAGGAGCCATCCCATTATGGGGTAACTGAAACGAGATAATATGTAGAAAAACTTGACCGTCTTTCTTTAAAAAATTAGCCATTTTAGCAAAAGATTTTGTCAAATTGCCCACGTGTTCAAAAAAACCGATCGTAATAATGCGATCAAATTGATTAGCTAAATAAACAGTATTAAAATCCTCCTCAATTAAAGTAAATCGATGAGAACTTAGATAACTATCTGGTTCTTGCATTTTTTGACGCATATAGGCGCATTGAGTCTGACTAAGATTAATCGCTGTGATTCGCACATTAGGGAATTTAGAGAGAATATAATTAGACGCTGAACCCCAACCACATCCTATATCTAAAATTTCATCTCCGTCGGTTATTCCTGCTTTTTCGATTAAATCATCAAGCATGGTTTTTTGAGCTTCTTCTAAAGTCGTTGCCTCTTTTTCCCACAATCCCACACTATACTTAGGATAAATCTGATAACTCTCACCAAGCATCAGCCGAAAAAGCTCGGTTGGTAAGTTATATTGAAGTCGCATCAGATGGCGTGAATCTTCGGCTAAATCATCACTTTCTTGAATCACCCAATCATCCATAATGAGTAAAGTCGAGAAATATTGATAAACTAAAGATAAAAGCGGTTTAAGCGTGTTTAAAACCAAAAAATCAGGAATTTCTAAACCATTAATATAAGCTTCAGAAAACCACATTTGAACCGCGTTAGAGACTGCGATTGCTTGCTGAGGAAGTCTAAAGCTAGTCGAGGATTCTACATAGTCATGAGAAAGAGGTAATCGTAAATTCATTGATATTCCTCCTAAGTTTTTCGTATTACTAGAAACCTCAATATTGACCTACGCTTTTCCTCAATACTGTTGCAAATCTTTATAAAAATCATCCATTAGATGAATGTTTGATCTCTCTTAGGGTCAGTGTCTTAGCCAAAAAAGGTTATTTATAGTTAAAAACAATATTAGATTAGAATTTCGCACTAAATAGCGAATAGATTAAAGAAAAACTGATTATTTACGGAATTTTATATGCGTTATTTAGCCCTAGCCACCGATTATGATGGAACCCTCGCAACTCATGGACAAGTATCAGAAGAGATCTTAGAATCCGTCAAACGATTTAAAGAATCGGGGCGTAAAATTATTTTAGTGACAGGGCGAGAATTAAACGAACTCCGTAGAGATTTTTCACAAATAGAGGTATTTGATTGTATTGTGGCTGAAAATGGAGCATTAATTTATGATCCTGCCACTAAAGAAGAATTTTTATTAGGTGCCAGTCCTCCAGAAGTTTTTGTAGAAAGATTAAAAAGCCAAAATATTGAACCCCTTTCAGTAGGTCGTGTGATTGTTGCAACTTGGGAACCGAATGAGACAAAGGTTTTAGAAGCCATTAAAGATTTAGGGCTAGAATTACAGGTTATCTTTAATAAAGGTGCTGTCATGGTTTTGCCTTCGGGAATTAATAAAGCCGCAGGACTTAAGGCAGCTTTAGATAAAATGGGGTTTTCACCACATAATGTCATTGGGGTTGGTGATGCAGAAAATGACCATGCGTTTTTAGATTTGTGTGAATTGTCTGTAGCCGTCGCTAATGCCTTACCAATGGTCAAAGAACGGGTTGACTGGGTGACCGAGAATAGTCGGGGTGAAGGGGTTGCCGAATTAATCGATCATTTACTAGAGTCAGATTTAGCTGAATTATCGACTCAAATTAAGCGTCATGACTTGACTTTGGGAACAAAAGATGACCAAAGCCCCGTTCAAATTCATCCATATGGTACAAGTATTCTACTTGCGGGAATGTCGGGCGGTGGTAAATCTACTCTCGCCAGCGCAATACTAGAAAGTCTAACAGAGCAAGGATATCAGTTCTGTATTATTGATCCTGAAGGAGACTATGAAAATTTTGAAGGCGCATTTATATTAGGGAATACCCAACAAGCACCTAATATTGATGAAGTCATCAGTCTATTAAAACAGCAGCCTGAGCAAAATGTGGTCGTCAATCTTTTGGCTGTTAAATTAGAAGATCGACCAGCCTTTTTTATGAAATTATGGCCCCTACTATTAGAAATGCGTTCTAGTTTGGGTCGTCCTCATTGGATAGTGATTGATGAAGCACACCATCTTTTACCCACCTCTTGGGAACCGTCTTCGATGACCCTTCCTAAGTCTTTAGATGGCGTGATGTTAATTACAGTACATCCAGATCATGTCGCGTTACCAGCCTTATCACTGATTGATACCCTTCTCGTGGTTGGTAAAGAACCCAGACGAACCCTTGACGCTTTTTGTCAGACTGTCGGATACTGCCCACCTGAATCAACCATACCAGAAACTTTAGAGCAGGGTAATAGTTTAGCATGGTTCCGCAAAACCGAAGAAGAACCTTTTTGCTTTAAGATTAATCCCCCTCGTTTTGAAAAAGTTCGCCATCGACGGAAGTATGCTAAGGGAGAATTGGGTGATGATAAATGCTTCTTTTTCCGAGGTGCTGAAAATAAACTCAATTTAAAGGCGCAAAATCTGATTATGTTTACTCAAATAGCCGAGGGAGTTGATGATGATACTTGGTTATACCATCTTCAACAACAAGATTACTCGCGCTGGTTCCGAGAAGCGATTAAAGATGAAGATTTAGCCACAGAAACATCCGAGATTGAGGATAATTCTGATTTATCAGCCAACCAAAGCCGCGATCGCATTAAAGACTTGATCGAGGAACGCTATACCCTACCTGCTTAGGGAGAGTTTATCAGATTTTGAAATCGCTGATCCGAGCGAATATCGTCAAAATCTGAATCTGTTTTTGCCATTACTTGGTATTGTTGATCGAGAGCGATCGCTTGTTGTAAATTGGATAAAGCTTGATCGATATTTTCTTGCAAAGCATAACAACAGGCTTTGTTATAGTAAGTGTTTGCATCTTCTGATTTAAATTTGAGGACTTTGTCGTAAGATTGTATAGCTTCTTCAAATTGTCCTAAGTTAGAAAGTGTAATACCTCGAAAATACCAAACTGCATAGTCATCAGGTTTGAGAGCCAAAGCTGTGTCAAAAGATTGTATAGCTTCTTCTAATCTTCCTAAATTAGAGAGTGAATAGCCTAAAAAGAACCAAGAATCATGGTTATCAGGTTTGAGTGTCAAAGCTGTGTCAAAAGATTTTGCTGCTTCTGCAAATTGTCCTAAGTCAAGTAGTGCATAGCCTAGAAAGAACCAAGAATTATGGTCATCAGCTTTAAGTGCCAAAGCGTGTTTATAGGATTGTATAGATTCGTCAAATCTTCCTAACTTATGTAGTACAATACCTTTGTTATTCCAAGCAACAGAATCATTAGATTGGATTTCGATAGCTTGGTCAAAGGATACTATCGCTTCTTCTAATCTTCCTAACTCTCGTAGTGCAATACCTCGAAGGTTCAAAGCATTATAGTTATCAGGTTGAAGTTCGATGGCTTTGTCATAGGATTGTATCGCTTCTTCCCAATTTTGTTCTGCTGCATAAATCCTACCAACTTCAAACCATAACGCTGCTTTATTTTCTAAAGTTTGATATCGCTCTGAGATTAAATCTTCAATTTCTAAAATTTTTTCTCGTCGTTGTTGAGGAGTCCACAAAAGATATTGCTCATAATCTCCTTCTCTAAGATAACGTAAAGATTCTTCTTTTACTCTCTCTTGAGTGGAGGCAAACTCAAATACACCCGAACGCCAATCATAAAAATCAGGTGAACGTCTCAAAATATATTTCAGAGCAAATAAAGGTACAAAAAACACAAAGCAAGTCTTAAAATCGTCTCTAAATCGCTCTCGTTGTAGATTGAGATGTGATAGAATTGGAGGGACGGTATCAAGTCTATAATAATCTCCTTGTCCTCCGATACCACTTGATTTAATATAGTCTACTAAAGTTTTTTCGATTCCTGTAATAAATAATATATCAATCTTTTTTTGATTATTTTTTTGAGCAATCAAATTATATAAATTATTAATATTATTTTCTAAATTTAGAGTTTCAACGCTTTTATCAGGTAAATCTTTTTGAACAGAATCAATAATTTCTACTCTCTGTGCAGGAGAACAAAGAACAAATAAAATCCCGAATCCTTCTCGTCTTTTTAAATTACGAAGTAAAGCTTGATAGGTTTCTCGATATTCAGTTTTAAGCGAGAAATCTCGTAAAAGTTGCTCTTTAGTAAAATTCGTTACCATAATTATTTTAAGTTATCTCTAGCTGTTTTGAATTCATCAATATCTTCTATTAAAGGATGAACATCATACCATCTCTTGGGATTATCTTTTTCATCTATTTCCCAATACTCTAAAACACAGCGACGAAACAGTAAACTTCGATATTCTATTTCATTTGGGATTATTTTGTCACGTGCAATGATTGCTAATTTATTCCACTCATCTTGATTGATTCCAATTCTATAAGTTTTCTCTCTCGCATCATTCAATGCTCGATTAATTGATTTCTCAGTAATTGGAAAATCGTCAATATAATCCATTGCTGTTTGCATAAAAAGCATTAATTCTCTGACATACCCTCCTGTCATCTGACAAAGTTTAACTCTAGTTTCTTCAGTATCAAAAATTCCTAAATTAGGTTGATTATATTTAATTGGATAGTTTTGGATTCTACGACAAAGAATTTCTGTCATTTTATCAATTCCCTTTTTATAAAGATTATACTGCTTATCTTTCACCATAATCATGGGCAAAACTTCAGGAGAATCATATAAGTTACGAAGCTCCAAAGCTCGATCAGAATAAACTAATAAGAGCGGTGCTGTATAGACAATATGGCATTGCAATGATGTTAGCTGGGTATGATAATCTAAGAAAATTTCATCATAGTTAGTTCTGCCGTTTTCTCTCAGTAGAAAAGCAATTCGATCTAAATTGTCTGCGATCACCACTAATTTAGAAAACTTCTCATTAAATTTTGTATTCTGCATAGCCTCTTGAATAAATATATTTAAGGCTTTAATCAAAGACACGCCATACAAATCAACTTTTTTTCTAATTTCTTCTCGCTTACTTGGAGCTTTTCTAATACTGGCAGTTAGTTTAGCAAAAAAATCAATATTAGGTTCTATTTCTATTGATTCTAGCTCTAGTTCAGATGACGCTAAATCCTGAATATCTGTCCAGCGATCTTTTAACCAATTGACAACGGGAGCATCATTAGCATAGTCCCGAAGTTGTTGTAGGATATGACGAGTACAAGCTAAAAGAATATCTGTATAGTGAACGTCTTGTTCGTCGATATCTTCAGTTGCACCAAAATAAACAACAAAACAGTCTTTACTTTCTAAATCTTGTTTTAAACGTAATAGTTCTGTTGACTTACCAACACCTCTATGTCCTGTATAAAGTTGGTAAGTGCATTTCTGTGAACGTATAATTTTTTTTCCGATTTCCCTAAAGATATCTTCATCACCTCGGACTTTACTACAGTCTACATATTTCGGATCGCCTGGATTTAATGGCTCAAAGGGATTAAAACTATTGTAAATGCTGATAATTAAGTCTTCGGACATATATATTTAGAATTGCTCTAATCCATGTTGTATGAGCCGTGCAACAGCCTAAAACTATTCTAGCAATGCGATCGCATTTCGAGTAAAAATCAATTATCCTCGCAGTCGTCGATAAACCGTTGCTAACCCCCCTGCATCCCCCACATTACCTGGAAACAAAACGACTGGTAAATTCGGGAAACGGGGGTGATTGTCGGCAGTACGAACCATCGAACAACCTGCTAAAATTTGTCCAACAAGACGGGCTGATCGTAAATTTAATCCCGTACTTAAAACATCATTTGACGTGATGCCACCTTTACTGATTAAAAAACCAATATCTTTCGGTAAATTTTGCACAATATCCATCAATAAAGCAGAAACCGCCACCCCAAAATCTAAACGCTGTTGTACCGTATCAAAGGTTAATTCTTGACGACTGGTATAAATCACAGGGGTCTGATGTGATTGATGTATTTGTTCTATTTTTATGAGGGTTTCTTGTAGGATTTCGTCTCGTTGTTCGGGATAATCTCTCAAACGAGTTACATCAATTTCAAGACCAACTGTATCAGGTTCTTTTAGGAGATTTTCAAGTTGTTCGGTGGTTTTTTTGACATGAGAACCGACAATAACGGCACCTGAAAGATCAGTTGGTTTATATTTTGCCATTTCTTCGGCGGGAATGGGTTGTGTCCCTAGTTGTGCTAAGGAAGTTAAAATACTGGCGGCGCTACGAAACAAAAAGCGTTTTCTTGATGCAGTTACTTGTAAAATATCCTGAGCAAATTGATCTAAATCTGCTTGTACTTCTCCATCTACGACCCCACATTGATTATTTTCTAATTTCATTAATCGTTCTAAACTACAACTACTTTGACGAATGTCGTTTAATAAAAAGCGTTCTACCTCATTTGCTTTAATTCGTCCTTTTGTTTTTTCTTCCACATAATCGGGTAAATAACTGTGATGGTAGCCAAAGACCGAATCTTTAGCAAATTCTGTCTCGTGAACAGGAATTGGAACACCATCAATATATAAATAATGAATACTATCGCGGGTAACTCTACCACCTTCAAAAAAGGCAGGAATCAGAAAATGTGCATCAAATTTACCCAATTCTTCAGCAATGACATCGGTTTCAATTGGGTAATGTCCTCGTAATGTAGAATCGGAACGACTAACTACCAAGAAATCTTGAATATTTTCGGCTTCTAGTGCCAATTTTAGATTCTGACAAACTTCTCTTGTGACCTCGGCTGCTTTATCTGGCGTTAAAGCGCGAGTATTGGTTAAGATAAAAAAGATATTGACCCGATCGGCTAATCCTAAACGAAGTGTCTCAACATCCCACTGCATGAGGAGTAAGCAACTGTGAACGGTTTGAGAACCCGTTGGATCATCATCAAGAACAATAATTTTAGGTTGACTATTTGGCATTTTTGTGCTGTCTGAATTTTGGCTAGTCGGTTCAATCAGAGTAATTATTATTTTCTCTTGATGCGGCGCGTCGTGATCCGTTTCTTTTCATTCTCTAAAAAAATGATGAGTGATTTTGCTTAAAACTTTTACTTTCTTAGCCATTTGATCCCCGTGTTATGGTACTGTCAATGTCAGTATGAGTCGATGTAACATTTAAGTTGCTGCCCTCGTCATTTGAAAAAAGAAAGCGAAGAATTGTTGCTGCTCGTCCTACTTCCTTACACATTCCATGAGCCAAGCCTATGTCAGATATTCCTTTCACTCTAGATCAACTCAGAATTCTTAAGGCGATCGCTGCTGAAGGAAGTTTTAAACGAGCCGCCGATACTCTATATGTTTCTCAACCTGCTGTTAGTTTACAAGTACAGAACCTAGAAAAGCAACTAAATGTACCCTTATTTGATCGCGGGGGACGTAAAGCACAACTCACCGAAGCAGGACATCTATTGTTGAGTTATGGGGAAAAAATTATTACTCTGTGTCAAGAAACCTGTCGTGCGATCGAAGATTTACAAAACTTACAAGGTGGTACTTTAATTGTCGGTGCTTCCCAAACCACAGGTACCTATTTACTACCGCGCATGATTGGCTATTTTCGCAGCAAATATCCAGAAGTGAGCGTACAATTACAGGTTCACTCCACCCGTCGCACTTCTTGGGGGGTTGCTAATGGACAAGTTGATCTCGCCATTATTGGGGGTGAAGTTCCCGCCGAACTACAAGAAACTTTACGAATTATTCCCTATGCTGATGATGAATTGGCGTTAATTTTGCCTGTTGCTCATCCTTTGGCTAAAGTTGAAATGATCCAAAAAGAAGATTTATATAGACTTAAATTTATTACCCTCGATTCACAGTCTACGATTCGTAAAGTCATTGATAAAGTCTTAAGTCGTTGCGATATTGATACTAAACGTCTTAAAGTTGAAATGGAACTCAATTCGATCGAAGCGATCAAAAATGCAGTCCAATCAGGTTTAGGGGCGGCTTTTGTTTCAGTAACAGCGATCGAAAAAGAATTACATATGAATGTACTCCATATGGCACCGATCAAAGATGTTGAAGTTAGACGCACTTTATCAGTTATTATAAATCCGAGTCGCTATCGTTCCAAAGCAGCAGAAGCGTTTGTACGAGAAATTTTACCCGAATTTTCTACCTATCCAGAATATCTTGCTCAAGCGGAATTTATTACTACTCCCACAACCCATCCCATTCATACCGAGATTTCAACTAATGGTAATGGTTTTTAAGATAGTAATAAGTCGTTTTATAAATTGATCTTATGCCAAGTTATCCAGGTATTTCAAGCCAAGCGTTTAAACATCCTTTAGATCAACAAGCTGAACAAGCATTAAGAAGTGTTCCTGGTTTTGATCTCTTAGCTACTCGTTTTTCAGAATATATTTATGAGCGTCCTCAACAGATTTATCTAATGGGAAATAATCTGAAAGTCGGGCCGCGACAATATTCGACACTTTATGGCATTTATCGAGAGTGTCTTCAAGCATTAGATATCTCTCCAGAACCAACGTTATATGTTAGTCAAGAACCTTTTGTTAATGCGTATTCATTAGGGCGAGAACATCCTTATATTGTCATCAATACAGGTTTACTTGATTTATTAGAAGAAAATGAACTTAGAACAGTTATCGCTCATGAATTAGGTCATCTTAAATGTGACCACAGTATTTTAATCCAGATGTTTTTATGGGTCAGAAATACGGCTACATTTCTGGGCGATTTAACATTAGGTATTGGAAAAATTATGACAACGGGCTTGATTTATGCTTTTTATGAATGGCGTAGAAAAGCAGAATTATCGTCCGATCGAGCCTCATTGTTAGTGCTAGATGATGTGACTCCAATTTATAAAACAATGATGAAATTAGCGGGAGGAAGTCAGAAATATGTACATGAATGCAGTTTATCAGAGTTTCTCAAACAGTCGGATGACTATTATCGGATGGATGAAGATAGTTTAAATCAATTTTATAAAGTTTTAATTTATAACGGTGCCAATGATACTTTTCTAGCTCATCCTTTTACAGTAGAACGAGTTCGTTATATACAAGAATGGTCTACCTCTACACAATACAGCCAAATTCGACAAGGAAACTATCCTAAAGTCCGCAAAGAAGGCTCGATTAATGTTAATGCCACACCCCAAAAACAAGAGTCTGAAGATTTGAAGAAAAAAATTGCTGATCTACAAGCAGAAATAGATAGAATTAAGTCACAAAAAGATACTTAGAAATCCCTTTCGTTAGATAGATGCGGTTATTATATTAATTTTTTAAACTATTAAAAACAATTTAGATGTGAATCAGTTTTTATGAAAAGTTTAAAATTAATGATTTTCCGTATTAGATTAACTTTGGTACTTGTTTTAAGTATTTTATTTACTAATTTTAGCCTACCTCAACAAGCCCTAGCTTCTCCAAACTTTAAAGAAAATGTACAGAAATTAGATAAAGCGGCTAATACAATTGATAAAGAAGAGGAAAAAGAAGCAACAAAAGATACTTATGGTCAATATGAAGAAAGTAATGAATTGATTGATAAAGCTAGAGAAACGGCAAAAGAGAACTTAGAAAATATGGCAAATCCAGAATATGTAAATCCAGAGCGATCTTTACCAGAAAATCAAAAGTAATTTAGATTTGAAAATTACGGCTTATTCTTCCCCTGCATGATAGGAACTGCGAACCAAAGGCCCCGATCGCACTTGAGAAAATCCTAAAGAACGTGCTATTTCTTCAAGAAGCGTCTAAGATTTGTATTCCTTGATGATCTCAATAAAAGGTTTGTTCTGTACCAAGTTTACAAACATACTTTATGATCATTAGAATACGGCGGCTTTTTTTGTGTAGGCTAAAAAATTATGACACGTATTGTTTTTCAAGATATTCTTAATCAACTTGAAGAACTTGAAGTTAATGAGTTAGAGGAATTACATCAAATTATCGAGCAATATCTGGCTACTAAAGAAGAGTATTTGAAAAAAACTACTTTTCATCAAGCATTGTTAACTTCAGGTTTAGTTAAACAGATTAAACGTCCCATTTATCGTCAAACGTCTCAGGAACAACTTATTAACCTAGAAGAAAAACCCATCTCTGAGACAATTATCGAGGAACGACGTTAGATGGCAGTCTATTTTATTGATAGTAGCGCATTAGTCAAACGATATGTCAACGAGATTGGTTCAGCCTATGTTTTAGAAATCTTTAATCCTTCACTCAATAATGAGGTTTTTATAGCTTCAATCACAGGATCTAATGTTTATCTGTGCAGACAATGAATTAAATATAGCCACATCTATTGAAGGATTAATCGTTGAAAATCCAAATAATCATCCGTAAAATATGATTACAATATACATAACTTTTGGTCTATAATATACTTTAAAAATAATAATCTAGATAACAAATTATTTTAATTAATTTTCAAATGATATGTTTCTATTTTATTTTTAATTCGTAAAGTTAGCAAACGTAATTTATCAATGAACGATTTTGGTTTTCCTAAACAGAACAAAAGTCAAGAAATAGGTCGGAAAGGTGAAGTATACTTTTCTCACTATGTAACAACAGTGCTTGGTTGGATTTATAGAACTGTTCCTCAAGAATCTGATTTTGGTATTGATGGCTTTGTTGATATCGTAATTAATGGTAGTGTAACTGGAAAAAGCATAGCTGTTCAGATTAAATGTGGTGATTCATATATATCAAAGCTCACTGCTGGTGGCTTTAGATATGATGGCGAGAATCGCCACTTAAATTATTATATATTATATGAACCAAACTAATCCGATAATACTTATAGTCTGCAATAATGATTTTAGTCAAGCATATTGGGTAAGGTTTGATATAGAAAAAACTAGCTCAAGTAAAAATGGCTGGTGGCAAGAAATACCAAAAAGTAATACACTTGATCAGAAAATTATAGTTAAGTGATTAGAAATAGTTGGTTTAGTAGAGGATTATTCAGACAAAATAAGACTTAATTGGGTTGTAGATGATGCAATAAGTGACGCGGATATTACTTATTTCACAATACCAAAGGAAGATGTTATAGCTGCCAATACAGAATACATTGAAAAAATTATTAAAAAGCTTACTAAGAATTATGAGCTTATGATTAAAAAAAGAAATACTATTGAAATATATTTTCCTGAATATCAATTAGATTATCAAGAAATGTATGAAATATCAGAAATTAGAAATCGGTTTACTACAAGTATGATTAAAGGTATTCCTTGGTTTTATTTTCTGAATTTTGAAGAACCATCAATTTCACTTAAATTGCTTTTTTCTTGTACCTGTGATGTACAACTTCTAAATGTTGAAGATGAAAAACATTTACTTGAAATAAGACAGAAAGAACAAATCTCTTATTGGTTAACAATGAATTTTCATAATTTAAATTCATTTATTGATTCAAATGATATTCCTGAAGAAATAAATAAGGAAATATCAGAGTCAATATTTGATTGGCTGAAAAAAAACTTGATAGGATTTTAATCCATAAATAGCCACTATTCTCCTGCATGATAAGAACTGCGAACTAAAGGCCCAGAACGAACCTGATAAAATCCTAATGATTGGGCAATTTCTCCAAGTTGATCAAACTCTTCGGGTGTCCAATATTTTTGTACTGGTAAATGGTCGAGAGAAGGCCGCATATATTGACCGAGTGTAAGACGATCGCATTCTATTTTTCTTAAATCTCGCATCGTTTCAATAACTTCGTCTTCTGTTTCCCCATGCCCTAACATTAAACCTGATTTAGTGGGAATAGTGGCATCAAATTCTTTGACCCATCGTAGTACATTAAGAGTGCGATCGTATTTTGCGCCACGTCTAACAGGATCTTGTAAGCGTCGGACGGTTTCGATATTGTGGTTATAACAAGCAGGTTTAGCTGTTGTTACGATTTTTACTCGTTCTTTCTGGGTTATTTCGCCTCCTTTTCCTCCCCAAAAATCAGGGGTTAAAACTTCGATCAAGGTTTCTGGGTTCATTTGACGTATTGCTTGCATAGTTTGGACAAAAACACTGGCACCCCCATCAACGAGATCATCCCTAGCAACGGAAGTTAAAACTACATATCGCAAACATAATAACTGTACTGCTTCGGCGACTTTTCGGGGTTCATCGGCATCTAACGGCATTGGGGCATGACCTTTATCTACTTGACAAAATGCACATGATCGTGTACATACTGGCCCCATCAATAAAAATGTAGCGGTTTGATTTGAGTAACATTCGCCTCGGTTCGGACATCTGCCCTCTTCGCAAATAGTATGAATATTACGTTGTTTGATGATACGTTGAACGGTTGAAATATCGCTTGCTTTTCCAATAGAACGTTTTAACCAAGGTGGAAGGGCTGTTATTTCATCTCGCCATTCTTGTTTTGCTGAGTTAGAAGATTTGAAGGTATCAACCATGAGAATAACTATATTTAAAGGGTTTGGCAACCAAACCCCTACAAAGTGAGGGCTTTTTTCTAACTTATGTTAGCTTAATAACGGCTACACCACGATCGTATATTTTCCGTGCGTAGTCTGTCCAGATGCCTTGTCCCCAATAACGAAAACAACTGGTTTGCAAGAGTAAATTATGTAATAACGCTTGATGATAGTCGAGATGTTGAGTAACTGAGGGATCTTGCGCGACAATATGATCGAATTTTTGATGGAATAATGCACTAAATTGATTCATGGGCCCTAAAACATTTTCGTATCCTTTGACCCAACTGAGATCATTTGTCCATGATGCACCATCCATGTTAAAACCGTGATCATTTGCTTTTAATTCTGCGATCGCATTTTCTACCGCTTCTGGGGTTACTGCATCTAGATTAATACGTTGCCATACTTTGTGTTGATGGACGGCTTGACACGTGGGATAATCATCAGGATTTACACCCGCATCCTCAATTAATTCTAAATATTCTGTACCATTGACTGCCACCGTTCCTTGATGATTACCATTTTGGTCACGGATTTCGTGATATATTCGGAAAAAATCACGGGGAAATTCATTCATCATCACGCCGCCGTTTTCTCCATCCGCAATTTGTGTTACTAATGAAGGAATAGATTGAGAACCGATAGTCTGTTTACCGCGTCCTTTCGCTTCAAAATAAGGCTGCATTTGGGCAACAAGTTTAGTATCCGATCCTTGTGTTTTAATTAATGCTGTAATACTAATTACCTCACCTTTGGAATTTCTTGCAACCAAACGGTTAGGAATATATTTTTGATCCTGTGGTATTCCCGCACCATCTAAAGTTTCGATAGTATGTTCCTGTACCATTAACCAACGATAGCCACATTCTTTGAGTGCTTTGATATATTCATACAAAGTATCTGGATGGTTGGGTAGGTGCATTTCTGGAGGTGAAAAACCTTTAACCCGTTTCAGGGCATCATAACCGAAGATAGATGCGAAATAATGTTGCCACGCTTGGATATGAAGTTTAATGTCTGGAATAGGAGTAGAAGGTATCACCGCATGACTCCACATCGTACCCAACCACTCGACATAGGGCTGATATTGAGGATCACAGGTAATACGTTTAAGATTATTAATAATATCATCGCGTCCCATCTGACGCAAACCCCATAATAAATTACCTGAATAATCCAACATAATCCGAGGATTACAGCCAGAATTAATCAGATCTGGGATAAAATCACCCATTCGTCCATAACACCACGCAAATACGCCCGCATTGTGGTTATCTCCTTGTGCTGGATGCTCAAACATATATTGTAAATTACTAATTAAAGCCCCTTCAAACCCCGCAGGGAGTGTCGGTTGGTGCATATGAAGGGCGCAACTAAAACCAGCATTAATGTCTTCTAAACGTAAATTTGTCGAGCGCAAAAAAACTGGCTCGGATTGCTTGACAATTTCACTAATCTGTGATTCAAAACCACAAATATTCGGTAAACCAGCGCGGGTGTCTTCTATAATCGGGAACTTGGCGGATGTGAGAGTAGACATAGTAGGAATAGCTTTTGCGCTAATATTATGCGTTAAATATAATTCTTTTCCGACGGGGGTTGCGTATTCTGGATAACCCGCTTCAATTAAAGCTTTATCTCGAATGCGACAGGAGTCACACAAACCACAGGAATCATTTTCCCCAAGATAGCATGACCATGTATCTGTAATGGGAATTCCCGACTCAATAGCCCGATGTACGATATCTACTTTAGATCATGGATTAAAGGTGCGATGAGTTGCGGGGCTTTTCCTTCGACTCCAACTTTAGAGGATAGATTGGCTAAATTTTGATATGCTGCTAGATAATCTGGACGACAATCAGGATATCCCGAATAGTCTACCGCATTAATGCCCAAGAAAATCGCGTTACACCCTTTTGCTTCAGCTAATGAAAGCGCAATAGCAATAAATACTGTATTTCTGCCAGGAACATAGGTAATAGGGATAATATCTGATTTTACGCCATCTTCGGGAAGAGCGATCGCACTATCGGTTAAAGCGGAACCACCCCACCCAGATAGATTAACATCGATCGTATAGTGTTCTTTAATTCCTAATGCTTGGGCTATTTTGACCGATGCTTGTAACTCTTTATTGTGGCGTTGTCCATAATTAAAAGAAAGAGCCATTACATCATAACCGTCTTTAAGGGCTATTGCTGCTGTTGTTGCCGAATCTAAACCACCTGAAAGTAAGACAACCGCTTTTTTTTTCATCTAGCGTACTCCCAAAAACTTATGACTTTGTAGACTGATGCGCCATTCGGGATGTTTTAGCACATAATCAAAAATGAGTTGCTGACTTTGGGGGGTATTCCATTCGCTTTGGAGATACTTTAACGCATGAGACGGAATTAAAGAGGCTTGTTTTTCAGCCCATCTTAGATCATCTTCATCGGCTATAACAACCTTTAATTCTTGTACCTGCGGATAAATACTACAGTCAGGACTTTTGTATTGTTTTGGCGAAAAAGTCACCCAGTCAAACACTCCACTAAACGGATGTGTACCAGAGGTTTCTAAATGCGTTCTTAACCTGTATTCCTTTAGCTGTCGAGTTAGAGAAGTTAGATCGTGCAGCAAAGGTTCACCGCCTGTAATAATAACAATAGCAGGGTTAGCGTTTTTGGCTTGTTGAACTAAATCACTTACAGACAGTTGCGGATGACGTTTTGCATTCCATGACTCTTTTTGATCACACCAAGGACAATAAACATCACAGCCCCCTAAACGGATAAAATAAGCATTTACACCTGTCCAAAATCCTTCACCTTGTACTGAATGAAAGGTTTCTACAATAGGATAGGTTAACGTGTCTCGGTTAATTGTTTTCATCGATTTATAGGATTAAAATAAAAGAATGAACTTCCCCACTGATTTTTCACCCTACGTTCAATACTCAGCAATAGCCACCCTTGTCTTTTTGGGTTTGACTCTACTCGCTTTTGTTCTAAAGTGGGGTATTCGTTTTCGCTTAGTTGGAGTCACTAGCTTTATGGCTGTGATCACCCTTAGCATTTTTGGTTTAGGATTAGGATTACTCACTAAAAACGAAATACCTGGGGCTATAAAATATACCCGTGTCTATGATAACGGAGGAACGCAGGTCGTGATTACAGTTCCTACAGAAATTACTGAAACAGAATTAGATGCAACGCTACGTCAAGCTGCTAGTAATTTATTTTCCTATGGAAGAGTGGGTATCGGTGGAACTAATGAATTTATGATCCGCGCTAGAACTTTACTCCATCCCAAAGAAGGGGTAACTATTCCAGTTTATCTCGGACAAGCTACACGTCCTTTAGGGGAAAGAGACGAGAAAGAGGTTAAAATCGAGATTTTCCCGAAAGCATTAGCCCAATTACCGAAAAAAGCTTCTGTTTAAAAAATTTGGAGTATTTTAAAACTCATGACTCGTAAAATTGCTCAAGCATCTACTCAACAAGCTACTACTATTGTGCCACTTTTGATGTCTCCTGCTCAAGTCATCAAAGGGGAAGGAATTTTAAAAAATGCAGGAAATAAGATTGCACATTTAGGCACTCGTCCGCTTATTATTGGAGGAGAGCAAACTTTAAATGTAGTCAAACCTGATCTTGAAGCTATTTTTGAGCAATATCAACTGACTGCAAGATTCGGAAACTATCACCCCGACTGTTCAGAATCTTCTCTAACTACCCTAAAAAATATCGTAGCAGAACATCAAGCTGATTTAATTATCGGTGTCGGTGGTGGTAAAGCGTTAGATTTATCGAAACTCATTGCGAAGAAGTGTAACTTACCTGTTGTTACAATTCCTACATCTGCTGCAACTTGTGCTGCATGGACAGCCTTATCGAACATTTATACTAATGAAGGTGCGTTTCAGTACGATGTGTCTTTAAATAAATGTCCAGATTTACTAATTCTAGATTACGAGTTACTAAAAACCTCACCCCAACGGATGCTAGTTGCAGGTATTGGTGATGCGATCGCAAAATGGTATGAAGCATCAGTTAGTAGTGGTCATTCTACCGCAACTCTGACAATTGCAGCCGTCCAACAAGCAAGAGTCCTAAGAGATATATTATTCCAAAAATCGGCTACTGCATTACAAAACCTAGGGGGAGAAGACTGGAAAGAAGTTGTAGATGCGACTGTCTTACTCGCGGGTGTCATCGGTGGGTTAGGTGGTGCAAATTGTCGTACAGTGGCCGCCCATGCAGTCCATAATGGATTAACCCACATTCTAAAGGCTCATGATGCCCTACACGGCGAAAAAGTGGCATATGGTATTTTAGTACAATTACGTCTCGAAGAATTAATCCAAGGAAATCAATTAGCGGTTACATCCAGACAACAGTTACTGAAATTTTATGATGAAATTGGTTTACCGAAAACCTTAGAAGACTTGGGGTTAAAAGATGTAACTCTTGCTGAGTTGCGTCATGCTGCTGAAATTACCTGTCTTCCTCATTCTGATATTCACCGTTTACCCTTTGCTGTAACACCCGAACAATTATTAGCTGCAATGGTTTCGACTACCGTGTTGGTGAAGGTGAAAGCAGAAGTTTAAATTTAAGGATGGATTTTAAAGATTCTCTAAGTGTACCTATCTTGCGGAATGCTTACAAACAGCATCTGAGAAAAAAAGCTATTTCAGTAAGAGAAAATTATTTAAAACTACCCTTTCCCAAAGCTAATGTTGCTGTTATTGAACTATATCTTAAAGATAAAAATGATGTAATTGAAGTTGGGGCTACTTCTAGAGCAAAAAGTCCCTCCCCTATACCTCTAGCAAAGTCTATGGGGGGGCAATTTGAGCCAATAGTCGATAGTTATTCAGGACGTTTAATGGATACTGATGCTGAATACAAAGCACTTTCAGCTATTGCGGATACTCTAGATAATTTTTATAGTCGCTCAGTAGAAGGTACACTTTGTTTATATACAGAAAGACAACCTTGTGAAAGTTGTTTAGGAGTTATCGAACAGTTTAAGGAAAAATTTCATAATATTGAAATAGAGGTGTTTTGGGATGAGCCTTACCCTCCATAATTTAACTTAAACCAGTATCTATGATATCTTTTGCAACTCACTATACTGATTTCAAGATTTCTCCTACTTACGAAATTCCTCAATCACTGCGTGAGATACTTTATACAGCGTGGCAATTTCAATATGAAGAACTCTATGAAGAAAAGGAAAAAAACACAATTTCATTAGAAGAAATTTTAAATCAGATTCTTGAAGCTTTAAATAGTGATAAGTTGGGTCATCAACGCTATATCATTATGGCTATTATCTTAGCAAAAGCTGTTGAGCCAACGATTTTAGCATATAAACCTAATAATTCTATACCTCAGGAAGTTTTTAAGTATATTAATCAAAAATTAGAGCAGAAAAATGTCTCAAATAATTTGATAAAATCACTGTTCACTCAAGAAGACATTAGTTATCAAGCGTTTGATGAAGCAATGGACGTATTTCAGCAAATTTTATATATTTTTGAACCAGAAAAAGCTAAAAATGCTTTATTAGCAATGTTAGATGATTGTTTAGAAGGTTACGCTATCTTTCCAGGTTCAGAAGGAAGACGAGATCTATTTAATTGGTGGTTACTGGAAGTTGTTCCTGCTAGTTGGTGTTTAGAATATCCTAAATTTATTTACACAATTAATAAAGTTTGAGAATTCGAGACGACTAATTTACTTTATACCGTTAAGACTTTTAGAATGCGGATGGGGAGACTCGAACTCCCAAGACGTGAGTCACACGCACCTCAAGCGTGCGCGTATACCAATTCCGCCACATCCGCAAGGTTTTTTTATAGCTTAACTATACTAGCATAAGATTGAGCAAAGATGCAAGATCAATCAATGTAGTTTTTCAATTTAGCGACAAATTCACGATGTGACATTGTATGTAACCCCAAAGTTTGAGAGTAGCCATAAAGTTAGGCTATATATGAACTTTTAAAAATATTTTGATCTAAAGTTGAATGTGTTTAATTTACCGTTGTCTTTTATCTTTAAGATGAATACACCATTTTTCATCTATTTCCGTTGCCAAATTACATAAAGATTTTGCTTCTTCTTCAGCCTCTCTAGCCATTTCTAGCAATTCTATCAAAATTTTATCATCAGGAAGCTGTTTCATAAAAGTTCTCGCAAAGCTAAATTTATCATTATTCTTTTATAGTCAAGATGCTCTGCCTGTAAGCTAAAGCTTAGGGCTAGGCCGCGAAGGCGGTCTTTGTAACTTTAGCACCACCGTTTAGGGTAATATATTATTAAAAATCTTATTTATTCTCAGATTAATGTCAAAATTCGTTTAACCCGAACAGAGGTTAATACAGCATTTTTTTAGCATAATGCACTAAATTATAGATTAGTAACTAGATATGTTCTAGTCAAGTAATATATGAATAATGTTAACCTAAATATATAATTAAGTTTTCTTGTACTAATTGTCTATTGTTGAGTTATAATCTTTAAGAAAAAATAAGAAAATATCGGTCGTTTTTTTATGAAAAATTATGATTCCACAGTATTTGATATTTTAAGAGCTTATTTTATTTATCGAGACTCAAAACATAATATTTTTAATAGAGAAGGTGGAAGAGAGCAAATTTTACATAATGATACTCATATCAAGCAGTATGAGCAACAAGAAAGAAAAATAATAAGACTCACGAATCAATGTAGTATTATTTCAAGTTTCATATTTTTAATATCTTTAAGCTTGCTCAAAATATATGTATATTTTATTTTTCTTTCAATTTTAATGCTAGTATCTTTTGATGCTATCCTATTTATAAGTTTATATATGCAAATAACAACAAATAGGAAAACACCAAAATATATCTGGGAATGTAAAAGTCTTTGGAAACTACAGGAAAAACTAGGTTATTCAACGATTAAATCGCAAAGAAATAATGATTACTTAGAAGAAGTTAATACACGGTTATCTTTAGAGAAAGACATCCAATCTCAAGAAGACATTATAATTAATGCTTTAAGAATGTTAATTCCAGCAGATGAAAGAAACTATTTAAGAAGAAAGATTGCTCAAGAACTTCAAATAAGAATACAAAAAAATCAGCGTTTCCTTCCTTTTTACCTTAGGTTAAAGGTCTTTTGTATTTTTACTCCTATTACAATTTTATTTTTACTGAATTTCTTTGAAAATATACCGACT
This sequence comes from Chroococcus sp. FPU101, assembly GCF_017312365.1. GTDB lineage: Bacteria > Cyanobacteriota > Cyanobacteriia > Cyanobacteriales > Microcystaceae > Chroococcus. Next base: position 70,885 of record NZ_BLJI01000004.1, read on the forward strand.
AAAGTTTATCAAAAATGTATATATTTATTAGATAGATCATGAGTAAGAAATATTTATAATAACCATTACTTTGCTTCCATCCAATTTTGACCTACATTGATTTCAACAACAAGAGGAACACTGAGTGTTACTGCATTTTCCATCGCTGATTTGATTTTAGGTTCTAATTCTTGCCATTCGTCAGAAGGGACTTCAAAAACTAATTCATCATGGACTTGTAAGAGTAATTTAGCCTGATATTCTTGTAAAATCTCATGAAGTTTAATCATCGCTATTTTAATAATATCAGCACTTGAACCCTGAATTGGAGCATTAGCGGCTGCACGTAATAATTGTGCATCTTCTTGATTTGTTTTTAATTTAACTAAGTCAATTTTTTCTACAGGACGACCTTTGAGATATCTTAAATTATTAAAATCAAAATAGCGTCTTCTACCGAAAATAGTCTGAACATAACCATGTGCGATCGCTTCTTTTTTCATTCTTTCCAAATACTCAAATACTTTAGCATAGCGTTTTTGATATTTATCGATAAATTCTTTTCCTTGTGCTGCTGGTAAACCCGTCTCTCTAGCAAATCTTTGCGCTCCCATGCCATAAATTACACCAAAGTTAATCGTTTTTCCTAAATTTCTTTCATAGGGTGTAACTTGCTCTTTTTCAAATATCAGTTTTGCTGTAACTGCGTGTACATCCTCCCCTTTTTGATATGCTTCGACTAAGACAGGTTCTTGACTCAAATGCGCTAAAATTCTGAGTTCAATTTGAGAATAGTCTGCTGAAACCAACAAATAACCATCATCTGGAATAAAAGCTTGTCTGATGCGACGAGAAAATTCACTTCTAATTGGGATATTTTGTAAATTAGGATTAGACGATGATAGTCTTCCTGTTGTAGTAATGGTTTGATTAAAATCTGTGTGAACTCGATTGGTTTTAGATTCAATTAATGCAGGTAAAGCATCAACATAGGTAGATTTTAATTTAGCTAAAGTGCGATGTTCTAAAATATAATCAATTAGTGGATGATCACCTTGTAATTTTTCTAAGGTTGCGTGATCTGTAGAATAACCTGTTTGGATTTTTCGAGACTTTTTCGTGTTTAGTTGTAATTTATTAAACAGTATTTCACTTAATTTTTTGGGAGAGGCTAAATTAAAAATTTCTCCAGCCGCTTCATAAGCTTTCTTTTCAATTTCTTCTAAGTCTTTTTCGAGTTGCTGAGAAAATTCTTTAAGATACGAAACATCTAGACGTACGCCTTGATCTTCCATTTCAGCTAAAACAGGCTCTAAGGGTTGTTCTATTTCTAATAACAGTTTATATAATTCTGGAATTTCTTCTAATTCTGCTTTTAATTTTGAAACAAGAAGATAAGTTGCATAGGCATCTGTTCCACAATAGTCAGCAATTGTAACAATATCTAAATCACCTATTGTTTTTACTTTTGGAATAAATAACTGTTTATAACTTTTTGCTTCAATTTGAGGGAGATATCTTTTACAGAGTTCTTTAAGATTATGACTATTTTCTGGATGTAAAACATAACTGGCAAGCATGGTATCAAAAACAACACCAGCAAGTTTAATTCCTTGATGTTTTAAAACAAGACGATCAAATTTTGCATTTTGAAAAACTTTTGGATCATCATTGCTTTCTAGAATAAATCGTAATCCAGCTAAAACCTCATCTTGATCTAAGTTATTTCCTTGACTATGATTGATGGGAATATATGCTATGTCTGTAACTTCTATACCCCAACAACATCCTATTCCAACTAACTTAGCTTCTCTCGGATTTAAGGCAGTTGTTTCAGTATCCCAAGCGACAGGTTGTTGATAATTTTTAAAAGTTTTTAGATGATTAATTAATGTTTGTAATTTTTCCGACGTATCAATAATTTGAGGTTGAATAGTAATCTTTTCAATTTCATCTATTTCTTCATCATCTTCCTCATCAAACAAGTCATCTGTTTTTAAAACTGTTAAATTATGTTCATCTTGATAAATGGTTGTAGCCGAGGGTTGAGAAAAAATAGATAACTGTTGTATTGATGTTTCGGTTGTCGGTAGTTCTTTTTTTCCACCAAACGAGGTTTGCAATTGCTCAATTTTCTTCAAAATAGATTTTAATTCTAATTCTTCTAGGATTGGTTTAACTTGCTCTGAATCAAAACCTTTTAAATAACAGTCTTTTAAATTAATCTCTATTGGAATCTCGGTCACTAACTGTGCTAAAAAGCGAGATTGGTCTGCATCGGCTTTGCCAGTGGCTAACTTGGTTTTTACAGCACCTTGAATTTGTTCTAAATTTTGATAAATATTATCTAATGTTTTGTATTCTTGTAATAATTTAACTGCAGTTTTTTCGCCAATTCCTCTGACTCCTGAAATATTGTCAGAACTATCACCGCACAAAGCCTTATAATCAACAACTTGAGTGGGTTTAACTCCTAATTTTTCTTCAACCGCTAATTCATCAAATTCTATATAACCGTCTAAAGGATTGCGAAAATTCCTAGATAGATACAAAACACTAATCTTTTGCTGAGTATCAACCAATTGAAATAAATCTCGATCGCCTGTCAATATTTTAACTTGGTATCCTTCTTGACTTGCTTTTTTTGCCAAAGTCCCTAAAACATCATCTGCTTCATAGCCAACAGCAGTAATAATTTGTAAATTAAAGGCACTTAGAAGACTTTTCAGGTTTTCTAAGTCAGGTATAAATTCTTCTGGTGTCTCTTTGCGGGTTGCTTTGTATGTTTCCTCTGCTTGATGACGGAAAGACGGTGTTTGTAAATCAAATGCTACCGCTAAATACTTAGGACGTTGCAACTCAATGACTTGTACTAAAGAATTAATAAACCCAAAAGTGACACTCGTTGGAATACCCTTCGTTGTACGCAGTGTACCTTGACGGGAGTTTGCAAAAGCATAATAGGCACGAAAGGCTAATGAATGTCCGTCAATCAAGATTAATAAGTCACTCTGGCTAGTCATAGGGAATTGCAAATTAGTTCAATCGATCTATATTGTAATCAAAATGGAGCTTACAAGCTGCGCCCACACGTGAGTCCCCGATGTCGTCACCTGTAGGCGGCATTTTAGAGGGACGTAGTGCAGATAGATCCTCAGCTTTGAGCCATTTTTTATTTAGTTTTGTTACGAAAATATTGAGAAGACCAACAAACTATTACATTGTTGAAAAAAATCACCCACACTTTGAGAACAGTGTTATTCTAAAAATATGCACAAAGGAAGCGACTCAACTTCCATTCAAGGTAAAGAGATTAGAGCCTGTGCTACCTGCTCTGACTCAAACAACAACCCCCCGTCTAAGTTTATTTCTTCTCATCATAAAATGGTTTTAGCCTTGCGTGCGTTCTACAAACTTTTCTACAAATGAACTGCGAAAGATGAAATCATAATCTAAGACCTGAAACAGGTAAAGAAATATTTTAGAGTGTGTCAAAGGCTGTTGTATGTTCATTAGTAAACCTTAGTTGCTTTTTCGTTTTTCTTTTTTTAGGAGTCCATATCGTTTTGTACAGTTATTAACCCGCCTCCGTAGGCGGGTAATCTTATAGGTAGCTTTATTTCTCTACATTCATCAGGCGATCGTTAAACACCTCATAAAATGTAGCAACCTATACAGTTCATCGGTTCTAGATTTGTGTCTTAGCAAAAACTCACCAAACCTCGCTAAACTTGTGTTATTTTGTTTTTGACATTCTTTGTGTAGTGAGGAGTAATTTTTAATGTTTAATTTTTTGAAGAAATTTTCGACAAGAATTCAGGCTATTCAAAACGATTTAAAACAAATACAAAGCACAAATAAGTCTTTACTAGCAACGCAATCCTCACTAAAAAATTTAATGATTGAAGATTATCTCAACAATCATTTAAAAAATAATTCTAAATACAGTGATCCGAAAAAATTAAACCAATATGAGTTTAAAGCCTATTCCCAAGGGGGAGAAGATGGGATTATTTATGAGATTTTTCGGCGGATTGGTACCACAAATCAATATTTTGTAGAATTTGGTGTTGGTTTTGGACTTGAAAATAATTCCGCTTTTCTTCTTACTTTAGGATGGCAAGGGTTATGGATTGAGGGTAGTGATAAATATTGTAAACGAATTAAAGAAAAGTTTGGCAGTGTTATTGAAAATCGCCAGTTAACTCTAATTAATAATTTTGTCGATGCAGATAATATCGAAACATTATTTAAACAAGCTAATGTTCCGCAAGAATTAGATTTATTATCGATTGATATTGATGGTAATGATTACTGGATTTGGAAAGCAATTAATAATTATCGCCCCAGAGTCGTTATTATGGAATATAACGCTGTTTATCCACCTTATGTAAGTTGGACAATTCAGTATAATCCTAATCATCGTTGGGATTATAGTAATTATATGGGAGCCAGTTTATTAGCTTTAGAAAAATTAGGAACTCTTAAAGGTTATAAATTAGTAGGTTGTAGTTTTACAGGTGTCAATGCTTTTTTTGTCCGTGATGATTTAGTTAATGAGCATTTTCTGGCACCGTATAATGCAGAAAATCATTATGAACCCGCTCGTTATTTCCTATGCGAACAAACGGCGGGACATCCTAGATCTTTCGGTAAATTTGATAATCCTTAATTTAGGGTTTTAAGTCCAATAATCCCTCTTCTTTTAATTTAGGATTAAAACGAATTTCCATATGGACACCCCGTTCTTTTAGCTGTTCTTGAATAGTTTCTTCAATTCGTCGAGAAACCTTTTTTAAGAATTTAATTTGACCGATTTCATCAAGATTTTTATACTCTTGCTTATCGGTTTCACTCATAGCTAATTTGGCATCAATTGGTTGTGTCCATTTTTCATCATTTTGAACTAAACCATTTTCACTCATCCAAGCTTGACGAATTTCTTCTAATATCGTTCGACTTGGACGAGTAATAGTCTGTATTTTAAACCAATAACATTGATTGGGTTGACGGACTAAATGTTGTTTTAAACTCAGATAAATATCTCTAGAATAACCAACAAATTGTAAAATTTTGTCTTGATTAAAAATAGCATATACGCCAATTTTTCCCTGTAAACTTTCATCAATTATTCCATTTTCATCTAAAAAAGGAAGATAATCAAGACTGTTAAGGGATACAATTTCTGTTTGAAAAGTCATGGATTAAGAAACCTTACGATAAATAGCACAAAGACGACTTGGCTGAAAAATCTTTGCTTTGAACATGAAATGAGGCGGTACATTAATAATTAAATAATCCTCAGAATGATGATATTTTTCAAACTCTGAAGGCATTCCTTTCGGCGTTTTTAGACTATAGGGAACGGGTTGAAATAATAATTCAGTAAATTCTAAGTTTTTGCATTGAACTTGTTGTCTGACTTGTTCTAGAAACGATTCATCTTTTAGCAAATTAAATAATGTTTCTTTAGCCTTAGATTCAAGTGTAAAACTTGGATCATAATTTTCAACAATTTTTAGCTTCATAAAATAATCTTAGGTTTGCTTGCCAAACCCCTACTGATTAATTTTAGGGATTTAGTCACTAAATCCCACCTTCAACTGATCATATCAACGCTAATCGCTTCACAAAAAATGAATCGTTTATCATTAACAAAATTTAACTGTTAACTGAAATCAACCTGTATTACGCATTCCCGCAGCAATTCCATTAATCGTCAACATCGCACCTCGTAGGAGATCTTCTTTGTTATAACGATAATGAATAATGGCTGACTGGGCTTGGAACTGACGTAACCGTTTAATCAGCGAGACTTGTAAAAAGCCTAACGGAAGAATAGAACGATTTCGTAAATCGACAGAACGCTGTAAATTCGGATCACCATCGAGTAAACGTCCATGTCCTGTAATCGCTTGGATCAAAGTACGAGTTAGATGGTATTCTTCGGAAATACGATCATATAGCCGTTCAAACCGTTCTTTGTCTTCTGGTTTCGATAACTCATCGACGTAGTGACGCGCCATCTGTAAATCAACTTTAGATAGTGTCATCTCAACTTTAGAAATGACCACTTTAAAAAACGGCCATTTGAAATAGTAGTAACGTAACAGTTTTAGATTTTCTTCAGGATCTTGCACTAAAAACAGTTCTAAGGCAGTTCCGACACCGTACCAAGCAGGTAATAAAAAGCGGCTTTGTGTCCAACTAAAGACCCAAGGAATCGCCCGCAGGGTACTTAAATCTTGTTTTCCACTTTTGCGTCGGGCAGGACGTGAACTGATCTGTAATTGGCTAATTTCGGGGATGGGTGTAACCGAGAGGAAGAAATCGAGAAAATCTGGATCTTCATAAACCAACTGACGATAAACCTTTCTCGCGGAACTCGCTAACGATTCCATAATACGATTCCAAGGTTCAATATCATCAAAGCCACTTCCTAGTAAACTCGATTGAATAACCGCCGTTACCATCGTTTCTAGGTTATACAAAGCCAATTCGGGTAGAGAATACTTAGAAGCTAAAACTTCCCCTTGTTCAGTAATCTTGATCCGTCCATTAACGGTAGCTCTCGGTTGCGCTAGAATCGCTTCATAGGCAGGCCCACCCCCACGACCAACTGAGCCGCCTCGTCCGTGAAAGAGTCGCAGATTAACCCGATAATCTTGGGCTACTTTATGTAAAGCTTTTTGGGCTTTGTGAATTTCCCAGTTACTACTCAAAAATCCCGAATCTTTGTTACTGTCGGAATAACCCACCATGATCTCTTGTAAATTTGCAGGTTGGAGGGGCGGGGGTGGTAATTCTGTATTAGATCCTTTTAGCTGTTCGAGGTGGTCATATCCTCCCGCTAAGGTTGCCCGATATAGCGGAATTTCAAACAGCGTTTTCATAATCGCTGGGGCATTCTTTAAGTCATCGACGGTTTCAAAAAGTGGAGCAATGCGAACCGTTGAGATACTGGTGGCGGGGTCATAAAGTCCCGCTTCTTGGGCAAGTAACAGAACTTCTAGAACGTCGCTTGCTTCATTAGTCATACTGATGATGTAAGTCTGACAAATGTCCAAACCAAACTCAATTTGTAGCTGTTTGAGCATTTTCAGGGTATCGATCGTCTCACGAGTTCGATCGCTAAACGGCATATCCTGAGTGATTAAAGGGCGACGACTTTTGAGTTCAGCCACTAACCAAGCAATGCGATCTTCTTCTGGCAGTTCGATGTAAGGCTTTGGTAAAGCTTGAATGTATTCGGCGATTTCTGCGATCGCTTCTGCATGACGAGTTGATTCTTGTCTAAAATCAAGTTGAGCGAGGTTAAAGCCAAAAATTTCCACTTGAGCGATCAAATTGCTTAACTCGATACAAGTCAAACCCGTTGTCTCTAAACTACGCTGAATCATACAGAGATCACTGAGGAAATCATGTCCCGTCTTATAGTAATTCGAGTCTTTTTGTCGGCTTAAAAGTTGTCTTTCTTCAGGGTTGGTCAGGCGTTGATTGCGCTTTAGAGTATTTTCTAACCTAGTTTGAATATAGGCTAATTTAAGACGATAGGGTTCTTGGCGATAACGCAGGGCTAGAGAATCGTAGATTTCTGGCATATCCTGTTTATCTTGTTCCAATGAATCAATCAAATCGGTTAAAATGCTACACCAATGGCGAGACGGACTCAAAACCGCCGATAATTCAATGATCGAGTGTAAATATTTTTCGAGTACCTTACCTCTTTGGTAACAGGCTGTATCCCAAGTCACTTCGGGTGTGACAAAGGGGTTTCCATCGCGATCGCCACCAACCCAAGAACCAAAGCGACAGAAATTATTTTTGGGTGGGCGCAAGGTTGGGAATGAGCTTTGTAAACTTTGTTTAAGACGGGCCGCAAGTTGGGGAATTGCTTCAAACAAAACTTCTTCAAAATAATGAAGAGCGTAGTCTACTTCATCTAAAACAGTGGGTTTAAATTGATGTAGTTCGTCTGTTCGCCACCAAAGGCGAATTTCTTCCATTAACTGCTCTTTAGCGGCCACCGATTCCCAAGAATTGCTTAAACCCATACCGCGAAAGGATTCTTCGGCTTGATCAAGTTTGCGGAGAATATTAGCGATGCGTCTTTGTTTGCGACGAATCGTATGACGCACAATTTCGGTCGGATGGGCCGTAAAAACTAAACAAACATCGAGTTCATCGAGTAAACGCTGAATTTGTTGAGGTGGAACATTAAGCTGTTTAAGATGAGGGAAAAGCCAGTGGAAAAGGCCTGCTTTTTTAAACACATCAAAATCTGACCAGTTTTTTTCTAGCCAGTCTTTGCCTACTGTTTCAGCGACTAATGTATCTTCTGCTTGCGAATAAGTTTTACTATTTTGTTTTTCTTCTTGGTAGGTAGCCCGACGGGACAGTTGTTGATCTCGTTGTTCGTAGTGCTGTTCAACGATGTTAACCAACTGAAAATAGAGGGCAAAGGCGCGAGATGCTTTAACGGCATCTTCTAAATCTAATTGTTCAATCAGTTCACTAATCGAAGATGCTAGATTTTCATTAGCCTGTTCATCTACAGAACAAATTGAGCGCAGTTGGTTGAGTAAATCAACAAGATCCTGTCCGCATTCTACCTGTAAAACTGCTTGCCACAAGTCTTCGACTAATTTCAGCCGTTGTTGGAGAAATAAAACAGAAGTCGAAAAATAATTCATTGCAGTTTCAGGGGATGGGACGAGAACATTCATAGAAACCTCAAGACGCTTATCGATTTAATCATAGTATCGACAAGGGAAACTCATGTTAGTTATTGTTATCACAATTCTTTAATCAGTTTTGTGATTCAGATGAGTTTTGAGGTTCTGCTGAGGGAAAGTTGAGAAGGGGCAAACGATCGCCTCGAAAAACTTCTTCGCTCATTTTTCCCGCTTCTGTCAACCATTCCGTGACTGATCGTAACCCTAAACAGGCCATCAGAAAAGGACTGGTTGCTAAACTCAGCCATAAAGTTGTGGTGGATTTTTTCATCTTTTTTTAGGTTTCTTCGGGATTGACTCGTTTAATACTACGAATAGGTAAGTTAGCGATTAGGGCTGTTACTCGCTGATCGCTTTCTAGAGAGAGTTCAGTTTCGCCTGGATCGATCTCAACGTAGCGATTGACCACTTCTAAGATGTCGCGTCGCATCGATTCTAGCATTTCTGGACTAATGCCCGCCCGATCATGAGCGATGACCAATTTTAGACGCTTTTTAGCCATGTCCCCGCTTTTATTGGGGCTACGCCAAGCAAACAATCGTTCTAGCAGTTCACTAATCATTGTAAATGTAAGTGGCTCATAGGGTTAATCTTTCATTCTTTAGGGGCCAAAGAAACGACGACGAAGACGGGTTAAGAGGGAGTCATGGGCTGCCATTAAGTCTAAAAATGGAACAAGATCTCCTTCTAAACGTCTGGCAATATTTTTATAGGCTAAACCAGGTAAAGAGATTTTTTCTTCTAATACTAAAGGTTCACCTCGATTGGTTGAAATAATAATACGTTGATCATCAGGAATAATACCCAGTAAGGGAATAACTAATAAATCTAAAATATCTTCGACACTAATCATTTGATTGAGTTGAATCATTTCGGGTCGTAGTCGATTCACAATTAAATGAATTTTTTTAACGGCTTCATTTTCTAGTAACCCAACAACTCGATCGGCATCTCTAACGGCTGCCATTTCGGGTGTTGTCACAATGATAGCTTCTTCGGCTGCTGCGATCGCGTTTCTAAATCCCATTTCAATTCCAGCAGGGCTATCGATTAAAACATAATCATGGGCTTTCGAGAGTTGATCGACGATCTCTTTCATTTGCTCTGGCGTAATGGCTTCTTTATTACGACTTTGGGCGGCGGGTAATAGAACTAAATTGGGTTGACGTTTATCTCTGACTAAGGCTTTTTCTAATGAACACTCTCCAGAGATGACATCGAGCGCTGTATAAACAATACGCTGTTCTAATCCCAATAGTAAATCTAAATTTCTCAGACCAAAATCTGCATCAACTAAGGCTACTTTACAACCGAGTTGAGTGAGGGCAGATCCTAAATTCGCGGTGGTAGTCGTTTTCCCAACTCCCCCTTTACCGGAGGTAATAACGATGACTCGACTCATAAGACTATACTTTAATTGAGTTTATGAAATTTTAATGTTATTTTTCTGACGTTCCCATTACTGGATTCATTAAAAACGTTTTAGAAAAATTATAAGCCTGTGTGATGCGAATTCCTTCTGGACTAATATAAGCAATTTCGGGTTCATAATGATTTGGAGATGAGCTTGGCGATCGCGCTACTCGATCCGCAATACGTAACTGAGTGGGTTCCATCCGTAAAGCCATAATACGGCTGTTGGTATTTCCTTTTGCTCCTGCGTGGGCGACTCCTCGCAAGGTTCCCCAAATAATGATATCGCCATCTGCTATGACATCACCGCCTGGATTCACATCACCGACAATAATAATGCTTCCTGGATGTTTAATTTCAACACCTGAACGAACTGTAGTTTTTAAATATAGTGGATCGGCTAACGGAGCTTTAATGACATCGGGTTCTGAAAATAGGGTAGGAGTCGCGTAGATTTGTTCTACTGAATATCCTGCTGTTATTGCCGCTACTGCCGTTTGACGACGACTGGTATGAACCCACTTGAGAATCAGATCGGCTTCTTGTAAGATTTCTGATAAGTTTTGTAACTGTCTTGCATCTAGTAAGCGGTCTTGTGAGACCAAAGTAACGACTGTTTGGTTAGTCCAAGTTTTGTCGTAATTTTTTAAACAATATTTTAATCCAGAGCAAACTTGCGCCCAATCATTTCCCGTTGCTGTTGGTTGAGGTTTGGGTAAAATTAAATGAAGCTGTTCGCCCTCTGTCTTCAGATGAACGTGTACATAACGTTCAATCACAGGGGTAAATGCTTCTTCGGATTGAGGCAATTCAAGAGGTTCTATAGACTCAGGATCACTTAAAGATGTCAGAGGAGAAGAATCCATTGGCTACTCACAATACTTAATAGGTTCGATTTTAGAATAAAGGTTACCTTTTTAACTGACGTGTTGATCTAGCAAGATAGTTTCTTGTTAGAGTTATGTTTGGCGTTAATGAAAAATTAGAGAAAAATGCAGCAAATTTCGAGTCATTAACTTTTAGCTATGCTCAATTGCTGTCAATGCTATCTGTCAGACAAGATCATTAAATCATTGAGCCGTATTTAGATAAAGTTAATCATCTCAAATTTTTATTTTTGGTAATGAATATCAATAGCCATATGTACATTGCCTCTAGGGTTAAAATCTCCTTTAATCTTGACATCTAGAGGATCACAAACAGCCACAAAATCATCTAAAATCACGTTAATGACTTCTTCGTGAGAAATATAACGATCGCGGTAGCTATTAATATAAAGTTTTAAGGATTTTAGCTCAACGATTTTTTCATTGGGAATATAAGTGATATAAATCGTGGCAAAATCTGGATGACCTGAAAAAGGACATTTACAGGTAAATTCGGGTAAGGTGATCTGAACATCGTAGCGTCGCCCGATTCGAGGATTAGGGAAGGTAATCAGTTCGCCTTCTAAAATATTTCGTTCACCGTATTTCAGTTCCGTTGTTTCGGGTGATGTTTGACTCATTACTAATACAATTCAGTTTTACATATCTTCTATTAGCTTACCAAAGTTAAGTTCCAGTCGCATTCAAAGCCGACATCACTGCTTGTTGACTAACCGTCGGATAAACAGTATCTAAAAATTGTTTTACTGCTTGGGCATCATCATAGGAGAGAGGAAATTTACCCAAAAGATCAACGATTGTTTTATTATCCACTGGAGGAGAAATCACTACTAAAGAAGATTCTATTGGTTGATCGTATTGCCAAAAACTAGCCAAATCTAAATCAGAAGAAGCTTTAGTAGCGCGTTTCTTTTTAGTTGTTTCTGTTTCGCTTACAGGTAAACTAGGTTGAATGGGTGTCGTATTCTGGCTTCGTTTTTGTCGCAAAGCTTCTAGAATGTGAGTTTTAGTCCGTCCCCTGAGTTGAAATAAGACAAAGGGATCTTCACTAAAACGATCGCCTAACTGATAATATACCGCACCAATATGCTTACAAGGATTGGCTTTATCGGGACAACTACAACGCGATCGCACATCAGTCAAACTAAATGGAAATAAACTTAAACCATTACTAATAAAAGCAGATTCAATTTCATCAGGCATTTGTCCGCTTAATAATTGGGCTGAAAAAATCGCTTTTTGGGACAAGGTAGCCACCACATAATCCCAATCTTCATCACTAAACGGATCTAACCACAAAGAAACTTGATAGGGTTCGGGTTCACTTCCTTGAACTTTGGCTAATACTTGCGCCCCAACAAACTCAATACTCAGTACATTTCCTTCCCTGGCATAAATTCTCGCCCGTTCTAAACGTTTTTTGAAGCGGTAGGAATCGAGTAACTCTAACCAACGTTCTACCCACCATTCCCGATTTTCGACTTGATAGTTTGTCATAATTTTACTTGACTTTTTTCAATTGTTGTGCTTTGTAAAAAGTTTCTAAACTCTGAGTATCTCCCACAAAACGCCAATGCCAAGGCTCATAATTAACCCCTTGGGCGTTATTAGGAGGAAAGGATAATTCAAAACTATATTTAGGGGCATGATTTTGTAACCAACGAAAAGCCGCCGTTTGATCAAACGTGGGACTCAGATTAGTGGCAGGAGTACGACCATCACCGATATCGATCGCATATCCCGTATGATGTTCACTATATCCTGGTGGCGCACTGACTTCGGCCCGTTTTTTCGCTTCTTGATTACGTTTTTCTTTGACTTTAAAAAACAAATATTCTTGTTCACTGACAGTACGAAAACCCGAAAGAGGCATTAAAATAACTCCCGCTTGTCTGGCTGCCCTTTGCATTTGGAGATATTTTTGGGCGGCTGAAGATCGTAAGCGGATTCTACCATCGGCACTAATGGGGACTAATTCTGATGTTAGGGCTTGCTTGTAGGGTAAATGTCCTAAAACATTTTCGACAGGTGAGGGAGTAGGTGTAGCAACGGGAGTCGGTGTAATTTGGGGTGAGGGAGTGGCTGTTGGTTTAGGGATTGGACGCATCAACAAAGCGGCACTAAATCCACCGACAATACTTAATAATACTAATCCTAGACCCAACAGAGGTAGGGGAAATCCACCAGATAAACTTGAAGTTTTCCTAGAAGTCGCTTGATCTCGCAACGCCTCTGGAATGTCATCCATTACTATTTCCTCTCCTCTGAGAATGTCTTTTTTTAATTTACTCTAGGATTAGAGAAAAACCTACTTAATCTATTCTCTAGCGACTCCATCAGTTCGGGCGGCGTGTTGCACCGCAGCAGCGACAGCCGTTGCCACACGAGGATCGAAGACAGAGGGTACAATGTGTTCTCGATCTAGATCCGATGCCGTGATTAATGAGGCGATCGCTTTAGCGGCTTCTAAGTACATATTCTCAGTAATCGTTTTCGCTCGACAGTCTAACGCGCCACGAAACACCCCTGGAAATGCTAAAACATTATTGATCTGATTTGGGTAGTCACTTCTTCCTGTGGCTATTACTGCGGCATCCTCTTGGATGAGTTCGGGTTGAATTTCTGGAATTGGGTTAGCCATCGCAAAAACGATCGGATCTTTAGCCATTGATTTAACCATTTCTTTTGTGACAACACCAGGCGCACTCACTCCGAGGAAAACATCAGCCCCTTGCATTGCCCCTGCTAGAGTTCCACTCGCTTCGACTGCAAAAGCCTGTTTTTCTGGGTTTAGATCGTTTCGTTTGAGGGATAGAATGCCTTTAGAGTCACACATCCATATCGATTTTGCCCCTGCTTTTTTCAAGAGGAGTGCGATCGCAATTCCCGCCGCCCCCGCGCCATTAATCACAATTCTGATGTTTTCGAGGGATTTATTCACCAGTTTGAGGGCATTAATTAAAGCTGCTAAACTGACGATCGCTGTACCATGTTGATCATCGTGAAAAATGGGGATATCTAATTCTTGCCGTAACCGTTTCTCAATTTCAAAACAACGCGGCGCACTAATATCCTCTAAGTTAACTCCCCCAAAAACGGGCGCAATATATTTAACGGCTTTGATAATTTCTTCGGTGTCTTGGGTGGCTAGACAAATGGGAAACGCATCGACACCCGCAAATTCTTTAAATAACATGGCTTTCCCTTCCATGACGGGTAAAGCGGCTTCGGGGCCAAGATTTCCGAGTCCTAACACCGCGCTACCATCGGTGACAACCGCTACCATATTACTTTTGATAGTCAGAGAAAAGACTTGTTCGGGATTTTGGGCGATCGCTTGACAAATTCTACCCACACCTGGAGTATAAGCCATTGCGAGATCGGATTGTGAGGTTAGAGGTAGCCGACTTTCGATGGTGATTTTGCCTTTGCGGTGTAGATCAAATGTTCGATCTGAAACTTTGAGGATTTTTATATCGGGTATGGTTTTAACAGCTTCGACAATGTGTTGGGCGTGTTCGGTACTCGAAGCATCTACGGTGATTTCTCGACGCGAAATCTTGAGGGTTCGTTCAATTAAGCTGATTTGTCCTAAATTTCCACCCACACTAGCAATAGCTTGAGTTACAGCCGCTAATGTTCCTGCTCGGTTGGGCAATTCTAGACGAAGGGTTAAGCTATAGCTAGGATTTGGAGTTAAATTGACCATTTTTGTTAATAAATTGAGTCGCGTTACAGCATTCAAGACGATCGATAAATACCGATAACTATTGATTATCCTTGATTTGCGTCTGTCTGGAGTATCATATGCAGCGTTTCATCTGATTTTAAGTAAATTTTTTGATTTGCTCTGAAAGTAAAAAGAATATCAAAAAAATAACTGATGGATAAGTTGGACGGTAGAATACAAAAAAATTATTGATTTTTTATAAAAGAGTGATTAAACCCTTTTTTCTATTTTTTCTCATTACTGTACAAACTGTACCCAGCGTTTTAGCTCTACCACCGGCTGACGATATCCCTGAAGAAGTGTTACGGACAGAAATTATTATAGAAGGACGATCGCCTATTGATGGTAAGCCCCTCAGTGCGGCTGAATATGCTTTGCTAGAAGAACAATTAGCACAAAGTCCCTATGCACCAACGATTGATCCTAAAATTCGCCATCTAATCTTTTTACTCCGCATCCGAAAAGTCATTAAAACGGTTGTCCCCTTTTTCCCAATCTAAATAATGAGGGTATAGCGATGAATTTGGGGTTGAATCACTAATAATTCATCTATTTTTTTTCTGGCTTCTATAAAATGAGGGGTTAGAAAATGTGCTTCTAAAGCGGCTTGATCTTCCCATTCTTCGACAAAGCTAAATTCTGTAGGATTTTCTTGATTTTGCCAAAGTTCGTAGTTTAAACACCCTTTTTCTTGACGTGTGGGTTCGACTAGAGAGATGAGTAACGTTTTTGTTTCATCGAGTGTATTCGGTAGAGATATGACTTTAGCTATGACTCGAATCGTCATTGTTAATCCTATATGAGTAGTGAATCTAAACTTTTAGAATATAAGATGTTGAGACTGATTAAGCCATAGTGATTATTTAAGTTTTATTGTCAATAATGTCTTTACAAAAATCTAAAATACAATTGCGAAAACAAATTTTAAATCAAAGGCGATCGCTTCCTTCTACAGTAGGGCAAGAAAAAAGCCTTCAAATTTGTCAAAATCTGCAAACATCTTCTTTATTTCAATCCGCGAAGACGATTCTAGCTTATTTTAGTATTCGTCAAGAACCTGATTTAAGTAGTCTCTTTAATTCCTCAAAAAAATGGGGGTTTCCGCGTTGTGTTGGTCAATCTTTAGTGTGGCATCGGTGGCAGGTTGGAGAAAGTCTAGAAACTGGGGCTTATGGTATACTTGAACCACTGAGTAATGCTTTAATCATTCATCCTACTGAAGTCGATTTAATTTTAGTTCCTTCAGTGGCTTGTGACCAAAAGGGATATCGTCTAGGCTATGGTGGTGGTTATTATGATCGCCTGTTAAGTTCTCCTCAATGGTCTTCTATTCCGACAGTGGGTATTCTTTTTGATTTGGCTTATTTACCCTCTTTGCCTAGAGAAGATTGGGATCAATCATTAACTGCAATTTGTACAGAAACTCAATTCGTTCAATTTTTATAATAAGCATTTATACTCAATTGTTTTATTAAGAATTATTGACACTAGAGATGTCAATAAAAGGCTTTGGCTAAGATAAAAAAACGAGCAACTGCTAGAGAGATAAGGTAGACAGGATGAGACATTACTGCGATCAATGGGTTCAAGAATGGTGCGATAATAATGGCTGGACAGAGCTATTTATAGAAAGACGAAATCATTACTGGGCTTTTCCTCCGAATGCAGTGATGCCCGAACCGATCCCCTCGACAGTCTTACGAGTGATTAAAACAGAAAGAGGCTTATCATCTGAAGAAAAAACTTGGATCGGTTTAGCGACTGCTTTAACCGTAATGGGCTTAATTCTAGGATATTTGATGATGTGTCCGATGCCTCTAGTATTAGCATTTGCTTTTGATGCCGTTACAGCAGCACAGTTAGAAGTCGAATATTAAGTCAGATGATTAGACGCTACAATTGCTTTAGGAAGTAAAAGTGCTTATTTCCTTAGCTAACTAACTGCATGATGCTAGAAAATAGATTTCAATTTACGCCAGATTTACAGATTAATCGCCTTTTAAATGGAATGTGGCAAGTCTTTAGCGCACACGGGCGAATTGATCATAAAAGCGCACTGGCAAGTATATTTAAATATTGGGATGTGGGGTTAAGGACTTGGAACTTAGTCGATCATGATGGCCCCGCAGAAGAGTTCATCGGATTTCGTCGTCTACTACAAACCAAAGGGCAAGAAGCATATATACAGTTACAAGCCTTTACAAAGTGGGTGCCGCGACTAGAGAAAATGACGCGCTCATTGGTTAAAAAAAACATTATCGGGAGCAGATTGGGTGTAACGGAACATATTAAGAACAATGCCAGAGTCTTTCAGTTTAAGTTAGACTCAGAAGATTACGAAAGATTAGAGTCTGTTTTCAATCAGTCCCGTGATTTATTTCAATTAATTGGTGATTGTGGTGATGAGTATCGACGCTGAATTTATTGAGGTCAAACATGATTCAATTTAATAATTCCCAACTTAACGATGTAGAAAATCAATGGCGATATAAATTAGATCAATTTGTTGAAGAAAATCAAGAACTATTAGCGGCTGCATTTTGGGGACTACATCAGGAATGGGGTGATACGAAAGAAACATTAGGAATCGATCTAAAACCTACTCCTCATTTTGTTTGTTGTTCACGAGAGTCTCTAGAAACCCTTAATAAAAAAGTCAATCGGAAAATTCAAGAAATTTTAGGTATTTTAGACGGTTATGATCCTAACGAAGAAGTTGCTATTATTGGGATAGGCAATGGACAAGTTAAGTTAATTTATTTTAAACCCGAAGTACCGCCGCCTGAGTGTTTTAAACAAATTAACCAAGATTTAGATAGTTTAATTGCACAACTTGAGCAAAAAATGGCTCAAATATCGCTTTAAAACTCAATTTCTCCTCATTATTATGTTTCAAGTTGGAGATATTTTAGCGGATCGATATCAATTACAACAAAAGTTAGGACGAACTGCAATGGGTCGTCAAACTTGGTTAGCCATTGATAGTTTAGCTCAAGAAAAAGTAACAATCAAATTATTAGCGTTTAACCCACAATTGTCGTGGGAAGAATTAAAGTTGTTTGAAAGGGAAGCACAAGTTTTAGGCGCATTAGAACATCCTAAAATTCCGCGATATCGTGCCTATTTTGACATTGATAAAAACATTGGTGGTGGAGTCCCTTGGTTTGTTTTAGTTCAAGATTATATTGCGGGTTTTTCTCTACAAGACTTACTAGAGCAAGGTCAACATTTTAGTGAAACAGAAATTAGAGCTTTAGCCAAAGAAATTTTAGAAATTTTAATTTATCTCCATGAATTAAGCCCACCAGTTTTACATCGAGATCTTAAACCAAGTAATTTAATATTAGGTGAAGATCAACATATTTATTTAGTTGATTTTGGGGCAGTTCAAGCACAAGCAAGTGTGACAGGTGTTACTTTTACAGTCGTTGGGACAAGCGGTTATTCCCCTTTAGAACAATTTTGGGGTAAAGCGGTTCCTGCATCTGATCTTTATGCGTTAGGTGCTACTTTAATCCATTTATTAACGGGGTGTACTCCCGCAGATTTGCCACATCAAGATGCCAAAATTAAGTTTTCAGATAAAGTAAGTCTCAAAAAAGATTTAATTCTTTGGTTAGAAAAACTAACGGAAATTACCGTAGAGCGACGTTTTAAAAATGCCAGAGATGCGCTACTTTCTTTAGAGTCGGGAATGCAATATGATTTAGTTAATAAAGATTTTAATTTTAGGAGATTATTACCACCGAGTTATAGCAAAATTCAGTTAGAAAGCTCAGAACAGAGTTTAGAAATTAAATTTCCTCCTAAACTGAAAATACTACCATCATCGAGAATCATGTTTTTCACTTTTTTGAGTAGTATTATTGTTTGGAGTATTAGTCCACTTTTACTAATGATTTTTGTGGGAGTTTTTGCCTCATTAGTCAAAAAGTCTAGAATTGAATTTGATCATCATAAATTTAAAATTATTTATAGTATATTTGATTGGATTATTTGGAAGAAAGAAGCTTATAATAATGATATCTCTGGAATATTTCTCTATAATAATAGCAATCGAGATTATTATCAAATTAAAATTAGAACTTCAGACGGTCATTATCTTTTAGGTGGTGGTTTAACTGAGTCTGAGTGTAGTTGGATAGTGCAAGAAATAAAAGCTTGGTTAATGTCTGTAGAAGATGAAAAAATAAACCATGACTGAACATCAAATTTATATTAAAGTTTGTTCCTTACTGCTTTTTCAATCGGTTTTTGAAAATGAAGTTGGCGAAGCTTTTTTGAATCTCCTACAACAATTGAATTTAGTTGAATCCAATCAAAACTATAAAATTAATTGTTTACAAGCCTATGGAATTTGGTTTAGATCACTAGCTAAATGTAATCAAAGTTGGCAAGATTATTTAGTTCAGCAAATTCTTTTAGATGATAATCCTTTTAGTCAACAAGTACAGAAACAAACTTTAGCGGAATTACCTTCATCTTTATTAAACGCAGTTAAACATGATTTAGAAATATTAGAAGGAATTTATAACTGGAATCCGCAAAAAACATTTAATACTCTACCTTCTTGGCAAATAGATCATACTTTGAATAACTTTTTACATCAATCTCAAAACTGGACAGAATTGATAGAACCATTAGCTAATTATTATCAACAATATGGTATGGGAATTTTTGCACAATACCAAGCGTTGCAGTGGACTAACGGAAATTTATTAGGAATTAAATACTTTGATCCGATCCAAATTGATGAAATCGTCGGTTATGAACTGCCCAAAGAAACCCTTATTAAAAATACAGAATGTCTTCTTATGGGAAAACCAGCCCTTCATGTCTTATTGTATGGCAGTCGAGGGAGTGGTAAATCATCATTAGTCAAAGCTTTACTAAACCAATATAGTGAACAGGGTTTAAGATTAATTGAAGTTCCAAAAGACTCTTTCAAAGACTTACCACTAATTTTAGAACGAGTTAGAGAACAGCCGCAAAAGTTTATTATTTTTGTTGATGACTTATCCTTTGAAGAAGATGATGAAACCTTTAAAGCGTTAAAAGTCGTTTTAGAAGGAAGTATTATCGCAAAAGCTACAAATGTAGTTGTTTATGCTACATCGAATCGACGACATTTAGTTAAAGAATATTTTAGCGATCGCCCGCGTCCCAGTGAAGCAGACGAGGTGCATGGGTGGGATACCCAACAAGAAAAACTCTCATTTAGCGATCGTTTTGGTTTAACCCTCACCTTTGAACCAGCCAACCAAGACACCTATTTAAAAATCGTCCATCATTTAGCCGAAATTGCCCAAATCCCCTTAACCTCCGATGAACTCGAATTTAAAGCTAAACAATGGGCTACTCGTCATAATGGACGTTCTGGACGCACTGCCAGACAATTTATTGATTACCTCCAAGGAGAACTTAAACTAACTAACGGATTTAGCAAATTCTAAAATCGAGTTAGTCAAAGCTTGATGCTCATCAGAACTAAGATAGTAACAATGTCCTTTAATTTCGTTCAAAAAACAAATTAAAGACAAACACGCGGACTCTAAATCAGCACGATGACGAGCAACTGCTAAAGCTTGTTGAGGAGTCGGATAAACTTTACAATCACTCAGCCAGACTGTTTGTTCTGAAAGCCAACACCGAAAAGTATAGCCAGTTGGCTCAGATATCAAATCAATTAACCATCCATGATATCTTTCTTTAACATTCATGCCGTGAGGGAAAATAATTTCTGTGATGTGTCTAATCTATAAGCTTAATTTATCTAAATGCAGTCACCATGTATGAATTGTGCAGAATTCGTGCAGAAATTTTCATTTGAGACGATAACCTAAACCATGAACCGTTTCAATAAAATCATCTGGCGCACCTAACGCTTTAAGTTTTTGTCGTAATCCCCGAATATGAGAGTTAACCGTTTCTTCGACTGGAGAATTATCGAGTGACCAAACTTGCTCAATGATACCAGAACGACTGAGAACACGCCGACCATTCGTCACCAATAATTCTAACAAAGCATATTCTTTAGGTGTTAGAGTTAAGGGTTGTTGATTATAAGTCGCTTCAAAGGTACTCGGATTTAAGTGTAGATTACCCCAACTTAATGTTAGATTTGCCGTCGAACTTCCACGTCTTAAATTTGCTCGAACTCGTGCCATCAATTCCCCTAAATCAAAAGGTTTGGTGACATAATCATCCGCACCCGCATCAAGTCCTGCTATCTTATCAGTTACTGTATCACGAGCCGTCAGCATTAAGACAGGCACGGTAGCATTTTGGTAAGAGGGACTATTGGTGTTACTCTGTCGTAAACGTTGACAAAACCGTATTCCATCGAGTTTAGGTAAAGTAACATCTAAAACAACTAAATCATATTTCAACAGTTCTACCCAATTCCACGCAGTTATCCCATCTTTCGCTAAATCAACGACGTACTGACAGTTCGTTAAAGCTTCAGTTAAGATGTCGGCTAACTGGATATCATCTTCAACGACTAAAATACGCATTGTTTATAGATCCGATAAAAAGTTAGAGTGTAAGTAATGATGTGTCAACAATTGTCTTTTAGAGCGATCCCTATATTTTATTTTGCTTGAAAATGATGGGTAAAATGTAAATGTACACTACAAGCTTAAAAACAAATGCTTAGAAATTCTTTAATTATTAATACATCTTCTGAAATTATGGGCGGCACTCCAGTATTTACTAATACAAGAGTTCCAGTACAGACACTTTTTGATTATTTGAAAGCAGGAAAGTCAATTGATGATTTTTTAGATGGTTTTCCAACTGTAACCAGAGAGCAAGTCATCGCTTTGCTTTTTGAGGCTCATCAACAGCTTGTCGATACAGTAGCATAGCATGAAAATTTTTTTAACCAAAAACATTTAACATTTATTATTAATGGCTGGAGCGAATCAAAATAAGTGGATAATCGGTGGTTTTAGTCTAACACTATTACTAATGGGTTTAGTCAGTTTTGCTTCTTATAAAAATATTACTGCGATTAGAGAAAATTCAGATAAAGTACAAACTACTTATGAAATTATTAATAATTTGAGTGATTTTCATGCGAGTATGACGGTTGCAGAATCAGGAAGAAGAGGTTATGTTGCTAGTGGAGATATCGCCGAATTAGAACGATATCGTAAAGCGGTTAGAGAAATCCAGGCTGAACTGAATTTATTACAAAAACAGTTGCAATACGCAGCACCATCTCAACAGCAACAATTAGCAGCATTACAACGCTTAGTCAATCAACGATTAGCATTACTCAAACAATCAATTGATTTGTATCAACGTAATTCATTAGATAGTGTTACACAAAAGGCTATTACCGTAGAAAGCATTAAATTACGAGAGAAAATTTTAGTGATTCTGGCTCAGATGAAAGCAGATGAGGAGCAACTACTGCAAAGCTGGTTAACTCGCTCGCGTTCTCATATTCAATCTAGAGTCCTTTTAAGTTTTGTGGGAACTATTTTAAGTTTTGTTGTTATTGATGGGATTTTTCTAATTCTGTATTATCAATGGAAGCAAGAGCAAGAAATGAGTAGAATTCAACAGGAGTTAAAACAAGAAAAAGAAATAATTGAATTAAAAAACAAACTTTTTTCAATGATATCTCATGAGTTTCGTACCCCTTTAAGTGTGATTCTCTCTTCATCGCAATTATTAGAAAACTCTCTGACCAAAGAGGTAGAACCAAAATTATTTAAAAATATTTATAGAATTCAATCTTCTGTCAAACTAATGAATCAATTTTTAACAGATTTATTAACATTATCAAGAGCAGAATCAGGAAACTTAGAATTTAATTTAGTATCAGTTGATCTAGAAGCTTTTTGTTTAAATTTAGTTGAAAATATGCAATTAATAGCGACTGAGAAACATCAGATAAAAATGAGCAGTGAAGTCGTATGTCAGCGAATTTATCTCGATGAAAAATTATTATATTCTATCTTAAGTAATGTTTTACTTAATGCGATCAAATATTCACCTGAAGGAGGTAGTATTGATTTTATTTTAAAATGTGAAGCCGAAAAAACAGTGTTTCAGATTAAGGATCAAGGTATAGGTATTTTAGTGGACGACCTGCCAAAAATTTATCAACCTTTCTATCGTGGACAGAATGTAGAGCAAATTGTTGGAACAGGATTAGGGTTGGCTGTTGTTCAAAAATGCCTTGAACTCTATCATGGAACAATTGAGGTTGAAAGCAATGTGTACAAAGGTACTCAATTTACAATTACGATACCCCACCTACCCAGAGGCTAAAATCACGTAGATTTTCAATCTGCTAAAAGGCTCATTAGTTTTTCTGTATTAGGATAGATGTAAATTGCTTCATCAAGGCTTCATATTAGGATTAGATATTTACATCTACTTTTAAAATTTATGTCTATAGATAGATTGTTTAAGCTTACAAGTCTTTCACTAATGACCGAAGTATATAAGAGCTTTTTTTGTTTATAATTGTAACGAAAATAACTTTTGAATAATCCGTACAGAATGCGGATTTTTGAATTGTAACTAGCAACTATGGAAGATACAATGATTAACGTCCTGCTGGTAGAAGATGACGAAGTTGATGTAATGAATGTAAAAAGGGCATTTAAAAAAAATAACATTACTAATCCGTTATTTGTGGCTTCAAACGGTCTAGAGGCCCTGAAAATGCTAAAAAGTAGTGGTGATGGAAACCCCCCTATGGTTCCCGCAAATCGTCGCTTAATTTTGTTAGATTTGAATATGCCGAGAATGGGCGGGATTGAATTTTTACAATCACTTCGTTCCGATCCAGACTTAAAAAGCATTCCAGTGGTTGTTTTAACGACTTCTAATCAAGATCAAGATAGAGTAGAAGCATATCAACTTAATGTTGCTGGCTATATTCTCAAACCTGTCACATTTTCTAACTTTGTCGAAACAATGGCAACGTTAAACAATTATTGGACATTATGTCAACTAATTTAAGTGTCTCACGTCAGACCGTAAGCTAACTCTATAACATAGACTATGAATCAAACGCTGAGAATTCTAATAGTAGATGACGATGAAGTTGATCGTATGGCGGTTCGTCGGGCGTTGAAAGTCGATGGACTAAGTTTAAAGATTTCTGAAGCAGGAGACTGTGCCACAGCGATCGCCCAAGTAGATCAACATCCTTTTGATTGTATTTTCGTTGATTACCGCTTACCCGATAGTGATGGTTTGGCACTGGTTAAACAATTTCGTAGTCAAGGGCTAACAATTCCCTTGATTGCCCTGACGGGTCAAGGGGATGATCAAATCGCTGTAGAATTAATGAAAGCTGGAGCGTCGGATTATTTATCTAAATCTCGGATCAATTCAGGAAGATTAGTTCAAACACTTCAAAGCGTGATGCGTCTTCATCAAGCTGAACAAGAAGCAGCACTAGCAACACAGCAAAAAGAAGAATTAGCCAAACAAAGAGAAGATTTTGTCTCGCGGATGACTCACGATCTCAGAACCCCTTTGATCGCTGCTAACCGAATGCTACAACTGTTTCAAGAAGAAGTGTATGGCGATATTACGCCAGAAATGGATAAAGCGATCGCAGTGATTATTCGCAGTAATCATAATTTATTAGAAATGGTTAATAATCTGCTAGAAGTATATTGTCATGAGGCAGGCTATAAACAACTTAATTTTACAAATGTTGATCTAGAAGAAGTTATTTCCGAAGTTGTACAAGAATTAAACCCATTAGCAGAACAAAAACACATCGCCTTAACGGCATACATTGACGACAACGCTAATAGTGTTGTGATGGGTGATCGTGTAGAATTACGACGAGTTTTTATTAATTTAGTGAGTAATGCTATTAAATTTACAGACGAAGGTTATATTAAAATTGAGCTAACCGAACATGATTCTTTAGTAACAGTCCACGTTCAAGATACAGGTTCTGGAATTAGACCAGAAGACCAAGCTGTTTTATTTGAACGTTTCCGACAAGGTAATCATAAACGTTCAACCAGTGGCTTAGGATTATATTTATCTCGTCGAATTATCGAAGTTCATCAAGGCACGATCACGGTACAATCTGAAGTCGGAAAAGGTAGTATTTTTAGAGTTCAGTTACAGGCATCACAAGAATAAATGATATTGTTCTATTAATCTGACTTAAGCTGATGCCAACATTCTTGAGCGATCGCCCAATCTTCCTCAGTATGAATGACCATAATTCGGATAGTTGAATCAGGTGTAGCAATATCCGTATCGACTGGATGGGAATTATTTTTATCTTGATCGATTTTCCAACCCAAAAAGCCAAAGCCATGACAGACTTTTTCTCTGACGATGGGTGCATTTTCGCCGACTCCTGCGGTAAATAAAATCAGATCCGCCCCTTCTAGAGTAGATAACATTTCGCCGATGCCTTTTTTAATCAGATGAATATACATCTTAAAAGCTAATTTTGCTCGTTCATTCCCTTCATCTATAGCTTCTAAGATAGGGCGTAAATCGCCAGAAATCCCCGAAATCCCCTTTAAACCAGACTCTTTATTTAATAAATGATTTAACTGATCAATATCATAAAGATGTTCTTTCATAAGATAAATTAAAATTGCTGGATCAAAAGAACCACTACGTGTTCCCATCATCAATCCTTCTAAGGGCGTAAATCCCATTGTCGTATCGATACTTTTTCCGTCTTTAATTGCCGTCAAAGAACAACCATTGCCCAGATGACAAGCAATAATTTTTAGTGAGGCGATCGGTTTTCCTAAAATTTGGGCAGCGCGGTTAGCACAATATTGATGACTGGTTCCGTGAAAGCCATAACGTCGTATTCCTTTTTGTGACCATTCATAGGGAAGTGGATAAATCGAGTTTTCATCGGGTATCGAGGTATGAAACGCTGTATCAAATACTGCTACTTGGGCAACTCCTAATACCTTTTTGATCGCTGTTATACCCTCTAAATGTGCGGGGTTGTGGGCAGGGGCTAATGGAATTAAATTAGAGATTTCTGCTTCAACTTCAGGTGTAATCAAAGTAGCGGCGGAATATTTTTTACCACCATGTACGATCCGATGTCCAACACAATTGATTTCTGATAAACTTTCGATGACTTTGGTATCGCCTTCTACTAATGTATTTAATAGTTTGGCAATACCTTCAAGATGTTGATCGCCTCGTAATTCAATTTCTTGTTTGACTCCATTGGCATTAACCGTTAGAATGCCAAAATCAGAAGATGCTGTCCAATCGATATCCGCTTTCCACAAAGGTTGAGGAGGATGTTCAGGGAGTTGTTCATCGCTTAACTCATACAAACAGCTTTTTTGACTGCTAGAACCCGCATTGAGAATCAGAATTTTCATCGTCAGTTAAGATACACGCATAATTATTTGTCATGATAGCGACTCTAGGTTAAGAGGGTATAAATTGCTCTTATAGAATTTTTCATCATCAAATCTTAAAACTTTAGCTTTTTGTTAACAATGTACTAGGATTATCTCGTTATATTAGGGGTATTGCGATAAATTTTTTAGGTAGCATTTATGGCTAAAACCCTACTTGATCAACTGAAAGAAGTCACGGTTATTGTAGCTGATACAGGAGATATTCAATCTATTGAAACCTTCACACCACAAGACGCGACAACCAATCCTTCTTTGATCACGGCTGCGGCACAAATGCCCCAGTATCAAGAGATTGTTGATACTACTCTAAGAACGGCTAGAGAGAAATTAGGTAAAGATGCCCCTGCGGTTGAGGTGGCTAAACTAGCATTTGATCGTTTAGCGGTTGCGTTTGGTCTACAAATTCTGAAAATTGTTCCAGGACGTGTTTCAACTGAAGTAGATGCTCGTTTATCTTATGATACTGAAGCAACGCTCGAAAAAGGTCGCTATCTGATTTCTGAGTATGAAGCGGCTGGCATTTCCCGCGATCGCGTTTTGATTAAAATTGCCTCCACTTGGGAAGGGATCAAAGCGGCTGAAGTTTTGGAGAAAGAAGGCATTCACTGTAATTTAACTCTGCTGTTTGGCTTACATCAAGCGATCGCCTGTGCTGATGCGGGAGTAACTTTGATCTCGCCCTTTGTTGGACGGATCTTAGATTGGTATGTTAAAGAAACAGGCAAAGAATACAGTAGCACTGAAGATCCAGGGGTTCAGTCTGTCACCGAAATCTATAATTATTACAAGAAGTTTGGTTATAAAACTGAGGTGATGGGGGCTAGTTTCCGTAACGTTGGCGAAATTTGTGAACTAGCGGGCTGTGATCTCTTAACCATTTCTCCCAAACTGTTAGAGACGTTAAAATTAACTGAGGCTGATTTACCTCGGAAACTTGATCCAGCGATCGCGTCATCTTTGGACATCGAAAAACTGACGATTGATCAAGCCACTTTTAATCAGATGCACGAAGCGGATCGGATGGCTTCCGAAAAACTCTCCGAAGGGATTCAAGGTTTTACGAAAGCCCTAGAAACACTAGAGAAATTATTGGCCGAGCGACTAGCACAAATCGAAGGAACAGCCCTTGTTTGTAATGCTGCGGTGATATCTTCAAATCCTATGATCTTGATGGCGATGGTTTAATTACTCGTGAAGAATGGCTAGGAACGGATGCTGTTTTCGATGCTTTAGACATTAATCATGATGGCAAAATTACAGCCGAAGAAATGGTAGCAGGTTTGGGAGCTTTAGTCTGTTAATTCTTAAATAATTTTTTGATAGGGTGGGCAATTGCTCACCTTTTTTATATTGCGTCTGTATTCATTGATACAAAATAATTAATATATAAAGAAATCAAAACATTTAAGCTATACTTAATTTTTTTCTCAAATCAAATTACTTAACGTATAAGAAATTGAGAAAGGTATGAATCGATGGAAACTGACAAAATCAAAGAAATTATTGACCGAGCTTTAGCCGATGGAATGCTTTCTAGAGCCGAAAGCGACATCATTAAAACGGCAATATATGCCAAGGGACATCCTATAGCCGAACACGTAGAACTTTTTCGGAAACTACAAGAAAAAGTTTGGCAAGGTCAAGTTCTATTAGGTGAATAATTTTTTGTGCGAGTCTAGTATTAGTAGTTTTTTCCAGCTATTCCTATGACTCCTCAAATTTTGTGTTTAGGTGAAATTCTGTTTGATTTATTAGCCGATCAAAGCGATCAAAATTTAAACCAAGTCACCTCGTGGACATCCTATCCTGGTGGCGCACCAGCAAATGTAGCAACTGCATTAGTCAAATTGGGAACCCCATCGGCGTTTATTGGGTGTGTGGGAGAAGACAAAGCAGGAAATGCTTTAGTTCAACTTCTCCAAACGACAGAAGTTAATACCGCAGGAATACAACGTCATCGAAGCGCACCCACTCGACAGGTTTATGTCACTCGTTCAGGGAATGGAGAACGTCATTTTGCAGGGTTTGGCGAAACACCAACGACTGATTTTGCTGATACTCGTTTGGTGAGTAATGACCTACCCAAAATTTTATGGAGTCAAGCCGAATTTTTGGTGATGGGAACTCTTGGTTTAGCTTATCCTGAAACTCGACAAGCCATGTATCGAGCGAGCCAACTCGCCACAAAATATCAAGTAAAAATCGTCATTGATGTGAACTGGCGACCTGTATTTTGGGAAAATGTAGACGAAGCACCACCCTTGATTTTAGATTTTCTGCAATCTGCCGATACGATTAAATGTTCTGATGATGAGGCTCAATGGTTATTTAAGACAGAAGATCCCACAGCAATACAACAACAACTGAAAACCGTTCGAGGGGTTTTAGTAACAGCAGGTGAAAAAGGATGTCAATATTGTATCGGAACTCATCAGGGTCAAGTAGATAGTTTTAAAGTCACTTCAATTGATACCACTGGTGCGGGAGATGGCTTTTTAGCAGGATTTTTACATCAATATAGAGAACAGGGTGAGGCTATTTTTCAGAATGCAGAAATAGCACGTAAAGCGGTGATTTATGCGAGTGCAGTCGGCGCATTAATCACCACAAAACCTGGTGCGATCGCCTCCCAACCCACCACAGAAGAAGTACAAGCGTTTTTAGAGAGTGGCAGGTACTCCGCCCTGTAAGGGGGAGAAAAGCTGCCACCGCCCAGCCGCGGTCAAAAAACCGTGATCTAGTACTGAACTGTCACCCTTTGGATGTACTCTATTAGGAGTAATCAAACCACCTATAGATTCATATAACAGCAGTTGGGAGGATCATTCCTGTGGAAAATACGCTCGGTCTAGAAATTATTGAAGTTGTAGAACAAGCTGCGATCGCATCATCTAAATGGATGGGCAAAGGCGAAAAAAACATCGCCGATCAAGTTGCTGTAGAAGCAATGCGCGAACGCATGAATAAAATCTATATGCGAGGACGGATCGTTATTGGAGAAGGTGAAAGAGATGATGCACCAATGCTCTATATTGGTGAGGAAGTCGGGATCTGTACCCAACCTGATGCCAAAACTTTTTGCAACCCTGATGAATTAGTTGAAATTGATATCGCGGTTGACCCTTGCGAGGGAACTAACTTAGTTGCCTACGGTCAAAACGGTTCAATGGCTGTTTTAGCAATTTCTGAAAGAGGTGGATTATTTGCTGCACCCGACTTTTATATGAAAAAACTGGCAGCCCCCCCAGTTGCTAAAGGTCATGTAGATATTAATAAATCTGCTACCGAAAACCTGAAAATTCTTTCTGAGTGTATGAGTCGTGCGATCGAAGAATTGGTCGTTGTCGTCATGGATCGTCCACGTCACAAAGAATTGATCCAAGAAATTCGTGATGCAGGTGCTAGAGTTCGTCTGATCAGCGATGGTGACGTTTCGGCGGCTATTTCCTGCGCCTTTTCTGGAACGAATATTCATGCTCTAATGGGGATTGGTGCTGCACCTGAAGGTGTAATTTCTGCGGCGGCGATGCGCTGTTTAGGTGGTCACTTCCAAGGGCAATTGATCTATGATCCAGCCATTGTCAAAACAGGTTTGATCGGAGAAAGCAGAGAAAGTAACCTCGCACGTCTCAACGACATGGGTATCACCGATCCCGATCGCGTTTATGATACTGATGAACTAGCTAGTGGTAATACGGTTCTCTTTGCGGCTTGTGGAATCACTCCTGGAACACTCATGGACGGCGTTCGCTTCTTTCATGGTGGCGCAAGAACCCAAAGCTTAGTTATTTCCACTCAGTCAAAAACGGCTCGTTTTGTTGATACCGTTCACCTGTTCGATGAGCCAAAAAATCTACAATTGCGTTAACCTGAGCAATAGATAAGTGTTGTCGATCCCTCAAAAAAACCGTTGATGTAACTAGGTTAGATGTTTTTTTCGACTCAGAAAAGACAGCCGAGGGATCAACACTCAATCTGGGTCAGAACTTGAACCGATTATCATAAAATTTTATAAAGTTTGTTTTCAAATGCTTTTAATCAGGCCCATATTAAGTCTAAATTGCATTCTACAGAGAAATTTTTATCATCTATCCATAGTATTTCACCTTACTTAGCAGCCAGAAGATTAAAAAGGAGAACACATGAATATTGTCGTGGTGGGCTTAAGTCATAAAACAGCCCCTGTCGAAATTCGGGAGAAACTCAGCATTCAAGAAACCAAACTCGAAGAAACCTTGACTCACCTCAAGAGTTATCCTCACATTGAAGAAGTCGCAATCATTAGTACCTGTAACCGTCTAGAAATTTATAGCGTGATTACCGATACTGAAAAAGGAGTGGTCGAAATAATTCAGTTCTTATCCGAAATTGGTCATATCTCCATCCCACAACTACGACGCTATCTCTTTATTTTGTTACACCAAGACGCAGTACGCCATCTGATGCGTGTAGCAGCAGGTTTAGAAAGTCTTGTCCTTGGTGAAGGTCAAATCCTAGCCCAAGTTAAAAATACCCATAAATTAGCCCAGAAATATGAGGCACTCGGACGCTTATTGGATCGTCTGTTTAAACAAGCAATGACCGCAGGCAAACGAGTACGCACTGAAACCAGCATTGGTACTGGTGCAGTTTCTATCAGTTCGGCCGCCGTAGAATTAGCCTATGCGAAGGTAGAAAATCTCGCCATCCAAAAAGTAACAATTATTGGAGCGGGTAAAATGTCTCGTCTCCTCGTACAGCACCTCATCGCTAAGAATACATATCAGATTACAATTGTCAATAGATCGCAGCGTCGTTCCGAAGAATTAGCCAGTCAGTTTCCCGAAGCAACCCTTAAGCTTTGTCCCCTCGAAGAAATGATGAATGCGATCGCTACTTCTGATATCGTTTTTACTAGCACTGGGGCAACCGAACCCATTGTCGATAAAGCAAAGTTAAACGGAGTTTTAAGCGAACAACAGTCATTAATGCTGATTGATATTTCAGTTCCGCGCAACGTACACGCCGATGTATATGATCTGGAGAATGTGCGAGCCTTTAATGTAGATGATTTAAAAGCCGTCGTTGCTGCAAACCAAGAAAGTCGTCGCAAAATGGCCCAAGAAGCCGAAGAATTATTAGAAGAAGAAGTCGCCTCTTTTGAATTATGGTGGCGTTCCCTTGATACGGTTCCTACCATTAGTTGTCTACGAACCAAAATCGAAACGATTAGAGAACAAGAACTCGAAAAAGCTTTATCACGTCTTGGAACAGAATTCGCTGAAAAGCATCAAGAAGTCATCGAAGCCATGACTAGAGGTATTGTTAATAAAATATTACATGAACCGATGGTACAACTACGGGCGCAACAAGATATAGAAGCGCGAAAACGTTGTTTACAATCCTTACAAATGCTATTTGATCTTGATGTCAGCGAACAATTAACCTAAATGAATCGATAGGGACGTGTTACGATGCGTCTCTATTTTTTGCTTTTTAGTAAACGTTCGCGTTTTTGCTGACGTACTTCTGCTTCAAGCTTTGCCAAGATTTCCTCTAGCTGTAAGTTATGTAATTCTAATTGACGATTAGTTTCTCTTAAGCGTTCTAAGGCTCGTTGACGAGATAGTTCATCAGGATAAGGATAAGATGAATTCATGACGATAAATTCCAAACTTCTTTAATTTCTCTAATACTGGCATTAGAACCTGCTAGATTAGCTGAGGCTTGCTCAATTGCTTGCGCTAACAAGTCTAGCATAGCATTAGAGGCAACAGGTTGAGCTTCTAATACAGTTAACAGAATTGAATTTAAGCGAGAATATGAAATTCTCTGTCTTTCTCTTGCACTTTGCAACTCATCTAATTCAGTAATTGTTCTCTCTGTTTCTCCGTAGCGTTCAAAAAGTAACCATTCTGTCGCTGAGGCATCTTCTATTCCTTCTGCAAGTTGTCTTAGTAATTGAAAAATTAAAGTTAATGTTTCATCAGTTAATTTTGCCATTCTTCAGCTAAATGTAATAAATAATTTTTTTATAGTAGCCTTTGATTGTAATTTATTTTATTGATTTTTAGAGTAAAGTACATCCTTTAGATATGCTGTATTTTCCAATTTATAGTAATCTAGAAAAAAACATTACTACTGATACTCTTGATGGCAGGACATAGTAAGTGGGCGAATATTAAACGTCAAAAAGAGCGAGTCGATCAAAAAAAAGGAAAGACATTTACTCAATTATCCCGCGCAATTATTGTAGCAGCACGTAACGGGATACCAGACCCTGCAGGAAATTTTCAACTCAGAACCGCTATCGAAAAAGCCAAAACCGCAGGTATTCCCAATGATAATATCGAACGCGCGATCGCTATTGGTTCAGGCAAATACAACGATGGCACCATTTTAGAGGAAATTCGCTACGAAGGCTATGGCCCTGGTGGAGTAGCTATTATTATTCAAGCTTTAACCAATAATCGTAACCGAACGGCTGCTGATTTAAGAGTGGCTTTTAGTAAAAATGGCGGTAACTTAGGTGAAACAGGTTGCGTCAGTTGGATGTTTAATCAAAAAGGTGTGATTTTGCTAGACGGAGAAATAGAAGAAGATTTACTTCTAGAAGCATCCGTAGAAGGTGGTGCAGATAGTTATGAATATTTTGATGATGAAGATGGGAAAGGGGTAGAAGTTTTTACAGAAGTTGTTAATCTAGATCACTTACAACAAACTTTACAATTTAAAGGACTACTTGTAGCAGAAATCGAATTACGCTGGATTTCAAGTAATATGATTGAAGTCAGTGATCCAGAACAAGCTCGATCGCTCCTTAAACTCATCGATACTTTAGAATCCTTAGATGATGTCCAAAATGTCACTTCTAACTTTGAAATGAGTGAAGCATTAATGACAAGCAGTGTAAGTTATCCCTGAACGACTTGTTTAAGCGTCGTAAACGTCTCTAAACTAATTAAACCTCTGCGTTGACCTTTTTGATTAGAAACGCCTAAAAAAACCGATTCTCCCTGTTTGGGATTGCGAGAAAAACGAGGTGATGAATTAATATAAACCAAAGCACAATCACTATTCATGGCAAATTGTCGGCTTTCTCGATAAGATTCTGTAACAATACAATCGGCATGACCACTACTATTACTATTGATCCATGCGATCGCGCTAGATAAATCTTCGACAATTTTAAAGGCAACAACTTTATCTAAATACGGTTTACTCCATTCTGTATCGGATGCTTTAATCAAATAATCGGGAAAATTTGCGACTAAATCAATATCCCCTTTGAGGATAAAGCCCTTTTCTTTCAAATTGTTAAATAATCTTCCCAATAATGACGGATTGTGCTTAGTACTAATTAAAACTTTTTCAATACTATTAACGGGATCAGGAATACTCGTATGACTATCGATAATGATATGGCGAGTCAGTTCTAGCTCCCCACTCGGTGACCAATATAAATAACAATTTCCCATCGCTGATCTTAAAACGGGAACGGTGGCTAGTTGACTAACTCGACTAATTAAACTCGGACGACCATAGGGAATGACAAGATTAATATACTGATCTTTGTTGACTAATTGATCAATGCCATAAGTGTCATCAGAATCAATCAATTGCACACAATTAACGGGCAGTCCAGTATCTTCTAAGGCAGAGTGCAGAATATTGGCAATAATTCTACTAGAATGACTCGACGTGCCACAACCTCGTAAGATTAAACTATTACCAGTTTTAATGGTAAATCCAGCCGCGATCGCACCTAATTCGGGAAAAGCTTCATAAATTAAAGCAACCACCCCTAAAGGCATTCTTTGACAATAGGTTTGTGAGGGATTGAGTTGATAGGAGGCGTTGCTGACTTGTAAAATCGGATCGGCTGCTTCTGCAAGTTGCTCTAGAACTTCTACTGCGACTTCGAGACGGAGTGGAGTTAATTTCAGCCATCTTAAGATCTGTTCAGACACCGCTAATTCCCGACTCGTTTCTAAATCTAGGGTATTAGCTTGTAAAATCTCGTCAAAGGCTAATTTGATGCCTTGAGACATGGCTTTTACGGCTCGACTGCGTTGAGTCCCTGTACAAGTTCCTAGGTCTAGAAACGCTTGATAACTCTGTTTAACAGTCGTCAGGATTGGATCAGATATAATTTCTGCACTCATAAATACATCTCTAACGCCGATAGGCTAACCAAAAGATCAGAGCAGGTAAAATAATCAGTAGCATTGCTAGGATTGCCCAAAGAATCATCCCCACACTAGACGGCGCATTCAGGACTAAAGGAAGCCAAACAATCAGTAAAAGTAAAATTATGCCTAGTATAACGGGTAAGTAGCCCTCTCCTAATCGAGGATTGGCCGCTAACCAACGATGTCCCGTCCAACGCCAAGAACGCTTATAAGGATAAGTTGAGGAAAGTTGTTCAATTACATGACCATTGTCTTGAACGACAAAAATTTGCTGACACCTCTCACAGCCTAATGCTTCTGTCAAAATAATTGGGCTTAAATGACCTCGCCGACGACAAGGACACGGATAATCTTGATTTAATTCTATTTTTTGAAACTTTTGTGGTCGCACAAGATCAGTAGAAAAATTAGGTTAATTATACTTCGTACTCTCTAGTATATGCTGTGTCATCAATAGGTGGTTTGATCCCTTAATTTAAACCTTAATTAAAAGCTCGATGAATCGATCATTAAAGCTTTTTTTAATTTTTTTGAATAAACTTTTTTCACTAAGCGGGCAACGCGATTCGAACGCGCGACATTCACCTTGGCAAGGTGACGCTCTACCACTGAGCTATGCCCGCAAATTTCAGACTTTAATTATCATCTCAAACTTTAGGGTGTTTGTCAAGTATTAGAGTCTAAATTTTCCGTTTCTTTTAGATTAGCCGCATTTAGCTGTGTGGGTGCTGATACGGGTAAAACTGAAATGGTTCCCGCTTCGGCGTGATCCAGTTTTTGGACTTGACGCATTAAACTCGCCATTTCTAGGGCATTAAGGGCATAATTCCAACCCAAATTACTCTTAATGCCTGCTCGTTCTAAAGCTTGTTGCATGGTATCGGTAGTGAGAATCCCAAACACAACGGGAACTCCAGTTTGCCAGCCCACCGCCGCAATTCCTTTAGCGGCTTCTGCTGCCACAAAATCAAAATGGGGCGTTTGTCCTTTGATAATCGCTCCTAAACAGATAATGGCATCATAACGATGAGTTAATGCTAACTGACGAGCCATCATCGGTACTTCAAAACTTCCAGGTACCCAGACATAATCAACCTGTGTACCATTTGGGTCAACATCAACGCCGTGACGTTTGAGACAGTCTTGACATCCCGACAAAAGCTTATCAGTCACTAGATCATTAAAACGACCAATTACGATCGCAAAACGAAAAGAGGCTGAATCTTGAAATGTTCCCTCAAAAACGGTCATATGCTAATGAAGCAGTGAGTAGTGAACTAATTAAATAAGATCAAGGATTAAGGGTCAAGGGAAATTTTTTAACCTTTAACCCTTTTCCCTAAAAAACAAAGTACTCTAATTGTTGAGTTAGATGACAAAGAAGCTAAGACCACCGACTAGAAGTACTAAGGCTATCCAAACACCAGATCCGATATAAAGTAGGGGTTTAGCTTGATCCCAGTTTTGAGGTGAAGCATAAGCCACAGGTACCCCAACAACCATGAGAAAAGAAAACAGAACCAATGCAGTTAGCGCGATTTGAAAGATAATAGACATTTTTATAGTTCTCCGTTTGACAATGACAAGATTGTATATGATCCCTTTTTTAAGATGGTGATCTAATCTTTGTTCTGATTAGTACGGTATCAAAAATTGACCCCTTATGAGAAGCCTATTTTAAAAAAAGTGAAAAGATCATCGACGTTGTTCAATTGGTGATCGCTTCAAGTTCCGAGTCACGAAAATGACTTTTAAACTTTGGACTAAACTCAACGACGATGGGCAAGTTAGCACTAATTGGTCTACCTTCCCATGTGGTAATGATACTAATGATCGTCCCTTCCATTCCTATGATGTCGAATGGTTCCTTTTTGTGTTGCGGATGGTGATAAACCACGACAGATTGACTGACACGGACGCGATCACCGACTTTCATAACTTCCCTCTTTTCTGCTACTTCTGAAAGCACAACAGTCCTGAAATCTTTTGAAACAACCTTATTATTGTTACATAGGAGTGACCCCTGCTCACTGATGGGGCTTAACTATTGATTCATCTGCGCTCTTCGATTAATTTCTTTAGAAATCGCTTGTAAGGTTTCTTCTAGGCTGTCTTCGTAAATACCATAA
Organism: Chroococcus sp. FPU101; assembly: GCF_017312365.1. Taxonomy (GTDB): domain Bacteria; phylum Cyanobacteriota; class Cyanobacteriia; order Cyanobacteriales; family Microcystaceae; genus Chroococcus. Next base: position 107,334 of record NZ_BLJI01000004.1, read on the forward strand.
AAAATACCTCGCCATGATACACCTCCTGGATCGACTTCCACTTGATGCGTGATCAAAAGTTGGATTGGCGTATTACCATTCGGTTTAGAAAGCGGTTGAATTGTCCAAGATCCCTCTAAGGATTTGATTTCACCCGATGTCATTCTAAAAGCAATTTTTTTCGGGTAGGTTTCAGTGACGGCGATGCGAATTTTTGATCTTCTACTAAAAATAGCCGCCTGAATAATTTTGATTTGTTCAAAAATCTTATTATTACCATTGTTTTCGATTATTTTACTTTCGGCTACATCTGGGAGAAATTTTTCATAATTATCATAATCGGTTAAAACCGCCCAGGCGATCGCAGGACTAGCTCTAACGATCATTTTTCCTGTATATTGTCCTTGTTCACCTGTCAGCGTTACTTGTCCTTCGCGTACACCCCTTTGTTTTTGGCTAATTTGTTTTTGATTCGACAATGGTTCTACTGCTAAAGCCGAAAAATGAGGGTTCATCTTAGCGTTAGTTAAAAATGTGACGAAAGTTAGTACTGACACTAAACCGATAAATAATTGATTTCTCTTTTTTGTTGTCTGGATTGCAAAGGACTGATTCATCAAAAATTATTTAACAATACAGGTTATTTATTTTAAAAATATTATAATTTCTAAAAATTAATTATACATTTATTTTTTTTATTTGTCAAAAAAATAGAAAATATATTATTAAACTTTAAATAATTCTTTGGAGAAAATTTTATGTATTTTCAGCACCTACATTCAATCATTACAGGTGGCTCTAGTGGAATTGGACAAGCCACAGCACAATTATTAGCAAAAGAAGGAAGCAATATAACAATTATTGCACGAGATCCAAAAAAACTAGAAGCAGCAAAACATGAATTGAAAAAATTGTGTAAATCACCCGAACAAAAAATACTAGCTTTAGCAGCAGATGTGAGCGATCGCATCTCGATTGAACAAGCAATTACTAAGGCTATTGCACAAATTGGCCTCCCTGATATTTTAGTAACTTCTGCGGGAATTGCTCATCCAGATTATTTTCAAAACCTCTCTATTGATGTTTTTGAAAAAACCATGGCGGTTAATTATTTCGGTACACTTTATTGCCTTAAAGCCGTCTTGCCAGAAATGGAAAAACGTAAAAAAGGTCATATTATTGTTTTATCTTCAGGTGCGGGTTTAATTGGTATATATGGTTACAGTGCTTATAGTCCTAGTAAATTTGCCATTCGAGGGTTAGCAGAATCTTTAAGAGGTGAATTAAAACTATCAGGTATTAATCTTTCGATTGTTTATCCACCCGATACAGATACACCGCAACTTAAACAAGAAAATAAAACGAAACCCCCCGAAACTAAAGCCATTACTGCTACTGCTAAAATTTGGAGTGCTGAAGAGGTAGGACAAGCAATTCTTCAAGGAATTAAACGTAATTCGTTTATTATTACACCAGGTTCCGAGATGAGTATTTTAGCTAAAATCCATAGTCTATTTTTACCTTTGCTGAACCAATATTTTGATAAAACTGTTGCCAAAGTTAGAGCCAATAAAAATCAATAGCTTGCTTAAATTTAGAGCATTTTTGAATGTCTTTCTTTTAAAGCTTTAATAATTTTAAGATTAGCTTTAGGAAACGGAAATTGTTCAAGTTCATCAATTGTCACCCACCGAATTTCGTCACATTCAATGGGACGCGCTTCACCTGCAAGATAACGACAATTGTAGACATATAAGGTAACGCGAAAATGAGTATAAGCATGATCAACTGTCATTAGTAAATCATTAACCTCAATCTCAAGATCAATTTCTTCTTTAATTTCTCGTTTAATACATTCTTCGACAGTTTCGTTTTCTTCAATTTTACCACCTGGAAACTCCCAAAGTCCGCCAAGTAAACCTTTTGCGGGACGACGATCAATTAAGATTTGTCCTTGCTCATTATAGATGACGGCGACACCGATTTTTTTATGAGGGATGGGCGCGGCAGTTTCAGTCATAGGGATTTGATTTTGGATTCCTTGATGATTGGCTTGACAAAAGGGCTGCCAAGGACATAATAAACATACTGGATTTTTTGGCGTGCATACAGTTGCCCCCAAGTCCATTAAAGCTTGATTAAAGTCTCTTGGCGAATCTGGATCAATTAAATGATCTGATAAATGCCAAAGTTTTTCAAGAGCTTGTTTTGGGGGAACAGGTAAAGCAATCAACCGAGATAAAACACGCTTAACATTACCGTCTAAAATAGAAACGGGCTGGTTAAACGCAGCACTTAGAATTCCGCCTGCTGTGGTTCGACCAATTCCAGGTAATTTTAAAATAGTATTTAAGTCTTGAGGGACGTTCTTTTGATAATTTCTAACTATAATTTGTGCTGCTTGATGTAAATTACGCGCACGAGCATAATAGCCCAATCCTTCCCAAGCTTTTAAGACTTGTTGTAAATCTGATGTGGCGAGGGCTTCTATTGTGGGAAAAAGATTTAACCAACGATGGTAATAGGAAATAACGGTTTTAACTTGGGTTTGCTGTAACATGATCTCCGAAACCCAAATGGAATAGGGATCAAGATTTTCACGCCAAGGTAATTTCCGACCCGACTGAGCATACCAAGATAAAAGATCTCGTCTTAATTTGACAATATCTAAAACTGATGTTTGATCCTGCATGGGTTCGGTATCGAATCAGCTTTAGACATCAAGGAAAATTAATGTTCGGAACTATCATCTTTTACATGACTCTGAATGCTAAACAGAGATTTTTCAAAGTTCATGCGTTGTTCGGCGTTGCGGAGAAAATAACCACTCATCATTGCAGAAGCGAGTAAACGACCTAAATTTTCTCTACTGGTATTTACGGTCACCCCAAAATGCTCCGAAGGAAGATTACCGAGTAAACCGATGATATTGCGTTCCATCACCTGAAACACTTCAGATGATTCGGGTTTAGAAAGTTGCGTAATCGTGTCTGGACTTAGCGACTGTACATATTGCCACAAACTTTCGCTACTCTCTCCATCTTGATTGAAAAAACCCTGGGAACGATTTAATTCATTGTTCACGTTGGCCTCCTGTGGACTTTTGAGTGATTAAACGAAACAATTATTAATGAATTGTTTCTTTAATTTAACAGTTTTTTGAGATGTTCAAAGTCGGTAGAACCGAACTTTAGTATCTAGTTCACCGACTTTTATTTAGCTTGCCAAATATTCTTTTATATTTCCTTTGCGTTTTCTCAGTTTGGCAAGGGCTTCTCGTTCGATTTGTCTGACCCGTTCTCGGCTAATATTGAGGCGATGACCAATTTTAGCTAATGTTAGGGGTTGACCATCAGAAAGACCGAAGCGTAAAGAAAGAACTTCCCGTTGTTGGGGGGTTAGATCTTCCATTAGCTTTTCTAAATCAATCTGTAGGGATGAATGAGTGGCAAAATCTTCGGGAGATGGGCCTGTGTCTTCTAGGAGTTCACCTAATTCTGTATCTTGATTATCCCCAACTCTGAGATCTAATGAAAGGGGCTGACGCGCTCTTTCTAAATAGTCTCTGACTTGTTTGGGAGAAAGTTCAAGTTCTTCTGCTAATTCGGTTACACTGGCAGCATGACCATTTTGTTGTGCTAAGTAGCGTTGTGCCTTTTTAATTTTGTTGAGTTTTTCGGTGATGTGGATGGGTAGACGAATGGTACGGCTTTTTTCGGCGATCGCACGAGTAATTGCTTGACGAATCCACCAATAAGCATAGGTTGAAAAGCGATATCCTTTAGTTGGGTCAAATTTCTCTACACCTCGCTGCATCCCGATTGTACCTTCTTGAATTAAATCTAATAAATCTAGATTACGTTTAAGATACTTTTTCGCTACGGAAACAACTAAACGTAGATTTGCTTCTACCATTTTACGTTTAGCTAAATCTCCCGCACCGACTTCACGGCGTAACTGTTCTATGCTAATCTGAGCCGCTTCAGCCCATTGACTCTCTGTTGGTTCGGAGCCTAATTTTGTTGCTAATGACTCTTTGACTCTTTCTAAGTCCATTAGTCTTTGAACCTGCTTGGCGAAGACGATTTCCTCTTCGTGGGTGAGCAAAGGAACTCGACCAATTTCTCTAAGATAGGCGCGGACTGGATCAGTAGGATTTTTAGGAGTTTTCATGACGAGTGCATCGCTCTGATAGATAGTTAGACAAACAAAAGGTTAAAAGGAATCAGATTATAGAGTAAACATTATGAGAGTTATCTATAGATTTTTTAAAGAGAGAAGAAGGGGGGATAGTAGGATGAAGACAGTAAACTAAGTCAAGAAAGTAACTCAAAACTATGCTGAACCTACACCAAAAGTTTTTTTTTGTTTAGATAGTTTAAACTTGTTGGCTCCTTTGTCAATCCAGTATAGTTATGTAACCTTAATAATAATACACAAACTGTAAAGTTTTGTAAAGATTTTAAATAAATGTTCCTTTAGTCTGATATTCAAGTTAATTTAAACAGCGACTCGAACAGGGATCGACCTCGAAACGGTACATATAGATTAATCGGATTCAGTAAGAATTAGTGCATCATAGACAACAGAAATGTTTAAAAGTCTATTTGAGAACTGAACACTTACCTCTAAAATTTGTTTATCAAAATAAAAAACAGTTAACACTACGCTAATTTTAAATGCCTCAAACAATTTGGATAGCAAGACATGGTAACCGTCACGATTTTGTAAATCTTGAATGGTTTAATACAGCATCTTTACCTTATGATCCGCCTCTTTCAGATGATGGACTGATTCAAGCCCAAGAACTTGGAAAAAGACTAAGTAATGAAAAAATTTCTCACATTTTTTCTTCTCCTTTTTTAAGAACAATTCAAACAGCTAATCAAGTGGCAAAGATGAGCAATCTTCCAATTAAATTAGAAGCAGGTTTAAGTGAATGGTTAAATCCAGCATGGATGAGCAATAACCCGCAGCTTCACTCACAAGAAATGCTAGAAAAAAATTATCCTCGCATTGATTGGAGTTATACATCTTGTATTATTCCTCTTTACCCAGAAAGTGAAAAAACCATGCTATACCGTACAGCCGAAACTGCTAGACAATTAGTTTCACGATTCAATGAGAATATCTTATTAATTGGGCATGGGCCATCTATCCTAGGTACGACTGTCGGATTAATTGGCGGTGAGATTAAAATTAATGCTTCTTTCTGTGCTTTGATTAAAATTGTTCGTAGTGGTGAGCAATGGAGCATGGAATTAAACGGCGACACTTCTCACTTAAGCCAAAAAGAAACAAAGATACGTTTTAGTTAATTCTTTTTGAACAACCAAAGGAGCAGAACAAGATTAAGCATTTTGACTACTGCTAAAGACTACCAGTATCTAAAAAAGTTTCTTGACAGGATTAAATTTTTAAAATCAAGGTTGAAACAAATTAAATGAATCAAGATGTAATGCTTTTTTTCTTAGGTATTGCCATATTAATTTTATATTTATTCTTTTCTGCATGGACAGAGATGGGAACTAAAAACCCCTGGAAAAAATAATGGCTTTGATTATTGCAGGTGAACGAAGTGGCGTAGGAAAAACAACAATAACTTTAGCAATTTTAGCTTTTTTAACACAAAAAGGTTATTCTGTCCAATCATTTAAAGTTGGGCCAGATTATATCGATCCGATGTTCCATACAGCGATTACAAGTCTTCCCTGTCGCAATTTAGACCCGATTTTAACCTCAGAAAACTATGTACTATCTTGCTTTGGGCAATATTCACAAAATATAGATTATGCCTTAATTGAAGGGGTCATGGGCTTATTTGATGGGGTTCGCTATGATCAATTTATAGATTATGCGAGTACGGCTCATATTGCCCGTATCTTAAATATTCCCGTTATTCTGGTTATTGATTGTAGTCGTCTCTCAGGTTCGGTAGCTGCGATCGCTCAAGGTTATTCTTCCCTTGATCCTAAAATAAAAATAGCAGGTGTGATCTTAAATAAAGTTGGAAGCGATCGACACTTGGAACTATTACAAGAAGCATTATCACCCTTAAATATTCCGATCTTGGGCGTTTTGCGTCGTCATGATTTAATTGCACTACGGGATCGACATTTAGGGTTAATCCCAACTTTAGAATTATCTAATTCAAATCAATTATTTGAACAACTCGCCATATTAGCGCAAACGAGTTTCGACTGGGAGCAATTTTTACCTTTACTAAGTGCGACAGCTAATCAACGTGGAAAAACGATTTCAATAACATCCGCTTCTATCCCAGTTAAAATAGCGGTTGCTCAGGACAAGGCATTTAGTTTTTACTATCAAGACAATTTAGATATTTTAGAGAAACTAGGAGCAGAACTGATTTTTTGGAGTCCGATGAGCGAGTCAAGTTTACCAAAAGGTATTGATGGATTGTACTTTGGGGGGGGATTTCCCGAAGTATTTGCTCAAGAGTTAGCCGAAAATCGAATTTTAAGACAAGACATCAAAAATGCGATCGCCCAAGGTTTAGCCACCTATGCTGAATGTGGCGGTATGATGTATTTATGTGAACAACTCATTGACTTTGATGGCAAAATCTGGGATATGGTTGGGAGCTTACCCACGGTAACGCGGATGGAAAAAAAATTAACCCTCGGCTATCGTCAAGCAACCGCACAGCGAGAGGGATTAATGTTTAATTATGGCGATCGCGTAAAGGGACATGAGTTTCACTATTCCCAAGTTACCCATGTACCTGAATTTCCGTTGTTTGAGCTTCAAGGATTGTCAAGTAAAGCGATTACTACAGTAGAGGGATGGACGACACAAAATCTTCATGCTTCTTACTTACATATTCATTTTGGGGGATATCCCGCAGTTGCTCAAAAATTTCTCGATTATTGCCTTGCATTTTCCAAACACCTTCGTTAGACTAATAAATATAGAACTTTAAGTAAAAGCCGTTTAGGGAATAAGGAGGTGATGCCCATGATAGAAAGTAGTAAAACCATGGGTCACCTAGTTAACAAAAGTCGGCTGTGCGCCGGGGCTAGTCTTTAGTCCTCAGACTTAAACCTTTTAAGACTGATCTCGAGATTCTCTCGGCAGTCAGACGTTAACTAGGAGACCCGCTAGACCGCCTTTAGCCTTGTGTTACTAATCATTGAGTAACATCAAGGGTAAGGGCGGATAGTTTTTTTATAGGCGAATTTTAAGAAAAGCTGCAAAACTGTCTACTTTTTTACTCGCAATTTATTTTTATATAATAAAATGAACAGTGAGACTATGAATAGAAATGTTATATAGTCTAATTATGGTGTAATGGTGTGAGGACAATTAGAAATGTTTAAGCTGACTTGGAAGTCTTTGCTAATAAGTCCAACCCTTTTGGGAATAGCCTTAGCAGTTGCGTCTCCGGCTCAAGCGGATGATATGTTGAACGTGATCGAGGAGAGTCAGACAGGTTTGACCAACTCCAATACGACTGAGGTTCAACCAACATCTGACCCTGTAGTCAATCAACTCGAAGATTACAGTACAGAAGGATCGTTAGGTTCACTAGATCAAGTAACCAGCGTCAATCAATTGCGGGATGTAGAACCGACAGCCTGGGCGTTTGAAGCACTCAGAAGCTTAGTCGAACGCTATGGATGTATTGTTGGTTATCCCGATCGAACCTTTCGCGGTAATCGTGCGCTAACCCGTTGGGAATTTGCCGCAGGTTTAAACGCTTGTATGAACGTCATGGAACGTTTAATCCAAGATGGTGTTAGCGTTCTTCGTGAGGACATCGACAAGCTCAAAAGATTAATGGAAGAGTTTCAAGCAGAACTCGCGGCTCTTGGTGCCAGAGTTGATAACTTAGAAGCTAGAACTTCATTCTTAGAAGATCATCAGTTTTCGACAACAACCAAATTAGGCGGTGAAGTCATTTTCGCGCTCACTGATGTTTTTGGTGAATCTGATCAATCAGTGCAAACTGCTTTCCAAAGCAGAGTTCGTTTAGCCTTTAATACAAGTTTCACTGGAAAAGACCGTTTAGTCACTCGTTTAGCAGCAGGTTCTGGTGATCGGTTCAGACTAAACTATCAAAGCGTTGGATTTGATAATGAAGGTGGTGCTGCTCGAGTCGATTTTAATAATGTTGCTAGTCCAACTTTAACCCAAACCTTTAACTTAGCTCCTAGTACCGACAATAATGTTGCAGTTGACTGGTTAGCGTACTATACACCTCTTGGCCCAGTTAATTTGTATGTTGCTGCTTGGGGTGGTATTCCGAGCGACTTTTTACCGACTACCAATCCATTCTTTGAAGACTACGACGGTGGTAATGGTGCGTTATCGACCTTCGCCTCAGAAAGTCCCATCTTCCGAATTGGTGCAGGTACTGGTGGTAGTATCAGTCTTCCCATTGGTGGTGGTATTCTTGGCCCGAATGCAGCGATTAGTGCAGGTTATTTAGCTCCCAATGCCAATGATCCCAGAGAAGGTGCTGGTTTATACAATGGTGATTATGCAGCCTATGGTCAGTTAAACTTCAACTTGTTTGACAGATTAGCTCTTGGTGCAACCTATGTACACTCCTATCATGGTACTGATAGTGCTATTTATGGCAATGTAGTTGGTACAGAACTTTCTAACTTTGCAACAGCAGACTTAAATAGTAGTCTTAGCTCTCCTATTCCTGATGACGACTATATTGAGGGTTTAATTCCCTTTGATTTTCGACAAAAGGTCGTCAATAGCTATGGTATACAAGCGGCTCTCAAATTAACAGATTGGCTCAGTATTAGCGGATTTGGGATGTACTCTAATGTTACTCTGTTGGGTCGGGGCAATGCCGATGTCTGGAGTTACGGTGCTGGTGTTTCCTTCCCTGATTTATTCAAATCTGGCAACATATTAGGTATTTTTGCTGGTGTACCTCCTTATGTTGCTGGTTTAGATTCAAGAGGAACACCCGTCAAATTCCGTTACGATGCGCCCATTCACGTAGAAGTCTTCTACAAATATCAAGTCACCGATAATATTTCTTTAACTCCTGGTGTGATTTGGATTAAAAATCCTTCACAAGCACGTTTCTTAGGAGAGAACCAAGATGTATTCATTGGTACACTTCGTGGAACATTTACGTTCTAAGAACAAACCCAAATAATTTATTTTCACCCAAACTCTGTCAGAAAATGGCAGAGTTTTTTAGTTTCCTGATTCAAACCTGGGTGATTGTATTGAATTTACCTTAATCTAAAATTAGATAAAAACAAATTTTATGCTCATCGAAGTCAATTATTTAAGTATCATTTTGCCGATTCAGAATGAATTACAGCGTCTTCTAGAATGGATTGATAGTTTAGGTGTAGGGGGATACTTTGCCTTCACTTTGGTCTATATTGTAGCCAGTATTTTACTGCTTTCAGGGGCAATTTTAACCTTGGGTGCAGGGGCAATTTATGGCGTAGTCAAAGGCTCAGTATTAGTCATTGTAGCTTCTAATTTAGCAGCGATCGCCTCTTTTTTAGCAGGTCGTTATTTGGCTAGAGGATGGGTAAACAACCTGGTTAATCAAAAACCTAGCTTTAAAGCAATTGATGAAGCAGTAGCTAAAGAAGGATGGAAAATTGTGGGATTAACGCGCCTTTCCCCCTTATTCCCTTTTGTATTTCTCAATTATGCTTTTGGGTTAACGCAAATTTCTCTAAAAGATTATTGTCTTGCTTCTTGTATCGGAATGTTACCTGGTACGATTATGTATGTTTATCTCGGTTCTTTAGTCGGAGATATTGCCACACTAGGAACCCAAGGACGAGAAAAAACACCGTTAGAATGGTCTTTATATATTATTGGATTATTGGCAACCGTCGCAGTTACACTATATGTAACAAACATTGCTAAGAAAGCTTTAGACAATCAAATGATTTCTCAAAGCGAAAATAATTCATCTAATCATTAATACTTTTGTATTAGTCTAACGTTGAGCCACCTTGTAACGATATACTGTTCTTATTGCGTAGATCAAAACTAAACCCGATGTTACCGATACGAGATTGTGTGAGTCAAACCCCTGGATATACACCAGGAGAACAACCCCTTAGCTTAGATTTTATTAAACTGAATACAAACGAAAATCCTTACCCACCACCAGAAGAAATCTTTCGATCGCTCTCTACAGAACTCGCTCTTGTAAGATTGTATCCTGATCCAGTCTCTCAAAAATTGCGTCAAGCGGCGGCTAAGGTTTTTGGGGTATCCGTTAAACAAATCCTAGCGGGAAATGGTTCTGATGATATTCTAAATATTGCAGTACGAACCTTTGTTAATCCGGGTGAAACGGTTGCCTTTTTGGATTTAACGTATTCTTTGTATGAAACCATTGCTGAGGTACATGGAGCAAAGATTACAAAATTTGCCACTAATGATAAATTTGAATTAGATTCCCCGATTATTTGTAGTGACGCTAAATTAATTTTTCTCGCGTCTCCTAACCCTCCATTGGGGTTACACCTTAACCGTCAGTATTTAGAAGAAACCTGTGAAAAAGCAAGCGGTATCGTTTTAATCGATGAAGCTTATGTAGATTTTAGTGACGAGAATCACTGGGATTTCCTCGAAAAATACGACAATGTGATTATCAGTCGCACCATGTCTAAAAGTTATAGTTTAGCTGGGATGCGGATTGGGTTTGGGGTTGCTTCACCTGCCATTATCGAACAAATGGACAAAGTACGGGATTCTTATAATTTAGATCGGATTGCTCAAACTTTGGGAACGGCAGCCTTTGAACACAATGCTTATTTTCAAGAAATTTGGCAAAAAGTTAGAAATTCCCGTAGTCGTTTGATTACTGCTTTAAGAGAATTGGGTTTCATTGTTTTTGATTCTGAGTCTAATTTTGTTCTGGCTTCACCCCAATGGATGTCCGCCAAAGAATTATATAATCATCTCAAAGACCGTAAAGTATTAGTCCGATATTTTAATCATCCGAGAATTACCGATTATGTTCGGATTTCCATTGGAACTGATGAAGAATGCGATCGTTTATTAGAAGCGATTAAAGAGATTATGGATTAACTAAATAATTAATACGCCAGAGATTTGATTCCCTGACGTATTAATGACTTGACTAAATTACCAACAAATGTTATCTAGATTTCTGGATTAATTTTCTCGGGGATTACTGTTCCACGATCATAACGTCGTCTATTGCCTACATCATAGATATTCCAGTCTCTAATACCATGACGTTGGAAAATTGAACCTGCTCGATCAATATTATCCAGTGTTCCTTCTACTGTCACTAAATATCTACCCTGAGAGATGTGTTCATTGTAGTCCTTTGCTTCATCTTCAGGAATTCCTAAATTCGCCAAAGCACCTACCAAACCACCAGCAGCAGCACCAATACCTGCACCCGCTAAAGTCGCGGCCAAGGTTCCAGCAGCCAAGAAAGGCCCAACCCCTGGTATCAGTAAAGCTTCTAAACCAACGAGTAAACCACCAACACCGCCTAAAACAGTACCTGTAACGGCACCGACACCCGCGCCCTCTTTTGCTTCTCCCTTGCTGGTTTCGTTGATCTGCGCTCCACCTAAATTATCGCCAGTTTCTGCATTCTTTCCTAATACAGAAACATGATCCATATTAAAGCCAGAATCTCGAAGATCATTCAGTGCTGCTTCAGCGTCACGTCTACTAGAAAAGGTTCCTACAGCCCGTAAAGATTGTTGCATAGTCATATCCCCTCTTGTAATACAAATTGAGTTCGTTTTGTTCTAGTTTCGCCTCAATTTGCCTAAAACCCCCTCTACCCGAAGTTGTTTCAAGATCTCTATCATCAGGATGGTGTTGTTAAAATAATAACTAGCTAATTTGGTTTCTTAATTCTTTTAGCATTTTACTGGCTCCCCGTTCTATTGCCTGTTGTACCCACACTGGAATCATGTCAACTAAAGATAGATTGGGAAAAGTCGGACTATTTAATACTTCTTTGTAATTACCATTTTCAAAAATATATATTTTCAGTTGGTTATTATTATAAATCCAGATTTCGGGGACACCAATGGCTGTATAAGCATCAAAATTAGTTAAGGATGTAACATCAGACTCAATTACTAAATCTGGAGGCGGATAAATTTCTAAATCCATATGGATACAGCCTCTGATTTGAGCAGCATTTTGGATATAAAAACAGGTATCTGGTTCAACTCCTGCTATTTTGGGGCGTTTGAAGGTTGTCGAACCAAAATCATCCCAGTCTCGTCCCTCCATATCAAGAAGCGTTTTGACTATATCAGCAATAATACGATGTGGGCGTTCATGAATCGCTAAAGGTGACATAATTTCTAACGTACCTTGGTAATAAGTTAGGCGCAAACAACGACTTTCACCAAGTTCCGTCAGAATAGTTTCATAGTCGTCCCAAGTTAGATGATGGATACTAATCACACTTCCAGCAGTTAGTTGAATAGCTTTAATCGGAATTGCGATCGTCATCTTTTCACAAATGGTTCTAATGTTGCGACAACAGATTGTGCTAACGCTTCTAAATCGTAACCGCCTTCTAAGCCAAAAAGGATCGGACAATTGAGAGTTAATAGATATTGAGTAAATACGCCATAATCACTGGGTTTAAGATTAATCGATGCCAGGGGATCAGCTTCATTCGCATCATATCCTGCACTAATAATCAATAAATCTGGAGAGAATTTGAGTAAAAAGGGTAAAACTTGTTTTTCAAAAGCCACTTGATAATCACTCAACGTACTTTCGCTCAACATGGGAATATTTAACACATTATCAAATTTTCCTTTGTCACTCGCACGCCCTGTACCAGGATAACAAGGAAATTGATGGAGGGAACAATAAGCAATATTCGGGTGATTTTCGACAATATTTTCGGTACCGTTGCCGTGATGCACATCCCAGTCTAGAATAGCAACTCGATTAATATTAGGTTTTTCTAAAGCATATTGCGCCGCGATCGCAGCATTAGAAAACAAACAAAATCCCATCCCTGTTTTTTGTGTCGCATGATGACCAGGGGGACGGGCTAAAATAAAAGCGGGTTCATGTGTCGTTAGAACTTGATCAACACCATCTAACCAAGCACTAACAGCCAGTAAAGCTATTTCATAACTTTTTGCAGAAACAGGGGTATCACCGTCGAGCATTCCGCCACCCTTTTCGGCAATCTGTCGTATTCTATCGATATGCGCTAGGGTATGACACTTTTCTATGTACGGTATAACGTCTCTTTTGTCAATAGATATTGGTAAATTCCATTGTAATTGATCCGCCCATGCTGCTTGATGGAGTGCTGTAGTGATCGCTGTTAAACGCGCTGGTTTTTCGGGGTGAAATAATCCCGTATCATGTTGAAGGAACTCATCAGAATAAATAACAGAAATCATAGTATTAGATGCTATTTGAACACTTTACCAGACATATCCTAGATGTTAATGGTATCCCGATTCATTTCGTCATGGGGGGTCAAGGCTTTCCATTATTGTTATTACACGGCTATCCACAAACTCATGTCATGTGGCATAAAATCGCCCCTCTTTTTGCCCAACAGTTTACAGTCATTGCACCAGATTTAAGAGGGTATGGTGACAGTTATAAGCCCTTAGACAATGGTGATCATAGCAACTATTCTAAACGAGTGATGGCAAGTGATCAGGTTAATTTAATGTCTATGTTAGGTTTTAAGAAATTTTATTTGGTGGGACACGATCGCGGTGCTAGAGTTGCCCATCGTCTGACTTTAGATTATCCCAAAAAAGTCAAAAAATTAGCTTTATTAGATATTGTGCCAACCGATGACGTTTTTCGACTCGCTGATCAAGAGATGGCGACAGCTTATTATCACTGGTTTTTTCTCATACAGCCACATCCCTTTCCAGAAACGTTAATCGGTGCAAATCCTCATTATTTTTTAGAGCATTGTTTAAAAAGTTGGGGACGTGATTTTACAGCATTTACCCCCGAAGCATTAGCCGAATATCAGCGATGTTTCCAAGATCCGATGATGATTCATGGCACCTGTTCAGATTATCGGGCTGCGGCTACCATTGATTTAGAACACGATCAATCTATAGGACAACAAAAGATCGAATGTCCATTGTTGGTTTTATGGGGAAAACAAGGATTTTTAGCGAAAAAATACCATGTTTTAGAACTTTGGCAGCAACGAGCAATCAATGTTACTGCCAAAGCCATCAATTGCGGTCATTTTTTAGCCGAAGAAGCACCCCATGAAACCTATCAAGCTATACAGCAATTTTTAGAGAAAAATTAATCATTACCCAATTGTCGTATCAAATTCTGACAAAACTTTCCGTAGTTTTTGGATCATTTTGTAAACTTGATGATCTTGGTGCGGCAAATATTGTATCCCTAAGCGAAAATCATCTAAGGCAGCTTGAAGAGAGCCTAATCGTTGATGAATCATGCCACGATTGATATAGGCTTCTCCGTGACGAGGATTATGTTTCAACACTGCGGAAAAATCGGCGATCGCTTGTTGATAGTTTTTATTCCTAGAACACGCGCAACCTCGATTATACAAAGCAAGTGAATTATGATCATCTAACTGTATCGCTTGGTTAAAATTCAACATCGCAGTTGTAAAATTACCCAAGTTTAAATAAGCTAAACCGCGATCGTTATAAACAATCGATAATTGATCTTGAGTCGCATGATCCATTTGTTGGGTAGCTTGATCATAATCGGCGATCGCCTGTAAGGGTTGTCCAAGTGCCGTATAAGCCAAACCACGATTATAATAAGCCAAATAAGCCTCATGATCTAATTGTATGGCTGTGGTAAAGTCTGTGATTGCTTTTTGATATTGTCCCAATCGATACAAGGCTAAACCCCGATTAATATAAACCGTAGGATTATTCGTCTTGTGTTGTATGGCTAGAGTACAATCTTGATCAGCGTGTTGGTATTGCTCCAGACTCAGCCACACCACACAACGATTGCTATAAGCAGCATCTATCTGTTTTCCTTGTTCAATAGCTTCTGTGAAGTTTTGTAATGCTTTTTGATAGTGTCCCTGTTGCATTTGGACAATTCCTTGCTCAAATTCATTCGAGACTGTTGGATGAGCATAGGCAATTTTTGAATTGAAAAGACAAGAGATGAAGCAGAAGACAATTAAGCAAGATACCTGAATGACTTTTCGCTTTAAGAATTGAAATAAAGTGACCAATTTAACTCACGCCTCAATCTTCCTTTTCATTATGGAAAAATTTTTCAAGAGGTGTCAAACGACCATTGGTCAAACAAAGCCATACCAGTTTACCATCAAGATTTCGTATCCTAGTAAATGTAAGCTAATTGTGATAGAAGGATCAACGATTATGGCAGGTCTTGGTGATTGGGTACAAAAAGCGGTGTACTTAGGAGTAGGTATTGCTTCGTATGGCATGGAAAAAGCAGGAGTTACCCTACAGGAATTAAAAACACAAACACAAAAAATTGCTGATGAAATGGTAGCACGCGGAGAAATGACCGCAGAAGAAGCGCGTCGTTATGTTGATGAGATGGTACAACAGGCACAGCAACAAGTTAACGCATCTCCTGAAACTAATGAACGTAAAGAACCGCGTCCGATTGAAATCATTTCAGATGATGAAGAATCACCATCTACAGCAACAGATGACGTAGATCACCTCAGAAAACAGGTAGAATCGTTACAAGATGAACTCCGTAATTTAAAAAGAGAGTAAGGCAATTGTAGGGTATTTGGAATTAAGCTAATTTTTTCCTGATACTAGGCATGAATGCTTCTTGACTTGCTTTTTTTGGCAACTATATTACAGATTAATAGGATCACAGCAATGGACGACTGGCAAAAAGAATTTTGGGATGTTGTAGACTCGGTAGCGCAAGGAATTGAACAGTTTGTGCAAGAAGTCCAAAACGCAGTAGAAGAAATACATAACGAAATTGCCACCGATATCGAACAATTTATCGAGGAGGTTTTTTCAATTGAATTAGAATTGCGGATCGATGAAAATGATTTATTTCCCGATCATTGGGGGGAACTTAGTGATTGGCTAGTTAATCCTAGAGTAGATCCAGATCCAACAACACACCCTGCTTGTGTCGGTTGTCAAAACTATCATGGTCGGATTTATGGGGGAAATTTACTGGTTTGTGCGATGCACCCCTACGGATGGCAAGATGATCATTGTCCAGATAAAGAAACTAAATAATACAAAAATAATAAAAGGTGAGTCTACCCACCTTTTATTATTACTTTCCTAGCATCACTCAACATTTAGCTCGTTGCTTCCAAGGAATTTTACGATGATCCTTTAAAGTTTTTGGCCCGTGTTGATTATATCGTCGAATAATGCCTAGCGCGTAATCATAATCTATATTTAGCGTTTCGGCAGCTTGTCGAATGTTCGGTGAGTGAGCAACTTGTAATAATAATTGCCAGCGACGACATTCGATCGGATCTTGGCAATCTTGATAATGTTGCTCAATTTCACTCATGGTTAGATGTTTACGCAAACGTTTCATATCTTCGCTAGTGATTATCCTATAGGTTAGGGAACAATAATCGGACGAACAATCAAGGTAGGATAATTATTCAATTAGTATACAAATATGAAGTTTACTTGAAAACCTTTGAGCTATCAATTTTTCCTATATTTGCTTTTTTTTCGTTAAAGATATTTTTTCCTCATCCAGTTTCTTGCATAAATGAAGGAAAAATGGTATAGTTTAATCGAAAAATATTGCTTTGTCGATGTAGACAAAACTAATAAAATACTAGAATTTTTAGCATAATTTTTCTAATTAGATGTTGTTCTTGAGTCCTGAAAACTCATCCTTTAAATGGACAGGAAATAGCCCAAAGCCGATAATTCTAGGGAAAAGATTCCGAAACAAGGGAAGCCTTAAAAATGCTGGAGCTTTAAAAGTTTGTTGCTCATCTAAAGCACTTTTAATGAGACGTTGCTGTAATAAAGATTGAAAAGCTTGAATAAATCGTGTTGGGATTTCCCGTCGTCGTTGTACTGCGGCTAAATCCTTGTCTTGTATCTGTTTATTTTTTAAAGGCTGAGTGAGAATATTAGCGGTTGTGACTGCATCTTGGATCGCATAGTTAATCCCGACACCACCGACAGGAGACATCACATGAGCCGCATCACCAATTAATAGTAGTCCAGAACGATACCAACAGGGTACAAAACTTGATTCTACGGATAGAAAAGCGATTTGATGCCAGTCTTGTAAAGTATCGGCTCTGTCTTTGAATTCTGGCATGACTTCAACCAAATTTTGACGAAATTTCGCTAATCCCTCGGTTCTGACTTGCTGATAGCCACCTTTAGGAATAATATAAGCGACCTGCCATTGCTCAGAGCGATCTAAAAGTGCTAACATTTTTCCTTTACCAACCCGTCCATTTAATCCAGACCCATCTTCAGGTAGACGAGGAATACGGAACCACAACACATCCATCGGTGCCGAAGATTGAACGGGTTTTAATCCTGCGAGTTCCCTAACACGAGAATGACGACCATCTGCACCAATTGTGAGCAGTGCCTTGACTTCGTGCCATCCTCCCTGACCTCGATAACGTACACCAGCAATGCTATCATCTTCTTCTATTAATTCCTGCACATTAGCCCCAAGAACCAGCCGAAAATGAGGATATTGTTTCGCTTCTTCGATTAAAAACTCTAAGAACCGCGCTTGCGGCATGATGGTGACATAAGGATAATGGGTTTTAAGATGACTAAAATCGGCAGTAAAAGAAATATCTTGCTCAGTTGTCCGTAAGGTCAGTTGGTCAATTTTTGTATGAGGCAATTGTAACAAACGATCGGCTAATCCTAATTGTTCCATAATTTCCATCGTTAGCGGATGGATGGTATCGCCTCGAAAGTCTCGATCAAAATCTTTATGTGTTTCTAGCAACGTAACTGAGATGCCTTGTCGTGCCAAAAGCAATGATAACAGAACGCCAGCAGGGCCGCCACCTACGATACAACAATCGGTTTGCTGTGTATCAATAATTTGATGAGTAGAAAGAAATGAGGATTGAAGAATCATTTGTCACCTCCTGATTAATTTGCTTTCATTAAGCAAAACCCTAAAATCGGAAGACTTACAAAGATAAGACTTCAAAGCATCAATTTTATAATTTATTTATGCTTTGAAGGTTATTGACTAGCGAAACATACTACTCACGGAACTATCTTCATGAATCCGCCAAATTGCCTCGCCCAATATATTCGCAACCGATAGAATTGTAAGCTGATCGAATCGTTGTTCAGAAGCAAGCGGAATCGTATTAGTTACCATGACTTCTTCTAGGATACCGCTTGAAAGCCGTGAAATAGCAGGGCCACTAAAAACCGCATGAGTCGCACAAGCATATACTTGTCTTGCGCCTTTTTCCCGCAGCAGTTTAGCTCCTTCTAGGATGGTTCCAGCCGTATCAATCATATCATCGACTAAAACGGCTGTTTTTCCTTGAACATCGCCAATCACATTCATGACTTCTGCTACATTATGGCTTTGTCGGCGTTTGTCAATAATGGCTAATGGTGCTTCATTGAGTTTTTTCGCAAAGGCTCTCGCTCTGGCAACACCCCCCACATCTGGAGAAACAACCACTAAGTCTTCTAGCTGTTTACTATTAATATAGTCAATTAATACAGGAGTACCATATACATGATCACAAGGAATATCGAAATAACCTTGAATTTGGGCTGAGTGCAGATCCATTGCTAAGACTCGATTAGCCCCTGCTTCAGTGATCAGATTAGCCATCAGTTTAGCAGCGATCGATTCACGGCCAGCCGTTTTGCGATCAGCCCGTGCATAGCCATAATAGGGAATGACGGCGGTAATTTGTCTCGCTGAGGCCCTACGACAAGCATCAACCATGATCAACAATTCCATCAAGTGATCATTAACTGGTTTGCAACAGGGTTGAATCAGATAAACATCACACCCGCGAATCGACTCTTGAATCTGGATGTATAATTCACCGTCAGCAAAGTGCTTACGAATCATTGGCCCGACATCCATTCCCAAATAACGGGCGATCTCTTGGGCTAAAGGTACGTTTGCTGATCCCGAAAACAGACGCAAACGATGATTATCCGATAGGGGTTGAACCATCGGTTGAAGTGTTAAAGTAGCAGAATAGCTCACAGCAGACTATTTACCCTCAACTTACGGCAGTTTTTTCTATCATCTCAGGTTTTAGACGATTCTGAGAATGAATTATCTCATCTAAATCATAACTAATTAATTTTTTATCTGGTGTAATATATGTTCAACTTTTTTAACTGTTTTTTTTCTGACGACTGTGACTTAAATCACAGCGTTAATACGGTTGATCGCTTTCCTCTTTCACTGACTCCAAAAATTTAAGGAATTGTTTTTTTATGAAGGCTTTATTAGTGACTGGAACTGATACAAATGTAGGGAAAACTGTATTTACTTCGACTTTAATTGCCTATTGGTTGAATTATTATCCTAATCAACCTCTGGGTTTGATGAAACTAATGCAGACGGGTTTTGGCGATCGTGAATTGTATAATGATTTATTTGGCACTCATCAATCGATTGAAATTGTTACGCCTTTAAAGTTTACTGCTCCTCTTGCTCCGCCAATTGCTGCTCAAAAAGAAGGAAAAATAGTCGATTTAAAGACGGTTTGGCAGGCGTTTTGTTCCTTAATTCAAAACAAAGATTTTATGATTGTTGAAGCTTTAGGAGGATTAGGATCACCCGTCACTGATGAATTAACGGTAGCGGATCTGGCTGGAGAATGGCGATTAAATACAGTATTAGTGGTTCCAGTGCAATTGGGTGCGATCGGTGCTGCGGTGGCTAATGTCGCTTTAGCCCGTCAAGCTAAAATTAATCTAAAAGGAATCGTTCTTAATTGCGTTCAACCAACGACAGCAGAAGAAATTACCGATTTAACGCCAATTGATTTGATTCAATCTTTAACACATATCCCCGTGTTAGGTGTTGTTCCTCATTTTAGTGAGCCTCACGATTTGGCTAAACTGACACAAGTCGCGGCTCAGTACGATTTAGAAGTCTTGTTCAACAAGATTTGATAATGAAATTAGACCTATCTCATTAGACAGATAAATAACTGTCTAGTCTTTTTCCCGATTAAAATTAGATCTCGTTAAGATACAATAAGTAAACCAAGATCAATAAGTAATTATAACTATTGGTTCTTTTCTATGTACATCATAGATTCTGAACAAACTTAAAAAATAATAGTTCAATTTAGATCGAACAATGCTAACAACTACTACAGAAGATCCCTCCCTAACTAAAGTAATGCAAGTGTATCAAGCCGATCAGCAGGTTAAATATCTACACCTACAAGCTGAAATCGAAGTTTTACTACAACATCTCAAAACAGTAGGACAGCAAAAGCAACAAGAAAAAACACTCGCACAAGTTTAACCGCAAACGAATATAAAATGGGACAATGGTTCTATTATCAGCAAAAGAATCAGAATAACCATGCAATTGAAATTACAACAAGCTATAGCGCAAAGAAAGGCTCTTAAAGTCATTAGCGGCTTGAACAATTTTAATATTGAGAACGTGACGAATGTTGTTAAAGCGGCTGAAATCGGCGGAGCTACATTTGTCGATATTGCTGCTGATCCAGATTTAGTACATTTGGTTCGTCAAATCATTAGTCTTCCGATTTGTGTTTCAGCCGTTGAACCCGAATTATTGCTAAAAGCTGTTGAAGCTGGCGCAGATTTAGTGGAAATCGGTAATTTTGATAGTTTTTATGCTCAAGGCAGACGGTTTGAAGCGCAAGAAGTTTTAGCGTTAACTCAGCAAACTCGCGCCTTGATGCCAGAGATTACCCTTTCAGTTACAGTCCCTCATATTTTGCCCTTAGATGAACAGGTTGAACTCGCTGAAGCTTTAGTAGCTTCTGGTGCAAACTTGATTCAAACAGAAGGCGGTACCAGCAGTCAGCCAAAAAATGCAGGAACTCTAGGCTTAATCGAAAAAGCGGCACCCACTCTAGCGGCAGCTTACAGTATCTCTCGTGCTGTATCTGTTCCAGTATTGTGTGCTTCTGGTTTATCGAGTGTTACAATTCCTATGGCGATCGCATCTGGCGCGTCTGGTGTTGGGGTTGGTTCTGCAATTAATCAACTAAACGATCCAGTTGCCATGATGGCAAGCGTTCGGAGTTTAGTAGAAGCTTTAGAAAACAGTTCTGTTACGGTTCGAGGCTAAATTTTCCAAAATACTAAAGAAGGTGGGCAAGTGCGATCGCTCACCTTTTTTGTCTCGTTTTTGCTTTAAAGTTGACGTTTTAATTTCAAAGAAGCCCCTAATAGTCCTACGGATAATAAGCCTATTAAAGTATGGGGTTCAGGAACAGAAGCCACGCCTACATCTTCGCCTAGAGGTGAGTCATAGGCTTTGAGTTTAATAGCAATATGACTTCCTGCACCCCGAACACCCAAAGGCTGTGGATTAGGAGCATTTGCGTTCCAGCCAATACTAACCGTACCTGTCACCGATGTAATGGGTACTAATGTTGTAAAGTCGTCCTCATCTACTCCTTCAAAATATCTGCTAAAAGTCGGCCGAGTGCCAAGACGAGCGTTAATACTAGCAACATTAGTCGGGGAATTTTCTACCAGTACCGTTTCACCATTAATGGTACTAATGTTGAGGGTTGTTCTAGAATTCGCTACAACTTGTCCCGTTTTAGATTTAACGTTAGCAAATAAACCCATTCTGTCCCAAGGTAAACCCACTAAATTACTGGGTAATGTATAGATCGAAGTCTGATTATTAAAGTTAAAGGTCGCTTGTCCTGTTGCCTGATTGTAGGTAATTGACCACGAAATCGCCATATTACGCTGCCAATCAACTTGGATGGTTGGGTTAGCGGCTCCTACATTGGCTCCATTGGGCCCGATCGCTGCTTCATAGTCTCCTAAACCATGTGTGCCAGCCCGCCATTCTACCTCGAATAGTTTTGGTAAGTTAATAAAGGGATTTGCTGGATTGGTGCCTTCTGCGATTGTGTTTAACACATAAGCTTGAGCGGGAATAGATAGCACAGAAACACCCGCGATCACAATTCCTATTGTTGCAGGGATGGTTAAAATCTTATTATTCATACCTAAGTATAGTTTTCTAAAATATGAATTACGACTAAGATAATAACCTGATTTTTTTATATAGAATGCGTTAATTTACTGTAAATTAATCATCGTTTTTTTTTTAATAATTAAAATAGCGGTAATTGCGATGTACTTTTTGCGATTCCTAAATGTTGATAAGCGTCTTCTGTAGCGACTCGACCTCGTGGTGTACGATTGAGATAGCCAATTTGTAAAAGATACGGTTCGTAAACATCTTCAATCGTTCTCGCATCTTCTCCAGTCGCGGCGGCAACCGCTTCTAGTCCAACGGGGCCGCCTTTAAATTGTTTAATAATGGTATTTAAAACAAGTCGATCTGTCCAATCAAGTCCTTTTTGATCGACATTTAATTGTTCGAGAGCTTCAGCCGCTAAGTGTTGAGTAATACAATTTTCTTGTTTGACTTGAACATAGTCTCTAACTCGCTTTAATAAACGATTAGCAATTCGTGGGGTACCACGTGAACGTCTGGCAATTTCTTTAGCCCCTGTTTCGTCAATTATTGTATTAAGTATTTTTGCCGTTCTTAAAATAATTAAGGTGAGTTCTTCGGGTTCATAAAAGCGTAACCGTTGAATCAGTCCAAAGCGATCACGTAATGGTGAGGTTAAGGCTCCGATTTTTGTGGTTGCGCCAATCAGGGTAAAGCGAGGTAATGCAATACTTTGTATTTTGGCGGTTTTTCCTTTTCCTGTAGTGAGATCTAAACGATAATCCTCCATCGCAGGATAAAGTAATTCTTCTGTAACACGATTAAGACGATGGATTTCATCGATAAATAGAATGTCACCTAGTTTAAGATTGATTAATAGTCCCATAATGTCCCTCGGACGTTCTAGGGCGGGTGCGGCCGTAATTTTACAATTGACTCCCATCTCGGCTGCTAAAATTAAAGACATTGTAGTTTTTCCCAGTCCTGGGGGCCCGTACAACAACAAGTGATCAAGTGCTTCTTTTCGGGCAATTGCTGCTTGAATTGTGATTTTTAGGCTGTTTTTCAGGTCTTGTTGTCCGATATAATCGTCTAGTGTAGTCGGACGAATTGATTCTTCGATGCTTTCTGTTTCTTCAATGGCAGGACTCGCTGATAATAAATTGGCTTCTTTGCGTTGCGGGGCATGAGATGAAGAATCGGATAAACTTTTAATCGCCATAATAGATTGAGGATACGACTCGTTTTTATGCTACCAAAAGAGGCAGAGAGTAAGTTTATGTTAGCCAAGCGCATTTTACCTTGTCTGGATGTTAATAAAGGTCGAGTGGTGAAAGGAGTTAATTTTGTAGATCTCAAAGATGCTGGAGATCCAGTAGAATTGGCTCGACTTTATAACGAAGCGGGTGCGGATGAGTTGGTCTTTCTCGATATTACCGCAAGCTATGAAGATCGAGATACGATCATAGATGTTGTCTATCGTACCGCAGAACAGGTGTTTATTCCTTTGAGGTTGGCGGAGGAATTCAATCCTTAGAAAATATTAAAAATTTGTTACGTGCAGGAGCAGATAAAGTCAGTATTAATTCGACGGCAGTACGCAATCCAGATTTTATTAATCAAGCAAGCGATCGCTTTGGAAAACAGTGTATTGTCGTTGCAATTGACGCAAGAAGGCGAAAAAATCCTGATCATCCAGGCTGGGATGTTTATGTAAAAGGCGGTCGGGAGAATACGGGAATTGATGCGATCGCATGGGCAGTTGAAGTGACCGAACGAGGAGCGGGTGAATTGTTAATTACCAGTATGGACGCAGATGGAACCCAAGCAGGGTATGACTTAGAGTTAACAAGTCAGATCGCGCAACAAGTAGAAATTCCAGTCATTGCCTCGGGTGGTGCGGGTAATTGTGAACATATATATCAAGCTCTCACAGAAGGACGGGCCGAAGCCGCTTTGTTAGCATCTTTGTTACATTACGGTCAATTGACGATAGAACAGGTGAAATCCTATCTAGCCCAACACCAAGTCCCGATTCGACCTGTTGCAAAAACTTTATAAAATCTCAGATGACTACTAGATTTCTGTATTAGAATAGAAAAAAGTTTACACTTTTTAAAATATGTTGATACCAATTCTAATATTTGACGTTGCTTTGGTGGCGTGGTCACTCCACTTAATGCAAGAAGCGATCACACAGCAAGAATTCTCTTTAATGCTGGCTGGAACTTTGGTAGCTCTATCCGCAGCAGCGATGTTAGTAGTCTATTTTCTGATGGGTCATTGTCTGGCTTACTTGACTCAGATTCCTTATCATGGCTAATCTTTGCTTAAGGAACTTGACAAAGTTTAATAAATGAGTTTATAATAATCAACGGACTGTAAGGGGATATAACTCAGTTGGTAGAGTGTCACAATGGCATTGTGAAAGTCAGCGGTTCGAGTCCGCTTATCTCCATATCTATAAGATTTGTTTTTTGGAATCTATTTAAGGCTAATGCTCATGATTTAGCTCGTAGAGTACGACATTTTCTTGCTCATTTGGATCATTGCGAGATACCAGCGCATGAGCAGGTTCGGTAGCACTTAGATTATAGGGTTGATGGGGTACACCTGGAGGAATGAAAATAAAATCACCCGCCTCATTAATCACTGATTTTTTTAAACCTTTACCATAACGAGTTTCAACGCGACCTTTAATCAGATAAATTGCAGTTTCATAGTCACGGTGATAATGAGGTTTCGCTGTACCATTTGGGGGAATAATGACAAAATTCATTGATATTCCTTTAGCACCTGCTGTTTTTTGCGAGATACCAACAAAATACGGCAATTGTTGGCGCGTCATCGTTTCAGTATCAGGACGTATCGTCACAACCTCGGTTGAATTGTGATCTAGTGTTTCAGAAGTTTGGGAAAATGAATCGTTGTTTACGGTCATGACATACCTTCCTTTGTAATCTCAGTTTCAATATGTCATTGATAACATATCAAATAAATTTCATCAGTGATTTGCTAGAAAAGTCTATTATTAGGTAGTAAATACGACTTCATGTAATGTTTTCTGATATTCGTTGTCTGCTAAATCAAGCATTTCCCCAAAAAGAGGAGAAAAAGGGCGGTTTGTATCCATTGCTGTAAAATCTTCTAATGATTTCCAATGACCGAAATTAATACAACGCCATCCATCAAGACTACGGTGAGCATGAGTCGAGATGAGTCCTGCTTGTCCTGATACCATTTTAAGAGCTTGACGAAATAACTCAATAAATCGAGGTTGATTTGAGGGGTGTTTCATCTTAAAAATTCCAAAGTTAATCAATCCATCCATACCAGAAGATAAACGCAATACGCTTTCTTCGGGTTCTGCGGCAAAGATTTCAAATAGGTGAACATCTGGAGAATTAAAATCTGTGAAGGGTTGGGTAGGAATATAAGCTTTTTGATTGTTCCATTGGACATAACTGGTTACTCTTAGTCCATCACGACTTTGAAGAACTGCACCAGAAATAAAACCCTCATGATGCTTCAGGTTAGATTCAAGGTTTTGGATGGCGTGTTCTACAAGACTAGATTGATTGTCAGGTTCTACAGGAAATACCGCAAACTCAGCTAGTAACCCGTTAGCTTTACTAATAATCGTCATTTGAAATTTTAGAAAACTGCTATTTTACTCTAGTCGATCTTTTATGCTCATTGTCATTTTCACATACGAAAAACCGCCAGATTTTTGATTAATCTTAGCGGTTTTATGCCTAATAAAAAACGAAATTACATTGAAGAACCTAAACCTGCGTAGGCTCCATAGAAGAAAATTCCGACAACAGTGATAATACCCATACCAGCGATCGTTGCTACGATCCAAAGGGGAATTCTGCCTTGTGCGAACATGATTTTATCCTCCTAATTGCTTGATAAAAATGATTGAACGGATTCGTCTAGTTAAAGAAATAACTGGAGAATAGAATACCTAGAACAGCAATCAGTAGTAAACCGAGGTATAAAGAAGTACGGTTTAATTCAACTGGCTGTCTGTTAGGGTTAGTATTTCTGTCCATTTTTCGCTTCTCCTATCGCTGAATAAATTGCATTGCGGTGATTGCGCCAATGAAAAAGACGCTAGGAACAGCTAACGTATGAACCGCTAACCATCTGACGGTAAAAATTGGGTAAGTAATGGGTTGATTGGGATTTTGGGTCGCCATCGTCTGAATGCTCCTGATTTGATTTAAGATTTACTGATTAAACTCTTTAATTTCTTGACTCGCTTTATAGCGGTCAGTAATAATGGGTAATTCTTGACGATCTTGGGTAAAGTATTCATCAGGACGAGGGGTACCAAAAGCATCATAAGCTAGACCTGTGCTGACAAATAACCAACCCGCGATAAATAACATAGGAATGGTGATGCTGTGAATAATCCAGTAACGAACACTGGTAATAATGTCACCAAACGGGCGTTCTCCAGTACTACCTGACATAATCTGTTCTCTCCTACAAGGGTGATAGATGAAAAAAAAATCCAATGTCTATAATAGAGAATTATCTTGTCTCTACACAAGATTTAGGCTGCTTCGGCTTTGGGCGTATACTTGAGTACTATCCCATCTTGGCCAAGAATAAAGCCTTGATCTGAATTGATAAAATCGATTTTATAGAAATTAGTGGGTACGCTTTCTACTTCTCGATCTTTTTGCCAAGTTTTCCCGCCATCGAAGCTAACCAGTAAATTACCGCTACCACCTGCAACCCAAAGTTCTTCGGGAGTGCGATTAGTGATATCGAGTAATCCCCAACTGGTGCCAGGTTCGGGATAAATTACTTCATCCCATGCGTTTTCATCATCGAGGCTAGTTGCGTCAGGGTTGCTAAATTGAAGTTGTCCACCTCTAGCAATTAACCAAAGACGACCATCTTCACTGTAACCCATGCGCTGCAAACGACGTGATGAATTACGATTATAGGGTTTCCACTCTGAATCCCCAGGGGCCCAAGTTGAGTAGAAATTTCCTCTAGCCGACACAGCCACATATTTACCATCGGATGAACGTTCAATCGTGCGGGCTACGCCGACTGCACCTTCTACTAAGGCTTGCCAAGTGCGACCACCGTTTGTAGTACGGTAAATCGCTCCTAAATCAGTGACCATTTCAGCCGTTTTCGGGCCTAGGGCAATAATGCCATCGGGTGCGCCGGGTAATTTGTCACTTAGGGGAATCCGTGACCAATTTTTCCCACCATCCTCTGTATGTAATAGGATAGCAGGTTTACCCGTGATCCAGCCTTCTTGACCGTTAAAGCTAACTGCATTAAAGCTAACTTTTTCGTCTCCAAGGTCTAGCTTTCTATCTTGCCAAGTGTCTCCCCCGTCAGTCGTTTCAAAAAGAGCATTTTTGGTACCGACTAACCAACCATGACGACTATCTGAGGTAAAGGCGACATCGGAAAAGGTGGCATCTGTTTGTAAGTTCACTACTTTCCAAGGATTATAGCTAATCGAGGGTAGGCGACTACAACTGATACACAATACACAAACGATCAGTAATATTACAATTTGTTTTAGTTTTCTCATTAATAAATTCATAGACCGTTAAAGAAAAGCAGGGTTTTTCGGATGCCCTGAATTTAAAGAAAAATTTATCGCATGGCAGCTTAGTTTAATGTATATAAACTGAGAAAGAAGAGAAACGCTAAAACGAGTCCTCCATAAATCAGAAGACTTTTTTGACCTGGTGTCAAGTTATTGACTCCTAGACCGTACTGTAGGTTTTCCTGAAAACCCGATGGTGCATTAGTCGCCCCAACATTGGTAAATTGGGAACGAGGAACACCACATACAGGGCATTTCCAATTAATCGGTAACTCTTCAAATGGAGTCCCTGCCTCAATCCCAGCTTTACTATCCCCTTTATCGGGTTCGTAGACGTAGCCGCAGGCACGACATTCGTAATTTGGTGAGGCAAGTTCTGCCAGTGTGAGTTCTTTGGGTCGCTCGCTCATGGCTTTAAAAATTAAGCAAATCTTTAAACTCTGTTACAAATTATCGCACAAAGTTACACTTTCATCTTTTGTCGTAAGGCTTCGTATAAAATGACGGCAGTGGCGATCGCTACATTTAAGGATTCTACTTGACCGCCCAAAGGTATTTTAATGGTTTGATCGGCTAATGCGGTTAAAGTATCTGATAATCCTGCTCCTTCATTACCCAATAAGATTAAAGTTGGTTGAGTGTAATCGATTTCCCAATGGAGTTTAGTGGCACTAGGTAATGTAGCGATAATTTGGACACCTTGAACTCGATAATTTTGGATCAACTCTTCTAAATTTTCACTCACCATCATCGGTAAACGAAACCATTCACCCGCCGAGGAACGAATCACTTTAGGATTGTCTAAATCTACACTATCTTGACTTAAAAAAATGTGATCAACTTCTGTCGCTGCTGCTGTACGGATAATTGTTCCTAAATTCCCTGGATCTTGGATACGTTCAATCATTAAGCCTAATTGAAGTGTTGACGGTGGACTGCTAGAAAATGATTTTCGTTCGACTGTAGCAATAACACCATCAGGATGAACAGTGGTTGCTAGTGCCTCCAAAACCTCGGGCGTAACGATTTCAACTCTTTTCGCTTTTTTTACGAGTTTTTCAGATAATTGTAAGTGCTGTTCTTGCCATTGTAGAGTAAAGCAAACGGTAAGAATGGAACTATCCACCGCGCAGGCCGTCTCAAGCAGATGTGTTCCTTCTATTAAGAATAGATGAAGTTCTCGTCTTCCTTTAGGACGGTGTAATAAACGGATCTGTTTAACAAGGGGATTCTGTAAACTGCTAATCATCTTTTTGGCGATGCGGAACTCGGGACTTGAACCCGAAAGTCCTTGCGAACACTAGAACCTGAATCTAGCGCGTCTACCAATTCCGCCAGTTCCGCAGTATCTACACACAAACAATCATTATAATCAATCTAAAAAGATAAGTCAATCTTTCTTAAGGATGACTATTTTTAGAAAGAATATCAGACAAAATTGTCGAAAAATCCGATATGATTCTCTAGGTTCTGGAGGATTTAATCATAAAATACTCACTTAGAATAACGGATAATTCCATGCTCATCGAAGACAATCAACCCTATCTTGAAATTGTGGGACGGACTCCTTTATCAGGAGAAGTCATCATCAGTGGTGCCAAGAACTCAGCCCTAGCGATTATGGCAGGAGCCTTATTGTGTTCCGATGAATGCCGAATTAGTAACGTTCCATCTCTTGCGGACATTGCTCGTATGGGACAAATTTTATCAGCTTTGGGGATCAAAATTACTCAACACGGTAATACTTTAGACATTGATGCGCGTCATTTGGTTCAATCTCACGCGCCTTATGATCTAGTTTCTCAAATGCGGGCGAGTTTTTTCGTCATTGGGCCTTTATTAACCCGTTTAGGTGAGGCCAAAGTACCACTACCTGGTGGGTGTGCGATCGGTGCTAGACCTGTCGATCTTCATGTCAGAGGACTTCAGGCGATGGGGGCGGATGTTTATATTGAGCATGGAATTGTCCACGCCAGTGTTAAAGGCAGTCGGAAACGTTTAACGGGAGCTAAGATCTATCTAGATTATCCGAGTGTGGGAGCCACCGAAACGATTATGATGGCAGCAACCCTAGCAGACGGGATCACCATCATCGAAAATGCAGCCAAAGAACCTGAAGTATCGGACTTAGCGAATTTCTGTAATTCAATGGGGGCAAAAATTCAAGGCGCAGGAACCGATACGATTGTTATCGAAGGGGTAAAACGTTTAGGCACGACTGATTATCCAATTATTAGCGATCGCATTGAAGCAGGTACCTTTTTAATTGCAGGTGCGATCACTCATTCTGAAATTAGTCTTTATCCCGTCTTAAGCGAACATTTAGTCCCTGTGATTGCGAAATTAAAGGAAATTGGCACAAAAATCGTTATTGAAGACACTAATCGTTTACGTGTCATTCCAAGGGAACTAAAAGCGGCTGATATCGAAACCTTACCCCATCCTGGTTTCCCGACAGATATGCAGGCTCAGTTCATGGCATTATTAACCCTCAGTGAAGGAAGTAGCGTCGTTACTGAAACTGTTTTTGAAAACCGTCTGCGTCATGTGGCTGAATTAAAACGGATGGGAGCCGATATTAAAGTTAAAGGAAATGTGGCTTTAGTACAAGGTGTTCCGTTCCTATCTGGTGCGCCCGTTATGGCGACTGATTTACGCGCTTCTGCGGCTTTAGTAGTAGCGGGTTTAGCAGCACAAGGTACAACAATTATCCAAGGATTACATCATCTCGATCGCGGTTACGACAATATTGAAGCCAAATTACAAAGATTAGGGGCTTCTTTACGGCGCGTCAATCCTTTAGTAGATCAGTCTTCTAACGTTTTGCTCACAAAGACTGAAGTAATGTCTTAAGTATTTAGGTGGGCTAAGCTCACC
Source organism: Chroococcus sp. FPU101 (assembly GCF_017312365.1). Classification (GTDB taxonomy): domain Bacteria; phylum Cyanobacteriota; class Cyanobacteriia; order Cyanobacteriales; family Microcystaceae; genus Chroococcus. Next base: position 137,893 of record NZ_BLJI01000004.1, read on the forward strand.
TAATTTTTTTAAAATTAAGATGAATTAATTGATTTAAACAATTAACTATTCATCATAAATCACTTAAACATTCATGACTGAAGTTTTACAGATTGTCCAATTGGGACACGAAATTTTAAGAAGTATCGCTTCTCCTGTCGAAAATATTAGTGATCCAACACTTCAAAAATTAATTGATGCGCTCATTCATACGGCGAAAACGGCGAATGGAGTCGGGATAGCTGCCCCACAAGTCGCCCAGTCCTATCGTTTGTTTATTGTTGCCTCTCGTCCAAATTCTCGGTATCCTGACGCGCCAGAAATGGAACCTACCGCCATGATTAACCCTGTAATCGTTGATGTTTATAATGAACAGGTCAAAGGTTGGGAAGGTTGTTTAAGTGTATCTGGTTTTCGGGGTTTAGTGCCGCGTTATCAGACGATTAAAGTTGAATATCAAGATCGAGAGGGAAAATTACACAGTCAAGTTTTTAGTGATTTTGTGGCGAGAATTATTCAACATGAATTAGATCATTTAGATGGTTTAGTTTTTTTAGACCGTTTAGAAAGTACGCAAGACCTTTATACTGAGCAAGAGTATGAGCAAATCTTAAAAGAAGCATCATGAGCAATCAGCCATCGACGGTTATTGGAATTGATTTAGGGGGAACCGCGATTAAGTTAGGACGCTTTTTAGCGGATGGAACCTGTTTAGATTCTTTAACCATTCCCACGCCTCAACCCGCTACACCAGAAGCCGTTACAGAAGCACTTGCTACAGCCGTTCAACAAATTAATGCTGATGGAACGTGTGTAGCCATCGGACTCGGAACACCAGGCCCCGCCGACGCAACCGGAAGAATTGCTAAAGTGGCGATTAACTTAACAGGATGGTTTGATGTCCCTTTAGCAGAATGGTTAGAAACAGCAACCCATTTACCGACTATTCTCGCTAATGATGCTAATTGTGCAGGTTTGGGGGAAGCATGGCTAGGTGCAGGACAAAACTATAAAAATTTAATCCTTTTGACATTAGGGACAGGTGTCGGAGGAGCAGTTATTCTCGATGAGAAGCTATTTACAGGTCATCAGGGAGCCGCTGCCGAGTTAGGACTGATTACCATTAATTTAGATGGCCCGCCCTGTAATAGCGGAAATCTAGGCTCTTTAGAACAATATATTTCAATCGGTGCGATTCGCCGTCTGACTGGAAAAGAACCTATCGAATTAGGATTAGCCGCCGAAAAAGGAGAACTTGAAGCGATCGAATTTTGGCATCAGTACGGCAGGCTGTTAGGAGCAGGGTTAGCGAGTTTAATTTATGTTTTAACGCCAGAAGTTATTATTATTGGTGGTGGAATCAGTGCTAGTGCTAAATATTTTTTAGGTGCAGCAGAAAAAGAAATTGAAAGACGGGTTTTACCGATTTCGCGTGTGGGATTAAAATTACTAACCGCCCAATTAGGGAATAATGCGGGAATGGTCGGGGCGGCAAAATTAGCATGGCAAATGGTGAGCCAAAAATCTGCATAAACAATAAGCTTTAAACCCTTTCTGCCACTATAAAAAAAAGAGGCGTATGATTTACACCTCTTGTTCATTAACGACTTTTTATTTGAAAGTGATTAACCACCGACTTTCACTACTGGTTTAAAACTGGGAACAACTACCTCGCTATCTTGCTTGGTGAGTTTGTTATACAGTTTTTCAGTGTTGGGGAAGTTAGCAGCAGGTAAGGTGGGGAAACGACGATAGGGGACAGTATCTTCGCTAAAGAGTTGGAGATATTCCATACTGTTTACCATCGAGCGAATAAACCCACGAATCCCTTGAGTAGCCAGAATTTGGTTATATTTCTGGATCTCTTTTTGATTGAGTGGCGCACGTCCTAAGAAATGCTTCGTACCCAATTCAATCACTTTAGTGTTGGGATAGGGAGTGTAGAACTCTTTGATGTAGAGATCAGAATTTCCTAAACCTTCAATGAACTCTTTAACCGTAATCTCGCCATTGCTTAACTTACTTTCAAGTGCGGTAAATTCAGCTTGGATGATATAGGGTTCGAGATCCCGTTCAAAGATTTGACGATAGGCCGCACGAATGACAGTTTTCACGCCTACTTTATCTGCTAAAGAGGTCAGTTTAAAGGTCTTCGTTTGTTCGCGCTGTGTACTAACCCCTTGATTAACACGGAGTTTAATTTCGGGTTCACTACGAATTGCACTCACTTGACCTAACTCGATAAAGCGTGGAGTTTCTTCTTTATCAACTCGTTGTCCGATATCTTCTTTGATCGCTCCGACTCTTGCACCGCGTAGTTGTAGACCACCAGGGGTTAGATAACGCTCATAAGGAACGGTATCCTCGCCAAAAGCTTCGTTATATTCTGGACTATCAATAATTGCGTCAATTAAAGCATAGAACCCTTTTTTGGCACAAATATCGAAATACTGATTCATTTCCTGACGACCATAAGTCGGACGACCTAATAGACGACGGTGAATGTATTCGATCGCTTTAACCACATACAATGGTGTCCAGTAGATCTTACGGAAGGCTTCAGATTTCGCCAAGGTTTTGATAAACTCGCGTAGGCTAATATCGCCGTTTTCGAGTTTAATTTCTGCAACACTGAGGCGTTGTCCTTCGTAGGGCATTCGTCCAAAGACCTGACGATAAGCAGCATTGATGACTTTTTGCGTTGAGCTTTCGCCAAATTTAACGCTAGCACCGTTACTGCTACCGGGTAACTCATTGTTGAGACGGAAGACTTTGGGCCCTAATGTACCTGGGAATTCTCCTCTAGCTTCGGGGTTGCTATTTTGGTTATTAATTGCAGGCCCTTGGTGAATCAGAATCCGTTTGGTATCTTTGCTAAAAGGTGCAGGACTTGTATTCGGGTTACGGGTTTCTTTCGGGAAAATCGCGCCGAATTGGATTTCTAGGGGATCGTTTCCAGCACCATAAACGTGTTGATCGGGTAGAGGGCGATCGTATTTAGCAAAAGTGGTGACAAATTGCGGGACTTTGCGGAAAGGTGCGCTGTAGTTAAACAGATCTTGCTGCATTCCCCAGTTACGACACTCTTGCGCTTCTGTTCCCAGTCCTCGCAGATAAGGAACGGTTTCTTCACCAAAGTAATCGGAATACTCTTGAGAATCGACTAAAGCATCAACGAGAGCAGCTAAACCACCTTCAGAGACGATCGAGAAGTATTTCTGTACTTCTTCTCTAGAGCTTGGCCCACGACCGAGGAAGTGACGGAAGGCTAATTCAAGAGCGCGGCTATTAATAAACGGCTCAAAGAATTGTTGGCGATACAGGGGTGATTTTCCTAAACGGCGGACAAATTCTTTCATTGTAATAGTACCGTTTTTCACCTGTGATTCCAGATTGGAAATCGACTGGCTATAAGCACGAGTAATATCTCTTTCAAAAATTTGACGATAGGCCGCTTTGATCACTGAGATTTTTTCAGTATCGGATAAACCCGTCTTCATCACGAATTTTTGTCGTTTCTCTGCCGCGTTGAAATAACTCTGAGGTAGGGTCAATCCTTGTTGATCCGAGGAAGGACGCTGACGCAGTTTATTCGACGGTGTGGGGGCTTTAAATTCGTTAATTAGGATGTTAAAGTAGTCGCTGATAATCTCTGCGCCTTCTAGATCTCTTTGGAAATATTCCAATGAAGCCGCCCGCATTTCTTGTAGAGCTACAATGGTGGCATCGGTTGAACAGGCGTTCTCGATTACTTCCCGTAGACCACGAGTATTAACGACGAGAATATTGGGATCACCTGCAACGATCGCATAAGTCGTGTAGCGTAGGAACCATGATAAGTCCCGTAACGACTTTTGCATATTTGCCGGTCCATAACGAGAAATGTTAATAGGACGGAACCCTGGGGGGATCGGGCCAGATGAGTTGAAGATGGCACGGAAACCACCTAAACGACCACCACCACCATTACCTCCTTCAGCGTAAGTGACGGTGCCGAGTTTCATCCCTTCTCGCACATTTTCCGTTTTTTTGGCGACTGCACCAACCATAATCGGCTCGACGGGGGGCTTTTCAAGATAAGCCATAGGAGATCCCCCAGTAAAGATCCGATTAGCGGCGCGAGACACGATGAGATCAGAGTTTCTGGTTAACGTTTGGGCAATTGCCAGACGTTGGCTACCAGAGCTAAAGTAAGCAACTAATTCGTTTAATTCAGCTTTAGCTAAATAGCGATCTTGCTGTTCAGCTTGGATAATCGCTGATACAGGGACTGTTTGATAAAGTTGGGGACGTGCTAACGAGCTTCCACCACTTGCCTTAACACTCATTGGATTTTAACTATCTCCCATTGACAATGATTGCGTTTCTACTCCTTCTGGAGTGATGAGATCCGCAACATCTTGTTTAAAACCAGATGTTTAAAATTTCAGTCAGCATCTAGATTAAACTGTTTCGTGCTTTCTGAGGACGTTTGTTAAAAATTGTATAGAATTATTTATCAAAACTTTGAGTTTGAATTGATGAAGGATGATTGCCTAGGTAATCTTTACAGTAGACTAAACGCCTTGATTATGGTATTGAATCATCTCCCTGACTCGCTCTCCTTAAATATCGTACCTCTTTAAGCAAAATATTAAACCTCTGATCCGATTTTGCTTGTCGTTGTTTAAATAATTCCATTTCTTGTTTATGTAACTCCATGTCTCGCTGATGTTGAGCCGCAACTTGTAGCAGGGCTTGTGCTGTGATTCTTAATCCATCTACACTATCGCCCACAGTATCTAAACCCTTTCGCGTGTTAAGGACACTATCTCTTAATGTATTGACACTCTCTCGAAGTTCAATCACACTTACAGCTAAATCATTTAACATTTCATCTGTCCACCGTTGAACTGTCATTGTCTTCGCTCAATTTCTTGATTATTTTACTGAATAATAGTGGTTTAAGTATGATATGGCTTTTTTAGTGACGTTAGTGTTGCTTTTTTCTCTGATTTAAACATTTCAAAACCAGAAATTACATTAATTCCAGTTCTGCATCTTCATAAAGTTCGAGAAAAGAAGCGGTTAAGTTGATGCTTTGAAGGGTAAAAGTTTGGTCAATGGGAGTATACGTCTGTAATACCCATAAATTCTGCTCATTGCGCCGAAAGATTTCGACTCTTCGGTGTTTAGTGTTAACAATCACGTATTCTTCTAGACTATCAAGCGTTTGATAATCGTTAAATTTGTCACCTCGATCAAAGGCTTCAGTAGAGTTAGAAAGAACTTCTACAATCAGTTTTGGAAAGCGTTTATAGGTCGATGTTTCTCGATCTTGTGGGTTACAGGTAACAAGCAAATCGGGATAATAAAAAACGGTTTCTTTTTTCGATTTGAGCTTTAACATCAGCAAAATAAACCCGACCGTTTGTCCCGCGTAGATGGTTACGAATTAATGAGGCGAAATTTAAGGCAATGGTGTTATGAGTGTCAGTCGTTCCCGACATTGCGTAAACTTGACCGTCTATATATTCGTGCTTAATCGGGCTTTCTTCTTCGAGCTTAAGATATTCTTCGACGGTTAAAAAGATCTCATCAGATAGAGCAACCATATAAAATCCAGCTTAGATAAGAATAAAACAAGATGCGTCGTTACATTATTTATTTTATGTTCAACAAAAAGCTTTCTACCATTCATTTCTCTGGCTCGTTCTATGGCAAACTAAGTAAAGACGCGCCTAAAAATTGATTAAGCTCATGACCAACGATACATCCCGTAGAGAAGCGGTACAACGCCTTTATAATACTTATCCTTTTCCTCCTGAACCTTTACTGGATGAACCACCACCCGGCTATAATTGGCGATGGAATTGGACTGCTGCTTATAGTTTCTGTACTGGACAAAAACCAACCCGCTTCGATGTCCGAATTTTAGATGCTGGTTGCGGTACTGGTGTTGGAACAGAGTATCTAATTTTCCTTAATCCTGATGCGGAAATTGTCGGGATAGATCTGAGCGAAAAAGCGTTAGAAATTGCTCAAGAAAGATGCCAAAGATCAGGGGTTATCGCTTCTCACAATGCTTCTGTTTCATTTCATCATATCAATATCGAAAATGCTGATCAAATCTCTGGAGAATTCGATTTAATTAATTGTGTCGGGGTTTTACATCATTTGCCTGATCCGATTAAAGGAATTCAAGCTTTAGCCAAAAAATTAGCCCCTGGTGGGTTGTTTCATATTTTTGTTTATGCTGAGTTGGGACGTTGGGAAATTCAACTAATGCAACAAGCGATCGCACTTCTTCAAGGGGAGAGAAAAGGCGATTACAAAGATGGTGTTTTTGTTGGTCGTCAGATTTTTAATTCATTGCCAGAAAATAATCGAATTGTCAAGCGAGAAAAAGAACGATGGTCATTAGAAAACCACAGAGATGAATCTTTTGCTGATATGTATGTTCATCCTCAAGAAGTGGATTACAACATTAATACTCTATTTGAATTGATTGACGCTTCAGGTTTAGAGTTTATTGGTTTTTCTAATCCCCAATACTGGCAATTAGAGCGTTTATTGGGCAAATCACCCGACTTACTGGAACGCACTAAACATTTAAGCGAGCGAGAAAAATATCGTTTGATAGAACTTTTAGATCCTGAAATTACTCACTATGAGTTTTTCTTGGGTAAACCACCTATCCTAAAAACCGACTGGTCAAATGATCAGTTTTTACTGGCTGCTGTTCCTGAAATTCATCCCTGTATGCACGGTTGGCCGAGTCCAACACTGCTTAATTTAGATTATCAACCGATTACATTAGCCCCAGAAGAATTTAGGTTTATGCAGTTGTGTGATGGAAAAACTGTCGGTGAGATCATCCCAGAAACCGATCTCAGTTTAGACGGAGTGCGATCGCTCCAACAAAAACAGTTAATTATTCTATCGACATAGTTTGAAGGGTTAAGGGCGATCCCTCAACTTTTTTTACCCTAAATTTAGCCATTTAAAAGAGCTTCGACAAACTCATAACTCGAAAAGGGTCTTAGATCCTCAATTCCTTCACCTGCACCAATAAAGCGAATGGGTAGGTTTAATTCTTGTACGACTGCTAAAGCGACTCCACCTTTAGCGGTTCCATCTAATTTAGTTAAAACTACGCCACTGAGTTGTGCTGCTTCGGCGAATACCTGCGCTTGACGGAGACCATTTTGCCCCAAGGTAGCATCTAAGACCAATAATGACTCTACATGAGCGTTACTGGCTTTTTTATCGACAATACGGCGAATTTTAGTCAATTCGTCCATTAAATTTTTCTTGTTCTGTAAACGTCCTGCGGTATCCACTAATAAGAGTTCAGTATTTCTTGCTTGTGCTGCTGCGATGCCATCAAAGACGACGGCGGCGGGGTCAGTATTTTTACCAGGGTTAGCGATGACTTCTGTGCCACTGCGATCGCCCCAGACTTTGACCTGTTCCACTGCGGCGGCCCGAAAGGTATCTGCTGCGGCAATCATACAACTATAACCCGATTTTTGGGCTAGATTGGCGAGTTTACCGATAGTAGTGGTTTTACCTACGCCATTGACTCCCGTCAGTAACCAAATATTCAGCTTACCTTTTTCGGGTTCAAAACCGATATCTTCTACATCTTTGAGAGGACTATCAAGGATTTCTTGTAAAATTTCTTTGAGGTATTCTAAAGCTTGGTTAGACGGTAAAGACTCTTGACGTAGTTTTGTTTGTAGTGCATCTATAATCTGATCAGTTGCCTCTACTCCGACATCGGCTTGTAGTAATAAAGATTCAATATCAGAAACCGCATCTTGATTGAGTGGCCCCTGTCCTACAATGGATTTAAGCTGATTAACTAATCCTCGTCTAGTTTTACCAAGTCCTCGGCGAAGCCGTTTAAGCCAGTTGATTTCTTCTTCGGAAACATCTTCCGCTTTTCGTCCTTGTTTAGCTAAAACATTGGCTGACCAAACAAATTCTTCATCGATATCATCGGTTTGGGTCGTTGTTTCTGGTTCGTCTGCTGGTGATGTAATTGCCGTTTCTTTGAGTTGTTCGAGTCGGGCTGATTTTTGCATCCAAGCGGGGCCTGATGCGGTTACTGTTTCTTCTGCTGTCTCGCTAGTTTCTGCCTCGGTTGGGTTGACTTCTGTCGTCTCTTGTGCTTTGCGTTGTTGAATATTTTTAAATGCAGCTTTTGCCCAGTTGAGTTGATTTTTCTCGGTTACTTCTTCGCTTGACTCAACGGTTGTATCTTGATCTTCTACTACGATAGGCTGTTGTTCTTGTTCTTGTTCTTGTTCCTGTTCTTGGGGTTGATTAGAGGAACTATGCTGACGACGAAACCAGTTAAACATTCAAGGACGATGGTAAGAATATAAGGGGTGTATGTCTATCTTACTGAAAAAAGAGAAATACTTATGAGTGTTCAAGATTGGGTTTGGAGACTAAACCCCTACTACAATTAGATTAGAAATTTAATAGGGGTTTGATTGCCAATTTTAAGCGGCAACTGCACCAGTAAACCGAATTTTCAGATAATCATCTTCCATTTTTGCCCCAGAGGGTTTTAGGGCGGCTAAGGCTTGCGGTAAAACTAAATTACGACGATGATTACCGATACGGATATTTAGTTCATCTCCTGTTTTATTGAGTTGGACTTGTTCTTTAGGTATTCCAGGTAAATACAATTCTAGGCTGTAGTTATTTTTGTCTTGAACAACGCGAATTGTATTTTCTTTGTAATAAACTTGTGTTGGATCTTCTCCTGATGAGAAAAGCGTATTTTTGAGGCGTTCTAGGGCTTCTAAACCGCACATTTCCTCAGAGTATAGGGGTACTTCCTTGACGGGTAAGGGGTGGAAATTATCGTAAATCTCTTGTTTATAAAATTGCTGGTTTTCTTTCCATTTTTGAAAAAAAGGATCTGTGACTTGATTGGGTATAATGCGGTTAGCCACAATGAGATCCGTTGCTACATTGTATAAACTAAGATAAGCATGAGCGCGTAAAGACTCTTTGATCACCATTTTTTCGGGGTTAGTAACCAAACGTACCGATGTTTGAGTATTATCGGTTAAAACTTTTTCTAATGCTTCGATTTGTTCATAAAATTCGTAGGGTGCATCCATTACTTCTTTGTCGGGAAGTGAAAAACCAGCGATCGGTCTAAAAATTGGTTCTACAAGGGGTCTTAAGGCGGCTGACATTCCTTGTAACGGCTTGTAAAATCTTCTCATATACCAGCCACTCACTTCGGGTAAACTGAGTAGGCGTAGGGCGGTTCCAGTGGGTGCAGAATCGATAATGAGAACATCATAGGTTCCCTCATCGTAGTGTCGTTTCATCCGTACTAAGCCAAAAATTTCATCCATTCCGGGCAAAATGGCTAATTCTTCGGCTTGGACTCCTTCTAAACCTCTTGCTTGCAAAACTTGGGTAATGTAGCGTTTGACAGCCCCCCAGTTTTGTTCTAGTTCCATCAGTGCATCAAGTTCAGCCCCCCACAAATTAGGTTGAACTTGTTTCGGCTCATGTCCTAATTCTAAATCAAAACTATCGGCTAAAGAATGCGCTGGATCGGTACTTAAAACAAGGGTTTTGTAACCGAGTTCTGCACATTGAAGTCCTGTAGCCGCCGCGACGGAGGTTTTACCGACACCCCCTTTACCTGTCATCAGAATTACACGCATGAGTCCCTATTTCTGAGAAAAATTTACAATACTTATCTTTATTATGACGAGAAAATCAGCGTTTAGGGAATATATGCTGTTTAACGACGTCCCATCGTGAACAATTCCAATAATCGACATGAGAAATAATTTTCTGATTTTCGTCTAAGGTTAACTCAGTTCGCCCTGGAATTGCGATTCGAGGTTGCCAAGGTAAAGGTGTTGTCCAATTGAGTGTCCATTTCAGGTGAATTATGTTTTGTTCTCGATAAATTTCATGGAGATCCATTTTGATATTTTGAAAAAAAGTTCCCATAAATCGAATCATTGCTTTATATTTATTGATTCCACGAAATTCATTTAAAGGATCTTTAAAATAAACTTTATCAGCATACAGATCGTAATGTTGATCAACAGGAAATCGTTGATAATCCTCTTGTAAGATTTCTACAATATTCATAATTCCAATTTAATTAATGTGAATTGTTGACTAAAAACTTGCCAATTACAGGACAATGATCGGAAGGGAATAGATCATCCCATTTTCCTTGATCAACTTTAATCTCTTGTAAGGTGACTCGTCCATCATAATAAATAGTATCAATGGCTAAAAACGGTTTGTCTGTAAAATCATGAAAACTGAGTTGTTTAGAAATTTCAACATCAGACATGGCATCTTTTAAAAAAAGATCATTTGGTAACGGTTGTAAAAAGGTTTGTCTTTCTATTGTATCGGGTGTTGAATTAAAATCTCCTGTCAAGAATAAATAGCTATTTTTAAAATCTAACTCACTTAAACGCTCCATAATTAACTTAGCACCCAGTTTTCTCGCTATTTCACTATTGTGATCTAAGTGGGTGTTGTAGTGAGTAATATTAATGTCTTCCTCTAAGGTTTGAAACTGGCCCCAAGTCACCATACGTGGGTAACTATTTTTCCAATGATGTGTCACACTACCAGGAATTTCTGGTGTTTCACTGAGAGAAAAATCACCTGCTGCTAGACACTTTAAACGCTCAGTATTATAAAAAATTGTACAACGTTCACCCGTATCATTTCCTGTTCTGTCGCGTCCAATACTTTGATAATTTGGTAACATCCGATGTAAGTCTAATAATTGATGAGCTTTTCCTTCTTGGGTACCAATTAAATCAGGTTTATAATGAGTAATTAAAGAGGCGATCGCTTTTCTTCTGAATCGCCAATTTTTATCATCAGGATCGGGTTTATCATAACGAATATTGAGACTAATAATTTTGAGTTGCATTGTTAAAGGATATTAATGATTTAACGTTTTGACTATTTTTTAATTATAATTAGAACTAACCTGATTTTAGAGCAGACTTATTTTATTTTATTATGACACAAACCCTATTCGCTCAATCAATTGGCTTGGATGACTTAATTAGAAACTTTAATCTCAAGCGAGTTGAGGAGCAAGATTTTTTTTATGAATGGCAAGAGAGCTTACCCGATATCTCTGATTTTGAAAAGCAGCAATTAGATAAGGTTAAAGCTGGGTATTGGAATTTACTGGATTATCCTCCTGTTTTAGAAGATATAGTGAGAATGACGATTTTAGATCCGATTTTGTTTATTGGAGATTTTTATCTAAAGCCTTTTTATCTTCGCTCTGAAGAACCTGTAGAAATTGTTACAGAAGACGAAGGAATAGTAATCAAAGGGAGGATGGATACATTAATTTTAAAAGAACAATTTTGGGTAATGGTGATTGAAGCCAAAAAATTATCTTATTCTGTAGAAGAAGGAGTAGCTCAAATTCTAGCTTATATGTTAGCCAATCCTCAACCCGAAAAACCCAATTATGGCATGATTACAAATGGGGGTAGTTTTATGTTTATTAAACTGGTACAAGGAACGATTCCTCAATATGCCACTTCACGTGTTTACATTACTCGCAATCCTGGGAATGAATTGTATGATGTGCTTAGAGTTCTCAAACATTTAACACAAATCGTGATTAATTCTTAATATGTACACAGTTAGTTTAAATCGTGCTAATTCCTATGAACTTTCAGCGTTATATTCTTCTCTTACTACTTTACTAGAACCCCTGGGAGGAATAACCGCTTTTGTTAAACCGGGAGATAGAGTATTACTAAAACCTAATTTATTGACAGGGAGTCGCCCAGGAAAAGAATGTATCACCCGCCCCGAATTAGTTTACTGTGTTGCTAAATTAGTCACTGAAGCAGGGGGCAAACCATTTTTAGGAGATAGCCCCGCGTTTGGGAGTGCGATGGGAGTGGCTAAAACCAATGGTTATCTACCTTTAATGAAAGAATTAGATATTCCTATTATTGAGTTTAAGGGCAAACGCTACGAAACTGAAAGTAATGAGTTTAATCATTTGCGTTTATCTAAAGAAACAATGGATGCAGATGTCGTCATTAATTTACCGAAACTTAAATCCCACGTGCAACTGACTTTAACGATGGGAGTGAAAAATCTTTTTGGTTGTGTACCAGGAAAAATGAAAGCTTGGTGGCACATGGAAGCGGGCAAAGATGCTAACCGTTTTGGAGAGATGCTAGTAGAAACCGCAAAAGCCATTAATCCAGATTTAACCATTATAGACGGCATTATCGGACATGAAGGTAATGGCCCGAGTGGAGGCGAACCCAAATTTTTAGGAATTTTAGGGGCTTCGGCGGATGTATTTGCCTTAGATCGTGCGATGATTGAGATTATAGGCGTAGAACCTCATCTAGTCCCCACTATTGCAGCACAAATTCGTCTAGGTTATTGTTGTGCAGAATCTGAAATTGATTTTCCTCTGCTAAGTCCTTCACAGTTAAGAATTAAGAATTGGAAATTACCAGAAGCTTTAGTCCCTATTGATTTTGGCTTCCCTCGTGTGGTTCGTTCTACATTTAAACATCTTTACATCCGATTAATTAAGGAACCTTTAACTACATATTCCAACAAATAACAGTCATTTATCGATGGTTCGGTTAAATTGGCTACATCAAGATCAAGCTTTCTATCGTAATCTCATTTATATAAAGACATAAAGTCAATATCACCCTCCGATTGCAAAAAAAAGAATGGCTGAGGCTTCGACTGCGTAGTCATCCCAGCTATTCTTCTTATTTAGTTGAATGATTTTTGCTGTGTTTAATCTACAGGGTAATTTCACTTATTTCTTTAGGTATGTTAAAAAATTTAATTAGTGTTTTTGATAAAAATTGGGTACAATAAAAATAAGAGAAAGTTCATTTTGGGAAATCCTTTCAAAAAACGCCTTCTCGATATTGAGTTCAAAAAAATTTTTATGATATCTAGTAGTTCTTCTTCCAAAGTTTCCGATCCTTCTGGTCATAGGTGGGCAAGCTTCATAGGAACGACTATTGCACTTTTAACCTTTACTATTCCTTTATTAGCCATTAGTTACAACTCTTCACCCGATAACAATTTACAGCAAAACAGTTCATCTCTAGTGTCTCAATCTCATCTCAAGGAATAAACAGTTATTTTCACCTGTTCAGATTATCCCACTTGTGGGTAGAATGCTTTTTGATGGGCAAGATATTACGCTTGCCCACATATAATACTGTCTAGCCTTTGGAGAGAATTGTGGATTTATCTCGTATTCCTGCTCAACCTAAATCTGGTTTAATTAATGTTTTAATCGAAATTCCTGCCGGCAGCAAAAATAAATACGAATTTGATAAAGATTTAAACGCCTTTGCTTTGGATCGTGTGCTGTATGCTTCGGTACAATATCCTTATGACTATGGTTTTATTCCCAATACCCTTGCTGATGATGGCGATCCGCTTGATGGTATGGTAATTATGGATCAACCGACTTTTCCTGGTTGTGTGATTGCAGCGCGTCCGATCGGTATGCTAGAAATGGTAGATGGTGGCGATCGTGATGAAAAAATTCTTTGTGTACCCGCAAAAGATCCTCGCTATGCAGAAGTTAAATCCCTTAAAGATCTTGCCCCCCATCGTTTAGAAGAAATTGCCGAATTCTTTAGAACCTATAAAAACCTAGAGAAAAAAGTGACAGAAATTCTGGGATGGAAAGATGTTGATGAAGTCTCTGCTTTAGTTGAAAAATGTATTCAAGCTTATAAGGAATAAATTGATTTATGTTGGGTTCGGAAACCAATTCCCTACAAATTAGACGAAAACTCGATTAATTGTAGGGTTTTGGTCTTCAACCCTTAGTTTTACTATTGATTTAATTCTTTTTCAATCGCTTGTACTAAATCATTAGAGTCTGGTGTCACACCACTTTTATAACGGGCAACGATTTCGCCGTTTTTATTGACTAAAAATTTCTCAAAATTCCAAGATACATCGCCCTTTGGTTCAACTGACTGGGTTAAACGCTGATACAAAGGATGTTTCTGTGATCCAATAGCGTGTACTTTATCAAACAGATCAAAGCTTACGCCATAACTTGTTTCACAAAACTTAGCAATTTGATCATTAGTCCCTGGTTCTTGCGCCCCGAAATCATTGCAAGGAAACCCTAAAACCGCTAATCCTTGGTTTTGATATTTTTTGTTCAGTTGTTCTAAACCCCTATACTGAGATGTATAGCCACAATAGGACGCAACATTCACAATTAATAGAACTTTACCTAAATAGTCGCTTAAAGGTTTATCTTTTCCATCAATGGTTTTAACGGTGATATCGGTGATACTGTTACTCATTGCTTTAATTTTCTAAACATAACTTAATATTCTATCTGAATCGAGTCGAGTAACTGTCTAAGAGTTTCCTAAAATCTAAAAAGATGACTTTTAAAAGTCATAACTGCCAAAATAAATCATAATATCAATTGAATTGAGGCTCAACAATGCGTAAATTTCTGGGACTAGCTACAGTAAGTCTTTTAGTCATATTGCTACTATCTGGACTATTTTCCCCAACCGTAGCACAGGAAACTGCTAGACAACTATGGTCAGCCCATCATAGCGATCATCCTATTCCTACACAGATTATTGCACACAATCCAGATGTTCCAGTTACAGGAGAAACCGTCACCTATGGCACAATTAACGGAAAACCACTAACGGGATATCTTGCTACACCAACCCAAAAAACAAAAGCATTACCCGCAATTATCGTTATCCATGAATGGTGGGGACTCAATGACAATATCAAAAAAATGACTCAAAATTTAGCAGGGCAAGGATACACCGCGTTAGCAGTTGATGTCTATGGCGGCAAAGTGGCGAATAATCCAGATATGGCGATGAAATTAGTCACAGATGCCCTTAAATCGCCTGAAATGATCAAAAATAATCTCCATCAAGCTTACACATATCTAAAACAAGAACAAAAAGCCCCTAAAATTGGCAGTATTGGCTGGTGTTTCGGTGGACGGTTATCATTAGACACAGCTTTATTATTTCCCAAAGAACTTGATGCAGCGGTGATTTATTATGGGGCAAATATGGAAACTAATCCAGAAAAGCTAAAAACGCTACAAATGCCCATTTTAGGAATTTTTGCCCAATTAGATAAAAATCCACCCGTCACGACGGTAAAACAATTTGAAACAACGCTTAAAACATTAGGTAAACCTGCTGAAATTTACATTTATCCTAATGTGAATCATGCGTTTGCAAATCCTTCAGGAATGAATTATAACGCTGAAGCGGCTGAGGATGCGTGGCACAAAACAACCGTATTTTTAGAAAAACATCTAAAAAATTAAAAGTCTAAACGCATAAAACATCTTGAACACTTAAAGATAAATTGGGAAAAACGGAAGAAACAATTTTTTGATCGCCTAGATAAATTGTTTCTTCATATAATCCTTCATCTAAAATTAAAATAGAAATTTGATTTTTTAGCGGATCAATAATCCAATACTCTGGAATTCCTAAAGCTGCATATTCTGAACGTTTATAGCGATAATCGCGTTTAATTGAATCGGGACTCACTATTTCTACTGCTAAAATAGGATGAGTTTGATCAATAGCTGATTGATCTAAACATTCTCTAACTTGTTCTGAGTCATGAACTGAGACATCCAATAGACGAGATTTACTCCAACCTGTTCTTACTCCCGCTTCTCTGAGACAGATTAAAGGCAAATTCATCCGTTTAATTTCTGCATCAAATGTCCGTTCAAGAAGTTTAGCAATCAATAAATGTCTGTAGGTAGGAGGGTTCATCTGTTCAAGGCTACCATTAACTAATTCATAGCGATTTTCTGTGCCATCATCATATGTACAGTATTCCTCAAAAGTAAATAGCTGTTTTCGGGTTGTCGTTGTCATGGCTGAATCGAGAAATCAATACTACAATTATATATTTGATTGAAAAGCGAAGGATAGGAAATGTTAAATCGTTTATTATACTAATTTTAAATTTATTTTATGGAAAATGTGAATAAATCAAAACTAAATTTATCTGATATTTTACAGAAAAAGCAAAAACAAACAGTTTTTAAACCTTTAAAATGGACAATGATTTTAGGTTTATTTGCTGGATTGATTTATACTGGTTTTCAATTTGCTTTACCTTGGCATTGGCAATTATTTTTAAGATGGTTAGGACGAGGAGGAGATGTCAATACAGTTCCGCCATCTTTATATCAAGAATTAAATAATTTGTGTCAAACTGCTGATCGTAGTCATCATGTCAATGGATATCAAGGAAGTGTGCAAATCGCTTATTCTTTAGGGAAGTTTGAATGTAGACTTTCTCGTGATCAACAATATTGGTTAATTTATGATGTTTATGGTTTTGATTCAACAAAAGAAGCAATGAAAGGTACACCCATTGCTTTTTTGCTAATTAAATTAGCAGGTCAAAATTATACTTATCAAATTAATGCGGTTATTCCTAGAAGATAAAATTATAAATTCTGATCTAAACTTTTAATTTCTTGCCATTCCCTTTCTGATAATGGTTGAGTAATAAACTCTATATTAAAACATTGAGAAGCCGCTTGTAATAAGACATTAGTAATCATTAAAATTGTTGCTGAATTAATAGTAGTAAAGGATAATTGAAGAGACGGAGATGTATTAAAAACTTGCTTAAATAAATCAGAATCAGGATTTAAGAGGATTGAACCATGTTGTAAAATGGCGTTTCCTTGACGAAATTGTGCGCTACCAATCAGTTTATTATTGTATTGATCGACTAAATCTGCATTAGTCGAAGTAGCAAAACAATTCGGTTGCTCCAAATAACTACGACTCGCCTGTCCATAGTGTAACTCAACACCGAGCGATCGCCAACCGATAATCAAAAACTCGCAGATTTGCTGATAAACTTGGCTCAGAGAACCAGAAAAACCAGAACATACCACCATATAGGTTAAATCACCTTGATGCAGTACTGCACGTCCTCCAGTGGGACGACGCACAATATCAATGGGTTGTCCTTGCCAAATGATTTCATGCCATCGAGTCGGATAACGCCGTTGATGATAGCCAAGAGAAATAGCAACGGGTGACCAAGTATAAAAACGGAGTGTTGGCGGATGTAAACCTGAGCTATGTTTTTCTAATAACCATTGGTCAATAGCCATTTGCGTCTGTCCAGATGCTTCTAGTAAAGGAATATACCGCCAAGTCGTTTTTAAGTTCAAATGTACTTAATTTACTCCAAAGGTTTCTTCTAACATCTCATCGTTATCATCAGCAATTGTAGCGACCAAGGTAATAGCGCGGGAAATTTCTTCAGCCGATAAGTCTGCTACTGTTCGTTGAGAGAGAACCACCACTTGTTCATTCATTATCCCAAAGCGTGATTCATACGTTTGAGTCCAATTCATCTCTAAAAGCTTACGCATCAGTCCCACTTCATCTTTAGCGGGTAATTTTAAAACCGATGACCAAACCGTGAATAAATCTTCGTCCGTTTCTCCCGATAGTTGTACAAATACTTCTACAGAACCATAGTCAAATTTCCAAAGATTACCACTCTCTGACTGACTAACCATTGCACTATTGTTTTGTGCCAGACTTGAAATCACTGTTTCGATAATTTCTTTATGAGTGCTATTATCTGCAACAAAATTATCCGTGATTTCTTCTAATCTTTCAGAGTTCATTACTGGGTTTTCAGATGTCATAGTTTTTTCAATTAAATTAAGCGTAATATGATTATACTCTTTGCGGTTTTGCTCATGAATTTTAAGTTAACGTTAAGAATTCATTTTATTCTTGAGGATTAACAATTGTACCCATAAATAGTATAGTTTCAGTTTGTCGATCTTGAATTACACAAAGAAACGGACGATTGACAATCATTGTGAAGGGTGCTTGAGAGGGTAATGCTGATGTTGCACGAATTCCAATCGATGTGACAGCCGCCGCTTCTGTTCCTTTTTCGTTGACTTCAACAAATGTTTTGTGTTTAACTTCACTAACTTCC
This sequence comes from Chroococcus sp. FPU101, assembly GCF_017312365.1. Classification (GTDB taxonomy): domain Bacteria; phylum Cyanobacteriota; class Cyanobacteriia; order Cyanobacteriales; family Microcystaceae; genus Chroococcus. The sequence goes on from NZ_BLJI01000004.1 coordinate 155,911, forward strand.
ACTGAAGCATTAGTCATCTTGGAAAAATCAGCCTTTTGAAAGATACGATTCATCCCTAATGTTTTCAGAGTTTCATTAAGATTTGTCTCGTATTCTAATTTAAAACGAGGCATTGCTAATAATCCATTTCTTCTTCTAAACTGACCTGTAAATTGTTTCCATTGTTCGGCATTCAATGGTTCAAGCAAACGATTTACATGACTATTTTCTTTCGGTAAAAATAAATAAAAATTGAGTTGTCCCTCACCATAAGGTAATTTAACGGCTTGAAATTGTTCGGTTTCTAAATAAGCATATTCGCCTTCACGAGACATCATCGAATGTTGTTTCGTTTTTCCATTGGCTAAATAAAAGGTCTGAGGTGTGGTTAATTTTGCATCAAAAGGAGTTTGCCACATTCCTTTAAAATAAATTGCATTAATCAAAAATAGAACATCTTCGGGTTGAATCGAGTCAATAATTTGAGTAATTTTTCCTTGAGTATGATCGCTCACCCATTGATTAATCGTTTTCACTGATCCTAGATCAGTAAAATTAAGACGACTAACTTCTGCTTGATAATACTGCTGACTGTTTTTCAAAAAAGTTTCATTAAATTTAACTTCTTGCCTTGTCCATAATGAATTAGCGATCGTTAATTGAATTTGTTCTTGATTTTTCTGTAAAGCATTTTGTAAAGCTTGGTTTCCCTGATTAATTTCATCTAAACTTAAGCCAATAAATCCCAATGCTTGAGACATATCTTGTTGAGTTTGACCACTTGCACCATTGTAGAGCAGAGAAAGGGCTAAAATCATACTCGCTGGCGAAATAAAAACATTTTCATTTTGACTTTTTTGAACCAGATTAGAAAATAACTTAAAGCTAAACTCAGTATTAGATTGAGTTAATTTTTGATTAGTTATAAAAGTAGGTACATTACCTGATGGAGTCATTGGCTTGGCTTGAGTGTGAATCAAAGGAAATAAACTGCTCAAAAACAAAAAAGTTAAAGATAAAAAAATTGTTCGTTTCATAATTATTCAATCAATTCTAATGAAAAGCTAGGCTCTATGCAAAAAGTAGAGCTTATTTTTTGCTCAGAAAGCAGTATCATTCATCGATGCAAGCAATTAAACCAATGACGTTGATCATACTAAGGTATGAAATCTCATTATATCAGTTTAAAAAAATAGTTAATTACTCTCATTAATAATCGTAAATTAATCTGATAGTGATCAATCTCTAGCAGTAAGTACATATTTACTACAATAGTTAAGTCAAATTGTATGCCTAATGTGATTGAGATTGAAATAATCTAGCTGATGGATGAGTGCAAAAACTAGCTAGGTTTGATAAGGTAAAAAAAGAAAAAACAAATAGCAGGATTTTAAGATCTTTAGGCTTCGATCATAACTAAAAAAAATGAATGCACTATTGATTGTCAACCCCGTTTCTGGAACCCCTTTAAATCCCGATTGGCTGACTGACCTGCTAGAGGTTTTTAAGCAACATAACCTTGAGGTTGAGGTCGAGTTAACTACGCCAGAGGAAGATGGGCAAAATCTAGCGGCTATGGCTGCAAGTTCGGGAATCCCCCTAGTGATTGTTGCTGGAGGAGATGGCACGATAGAAGCCGTTGTACGCGGACTGGCTCATACTCAGACCGTTTTAGGTATCATTCCTTTTGGGACTCGTAATAATCTAGCTGCTAGTCTTAATATTCCAACCGATTTAATTCAAGCAGTAAGAGTGTTAATAGAAGGCGAAAGCTGCCCAATTGATTTAGGAAAAGTCAACGGACACTATTTTTTAGAGGTCGTTGGTGTTGGTTTAGAAGCATCTTTATTTCCATGTGGTGAAGGAGTTAAAGAGGGGGTCAAAAAGAATCATTTTGCTGCAATTAAAAGTATTTTCAGTGGACTTAAGACCTTTTTCGAGTTTAGACATCACCGTTTAGTCTTACGATTTGATGGCAAACGCAAACGGCATCCACGTACTTTACAAGTGAATATTTGTAATAGTCCGCGCTATGGGGTGGAATTTGCCTTAGCTCCCGATGCGAAAATGAATGATGGTAAATTGGATGTAATTTATCTCGACTATCCTTCAAAATGGGATCATTTGCTTCATTTTGTGAGTGCGATGCGCGGTCAAACTTTTGACCATGAACGACTCAGAAATTATCAAGTATCCAAAATTGAGGTTAATGGTTATCCACCGCTAGAAGTTCATGCTGATGGTACTTGTATGGGGCAAACTCCCATTACTGTAGAAGTTGTCCCCAATGCTCTTAAAATTCTGGTTCCAACAACTAAACTAATGGAAGAATTTACCGTAGAGAATAGCAATAGTGATCCAAAAAATTCTTATCAATTAACGGGGTTAAGTCGCTCCAATTTGGGCCAAACCGTAAATACAGGCGACCAACCAGATTAAACCCGCCATCCAACCGCTTAAAACATCGGTTGGCCAATGTACACCCAAATAAACGCGGCTAAATCCGATGATGGTCGATAATGTAACTGCGATCGCCACTGTAATCGCTAAAGGGATACTGAAAAAATGAGTGGCATAAAAAGCTAAAAGCCCATAAAAAGAAATGGCACTCATTGAATGACCACTAGGATAACTATAATCCATTGGACGGTTAGGCGATGCCCAAAGATCAGGACGTTGACGGCGGAAAAAAGATTTAAAAATACCATTGAGTAGCCAAGAACCACCCAAATCAATCGCTAAAATTAAAGCGGCGGCTGCCTGTTGATGGGCAATTAATAAACCACTACTTAAAATCAATAAAGGTATAGTCACTTGTCCTTGGGCTAAAAAAGTAATCGCTTCCATCCAAGTATTGACTACAGAATTGCCACGCGCTTTAAGGGTTAACAAGATCGCTTTTTCAGTGGGTAATAACCATTGCCAAAGGAGGTAGCGGGCGAGAAAAACATTACTTGCTAATACGATCGATCCTGCCACCAATCCACCGATAAAATAGGGGATAAAGCTGAACAAAGACTGACTTAACCAGTAGAAGCGAATGTAAACCTCATCCATTGCCACTTTTAAATCTCCTGCTTATGACATCATTTATCAGGGTATCTGAGTCGCGCACTCTCTGTAAATCGAACTATAGAACGATTTAGTAATTTATTGGCTAATATCCGCAAGTGTTCCCACATTTTTTAAGTCAATATCTGGACAAGTCCGTTTAACTAAACCCGTCAAGACTTTTCCTGGGCCAACTTCAATTACTTGGGTAATTTCTTCATTCGGTAATTGCAGCATAATTTCACGCCAGCGAACCGAACCCGTCATCTGTTGAATGAGTCGTGTTTTCAGGGTTTGCGCGTTGGTGGTTGGTGTGGGGTCAACATTCGATAAAACGGGGACTTTAGCATCATTAAACGATACAGAATCTAAAATCTGCTGAAACTGTTCGGCTGCGTCTTGCATTAAAGGTGAATGAAACGCCCCCGAAACTTTCAACGCGACAACCCGTTTAGCGGTAATTTGAGGAAGAACGGTATCGACTGCTTCAGGGGTTCCAGAAATGACTACTTGTTCACTACTGTTGTCGTTGGCTATCACTAGATCTGGTGTATTAATGATCAGGCTTTCTAGCTTTTCGCGATCAAACTTCATGACGGCAGCCATTTTGCCCCCTGCGGCTTGATCCATCAATTCGGCGCGTTTTTTAACTAATTTTAAACCTGTTTCAAAATCAAAGACTCTAGCGGCATAAAGAGCAGAATACTCACCTAAACTATGTCCTGCTACTAAATCGGGTAAATGACCCTTTTCGACTAGAATATCGGTCAAAATGCTTTCAATTACAAAGAGACAAGGTTGGGTATACAAAGTTTGGGATAATTGTTCTTCATCCCCTTGACATTTTTCTAAAACTGACCATCCTAAGATTTTTTCGGCTTGTTCAAAAAGTGCAGTTGCGGTTTTAGTTTCTTTTAAATCGACTCCCATTCCGACCGCTTGTGAACCCTGCCCAGGATAAATCCACGCTATTTTACTCATTTGATTAAAGTTGACTATCAATTAAAAGCATAGAATCCTAGTAAAGAGTTTTACCGTCACCTTTGTCAACAACAAATGAGCTTATTTTCCCCATTGAATAATCGCAGATCCCCAAGATAAACCCGCACCAAAGCCTGATGTCGCAATAATATCACCGTCTTTTACTTTTCTTTGACGGATTGCTTCATCTAGTGCAATGGGAATCGAAGCGGCTGAAGTATTACCGTACTCAGCAACATTACTAATGACTTTTTCACTTGTTATTTTTAAACGATCGGCTACTGCATCGATAATCCGTTGATTGGCTTGATGTAGTAATAACCAATCGAGATCAGCAGCACTCAAACCCGCATGATATAAAGCTTTTTCGATGACTTCGGGAACTTTTGCCACGGCAAAACGATAAACTTCCCGTCCATTCATGGTAATAAATTGATAATTTCCTTGCGTAATTTCTGCTTTTGTGTTAAGCGATTTTTCTAAACCTTGATAGCCGAGATTTAGCGAACTATTCTGGCTGCCATCGCTACACATTTCAAAGCCTAATAAGCGATCGCCTGTTTCAGTTGCCTGACAAACGATAGCCCCCGCACCATCGCCAAACAGAATACAAGTTCCGCGATCGTTCCAGTCCACCCAACGTGATAGTATATCTGCACCTATGACTAACACATTGCGATAACTACCAGTACGGATATACTGAGCCGCCGTCACCAAAGCAAAAACAAAGCCAGAACAAGCGGCTGTCAGATCAAAAGCAACCGCCCTAGAAGCCCCGATCAAGCTTTGTACTTGGCAAGCACTTCCAAAAAGGTCATCAGGGCTAGAGGTGGCAAGAAGGATTAAATCGAGGTCATTGGGTGCCAGTCCCGACATCTCTAGAGCTTTTGAAGCAGCTTGCGCCGACAGTTGACTAAGAGAAACAGAGGAAGACGCTAAATGTCGCTTACCAATGCCTGTACGCGCTTTAATCCATTCGTCAGAGGTATCAACCATCAGAGCGAGATCATTATTACTTAGAAATTGATCTGGTGTGGCTGAGCCACTTCCTGTTATCGTCATCCCAAATCTCAACGCTTTCCTCCCTTAATCAATCTTCATTATCAGTTTGGCTTGAAAAAAGAAATTATGATTCATTGCTCACAGATAACTTTTCTGCTTTCTCAAAGCTAGACTGCTTATTGTATGAGCGAATACGCTCAATCACCTGATGATCGATCGCTTCTGTTGCTAGACGAATTGCATTAAAAATCGACGGAGCTTGTGAGCTTCCATGACTAATAATACACACGCCATCGACTCCGAATAACAACGCGCCACCATGTTCAGCATGATCCATTCGTTGTTTAATCCGTTTTAAGTTCGGCTTTAACAAAGCGGTTCCGATTTGTCCCCTAATACCTTGAGGTAATTCTTCTCTGAGGATTTGTAGCATCACTTCGCCAATTGCTTCGGCAAACTTTAGTAATATATTGCCCACAAATCCATCACAAACAATCACATCAAAATCGCCTTTGAGGACATCTCGCCCCTCCGCATTTCCCCCAAAAGCGATCCCCTGATTCGCCTCAAGTAGTTCATGCGTTCTAATTGCCAAGTCATTTCCTTTGGTTGGTTCTTCCCCAATATTGAGTAAACCTACTTTCGGGTTTTGGACATCCATCACGAATTTACTGTAAACCGTTCCCATGATGGCGAACTGTTCTAAGTATTTAGGCTTACAATCGACATTCGCCCCAACATCGAGAACGATCACCGATTTTCCAGCGAGTAGAGTCGGTAAAACAGCACCGATCGCGGGACGATCAATACCTTTAATTCGTCCTAAACGAAGTAATGCTGCTGCCATCGCCGCCCCTGAATGTCCTGCTGAAACTACCGCATCGGCTCGTTTTTGTTTAACGAGATCCATTGCTACGTTAATCGAGGCTTTCGGTTTACGTCGTAATGCCACCAGTGGCTCCTCTTCCATTGAAACCACCCCTTCTGAGGGGACAATTTCTAGATTTTTCGGGCTGTGATGGTGTTGCTGTAAATAGGATTCGATGTGTTGAGCATCGCCTACGAGTAAAATGTCTACATCGAGTTCAGCCGCCGCGCGGATCGCCCCTGAGATAATTTCATTAGGGGCATAATCACCGCCCATAGCGTCTACTGCAATTTTTGCGCGAGTTGATGCCATTGATCAAAAGTTATAAAAGCTTCAAAGATTTTACCAAAGCCCTTGACAGATGCCGAAGGATTAGGGATTAGTGATTGAATGTTTAAACAATTATTATCACTTTACACAATTATGCGTCATTTGAGGTAGAAGATGCGGAATATTCTCAGTTTAATGTTACCAGGGTTTTTGATGAATCTTTTGGGGCAACAACCACAGCCCTTACAACCGATCCCTTTGATGTCTTGGGAGTCTTCGGCTATTTTTGCTTTACCGACTCAAGATGATCCAACGGTAGCAGCAATGGTTACAAACTATTTAAAAAACTTATCGGCGCTTGGTTTGGGTTCTCAAAATCAGCGTGTTTGGATCGAAACAGAATGGGCGGAGTTAGCTAATCAAGGCGGAACGGTACCAACTTCGGCCGCGTCTTTAACTAAAGTTGCTACCACTTTAGCCTCTGTTGAAACTTGGCCGTTAGATCATCGTTTTGAGACGCGGATTTATCACACAGGAAATCTAGTTAACGGAGTGGTTAATGGGGATTTAATTGTCGAAGGAACAGGCGATCCAATGTTTGTCTGGGAAGAAGCGATCGCAGTCGCCCAGTCTCTCACTCAAGCGGGTATCCGTCAAATTAAAGGAAATTTATTCATTATGGGTCAGTTTGCTATGAATTTCAAGACTGATCCTCTAATAGCAGGTGAATTGTTTAAACAAGGCATCAACTCCGAGCAATGGTCAACCGTGGTCGAAAGTCAATACGCAAAATTACCTGATGGAACCATACGATCCAAAATTGCGATCGCTGGACGGGTTCAAAAAACAGATCAACTTCCAAGAAATGCTAAATTACTTTTAAAACATCAATCTTTAACCTTAGCTGAATTACTTAAACAAATGAATTTGTATAGTAATAATGCGATGTCGGAAATGTTAGCCGAATTAGTCGGGGGACATGAAGCCGTCAGACAAATTATCATTAAAACTGCTAAAGTTTCTCCAGATGAAATACAGTTAGTAAACGGTTCGGGCTTAAGTGTGGATAATCGTATTTCGCCCCGCGCTGTCTGTCAAATTTTTCAAGCTTTAGAACAACAATTAGTAGCTAAACAGATGAGTGTTACTGATTTATTTCCTGTTGGAGGACGGGATAAAGATGGTACTATGCACTGGCGCGAAATTCCTTATGGTGTAGCAATTAAAACAGGAACTTTAGCTCAAGTAAGTGCTTTAGCGGGTATGATTCCTACAAAAGAACGGGGTCAAGTTTGGTTTGCTATTCTTAATTCTGGCGGTAATATTGAAGGTTTTCGTAATCAACAAGATCAACTTTTACAACAATTATCAACTCATTGGCAATTAACCCCAATTCTTCCCCCAATTTCGCCAGTTATTCAAGTTTTTTTGGGTGATCCAAGTCGAAATATATTGGCTAAAGAATAGAAAATATTTTTAAAATTAAGGTTAGTGGGTTTAAACAATTGAATCAATATTATAGGCAGCCAGAGAATAAATTCTCGCATCTTAAGCAAAAGTCTATTTTAATGGACTAAAAAGAATACAATTAGTTGGTTTTAACCCACTGTAGCTATAAGGTGCGGGTTTTTAATCCTGATATATTATTTTGGCTTGTTACATGAATTCTATTTATAAATTAAAAGATGTATCTTTAGTCCAATACAGAATAGGAATGATTAGCCTATTTATTGTGGCTTTATTCCTTCGTTTTTGGAAAATTAGTCAATTTAATAGTCTTGTTTTCGACGAAGTTTATTATGCTAAATATGCTAATGATTATTTGATTAGTACCGATTTTTTTAATTCCCATCCTCCTTTAAGTCAATATATTATTGCAATTGGAATTTGGTTAGGTTCTCATGTTCCTGCTTCACCAGACACAATTAATAACTTAACAGGTTCGATGCGTTCAACCTTTAGTTATCGTTGGATTAATGCGTTTAGTGGATCATTTATTCCAATTATAGTAGGTGCGCTCGCATATCAATTAACTCAACGACGTAGTTACAGTTTAATTGCTACTTTTTTAGTTGTTTTAGATGGCTTATTTTTAGTCGAATCTCGCTATGCTTTAAATAATATTTATCTGGTTTTATTTGGTTTATTAGGTCAACTTTGCTTTTTATTATCTCTCCGAACTAACAATAAAAATCGTTATTTGATTCTTTCTGGATTTTTTCTTGGTTGTTCTATTGCCGTAAAATGGAACGGATTAGCCTTTTTATTAGGGATTTTTTTAATCATTATTTTATTTAAAGAATATTTTAGACTTTTAAACTGGTCAAGACTTTTCTTATCTTTAGTCATTATTCCATTATTCACTTATTCGCTTCTCTGGATACCGCATTTAATCATGAATCCTCAATATAATTTTTGGGAAGTGCATCAAGAAATTTTAGCATTTCATCAAAAAATTAAAGGAAATGATTCTCATATTCATCCCTATTGCTCACCTTGGTATAGTTGGTTAGTCATGTGGCGACCCATTGCTTATTTTTATCAAACAGAAACAATCAACAATCAAAAGATTATCTATGATGTCCATGCAATGGGAAATCCGCTTTTGTGGTGGTTATCTACTTTATCTATTATCATGTTTTTCGGATTTTTTCTCTTAATTTTGTTTAAGAAAAGTAATTTTTATCTTTTTCTACTCATTTACATTATTTCTAATTATCTAACTAATCTTTTACCTTGGTCAGCAGTGAGTCGCTGTACTTTCATTTATCATTACTTAGGGGCTTATGTTTTTGCAATACTGGCTTTAGCGTGGTTAATTGATACTTGGTTATACAGTGATTTATTAAATTATAAAATTTTAGGAATAATTACTTTAATCTTGATTGCTGTAGCATTTGTTTATTGGCTACCGATTTATTTAGGTCTTCCTTTAACTGAACAAGAATTTGGGATGAGAATGATATTTAATAACTGGATTTAGTTAATGATGATTTGGGACGTTTTTAGATTAGTTTGTTTTTAGGTTGGGTTGGGAAACCAAACCCCTACAGTGGCTTTAAAAAAGACTATTTTTAGCATTCTCAGGTAATTCTCAGATAATAGTCAGGAAAAGTTTAGGTTTTTCTGGTACAACTACCAATAGGAAAGATGATTTAAGTTTTTCATGATTAATTATGACTTCTTCAAACAGCAAAAGCCCACAAACACCCAAACAAGCTTTTCTAGCAAAGACTTTTCATTGGATAAATATTATTAGTCTAATGATCATGATGACTAGCGGACTACAGATCTATAATGCTAATCCAGTTTTTGGCGGGCGGGATGGTTGGGAAGTTCCAGACTTTTTTCTGTTGGGTGGTTGGTTAGCAGGTGGGAGACACTGGCATTTTGCGGCGATGTGGTTTTATGGGCTAAACTTACTTTGGTACGGAATTTATGTTTTTGCTACTCGTCGTTGGCGAATTCGGTTTGCTAGTACACGTGACCTAAAAACTCTCCAGATTGAGAACCTAAAACGTAAGAACTACGCATGGCATCGGTTAATTTATACGGCTATTATTCCCGTTCTGCTGTTGGCGATCTTAAGTGGTCTTGCGATGTATAAACCAGCACAATTTTACTGGCTTTCTGGTTTATTTGGTGACTGGCAGACTTTACGAGTTGCTCACTTGTTTACGGTTCCTGCGATCGTTGTTTTTACCTTGATTCATTCTCTACTTGCGCTGAATGTGGGTAGTTTTCGACTAATTAAATCTATGTTTGTTTAAAAGTTGGCTATGAGTTTAATTTTTCCTAAGCGCACGTTATCCCGTCGTCAATTGCTTAAAATATCGGGTCTTACTGGAATGGGTTTGTTACTCGATAGCTGTGGTACAACTTTTTTATCAGATACCATGGGTCGAACATTTGAACCACTTAATCAAAAGTTGGAAGAACTGCTATTAACTCAACATCCTATTCCTGAATTTCCCATAAGTGCTATTGAACCCGATAAGTTATTGATTAATACTTTTGACTTTAGCCCAAAAATTGATCTTACACAGTTTCGCCTCAAAATTGATGGAGAAGTCGATCAGCCAAAACAGTTCAGTATGACGGAGATCCAGAATTTTCCATTAACTTCGATGGTTATTCGACATATTTGTGTAGAAGGTTGGGCAGCGATCGTTCAGTGGGGTGGGGTAAGATTACGAGACTTAATTAGTTTAGCTCAACCGAGATCAAACGCTCGTTATGTTTATTTTAAATCGGCTGATGGCTACTATGAAAGTTGGGATATCGCCTCAGCACTACATCCACAAACTTTGATGGTTTATCAGAAAAATGGAGAACCTTTACCCGTTGCTAATGGTGCGCCGCTTCGTTTAGCATCTCCCGTTAAGTTAGGCTATAAACAAAGTAAATGGGTGACTCAAATTACTTTAGTTGATCGGCTATTACCGATGAAAGGCTACTGGGAAGATCGCGGGTATGAATGGTTTGCAGGATTATAATTGATGAATTGTAGGGGTTTGGTCTCCAAACCCAATTAATTTAAGAACCGCTATTTTGTTTATAAAGGTTGGGATACTGTTTCTGTAGTTGAACCAGTTTGGGTAAGTCATGCACTACCACGTAAGGATAATTCGGGTTACGATCAATAAAATTTTGATGATAGTCTTCTGCTGCATAAAAATCTTTTAAAGGAACTAATTGAGTAGCGATCGGTTTACCAAAAGTATCGGCTTTGTTAAGCTGATCGATATAAGCTTGTGCGGCTTGTCTCTGTTCCTCAGTAGCGTAAAAGATGGCTGAACGATATTGCGTACCAGAGTCGGGCCCCTGACGGTTTAACTGTGTAGGATCATGTGCCACTGAAAAATAAATCTTCAGAATTTGTTCATAGGATATCACCGACGGATCGTAAGTAATTTTCACTGATTCAGCGTGTTCGGTTTGTCCAGAACTCACTCTATAATAGTTCGCTGTTTCAGCATTGCCACCCGAAAAGCCAGATATAACCTCAGAAACACCTTTAAGATGCTCAAAAACCGCTTCCATTCCCCAGAAACACCCACCCGCTAAAACTGCCGTTTGATTTCCATGAGTCGAAGTCGAAATATTCGTCACAGGATCGGGAAACGACGCATGGGAAACATTACAAGAAAAAGTAACAAAAGATACGGAAATAATAAATAAACTGTGTAGCAAAAAGCGAACAGACATGGTTCTTATAAATCCTAATCTAACTTAGCTTTTAGCTTAGATCTTGTACCTGAAGAGTTTCTGAGGACTGCCTGAGATTTTTTTCATGATTTCAAACAGGTCAATTGAATCATCAAGGTGTCATTACACGCTATACTTTTGTCGAGAAGAACGTCGAAACATAACACATAGCAGCAATGGTAGCGGTAGCAATATTGGCGGCGGGACGTGGAACTCGCATGAAATCCAAACTCCCCAAAGTATTACACTATTTGGGGGGACAATCGTTAGTGGAACGAGTCATCGACAGTTGTCAGATGATTAACCCGCTACGGCGTATGATTATTATTGGTTATCAAGGCGATCGCGTCAAAGAAGCCTTACAGCATAAAGATAACTTGGAATATGTCGAACAAAAAGAACAGTTAGGAACAGGTCATGCGATACAGCAGCTTATTCCTTATCTACAAGATTTTGAGGGCGATCTTTTGGTCTTAAATGGTGATGTTCCGCTTTTACGGAAAGAAACCATTCAACAACTTTTAGCAACTCATAAAACCCATCAAAACGCAGCCACTTTATTAACAGCAAACTTACCCAACCCGAAAGGTTATGGACGAGTTTTCTGTGATGGTCATAATTTAGTCACTCAGATCGTCGAAGAAAGAGACTGTAATGACGCACAACGGAAAAATTGTCGTATTAATGGCGGCATTTATTGTTTTAATTGGTCAAAATTGCGAGAAATTCTGCCTAATCTTAAATCTAATAATGATCAACAAGAATATTATTTAACGGATGCAGTAAATTTTCTTGATCCTGTAATGGCTTTAGATGTCGATGATTATCTCGAAATTAGCGGGATTAACGATCGTAAACAACTCGCCACTGCTCATGATATCCTACAGGTTAGAATTAAAGAACACTGGATGCGTGAAGGTGTGACCCTCATTGATCCTGATAGCATTACGATCGATGACACGGTAAAGTTAGGAACAGATGTCATCATTGAACCGCAAACCCATCTTAGAGGTGATAGTGTTATTGGTTCGGGAAGTCGGATCGGGCCTGGGACTTTAATCGAAAATAGTCAGATCGGGGAAAATGTAACAGTAATGTATTCTGTGATCACCGATAGCGAGGTGGGACATCAAAGTAAGGTCGGCCCCTATGCCCATTTACGAGGTGAGGCTAAAATCGGATCTGCCTGTAGAATTGGAAATTTTGTCGAAGTTAAAAAGTCTGCGATCGGTGACAAGTCTAATGCTGCTCATTTATCTTATTTAGGAGATGCAACATTAGGCGAAAAAGTCAATATCGGTGCAGGAACCATCACAGCTAACTACGATGGGGTGAAAAAACATCCGACGAAAATCGGAAATCGTAGTAAAACGGGGGCTAATAGCGTTTTAGTTGCGCCAGTTACTTTGGGTGAAGATGTGACTATTGCTGCTGGATCAGTTATTACAAAGGATGTTCCCAATGATGCTTTAGGGATCGCTAGGGAAAAACAGCGTAATGTCGAAGGATGGCGCATGGCGACTAAAGATTAAATTAATGACACTATTACGTCAGTTAGTGCGTCACAGGCGTGGAGATGCAAGCTTTAAGTGTCTCTACGTTTAGAGTTAGTTACATCTTAAAGAGAACCAATAAGATACAATTCCCCATATTGAGCGCAGGGTAAGGTAAATTGATGGCGACAGCAGAGATTATAGGATTAGGTCGATCGGGAATCGCAGCAGCAAGATGTCTAAAACGAGAAGGCTGGATCGTTAAATTGAACGATCGTTCCAATACTCCAGCATTAGAAGCCACTCAACAAGATTTACAACAAGAAGGGATTATCGTTCAGCTAGGACATTCTTTAACTCTCGATCCTGAAAATCTACCCAGTCTAATTGTTGTTAGTCCAGGTGTACCTTGGGATCTGCCGATTTTAGTCGAAGCTAGAGAAAAAGGAATTAATATGATCGGAGAATTAGAGTTAGCTTGGCGATATCTTAAGTCTTTTCCTTGGGTTGGTATTACGGGAACCAATGGCAAAACCACGACAACCTCACTAATTGCGGCTATCTTTAAAACGGCGAGTTTAAATGCTCCTGCTTGTGGCAATATTGGTTATGCAGCTTGTGAACTTGCTTTAGTCGATCAACTCAATTACGATTGGATCATTGCTGAAGTGAGTAGCTATCAGATTGAATCATCCTCTGAACTTGCGCCACAAATTGGACTCTGGACAACTTTTACTCCTGATCACCTCAGCCGTCATAAAACTTTAGAGAATTATTATAATATTAAGGCTTCTCTTTTACAGCGATCGCGTCATCAAGTTTTTAACGGGGATGATCCTTATCTGAGAAATATTGGCTTAAGTCAGTGGCATAACGCCTATTGGACATCGGTTAAAGGAAAAGATGCTTTACTGTGTGATCCAGCTAGAGGGGTTTATATCCAAGATAATTGGGTGGTTGCTTTTGGTGAATTGATTTTACCCGTCAATCTTTTTAAGATGGTTGGCGATCACAACAAACAAAACCTACTGATGGCGGTTGCTGTGGCTAGGTTAGCGGGTGTGGAAAAAAGTGCGATCGTTTCTGCTATGGCAACTTTTTCAGGGGTTCCTCATCGTCTTGAGTCTGTTTGTACGGTATCGGGTGTTCATTTCATCAATGATAGTAAAGCAACGAACTATGATGCTGCTGAAGTAGGTTTAGCGTCTGTCGATGCGCCAGTGATCTTAATTGCAGGTGGTGAAGCGAAAGAGGGAGATGATACCCGATGGCTAAACAAAATTCAAGAAAAAGCGGCTAGTGTTTTACTTATTGGAGAAGCCGCCTCAACTTTTGCTAAACGCTTGACAGAAATCAATTATTGTGCATACGAAATTGTCGAAACGATGGATCAAGCAGTGACTCGAAGTTTAGAAGTTGCTAAAGAAAAAGGCGCGAAGGTGGTTTTATTATCGCCCGCTTGCGCCAGTTTCGATCAGTACAGCAGTTTTGAACATCGAGGAGATCATTTTAAGCAGTTGTGTTTACAGTTGTAGATCAACAACGTTAGCTTAATTCCCCTCGCCAATATAAAAGTTTTCCTTATAGTTCCCTCTCCTTTTAGGAGAGGGTTAGGGTGAGGTGGAGAGGGGTTAGGGGTGAGGTTTACACCAAAGTTAATCTTTCTTCGGCCCGACCCGCTAAAATATAGTGTTGAAAACCACTTTGGAAAAAACCTGCAGTAATAGCATTGGCGACATCGGGGTAAGTAGTCAAATACTGATTTTCATTGAATAAAGAACTGGGGTTGCGTTTTTCACCTTGTCCAAATCGAAGATAATGATCGAAACCATCAATAAAGCTTCCTGCTGCTACAGCATTCTCCACATCAGGGTTAAAAGTCAGATAATAATCTTCGTTATACAAAGAGAGTAGGGGTAAACGGTTTTCATCTAGACCATATCTCAAATAGTGTTCAAAACCACTTTGGAATTCATCAACGGCTATAGAACTTACCACATCAGGATTATTCATGAGATAATCAAGTTCATCAAAAAGCTCACTCGGATCGCGGCGTTCTAATTGTCCAAATGTAACATAGTGTTGGAAACCCGTTGAAAAAATTCCTGTAGCAACGGCATTCGCTACATCAGGGTTAGAAGTTAGATAATAACTTTCGTTATACAGAGTACTCGGATTTCGTCCTTCATTTAAACCCAAATTGATGTAATGTTCATAACCACTACTATATTGACCATTACTAACGGCAGTTTGAACATCTGGGTATTCACTTAGATAATAAGTTTCATCAAAAAGACGAGTTAGAGAGATATTATTTAGGAAAACAGGATCAATTGAAATATCCCTAACATATCCAGTACGGCTAAGTTGTTCGATATTAAAGATACCCACTTGGGCATTAGAATTAAATACAGCATCGGAACGGAAGGCTAAATTTTGAATGCGTGTATCTAAGGTTCTCGGTACATCGTCTTGATGATAGGCTGTACTCGAAGTGGCATAGTTTCTCGCTAGATATTCGGCTAAAGCATCTTGTTCTGAACCATCGGGGGAAAATGTCGCAACACCTGTACGTGGGGCTTCTTCTGGCTGATTTAGATTAATTCGATTCGTCTGTTGTGGATCAAATGTATTAAATGGATAACTATCGCCACCATCGGCTAAAAATCCTAATGTAACAATACGGAAGATTCGGTTAGGATCGCCTACTAATTCTCCATTACGGGCTAAAACGTCGATCATATTCCCGTTTTCGTCTTTAATGGCGGCTGAAATAATTCTATCGCCATTCACACGAGTTAGATCAAAACTAAAGGATACACCACTAATTTGAGGAAAACGACCTTGGGAACTGGCTTGATCATTAGTACTATCAGCAACGCCATGTTCTAAAATCTGTAATAGTTGGGCTGCGTTGAGAGTCAGAAGCGTTAAACCATTATTAAAACTCAGGGCATTTCCGATATCGAGTTGAGAGACACCCCCTTCTGGTTTACCTGTCAAGGTGTTGGCTGCAGGGGGTAAACGGATCGGATCAGCGTTACTTGGTACAATAATTTGACCGATACTATTCCGAATACCACCACCATTTTTAATCGATATAGTTACTGTTGGATCATAGTCTTGGGCAATTTCTAGGTTAGCATCGGCGGTTAAGTTACCTAAATTGGTTTCTTGGTTTCGGACACCATCAACACCCGTTCCCGCACGATTCCCATTAAGATAAAAGTTAGTAACACCGAAAGTCTGACTTTCTAGGGCGTTAATTTGAGTTTGTAAAGCTTGAGTAATGGCGACAATTTCTGGATCAGGAGTTCCTCCTAAGTCGGCAACTCCTTGATCATCAGTAGCATAAGCCCCGCTAATAATGGGATTATAGCTACTGGGAATGATTACGCCATTATCATCAAAATCAATGACTAACCGCCCAACATATTTATAGTTTCCATCAGTATTAACAATTGCTATTGGGTTTCCGTCTGCCCCTGTGGTAAAAATTGGATAATCGCCCTGTTTAGTATCATCAGCCCTCAAACGATCGTTACTATCGAGTAAACGAGTGTTAGAACCGCCTCCAACGATAATATCAACATTTCTCATATAGGGGGCTAATGCTTGTTCGATGCTTAACTGCTGCATATGTGTCGCCAGAATTACCTTATCTAAATCGGGATTCGTTTGGAGCAGTTGATCGACCGATGCCTGTAAAATATTGGCTAAGGCTTGAAGATCATTAGGATCATTTTCATCAAAGTCAGCAGGAGAAACACCGACATTTCCAGTTGAGGAGATTGATTTTAAAATCGGTGTTGTACCGCCAACAATCCCAATTTTTTCGCCATTAACCGTGATAATCGTACTTTTCGCTATTTTCCCTGGAATGGTACTGGCTTCTTGTCCGTCTGCGGTTACAAAACCACTTAAATTTGCTTCTGGACTAAAATCTAGGTTAGCACTCAGATAGGGAAAATTTAGCCCCTCATAATTTAGAGTCGGATCTGGTGTAAAGATATTTTTTAGAACGCTTGTTCCAAAATCAAATTCATGATTACCTAATGTACTAACTTGAATGCCTAACTCATTAAGGATTTTAATATCGGCGCGTCCTGCTGAACCATAGATACTATTACTTGCAGAAGACCAAACCCCTGGAATATAGTTATCGCCTGAAGAAAGCGTTAGAGTATTCGTATAATCTGGAGTACCATCACCGTTATTATCTTGATTTCTTAAAGCATTTAGTACCGCGCTAAAACGGGGCGCATCTTGTAGGGCAGGGATAGCCGCTTCAAAGTCCGAAGCGTGTAAAAGTTGGAAGGTAAACATGGAATTACTATTAGCAACCTGAAATAATCAATAGTTGAGTAGGAAAATGATTCTTCTGCTAAAAGAACAATCTTTAGTAAGATTCCATACCAACATTAACCAGTGATTATCATTGAGTTAAAAAGTATTCCTGATCATTCCCCCTCAATGTATCAAAAGTATTCCTCATAATTCCCTCTCCTCGCAGGAAAAGGTTAGGGTGAGGTAGAGGGGGCTAGAGTGAGGTGAATTGAGTATTAACTTAAAATGTCTCGTAAACCTTTAACAAATCTTTCCATCCCTTCTGCTGCGGTTTCAGGTGGCAATGAACCATAAGCTAACCGTAAATAACACCCATCCGTCATCCCAAAGGTTGAACCAGGGAGAACCGCTATTTTATGTTTTTCGATTAATGTTTTGACTAACCAGAAATCATCTAGATCTCGATTAACTTTGAGAAAGAAATAAAACGCCCCATCAGCAGGTGTAATCGTACATAAATCTTGAATAGATTGCAAGGATTCTAAAACAATTTTTCTGACAAGAGCAATTTTTTCTAAATGTCCCTGACAATAAGCTTTACCCGCTTTCAACGCGCCTAATGCTGCATATTGAGAGATGACGGGAGGACAAATAACGATCGTATCTTGAATTTTATTAATCGCGACAAATAAATGTTCTGGAATAATCATATAACCAATCCGCCAACTTGCAAAACCATAGGCTTTCGATAAGCTATAAAGCGAAATAGTATAATCTTGACTGCCTGAGATTGAACCGGGAGAAAAATGTTTAATCCCGTCATAGGTGAAATATTCATAGACTTCATCATTAATATGATAAATTCCCTTTCTTTGGCAAATTTCATTTACTTCTCTAATCAGAGATTCGGAATAAACCACACCTGTCGGGTTATTTGGTGAAATTGTAACAACTGCTCTTGTTTTTTCAGTAATTGCTGCTTCTATCGCATCAGGACGAGGTTGATAATTTTCATCCGTTTTTACTAATACTGGATGACAACCCGCCATCATAATCGCCATCTCATGATTAAAATAATAAGGCGTATTGAGAATAATTTCATCACCAACTGATGTAATAGCTAGGATGGCATTCATATAAGCCATATTTCCGCCTGCTGTGACGATAATTCTTTGTTTGGTCAGATGAATATGATTATCTTCTTGTAATTTTTCTTCAATTGCTGTTAATAGTGTCGGTATTCCATAGACAGCTTTATATTTATGATTTTCTGCATCGGCTAAAAAAGCTGATAAAGTCTCTATTGACTCTACAGGAGGACTATAAGAAACAACACCTTGACCGAGTGAAATTGTACCAACATTCTCTCTAATTAACTGTCCCACTACAGGAATAATCGGAGATTGTACATCTTCCATTCGAGAGAGATATGAATTCATATGTTAAATACTTTTAACGTAGATAGATTGCTCTAAGCTTAAAATAAAATTGACTCTGGAGATTGAGAAATAATTCTAGCTGGAATACCAACAGCCGTAGCACCTTCAGGAACATTTGATAAAACTACAGCATTGGCACCGATTTTAGCATGATTGCCAATTTTAATAGGTCGAATAATTTTAGCCCCTGCGCCAATATCAACGTGACCCCCAATTTGTACATCTCCCACAATTGTTACTTGCTGTAAAATTAAACAGTTAGAGCCGATAACTGCTGAGGGATGAATAACAATTCCTATCGGATGAGGCATTAATAGCCCTCCTTCAATCTGACAATTAAGGGGAATATCAGCACCAGCTACTACACTCCAAAAACGATGTTGTAATACATACAACTGTTTAATAATATGAGCTAGAAAAGCTGTTTTTTTTGCCATTTTTGATATTTCCGTAAAGCTTTTAAAAGTTGCTTTTAAGGAGTCCACTATCTTGTTAAATACTCCCAAATTCAATCGGCTTCTGTTGCTTATATTTCAGGCATAATAGTGTAATATTTTCTAGATTCTTTTTCATTATTTTAACTTAATTTGCTCGTTCCCACAAACGTTGTATTTCGCCGATGGTTTGAGGTTTTGGGGGTTCAATGGTATTGACTGGGGGATTAATTTCAGAACCTGGGATATTTTGTGACCAAGGACTATTAGGAACAGATTGTAAATCAATTCCATTGATAACTGGTCTAAATCCATATTGAATAAAAACTTTTTGTTGTTCGGGTTCTTGTAAATAATTAATAAATTTTTGCGCTGCTTTAGCTTTTTGATTTCCGACATTACGACGAACAATTGCAGCCGTAGCTACTGTTTCAACCGTAGGAGATAGATAATAAATTTGATAAGGTTTTCCTTGATTTAAACTAGATTGTGAATAGCGATAAAGTGCATTACTTTCATATACAGTAGCAACGTCGGCATCATTTGACCCACGAGTAATAAATTCTTGTAACAAAATATCAGTAGAACGAGGTGGGAGATAAACTGAATTTTTAATTGTTCTAAATAATTCTTCAATTTGTGGATCATTCAAATTTTTACCTTTCGATTTTACCCATAAATTTAGAGTGATTTGACCACTATTAGAACGAGTTGGATCAGTGGTTAAAAAATCAAAGCTTCCCCAATTATTTTGACCACCTATTTTTTGCCAATTGCCATCTTCCATCGCTTTTTCTAATTTCTTCCAATCAAAACGACCATCAGGAAATATGATTTTTCCTCGCTCTGGCCAAGCAATACCCACTAAAAAGGTCTTAGCAATTTTTTCAGGTTGTTCATAAAAAGCATCACTTTGATTCTGACTTCGCCAACGTTGTTCTAATTCATCTAAAAATTCGGCAGAAGCAGGAATTAAAACAGTCGGATTAAAATCATTTTTTTCATCGATATAATTATTAACGATATCCTGTGAGCCTTGAAATTTTAATTCAAGTTTAGTATTAGGATTTTCTTGCTCGAATTTTGTTTCTATTTGTTTTAAGGGTTCAGTTAATTCTGTTCCACTGACAACATAAATTATTTGATTAACTCCAGGTAAAGGAAGATAAGCTAATCCTAATGATGTTGCTGAAATTAAAACTGAAGTAAGAATTTTTTGGCTTTTATCTTTTGACATAAAATCATCAATTACTAAATTAAAATATTAACGTTGTCTTGAACTTGATTAAGTTCTTGGCTTAATTTTTGTAATTCTTTTATTTCTTCAAAGTTATTAAGATTAGATGTTCTCAGTTTATTCTGTAATTCTTGTAAAACTCCTGCTGAAGTTTGGACTAAAGTATGTAAGTTTAAAATTTGTGCTTGACGAGTATCTTGTCCTGTTTGGGTTAGTTGTAAGTTCCGTTTTATACTTGTTTCTAATTGTTCTAGTTGTTG
Organism: Chroococcus sp. FPU101; assembly: GCF_017312365.1. Taxonomy (GTDB): domain Bacteria; phylum Cyanobacteriota; class Cyanobacteriia; order Cyanobacteriales; family Microcystaceae; genus Chroococcus. The sequence continues at coordinate 176,420 of NZ_BLJI01000004.1, forward strand.
TTTAGCCACTCCAGAGGCGAAAGGAATTTTAGCTTGTATTTCTTGAAGCTGTTTTTCTAATTGATCTGGGGAAAAAAGCGAATCAGAAAAGGAAATTTTTTGACTTAATATATCGATTTTTTGCGGAAGTTCTGTAATGCGATCGCAAGCTGATTGAACAGCAACTAATAAATCTAATTGAAAATCTCCTATCGTCAAAGATTGATTGGCTTCTTTTAATAAAATTTCTGATTTAGTAACAATTGCTTGCGCTAAAACTTTAATCTGTTTTAATTCTTGTTCAAGTTGTTGTTTGGCTATTTTTTCTGTATCAGGTTCTCTAGATTTAAGAAAAATCGCGCTTCCTGTGGCAACCGCAGCCGCAGTAGGTAAAATAAGAGGATTAGGAATGCTTAAAATCCTTACGCCAACAAGTAAAGAAACTCCACCTATTAAAATAGCAATCGGATAATCAAAAGGATTAACAAGTTTCAGCATATTTTTTCTAGAATTCTAATTGTAATTCTGACATCACTGTTGAAATTGTTTCGGGATCTCCCTTGCGATAATAGCCACCATTATTTTCAGAAATCTGTTTTAAAACGTCTGGATTAAAATCACCATCTTTTCCATAACCAATCGTAAAGAAGGCAATTCTTTGATCGGTATTAAAACCACTTTTTTGTAATTCTTGATTAAGAGACTCTAGAGAAATTCTAGATCCAGAATCTTCGCCATCTGTTAAAACAATCACAGCATTAATCGCATTAGGCTTTAAATTCTTTTGTAGCCAGTTTCTCGCATCTAAAGTAGCATCATATAGCCGCGTCCCTCCATAAGCCTTTAATCCCGAAATAAATTGTAATCCTATGTCTTTTCCTTGGGGGGTACCATCAACAATTACGGCTTGACGGATTTCAGTATCAAAATCAATTAAAGCGACCTTTTCTTTAGGCCCCAAACTATTGATATAGTTATTCAAAGTATTTTGTACAGAAGGTAATTTATTTCCCTCCATCGACCCCGATGAATCTACAACAATAACCACCTGTGAAGGTTTTTTAGCATACTCTTGCCAAGATTTTAACATGGCATTAACAACTTCAGGTTTAGGTGATCGTAATGAGTCATATTTAGCATTCGGATCAACTCCAAATTGAGAAGAAAACTTAGCCCCTAATGCGATACCTGGAACCCCTGGACGTAACCCTAAATCTGTTGCAATTTTTTGCCCATCTGGAGAACGTAAATACTCAATTACTTTTTCAGAAGCGGCTTTTTCATCAGCATTAATCCAAGGTGCATCTACAAGAATTGCCCGCATATTTGAGGTAAAAGTTGCTTGTGGATAAATCGCCTCATAACGAGTTTGTGAAGTATTTTGATTGCTATTGGCTTCAATGACAGAAGATTCATAAACTGAGCCAATTGATGCCCAAAATAAGCCATTTTTAACCATATCTTTCGCTAAAGAATGGGTCGAAATTCCATAACGAGTAACTTTACTTTGTATTTTTTGTACTTGGGGTTGATACTTTTGAATATCTGCTATAGTTAATTGTTCTGGACGTTTTCTCGATACATCAACAAATTGAGTAACAAGGGTTTGTAGACCTGAATTAGATCGTGTTGGGGCAGCATGAACGTAATAAATCGGTAATTTAGGACTGTTTGGATTAATATCTTGATAGGTTTTTGCAGTTTCCAACTCTTTAAATAGATTAGCTTGTTTGCGTAGTCCTGATGCTACTTCAGCAGGTACCATAAAAACCATTGGACTATTTGCTAATAAAGGCGCGTCTGTAATTTCAGGTATATAGTTTTGCCCTGGAAAAAGTTGATCAATTTGTGCTTTCAACTGTGCGTAATAGATTTCGCCGTCAGTTGAAATTAAACTGGGAAATTCGGGGGCATCTGCATTAATAGTTCCCTGCTGCAACTGTTTAGCCAAAGTAACAACACTATTAACAACATCACCACTTCCTTTTGCTTCACATTTTAAATAAAATGCTTGTCCGTTATCTAATTTGGGTTGCTGTTGATTAAATTGAGTCGCAGCTTGATTACAATATTGTTCTAATGCACTACCGACTAAAAATTTAACTTCAAATCCCTGTACATTAGGTGTTGACTGATTGTTATTACAAGAACTTAACAGGAGAATACTAATAGCTATACCAAAAAGAGATGAACGTTGTTTAATTGCTTTTGCTTTCATAAATTCAGCGATTTTTAAGCTCTTACTATATCATCACCGTCTTTCGTTATCTTTATGAAAAAAGTCAAGCTGATTTTAGATCGTTATCTTTAGTATTCCCAAAAATCTGACACCGAAAGCACACTGAATTAAATTTAAGGATAGATTAAGAAAATCTACCCTAAACGTTCAATTAATCAATTACCCAATATCCGTTACGTCGCCAGTATTGCTCTTTAAGGGCTTGTTCTAGTTGTTCTTGAGCAATGAAACCTTGTTGCAACAAAAGTTCACCTAATTTATGGTTGCTATCTTTTTGCTGGTTAACCGTTGTCTCTAACTGATTAAGGGAAACCCATCGCTTTTTCAGTAGAATTTGACCCAACAACATAAAATGCTATTCCTGTCTTCTCTCAAATTAATCTAAATAATACTTCAGTTGCTTAAGGTCACTTTACGGAAACTTTAAGCTAATTACCGAATAAAATTGACGTATTTTTGATAAATTTTTGATTGATTAACTAATTTTTAACCTAAAGATGAAATCTCTTTTAACTTTTCTGCTAGTTTACCTTCTTTTAGCATGACTTCCGCTTGTTCAAAACCTGTTTTTAGATCCTCAGAAACGCCACATCTCCATAAATAAAAGCCACCATTAAGAATAGCAGCATCTTTTAATTCATTATCTTGACCTTGAATTAACCCTTGCATTAATGCGATCGCTTGTTCAGTTGATTCTAGAATAACATCTGTTGGTTTGAACCCATATTCACGCGGATCTAACAGAAAACGCTCAAAATACGGAGATTCACCTGCATGACCAAAACCAATAATCGCAGTACGACTACAAGAGAGATCACAACTCCCTTCTAATCCTTTAATCGATGTAAAATAAGAAATTCCTTTAAGAGCAAAGGTTTTAAGAAAGCGTTCCTCAGTAGGCGGATGAACATACCCCGAAATGGGATGAATATTCCCAGTACAAGGTAACCACATTAATTCCATCGTAGCAATTGGCGGACGTTTCCCAATTTGATCGCGGTAGGGAACTAAATGATCAGCCAAGGGAAAATGATTTGGTATATAAATAAAAGCTAAACCTGTTTTTTCTAAAAATTGTTGCGTTTGTGCTAAATCTTGTTGAGTGAAATCAACCCCCAAACCTTGCCAAAGTGTGACCAAAGGAACACCGTATTTAGTCGGCATAATACCCCCACCATGCAAGACTACAGGTACCCCTGAAGCAACTAGCATTAATGTCGTAATTGGAGTGACGGGGACGGTTCGGGTTCTGCCATCATAAGGGTTACCGAAGATTACCACTGGTTTATCAAAAGGCAAATGGTCAATCTCTAAACGTGGCCCTAGTTCGTCATAGATATCTAGCATTCCCGCGAGTTCTTCTGGACTAGGACGCTTGATCCGATGTGCAATGAGAAACGCCCCAATTTGTGCGGGGGTTGCTTCTTTTAATAACATTTGACGGGTGGCAACGGCTGCTTCAGAACGGCTTAAATCTTTGCCTGTATGAACGCCACTGCCAATGGTTTTTAGTAACTCACGAAAGGTTTGACTCATGATCGATCGTTTTTAGAGATTAATTCAGTTGCCAATAATTTAGAGGTTTCGGCAAATAGAGAGGGAAAAGGCTGAAAGCGTCCTTGTCGTACTAATTCACAAAAATGAGCAATCGGAGGGATTTGTAAGCGATCGCTCGTTGTTACCATCACGACTTGACGGGTAGGACGGAGTTTTAGTTTACCATTCGTTGCTGCATTCGCGTTAAATTCGGGAGGAAACGCAATGGGACGAACGGCTAGGGTTTCATCTTGATAAGCATCGAATAATGCCGACTGGGGTAGTAATGCGACCATATTTCCCTGTCTGACAACTCCCCGAAAAGCGTCTAGGGTGTTCAATTCCATGGCCATTTTCAGGGGGGCATCTTGGCGAGAAAACCATTCTTGTACTAGGCGTTGCATTCCGTAACCATCTTTAAAGACGACTTGGGGATAGTTTACTAAATCTGACCACAACACCTCAGAATATTGATTCAGTGGGTGATTAGCAGCCATAAGAACTTCGATTTGTTCTTCGTAGAGGACTTCGACGACCATTTCAGGACTCGCGGTTAAAAATCGGTTGTGCATGACGATCGCCACATCCACCAAGCCATCCCGTAGCACTTTTAATGCGCGATCGCTTCCTAATGCTGTCACCCGTAGTTGTACTTCTGGATAGTCTCGGCAAAAATGCTGTAAGACGGGGGGTAAGTAATGGGAACATACCGAATGAATACCAGCAACACATAATTCAGGTTGTTTTCCTAAGTGTAAGTCTTCTATTTCTTTATGAATTATTGTCCATTCTGTGCAAATTTTTTTGGCCCTAGATAACAGTTTTTCGCCCGCTATGGTTAACTTCGCTTGGGCAGTGCGGTGGAATAACGGTAAACCTAAATCTATTTCTAGTGACTGGATCTGACGACTAATAGTAGATTGTGTCACCCCACATTGTCGGGCGGCTTGTCCAAAATTACCGGTTTCAGCAACCGCTAAAAAAGCTTGTAACTGCTCAATTCGCATTCTGTCTAAAATTACATTATTTCATCGTGTTTATGACAATACTGAATTTTGTCACCTAATTTAGTACTCTTTGATACAGCTAATTAAATATTTTCTGCCAATGTGTTTTTAGAGTTGTGCTTAATTTGTTAGATAGAAACTCTTGAAAAAAAATCAGTTAAACTGGATACAATTTTAGTTTTTGTAGTGAACTTTATTTCTTGATATGTCTTCTAATCCTATCGCTACGTTTCGGATTTCTCCACTGATTCGACTGACTCTACTCCTACTCTATATCTCGCTGACCTTGCCCTTACCTTTTTTGGCTAAATTTACCAATGCACCGATCAGTTCGATTTTTTTATGGATTGGTTTGGGACTCGGTTTTATTGTGCTATATGGGGCATTAGGGGAACAAGTTATTTTAAATGACGATCAAATTAGTGTGGTTTATCCTCGTTGGTTTCCCTCTTTTTTACGCAAAGGATGGTCATTATATTGGAACGAGATTAAAGACCTAAAGCTTAGAACAACTGGGCAAGGAGGGCTTGTTTATTATTTTATTAGTCAAGAACAGACCCGCGCTTATCTTTTACCAATGCGAGTCGCTGGCTTTTCCCGTTTAGTAAAAATTGTTGAAGAAAAAACCAAAATTAATACATCTGATATTCGCCCTCTCTCACAACCTTGGATGTATTTAATTTTATTCGTTTTTACTTTACTCTTACTCTTAATCGATGCTTGGACTATTTGGACAGCAACCACTCAAACTTTTTAGAAATACTTTAACATACTTTAACAAACCCAATGTACCAAAAAACTCTACTCGCTTTTCTAATTTTATTTCTATTTCCTCTACAAGTTTTTGCTGAAACTATCTTAGAGAAAGTTAAGCGAACTGGGGAACTTAACGCCGCTACTCGCCAAGATGCGATTCCTTTTGGTTACATTGATAATAATAATCAATGGACGGGCTATTCTTTAGATTTAATTTTATTAATTCGTCAACAATTAGAAAAAGAATTAAATCGACCTGTTAAACTCAAATTAACTGAATCGACTGTAGATAACCGCTTTGATAATATTCAAAGTAAAAAAGTTGATTTGATTTGTGATCCGACAACCATGACACAAGAGAGGTTAGAAAAAATTGATTTTTCGGTTCCCTATTTTATGACTGGTTCACAGTTTCTTATTAAACTACAAGAGGCACCAAAATTCGATGTTAATGGTACATTAGAAAATGTTCCAATTGCTTATATTCCAAATACAACAACTGATCAAATCATTCGTCAAATTTATCCGTTTGCTAAATGGAAAATCGTCAAAAGTCGCTCAGAAGGAGTCGAAAAACTTAAAACGGGTGAAGTTGCTGCGGTGGCAAGTGATGGTATTTTATTAATTGGGGAACTGGTGCGAAATGGCAATGATCCTAAAGAATTTGCTTTAACACCAAGACAACCGATGACAACAGAACTTTATGGCTGTATCTTGCCGAAAAATGATCCTAAATGGAAACAATTTATCAATCAAGTTATTACTAGCCCAAATCATCAAGAAATACAGAAAAAATGGTTTAATGTTGAGCAAGGTTCTTTTCCTTATACCGTTCGTGTTGAACCTTAGATAATATTTTAAGATATAGGGTTTGGTTTGCCAGACCCTTTAATAATTAACACCGAAAAATAGGACAATTTTAACTCAGGATAATTGCTTAAATCTTTGTAAATCACCTGATTAGAACAAGTAGCTCGTTCTACAATAAAACTTGTCTCTAATAAATTCAACTGTTTTAAAATAGTCCAAACTTGTTGATAAACTGAACTAACTTTCATCAATACTACAACATCAGCCCACAATAAAACAGATTCTAACTCTTGAATGGTGTATAAGGCAGGTAAAATAACGATTTTTTCATGATGTTTGGTTAATGGAATTCCTAATGCAGATGCAGCAGCAAGAGGGGAACAAACACCAGGTATCATTTCTATTTTGACTTCAGGATAATTGAGTGCTACCGTTTGAGCAAGATAATTAAAGGTGCTATAAAAACTGATATCTCCTTCACACGCAAAAGCAACATCTTGTCCTAATTTTAAATAGTTCCAAACTTCGTTAGCTGCCTTTTCCCATGCTTGTTGTAATAAATGTTCGTCTTGAATATAGGGAAATTCTAGGGCCAATTGAGTTTGTTCTGAGAGTAACCAAGATTTAATAATTTGTTCTGCAATTCCTGGTTTATTATTCATTCCAGACGGAAAAGCTACCGTTTTTACTTGTTGTAATAATCGTAAACCTTTAACCGTAATTAATTCTGCGTCTCCTGTTCCTACACTAATTCCATAAAGAGTACCAATGTTCATAGTTTGTATCAAATCTTACTTTAATCATGCTAACTCAGAAATCATTTCATTAGACAAAATATAGATATTGAGGTGAATTTTCCTCCTAACCCGCTCCACCTCACCAAACGCCCTTTCCTAAACGAGAGGAGAATAAAATTATCTTTCACGGCTCAAAAACAATGAGATAGATTAATCAGCAAAATTCGACAAAAGTCTGAAAAAATCTTGATAAACATTGATAATCAGTAAATTTCGTGATGTAATTCCGATAAAGTTGTAGGTAGACTTCTAGAATCTAGAGTCATCGTCTTTTCTCTAATGATTAGATCAATAGTCAAGACAAGTGGCACACTGATCCAGTAAGCTGATCATAAGAGATGTGTACAACAGAAAACATGACCACGATTAACGATAATTACCTTAAACTAAAAGCTGGCTATTTATTTCCAGAAATCGCACGACGGGTTAATACATTTGCTCAAGCGAACCCAGATGCTAAAATTATTCGTCTTGGGATCGGAGATGTTACCGAACCCTTACCCGCAGCGTGTCGAACCGCAATGATCCAAGCTGTCGAAGATATGGGATCGCGCAATACTTTTAAAGGATATGGCCCCGAACAAGGTTATGCTTGGTTACGAGAAAAGATTGCAGAAAATGACTTTCATTCTCGCGGGTGTGTGGTTGATGCGGATGAAATTTTTATTTCTGATGGTTCAAAATGCGATACGGGAAACATCCTTGATATTTTTGGCGACGATAACACGATTGCTGTGACTGATCCCGTTTATCCTGTTTATGTAGATACGAATGTGATGGCGGGACATACTGGAGAAGTCAACGACAAGGGAGAGTATGAAGGGTTTGTTTATCTTCCCATTACAGCAGAAAATAACTTTACCGCCCAACTCCCGACACAAAAAGTCGATTTAATCTATCTTTGCTTTCCTAATAATCCTACTGGCGCAACCGCAACCAAAGAACATTTACAAGCTTGGGTGAATTATGCTAGGGAGAATCACTCAATTATTCTTTTTGATGCTGCCTACGAAGCTTTTATTAGTGATCCTAATCTACCTCATTCGATTTATGAAATTGAAGGGGCGCGAGATTGTGCGATCGAGTTTCGTTCTTTTTCTAAAACCGCAGGATTTACGGGTACTCGTTGCGCGTTTACGGTTGTTCCCAAAACCCTAACAGGGAAAGCTAGAAATGGTTCGGATGTCGAACTTCAGAAGCTTTGGAACCGTCGTCAGTCTACTAAATTTAATGGCGTATCCTATATCGTACAACGTGCCGCAGAAGCCGTTTACAGCGATGAAGGAAAAGCACAGGTTAAAGACTTGATTCGCTTTTATATGGACAACGCTAAAATGATTCGGGAAAAACTCACAGAAGCAGGTTTAAGTGTCTATGGTGGTATAAATGCACCCTATGTCTGGGTCAAAACACCACACGGGTTATCCAGTTGGGATTTCTTTGATAAATTACTGCATACTGCTAATGTTGTAGGTACCCCTGGTTCTGGGTTTGGCGCAGCAGGTGAAGGCTATTTTCGTATTTCAGCGTTTAATAGTCGAGAAAATGTCGAAGAAGCAATGCGACGAATTACTGAGAAATTTAAAGTCTAATAGAGAAGATTGAATGTAGGGGCTTGATTACCAAGCCCAATTTTCTATGAAATTGGTAAACTGGAAAAAACCTGTTTTACAATCCGTTGCGCTTTGGTTTCTAAACCCTGCCAATCCACCTCTCCAGTATCATCGAGTAAAGTTAGATCAATATCAACGTCTTGGCTAAACTCTGGATTATCCTGATTTTCTTGATTTAGACTAAAATTATAATCAAGAAAACAAACTTGGTAGCACAGATCCCAAATATCTACAATGACTGATTTACTGTTTTTCGTTAAAGATAATTTATATATAGGGTATGGCTCTTGAATTTCTTGATAGGTTCCTTGCCAAGTTGTGTTTTCTAATTCTTTACGAATATTATCGATTACTCTAATAAAAGCAGGTTGCATCAATATTTGCGCTTGTTCCCATGCCAGAATCGTTTTAAATTTCGGTTTCATAGCGAAATGATTAAACCATTTAATTTAAGTTACTAAGTCTTATTAATGAGCATAACGGAAATCGATGGCTAACCCTCAAAATTATTACGAAATTCTTAAAGTTCCTCAAGATGCCACGTTACAAGAAATAAAAATAGCATTTCGTCGTTTAGCTCGTCAATATCATCCAGATTTACACCCTAATCAACCAACAGCAACCGAACAATTTAAAAAGATTTGTCAAGCTTACGAAATTTTAAGCGATTCAGAACTTCGTCAAGAATATGATCTAAAAATTAATACTCCAGTAGAAAATTATCAAACTGAGCCAGAAAAAGTTTACGATCAAGAATTAGAAAATACACTAGAATATTATAATCGAGTTATTGCAAGAAATCCGAATTATTGGCCATCTTATCTTAAAAGAGCCGAGGTTTATTATCAGTTATATAAAGATAGTTCTGTTTTAGAAGATTGTCAAACCATTTTAAGAATTAATCCAAATTCTGATCAAGCATATTATTATTTGGGTTTAGCGCGTCAACGCTTGGGATATACGCAATCTGCGATTGATGCTTATACGAAAGCAATTCAATTATCTAACCAGCCTCAATTTTATCAACATCGAGGTTTAGCTTATGAAGAATTAGAGAATTACTCACAATCCATTAATGATTTTAGAATTGCAGTGAATCTCTATCAAAAAAATCAAGAGTTTCATTATGTTTCGACTCTACAACGAAAAATCGATAGTTTACTGAAGCAGAAGGAAAAAACGGAAAAACAGTGGATTAAAAATATATTTGAGCATACTTTAGGGATTTTATACAAATTTATTTCGGCATCATGGTTAATCATTAAACATCCTTTAGATGGATTATTATTAGCTTTTATGAGTTTGTCTAAAACTCAAGCTTTAATGATAGGTATTATTTATGGATTAATGGGTCTAGTGATTTGGAATGCGATTGTAATTCTACCAACATTAAATAAAATAGTTTTAGGTTTATGCTCTTTTGTTTTACTTCCAGTTTTATCTAATTTAGGAAGAATACTATCAAGAAGTTATGGACATTTAGCGAGTGACGTTTTTTTAGGTGGTTTTACAAGTTTATTGATTTCTATTATCTTTTACTTAAATCTAAACCCAACTCAATTACCCGAGGCTGTTTTATTAACTTTGACTGTTATTTTAGTGCTTTATCTGGGCTATAATCTGAAAAATGGTTATACTCAAATTACTAATCTTCCGCGTCCAATAGCCGTATTTTTAACATTTAGTATTTTATCTTTTATGATTTATTTTCTAATTGTTTGGTTATAAAGTTAAAATCTTCTGGAGTATTACAGTTGAGTAACACATCTGGATCACTTACGATTAAATGCTGTACATTAGATTGACTTAACCATCCTTGAAAAGAACGTCCGTTAAGTTTAATAAAATTTTGGAGTGAGGCAAGACAACTATAACGGTAAAATCCACATAAAGGTTGCCAGAGATTATCTTGTTTGGAAAGATAGGCAATTGCATCATCTGATACGCTAGGTAAAAAATTTGCCCATTGCTGAACTACATCACTTGTTAATAAGGGTAAATCACAGGCGAGTAACAGTATCCATTCTGTTTTCACTTGGGTTAAAGCGATTGAAAATGCAACTAAAGGGCCTTGAGTGGGTGTATTTTCTTGAATCATCTGGCACGATGGAGGAAGAATAGAGGTATATTTTTCAATCCAAGGAGTGACAACATACACTACAGATGCACAGTCACTAGCAACAGTATAAGTTCTTTGCAGTAGCGGTATTCCCTTAATATTGAGTAAAGCTTTATCTTGTCCCATACGAGAACTGATACCCCCTGCAAGAATGATCGCAGTTAGGGAACTCTTAGAATAGGAAGTCATTTTTTACCCTTAAACTCAAGATGATGAATAATTCTGATCCCTTTTACGAAACAAAACTTAATAAACTCCAGTTGATGCTTTATCTCCTTCCTGTTGTGGGTTGGATACCTGCCATATGGACACTTTACCACCGTCAAGGAAATTCAGCACAAAAGTCGATTAGTCGAATATCAGTTACGATAACGTTATCGTGGGCGATCGCTTATATTTTATTATGGACAAGTTCTAGTTTGACACTCCCAACCTATACTTTAAGATTACTGTATTTGAATGGGTTACTCACTTCGGGTTATTTTTTAGTTAGTTTAGGTTTGATTTGGCGTTTGTGGAAACGAAAATAAATGAGGAAAAAACTCCCTAACATATTATTGATACAATCCTTGAATCCATTCCCATTCTTTTGTTAAACCTTCCTCTAGAGAAACTTGAGGATTAAACCCAATTAATTGTTTAGCTTTAGTCGTATCTGCACCCGTATGACGTGCATCACCCATCGCTTGCTCTTGATGATCTCTTGTAATCGGATAACCGACAATTTCATCAATTTTATCTAAAACATCGCATAAAAAGACACGACTACCACCACCAATATTAAACACTTCTCCAATCGCTTCTTTACAAGTTGCTGCCGCTAAATTTGCAGCTACAGCATCACTGACAAAGGTAAAATCTCTTGTTTGTTTACCATCACCATAAATGGGAATCGAATCTTTTAAAATAGCTGCTTTAAAAAACTTATGGAATGCCATATCAGGACGTTGACGCGGGCCATAAACGGTAAAATAGCGTAAAGCAGTTACAGGAACACCAAAATTGTGATGATATAGCCAGCATAAACGTTCGGCGGCCAGTTTTGTAATTCCATAGGGTGAAACAGGTTGAGGACAAATGGTTTCAGGTGTGGGCAAAGTTTCAGCATTGCCATAGACTGAAGAAGTAGAAGCAAAAACCAATCGTTTTAATGTTTTTGTTTCTTTAGCCGCTTCCAAAATAATTTGTGTCGCGTTGATATTACGTTCGGTATAATGACGAAAGCCCATCCCCCAACTTGCTCTAACCCCTGCCTGGGCTGCTTGATGGTAAATTGTTTCAGTATCCTTAAGAAGAGTTAGCCAGTCTAGCTGTTGAATATCAGCTTCAATCAATTCAAAATCTTGGTATTGCTGTAGTAAAGTTACATTTTTTCGCTTCAGATTGGAGTCATAATAATCATTAAATTGATCGACTCCAATAACTTTTTCTCCTTGCTGTAACAAAGTTTCTGCCAAATGAGAGCCAATAAAACCCGCAACACCTGTAACGATATGAGTAGCCATTGAAGTTCCATCAATCAGAGGTTATCTTAAAACCGAGTCATAGGGACTAGATTACTTTGTGATTATCTTACAGCTTTTTTTACTTTTGATGGATACAATTTAGTTTTTGAAAATACCGATCTATCCGTAAATTTACGCAAATAGCCTTTCAGTGATAATAATCACCGTTTTGAGTGCATTTTTATCACCTTGCGTATTCTTAACCATACTACTATAGATATAAAGGCAATATCTTGACGAGCAAAATGGCTAGAGTCTCAAGTGAACCCCTACAACCTAATCCATTCACCACTTACCGTGATCCAAACACGGGGGCTTGGATTGTGGTTAAATCTCAATTAAATCTAGATATTTCTAGTGAACAAAACTTAAAATCTAGTCCGATTTATTCGAGTCATGAGCAATCATCGCCCGTTAAATCGAACTAATTTATAAGTACATTTTATTCATATTTTTTTATTTATGCAGCCTTTGTCTATCAAAAATGCTGACTTGAAACAAATTCGTTTAATTGCTACTGATTTAGATGGAACACTGACTCAATCGGAAAAGTTTAGTACAAGATTACTAGCAAAATTAGAACAGTTGGCTCAATATCAAATTGCTGTTTTAATTGTTACTGGACGATCAGCAGGTTGGGTAGATGGCATCAGAACCTATTTACCTGTTGTCGGTGCTATTGCAGAAAATGGCGGTTTATATTATCCATCTTCTCATGATGATCCAGAGATTTACATTTCTCTTAAAAATTTAACCGAACATCGTCAGGCTTTAGCAAAAATATTTGAAGAATTAAAAACATTTTTTCCCCATCTCACAGAATCTTTAGATAATTCGTTTCGTCTGACTGACTGGACTTTTGAAGTAGCTGGATTAACTTTATCTGAACTGGAAAAAATTAATCAGATTTGTCTAGAACAGAACTGGAGTTTTACTTATAGTACAATTCAATGTCATATCAAACCACTACAGCAAAATAAAGCAAATTGTCTGATACAAGTTTTAAAAACGTATTTTCCTCACCTAAGTTTATCAGAGATTATTACAGTCGGTGATAGTCTCAATGATGAATCTTTATTCAATCCAGTGTTATTTCAAAACTCAGTCGGTGTCGCCAATATTGTCCATTATTTACCCCAATTGAAATATCATCCTAAATATATAACTCATCAAGCTGAGTGTCAGGGTTTTTGTGAAATTGCCGATTTAATTTTATCCACAATTATATGACTAAACCTCTTAATTCAATTCCTCAAGAGCAACTTAATGAATGGGTAGAGCAAGCTAAACAAAAAGCACATCTTGGTAAGTTACCTAAATATATTCCCTTGCTTGGTCAAGCTGATCCAAATGAATTTATTTTTTCCATCCAAACTTTTGATAATTATCATTTTTCAAACGGCAATTTATCTAAAACTTTTTCTTTCATGAGTGTCAATAAAGTATTTTTATTGCTTTATTTACTTAATCAGTTAGGTAATAAATTTATTTTACAAAGAGTGGGGGCTGAAGCATCTGATTATCCGTTTAATTCCTTAAGTCAACTTCAATTAGATCAAGGTTTTCCCAGAAATCCTATGATTAATAGTGGTGCGATTACTTTAGCGGGTTTATTAGGAGAATATACCCTTGATGGCTGTGAATATTTACTAATGTGGTTAAATCATTATAGTGGCAGTCAGCTTTTTTTAGATGAAGATATGCTTGAATCTGTCCGCTCTTTACCTAATCCTAAAAATCAAGCTTTAGTAGATGAATTATTTAAAAGAGGAGCAATCAAAAATCCTGAAAATGCTCTAGATACTTATCAAAAAATATGTTGTCTGTCAGGAAATATTACTGATTTAGCGAATATAGGATTGATGATAATTCAGTGTTCTAAAATTCAAGACAAAACACGCCAAATCGTACAAGAAATTATGCTGAATTGCGGTTTGTATGAAGATTCAAAAACGTTTGCTTCAAAAACGGGTTTTCCGAGCAAATCAGGGGTTAGTGGTGCGATGTTATCTATTGTCCCTCAACAGGGTATTATTGCTTGTTACAGTCCACCTCTGGATGAAAAAGGTAATTCTGTAGCAGGAGTCTTCTTAATCGAAAAAATAGCCGAATTTTTAAACGGATAAAGCGGCTAAAGCTTCTTTAATTAATTGATAATAATGAGGTTGTGTCACATCAACTGATTCAGCCGTTTCTCGATTCATTCCTAATAAACCCGAACGATGTCCCCGACGAATAGATAAAACTTTTCCTTCCTCATTTCTAATCCTTAATTCGTCTATTTCTTGCCATAGACTACAATTATAAGCTCGTCCCTTGTATTGAAAACTTGCTTTTTGAATTCCATTATTATTGATTTGAGGTAATCGTATTCCCACAATTTCTAATTCAATATCTATATTCCCATTCCAATACTTTTCACGGAGTTTGTAAGCGACATCAAGGCGAGATGGAAGTGGAAAATATTGGCTCCAACGCCAAGCGATCGCTTTGATTTGACTACCATCCTCTTGTGCTAAAGTCACTTTTAAATGATTCTTTCCGACAATTCGCTGTTCCGTCACTCTCACATTTTCTGTCCAAAACACAGGAAAATCATTCCCAATTCCCCAAGGTTGTAAACTATCAATTTGTTGATAGAGTGCAGTATTTAATTGATTAAAATTAGCTTGGGCATCAATTTTAACTAAAGGTTTGAGATGTTCACTTTTAAGACATTGATGAGCAAACTGACTTAAACGCTGTTTAAATAAATTTAGATTGTCACTGGGTAAACTGAACCCTCCTGCTGCTTGATGTCCCCCAAATTTACCCAAAATATCTCGACAAAATTCTAAAGCTTCAAAAACATGAAACTCTGGTATACTCCTGGCTGATCCTCTAATTTTAGTAGCATCTCCTTCTTCATAAGTTCCGATAAAAACTGGAACCCCATAACGTTCCACCAAACGAGAGGCAACAATTCCAATTACTCCATGATGCCATTCTGGATGTACCACGACTAAAACCCGATCGTTTTTCCAAGGTATTGGTGTCTCCTCGACCAGTTGAACCGCTTCTAATTCTATTTGTTCACACAATATTTGACGCTGACGGTTAATTTGTTCACATTGCATCGCTCTTTCTAAGGCTATTCCAGCTTCATCAGTCGTCAGGAGTTCGATTACGATTTGCGGATCACCGATACGTCCTACAGCATTAATTCTAGGGCCTAATCTAAATCCAATATCATCGGGTTTGACTTGTTTTTGTTCATCACTGACTCCCGACATTTGCATCAATGCTTGTACCCCTGCTAGTTTAGATTGAGGAAGTTTTTTTAAACCCCGTTTTAACCAGCGACGGTTTACCCCGATTAATGGGGCTAAATCTGCTATTGTACCTAGTGTATATAGTTCTAAGAGTTGATCTGTCAATCCCTGTAATTTCCCTAAGTGTTGCGCGGTACTGACAGCAAGAATATATGCAACTCCGACACCTGCTAAACCTAAATATGGGGAGTGTGGAGAAAGTAATTTAGGATTGAGAATAGCATCGGCAGGCGGTAACATTTCGGGTAGGTCGTGATGATCCGTCACAATAACCGTTAATCCTAATTCTATAGCACGTGCGATCGGTTCATACGCTGAAATGCCATTATCTACCGTCAGAATCATTCCAACACCTGCATCGGCGCATTCTTCAACAATTCGCGTATTAATTCCGTATCCTTCCTTCATACGGGAGGGAATGGCATAATCAACATCAGCCCCTAAATGGGTGAAAGCTCGGATTAGTAATGCAGTACTGGTCATGCCATCTGCATCATAATCACCACAGATTATAATCTTATCTTGAGTAGCGATCGCTTCAGCTAATAAGTCTACACTCAATTTCAGATCCCGAAATTCAGTTAAAGGAGAGGGTAAATTTTGTGTTTCAGGATTAATATAAGTATGCGCTAAATCTAAAGTACGGATCTCTCTGTTCAATAAAACTTGAGCGACGAGGGGAAATAACCCTGTACTTTGCACTAAATGTTCAACCCCTTCTAGATTAGCTTGAGCGATGAACCACCGTTGATCGGGTAAAGAATGCGACATTTTTTATTCGTAGCGTAGCAGATTCTAAATTCTTATTTTCGCGCTCTTATGCATATTTTTGACAAAATCATCAATAATATTAATGTTTCAGTGTTTGTCATCTGATGTTATGATTTAACTCAAAACTTGTACATTAAAGACTTATTTGTCCAATTGTCCCTTTTTTAAAGACTTATTTGTCCAAGACAAAATTACTCTAAACCTTTACAGTATAGACGATACAAGCAAAATTAGTTTACCCATACTCATTTAAGCGGTTGGAAAACGAATTTGTTCTTTTTCCCCAAGTAAGGGACAATTGTTTAAAGACTTATTTGTCCTTTTTGCCAAAACTGTCTCCTTTTTCATAAGTATAGTTTATGAGTTCTTCGTCAACCCTAGAACAGGTAGAACAAGAATTATTATCACAGAAAGACTATCTTATCCTCGAAGAATCTTTTGAAGATGCGAGTGAAAAGCTAGAATTTCTAATGAAATATCAAGCAGTTATTGAAATCAGGCAAGCTAGTCGTCAGGATAAGCAAAAGCTTATCAAACAATGGGCGAAGAAACTAGATAAAAGCGAAAGAACAATTACTAGGCTCATAAATAATGTCGATAAAAAAGGACTAGCTGCTTTAGCTCGTCAAAAGCGTAGTGATGATGGCAGATTAATGGGGTCTTCTCAATGGAAAAAGAACCGCCAAGAAGAATGGGAAAGTAGAGAAGAAGCAATCGCTTATTGGACTAGGTACATACAGGATACTTATAACAATGGAATTAAAGCCAGTCGTCGGATTTCAGCGCATCAAGTTCACGTACTACTGAAAAGTCATGCCAAATTAGATTTAGGTTTAAAGAAAGGAGAATACCCATCTCATGTCTTTGTCTACAAAATTTTAGAACCTCTTACACCAGATAAAAAGCCGAGAATCCGTCGTCCCTGTCAAGGCCCTGACATCATTATTAAATGCTATTGCAAACATAGTAAAGAAGAGAAAATATTTGAAGAAATCGTTGTCAATCGTAGTAATTTAGTTTGGCAGATAGACCATACCCGCTTAGATAACTTATTAGTAAATATAAATGGGGAAAGAGTCGGAAGTTTAAATATTACATCTGTCGTCGATACCTATTCAGGTTGCGTAATGGGGTTTCATCTCGGATTTGATGCAGCAGGTTCTCACGAAGTTGGATTAGCCTTACGTCATGCCATCCTTCCCAAGCAATATAGCTCAGAGTACAATCTTCGGAAAGAATGGGAAGTGTATGGTCTTCCTGAATATCTTGTAACCGACAATGCCAAAGAATTCCATTCAGAACATCTTAAACGTATTGCCAGTCAACTAGATATTAAACTACGATATCGAGCGTATGTAGAACAAGGAGCCGCAGTAGAACGACCGTTTAAGAATTTTAAAACAGAAGTAGCGGCTTTACTGCCTGGATACAAAGGGGGGAATCTTCAAGAACGTCCTCATGATGCGGAGAAATGGGCTTGTCTAACTTTTGAAGAATATGAACAAATATTAGTTCGGTTTGTAGTTGACCATCACCTTTATCATTCCTATCCGCGACAAGAAGATAAAACGCGCTTGATGATGTGGCATGAAGGGTTAGAGGAAAAACCAAAAATTCCTAATGAAAGAGAGTTAGATATCTGTTTATTAAAAGAAAGTCAACCCAGAAACATAGAAGACAGGGGAACGATTAACTGTTTTGGACTAATCTATCAAGCAGGATGGGTCAAAGATGAGGAAGGATTACCGTATTACAGCGTGAAAGATAATTTCCTTTTACCCTATTTAAAACAAAGAGTTAGTGTAGTGTTGAGGTACAATCCTGACAATATCATCGAAGTGTTGGTTTATACGGCAGAAGTTGATGGTCAGCCATCTCAGTATTTAGGGACTGTTCGGGTCAGGGATAGAAGGGAAGAACAACTCTCTTTTAAGGAATGGGAAATCATCAAGAAAAAGAGAAGAGAAGGAAAGGAAAATCTTGACCAATCCTCTCTCCTACAAGAGAGAAAAGATTTAATGTCTTTTTCTAATGAAAAAGTCGCACAAAAGAGAAAAAGAAGCAAGCCAAAAACACAAGAGTTACGAAGAGAAGAGCAAAACAGAATTAATCAAGAAACTCGTTCATCTAATGTTGTTCCATTTCCATCTAAGAATACAAAAGCTCAAGAATTAGAAAATGTAGAGTCGTTAAAAGAAGAAGATGAAGTCTGCTATGAACAGGACACATCTGCGCCTGGAAACTTAATTGAAGCGAGTCCTGTACTGTTTGTCATTCCTGATTTAGATGATTTTTTCGAGAGTAATTGGTAAAAAACGATGGCTCAAACGAAGGTAGCGAAACAAAAACAAGTAAGTGAGTCTTCTGTAGCCAATTCACAAGACTTTATCAGAAAGCAGCAAAATTTTACCCTAGAGCAACTTCAAGAGATTGAACGAATTGGGCAAATTTCTCCTTATGTGGGATTAGCAAGAGATCTAGAGTTATTTGATTGTTTGAATCATTGGCGAGATTTGAGAATCTGTGGAAAAGTCAGAACGTTGGATACTTTAGGATTATCTAAAGCATTAGCTGTTTATTCTGAAGCTAACACTAGACGAAAAGGAGGATTGATTCAAGTTCCTGCTTCTGTGGTTTATCTTGAGGCAGAAGAGAAGTTTACCGAAAAAGATATTTTGTTATCCATTCTGTTATTTTTATCAAATCCTTTTCTGTTTGGAACATTGCGAGATTTAAGAAAACGAGTCCGAGGAACACTCAAAGACTATAAAGTTAAAAATATCATCGTTAATAATGCTCATTATTTATCTTATGCTGAGTTTAATGAATTGATGACGATTTTTAAGCATTTAGATATTTCGGTAGTTTTAGCAGGATTGCCTCGTTTAGATAGTACTTTAGATCCAAAATCGGTCAGTCAAAAAGAAAAGTTTGTCTGTATTAATGATACGTTTAGACAAAGATGTAGTTACTACACTTTATCTTTGGCAGATACGATAACAATTGTTGAAAAGTGGGAAAGTTTAGCCTTAATAGGCACAAAACCGATGAAGCTTGCCGAGAACCAGGAAATTGTCAGAAAATTACATCAAGCTTCCGAGGGAAAACTGAGGTTATTGTATGAAAATTTGCGGGAAGTGGTGACATGGTACATAAAACATCCGAAAGCGCAAATTAATCATTTCAACGTTACTAAGGCTCTAAGTCTTGATTACGAGGCGACATGAATAAATTAGCGATAATTTTAGGAGACTTCGATGGAAAAGGAAGAATTACAAAGATCGATTCGCTATCTACCGCATTATGAGGGTGAGAGTATCAGCCATTATCTAGGACGTTGGATGCGGAAGGAATCGGTGAGTATTGCTAAATTGTCAGCTTTGAGTAGACAGCTTAAATTAGGGACAACTTTAGGGCGATGGGAGCGTTTTTATTTTAATCCACCACCGAGTGAGGATGAGTTAGCTAGATTAGGGGAGATCATAGATTTGGAGATGGATAGGTTACGATTGTTGTTTCCACCAATAGGAGAAACTATCAATCCTGAGTCGATTCGACTATGCGCTGCTTGTTATACCGAGATGCCCTATCACGTTTGCAATGGCAGTTTCAATCGACGGCAGGGTGTGAACAGCATCGCTTAAGGTTGCTATCTCGATGTCCTGGCTGTGGAGAACGATTTCCGATTCCGTCACAATGGGGCAAAGTTGCGTGTAAGCGTTGTGGGATGCCCTTCAAGTCGATGGCGAAATGGCAGAAGGGTTATTGAGATTAACATTCTCCTTCACCTATTCATATATCACCTTTAGCTCTTAACAGATAATTACTCTATAGCAACGTGCATAGGCTTTGTTAGATTATGTATGCTATGTCAATGATTTCTTTAAAACTAAATAAAACTGTCTGTATTTCTTTTTTGGCCGTCACGATCTCTAATCTCCTTGACAAGCTTTAACATATTTACTCAAAAGATCTAAGGGGTCTGCTGTTCGTGGATCAACAATAATACTCAAAGGGTCGATTAATTGAGGGTGTTTTAGGGTAGATGCTCCAAAACATGGAGGTGTATTAGTTGGCTTTTCAATAGATTGAGTTAAAAAGATTTCGATTTTAGCTTTAACTTGATTGTCTAACTTTGGATCTTTAATAAAAGTGATAGATATTTTTAAGTTATCTATCACTTTCTGAATACAGCAACTAGGAGGTAGACTTAAATCTAATTCACGATTTATTTGTGTACAAGCATCACCTAATAGCGTTCTAAGTTTAATCATTAAATTACTTATAATTTTTCGGCGTTCAATATCGCTATTAGTACAGGGTAGATATATGCTCTGCTCAACAATTTTTCTTTGACTATCTTCATTTACATCCTGAATGTAATTCATCCTTTATTCCTTCTAATTTTTCTTCGAGAAATATTTAGAACTTTGTTATGTTATATCGCTTCCAAGTCTCGAAGGGATTTAGGCTAAAAATTGGTGATGGAGGGCAAAAATTCAATACCCTCATCTACCTTACAATACTGTTACAAGCTGTTACTTTGGTAAGTCACTTAGAAAATTAAAGTTTCAACATTCAACAGATTACAATGATTTGAACACTTTAAGCGAGTATCAATATAAACTTCACTATTTAACAAGAGCTTATATTTTAGTCACTAGATAGTCCTAAAGCATCTAAAACATGACCAACAGATACATTTTTCAGGCTTAGCGTAGTCCTTGAAAATACTCTTTCTGCAGGAACCTTTATGGAACCAGAATACTGCTTATTTAGAAGGTGAGCAACTGCTATTAGAGGAGCATCATGAATACATATGCTAATCTCTGAGTCAACCGTTTTTGTATTAATATTTTGTGCAGATGCTCCTTCGTTTGTACTTACTAACTCAAGTTCAGCAAAACCATAGCCACAGTAGCATGTACAACTTCCATCTGGCTCTCCTGCACACACACAGGCAACCCCAGGCTCATTTCGACAGCGAGCTTCACAAGCCCCCTGACTACAAGTTATAAAATCATCAGCCATTACGTATATCTCCATCAAAATATATAGTTACTTAGCAAACCAATGACATAAACTTTTTCAATTGCTTTATAACAAAGGTTGCGAAAACTTTCCTGATAACAATCATATAGAGAATAACATCGAGAAACTTTCAACAATAACAGGCTAGAGAGTTGTCTTGTTCGTGAAACATTCACCGATATCGCTCTATAGAACGATGTTTCTAAAAGTTCTTTGAACAAGTTATATCATGAATTGGTAAGCTTTATTCTCTCAAAACAGAAAAAGCTACATACAATAGAAAATCATTAAAAATGCTCACTTCTGCAAAAATTAAGCTTTTTCAAAGAAGTTAGCCATTAAACTTAACAGTTTAATCGAACTATCATGATGGATATGGGAAAAAAGCCATGTCTGACCAACCATCCCAAAACACCGAAAGAACCGTTCAATGTCTCCTCAAAGCATCCGAAGACACCCTAAAACAACTCTGGACTTGGATGCAACAGACCACTGAACTCATCAACAACCTTCTACAACACATTCAAGCCCATCCCGACTGGGATAAATGGTTATCCCAAGGAGGAATACCTCCCACTGTCATCGATTCCTTCATCAAGGCCGCAAAACAAGAGCCTCCCTACTCGGAGATGCCCAGTCGCTTTCCGCTTTCAGCCCAAAATCTGGTCAAGGAGATGTATCAATCGTGGTTTGAAGTACAACGGCGCAAACGATTTATCCTAGAAAAAAAACAACAGTTCTTAGCCATATTGAAAAGCGATGAAGAACTACAAGCCCAAAGTGGAGTCACCTTCAACGAACTATGCCAAAAAGCAGGAAAACTCCTGAAACAGACCCAGGAAAAATTAGAGAAAGAACGCCAGCAAAATAACCAGCCCTCACCCACCACCGATAAAGAGGTCTTTCAAGAACTGTCCAATGTCTTCTACCCCGCCTACGATACTGCTAAAACTCCCTTAAAACGATGTATCATCGCTCTACTGATTAAAAATAACTACAAAATTCCTCAATCACCTGAAGACCCTCAAAAGTACGCACAGAGACGCAAAAGCAAAGAAATTTACACTGCAAAACTGCAAGAACAACTCAACGCCAAAACTCCCAAGGGTCGTCGTATCAACTTTGATGACTGGTTTGATATTCTTGATAAAGCCCAAGAACCCATCACTGAAGTCAAAGACTTTAGAGAACTTCAAGCAGAAATTCTCAGAAAATTCTTTCCCCTTTCCTATCCTGTTAGCTTTCCCAGTAATACAGACCTGACATGGTTTATCAATTCCCAAGGTAGAATTGTCCTGAAGTTACACGGCATGATTGAAGGATACGATTATGAATTTGAAATCCAGTGCGATAGACGACAACTGCCTATCTTCCAACGCTTCGTCCAAGATTCCGAACTCTATCGGCAGCATAAGAAACACATCCCTACTGGTCTGATGCTGCTCCGTTCTGCCCGTTTAGTTTGGACGGAAGGTAAAGCTAAAGACCCTCTATTACTTCAAACTTGCCCTTGGAACATCCATCATCTCCATCTGCACTGTTCTATCGATACCCGTCTCTGGACTGAAGGAGGAACAGAAATTGTTAAAGCCCAAAAAATCGCTCAAACGAAAAAAGCGATTGATAACTTTGAAACCAAAGAGAAACTACAAGAAAACGGACTATCCCCCCAACAACAATCTCGTCTAAAATCCAATCAAACCTCTCTCAAACTACTGGAAAATCACGATGTTTTCACTCCTGTCAAGAAACCTATTTATCAGGGGAATCCTAATATCGTTTTAGGAGCCAGTATCGGACTTGAACAAGTTGTTACCATTGCCATTATCGATATCTCTACCCTCGAAGTCCAAGCGTACCGAAAACCCAGACAACTCTTAAGCAAGAAACGTAAAGTCAAAGCCAAACAGCCGCCTCTGAATCGATTTGAAGAACAGGCTTTAACCTATCATTATCAAGAAATTACAGATTATCAACGTTTTGTCGCCCTTCGTCAAAAAAAACATCGTCGCCAACACGAACGTCATAAAGCACAGAGACGAGGAGCTTCCAAAGCTTTTCAAGAATTACATGAAGAAGCTCAACAAAGACTATACATTAACCGACTTTTCGCTCTTGAAATTATCGAAATTGCTCAACAATACCAAGTAAGTACCATTATTCTGCCAGACCTTAAGTACAAGCGAGAAATTATCCAGTGTGAAATGCAGGTTAAAGCCGAACTTAAATTTCCCAAACAGAAAGAGCTTCAAGAAAAATACATTAACGCCCCCCTAACTCAAATAAACGAATGGAATTATGCACAACTGAGTGAATGTATTCGCAGTAAAGCTATTTCTACAGGAATCAACATCGAAGTCGTTCAGCAAGCCACTCAAGGCGACTTCTACCACAAAGCCAGAGAACTCGTTTATAGCTTCATTACAAAACAAAAAGAAGCTAGTAAGGTTCCAGCCCAATGAGCCTATAATCTGAACTATAACAGCACCAAAGCTATGCCGTAAAAAGCATTTGCATCTTTGGAGTCAGGGTTTGTTTGATAACTTAGCTTATCTTACTTTCTGAACCCTAGAGTCCTGCTCACACCTGAAGCTGAGTCTGAATTTCTCTATATAAGGCTGATAGGTTGCACCCAGCAAAAGGTAGTCTTTGTCCGTTGAGGAAAAATAGCCGTTAATCGTTGTGATTCCACAGACAAGATGCAGTTAGATCTATTGGAAGAGGATACGAAGGCCGTACCGAAGATCATATCATTATCTGATGTCATTCAACTCAGGTAGTGAGGGAGCCATACTCTCAGTGGCGGGACTGAATCACTCCTTCGGGAGAACTTTTCTAAGGTTCACTGACAAACCTAAAGAGGGGGAGAAATCCGCTCGATGGTTGGTCAAAAGCCTAAATCCCTTGTCTTGCCTATTTCATGTTTGTTCGCTTGATGTAACAATACATGATTTTAGGGGTGAAAATTCTCAAAAATTTGAGATCTGCCAATTATGAGGATAAAAAGATTGTGGAATAAAGGCTCTTTGTGGGAAGTGTTTCAATCGTCTTCTCACATTGGGAGATGTTGAAAGACACGAGGGAATCCGTCATCGTTTGTGATTACTTTGAGTTTCAATCGTCTTCTCACATTGGGAGATGTTGAAAGGCTCAGACTGAAAACCAGTCTGCTATCGTTCAATCAGTTTCAATCGTCTTTCCCTACTGGGAGATGTTGAATACTATTGTCACAATCATCCTCTCTCAAACGCTAAAACAAACGAAAAGTTGAAAGGAACGTCATCTTCCCAATTCTTTGAACTGATAAGAGCAACTTATCAGTTTTTGATTCTATGGACTTAAAGTAGTTCATAATTACTGATCGGACAAATAACTCTTTAAACTCAATTAAAGCACTTAAAAAACTGTCAGAATTAACTGTTCAACATTTGTTTAAAATCTGTTGATGCTAGTATTCATCATAATTACAAGCATTTATCTAACTGAAGATTGGACAAATAAGTCTTTAAAAAAGCTGATTCGGACAAATAAGTCTTTAATGTACAAAACTAGATTAAAAAGCGGGAGATGGGACTCGAACCCACGACATTCACCTTGGGAAGGTGACGTTCTACCACTGAACTACGCCCGCTTATTGTTAGAGAATTCTATTATATCTAGAAAAGATCATAGAAAAAAGACAGAGAAAGAAATGATCTCCCTGTCTTTAAGATATTTAATCAATACCTATGCAACTAAGGCATCTTGAACGGTTTTGTTGTAAATAATTCGTCCTGCGGTAGTACGAATATATTGACAAATCACTTCACCGTTTTCATCTTCTCTAACTTTGCGTTCCCGATAATGCTTCCAAATGGTTCCATCGGTCATTTCTTCAGTTTTTAAAACTTCGGTATCGGGTTTATCGGTCATCACAGGCCCATCATGGCGTAACCATACAGAAGCGTGTAACTCTAATAATCCATGTTCGTAGGCTTTGAGGGCATCGTCTAAATTACCGAAATAACGCCCCGCACCTTTGGTTGCACTGGGGTTTTCTGCGGTCAAATAGTAACAACCAAGCACCATATCTTGAGAAGGTGCCACAATGGGACGACCCGTCGCAGGAGATAGGATATTATGACACGCTAACATCAATAATCGGGCTTCTGCTTGAGATTCTAAGGATAATGGTACGTGTACCGCCATTTGGTCACCGTCGAAGTCTGCGTTAAATGCGGGACAGACGAGGGGGTGTAACTGAATGGCACGTCCTTCTACAATAATGGGTTCAAATGCTTGAATTCCTAGACGGTGTAGTGTCGGTGCGCGGTTTAATAAAACTGGGTGTCCTGTAATGACTTCTTCGAGAACATTCCAAATTGTTGGATCTCCTCGTTGAATCATCTTTTTCGCCGCTTTAATATTATTCACAATATTGAGACGAATTAGGCGATGAATCACAAAGGGTTGAAATAATTCGATCGCCATTTCTCGAGGTAGTCCACACTGATAAATCTTCAGTTTTGGCCCGACGACAATAACGGAACGTCCAGAGTAGTCAACCCGTTTACCTAAGAGGTTTTGACGGAAACGACCTTGTTTACCTTCGATAATATCGGATAAGGATTTCAGCGCACGGTTATTCGCACCGACTACTGTGCGTCCTCGACGACCATTATCGATCAATGCGTCTACAGCTTCTTGTAACATCCGTTTTTCGTTACGGACGATGATTTCTGGGGCGAGAATTTCCTGTAGACGGGATAAACGGTTATTTCGGTTAATCACCCGACGATAAAGATCGTTTAAGTCAGAGGTGGCAAAACGTCCGCCATCAAGTTGTACCATTGGGCGCAAGTCGGGAGGAATGACGGGAATCACTCCTAAGACCATCCAGTCAGGTAGTGAGCCAGTAGCGATAAAATTATCGATGACTCGCAAGCGTTTAATTAGTTTAGCCCGCTTTTGTCCTTTGCTGTCTACAATCTCTTCGCGTAATTTTTCGGCTTCTTCTTCTAAATTGATTTCTTGAAGTAGTCTTTCGATCGCTTCTGCACCAATTCCGACTTCAATTCCGACTAATTCCGAATCTTCTGCATAAATCTGTTCTTCAATTTCTAGCCATTGATCTTCAGTCAGTAGTTGTTTGTACTGAAGATTTCCCGCGTTACCTGGTTCTAGAACGACATAAGCATTAAAGTAAACAATTTGTTCGACATCCCGCAGAGGCATATCTAACAAAATACTTAAATAACTGGGAATTCCTTTAAGATACCAAACGTGAGTGACTGGGGCGGCTAGTTTAATAAAACCCATGCGGTGACGACGCACGCGAGATTCTGTTACTTCTACGCCACATCGTTCGCAAACTATCCCCCGATGGCGTACACGTTTATATTTACCGCACCAGCATTCCCAGTCTTTCGAGGGGCCAAAAATCCGTTCACAAAATAACCCATCCATTTCGGGTTTCAGGGTACGGTAGTTGATGGTTTCTGGTTTGGTGACTTCTCCGACTACAATGCCATTAGGTAGTGTTCTTTCGCCCCAATGACGAATTCTTTCTGGAGAGGCTAAACCGATTTTTACATAGTCAAACCGTTGATCTGCTGGGGTTTTCATTCTGATGTCTGTTGTAAGTTAAAAACTAAAAGAAAGCTTAAGGCTAAAGTCGTTTGAGGACTTGGAAATCGCTTGGGATTAAGAAGGGTTTTTTACATTAGATCAATAAGATTGGTACCACAAATGTTTGACTCAGATAGACTGAACCTATGATCTTTTATTATACTACTTTTTACTCATTGTGGGTTAATAGAGCCGAAAGTGCCTATTTGACCGATTCACACTTAGTTTAATTGTAAATGCTTTTTGCTCCGTTTTAAGTCATGCCAAAGGTGTTTCACTTGATGATAAGCGTCTGGAGTAGACATCTTACCGCCTGTGTGTAAACCCGCAATCAACGAAACTCGATTCGCAAATTCTTGTAAATTTGCGTTAAACGCCAAGTTTTCGGGAGAAAAATCCCCATAATAAGAACTTCTTGGGCAAATAAAATCATCTTTAATTCTTTTATTGTCCATGACCCTACCCCAGTTAGCCTTTGTGAATCCCTTTCTTTATTGTACCTTCTTAACCTATTATTAATCTATGCTTAATCTAGTGATTGTCAAAAAAATTACAAAATGCCCAGAGTTGGTAACTTAATTCGAGTTTTGCATCCTGAATATGCCGCAGGAATTTTAGGATATATCCAAGCTCAAGAGTCTTCGGGACGCTGGTTAATTCGTTTACTGGATAATCCTCTAGAAAACACAAACGAACCGCTAATCCTTTCTCTAGAAGAATCAGACTTTGAAGTGATTGACTCACCTCTGCTCGATTCTTAGATGCGGTTTTTGCATGGATGATTGCTCTTTTAAAATAGTTAAAAGTATTAAAAAAATCTTAATTAATTAACAGTAAGGTCTATGCTTCGGATGATGCTTCAGCTAATAATAGTAAGCCATGTGTAGACGGTATACAAGATTTTTCAAGAGTTAAACGAATTTTAAACAAGAGTGACACTTTTTAAATTGGCATAAGGTAAGAAAGGAAGTCTTTGAAGAAGGCGAAAAGCTTGTAGAATAAGGATTTGGCGGTTATCACTCCATAAAATTGAACGAGGTTATCCAAATTGGGAAGTTTTCCCATAGAATAGTGGTATGGTTTTTTCTAAAAGCCGTACAATTGAAATAAAATTCAATCCATTTTAGGTGTGAGGATTGACACTATGTCTAAGTTTTCTATGTCCAAATTTTCAGAGAACCTGCTCAAAGCTACGCCCTTAGTTTTAGGTGCCTCATTTTTAGCGGCTTCTAATGCGTTGGCGGCTCCTAGTGAATCTAGAGAAGTCAAGAATAATAACGTTTCTTTCAACCAGGATTTATTACTAGCTCAAGCGGCTCCTCAAGCTCCAGCTACAGAAGCAGAAGTATTAAATCAAATCAATCGCTACAATAACAAGCGTTTTGATTCTGGCATCTATAACAATCCGATGTCCCAAGTCACCAGCGTTAACCAACTACGTGACGTTGAACCCACCGCCTGGGCGTTTGAAGCCCTCCGTAGCCTAGTCGAGCGTTATGGTTGTATCGTTGGTTATCCCGATCGGACTTTTCGTGGTAACCGTGCTTTAACTCGTTGGGAATTTGCAGCTGGTTTAAACGCTTGTCTGAACGTGATGGAACGCTTAATCCAAGAAGGTGTAGGTGTTCTACGTGAGGACATTGATAAACTCAAAAGACTCGCTCAAGAATTTGAATCCGAATTAGCGGCTCTTGGTGCCAGAGTTGATAACCTAGAACAGCGCGTTGCTTTCCTAGAAGATCACCAATTCTCAACCACCACCAAACTAAAAGGGGAAGTTATCTTCAGTATTGCTGATACATTTGGTGATGCAGTGGGTAGTAATAGTGATAAGAGTCAAACCGTATTCCAAGATCGGGTTCGTCTGAACTTTGAAACCAGCTTTACAGGGAAAGATTTACTAAGAACTCGTTTACAAGCGGGTAACTTTGGTGGTAATCGTTTCGATGCTGATGGTGTAACGGGAACTAATATGACCCGTCTCGCCTACGACGATGGTACTGGTAATAACGTTACGATCGATGACTTGTGGTATCGTACTGGACTTGGCCCTGTCACTCTTTGGGTTGGTGCGAGTGGCTTAAACCTAGATGACGTTTTTGACACAGGTAACCCCTTCCTCTCTGATAGCGGAATTGGTGCGCTCTCTCGTGGACAAAGATACAACAACCTACTCTATCGCGCTCCTTCTGGTGCTGGTGCTGCTCTTCGATTTGGTAACGATATCTTTAGCATTACGGCGGCTTATTTAGGAAGTGAAGCGTCTGACCCAACAGAAGGTAACGGTTTATTCAACGGTAACTACTCTGCTGGTGGACAAATTGGCGTGAACTTATTCAACAACAACTTGAAACTGGCAGCGACCTACATTCACTCCTATCAGCAAGATGCTGGTTTGTTTGGTGATATTACCAGTGTAAATTCAGAGTTACCATACTTCTCTGATACACCGATGAATGCCGATCGTTATGGTCTACAAGCCAGTACTAAAATCGCCTTTGTTAACTTAGCTGCTTGGGGTGGTTACGCTAACATTCATTCTGAAGATAAAGATGTCAATTTTAATAACAGAGAGGCTTGGACTTGGAACGTTAACGCTTCTTTAGTCGATCTCTTTGTTGAAGGCTCATTATTCTGGGTTGGTGGTGGTATGCCTCCGCAAATTTATCAAGGAGGAGCTACTTCATACATGGCTGAAACTGGCTTCAGAATCCCTGTCACCCGAAATATCTTTGTTACTCCTGGCGCATACGTGATCTTTAATCCAGAAAGTAGCGGAAATAATGACACTTTATTTGTTGGTGTTCTCCGTACCACTTTCAAATTCTAATGTGTTAGTTTTTTAAATTAAGTAGGGGTTTGGTGATGAGCCAAGCCCCTATTTTTTAAGTTAATTGAGGTTTTCTCTGCATCGCGGCTTTCATTAATAGAGATTCAGCAAAGGCACGAGCTTCATCAGCCGAATGTCCCCCAGTTAAGAAAGCGAGTTCATCCCGTCGAGTTTGGAGGCTATCGAGAGGAGTCACACGAACAACCGTCCGAATTTCTGATAAATCTTCAGATAAGACCGACGTTTCTTCAATAATTTGTTTGACCACTCTAAAATGAGCATCCGCCATCGCAGCGACTAAAGGTTGATGGGTCACACATAACACTTGATGAGTTTGACTGAGTTGGTAGAGTTTATCTGCGATCGCTTGGGTCACTTTTCCCGATACACCCGCATCAATTTCATCAAAAATCAGCGTTTCTGACTGAGCTTGGGCTTGAGAAAAACAGGCTTTGAGGGCTAGTAAAAATCGGCTCATTTCCCCACCAGAAGCCGTATTAGACAAGGGTTGCATCTTTTCCCCTTGATTGGGACTAAAATAAAAAATCACACTATCTGCACCTGTAGACGACGGGGGACAAGGGGTAATTTGACAAGAAAAAATGACCTTATCCATGGCCAAGGGTTGTAGTTCCTTGACTAACTGTGTTTCTAATTTTTTAGCGGCTTGTTGTCTGTGTTCAGTTAATTTTGCACAAGCTTCTTTTAAACGTTCTTCAGCTTCAGTATAGTTTTTTTCTAATTCTTCAATCGTTTGACCTTGATCGGTTAACTCGTTTTTTTCTTGTTGGAGTTTTTCGTAATAGGTGATTACTTCTGATAGTGTTGAGCCATATTTTCGGCAAATTCGCTTTAGTAAAACGATGCGTTCCTCGACTTCGGCTAATCGTTCTGGATCTGCTTCTTGTTGATCGCCGTAGGTATTGATTAAATGTCCCGCATCAACGACTAAATTTAAAGCACTATGAACCATTTCTAAAATCGACTCAACTTCTGGATCATAATTAACCATATTGACTAGAATGGATTCTACTTGACCCAGAGAATCAGTCACCGAAAATTCACCGCGATCGTTTTGATAAAGAAGTTGATAAGCTTGATAGCTAGACTGCTGTAAATCGACTACATGAGATAGTCTTTCGAGTTCAAGTTCAAGTTGACTTAATTCATCTGGATCATTTAAGCCAACTGTTTCTAATTCTTGGAGTTGATATAAAATTAAATCTAATCTTTGTAAACGTTGTTGTTCGGAATGGCGACGATTATTCAACGTTTGTTCAGCCGTTTTGTATGTATCATAGGATGCTTGTACTTGCTGGCGTTGTTGATTTAATCTTACTCCACCATATAAATCTAATAACTCTCGCTGGATGGTAGAGTTCATGAGTTGAACGGTTTGTCCTTGTGCCGTAATTTCCACAAGACGATCGCGCAATTGCGAGAGTTGCTGACGGTTCACCAAAACGCCATTAATTCTAGAACGTGATCTTAAAGTGTTGCCAACGAGAGTTAATTCTCGACTCGCGACTAAGTTTCCATCTTCTAGGGGTTCAATTTCTTGGGCGTTTAACCATTCTTGCAAGGATGAATTGACTTGAAACGTAGCTTCAATCATTGCTTGGTGCTTTCCTTGACGTATCAAACGGCTAGTTGCTTTACCCCCTAATACTACATCGATCGCATCGAGAATAATTGATTTTCCTGCACCTGTCTCGCCCGTGAGGACGTTTAAACCTGAATTAAAGGTTAACTCTAGCTGATCGATTAACGTAAAATTTTTAATTTGCAATAAAGCAAGCATGAAGTTTGAATGAATCACTGAACAGGCTCAATCTTTAGTCTATTCATTTTTTGATCAATTGAGTACCTTCATCGGGAAATCAGATCAAAATTTCTTAACATATTATTTTAAATTTGTCAAGATCAATAGACGCTTTTTAGAAAGATTATCTTTTATACATTTTATTTTAGACATTAATTTATAAATTTGCGGTAATTAAATTAAAGATATCTATTCTAAAATTTGAACCCCAAAACGAAGATAATTTATTTTGCATTGCTTCTTTAACTTTTTTAATAATTGAATCTGGATTATTGTATTCTGTTTTTAGCGTTAAAGTTTGCTCAGAAAGCACGCTATTCTCTGGTTCCCGCTCAAAAATATCCGCATTAATAAGTGTTAAAACAACTGAATTAATTCTTTCACTATCTAAGTCTTTATGAAAATCATTTAAGTATTCTAATAGACCATCTAAATTATAAGGATTGTTCGGTAATGAAGCTAAACTTAATGAAATACTTTTTAAATCTTGAGGATGTACAATTTTAAAACTTGGTTTACTACTTGACAAGATAGAAAGATAATTTTCGGGTGAATATAAATAATCTTGGCTAAGATCTTCCAAAGCCTCAAAACCTTTTATTTCTGTTTTGCGATGGGCGATTTTAACTTCAAAATTATCTGATTTTAAAACATGAACTTCTGTATGACTACAAAAAAATCTCAG
The DNA here is from genome assembly GCF_017312365.1 of Chroococcus sp. FPU101. Taxonomy (GTDB): domain Bacteria; phylum Cyanobacteriota; class Cyanobacteriia; order Cyanobacteriales; family Microcystaceae; genus Chroococcus. Next base: position 208,838 of record NZ_BLJI01000004.1, read on the forward strand.
AAAATCTATAAATTTAGCAAATCCTAAACTCGAACAATTAAAATCTTCAATCCCATATTTAAAAGCTTCTTTAATCACAGAAAGATGAATGCCATTTTTTAATAATTCCTTTTGGCTTTCTAGATCTTTGATCAACCAATTAATAATTTCTTTGGATTTAATAATCATTTCAGGTTTGCTTTGCGTCGTTAAACGGCTAATCTGTTCCGACATTCGCAAAACTTTAGGATTAGTAATTTTTAATGTTTTACCTAACTCTAAATTTTCGGGTTCGGCTTCTTCGGGTTCATCAATTCCAATAAAAATATCACACACCGATTCAAAAATTTTATTAGTTGAAGATTTATACGCACAGCCAATCACATATTTCCCATATTCATGTAGTTTTTTGGCCAGTGTAGAAAATCCTCCATCTCCAGAGACAATCACAAAAATATCAATTGTATTTCTAAGATAAGCAATATCGATTGCATCGACAGCGAGTTGAATATCGGCTGCATTTTTCTTTTGATTTCGACCAAAGCCAAAAATTTGAATCGGGTCAATCCCTAATTCATTTATTTCACCTTTCATAATAGTTAATCTCGGATCACTCCAGTTGGCATAGGCTCTTTGTATCGTTACTCTCTCAATGGGTGAAGTATTTTTAATCTGGCTATAAATAGCTTTTAAAGAAATACTATTGATAAAATTTTGAGATGAACCATATCCTTTAAGAAGATTTTCAATATTATAGAAAATAGCGGCATATTTAGGCATAAATCACTAAACCTATTGAATTTTTAAACCAGTAATCTTAGATTTTGACATCTATCTTAGATGCTAACTGCTCAACTCGATAACCCTTACGGTATTTACCTATCCTAAATCTTAACCTGCACCATCTTAATTAACTTGGCAATTACTCAAAATCGAGTCATCATGGAATTCATAGAGAATCCCCTAAATGAGGAATGACAGATGATGGGATTAAAACAAATCGATCTAATAGGTGAATGGAATCCCCAACTGGTGCGAGAATTAAAAGGACGGCTCAAACCTCGAAATATATTAATCGCTTCGACTATTTCGATTATTGGTCAAATTCTGGTCTATCTTAACTACAAAAGTCTTTTACCTGTTAAAGCTGGAGGATTTAACCGTTATTGTACAGCCAGTCCGCCACCTAACTACCAAGGGGGCTACTACTATAACAATGCTTACTGTATTAATGATCTTAAAGGTCACACCATGATTTTAGATCAATTATGGTGGCTGGATATTTTTACCTTCATCAGCTTGGTCGGAATTGGTGCTTTTTTAGTCGTTGGTACTTACTTACTCATTGCCGATTTATCTAAAGAAGAAACTAGAGGCACATTAAATTTTATTCGTTTAAGTCCCCAATCGGCTAAAGATATTTTCTTGGGTAAAATTTTAGGTGTTCCGATTTTACTGTATTTAGTTGGGGCTTTGGCTCTACCTTTTCATTTAATAGCAGGTTTAGCCGCGAGAATTCCTTTAAATCTAATTTTAGGTTTTTATGGCGTAGAAATCGCGAGTTGTGCCTTTTTTTATAGTGCTGCCCTATTATTTGGCTTAATTAGTCATAAAAACGGTAATTTACAAGGATTATTAGCGAGTGGTTCAATTTTATGGTTTCTTTTTGTCTCAACTTTATGGCTTTTTTGGTTCTATACGGATGTTAATCAAGATGTCCCCGTAACAACATTTAATTTTCTCTTGGTCTTTAATCCTGCCATGAGTTTACCGTATTTGGTTCAATCTACCTTTTTGTCTAACACAGCAGTTGGGTATTTGGGTCTACCGAATGCGTCAGAATTAAGCTGGTATGGTCAAAATATTTGGAGTCATGCCAGTGCTAGTATGGGTTTTATGATCTTCAATTTTGTTTTGTGGACGTATTGGATAGCTCAAGGTTTAAAACGATATTTCCACCAACCGACAGCAACCCTATTGAGTAAATCTCAGAGTTATTGGCTAACAGGTAGCTTTATTGTGATGGGTTTAGGATTTGTGCTGCAAACCCCAAGATCTGAAAGCCTTTTCGTAAACTATACTATTCTTCAAGGATTTTTGGTCGCTTTTTCAGTGATGATGATGTTAGCTATCAGTCCACACCGTCAAGCAATGCAAGATTGGATGCGCTATCGTCATTTGAATAAGCCTAAAAATCTGATATATGATTTGTTATTAGGGGAAAAAAGTCCGTCACCCTTAGCTTTTGCCCTTAATTTAGCCATTGTCATGTTAATTCTAGTTCCTGCTATTCTTTTATCTCCCCTCAAAGAATACAAAATAGCGACCTTAGTCGGTTTGTTGATCACTATTAACATGATTTTGATTTATGGTACGATCGCACAATGGATTTTATTACAGAAATCGCAAAAACGTACGATTTGGGTTGCGGGAGTACTTGCCACTTTAATTACCCTACCTCAACTGTGTTTTAGTGTATTACGACTTTCGACGACTGACTTAGTTTGGCCTTGGTTTTTCTCGGCTTTTCCCATGATAGGAGTGCCAACACAAACATCACTTTTTCCGCTTCTATTATCGGTTTTAGGACAATGGACTGCTTTATCATTAATCAGTTTCCAAATGTCTCGTCAGTTACGACAACTTGGTGCATCGAATACTAAAGCTTTACTGTCTTAATCGAAAAATTGAATGGGTGGGTCTAGCTGCCCACCTTTAATCGTTAAGCTGGCTCAAAACAAGATAGGATCAAGGAATAGACGATAGCAATTTACAGATTAGATTATGTGGCTCAAGAACCTGAAAAAACGCTTATACTTTGGGCTGAAGAGCGTTAAAAAATCATTAGCGATCTCTTTTTTAAGTCTAATTTTTTTCTTGACTTTTTTGACAATGAATGCTGAAGCATTGAGTTATAACAATCGTAGCTTAATGGATGCCGATTTTGCGGGACAAGATTTAAGAGATTCTAGTTTTGATCATGCTAATTTACGCGGGAGCAATTTTAGTAACGCACAATTACAGGGTGTGCGATTTTTTGCGGCTAATTTAGAATCAGCCAGTTTTGAAGGTGCAGATATGAGATATTCTGACCTAGAATCAGCGCGTTTAGTGCGGACTAATTTTACAAATGCAGTGTTAGAGGGTGCCTTTGCGATTAACACTCTGTTTAATGGTGCAATTATCGATGGTGCAGATTTTACCGATGTTTTAATCCGTCCAGATGTACAGCAAAAGTTATGTGATATCGCCACTGGTACCAACCCAACAACGGGAAGAAACACGCGTGATACTCTAAATTGTTTTTAATACTGGCATAGTCACTGATTTAACTAAAATAAAACTCTTGTAAGCTAATATCAAGTTAGCAAAAATTCAGTTGAACTTTGAACAACTCCGTTTGAGGAAGTAAAATCTCGTGTCCACCAGTGCTATATCCAAACAACCGAAAGACAATAAACCTGTTTCGCCAACGATGGCTTTTATGCAAGGAGTGGCTAAAACCACTAGCGGAACGATGCTAGGTCTAACGATGATTACCAGTGCGGTTGTAGCGGGTGGACTGGTAGGACTAGCGATTAGTTTTCGGAATTTGCCCGATGTTGGAATTCTTAATAGTTATGCCCCAGTAGAAACAAGTTATATATATGATGTTAAGGGAAAACCCCTAACCAGTCTCCATGAAGAAGCTAACCGCGAAGTTGTCCCTCTCGACGAAATTTCACCTAACTTGAAACGGGCTGTTTTAGCGATCGAGGATAGTCATTTTTATTATCATAAAGGCATTAATCCGAATAGTATTGGTCGGGCGATACTGGCTAACTTTAAGAGTGGGGAAGTAGTTGAAGGTGCATCTACTTTAACGATGCAACTTGTCAAAAATATATTTCTTTCTCATCAACGTACTGTAACTCGCAAACTCGCTGAAGCCGTTCTAGCCATTCGAGTAGAACAAGTGTTCCCTAAAGATAAAATTTTAGAAATGTACCTCAATAATATTTACTGGGGTCATAATAATTATGGAGCGCAAACCGCCGCCGCTAGTTATTTCAATAAACCCGCTTCACAACTTAATCTCGCTGAAGCTTCGATGATGGCAGGTTTAATTCAATCTCCAGAGGTTTACAGTCCTTTTAGAGACTACAAAATAGCCAAAGAACGTCAAGCAGTCGTTTTACAAAGGATGCGTGAATTAGGTTGGATAACTGCTGCTGAAGAAGAAACCGCCAAAGCAGTTCCCATCGCTTTAGGTAAACCCACTGCTTGGAAAGGAAGTTCTTTACCTTTTGTTACTGATGCAGTCGTACAAGAATTGCAAGAACGTTTTGGCAAAGAAACCGTCGCTAAAGGTGGAATGCGCGTACAAACCACCGTCGATTACAATTTTCAAAAAATGGCAGAAGCAACGGTTAATCGAGCCTATAATCGGCTTCGTCGTCAAGGGCTTCGTAGCAAAAATTTACAAATTGCTCTAGTTGCGGTTGATTCTCGGACACACTTTGTTAAAGCTGTAGTTGGGGGTGTTAATTACGAAAAAAGTCAACTCAATCGTGCGACTCAATCTCGTCGTCAACCTGGTTCATCTTTTAAACCTTTTGTTTACTATACGGCTTTTGCGAGTGGGAAGTTTACGCCAGATACAGTAATTAATGATGTACCCGTTAGATTTAGAGATGGCGATATTTATTACAAACCGAAAAACTATGGCGGTGGCTATTCGGGTGCGATGTCAATTCGTCATGCACTTGTTGTCTCGCAAAATGTCCCTGCTGTCATTGTCGGGCGCAAAGTTGGAGCAAATAAAGTGATTGAAGTCTGTCGGACTTTGGGTATTAAAAGCCCTTTAGATGCGGTTCTTTCTTTGCCCTTGGGTTCCGTTGATGTGACCCCTTTAGAAATGGCGGGGGCTTATGCTACCTTTGCTAGTAATGGCTGGCATTCTGACCCAACAATGATTATTAAAGTAACCGATAGTCGAGGAAATGTCTTACTCGATAATACACCCAAACCGAAGTTAGTTTTAGACCCTTGGGCGACTGCATCTTTGACTTCTGTTTTACAAGGTGTCATCACTTCTGGTACCGCAAAATCGGCTCAAATTGGTCGTCAGGCAGCAGGAAAAACAGGAACAACTGATACAGAAAGAAATGTTTGGTTTGTCGGTTATGTTCCTCAATTAGCAACTGCGGTGTGGGTGGGTGATGATCAGAATCGTCCTCTAGGTCGCGGCATTACGGGAGGTGTTTATGTTGCTCCCATTTGGCGAGATTTTATGTCACAAGCATTGAAAAATGAACCTGTTAAATATTTCCCATCTCCTTCTAAGTTTCCGCGTCCTTCTAGTAAATAGCTAATATGTTTCAATATTTAATTAAACGATTAGCTTTTTCCATTCCGACTTTAATCGCGATTAGTATTATTATTTTTTTGATCTTAGCGCTCGCTCCAGGTGATCCGATGAGTGAATTTGCGACTAATCCATCGATGACCGAGGCGGTACGCGAGAATATTCGTAAAAGCTTAGGATTAGATCAACCGATTTATATTAGATATCTTAAATGGGTTTTTGCCTTTTTACAGGGTGATATGGGCTATTCGTTTACCAGTAGAAGTCCTGTTAGTGCGATTATTTTCCAGCGTTTACCGACAACTTTATGGGTCGTTGGATTAGCGTATCTTTTAGGACTTGTGATTGCTTTTCCCTTAGCCGTTCTTTCAGTCGTTAAACGTTTTACTTGGATTGAGCAAGCGGTTAATACTTTTTCTCTATTGGGCTTTTCTTTACCCACTTTTTTTACTGGATTAGTTTTCATTATTATTTTTAATGTTCAGCTTGGTTGGCTGCCGTCTTTTTATAACAGCACATTAAACGTTAATAGCTTTTCGAGTTTGATTGAACAAATTAAACAGTCAATTATGCCGATCGCGGTTTTGGCTTTTTATCAAGGAGCGATGTTAATGCGCTTTATTCGTTCAGCAATTTTAGATGAAGTCAATGAAGAATATATTAAAACCGCTTATGCTAAAGGTTTAAGTTATTTTGCTGTTTTTAAAAATCATATTATCCGTAATGCAATGATACCTGTTGTTACATTAATTGCCTTGGATATTCCAGCGATTTTTACAGGGGCTTTGATTACTGAACAAGTCTTTAGAGTTCCAGGTATTGGTTCACTGTTGATTGATTCTATTTATCGTAGTGATACACCAGTAGTCATGGCGATTACTTTTATTTATGCGATTTTAATTGTAATTTTTAATTTAATTGCTGATTTAGCTTATGGTTGGTTAGATCCTAGAGTACGATATTAATGATGTGCACCGCGTTCGCGGATCTCTTCGAGATCGTTCTTATTTTCTCTAGCTTTGTTAATGAGCTTTGAATAATTTTTCTGCCAATATAATAAGCAAGTGATCGGTGTCAATTATCTTAAGCTGGACAAAAAGCATCATTTCAGATTGATCACGTTATCCTTATTGCAGCAGGCGGTAAAACAACATAAGCATTATTAGTTTACTGACAGTTACTCTTCTTCAATTGGAGCATCGTCAATAATAACGTCCTGTTCTTCTGTTTCTACATTGAATTCAACACAACTTTGTAAAACTATTTCTTCAATTACTACTGTCCCTCTACCTTGTTGAAGGACTGAATCAAAACGACACATTAATTCTGGAATGTTGATTACTTCTTCTACGGATTCAATATATCTTCTGACAATAGCTTTAACTTTATATCTGATGGTTGCTTGTTCTATAAGCTTATTTAAAATGCTTTGAATTGGCTGTTCAGTTTTGACAACAAATGTAATTGGATATCTTTGAACTTTATCTATATCTAAAAAATATTTTCCTACATCGATAGTCTCTGTTACTTGAAAAAAACGACCCAGTGGCTTCATGACAAAATCTATACCCCCATCATTTGCATTGGTACGACCAGTTTTATATAAAGTAAGATACTCAGCATTTAGTTCATCGGGCGACCAACCCCAATATATTTGTTGATCAGCATAGTATTCTTTTAGAATTGCATAACTTACAATTTCAAAAACTCTTGCATCTATATTTGGTCTAAGTAAACCTCGAATAAATTCAATTGCCCTTGTTGGTTCTTGTTGTTGAATCACAAGCATTTCTTGGCAATAAACTATAAATTCATCAAATGCCTCTTGGCGTGCTGTTATATACGCATCAATAAGATCTTTGATGGCTTGAGCAAGATTGATTTCTGTGTGTTCAATAATAATCTTTATAAGATTTTCATTAAACCAATACCTATTTGTTTTGACATCTCTTATTATAGGAACATAAACTGAGATAGGAAAATATTTTTTAAATTCTTCATTCAACCGATGATTTAGGGCATGATTTTGTAATTTACTGCCAAATGGAAGCTCTCTTTGTCTGCAGAAAAGAACAGAAAATTGAACTCCTTCATATTCTTCATAGTTATTTTGTAGATGAAATTGTTTATTCAAATAGTCCTCAATAAGCACATAAATTGCATAGAGATTTGCCAAGCCTGCTCTTGATTTAGAGCCTCGATTAGTTGCTTTCGTTTTAATGTTCAGATATTGCAATAGCTCACTAGAGTTTAAAATTTCATTTCCTTGACGAAGAAAATAAGAATTTAAAATTTCTATTATTTTCTGGGTGAGTTCATGCTGTACTATCGCCATTAAAAAGATTACCCTGTCTAATATCTAACTTTTGCTCAATTTTATTTCTTATAGTATTATTTTTTGGCACAGATACAAGCTTTTCTCCTTGGTATTCCTGCCAACCTAAAACTCGCCTAAGCCCAATTCTAAGATATTCTTGCTGTGACTCTATACTAATTGAACTTCTTCCTAATTTTTTTGCCATAGCAGCAACTGTAAATGTTCCTGCAAATGGATCTAGTACAATACTCTCTTCATTACTGCTTGCAAGAATAATTCTTTCTACCAATGATTCTGGCTTTTGAGAAGGATGATTTTCATATTCTTTCATGCGATATCTGACACGAGGAAAATACCACACATTGCCAGGTACTTTCTCAGTATTGTATTGAGTTGGAATTGGATTTCTATAGTCAATTAACTTTCTTTGTGCGCCTGTTTTTGCTTCTACTTTAATATCCTCTGAGTTAAAGATATAATTATACTTATCTTTAACGCAATGAAGAATAGGCTCATACAAAGAGCCAAAGTATTTCGTTGCTTGCACTCCTGAACTATCATAATGCCAGATGATTCGGCTAAGTATTACCATTTTTTCTCTTAAATAAATATCAAAATATGGCATTGTTTGCGTACTAGCCATTACATATAAAGTTCCATTAGGCTTTAAGACTCGAATGCACTCATCAAGCCATTGATAAGCCCATTTTGTATAATCTTTATCTGATTCCCATTTATCATAAAAATTTGAAAACTGTTTTCCTATATTGTATGGAGGATCGATAAAAATAAGATCTATAGATTCTGAGCCAATCTCTTTAATCAAAATTTCCAGAGCATCGCCATGATATATAGTATGCTTTCTATCTTTAAATTGTTCAAACATCACTATTTATTGACTGAATAAGCGGTGTTTACTTTAATCAACTTAATATTTTATTGCTGATTTATGAAAGCTAGTTAATTGTGTTCATTATACATAAATCATAATTACAACTTTTTATAATTATTTTTTAATCCTATCTTACCCCTAAAACTTGAATTTTAAGCATTCTTTCCTTCTATCACACCTTCTGCTTGGTGAACGATCGCTCTTAATTTCTCCAGAACAGAAAGTTCAACTTTTTCCCATAATCCCCGTTGATGAGCTTCTAATAATCTTTCTGCCATATCTCTCAATGCCCAAGGATTTTTTTCTTGTATAAATTGTTGTACGGTTTCATCAAAAAGATACGCTTCGGCAATACCCTGATACATATAATCTTCGACACATTGAGCAGTAGCATCATAGGCAAATAAATAATCGACGGTTGCGGACATTTCAAATGCTCCTTTATATCCATGTCTCATGACTCCTGCGATCCATTTGGGATTAATGACACGCGATCGATATACTTTAGCAATTTCTTCATTTAATGTTTTCACTCTCGGATTAGATGGAACGGAGTTATTACCAAAATAGACGATCGGGTTTTTTCCTGTGAGCGATCTAACACTTGCAGTTAATCCCCCTTGGAATTGATAGTAGTCATCGGAGTCTAATAAATCATGTTCTCGGTTGTCTTGATTTTGTAAAACAATCTGTAATTCTTGTACTCTTGTTTTGAAGATTTCGGGTACATGATGACCAATACCTTTTTCATCATATGCGTAACAACTCCAGTTCATATAAGCCCTAGCTAAATCATCATCATTTTCCCAGTTTTGTGATTCAATTAAACCCTGTAAACCCGCACCATAAGCCCCAGGTTTAGAACCAAATATTCGATAGCTTGCTCTCACCTTCGCTTGTTCTTTTGTTAATCCTTGATTTTCCCAAAACTCGCTTTCTGTAAGCACTTTCGCCGCTAATGGATTAATTTCTTTTTCTTCTTCTTGACAGGCTAATTGATTTATGGCAGAATTAAGCATATGTAGTAAGTTAGGGAAGCTATCTCTAAAAAAGCCCGATACCCGTACTACCACATCAATACGCGGTCGCTCTAACGCAGACGGGGTAAGAATTTCAAAATTCACGACTCTTCGAGAAATTCCATCCCAAACGGGTTGTATACCGAGTAAAGCCAGTACTTGAGCAACATCTTCTCCACCTGTACGCATCGTCGAGGTTCCCCATATTGATATAGCTAGGGTTTGGGGATATTCTCCCTGTTCTTGGGTATATTTTTCGATGAGGTTTTCTGCTGCTTTTCGTCCGACATCCCAAGCGGTAGGAGTGGGGATAGCACGGATATCAACTGAATAAAAATTGCGTCCTGTGGGTAATACATCAGGTCTTCCTCTCGTCGGTGCGCCTGATGCTCCACTGGGTACATATTCGCCGTTTAATCCTGCAAGTAAATAGGTAAGTTCTTGGCTGGTTTTTTGGAGGGCAGGAAGTAAAGCAGTTTTAATCCAATTCAGTTCTATATGTGTATTTTTGCCAACGGTAGGGGTTTGGTTCAGTAAACAGTAATCAGTAAACAGTAAAACAGTCAAATCAACACCATACTGATTACTGGTCACTGATGACTGATGACTGTCAAAGGTTTGGTCTTCAAACTCATCGACTAAAAGAAGATTTTCAATCAGTTGAGTTGCTGTGGTTTCGAGAAAAGCGATCGCATCTCCCGTTGTTCTACAGTTGGGTAGTTTTTCGCTTGGGGATAAAAGTTCATCGGGTTTTACAGTTAGTGGATCAAAACCCTGATCTAAATCTTGAGCAATAGCACGAGTTAAACCAAGACGATTAGAACTCGGAGAACGCGCAATTGAAAGAATTAAATCTCTGAGTTGTTCATTTTGGGGACATTGACCAAATATATGTAAACCATCTCTAATTTGTGCTTCTTTTAATTCACAGAGATAACCATCTACTTGGGTGAGAAGTTCGGAAGTAATTTGTTGAATGTTGAGGTCTTCTTTGAGATGAGATTGGGTGATGAGTTGGGTAATACGAGCGCTAATTAATTTCAAACGAGACGGATTTAACTGTTGTGCTTCGTAGTATTCATCGATTAATGCTTCTAGTTTTTGTAGATCTCCATAGAGTTCAGCACGTGTCATCGGGGGAGTAAGATGATCAATGATTACTGCATGAGCGCGTCTTTTTGCTTGTGATCCTTCTCCTGGATCATTGACGATAAATGGATAAAAATGCGGGAGTGTTGATAGAGTAATTTCGGGATAACATTCATCAGATAAAGCGATACTTTTTCCTGGTAGCCATTCTAAATTACCGTGTTTACCAAGATGAATAATCCCATCGAAGTTTTGACGTAACCAATAATAATAAGCTAAATACTCGTGTGTCGGTTCTAAGTCAGGTGCATGGTAATTCAAACTTGGATCAAGATCATAGCCTCTAGAGGGTTGAATACCGATAAAAATATGATCCAGTTGTATTCCAGAAATAGGGAAAATAGTTTTATCTTGAATCATTCCCCAACGGTTAGTCATTTCTTGTTGAACGGTTGGGGGTAAAGTTTGAAAGTAAGTTAGATATTCGTCTACCGATAAAGATTGATAGACTGATCTTAATTCGTTTGCGTCAAGATCATTTGTCACACCCGTCGTTAACTTTTGGATTAATTCATCTCCATCACTCGGAATATCACTGAGAGAATAACCCGCATCTTGTAAAGCATGGAGAATATTAATACAACTTGCTGGAGTATCCAAACCGACTCCGTTGGCTATTCTTCCATCTCGGTTCGGATAGTTAGCTAAAATGATTGCTATTTTTCGTTGTTCTGGGGGAGTGTTTTTTAGTCTGACCCAATTTGCAGCTAACTCGGCAATAAATTTAATTCTGTCTTCTCTGGGTTGATATATCACTACATCTGTTTCTAATTTTTCATCTCCCTTTTGTACCGACTTAAAAGAAATAGCTTTTGTAATAATTCTTCCATCGACTTCGGGTAAAGCAACATTCATCGCAACATCCCTTGGTGAAAGTCCTTTTAAACTATTTTCCCAATCTATTTCGGTTCCCCCACTAAGAATAACTTGTAAGACACTCACATTAAAACGAGTCCAGTAATTTTGGTAATATGTATGATCTACATCGGTTTCTGATGAGAGTTGGGAGATAGAAAAACTTGTTGTATTTAAAATAATTTGAACGGGTTCTGAGTTAGTACAAAAATATTGCCAAATTTCCTCTTGTACTTCTGTGTCGCGGAGTGATGAAACAAAAATTGCTACGGGTGCTAAGTAATTTTTTTCTAACGCAAGACAAAGATGATCGATGGGAAGGGTGTTACCTGAGAGATAATGCGATCGATAAAATAAAATTCCGACTCTTTTTCCGATTTTACCTTCTTTGTAGATTCCAACTTTGGGGACAATTTGGGGGGATGGAGGATGATAGGAACTTTCCAAACAAGTATCAGAAATATACTTTAAACCGTTGCAGTAATTTTCAATTCCTCCTTCAGTTAAATAACGCCATAATTGAGTGACGATAGATAGAGAAACAGTGGAATGACTCATCAAAGTGGTATCAGGATGATCATCACCAGGTAAAACGAATAAGACAATATTATTTTCTACTGCTATTTCTTTGACGACTTCTAAACCATATGACCAATAGGAACGTCCACCGAGTAATCTAAGAATAATTATCTGTGCTTTGGATAAAACCGTATCCGCATAACTATCAATACTAAAAGGTTGCTGTAACTGTAGAAGATTAACGGCACGAATTGAGGGAAAGTGTGGGGGTAAACTAGATAAAGTAGCGGCTAAAGTTTGAATATCTGTATCAGCAGAGGATAAGAATATTATAGAAGCGGGAGTTTGTTCAATGATAATCACTCCATCTGTATCGGGGTTCCATCCACCAGGTGTAGCAGCGATGCGGTGCATTTTAATTTTTTTCTTGAGAAATAATATATTTTTGGGATTTTAAAGAAATTTAAAGTAATTCTAGTAAGTAAGGTAAAGACGCATCATATCTCGTCTCTACAATAAATAAAACCAAAGTCCCTCAAACGATGAACATAGAACAGATCAAATCAGGATTAATTGTATCTTGTCAATCACCTGTAGACTCTCCTCTACATGATCCTACAATAATAGCAGCAATGGCGAAAGCATCGGTTAATCAAGGTGCAGTCGGAATAAGAGTCGATACCCCATCTCATGTTCAAGCAGTGAGAAAACAGTTACCCGATATTCCCATTATTGGTTTGTGGAAAAGACAATACCCAGAGAGTAAAGTTTATATTACACCCTTGTTTGAACACGCGGTATCAATTGCCCAAGCGGATGCGGATATTATAGCCATTGATGGAACATCCAGAAACCGTCCTAACGGTGAAACCTTATCTAATCTTATTGAGCAAATTAAAACAAAATTAGGCAAATTAGTAATGGCAGATGTGGATACAATTGAGAATGCGATCGTATCTCAAAACGCAGGTGCGGATATCATCGGAACGACGCTTTATGGATATACTCAAGAAACAAAACATTTAACCCCACCTGGTTACGAATTATTAACAGAAATGGTCAAACAATTATCGGTTCCTATAATTTGTGAAGGAGGTATCGCTACACCCGATGAAGCAAAAAAAGCATTAGACTTAGGTGCATATTCAGTTGTTGTCGGAACCGCCATCACAGGAATTGATCTAAAAGTCAAGTCTTTTTACAATGCTTTACAGTAAAGGACTCAATTAATGAGAGAGAATTTAATATTAATCAGTCAATTTTCCCTTTCATCATTGGTGGTGTCGCTTCTCTATTATTCCTTTTCCCTTTTTCCCCCAGAAACCTCTCAAGCGTTTTCTAATACTCTACAAGCTGAACCTATTTTCGTTTCAGATACAACCATCATCCCAACCCAACAACAGGGAAAAGAAATATCAATTAACGGAAAAAAATTTACAGTTGCGTGGAGTCAATGGAAAGAAGGAACAACGACACATACAGGGTTATCGGATATCGGTGCAAGTACAACACTTGGAATAGAATTACTCAGTACCAATAACCCAAACCAACAACCTGTGTATTGGTATCTAGCAAACCCCAATCAACCTATTTATCTAAATACAAAATTTCTTGCACCTTATCGCTATTTAGATATTACCCAACTCATTCAACAAATGGCAGCAGAAATTAATATCGTTGGGGATACTCTACAGATTAATTATCCTACAGCACAAGTTAATGATTTATACACCTTACAAGAAAATGGAATACAACGTCTGGTACTATCTTTAGATCGTCCGACGACATGGCAAGTTAGTCAAGTGAAAAATGAAGCAACTTTGAATATAGAAGGAATAACTGACCCAACTTTACTCGCACAATATCAACCACAACCTATCATTACAGAAAATAACACTAATATCGATGAAGATGATTTAGGAAGTCCAACAATACCAAAAATACAACCGCAACTCTTTTCACTGACACAAAATGGAACAACAACCCAACTCAAATTAAACTTACAGACTGCTTATGGAATACAAGCGTATACTATTTCTAATCCTAACCGTTTAATCATTGATATTCGTCCAGATACCCTACGAGAAAAAGAAATTACTTGGCAAAATGGACTCACATTTCATCAACGTTATGTTAAATTACAGCAAGATTATTTTCCCGTCACATGGTTAGAAATAGACTTACGTTCCTCTAAACTTACCCTAAAACCCATCACACCGAAAAAAGAAAGTTTAACAGGAATACTTCCACTCACAACAATGGGAAGAGATACTGAAGCAATAGCAGCAATAAACGCAGGATTTTTTAATCGTAACAACCAACTCCCATTAGGTGCCATTCGAGTCGATGGGAAATGGTATTCTAGTCCTATTCTAAATCGAGGTGCTGTTGCGTGGAACAATCAAGGACAAATAAAAGTTGATCGTTTGACTTTACAAGAAAATCTAATTACACCTAACCAACAGTTTACGATAAATTTTCTCAACAGTGCCTACTTAGAAACAGGGATAGCGCGATATACCTCGGAATGGGGAAATACTTATACAACTCTCACCGACAAAGAAACCATCATCACCGTAGAAAATAATCAAATTACTGCTCAGTATAAAGCAAATATAGCGGGACAAGATTCTATTCCAATTCCCCCAAATGGCTATTTACTTATTTTGCGTAAAGATGATGTTCCAGCAACCTATTTAACCAAAGGAACAACCGTTAAAATTAATCGTTCGACTATTCCAAGAGAATTCGATTCATATTCTAATATTATCGGTGCAGGGCCATTATTATTACAGAATAGACGTATTGTCTTAAACCCAGACGCAGAAAAATTCAGTAAACCCTTTCAACAACAAAGTGCGTCACGAAGTTCGATCGCTACTCTATCATCTGATAGAATTATTCTAGTCGCAGTCCATAACCGTGTTGCGGGAAAAGGTGCAACATTAACAGAATTTGCTCAAATCTTACAACAATTAGGTGCGGTGAATGCACTGAATTTAGATGGAGGGAGTTCTACTTCATTATATCTAGGGGGAAATTTAATTGATCGTTATCCGCAAACCGCAGCAAGAGTTCATAATGGGATAGGACTTTTTCTCAAGACTTCTCCTTAAATAAATGTACGATTTTATTATTGTTGGTGGTGGAATAACGGGTTCTGCATTAGCATACGAATTAGCGAAAAAAAATGCTAAAGTTTTACTCCTCGAAAAAGATGCAATTTCTGATAACGCAACACGCTATAGTTATGGTGGTTTAGCCTATTGGTCTGGAATTACAGATTTAAACCGTCAACTCTGTCGAGAAGGAATAGAAATACATCGTAACTTATCAGATGAATTAGGTTCAGATACGGAATTTAGAGAAATTGATTTAATCTTATATATTCCTCGAGAGACTAACCCAGAAAGTATTCTACAAAACTATAATAAATTTGAGATAAAACCCGAATTACTCTCAGTACAAGAAGCGTGTGATATTGAACCATTATTAAACTCTGATGCGATTTCTGGAGTTTTAAAATTACCGCATGGACATATAAATACTAAAAAAACAAATCAAGCATATTTAAACGCTTTTTGTCGTTTGGGTGGAAAAATTCAGTATGAACAAGTGACCCAGTTTCTTGAAAAAGAGCAAACAATTATCGGTGTAGAAACATCAGAAAATAAATATTATGCAGATAAAATAATTATTTGTGCGGGTGGTTTAACACGTAGTTTATTAAAACAAATTGGAATCAATCTAAAAATTTATTTTAGTAACGCTCAAGTTATTGTGACAAAACCAACTGAGATTAAACTAAAAACCTTAGTAATGCCTGCCATTTTAAAAAGATTAGAGATTGAAAATAAAGTTACACAAACTGAAAACGAAAACCGATGGATTAATCCTAATACAAATATTTTAGATAGCATTTGTGAAGCAGGAGCAATTCAATTTATCGATAATCATTTATGTTTAGGTCAAATTAGTCAATTTATTACAGATCCCTATACAAAAGTTAACTCGATACTGAGTGAACAAGAAATACGTCAAGAAATAGGACAGATTTTACCAGAATTAAAAGACATCCCAGGAACCTTAGAACAATGTCTTGTCGCATTTTCTAATAATACACAACCTTTAGTCGGTAAAATCGAAGAATGGACAGGAATCTATACATTTTCAGGATTTACCAGCACTTTAGCTTTTGCACCACCATTAGCCAGACATTTCGCTAATTGGTTAATCGAGGGAAATGATTTTATAATTGAACAATGTAGGGGTTTAGTCTCCAAACCCAATTAAAATCAAAAAATTAACAATGATTACTCAAACCGAAAAAAAATACTACACACGAGAAGAATACTTTGTACTCGAAGAAACCGCAGAATACAAAAGTGAATACCACGATGGAGAAATCATCCCGATGACTGGAGGAACAACAAATCATAATAAAATTGTAGGTAATTTCTACAGTAAATTTCTAATTACCATCAATAACCAAGAGTATGAAATTTATATGAATGATGTTCGGTTATCAGTTCCAGATTACAATTTATATACCTATCCTGATGTCATGATTATTAAAGGAAAACCAAATTATACAAACAAAAGCAAAACAACAGTAACAAATCCTCAAGTGATTGTCGAAGTTTTATCTAAATCCACACAAGATTATGATCGAACTGAAAAGTTTAAAATGTATCGTTCTTTATTGAGTTTAAATGAATATATTATGATTAATCAATATCGTTACTCCGTTGAAAAATATGTTAAACAAACTGAAGAACAATGGTTCTATAGTTACTTTGATGGAGAAGAAGCAATATTGACATTATCTTCTCTTGAATTTCAAATTCCCTTTAATGAACTATATTCTAGAGTAGAATTTGAAGAAAGTGACGAAATTGAACCAGAACAAGACTAAATACCGTGACTTTTTCCTATTACCCAATGACGACGGAAATAACGCGATAAAGAAGATTCTTCCAAAGATAAGTAAATAGGTCTACCATGAGGACAGGTTCTAGGATTACGGGTAATCTTCCATTGATTTAAGATCGTCTGCATTTCAACTAAAGTTAAAGCAGTTCCATTTCTAATAGCACTTCGACACGCGGTAGCAACTTGTGCGGTTTCTAAGTCTCCTCCCCAACTTAATTCGATTAACGCTTCTTGACAATCATTACGATCGCTTAACATCTTCGGTGCGCTACGAACGGCCCAAAGTTGTTCCCCAAAGGTTTCTATTTCTAATCCTAATTCTTTTAATTGCTCAACTTGACGCGCATTGAGTTGTTTTAAAATAATTGGAGTCTCTAAAGAAATAATCTCCCAATGATCCTGTAACTTTTCATATAACACCCTTTCATGTGCAATATGTTGTTCAACTAACCATAATCCGTTATCGTGTTCCGCTACAATATAAGTATTCCGTACTTGGGCAACGGCTGTTAATTCGATTAATCCCCAATCATCTTTAGATTTAATCGTCTCGCTTTTTGGCGCGGGTGCAACGTGATAAGTGCTTTTTTCCTCTGCTGCTTTAATCAGATTACTGACACGGCTATTGTATAAAGCAGTGGGAAGAGTTGCCGAACTAATTTTTAAAGCTTGATCAATCGCATTTTGAATTTGTTCTTGCCAAAATGAAAGAGATTGCAAATATATTTCAGATTTAGTCGGGTGTCTATTCCAATCAATCAAACTGGGACAGGTTTGTAAATGTAGGAAACAGACAGGATATCGATCCCGTGGTAAAGTTCTAGCAAAGGATGTAACAATCGTCTGTTCTAAATCAGAATTACGGATCATGCGACCATTAACCGCAATTTTAACCCAATCGAGACGATGACGATGACAACGATCGGGTAATCCAACCACTAATTCAATTTTAGAGGTAGTTCTTTGAATATTAGAACAATTCTCATGAGGGGTTGCTATTTCTAGAATTAATGCCTGTAAATCCGTATGATGAACGCTTTTGAGGATTTGCGGTAAAATGTGATGAGAACTCGTACTCGGACTAATCTTAAACCAAGGTGTATCATCTTGAAAGACTTGCCACGTGACACAAGGATGACATAACGCGACTTGATGAATAAAAGATTGTATCCCTTTGAGTTGCTGATTAATTGCAGGTAAAGCGTTGCGACGTACAGGAAGATTACTAAATAAATTAGAGACTGTAATGATGGTACCTGATGCGATCGCTGCTGCTGTGAGATTTTCGATTTCCCCTTGTGGAGTATAACGCACACGCCATCCTAAATCATCATCTAACACCGAACGACTGGCAATCTCTAATTCAGCAACTTGAGCAATACTATGTAAAGCTTCGCCTCTAAACCCTAAACTGGTAATACGCCATAAATCATCATGACTATAAATCTTACTGGTACTGTGTGGCTGACTACAGACCTTTAAATCGTCTAAGATCATACCATCGCCATTATCAGATACTTGGATGCGCCATAATTGAGGATAGATCGAGATCACAATTCGATTAGCTGTTGCATCAAGCGCATTCTCGACTAATTCTCTAACGACTGCTACTGGAGAATCAATTACCTCACCAGCAGCAATCAAATTAATGACATCAAGTGGTAAGGATTGAATTTTCATTACATCAAACGGCTAAAAAAAATCACCTTACCATGATAACAATCTAGTGCATCTGATCGCGTGGAGTGAATTGCCAACACAACTCAATCGAAAACCCTTCAGAATACGGTAATCTAACTAGGGGAGAAATAAGGAGATTATTTAACTTGGGTGTCGAACTTCGTAGCTACGTTTATTTAGATAACTTGCAGCAACAACACGCCGCCTATATTGGTACTGTTGCACTAGGATATTTACCCATACCAGGGGATGCGTCTCTGTGGATTGAAGTTTCGCCCGGTATAGAAATTAATAAAATTACAGATATCGCGCTTAAATCGGCTGTCGTGCGTCCAGGAGTACTGTTTATCGAACGACTGTACGGACTCTTAGAAATTCATTCTAGCAATCAAGGGGAAGTTAGAGCAGCAGGAAGTGCGATCGTACAATATCTAGGAGTCACCACCAGAGACTGTATCAAACCGCAAGTCGTCTCCAGCCAAATCATCCGCAACATAGATCCGTACCAAAGTCAATTAATTAATCGAAATCGTCGCGGTCAAATGTTACTTGCAGGACAAACATTATATGTCTTAGAAGTCCAACCTGCTGCCTATGCCGCATTAGCTGCCAATGAAGCTGAAAAAGCCGCTTTAATTAATATTCTACAAGTCACCGCCGTCGGAAGCTTTGGACGACTTTATTTAGGGGGTGAGGAACGCGATATACTTGCGGGATCTCGTGCTGCACTGGCTGCAATTGAAAATGTACCTGGAAGACTGCCTAATATCGGTGAAAAAAAAGAATAATACCGAAATTGTAGGGGTTTTGTACAATAAACAGTAAACAGTAATCAATCAAAAAAACTTTCATCCCTCAAACTGATTACTGGTAACCGTAGGGGTTTGGTCTCCAAACCCTAGATTTGACTAAAATTAAAAACCAATTCTTAAAAAAAATATTCATTTTAAGAGAAGCAAATATCATAGATAAAAAATAAGCTAAGAAAAAAACACTATGAAATTCTCGCTCATTTTATCTACTGTATTATTGACTACACCTGTAATAGCGGCTGAATACGAAGGAAAAAACATTGATAATCAAAAGTTTCCAGCAAAAGCCTACTATCAAAAGACTGGTGGCGTGTATGATGTAATGGTGGAATTTAAAGGAAATCGAGCGATTCTCCATTTCACTGATGATAGTCAGGTCATCCTAAATCTAGGAACACCGCGTATTTCAGATCTTAACAATATCATCGGCTACGGGAGAATCGGATTTATCCCCATTAATCGTGGTTTCAGTTTTGGATTAGAATCGGGTGACTCAAATAATGAGATCGGTTCCCCTACACCAAGAACTGCCGAGGATGTTTGGAGAATTCAACTCGACCCCAAAAACCTCTAAATTACTCCGAAAGAATTCTATAAATTTCGCGCTTTAACTGAATCAATAAGTCGCGGAGTTGTAAGGTTTGTTCTGATGTGCCACTACGAGCGACAATTGCGATCGCATCATTTAATTCAGTCACCGCTTTTCGTAAGTCCATCAGTTCAGCAGAAGGTTGACCGCGCATCGACTCTGTAGCGGGTCTTTGACGCTCATTAAGCAACTGTCTACCGCTTTCTGTGATGGTATATACCCGTTTATCGTCTACTGCCTCACTGGTCAAATAACTCCCCTCTTCTAGCATCTGAAGGGTTGGATAACTGAACCTGGACTAACCCGACAAAAGCGTGATTCTAATTCTTTAATCAGTTCATACCCATGTTTCGGCCCTTCGGATAGAAGTTCCAATAAGATAATTCTGATTTCACCGCGTCGCATCCGAGGTTGATCTCCCCATCCTCTTCTCGATCCTCTGCTTTGTCTAAACGATTGATACTCTCCAAATCGGGGATCAAAATAAGCCCCCTCCCATACTGGAGCGAAATATTTTGAACATCGAAACATCTTTATTTCCTCTAAATTTGATACATAACGATATATCGTTATTTTTTAATATATCTCGATATATCGAAAACGGCAACTGAACCCCACTAACTTTGATTTGTTCTAAGATTTGTACTCTTGTGTATGTAGGGAATGTCAAGATCGAGAGTAAACTGGAATTGAGTTAATCGTATCAACGTAAATATTGCCAAGAGCATGAGCCTCAAACAACAGAAAACAAAGCAACGAGTGAAAATACAGCCAGAATCACCCATGTTGGCGCAATTGAATGACCAACAAAAATCGGCTCTTTCAGCAATGCAAGCGTTTCTTAAATCTGATGCTCATTTTTTCTTGCTCAAAGGTTATGCGGGAACGGGGAAAACCTTTACCATCCAAGCACTCATCCAAAAACTGCAAACCGAAAATAGAAATATTTGGATAGCGTGTGCGGCACCGACTCATAAAGCAGTCAAAGTCCTCAGAAATATGGCTGATACTTGGAAAATTGAAAATGTCGATTTTGCCACGATTTATCAGCTTCTCGGATTAACGTTGGACTACGACGAAGAAGGAGGACGTACATTAGTCGAAGGACGAGACTCTAAGCTCAAAAAATACAAACTCGTGATTTTAGATGAAGCGTCGATGGTGTCCTCTAAATTATGGCAACTTCTATCGACGATCGTACCCAAGCGCAATGTAAAAGTAATCTGCATGGGTGATCCTGCCCAGTTACCCCCCGTCCACGAAATAGAATCACCCGTATTTACCGCAATTTCCGCACAAGCTGAACTGACACAGATTATGCGAAATCAAACTGAGAATCCTATTTCGACAATGATTCAAACGGCACGAGAACAAGTCTTTACTCAAAATTGTTCTTTAGTCATCAATAGTAATTTTAGTTGTGATCAATCTCAAGGAGTTTGGGTCTTAGAAAAATCAAAATGGCTACAACAGATGGTCAAAGCGTTTCAGTCTCCCACATACCAGAAAAACCCAGATTATGTCAGAGCGATCGCATGGACAAACAAAACAGTAGACTATCTTAATCATCATATCCGTCACGCGATATACGAACACGCCGATCAGCCATATGTCGCGGGAGAACGACTGATTGCAAAAGATACAATTTTCGATCCCTATGAAGAGGAAGAAACAATATTAATGAATGCGAGTGCCGAATGTGAAGTCATCAGTGCTAGTTATAGTAACAGTGGTAAATATCATGTGTGGCGATTAAAAGTAGTCGATGAAGAAGGCTCTGAACATATTCTTAAAGTTCTAGATGCGTCCTCTTATGAGAAATTTCAAACTGATCTTTCACATCACGCAGAACAAGCACAAATTAAAAAGCTAAAAAAAGTCAAAAACCCTTGGGAGGATTACTGGACACTCAGAAATCGTTATGCTCAAGTTAATTATGCCTATGCCATGACCAGTCATAAAGGACAAGGTTCAACATTTCAAAATGTTTTCGTTGCACAAAAAGATATTTTACGCAATCCAAATGAAATCGAACGTTACAAAAGCCTTTATGTTGCTTATAGTCGCGCATCCGATCGATTAATTATTCAGGTTTAAATCACTCTCTAGAGCCTCATCAAGAGTAATATAAACATCACTGGGTATATCAAATAACTCGGACATAGAAGCGATCGCACTTTTTAAACAATGATCATGAATACTTTCTAAATAAACTTTAAGACTCGGAGAATCTTCAAGACGATCTTGAATTTGGATTCTGAATGTAACAATTTCAGAACGCCATTTTCTTGAATTGTATGATTTCTCTGCTTCCCAGTATGATAGCTTGAGTAAGTGTTCTAAAAGACGAGTTAAAAGGCTTTTAACTGCATTTTTTTCACTCTTACCCAAATCGATTACCTCTTCAATTAAGTTTTTCCAGTCTACCGCTTCAAAATCTCTGTCTTGTAGTTGTTTAACCGTTTCCTCAATCCATTGATTGTAGTCCGTCTCATAAGCAACCTTTTTTTGCGCCTTAGTTGACATTTTAGACTCTCCTATTAGATAGATTTTTGGCTACAATAATTTGATTTTATATGTAATCCCTATTTGAGCTTAACTTTTTCTGATAATTCTCGGCTCATCACAAATAAATCTAGATTTATCTTCTTTTGATATTAATGATTAGATACGGATATCCATATTTATCCCTAAATCTATTACTTAAGAGGGTTTGACGATCGTACCCATACATGAAATATCCGTATTGTCTGCAAATCAATCTTTACTTGTAGTATAATGTAATTCAAGATGAAATCAATGAGGATAACCGATCATGCACATTTCCTAATGACCCTGATTTTCGTTAAACTATAAGAGTGAACAAACCTTATTCGCCTTTGAATTCATTAGAAGAAGGTCACTGGTTTAAGCTGATTTGTGGCGCAAGTTATCAAGACCTTCCAACGATCCGCAGTTTATCTCTAGCTTATACACTTGCTGGCGTAGATTGTATTGATGTTGCGGCTGATCCAGCAGTGATTACAGCAGCAAAAGAAGGAATAGCAGCAGCCCAAAACAGACCCGATAAACCTTGGTTAATGGTTAGCTTAAATGATGGAGAAGATCCGCATTTTCGTAAAGCAGAATTTAACCCAGAACGCTGTCCCTCTAATTGTCCTCGTCCTTGTGAAAGCGTTTGTCCAGCAAACGCGATCGATCATCAAGGAGTCATCGATCAACGTTGCTATGGTTGCGGGCGATGTCTTCCGATTTGTCCACATCAAATTATTGTAGCGCGATCGTATGTCTCGACCCCAACGGCTGTCGCTGAATTCTTACAAAAAACGGACATTGATGCGATTGAAATTCATACCCAAGTCGGTCACTTAGAAGACTTTAAACGGCTTTGGCGTGAAATTCAACCTTGGCAAAATCGACTAAAACTACTTGCTATTAGCTGTCAAGATCATCTTGATTTAATCGATTATCTCACAGCTTTGTATGAAACAATTAGTCCTTTATCGTGTCCTCTAATTTGGCAAACCGATGGTCGTCCGATGAGTGGTGATCTGGGGAAAGGCACAACCCATCCAGCAATAAAAATGGCACAGAAAGTTATAAAAAGTGAATTACCGGGTTATGTACAGCTTGCAGGTGGCACAAATCATCATACTGTGACTAAATTAAATGAAATGGGGCTGCTTAAGACACAAAACGGAATTTCTGGGATTGCCTATGGAAGTTATGCCCGTACCTTACTACTGCCAATTTTAGAAGGTTTAAAGAGCCAGATCCCTCTAGAACATGATTCTAAATTTTTACAGGCAACCGTTAGTAAAGCTTATTCTCTTGTAGGACAACTCAAATCAGATTTTTTGACGGGGCGTACAAGCCTCGCCTTAAAAAGGCGGGGACAGCCCCTCACTGATTAACGATAAGTGGGTAAGTTGATCCCCTTTGCTGCAACTCTGTTTTAAAAAAAACAACTCAATAAATAACCTATATCACATTAATGCCAACACAATTGTCTTCTCAACGGTCGCTCATAACTGATGATTTGCACAAATTACTGGATATTTTGCCAGAATCAATTAAACAGAAAATTGAGACGCACCCCCTACGGGATCAGTTAGTAGAAGTCGTTATGGACTTAGGTAGACTTCCTGAGGCTCGTTTTCCTAATGAGGCGGTGTATTTAGGTGAGATTCCAGTAACTAAAGAAGATTTACAACATTGTATCGAACGAGTCGGAACATTTAGCGGTGATAACCGTGCAGGAATTGAGCGAACCTTGCATCGGATCAGTGCTATTCGTAACCGTACGGGAGAAATTATCGGTTTAACCTGTCGGATCGGTCGGGCCATTTTTGGTACGATCGCAATGATCTCAGAATTGGTTGAAACAGGAAAATCGATCCTTCTTTTAGGGCGACCTGGAGTCGGAAAAACAACCGCATTACGTGAAATTGCGCGAGTTTTAGCCGATGATCTGCATAAACGAGTAGTAATTATCGATACTTCTAACGAAATTGCGGGTGATGGCGATATTCCTCATCCTGCGATCGGACGGGCGCGACGAATGCAGGTGGCAAGTCCAGAACTACAGCATCAAGTGATGATCGAAGCAGTAGAAAACCATATGCCCGAAGTGATCGTCATTGATGAAATTGGGACGGAATTAGAAGCTTTAGCCGCGAGAACCATTGCTGAACGGGGAGTACAGCTAGTCGGAACAGCACACGGGAACCGACTGGAAAATTTAATCAAGAATCCTACTTTATCAGATTTGGTCGGTGGCATTCAAGCGGTTACTTTAGGGGATGAAGAAGCAAGACGACGCGGTTCACAAAAAACCGTACTTGAACGCAAAGCCCCGCCGACTTTTGATATTGCCGTCGAAATGATGGAACGACAACGCTGGGTGGTGCATGAAGATGTATCCGACACCATTGATATCTTACTCAGAGGACGGGAACCTGCTTTACAAGTCCGCAGTGTTGATGAAAATGGTAACGTTCAAGTTCAGATGGAAAACCCCACCCCTGAACCCAATGGACAATACGGGGGATTGACTTTACCGGCTCGTCCGACGGGATGGCGTGCCTCTGGGCGCATGACTCCTTTGGCTGCACCGAATAATACAGTCGCCCGCAAACCAAAAGATGATTTTGAGCAGATGCTGGAACAATCTTGGTTTCAGTCTGAACCGCCGACCGAAAAAATACGGACACCGGGGCCAAATGGCGAAGATTGGCCAGTATATGTGTATCCCTATGGCATTGGTCGCGCTCAAATTGATCAGGTGGTGCAGTTATTAAATTTACCAGTTGTCTTGACAAAAGACTTTAATGGTGCTGATGCGGTTTTAACTTTGCGATCACACGTCAAAACCCATTCTAAGCTCAGACAAATGGCCAAAGGTCGTCAAATTCCGATTCATGGGATTAAATCAAATACGATTCCTCAGATTAGTCGCGGTTTAAAACGAATCTTAGGGATTGATGATCCGCAGTCGGAGGCGACAGATATTCGTCTATTTGCCCACAGTGGCAGTGATGATGAACTAGAAGCCCTCGAAGAAGCCAGATTAGCCGTAGAACAGATTGTAATACCCACTGGACAACCAGTCGAATTATTACCGCGATCGGCAAAGGTGCGAAAAATGCAACATGAGTTAGTCGAACACTATCGCTTACAGTCCGATAGCTTTGGGGAAGAACCCAACCGCCGTATACGGATCTATCCCGCGTGAAATGTAGGGGTTTGGTCGCCAAACCCTTTTTTACTGTCTAATCCCACGAATGACACCCCGTTCGGTCACTTTTTGCTCTTTAGAATAACCCGCAAAAGTACGAGTGGCTATCACTTCAATTTCGACACCTGTACCTGAACGGAGATAGTCTGGATCGATAGGCATTTTTCCCAGATTAAGAATAAAACGATTTCCCTCAAAAGTGACTAATTCTGGAGGCACTTCACCTTCATACTTCGTCATATAATCGGTCGCACGGTGAAAAGCATCATCAGATTGAGAAACGCGGTATTTAATGCGGAATTTTGAGCCAATTAGATTCGATTGACTCGCTTGATCCACTAATTCTAATTTGAGATTATTACCATTGCCCGAAAGACCTGCACTTTTAAGCTGAACCACTTCGCGATCGTAAACTGCATTATAAACCACCATTTCCGTAACATTATTACGCTTTTGGGTGGTTGCTTCTAGCCAAAGATCGTTAGGCAGAACAACTTTGATTTCTCCATTTTCTTCTAGAGTCAGAGTAACTGGCTTATTAGCAAATTTTTCAAACGGCTGTGGTGCATTCCAAATCAATATAAAAGACCGTTCAATGCGTTCTACTAATGCCAAATACTGATCATCAATCACTGAACCTGGGGCAAATAAAGCGATCGCACCAGTTCGAGTTTCCCATTTATTTTTCGATAATACAAAACCACGATCTTTTAAAGCAGCCATCGTTACAGCGGCACTGGGTTGATCTGAGGTTAAAGGCTGATCTAAATTAATTAGTGTTAGTTTGCCTGGCCTGCCGTCTTTGCCAACTCTACCACTTGTTCCACCCTTACCATCTAGACCATTTTGACAGCGAAACTCACGAGTAGTACAGCTATAGTTCGGATCGCCTGGTTTACCCGTACAAGTCGGAATTGTCCAATAAATCTGATTACAGCCACAGCCTTTACCACCATTACCTCCCGCGCCAGGTTGTCCACCTTTGCCACCAGCAGCATTAACAGTAATTTGGTGAAGATTTGCAGGATTTGAGGTATAAATCGTCAAAGCACCGCCATCACCGCCATCGCCCCCATCGCCCCCATTACCCCCATTACCCCCATTAGCACCCTGTAAATTACGGTTTGGTTCTTTGGGTTGTTCTTTACAATTACTATCTTTCCCCGTAGCCCCAGTATCGCCATCGGTGCCACTTTGTCCCGCTAAATTCAGATTTAGGGGCGAACCATCGGCAAAAATCGTCAAACTGTCGCTATTTTTTCCGTTACTCCCCACTTGTCCACTAGACCCATCCGATCCTCTGCTGCCGAATTCTTTGATCTCTTGCCCCCAGGCTACCCAATGACAGTTATTAGGATCAGCAACCGACGAAAAGACGTAAGGAAACGTAAGAAATATAAAAAAGAGTGAGAGTTTACCAGGCAACTTCATGGAAGGTTTAGACTTTTAATACTTTCGATTTGACTGACTTCTCATGATAGACTTTTGTTTCCCTTGACCCAATCAGTGTAAGATAGTCCTAAACTTGATTTGAGAGATCACAGGCAATCGCGAGGTTTTTCGTGAAAAGAGTCTTAGCTATTATACTTGGAGGCGGCGCAGGTACTCGCCTGTATCCACTAACCAAACTGCGGGCTAAACCAGCAGTACCTTTAGCTGGAAAATATCGTTTAATCGATATTCCCATTAGCAACTGTATTAACTCCGATATTCACAAAATATATGTTCTGACCCAATTTAATTCGGCATCCTTGAATCGACATCTCAGCCGAGCGTACAATTTTTCTGGCTTTTCTGAAGGTTTTGTTGAGGTTTTGGCGGCTCAACAAACACCTGAAAATCCTCAATGGTTTCAAGGAACGGCTGATGCAGTTCGTCAGTATAGTTGGATACTTGAAGAATGGGATGTTGATGAATTTCTGATTTTATCGGGAGATCATCTGTATCGCATGGACTACTGTCAGTTCATCGAGCGCCACCGACAAACGAATGCTGATATTACGCTTTCAGTGGTGCCAATGGATGAACGCAGAGCGTCGGATTTTGGTTTAATGAAGATTGATGATCAAGGGCGGATTATTGATTTTAGTGAGAAGCCTAAAGGTGATGCCCTCAGACAAATGCAGGTGGATACGAGTCTTTTGGGCTTAAGTCCTGGACAAGCTCGACAGTATCCTTTTATTGCGTCAATGGGAATTTATGTATTCAAAAAACAGGTTTTAATTGATTTACTCAAAGCAAACTCTGAACAAACTGACTTTGGTAAAGAAATCATTCCCGCTTCTTCTTCTGATTACAATTTACAAGCCTATTTATTTAAGGGTTATTGGGAAGATATCGGAACAATAGAAGCTTTTTATGATGCTAATTTAGCTCTCACTCAACAACCTCAACCGCCTTTTAGTTTCTACGATGAAAAAGCCCCGATTTACACTCGGACTCGCTATCTACCCCCTACTAAAATGGTCAACTGTACCATTACAGAATCGATGATTAGTGAGGGCTGTATCTTAAAAGATTGTCGGATTCATCATTCTATTCTAGGGATTCGTACTCGTGTAGAATCAGACTGTAATATTGAAGATACGATGCTGATGGGTTCAGATTATTATGAATCTTTTCCAGAAAGAGAAACTCTTGTTAAACAAGATAAAACTCCGATTGGGATTGGTTCAGGTTCAACGATTCGACGGGCAATTATCGACAAAAATGCTCGAATTGGCCAAAATGTTTTAATTGTTAATAAAGATCGGATCGAAGAAGCTAATCAAGAGGAAAAAGGTTTTTATATTCGTAGTGGCATTGTTGTTGTTTTGAAAAATGCGCTCATTCCTGATGGCATGGTGATTTAAAACCAATTGATCAACTCTCTGGGGCTTGTTTGAGACTTAAAAATCAAGCCCTTTATTTATCAGGATATCAGGAATTTTCCAGCCTAGTCTAGTTGGTTGTTGATAGACTTTTTTTAGTGTATTAATATCTCTAACTGAAATACTTGGATAATTTCTCACTTGAGAAAAGTATAAAGCATCGGTTTCTACTGGACTATGACCCCAAATTCCTAAAGCGTGTCCTAGTTCGTGACGGGCAGCAGAAAGTAAAGAAGTTTCGCTTAATCTCGGACTAATTAAAATTGTCATCCGATGCGTTAATAGGGGGGGCTGAGTTTTGGTTATTTCTAAATCATAACGAGTTTGAGCCGTTCGAGCGCGGGGAATTTCAATTTTACCCGTTTCGGCGTTGAAAGAAGATCCTAAAGGTGGTAGTTCTCTTTTAATGAGAATATTAGCAATTTCTGGCTCTTTTACGATGTTAAGAGGTAAATAGATATTCCATTCTTGAATTGCTGTTGAAACTGCACTTACCCATTTTTGAAATTGTTGATAACTCGCTGTATTTTGTTCTAATTCGGGTTGAGCTAAATAAATTTTTATCGGAAATTCTGTCCAAATTAAAGCACCAATGGGAGGAGAAACAAGACTGCAAAAATAATCATCTTGCTCTTGAGGTTGCCATTGTTCTAGAGTGATGGGTAAAGGATGAATTTGTAATACTGGTAAAATTGGTTCACTTTCTTGAGCGTGTAAAGTTGTTTTGAAGATAAAAAAACTGGCGACAATCACCAGTCCTAAAATAAACGAAAGAAAATTAATCCAAAAATTTCTTTTCATAAATTATGATATTTTTGAAAGGGTTTGAAGACCAAACCCCTACAATATTAATGTTCTACCTAACTAACCATCCTGCACTTAAAACCACTGTTAGAGCAATAAAAATAATCGCTAGAGACCAAGTAATTTGATTTAAGGTTTTTTCAGCCGTTTTAGCACTCGTAAATAATTGAGCTTGACCACCAATTCCACCTAATCCATCACCTTTGGGGCTGTGTAATAAGACTAAAATAATTAGAAAACTTGCTGAAACTGTCCAGAGAATTTGTACCAGTAATGTCGCCGTCATTTTTTTTAAGTTTAAGAAGTGTTATTTTACAAAGAAATACGAATAGGAGTTCGATTTTGCCTAATTTCAAACTCTGAGGGTTTAACTAACGATCGCCCAGTCATTTCTGACGGTTTAGAAATTTGTAGAATCTCTAAAATCGTTGGTGCGATATCAGCTAATCGTCCATCCTCTCTTAATTCTACATTCGTACCATGACCTGCGATTTTACGTTTTTCCCCTTCTATTAGAATAAACGGTACGGGGTTAGTTGTGTGGGCTGTCCAAGGATTCCCTTCCTCATCGCGCATAGATTCGGCATTCCCATGATCTGCGGTAATTAAAGCCGTTCCCCCCGCTTTATTGATACTTTCAATCACTTTACCCAAACATCGATCAACTACTTCAATCGCTTGAACGGTAGCTTCGATATTCCCTGTATGACCGACCATATCAGGGTTCGCATAGTTAACAATAATTAAAGAATAAATGCCTTTTTCAACAGCACTACAAACAGCTTTTGTCACAGCATCGGCTGACATTGCAGGGGCATGATCATAGGTAGCTACCATCGGACTTTGAATCAGTTCACGATCTTCGCCGTCAAAAGGCTTTTCTAAACCACCATTAAGGAAATAGGTTACATGGGGATATTTTTCGGTTTCGGCTGTCCGAAATTGCCGTAAACCTTCTCTAGCGACAACTTCTCCTAAAATATTGTTTAGGTTTTGGGCTTCGAAAGCAACATCAACGGGTAATTTTGCTTCGTATTGCGTTAGCGTGACAAAACCTAGAGGCTCGATCAGATCTCGATCAAACCCATTAAAATCACTCATGGTCAGGGCATGGCATAGCTGTCTAGACCGATCTGGACGGAAATTATAGAAAATTACCCCATCACCTGCTTCGATGGCTCCAGAGGCTATCCTAATGGGGGGGATAAATTCATCGGTCACATTTTGAGCATAGAAATCTTCTAGGACTTGTATCGCGCTGCGTCCGTCTCCTGTTCCGTCTTGAGTCATGACAGAGTAAGCTTTTTCGACTCGATCCCAACGGCGATCGCGATCCATGGCAAAATAACGACCGCTAATGGTCACAATTTGACCAATGCCAATTTTATCAATATGCTCTTGGATCTGTGTTAATGCTGTAATGCCTTCTGTGGGACTGGTATCTCGACCATCTGTAATAGCATGAACGCAGACTTGCGATATTCCTTGTAATTTAGCTAAGTCTAATAATCCTAGTAAATGCGAGAGATGCGAATGTACACCCCCCTCTGAGCATAAACCAATTAGATGAAGTTTACCATTCCTAGCTTGTAGGGTTTCGCATATTTCGACTAGGGCTGGATTATTGAAAATTGAGCCATCTTCAATTGCATCTGATATTCTAACCAACTCTTGCGGGACAATTCGACCAGCACCAATATTCAGGTGTCCCACTTCTGAATTTCCCATTTGACCGACAGGTAGTCCAACATCTTTTCCGGAGGTACGAATTAATGTTCGGGGATAAACTTCCCACAAACTATCCATTACAGGGGTTTTAGACAGAGCGATCGCGTTTGCTTCTTGCTCTGGGCGATAACCCCAACCATCTAAGATAATTAGCACCACCGGAGATACAGGTGCTTGAGTCATGACACTTGCTCTATCCTAATTCAATCTCTGCACCTAAGATAATACCACTGACTTTTAAAATTCTTCAATTCAAGAAAAGAATCTAGACGACATAATTATCTAAAAGCTTCCTTTTTCCGCCATCTTATAGACCCGAAGTAGTTTGAGCAAATAATGTACTAAAATCAGTAGTAATTCTTGCATCAGGTGTATTTTCTGGCTTAGAAATCAGATCAAAAGCTTTATTCTTTGCATTGCTCTCTTTTAAAGACTGTACAACGACTTCAGCTACATCGGCTCTAGGAATCGATGTGGGAATTCCATTTGGTGGATGTGTCAGGAAATCATCATTTTTGCCAACTAGTAATTCTCTAACTCCTCCAGCTTGATCGAGTAAACCCCCTGCTCGAATGATGGTATGGTCAATGCCTGAATCAATTAAGTATTGTTCGGCTTTCCGTTTCCAGATCAAAATATTTCCGTTGCCCAGACTGTTTAAAGGATGATTTTCATTCGTTCCACCCATCGAACCGACTAAAACAATGTGTTCAATTCCCTGTTCTTTTGCAGCATCAATTTGATTTTTTTGACCGATCCAATCGATCATTTCTGGCATTTCTCTTTCTGCAAAATCAACGGTCATCCGTCGTCTCACGGCGGATGCTGCGTTGATGTCATCAAAAATGGGTCTTGAGCCAGAAGTTGGTGGGGCTACCATTTTTGGAATTGCACTGGTTAGAATAACTAATGCTTGACATCCTTCTAAGGCTGTTTTAAGAGCTATGGGATTTAGAATATCTCCAATAATAAATCCTTTGGTTGTCCCAAATAATTCTTCTACTTTTTCTCTTGAACGTGCAAATCCGATCACTTCAAATTCATCTTTTAGTTGACGTAATTTTTGCAAGACTAAAAAACCTGTTTTACCCGTCGCACCCGTTACTAAAACTTTTTTTAATTCCATAAATAAACACTTTTGTCAAGTTAATTTGATTCTATTTATCTAACTTTAATTTTACTGTTTTAAATGACGGATTGTCTCTAAAATCTATTAAAAACTACGAATTTTCCGATAATTCCTTCCTCCTCATTCACGTCAAGAAAACCTGACAAAATTTTTGTCAATTTCGACTCTAACATTTGTAATCTAAATTACATTTGTATACGGCATACATAAGTTACCCTAGTTTAGTCATTTTCTTCGCTCTATATTTTTGGTCAATAACATTGATAAAAAGTATAAAGGTGGAAAAGAAAAACTCAACAAAAATTTTAAGATGTTCTCTAATTTTTTAAAGTTAAGTTAAGCATGAAAAAATTCAGCGTTTAATCGTGATCGTAGCATCAGTAGCCTTATTAGCGTCTTGTAATTCTAATACAACAACCAGTAGCCCCGTCTGCTAGTTCAAGTCCGACAACAGAAACAACGACTACGGCACCAACAGAATTAAAACCTGTGAAAGTGCAGTTATCTTTCTTGATGCAGAGTTTAGACGCACCTCTAATTTTAGCCATCAACAAGGGCTATTTTAAAGAAGAAGGATTAGATGTAAGTTACGAAAGAGGTTTCGGGAACGTCGATACCGTTAGTAAATTAGGTTCAGGTGCCTTTGATATTTCGTTTAGCGATATGTACAACACCCTTGATTTTAATTCCAAAAATCCCAATGATCAGATCATGGCGGTGGCAGTGTATCAGAATAAAGCTCCATTTGTGATCGTTGCTTTACAAGACAAAGGCGTTAATAGTCTAAAAGATTTAACGGGTAAAAATTTAGGTGCGCCTGCTGGTGATGGGCCAAGAAAACTGTTTCCCCTGTTAGCCAAAGAAGCGAATTTTGACCCAAATTCCGTTAAATGGACGACAATGGAAGCCAAGTTAAGAGAAACATTGTTATTATAAGGAAAAGTTGATGCGGTGAGTGCCTTTGCGCCTTCTGCGGTACCAGCATTAATTAAAGCAAGTAAAAAACCCGATGATATTAACGTTTTTTATTACACGGATAATGGATTAGATTTCTACGGTAATAGTATTTTCGTTAAAAAATCATTTGCCAAAAAGAATCCCGAAATTGTTAAAGCTTTTGTGAGAGCTTATATTAGGGGATTTCAAGACATGATTAAAGCTCCAACTGCTGGTTTAGATGCAGTTTTAGCGGCAGATCCAAGTAAACTAATGGATCGAGAATCCGAAAGAATTCGTTTAGAAACCGTTTTAGCGCAAGGTTTTATTACACCAGAAGTTGAAACATTAGGAATTGGTGCAGTTGATCCAAAACGCCTAGAAACCAGTATTCAACAAACCGTTCAAGGATTTGGCATCAAAACGAATCCAACGGTAGCCGACATCTATACTGATCAATATTTACCACCTCTAGCTCAAAGACAATTACCCCCCGCATCAGAACGTAAACCCTTGCAATAAATATGTTGTTTAAGACGTGAGTGAATCGCGTCTTTACCTTTTTTTGTTAATCCAAAGTTTGGTACAAATTATGGTTAAACCTCTTTCTGAAATTCCTTCATCTGATATCACTCCAATTGATGAAACAACACTTTTGGAGTTTGATCAAGTTGGTTTAGAATATCCCTTTGAAGGGAGTATGCGCCGAATTATCCAATGTCGGGCCTTCGGGTTGCGGTAAAACTTCTATTTTAAGAATGGTATCGGGTTTGAGTCCTGCACCGATCGGCGAAATTCGCTATCGAGGACAGAAAATTACAAAACCGATGAAAAATATTGGAATTGCATTCCAGAATCCCGTGATGCTACCTTGACGAAATACTCTCGATAATGTGTTGTTACCGTTAGAAGTCGTACAGCCCTATAAAAAAGAATTTGGGCGCAGAAAAACCGAATTTGTCAAGATGGCGCAAGATTTATTAACAACGGTGCGTCTACAGGATTTCCAAAAACAATATCCTTGGCAATTATCGGGGGGATGCGTCAACGGTCTTCTTTGTGTCGTGCGCTAATTCATCAACCTGAAATCTTACTATTAGATGAACCTTTTGGGGCGTTAGATGCGTTTACCCGTGAGGAAATGTTGGTGATGTTACAAGCGTTATGGATGAAGGCGAAATGTGTATCGATTTTGATTACTCATACTAAGTTGCGAATT
>NZ_BLJI01000005.1 GCF_017312365.1 Chroococcus sp. FPU101
TGACACGTCGGCTTAGTTTAATTCTCTAGAAAAATTTCATCAAATACGATATTTGAAATAAATCCCTAGTATTAATTGGATAAAGGTGTTAATTTTTGTCTATAGTTTGTTAGAGTAGCATCTAGACCCATTCGATCATTACCAACAAAAGAAATAAAGCCGTTCTATGCCAGGTGATTATTACGAAATTCTCGGAGTTCCCAGAGACGCAGACAAAGAAGAAATCAAACGAGCTTATCGCCGTCTAGCTAGAAAATATCATCCAGATGTTAACAAAGAAGCTGGAGCAGAAGAACGTTTTAAAGAAATTAATCGCGCTTACGAAATTCTTTCAGAACCCGAAACCCGTTCTAGATACGATAAATTTGGCGAGGCGGGCGTAGCTTCGGGTGCGGGCGCAGGCGGAGAATATGGCGATTTTGGCGGATTTGCCGATATTTTTGAGACGATTTTTGGCGGTTTCGGTAATATGAACGCAGGTGGGCAAACCCGTCGGCGTAATGGCCCCACTCGTGGCGATGACCTCAGACTTGATTTTAAACTTAAATTTAAAGAAGCTGTTTTTGGTGGTGAAAAAGAAATTCGGATTCGTCATCTAGAAACCTGTCAAACTTGTCAAGGCAGTGGCGCAAAATCTGGCACAGGATCGAAAAGCTGTACAACCTGTAACGGAGTAGGACAAGTTCGACGCGCTACCCGTACTCCTTTTGGTACTTTTGCTCAAGTTTCTACCTGTCCAACTTGTAACGGAACAGGTGAAGTGATTGAAGAAAAATGCGAAGTCTGTAGCGGTGTTGGACGCAAGCAAGAAACCAAAAAACTTAAAATTACGATTCCCCCAGGTGTTGATAATAATAATCGTCTCAGAGTTGCAGCCGAAGGTGATGCGGGGCTAAAAGGTGGGCCACCAGGGGATTTATATGTGTATATCACGGTTGAACCTGATGAGGAATTTAAACGGGATGGCTTTGATATTAAAACTGATCTGACGGTGAGTTATCTTCAAGCTATTTTAGGCTGTACTTTAAAAGTTAATACAGTAGATGGTTCAGAAGATTTAGTCCTACCTGCGGGAACTCAACCGAATACGGTTTTAACATTACAGAGTAAAGGTGTGCCAAAACTGGGTAGCCCAACCCTCAGAGGGGATCATCTGTTTACGATTAAAGTCTCTATTCCGACGCGCATCAATAGTGAGGAACGAGAATTACTCGAAAAACTCGCTAAGCTCAAAGGTGATAGTCACGGAAAGGGTGGTATAGAAGGCTTTTTAGGAGGACTCTTTCAAAAATGAGTCAAGTCACTTTAGATCTTAGAGGTACGCCTTGTCCGATTAATTTTGTTCGGACTAAGCTAAAACTAGAACAAATGCCATTAGGAGAGTTGTTAGAGGTTTGGTTAGATGCGGGCGAACCGATCGAACAAGTCCCCCAAAGCTTAACCGTAGAAGGCTATACCATCGAAAATATTAAAGAAAATGACGGTTTTTTTGTTCTACACGTGCGTCGTTAATTTAACGTGAATGATTCTATCTTAAGCGAGAACACAAGTTTACAAGGTATTGTTATAGCAGTACAAGCGAACTACTATCATGTGCAAATAGATGATCAACATAGCGATCATTTTTTACTTTGCACTCGTCGCACCCGTCTAAAAAAAATTGGTCAAAAAGTGATGGTGGGCGATCGTGTTATCGTAGTCGAACCAGACTGGCAAGATAGACGAGGTGCCATAAGGGAAGTATTGCCGCGTCAAACCGAGTTCCAACGCCCTCCCGTAGCCAATGCGGAACAAATCTTACTCGTTTTCGCCCTACAAGAACCGAGTTTAGATCCTTGGCAACTTAGTCGTTTTTTAATCAAAGCAGAATCGACTAATTTAGAGCTATGTTTGTGTTTAAATAAATCAGATCTAATTACACCAGAACAACAGCAAGCATGGCAAGATCGTCTAAATGAATGGGGTTATCAACCGATTTTTCTAAGTGTTGCTCTTAACTCTGGAGTCGAAGAATTACAAGCGCGTTTACAGCGTAAGATTAGCATATTGGCAGGGCCGTCAGGAGTTGGGAAATCGAGTTTGATTAACCGTTTAATTCCTGATGTTGAACAAAGAATCGGATCAGTATCAGGAAAACTCTTAAAAGGTCGTCATACAACACGTCATGTTGAATTATTTACTTTATCCAGTGGTGGATTAATTGCGGATACTCCTGGTTTTAATCAACCTGATCTTGATTGTACTCCCGATGAACTCGCTTATTTGTTTCCCGAAGCAAGACAACGCTTAAATCAGGGCAATTGTCAGTTTAATGACTGTTTACACCGCACAGAACCGAATTGCGTCGTCAGAGGAGACTGGGAACGCTACGAACATTATTTAAAGTTTTTAGAAGAAGCGATCGCTCTTTCGTCTAATTTAGCCCAACTTCCTGATGAAGAAACAACCCTAAAACTGAAAGTTAAAAGCTCTGGATCACACCAATATGAGCCAAAATTAGAGAGTAAGAAATATCGTCGCCCTTCTCGACGGCAAAAACAGCAAAATTTACAAGAACGTTATGAAAATCAAACATTGCAAGATCTAGTAGATACCGAGGAAAATTGGTAATGATTCTTCACAAAGAATTAATCAAAATAAGCCTTAGATGAGAGGGCAATCAATCCTCTACCATAGAAAATAAGAATTGTTAAGAGTATTTGTCTTTAGGTAATCAAAAAGCTATGGAAATCTTAAGTGTTTTAGGATTAATGACGACAGTAAGCTTATTAGGAATGGTTGGTTGGACACTTGGAAGTGTCGTTAAAGATACGATTGAAGTAGCCAAAACCATGCACGAAATACCTTGTGCAAACTGCCAATATTTTACTAATGATCATCGATTAAAATGTACATTGCATCCAAAAATCGCCAATACAGAACAGGCGATCGATTGTTCTGATTATCGTAGATACAGCAAGTACTATTCATGAAAAACAAAGCATATCAATGGCTTGATCAAAATGCAACACAGAGAAAAACTTGGTATTCTTCCGTTGCTAAAGCCTATGATTATGCTAGACCTCGCTATCTTTCACAATTGATTGAATGGGCAGTTGAATTAGCCCAATTATCACCAGAAAGCACCATTCTTGAGGTAGGATGCGGGCCTGGAATTGCCACAGTCGCTTTTGCTGAATTGGGTTTTTCGATGCTTGGTCTAGAACCCAGTTTCCAAATGTGTGAGTTAGCACGTCAAAATTGTCAATCTTATTCTAATGTAGAGATTCAACAAACTTTATTTGAAGAATGGCAAAGAGAAGAAAAAACATTTAATGCTTTTTTAGCCGCTAATTCTTTTCATTGGATACCTGCTGAAGATCGGTATATCAAAGCATCTGAAGCCTTACAGGATCAAGGTTTTTTGATTTTGTTCTGGAATCTGAGTATGCAACCTACATACGAAGTGTATCAAACATTAAATGAAGTGTATGAGCTTTACGCACCCTCTTTAATGCTTTATGAAAGTCAAAACAGACAAAAAGAAATCCTGCAAGAACTGGGACAAGATGTTATTGAGTCGGGTTATTTTAAAGATTTAGTCTCTAAACATATCCCGTGTGAGAAAACGTATAACATTGATGATTATTTAATTCTACTCAGTACATTTTCGCCCTATATTGGGTTAGATTCTAGTGCGAGAGATGCGTTATTTGATGGAATAAGAGAAAAAATCGAGAAAGACTACGACGGGAAAATATCACTTTCCTATCTGTCGGCGGTTCAGGTTGCCCAAAAAATCTAAAATATTTCTCTTATTTGGCATTTTTTTGATAATTTTGAGTTAAAGTAACAATTTCTTCAAAACAAAACTGATCGGTTAATTCAGTCAAAGCATCTTTAAGATCCGCATGAGATGGCGGAATTTGTTCAATCAATTGAAGAATCTGTTTAGCATTCACTCTAGCTGCTGCTTGCTGTAATTGTTCAACCCAGTCGGCAGGCATAACCGATAAATCAGAAATTGTCAAGGGCGGCTTAGGAGCAGATGAGACAGGTTTTTTAAACTCTTGTTTTGTGCTGTAAAGATAGCGAATTCCGAGGTGAACGGACATTGTTTCAAAGATCATTTCAGTTTGGAAAGGCTTACGCATAAAACCATCACATCCTGCTGCATAAGTACTCATGCGATCGTCCTCAAAACCACTTCCCATCAAAGCAATAATAACAGGAGTAGGATTAACTAGAGCTTTGATCTGTTGAGACGCAGTTAAACCATCCATCACGGGCATATGGATATCCATCCAAATCAGATGAGGTATCCATTTTTGACATAATTTCACCGCTTCTAGTCCATTTTCGGCTTCACGAACATCAAAGCCAATAGGTTTGATTAAATCAACGAGTAACCGACGATTTTCTAATTGATCATCGACAATTAAAATACGATAGGTGGGCTGTCCCAATTCTAAACCGATGACTTGCTGATGATTGGATAAAAATGGCGAGTTTTTGGCTTTGCTTAGTTGGGTTTGAATCTCAAACTCAAAAATCGTACCAACTCCGACTTGTGAATATACTTTAATTTCTCCACCCAAAAGACGTACAAATTCTTGACTGATGGGTAAACCTAAACCTGTGCCTTCATGAGTATTTTTGTTCGCTTCTGCTTGGACAAATGGTTCAAATAAATGCTCAAGTTCTTTCTTTTCAATTCCTTTTCCCGTATCCTTGACTTCAAAAAATAAAGTTAAACGTTCAGGGTTTAAAAAGTCGATTTTTTTAATACCTACTTGCAGAGTGACTCGTCCTTGATCTGTAAATTTGATTGCATTACTAATAAGATTTAATAAGACTTGACGCAGTTTGCCCTCATCCGTGTAAATGTAGCGTGGTAAATGGTTAGTATTGGGAAAAATCAATTTTAATTCTTTAGATTCAGCTAGAGAGCGTAGCATTTGCTCTAAAGAGTGCAAAAGTTCATAGAGATCGCAATCATTTTCTTTAAGTGTTGTTTTTCCTGCTTCGATTTTCGATAAGTCCAGCACATTATTGATTAAAGTTAACAAATGTTCACCACTGCGGCTAATCATGCCTAAATACTCTTGCTGTTGAACATTTAAAGAACCATTACGAGTCAATAACTGAGTGAAACCCAAGATCACATTAAGAGGTGTACGGAGTTCATGACTCATATGAGCGAGAAACTGACTTTTGGCGTTACTGGCTTCTTCGGCTTCAGCTTTAGCTTTTTGAGCTTCTTTGGTACTAGCGGCGAGTTGTGCGGTACGTTGTTCTACAGCTTGATTAAGATTTTTTTCACGGGCTGAAACTTCGTGCGCCATCCGTTGAAAGCTACGGGCGAGTTGTCCTGGTTCATCGGAA
Organism: Chroococcus sp. FPU101; assembly: GCF_017312365.1. GTDB lineage: Bacteria > Cyanobacteriota > Cyanobacteriia > Cyanobacteriales > Microcystaceae > Chroococcus. Next base: position 5,365 of record NZ_BLJI01000005.1, read on the forward strand.
CGTTGAGCTACTTTCATCATTCTAGGACTATCAAACGCCTTAATTTGTGCGCTTGTGATTCGTCCGCCAGTGATTTGACTAGCGATCGCTGTTAATTGTTTAATCGGTTGAATGACACGCCGTTTTAATAATCCGTTGAGTGAGAGTAGAGCGATCATAAACACACTACCAAAAATCAGCATAATCAGCGTTAAATATCGCTGTCGATGTTGAAAAACTTCATCCGCTGGAATATAGAGAATTTGTGCAGCAATGACATCATTTAATCGCCAATCAAAACCGTTTTGGCTACCATAAGTATTGATCAAGCTTTTGGGTGCGTTCTTAGGATTTCCGTGACACTGAAGACAGCTAGATTGTTTCATCACTAAAGGACGCGCCACATAAAATAGCTTTTTTCCATCCACCACACGATAATCAGAAAGAGACTTTAAATCAGGCTGTAGTTGAAAATGTGCAACAATCTTTGTTTCAAATTCATCAGCTTGATCGCGGGTATTGGTTGGGTTTGGTGCTGCTTCTTTATAGAAAAAACTGTGATATTCTGGACGATCTCGAAATCGCTCAAAAATTTCTCTTGCTGCAAATGCGGGTACCGATTCTCGAACAAACTCCTTAGATGTTGTTAACTGCTCTTTAAAAAGTGGGCTAACATAATTATCGGTATAACTTCTGACCGAATTCATTGTCTGCATCAAAAGTTCTGATTTTCTGGCAATATCCGCTTCTGCCTCGTGTTGTATAGTTTGCCATAAAATTAGGCTACTTACAATGATGCCGATCAAAAAGACGATCGTTAGTAATAAAGTAAATTGAGTTCCTAATTTTAGGTTTTTGAGCATTGGACGGATGTCGCGTAATAAATTAGCTTTTTTACCGTTTTATCACTTAATCACATCGATATTTATAAACTTTAAAATAAAATAATATTGGCAGGATAGTTCTTCGTATCCTTAAAAAAATGTTATGAATTTGAGTTCGGACAAGCGAGGAGACATTTTAATCGTCGATGATACGCCTGATAACTTGCGCTTCTTGTCTACGATGTTGACGGAACAAAAATACGAGGTTCGTAGCGTTAAAAATGGTTCATCTGCTTTGATGGGTGTTCAAGCACAACCCCCCGATTTGATTTTGCTAGATATTACGATGCCAGACATGGACGGTTATCAAGTCTGTCAACGACTCAAAGCAAACCCCAAAACTCAAGCAATACCAATTATTTTTATCAGTGCCTTAAGCGAGTCGTTTGATAAAGTTAAGGCTTTTGCTGTAGGTGGTGTGGACTATATTACTAAACCGTTTCAAGTTGAAGAAGTCCTCGCCCGCGTCGAACATCAACTCGCCATACGTCGTCTACAAACACAGTTAATGAATGCCCTCGCGCAAGAACAAGCCCTCAATCAACGTATTGAAGAATTAGCCACCCTAGAAGAAAGAAACCGCATCGCCCGTGATATTCATGATTCTTTAGGTCATATCCTTGTTGCTCTCAATATCCAAATGGAAACCGCCTTGGCTTTGTGGGCGAATAATACTCATCAAGCGCATCAGTTTTTAGTAGAAGCCAGAAAACTCGGCGCAGAAGCCCTAAAAGCCGTTCGTCAATCCGTCGGAGAACTGCGCTCAGAACAATGGAACGGTCAATTCTTAGAAACTGCGATCGCTAAACTCGCTCAAGAATTTCACTCGATGATGGGAATCTTACCTATAACTGAAATCGCGCTCAATGCTCCAGTCTCGCAGCAAGTTGGCACCGTCATCTATCGAATTGTCCAAGAAAGCTTGACAAATATATGTAAATATGCAGGAGCAACATCAGTACAAATTCAGATTCAATCGACGGACACGGGGTTACAGGTCAAAGTCTGCGATAATGGTCAAGGTTTTCGAGTCGATGCAGAGCTTTCGGGATATGGGTTACAGGGAATGTATGAGCGGATATCTTCGCTCAATGGTCATCTAGAAATTATCAGTCAGCCTGGACAGGGTTGTCAAATTATCGCTAATTTACCGAAAATATGATTCACATTTTATTAGTTGAAGATCAAGAGATTATCCGTCGCGGTTTAAAAAGTTTATTAGAGACTAAAACTGATTTTAAAATTGTTGGAGAAGCTAGCAACGGTCAACAAGCGATCGAACTTGTCGAATTATTTCACACCGTATCCCAACCGCTAGACCTTGTACTAATGGATATTCGGATGCCTGTGATGGATGGTGTCGCAGCAACTCAACAAATCTGTCAAAAATTTCCCGAAACTAAAATTCTTGTACTAACTACCTTTGATGATGCTCAATATGTAACAGAAGCCCTAAGAGTGGGTGCTAAAGGTTACTTATTAAAAGATACACCCATTGAAGAATTAGCCGAAGCCATTCGCTCCATTGATAAAGGCTATACTCAGTTTGGCCCTGGTATTGTTGAAAAAATGCTCACCTATGTTTCAACCCCTCAACCAAAAGAACAGTTATTACCGTCGGGGATGAAAGACCTCACCGCTAGAGAACGACAAATTTTATGTATGATTGCTCAAGGACAGAGTAATCGAGAAATTGCACAAACGCTGTTTCTTTCAGAAGGAACCGTGAGAAACCATATTACTCATATTTTAACTCGCCTCAACTTACGTGATCGGACTCAAGCCGCCATTATTGCTAATACTTTTCTTTCGTGGTTAGAAGATCCTAATCATTAAAACAGTGATCATGACATTTGTCATTCTTGTGTTGTGACATTGCTCAGATGAGAAGAACTGCCCCCTCGCCATACATTAGGACTATAGAAACCGAGGGAAACCTCATTAACACAGGAAGATAAAAAGATGGCTACTTACAATGGTTCTAACGCAAATGACTCTTTTGATGCAAGACTGATTCAAATTTATGAACCCTGGCTAATGTACGGTAATGATGGCAACGACACCCTAATCGGTAGTAGTTTTAATGATAGTATCTATGGTGGAAATGGCGACGATTTTATTGATGGTGGTTTCGGCTTTGATCTCATAGTTGGCGGAAATGGCGTAGATACAGTTAGCTATAATTTTTATAGTGGTGGAATTAATGCTAACTTAGCGACTGGAGTAGTTAGTTTTCCAGGTAATGGTACTGGAAGTGATACAGTTTACGGTGTTGAAAACTTAATTGGTAGTCGTGGGAGCGATCGCATTGTCGGTAGTGCAGACAATAATGTGATCAAAGGTGGTGATGGCAATGATTCTATCTATGGTGACTGGGGCAATGACTCTATCTATGGGGAAAATGGCGATGATTTTCTTGATGGTGGTTTAGGTTTCGATCTCATCGATGGTGGGGCGGGTGTAGATACGGTTACTTATGATTTTTATAGCTTTGGCATTAATGCTAACCTAGCGACTGGGGTGGTGACGTTTCCTGCTGAAGGCAGCAATTTAGCCGATACACTTAGAGGCGTTGAAAACATCATCGGTAGTTATGGTAGTGATGTCATTACAGGAAGTGCGGCTAATAATTTTCTCAGTGGTGGCGATGGCAATGATACGCTCAATGGTGGTGCAGGTAGCGATACTCTCAATGGTGGAACTGGCAATAACCTACTCAATGGTGGTGCGGGTAACGATACTTTCTATGTTAATAGCAGTGGCGATGTAGTTGTAGAAGCCGCAAATAGTGGAACAGATACCGTTTACTCTACTGTTAACTATACCCTAACCGCCAACGTTGAAACTCTAATCCTCAATGGTAGTGCAACAATCGGTACCGGCAACAACCTTAATAACATAATCTTTGCTAATAATAATGGCAATACTCTTAATGGTGGCGATGGAAAGGATACCCTAATTGGTGGTACTGGTAATGACTATCTCAATGGTGGCACAGGTAATGACGTTCTGAATGCTTACGGTGGTAGTTATGAAGTGGATAATCTAGCAGGTGGAACGGGTGCTGATAAGTTTATTATGGGTGATGCCAATCGAGCTTTCTATAACTATCCTGGACTTCCTGCGGGTAACTATGATTACGCTGTAATTGCTGATTTCAAAGTCTCTGAAGGCGATAAACTTCAACTACATGGCAATTCTAGCAACTATCTACTCAGTGTTGGAGGAGGTACAGGTTATGGTACTGGGTTGGCGGATACTTTCATCTACTACAGTAACGGGAGTTCTTCTAATCTGGTGGCAATTCTAGCCGATGTTTCTAATTTAAGTCTAGCGAGTAATTCTGTTATTTATGTTTAACTGAATTGTTGATTAATTATATTTGTAGAGACGTACTATAGACCGTCTCTACTATTGTATGATTAATCTTATTTGAGATTTAAAAATTTATCTAAGGCAGAGATCATATTAGGTGGCCATCTCCGAATCGTTTTAACCCATTCTAAATCTTGATAGCGACTATCCATACCAACGGTTGCAACCCAGTTACTTTCTGCTTCTCCTTGTAATCCTTTTTCCCACAGTGTCGCCGTTAAAGCTGCCCTCATATCAGGAAACATCGGGTATTTTCTGACTATATTTCGCATTACTCGCAAAGCTTCGTCTTTTTGTCCTAATTGGTAGAGTGTTACAGCAACATTCGCATTAGCCCAAGCAAAACTAGGAGCCATATTAGCCGCTTTTTTGTAATCTGCTAAAGCGTCATCCCACTCCCCTAAACCTGCTTTGGCATTGCCTCGGTTATTATAAGCCATCGCATCATCTGGCGCGATTTCTAAAATTTTATTATAGTCTGCGATCGCCTCCGTATAGTGTCCCTGTCCTTCTAAAGCTGCACCTCGGTTTAAATAAGGATCAGCCGCATCGGGTGCGAGTTGAATCGCTTGATTATAATCACTAATAGCCTCTTCTAGTTTATGTTGACTGACTCTAGCATTACCTCGGTTACTCCACACCGCAGGATTCGTCGGAAAGTCTTCGGTTAACTGTGTCCAATAAGCCTCTGCTTGCACAAAATCGCCTTTATTGGTCGCTTCTAGTGCTTTTTTAGCGATTTCTTCCCCCTGTTGTAATTGTTCTTCTGTAAAGGAAAGGAAAGGAGTTTCAGCCGCGCTCGCACTCCAAGATATACTTAGAATCAACAATCCACACAATAAACTTAAAAACCAACGTTTCATAATTAATTAACCATTATTTTTTTATTGAAAAAGAACCGTATCGTCTATGAATGCGAGCGGTTCTCATCTATTCTACAAATTGTATCAAAATGTCATCGGTACACTTCCCTGCAAGGGTAGTGCCTGCGATGACCGCCTTCCGAGGTTAAGATCTAGCGTCCACCAACGGTAATTGAATCGACTTTTAAATGAGGTTGCCCGACGGTTACATAAACGCTACCACTAACAGAGCCACAGAAACCCGCCGCTAGTCCTAAATCTTGCGAACACATGGAAATTTTATTCATAATTTCTTTTGCTTCACCAATCAGAGTAGCACCTTTTAATGGTTTAGTGAGCTTGCCATTTTCGACTAAATATGCCTCATCGACGGCAAAGTTAAATTCACCCGTTGCACCGACGCTACCACCGCCCATTTTTTTACAATAAATGCCTTTATCGACAGAAGCAAATAAATCCTCTAAAGTGTAGTCCCCAGACGCGATATAGGTATTTCTCATCCGAGACGCAGCCGCATAAGCATAACTTTGTCGTCTACCACTACCAGTGCGGGGATGTCCAGTATTAATCGAACCAGCACGATCAGCGATAAAATTCTTTAAGATGCCATTTTCAATCAATAATGTCCGTTGAGCAGGCATTCCTTCATCATCCATATCGATCGTACCAAAAGCATTACTTGATAGCCCTTCATCCCATGCAGTTAGATTTTCGTGGGCAATTTTTTCGCCTTTTTTATCGATAAAAGGAGTCGTTTTTTGTTCGATTTGTGTTGTTTCTAAAAGATGTCCGCACGCTTCATGAAAAATCACCCCACCGAAATGATTAGCCATGATGATCGGATAGGTTCCCGACTCTACATAATCAGCATAGAGCATTTTACCCGCCGACTCTGCCACATCTTCGGCATCTGTTTGATAGTTCCAAGTTCTCAAGAAACCAGGATCACTTGTATTTCCAGCGCGTTTACCAATTGAAGAACGATTTGCACCATCAGCACACAATAAATTGTAGCCAACAGACTGAGTTAAGCGAATATCACGAGCAAAAGTCCCATCAGAAGACGCTACTAGAACTTCTTGCCAGTCACGGAAATATGCCGCCCGACGCGATTGGACATGAGACGCTTTTTTGTTGATATAATCATTAGCCGAAAGTAAAATATCGCCCATTTCTTGCATTGAACTACTTTGAGAAAGCCAATTTTCTTTCCCTTTCGCGCTGGCATAGTCTCGCAGCATTTCTAGATTAATTTCAGGAATAAACGCATTTGGAGAGGGAAGCGTTAAACCAAGAATCGATAATCCTTTTTCAAGAGCGTTTTTCAGTCCATTAAAAGATAAGTCATTTGTACTAACATAACAGTCAGCTTTTCCGCGAAAGACTCTAATTCCCGCACCAGTAGACAAACGAGGGGCAATGCTAGTGATCAGATCATTTTCAGCCAGACAACTGATATAATTAACTTTTTCTAAGAAAAATTCAATAAAATCGGCACCCGCAGCACGTCCTAAACCGAGAAGGGTAGCCAGTGGAGATTCCCAAGTCAGGTCAAAGCGATCGAGACTCGGACTATACTGCAAGGAGGGGATTTCTTTGGAAATGAGTAAAGAGGATGGCATAAATCGGTAAAATCAGATTGATCAATTGCTGATATCTAACAGTCTAACAAGATCTACACTCTAAGCGCTGTCTCCATGAGGAGCTATTATTTTTCGGAATTTTCAGCTGATTTTCCTTTGCATTCAGTATTAATTGTTATATAATTCACAGAGAATTTAGGCTATTCCAGATGAATCAACTTACTCCATTTGTTAATAAACTGCGGCGAGCCAAGAGAAACTTTGAATATAGTGTGCAGGACTTGACTCGTAGTTTTAATCAATCTTCTAAAATTGTTAATCAAAAAGAAATCAGAGTAATTGGGTTAAAAAGAAGTGGTAATCATGCGATTATTAACTGGATCTGGAAACAGTATGGAGAAGATGTAACACACTTAAATAATCTTCGAGTTAAATGTAATCCTTATCGATTTCTTTACGAACATTATCCCACTGAAAGACTTAAGCGAGAAGCTTTGGGAAATTTTACCGAAAAAGAATTATTAATCTATAGCTATGAAGATCATCGACTAGAAGACATTGTTCATCAAAGTTTTGAAAAAAAACATGATTTGTATTTAGGAAAAAGTGCCAAGCGTTATGATCTACTAATTTTAAGAGATCCATTTAATTGTTTTGCGAGTCGCATCAAAATGTATATCAACAAGAATCAATACGATAAACATCATACATTAGTGACTAATGAAAGTGTGAAATTATGGTTAAGCTATGCTCAAGAATTTTTAGGTGAAACTAATTTTTTAAAAAACAATAAAATTTGTATTAATTATAATTTATGGTGTTCTGAAATAGACTATCGTCAACAACTTGCCAAACAACTCGATTTAGAGTTTTCGGATGCAGAATTTGAGCGAGTTAAAGAACAAGGTGGCGGAAGTTCTTTTGATGGTTTGAGTTTAAAAGAGCAAGGCTCTAAAATGAAAGTAACAGAAAGATGGAAATTGATGGCGGAGCATCCTTTTTTCATAGAATTGATCAACAATTCCGAAGTCCTTGAATATTCTAATCAAATATTTGGTGAGATTTCAGGCACAGAATTTTTGCTGAAAAAAAATAATTAGAAATTCGGCTCAACCCGCTTAAAAAGCGATCACATCTTCATTGATCACTTCAGACACGAAATTCAATAGCTTATAGTTTAGCAAGCTATTGCTCTAAAATTCCCTAAAACCAATTGAAAATTGCGTGATGAAATTTTCCACAAAAATGTTATGCGAAGCGGATCATAAGTTTTTCATTTATCACAACTGAATTTAAAGACAAGAGCAAAAGTACGCTGACTAAATTTAATCGTTCCATTCACCTTTAGGGGGTAATGGAGGATTACGCTTAAAAGTACGAGTTAAATCATCATCTTGATCTCTTTCACCTCTTAACCATTGTTTAATCGCTGTTTCGATGACTCGACTCGGATCGTTGGTGAGATGCTTGATTTGTTCTAAAACTTCTGAGTCAAGATGGATAGAAATCTCGACCTTATCGGCTGTGCGTTGAGTAGGCATGGCATTTTCACTCATAGACTTAAAGTTTGGTTCCTCCATTGCTTGGATCTTCCTTTCCTATTGTAATCATTCAACAGTTTTAACGATCTGCTATGACATGAAAGTATGCCTTTTAGTCAAAACTTAACTGGGTTCCTTGTATTTATTTTCACAAAAATAGTACCAATGATGATTTTACCAAGATTTGACAAAGAACTTTAAAATAGATTAAGGATTCTTGATTTTTTCAACCCCCCACGGATATATGACTGACGTTCCTGTTTCTCGCATTCGTAACTTTTCAATTATTGCCCACATCGATCACGGCAAATCGACTTTGGCCGATCGTATGTTGCAGCTAACAGGAACCGTCGAACAACGGGAAATGAAAGAACAATTTCTCGATAATATGGATCTTGAACGGGAACGCGGCATTACGATCAAGCTTCAAGCGGCTAGAATGAATTATACCGCCAAAGATGGTCAACACTATGTGATTAACCTGATTGATACTCCAGGACACGTCGATTTCTCCTATGAGGTATCCCGTTCACTCGCTGCTTGTGAAGGAGCTTTATTAGTGGTTGATGCGTCTCAAGGAGTAGAAGCGCAAACCTTGGCTAACGTGTATCTCGCTTTAGAAAATAATCTCGAAATTATTCCCATTTTAAATAAAATCGATCTCCCCAGTGCTGAACCCGAACGAGTAGCCAATGAAATTGAAGAAATCGTGGGTTTAGATTGTAGTAACGTGATCAAAGCTTCGGCGAAAGCAGGGTTAGGAATTGATGACATTTTAGAAGCGATCGTCCGACAAGTTCCCCCCCCACAAGATACCGTCAACCAACCGCTACGGGCCTTAATTTTCGATAGCTACTATGATGCTTATCGCGGTGTCGTCGTTTATTTTCGGGTGATGGATGGAACCGTCAAAAAAGGCGATAAAATTCGTTTGATGGCATCAGGCAAAGAATATCAAATCGATGAACTCGGTGTCCTTTCTCCCCAGCAGATCCAAGTCAACGAACTCCACGCAGGAGAAGTAGGTTACTTTGCCGCAGCCATTAAAGCGGTTGCTGATGCGCGGGTGGGCGATACGATTACAAGTGCCGATCAAAGTGCCACCGAACCATTACCTGGTTATACTGAAGCTAAACCGATGGTATTCTGTGGTTTATTTCCCACTGATGCGGATCAATACGGAGATTTGCGAGAAGCGTTAGATAAACTGAGTCTCAATGATGCTGCATTATCCTTTGAACCTGAAACCTCTTCTGCGATGGGTTTTGGTTTTCGATGCGGGTTCTTGGGACTACTACACATGGAAATTGTTCAAGAACGCTTAGAAAGAGAGTACGATCTGGATCTAATTACAACTGCGCCATCAGTAGTCTATCGTGTGACGACAATGGATGAAACAGTCGAAGAAATTGATAACCCCAGTCAGTTACCCCCTCCTCAAAACCGTTTAAAACTCGAAGAACCTTATGTTAAAGTCGAAATCATCACACCCGAAACCTATGTGGGGACTTTAATGGAGTTGTGTCAAAATCGGCGCGGTATCTTTAAAGATATGCGTTACTTTACCCAAACTCGTACCGCATTGATCTATGAAATTCCTCTTGCTGAAGTCGTTACTGACTTTTTCGATCAAATGAAATCTCGCACAAGAGGTTATGCAAGTATGGAATATCAACTGATCGGCTATCGGGAAAATCCTTTAGTTAAACTGGATATTTTAGTCAATGGTGATCCAGTTGATGCTTTAGCGATGATTGTCCATCGGGATAAAGCTTATAATGTGGGTCGCGGACTGACAGAAAAACTGAAAGAATTAATTCCTCGTCATCAGTTTAAGATTCCCATTCAAGCGGCGATCGGAGCTAAAATTATTGCCAGTGAACATATTCCCGCACTTCGTAAAGACGTACTAGCCAAGTGTTATGGTGGGGATATTAGCCGTAAGAAAAAACTACTCGATAAACAGGCTAAAGGTAAAAAACGCATGAAAGCCATTGGAACCGTTGATGTTCCTCAAGAAGCATTTATGGCGGTTTTGCGTTTGGACAATCAGTAATTCTTTATTTTAGATTAGGCCTTGGTTAACTTAGCTAAAAGTTGGCCAAGCCATTTAAGTTTTAGGGATGAATTAAAAGACAATTTGCTAATCATTAAAGTACTATTGAAACGTGACTTTTCAGATTAATCAGATTTTCCTGACCGCTTTACTGAAGTTTATTACGCTAATATACCCAAAAATTAAATAATAAATACATTGAGGGTATCTTAATTAAGAAATGTCTTAAAAATCCTGACAATTATTGTTTTAGAGATTAAACTAGAAGAAGCAAAAAAGTATTCAATGATACTAGACAGGACGAATAATGGTAGCTCCCTTAGATATTAATCCAGAAACTAGACCAGAATCGCAATTAAGAGAAATTCAAGACGCAGCGATCGGACTAGCCGCAAAAAATCTCAATCCGACGATCTTAAGTGTCGAGTTTCTCAAGTATAGCGGAATTATTCCTGCTGATTGGGAACTGAGCGCACAACCTGTCATGAACCCTAATTTTGCTCAAATTAACTTCCAAAATGGGGTAAGTATTGTTGCTCAACCCAGAACCATCACATTTACAGCGATTCTCAATCATCCTAATCTAAAAGATTTCAAACTACCCGACATTGCCAGCAATTTTATTGAAAAACTTCCTCACGCTGAATATCAAGGAGTTGGGATTACAACTAGAAGTATTATTCCATTTCCTAGTAGTCCTGATGCAGCTAGACAGTATATTACCAGAACTTTACTGTCCCCTGGGCCTTGGCAAGATTTTGGACTCAACCCAGTACAAGCAGGGATTAATTATCTCTATCAATTAGATCGCTGTCAATTTAATCTAAACATTAACGAAGCGAAAGTGCAATTACCCGATCAGCGCGCTCTTCCTGCGGTTCTGTTTGCAGGCAATTTTAACTATACAATTGAAACTGAGAACGAGGTAGAAAGACTCGCACTACTTAAAAGCGCACTGAATCAATGGGACAATGATTTAAGAACTTTTAGTGAAATCGTTCATCAACGTTTTTTAGGACAGCAAATTAGTGTTTTTCCCTCATTGATCCCGAATTAAAGGAAATTTAACACTGATGCTTAAACTTTATGGAGGAACTCGTACAAGGGCAACGATCGTTCGATGGTATCTCGAAGAGTTGAAATTGCCCTACGAGTCTATTTCTGTTGATATATCAGCAGGAGAACACCGCAAACCCGAATTTTTAGCCATTAATCCGATGGGAAAACTCCCTGCATTAGAAGATGGAGATTATAAAATATGGGAATCTGGCGCAATCCTGCTCTATCTGGCTGATAAATATGACAAAACGGCAGAAAATGCTCAAATTCGGAGTATTTTTGCTCAATGGGTGATTTTTGCTAATGCGACCTTAGCTTTGGGGATCTTTTTGGACGATCGTAGAGATCAAGAACTGCCCAAATTATTGCCTTCAATTGAGCAAATCCTTCAACAACAGCCGTTTTTATGTGGGGATATTTTGACTGTAGCAGATATAGCAGTGGCATCCTATTTAAACTATGGTTGCACTCTATTGTCACTCGATTATAAGGACTATCCAGTTATCATCAGTTATCTCGATCGATTGAGTCAAAGAGAGGCTTTTCAAAAAGCTTTTGGTACTTATCCGATTTAACATCATTGCTCGTTGGAAGTTTTCGTATTTTGAATCATTTCTTGAATTGTTTCAGTATTGCCAAGTTCGTAAACGCTTATCAAACCGTTCTCAATGGTAAAAATTTGCCGAACTGTTGCATTCGCAAGCACATTGCCTTGCAAATCTTTGATGATTTGATGAACGGTGACAATGTTCCGATTGTTTTCGTCCGTCTCGAATTTTAACGTCTCAAGCTCTACTTGAATATTCTTAAATTGATTCGTCCAGTATTCGCGCACCGCATCGCGTCCATAAACGAAACCGCCTTCCAACCCGTTCGCCCATTTCACGTCTGGGCGCATCAGCGAGATGATTGTTTCAATCTCGCGTTTGTTAAAAGCATCGTATAAATTTTGCAGAAACTGTTGATTTGAACTCATAATTATTCATCTGACCTCTTGCTCTTAGTAAAAAGAAATGCAAAAGTATTGTTTTTTACATCTATCTAACGGTAGATATTTTATAACAAATAATTTCATTCATCAGCTTGATGACAGGGGATCTTAAAAATTGCTATTGGTAAGCAATCTTCTAAATCTAACTTAAGATGCTGCAACAATCGTGGAAAACAGAATTACAAGATTTAATCAGGGGCATTTCAGGCGGCTTTTTATTTGGTATTCCATTGATATATACGATGGAAGTTTGGTGGATTGGTTCCTATACTAAACCTCCTTTAATGTTGAGTGTTTTAGCCGTTACATTTTTAGTTCTTTTTTTACTCATTCAAACCGATGGGTTTCGTAAAAATAATTCTCATAGCTTCATACAAATTGTAACGGATAGTGTCGAAGCCCTAGCATTGGGTATTATCAGTGCGGCGGCTATCCTGATTTTGTTACAAGAAGTGACCATAGAAACCCCTTTAGATGAAACACTCGGTAAAATTATCTTTGAAGCCGTTCCGTTTTCTTTGGGTGTAGCATTAGCCCAAACATTAATTAGTGGTGGTGGTGAAGAATCAGAGGAAGAACAGCCACAGTTAACAGGTTCAGAGCGCAAAAAACAACGCTATCATGCAGCATTAGCGGATATTGGTGCTACTGCTGTCGGTGCGATATTTATTGCTTTTAATATTGCTCCGACTGATGAAGTGCCAACATTAGCAGCACCAACTACAGCACCTTGGCTAATCGCAGTTATTTTAACCTCTTTATTGATTTCCTATGGTATTGTCTTTGTCGCTAACTTTACAACACAACAAAAGCGGTTACAACAAGAAGGAATGTTTCAGCAACCCATCGTCGAAACAGTCATGTCTTATGTTATTTCTCTGGCATTAGCAGCATTTATGTTATGGTTTTTCCACCGCTTAAGTTTGACTGATCCTTGGCCGATGTGGTTACGTCATACAATTTTATTAGGACTTCCTGCAACTGTCGGGGGTGCCGCAGGACGCATCGCTATATGAATAAGAGTAAGTCTTTAGGTTCTCGTGCTAAAAATGCAATTCCCGCAGAATGGGTAACATTTGCGATCGCATTATTAATCGTTCTGTCAATGATTGGTTTAGTTCTGTATACTTGGTTGACTCAAGACAAGCAACCCCCCGTGTTATCGATTACTCGTAGCGAAATTAGGGAAACACAAGGACAATTCTATATTCCCTTTAAAGTCACAAATACAGGTGGCGAAACAGCAGAATCAGTTCAAGTGCTCGGCGAATTTCTGCTCAATGGAGAAATAGAAGAATCTGGAGAACAACAAATCGATTTTCTGTCAGGGGGGGAAAGCCAAGAGGGAGCATTTATCTTTACTCGTAACCCACAAAACGGTGAGATTGTTTTACGAGTGGCTAGTTATAAACTTCCCTAAATTCGTCTCAAAACTCAGCCATGAAAGCAGGATACACTAGAAAAAAGTGTGAAACATTAAAAAAAGAGCTAGGAATGGATATACGCGCAGTAGATACGACACTGTTAAATTGGACAGGAGATGCCATAGCTGTTGGTTTATCTGAAGGAACAACAGAACTAACTGGAGAACTTGCCCAACTCAATGAACAACTGTCAAGAACCATCCAAGAACTAATTACAGATAATGAATTTGAAGGAAAAATCGGCACCACAGCAGTATCTAGGGTGGGTGGTGATCATTCGATCCGCAAAATTATTTTAGTGGGTTTAGGCAAAACCGAAGATTACAAGCTAGATACCCTCAGACGTGCGGCGGCTAGTATTTCTCGTGTGGCTAAACAAGAAAAAGTTAAAACACTGGGAATCAGTTTACCTGTAGTTGGAGATAACGCTCGCTCTACGGCACAAATTATCACTGAAGGTTTCCTACTGGCATTACACCAAGACGATCGCTTTAAATCCGAAAAAAAACCAACTAAATTAGAAACAGTCGATTTATTAGGCTTAAACGGTCAAGATGAAGCCGTTCGTCAAGCTGATTTGATTGCTTCTGGTGTCATTCTAGCCCGTGAATTGGTCAATGCTCCCGCCAATAGTGTAACACCTGTCACAATGGCTAATCTTGCCGAACAATTAGCCACCGATTATGGTTTAGCCCTCGAAATTTTAGAGCAAGCCGAGTGTGAAGCTTTAGGAATGGGTGCGTTTTTAGGTGTTGCTCAAGCGTCTGATCTTCCTCCCAAGTTTATCCATCTCACTTATAAACCCGAAGGCACACCCCGCAAAAAAGTCGCTATTATCGGTAAAAGTTTGACTTTTGATTCGGGTGGTTTAAACATCAAAGGTGCTGGTAGTGGCATTGAAACGATGAAAATGGATATGGGAGGCGGTGCGGCAACTTTAGGCGCGGCCAAAGCTTTAGCCCAACTCAAACCCGATGTCGAGGTACATTTTATCTGTGCTGCTACGGAAAATATGATCAGTGGTAAGGCAATGCACCCAGGAGACATTCTAACGGCTTCTAATGGCAAAACGATTGAAGTGAATAATACGGATGCTGAAGGACGGTTAACGCTGGCTGATGCGCTGGTTTTTGCGGAAAAATTAGAACTAGATGCGATCGTTGATTTGGCGACTCTGACGGGTGCTTGTGTGGTTGCACTAGGCGATGATATTGCGGGTTTATGGAGTACGAATCCAGATTTAGCCCAACAAATCAAAGATGCAGCCGAACGTGCGGGCGAGAAGTTTTGGGAAATGCCGATGGAAGAAAAGTATTTTGATGGTTTAAAGTCTGGAATTGCTGACATGAAAAATACTGGCCCTCGTGCAGGGGGTTCTATTACGGCTGCTTTGTTCCTCAAGCAGTTTATTAAAGAAACACCTTGGGCTCATTTAGATATTGCAGGCCCAGTTTGGACAGACAAAGATCATGGTGTTAATAATACGGGTGCGACTGGTTTTCCTGTACGCACTTTAGTTAATTGGGTGATGAGTTAGGTTTTTTGTGGAGACGTGATCAAAGCGCGTCTCTACTATGAATTAAACACCGCTTTTTTATAGGCCGCCCAACCTCCCAAATGAGAAATATCGGGCCAGTTATATTGTTCGACTAATTCCTGTGGATAGAGCATAGCGATCGCTGTTTGTCCATCTTCTAAAATCACTTCAGACGGATACATATGAGGAGGTTCAGTCGAAACCAGATAATCAAATTGTTCGGCACTTAACTGATAAAGTTCTCCTGGGATTGAAATTCCGCCTTCTGGAACTTGATAAATCGCGGGATGCCATCCATCTACTGCTGCATGAAGACGATAGAGGGGTTTGGTTCGTGTTTCTCTAATAAATTCGGCTGATTGCAGATTTTGATGATCGGGTTGCCCGCGTAAAGCTGAACCACAAATAAAAACTTGTTTGCTTCCGTTTGCTATCTCTGTCATTGTGTGAGTGATCCTTAGATTAGAAGAATTATTGACCAACCTTTGATTCTAGCTGAATTTGTTCCATTTCCCGAATTACTCTTTCTTTACTCGCACTCAAATGCGATGTAATAGCTTCTTTGGCTGTTTGTGGATTCCGCGATCGTACTGCGTCATAAATTGCCCGATGTTCCATGCGAATATCGAGAACTAATGGATTATTTTTAGTGGTTTGTATCCTAAGTAACTGCATTTTATCGAAAACTTGGTCTAATAACAAAACGAGCCAAGGATTTCCTGAACTTTGAGCTAAGAGACGATGAAAACGATAATCTAAATCAAGCTGACGAAAACAGTTTAATCGCGTTGGTTTTGCTGCTACTAAGCGTTCTGCTTGCTCTAACATCATTTCCATCTGTTGAAATTGTGTTTCTGTCGCATGAAGACAAGCATCAGCTACCGACAGTTGTTCTAAACTAATCCGACAGTCGTATAATTGTATTGCATCTGCACAGCTAAATGTAGCCACTCGAACGCCACCACTCGGTTCTAAATTGACTAAATTTTCTTGCTGAAGCAGTCGAATCGCTTCTCTAATGGGTGTTCTACTGACTTGCAATTTTTCAGCTAACTGAGTTTCTACCAATCGTTGTCCAGGTTCAAGTTCGCCACTTAAAATCGCTGTTCTTAAAGCTTGATAAGCTTGTACCTGTAATGAATGTCTGCGTTGCAAGGTATGGGGAGATAAAGTCAAAATAATTCTCCTTTTAAGTGCGAAGGTCGCAAAACGGATCTACTGTTCATTTTAAAGAATTGTGCTAGATGTATTTGCCATTACAGTCATTATTCGTATTCAACAAGACCCCTGTGTACAGTATACAAATAATTTCGATGACACTAGGTAAAATTAAAGCCAAAATTACAAAATTTTACTCAAAAAATTATGAGAAAAATATGAATAATTTAGCTGAGATTTTGACAACAAAAAGCTTTAAACCTTAAACAGCTTTTTCAATTGTTCTAAGCGAGCTTGATAGGGAGCATATCGCCAATTGAAATCAAAGCGAAAGCTTTTTTTAAGGATACTTTTGTGATGCGAGAATGTATCAAAACTTGCTTTGCCATGATATTTCCCCATCCCACTATCACCAACACCCCCAAAAGGTAAGTTCATGACTCCGACTTGCATTACGGTATCGTTGATACAAACGCCACCCGAAGAAGTTTGATTTAAAACCTGCTCTTGTTGGTGACGATCGTTAGAAAATAAATAAAGTGCTAAAGGTTTAGGACGACTGTTAATCAATCGAATCGCTTCATCTAATGTATCATATTCTAAAATTGGCAAGATGGGGCCAAAGATTTCCTCTTGCATAATCGAAGAGTTTAGAGAGACATTTGTCATTAATGTTGGTGCAATATAACGCTGCTCACGGTTGACTGTTCCTCCCGTAATAATGCTGCCATCTTTGAGAAATTCGATGAGCCGATCAAATTGTCGATGATTAATAATTCTGGCATAATCAGGACTTAAAAGTGGGTTCTCACCATAAAATGTTTGAATACAGTTTTGGATAGCTTGAATCAAATCATTTTTAATCGCTCGATTTACTAAAATATAGTCTGGAGCAATACAAGTTTGTCCAGCATTAATAAATTTTCCCCAAGTAATGCGTTTAGCAGTTTCTTGTAGATTAATATTAGTATCGACCAGACAAGGACTTTTTCCCCCTAACTCCAAAGTTACGGGTGTTAGATGTTTAGCCGCCGCTTCCATAATAATTTTGCCGATTTTTGTTCCTCCAGTAAAGAAAATATGCTCAAATTTTTCAGAAAGTAATTGCTGACTGACTTCAATACCTCCTTCAACCACTGTAATATAGTTTGAATCAAAGGTATTTTGGATTAAATCAGCAACAACACGTGAAGTATGGGGAGCTAATTCTGAGGGTTTTAAAACTGCACAATTACCCGAGGCGATCGCACCCACTAAAGGACTTAATAAAAGTGTAAAAGGATAGTTCCAAGGGCCAAGAATGAGAACCACTCCCAAAGGTTCAGGAGATACCCAAGCAGTAGACGGAAACTGTTCAAGAGAGGTTTTATATTTCTTCGGTTTGACCCAACTTTTTAAGTTTTTGAGGGCGTAATCAATTTCTTGTGTTACCGAGATAATATCAAAATAGCCTTCAAATTCTGGTTTGTTTAAATCAGCATTTAAGGCTTTTAAAACTTGTTGTTTATGCTCACTCAAAGCGATTTTCAGTTTTTGAAGTTGAGTCAGTCGATATTGAATCTCTTTTGTTTGATGAGAAGCAAAAAAAGCTCTTTGCTTAGTGAGTATTTCTGAAATAGGTGTTAAGGTGAGCATAATTATAATTTAATGTAACTGTTTTTAGGTTAACAACTAATTAACCTTTTTAGAAAAGCGCAATTTAGCCGAACGAGAACGAGGATTTTGTTCTATTTCAGTCGCTTGGGGAATAATGGGTTTTTTAGTGAGGACTTCGAGATCAGGTGATTGTCGAAAAGCGTGTTTAATCATGCGATCTTCGAGACTATGAAAGCTAATTATACCAACAATTCCATCAGGTTTTAGCCATTGCGGACATCGATTTAAAAACCGTTCTAAAGATTTTAATTCTTCATTAACAGCAATGCGAAGGGATTGAAAAACACGGGTTGCAGGGTGAATTCGTCCATAACGATAGCTACGGGGAACACAACGAGAAATCGCTTCGGCTAAATCAGTCGTTGTCGCGAAGGGGCGTTGTTGTACAATTTGTCTAGCAATGCGACGGGATAGACGTTCTTCCCCATACTCATAAAATAAATTGGCTAAATCGACTTCCTTCCAATGATTAATAATATCAGCCGCCGTCAGTGATTGACTACGATCCATCCGCATATCAAGGGGAGAAGCATGACGAAAACTAAAACCGCGTTCGGGATGATCAAACTGTGGAGAACTGACCCCTAAATCAGCGATAATACCATCAAACTGAATTGAACCAGAATCGTAGTCGGCGAAATTTCCCTGCCATACGGTTAATCGTTCGGGAACATAAGCCGCTAAGATTTGAGTAGCTTCGGCGATCGCAATTTCATCTCGATCAATTCCAGTGACTCGTGTATTTGGCTCGGCTTCTAAAATCAAACGACTATGACCACCTCCACCCAAGGTAGCATCTAAATAATGACCTTGGGGGTGAATATTTAATCCAGTGATCAATTCATGACTTAAAACGGAAAGATGGACAAAATTTGGAGATTGTGAGGATAAAACCATTGCTGTCGAAAACGATGAATAAAAATTGAGAAATTTGTCAATTAATCACTTTTAGATGTTCAATAGGCTATATTTACAGGAACTTATCATGTTTCAATTTCTTCAAAAACGTAAAGAATCTCTCTGGGGAGATCGTTATAATTATAGATTGGGCGAATAAGGTTCATGTTCATTTTTGGCTCTTCCCTATTTGACTTGAGCAGAATTTTGACACGCTTGTTAATAACCAGTGTTTTGTCTACCGTGGGAATTTTAAGTGGTTTTGTTCCTGAATTCTCGTGGCATTCTACCCAGTTAAATTTTAATTCTTCGGCTTATACGCAAGATGTTACAGATGATCAGGTGAATAAATATGCCAAAGCTGTGTTACAAATGGAATCTTATCGCCAACAAGCTTATCGAGAGATTACGCAAATTATGGGTAAAACACCGCCAGAAATTGTTTGTAATCAACGAGATAGCTTTAGAAGTTTACCAACCTTAGCTCAAAGAGTTGCTGTAAATTACTGCAATACCTCTAAAAAAATTGTGGAAAGCAGTGGTTTAAGTTCCTCTCAATTTAATGCTATCACGCTGAGAGTTCGTTCTGATGACGGCTTAAAACGACGCATTCAAAACGAAATTCGTCGTCTTCAACGAGCCAATAACTAAAGGTTATGCTGATTTTTACCCAATGTCTATCTCACTCCGTCAAAGCGATTCTCTTCACACTTCCTCTCTCTTCTGAAGAACGTCTCAAAAGTCGTCATCGTTTTGAATCAGATAATGGACAGACCTTATTTATCAATCTTAAACGAGGAACCATTCTACAAGACGGAGATATTTTACAAGCCGAAACAGGCGAATGTCTGCAAATTATCGCTAAACCTGAACCCGTTTTGACTATTACAGCCAGCGATCCTCATTTACTCCTCAGAGCAGCGTATCATTTAGGAAATCGTCATGTAAGAGTAGAAATCACGCCGAATTATTTACGTCTAGCACCCGATTTAGTCCTTCAACAAATGCTAGAACAGTTAGGAGTTGCTATTAAAGCAGAAATTCAGCCTTTTCAACCCGAAATCGGTGCCTATCATCAACATTAAATCAATATGAAAGAGATTTTACAACAGCGACGGCAAAAATTAGCCAAACTCTTTCCTAATCCTGCTATTCTTTGGTCTGGGGGTGCATCATCTCGTAATTTTCCCTCTAACCGCTATTCGTTTCGTGCGAGTAGCCATTTTCTGTATTTTGCGGGTATTCCTTTAGAAAATTCAGCAATTCGGTTAGAACAAGGTAAGTTAGAATTATTTATCGATGATCCGCATCCAGATAGTACACTTTGGCATGGCGCAACCCCAAACCGTAGAGAAATAGCGGCACAAATGGGGGCTGATGCTGATTATCCTCTATCTGAATTAATCAAATATACCAAAGATGCCGCGACGATCTCTGTTCAAGATCCCAAAACCTATGATCAACAATGTCAGCATCTAAACCGTTTTCTTACCTTTGAAGGAATAGACTTAGAACTAGCTCAAGCTATAGTTAAACTGCGTCTCGCCCATGATGCAGCAGCCCTCTATGAACTTAAAAAAGCCGCTTCAGTTGCCATAAAAGCACACCTAGCAGGCATTAAAACCACTGCAAAGGCAAAAACAGAAGCCGAGGTTAGAGCAGCGATGGAATCGGTGATTACTGCTCATAATATGACTTGTGCGTATCAAAGTATTGTGACGGTACACGGTGAGATCCTTCACAACGAACAATATCACCATTCTTTAAAATTGGATGACTTATTATTAGCTGATGTGGGTGCTGAAACCGCTAAGGGGTGGGCATCTGATATTACGCGAACTTGGCCCGTTTCTGGGCAATTTTCCCCCACGCAACGCGACATTTATGATGTGGTTTTAGCGGCTCATGATGCGTGTCTGGCTAAAATGCGTCCAGATGTGGAATATCGGGAGATTCATCTATTGGCGGCTAAAGTAATAGCAGAAGGTTTAGTGAGTTTGGGCATCCTACGAGGTGATTCTGATAATTTAGTCGAAATGGATGCTCACGCGCTGTTTTTTCCACATGGCATTGGACATTTATTAGGCTTAGATGTACATGATATGGAAGATTTGGGCGATTTAGCGGGGTATAAAGATGGCAGAATCAGAAGTAATCGCTTTGGTTTAGGCTATTTACGCTTAGATCGACCTTTGCGATCGCAGATGCTGGTTACTCTTGAACCAGGGTTCTATCAAGTTCCTGCTATATTAAGAAATCCTGACAATCGCGTCAAATATCAATCCGTAGTGAACTGGGATAGATTAAGCCAGTTCGAGGATGTTCGAGGAATTCGCATCGAAGACGATGTATTAATTACAGAAGATGGAATAGAAGTCTTAACCGCAGCATTACCGACACAAGCGGCTCATCTAGAAGAACTGATGAGAGATTAAGAAACTGTTTAAATTCTCATTTTGTAAACCATTTAGCAGTTTAATTATAAGTATAGGTTTATCTATTTTCATTCTCTTCATTTTTAACTTATGAAAGAATTTCTGGATTTTTTACAACATAAATACGCTTATGTAGCGATTGGCGAGTTTCATCCAGGGCGGTTTGCCGAAGCCCAAAGATTATACGAGAAAGCCGTTTCAACTTATACGACTGGATTCAAAAAAGCCTATCTCTTACAAAAACCAGGTACCGATGAAGGTATTGCTGTAATTGTGTGGGATGACATCGAAGATATGGAATATAACAAAAATTCGGTCAATCAAGCTTTGATGAAAGAAATGGCATCTTTATTCGTTAAACCTCCTGTCACTAATTTTTATGAGGTGTGTAGCGAAATTGGAGGGCTACAAGAAGTAAGACTGTAAGATTGAGGAATTATCAGGGTTAGCGTCAAATAGTACGCTAACTCTTCAAATAAACGGTATCAGCTATGGCGGAACAGGACTTTAAAGCAATGTCTTATGATGAGTTAATTGATCATGCACTGTCTCAAGGTGAAGGATCACAAGCATTAGAAGAGTATGTAAGACGAATTAAAAACGATCCTCAAGTTATTACTATCGATCCTAAATCTAATCCTAACTGGACAGATCAATTTACTCAACACGTTCGCCAAAAATACCCCCAGTCCACAAAATAATCGCGCTCTTTTCCCCCAAACTTGATATTCATCCATTACCCTAGATAAAAGGGTACGTTGATGGCTCATCATGATTGGACAAGTTAAATCGAGTTATTCAGTCGCGTGGATTCAGAAAATAGCAGAAATACCGAAAAATCAATGGGATGCTTTAGCCCAACCTCTCGCTACACCCTTCATGGAATGGGAATGGATTCATAATTTAGAATCATCAGGTAGTGCAACTCTTAAAACAGGATGGCAACCCTGTCATCTAACCGTATGGCGCGATCGTCAACTGATTGCTGCTGCTCCGTTGTATATTAAAAGTCATAGTTATGGTGAATTTGTTTTTGATCACCAGTGGGCTGATTTATCCCATCGTTTAGGAGTAAGGTACTATCCGAAATTATTGGGGATGATTCCTTTTACTCCAGCAGTCGGATATCGTTTTTTAATTGCACCGAATGAGGATGAAGCAACAATTACTGAATTGATGGTATCAGCAATTGATCATTTTTGCGATCGCAATCATCTTTCAGGTTGTCATTTTCTGTTTGTTGACCCAAACTGGCGTTTAGTGATGGAACAACAGGGGTTTAGTAATTGGTTACATCATAGCTATATTTGGACAAACCAAGGTTTTAACAACTTTGATGATTATTTAGCTGTTTTTAATGCTAATCAAAGACGTAATATTAAACGAGAAAGAAAAGCAGTAACTCAAGCAGGTTTATTCATCAAAACCTTAGCAGGTGAAGAAATTCCACATCATTTATTTCCACTGATTTATCGTTTTTATAGCAATACTTGTGATAAGTTTTACTGGGGAAGTAAATATTTAACCCATAAGTTTTTTGAGCAACTCTATCCAAATTATCTAGAACGAGTGGTTTTAATTGCAGCTTATCGTGATGAGAATGAACATAAACCGATTGGTTTATCATTTTGTCTCAGGAAAGACAATAATTTTTATGGTCGTTATTGGGGAGCTTTTGAAGAATATGATTGCTTACATTTTGAAGCGTGTTACTATCAACCAATAGAATGGGCAATTAGTCAAGGAATTACCATGTTTGACCCTGGTGCAGGGGGACAACATAAGAAAAGACGCGGTTTTCCTGCAACCGCCAATCATAGCCTACATCGATTTTATCATCCGAGAATGAGCCAGATTTTCTCACGCTATATTGATGAAGTGAATTTAATGGAACAAGAAGAAATCGACGCAATGAATCAAGATTTACCGTTTACTAAGCGAGACGTTGAGATTGAAGTTTAAAGCGATCGCAGTACCTAATAAAATTAAACCACACCCAATCAACATCGAAAGCGTGAGGGGTTCTCTTAAAAAGATCGCTCCTGCAAGCATCGCAAACAAAGGAATAAGATACGCAACGGTAAGAGTTTGAGTTGAACCAATGGTTTGAATTAAATGAAAATAAAGAATATAGGCTAAAGCAGTTGAAAATAAAGCAAGTGTAACAACCGCTAAAATAATAGTCGGTGTGGGATAAATTTTTGGGACAGTAAATGGTAAAACAGGAATCAGAAAAATTGCAGCACTGAGTAAACTGACACTAGCAATAACGAGAGATGGAACCCCTGATAAATACTTTTTAGCATAAGAAGCAGCGATCGCGTACATCATTGAAGCGGTTAAACCTGCACCGACAGCGAGAAAAAATACAGATGTACCATCAATTGCTTTCCATCCGACTAAAATCGTCACTCCAAGAAATCCTAGAATAAAACCCACCAAACGACTACCCGTTAACTTTTCTTTTTGCCAAAGTGCTGCGACAATGACACCAAATAAAGGTATGGTCGCATTTAAGATCGAACTAAAACCAGCAGGCAAAAACAGAGAACCAAAAGCAACTAAAGAAAAGGGAATAGCAGTATTCAAACAACCCATAATGAATAAGGGAACCCAATGACGGCGCACCTCTGACCAACAATTGAGATAAATTAATAAAGGTAAGAGTGCTAAACCTGCAATCAGTACCCGAAGTTCAATTAACCAAATGGGGCCTAGAATAGGGGATGTCATCCGCATAAAGATAAAAGAACCACCCCACAACGCCGCTAAAAAGAATAATTCAGCAATATAAATTAATTTCACCAATCACCCTCAATCACAATAACTTCCCAATCTATAATCAGGAATTTTCGCTTAATTACCCGATGAAAACTGCCTAATTCTTTCATTTTGTAAATTTTTTATAACATCAATTTTGAATTGTGAAGGACTATAAATTAATAATATTATATTTTTAAAGTTTTGTAATAATCAATAACAAAATTATGCGTTTTATTAAGAAGAATTCTATTTCACAAGTATTATAAATTGCTCGAAGTCAGTGGACATATTATTAAAAGTAGAATCAAATTAATATATTTAAAAAGTAATATGACCACCATTAACAGACTTAACAAATTAATTGAATTTGCTTGGAGTGTGCCACTTTTAGGACAGTTAATTAACCGAATTGCTGTCAACAATTTGGCTAACTCGAATCCACCTCGACCGCGCCCCTACAGCCTTTGGTCGGCTAAAGAAAAACCAGACGTTTCTGATTATACAGCTTGGCCTTCCCTGACGGATCGAGATTTTTCGGGTCGCCATCTGCCCCCTGCTCCTCAATCTTATACAGATTCTCTTCCACCAGATAAACCTTATAATCCTCAAGAAATCGGCGAGATTACGGCACTTTTTATAAGAAAAGACGGGGTAATGATTAAAGATCGATCTAGCGTGCTATTTATGTTTTTTGCACAATGGTTCACCGATAGCGTTCTACGGGTTGACTCCAATGATCGACGTAAAAACACCTCTAATCACGAAATTGATTTATGTCAGATTTACGGACTTGAGGAAACAACAACAAATATTTTGCGTTCCCATGAAAAAGGCAAACTCAGAAGCCAAATAATTGACGGTGAGGAATATTTAGATTACCTCTATGAGCAGGATGCAGAGGGACGACTAGTTGCTAAAAAATATTACGAAAATTTGCCATTTATCAGCAAGATTGATGAAATTTTAAAGGAATTCCCTGAAAATACACGAGAAGACCGTAAGAAAAAGCTTTACGCAACAGGACTAGAACGCGGTAACGCCAGCATCGGCTATGTAGCGATTAGTACTTTGTTTATGCGTGAACATAATCGGATTTGCAAAGAATTACAAACGCGTAATCCGAAATGGGATGATGAACAGTTATTCCAAACGGCTCGCTTGATCAACATCACACTGCTCTTAAAGTTTATCCTGCAAGACTACATTAATCATATTTCTGGAGCAAAAGTATTTCGGATGGATACATCGTTTGCCGACAGAGACAAATGGTATCGCAATAGTTGGCTTGAAGCAATCTTACATACATTGCAAAAATCGATTATAACCCACTGGGGCGCAACGGCATTACAGAGATGGTACCTCAGCAATTGGGTAGAGTACAAAAGATGGTATCGAACCAACTGGATCGCTATTGAATTCAATCTTTTGTATCGGTGGCATAGCTTAGTACCAGATGATTTTGTTGTCAACGATCGCGTTTACTCTGGTAATGATTTCAGGTCAAACAATCAGATTTTGGAAGATGTTGGCATCGGAACGGTGTTAAAAGCGGCTTCTAAACAAGCTGCGGGCAAAATTGGTTTATTTAATCATCCTGATTTTTTGTTAGGCGCAGAATATCAAAGTATCAAAATGTCGAGAGATTTTAGATTACGTCCATACAATGAATATCGCGCTCAATTCGGACTTCCTAAGTTTAGCAAGTTTAGCGAAATCACAAAAAATGTGCAGATTCAGAATGAGCTAAAAAGACTTTATAACAACGACATCAACAAAGTAGAGTTTTTGATTGGTCTATTTGCGGAAGATCCGACGGGAAATGGACTATTTGGAGGATTATTACAAACGATGGTAGCCAGTGATGCTTTTACACAGGCGTTAACCAATCCATTATTGTCACAAAATATTTTTAATGAGAATACCTTTACGGAATATGGGTACGATTTGATCAAGAAAACGAGAACCTTACAAGACTTTGTTGATCGCAATATAACCCCAGACCCCAGTGTCAAAGTCGCTTTTCAAGTCAATTAATTGATGTTCTCGTCTCTTTATATTAGACAACGGGTTTGGTCTTTCTACCCTTATAAAATTCTGAAATTGTATCAGATGTAAATCCGATGTTAGCGATGAGGATTTCCAAAAATGACAAAAGAGGTTGAACTGGAACTGACAATAATTAATTGTAAGATATTGTAAAAATTGCTTGATACTGAACCCATTTTTTGCTCTACGGAGGATAACCGATGAATGATATTCCGACTGAATGGCTCGACTGGTTAGCTGTCTTTGGTTATCTTGGTTTTACAGCCTTGATTATTTGGCGAGTTTTTACAAATCAGCAACAAAAACCCTAATTTCTTTAAGTAAATTAAACCCTTTTAGCAAACAGGACGCATTGAAAGTAAGATCGTTTTACACCAAGATAGTGAACTTCATTATAGACATTTTAATCCATGCTAGAAAAAATTCTATACGCAGATTCGGGAACTGGGCATACACGAGAAATGCTGGATGTATTAATGGATATCCCGACCATTAAAAAAGCATCTTTAACCCTTCTCCACGTTGTTCCACCACAAATTACGGCTGAAGCACTTAGTACAAAATGGCAAGAGGGAAATAAAGTTATTTCTGATATTTTAGAATCTGTTCATCTTGATCCAAGTAAGGTTTCTAGTTTATTGCGTCAAGGTGAGCCTAAAGATACGGTTTGTCAGGTTGCTGAAGAAATTGATGCCGATTTAATTATTATGGGTTCACGGGGTTTAAATCGTTTGGAAGCGATTTTAGAAAATTCGGTGAGTCAATATGTTTTTCAACTAACTAACCGTCCTATGTTGTTAGTTAAAGATGATATTTATGTAAAAAAGATTAAGCGAGTCATGGTTGCTTTAGATAAAACACCTGCTGCTGATTATGCTTTAGAATTAGCCCTTTTCTTGCTGAGAACTTATCCTGCAGAACTCATCTTAGCACGAGTTAACCCTGATTTAAAACCCGAATTATTACCCCTTTCTCAAAAAGAAATGGAAGAAAATCCGATTATTGCTTCGGCTGTTGCTAAAGCAAAACGCTTAAATATTCCTTATCGTGTGTTGTAAAAGGTGGCAAACCAGGGGAACAAATCTGTAAAACTGCCGAAGAATATAACGCAGATTTATTAATATTAGGCTCTCCAGATCGTCGTCCCTCTATTGCTAAAAGTTTACCCGATTTAGATCGGTTATTGGGTAGTTCTTTATCAGATTATGTGAGAGTCAATGCTAATTGTCCAGTCTTATTAGCTAGAAAAGACGCTTAATGATATTGGGGTTTGGTCGCCAAACCCTTATTTTTGTATTTGATTTTAGAAAGGTAGATCTTCCTCCTCTTCTATGGCTTTTTCTCGCAATACTAAAATTGTTTCCTTAACTTCTTCAATGGGTAATTCTTCAAAAATTTCTCCAAGTGCTTTTGACCAATCTGAAGTCACTTTAACAGATAAATCAAAAGACTCATTATAAGCTGAAAGAACTTTGACTAATTCATTGATTTTAATCGTTTTCGTGGTACGGTTTTGACTCGATAATTGAAACCCATTAACATTAGTTAACTTTCTTTGAGCCATCACTTTTTTGATTCGAGTTTTTAAATGATCAATTTCTGTATCTAGTTTTTTCCAGTTGGGTTCTATTTGTTGATATCGGGTCACTAAAGCATTAATATCTTCGGTATCTGGATCTGGATTAATTAATTGGGCGAGTTGTAGAAGTCGATGATGAATTTGGGACAAATATACAACGTCCATTTTGGCATAAGCTAATTGTTTTTCGCTTAACGGTCTTCGGTTCCAGTCGCTACCTTGTTCAGATTTATCAATGGATGGAAAATAACAAAGATTTTCGGCTAATGTTTTTAGCTGATAGTTGGGTAAAGGAATGATATAATAGGGAATAGATTTAGCCATTTCTAAAGTACAAGTTACATTTTTAACCTTTCTTTTACCTCCTAAATACTGAACATCAAACTGTGCATTATGAAAAACCTTATCAATGGAAGGATTCATCATAATGGTTTCAATAAATTCATTAACTAACTTCGGTTGTTCTAAGACATCTAAAACTGAAACTTGCTCACCACTAAGATCCGTTGAATTATCCAAGACTTGTATTAAAGAGAGTTTGGCTTTATCTTTAGTTTTATAATCAGCGACTTCTACATCTAACCAAAGAGTTTTAGCTTGAGAAGAATGTACGATCGCATTTTTGATATCATCTATATCTGTTAAGTAAGGCATCAGGAGAAAACAATGTTTAATAAAATGTTGGTGGCGATGGATATGTCTGAAATGGCTAAAGATGTTTATTCTACGGCTTTATCAATGGCCATAAAACATCATGCTAACTTAATTTTGTTACACGTTCTAACCTCAGAAGAAAATTATAGCCCTCTTTTGATCCCACCAAACCTTAGTGAGATCTATCCTGTTACGGGAGGAAACGACTTAACTTTACAAACGTGGCGCAAACAATGGGATGATTTTGTTCAAGAAGGACTAGAAATGCTTAAAACTCGTGCCGCAGAAGCCACAAAAGCAGGAATTAAGGTCGATATACAACAAATATACGGGAATTCAGCAAGAACTATTTGTAAAATAGCCGAAGAATCAAATGTTGATCTAATTATCTTGGGTAGACACGGTAGATCGGGTTTAAGCGAATTATTATTAGGCAGTGTTAGTAATTATGTATTACATCACGCCCCCTGTTCAGTTTTAACAGTGCAGTTACCTGTAAAAAATGGGGAATTATAAGATCAAAACTTTTGATCTTCCCTAATGACAAACATTAATAAACTAACAACATGGCTAGAAACTCGCTTTTGTACACCTGCTTATAGTGGTTGGGTGTTATTTGGTTTAGCGATCTGTTTTTTTGGTGCAGCAACCAATACAATGGCAGGATGGTTATATGTGCTGAGTGGATTGATTAGCGCATTATTAATCATTGGTGCTATTTTACCAGTACGATCGCTACGACATCTCACTATCTCTCGTCTCCCCATTTCTCCAGTAACAGCAGGTGACGATCTTATTATTACCCTAGCACTCGACAACCCTACCTCAGATCATAAAACTTTACTCCAAATAGAGGATCAAATTCCCTTAGTTTTAGGAAAACCATACACACAAGCAATAGAAGTCATTCAACCCCAAAGTCAATATCAATGGGTGTATTACCTTCCTACCCAACGTAGAGGGGTTTATCAATGGCAGGATGTTAACTTAAGAACTGGAACACCACTGGGGTTATTTTGGTGTCGTCGTCAACAGGAAATACCCGCAGCTTCGGCGATCGTTTATCCTACCGTTTTATCCCTTCAACAATGCCCCATTATCGATAGTATTGGACAAGACGACAATATCCAGTTTCAGAGTGACTATCGCGCAGCCAAAGCAACAGAAGGTGTTACCCGCAACCTACGCCCCTATCATTACGGTGATCCGATGCGGATGATCCATTGGCGAACCAGCGCAAAATTAGGAGAATTTAAGATCAAAGAATTGGAAGTCATGACAGGGAGTGAAGATATTGTCATCACCTTAGATAGTGCTTCAACTTGGAATAAAGATATCTTTGAACGCGCTGTTATTGCCGCAGCATCCTTATATTTTTATGCCCAACAACGACAAATGAATGTCAAACTTTGGACAGCCCAAACAGGTTTAATTTTTGGTAATAGTTATGTACTCTCTACTCTGGCGGCTGTAGAAACTCAAGAAGAGGCTAAGTATTCAATACCGTTCACTTCACCTTTAATTTTATTAACTTCAAATACCACTCATTTAAGTTCACTATTAGATAATAGTCGTTGGATACTTTTTACTGAACCTGAAACCACTCAACCAATATTAACACGGCATTTAAAAGGTTTAATTATTAATCCTGAAGAAGACTTACAACAACAGTTACAGATATTTTCTGGAATTACTTAATTGATTCGAGCGATCGCAAGATGATAAACTCGGTATAATCAGACATAAAACCTTGAAATGGCGAATTTACTTCCAGAAACGTTAATTTT
Organism: Chroococcus sp. FPU101; assembly: GCF_017312365.1. Classification (GTDB taxonomy): domain Bacteria; phylum Cyanobacteriota; class Cyanobacteriia; order Cyanobacteriales; family Microcystaceae; genus Chroococcus. The sequence goes on from NZ_BLJI01000005.1 coordinate 35,632, forward strand.
AATTACGAAGCTTGTCCCTCGCTTATTTGATGTAATTAATCTTGCAACAGCAACAGAGTATAATTTGTTTGAGCAGTATGGTGAGACAGAAGCAATTTTATATGAGTTGGAACAAATTAAAAATGCTACAGAACGAGCGAGATCCTTTTATAATCGTCTTGATACGCTTACCTTACAAGTTGCTGAATCTCAACCGATCGCTAGTTCTGCTGCACTAAATTTACTGACATTGTGTATCGAACAAGCACAAGCAACGGCTGATGCAGTAGAAGCAACCGCACAAGAAACTAAAAGAACTTGGGGTATATAATGAACACAGAAAAAATAATTCCTGATGCAGCAACAAGAGCAAAAAACGTAGAACGTTGGATAAGAAGTTTGCCTAATGTTTGATCGCCGAAATGCCATGTTAGATGAAACGAGTGCAATTTTAGAAGCCGAACAGAAAAATAATCCATACTATCAATACCGTCAACGAAAACTTCAAGAAAAATCCTTACTTGGTGAAGATCAGCAGACACGATAAAATAGAAAGACTGTAAGTCATCACTAGGTCATCATGGGCAATACCTTCGGACAATTATTTAAAATAACCACCTTTGGCGAGTCTCATGGTGGGGGTGTTGGCGTTGTTATTGATGGATGTCCACCTAGATTAGAAATTTCTGAAGAAGAGATCCAGTTAGAATTAGATCGCAGGAAACCAGGACAAAGCAATATTGTAACACCGAGAAAAGAAAGCGATATCTGTAAGATTATCTCTGGTGTCTTTAAAGGGAAAACGACTGGAACACCGATCGCTATTATCGTTCCTAACACCGACGCACGTTCCCAAGATTACAATGAAATGGTTGAGAAATACCGTCCTTCTCATGCCGATGCTACCTATGATGCTAAGTATGGGCTGCGTGACTGGAGAGGTGGGGGAAGATCTTCTGCTAGAGAAACCATTGGTAGAGTAGCAGCAGGTGCAATCGCAAAAAAAATCCTTAAACAGATCGCAAGTGTCGAAATTATTGGTTATGTAAAGCAAATTAAAGATCTACAGAGTAAAGTTGATCCCAATATCGTCACCCTAGAACAAGTAGAAAACAATATTGTACGCTGTCCTGATGCCGAGTGTGCTGAAAAAATGCTTGCTCTGATCGATCAGATCATACGCGATCACAACTCGATTGGAGGAATTGTCGAATGTGTCGCCCGTAATGTTCCGCAAGGTTTAGGGGAACCCGTTTTTGATAAATTAGAAGCGGATCTTGCTAAAGGTGCGATGTCACTCCCTGCAAGCAAAGGGTTTGAAATTGGTTCAGGGTTTGCGGGAACGCTTCTTACAGGAAGTGAACACAATGATGAATATTATCTTGATGAGACAGGGAACATTCGTACTAAAACCAATCGTTCAGGGGGAATTCAAGGAGGGATCAGTAACGGCGAAAATATCGTGATCCGAGTCGCTTTTAAACCTACTGCAACCATTGGCAAAGAACAAAACACCGTTACTCGTAGCGGAGCAGAAACGACTCTAGCAGCAAAAGGAAGACACGATCCCTGTGTTTTACCTCGTGCAGTGCCGATGGTTGAAGCGATGATGGCTTTAGTCTTGTGTGATCATCTGCTACGTCATCAAGGACAATGTAGCTTGTCAGGAAAGTTTGACTAATTGTTTAAATATCCCCCTAGTCCCTATTGACCGCAAAGCTAAGAGTATAAAGGGTTTTAAATAGTATCTATCTACAGGATGATTAATTGTTACAAAAAGTTTAAAATAAGGAGGATCATTAGCGTAGCTCACCCATTATGCCTGATTCCTCTAAAACGGCTGATCAAACCTACAATGCTATTTTAGACGCCTTAAATCAATTGATTGGAGTCGTTGCCCAATTGCGATCGCCAGATGGGGGATGTCCTTGGGATCTCGAACAAACACCCGAAACTCTGATCCCCTATGTCATTGAAGAAGCTTATGAAGTCGTTGATGCCATTAAAAGTGGTGATCAAAATGCGATCGCAGAAGAGTTAGGAGACTTATTATTACAAGTGGTTTTGCAGGCTCAAATTGCTAGTGAAGCGGGACAGTTTAGCCTACAAGAAGTCGCACAAGGTATTACAGAAAAGTTGATTCGTCGTCATCCTCACGTTTTTGGCTTTCTAGAGGTAACCAATTCTGACGAAGTGCGCCAAAATTGGGAAAAAATTAAGGCTCAAGAAAAAGGAGAAACACCCGAACAAACTCAATTATTAACTCACAAACTGAAACGATATGCTCGTAGTTTACCCCCTTTAATGGCTGGTATGAAAATCTCACAAAAAGCGGCGGCTGTTGGTTTTGAATGGGAAAATATAGAGGGAGTTTGGGATAAATTTAGTGAGGAATTAGCCGAATTTAGAGAAGCTTTAGAGACCGAAGATAAAGCACATCAACAAGCTGAATTAGGAGATTTACTATTTGTGATCATTAATTTAGCTCGATGGTATGGTTTAGATCCTTCTAATGCCTTACAAGAAACTAACATAAGATTTATTAAAAGATTAACTTTAGTAGAGAATTTTGTCGAACGTCCTTTAAGTGACTATAGTTTAGAAGAGCTAGAAACAATGTGGAAACAAGCAAAAGCTACATTAAGAGAACAGGGAGAGTAAAATAAGAAGTTAGATAGATTTTGATATAGCTCAAATATTAATGATACAAAAATGAAAGAAAATCAGAAAATAAGCTCAACTCAAGAAACTTCATCATTTTGGAAAAGCACGAAGGAAAATCTACAAGTTATTTTTATTGCCCTTGCTTTAGCCTTTTTAATTCGGACTTTTATCGCCGAACCTCGCTACATTCCCTCAGATTCGATGTTACCCACCCTAGAACAAGGCGATCGTTTAGTCATCGAAAAAATGTCATATTATTTTCATCCTCCACAAAAAGGCGATATTGTTGTTTTTGAACCTCCACTACAATTGCAATTACAAGGGTATCAAAAAGATCAAGCTTTTATTAAACGAGTCATTGGTACAGAAGGGGATACAATAACGGTAAACAAGGGAAAAGTCTATGTTAATGAGCAACCTTTAGCAGAAAATTATATTTTAGAGTCACCAAATTATCAGTTAGCCTCATTTAATGTTCCTGCTGATCAATTGTTTGTTATGGGTGATAATCGTAATAATAGTAATGATTCTCATATTTGGGGATTTTTACCTAAAGAAAATGTGATTGGTCATGCAGTTTTCCGCTTTCTTCCTTTTAAAAAGATTGGAGTAATTAATTAAAATAGATTAAAATTTGGTAAGGCTTTGGTCAATCTAAACCTACCTCAAAAATTGATATTCATCAAAAGCGGCTTATGTATGTTTAATCGCTTAATTAAATGGCTATTAATTGCTCTCATTAGCTTGACCATTGCTCTAAATTCCACGTTGGTCACAGCACAAACTTCAACAATAGAACAAGAACAACAAGGTATAAATTTTTATCAAAATTATCAATCTCAACAAGCAATTCAAATTTGGGAACAAGTTTTACAAGTTTATCAAGAAAAAGATGATCAATTTAGTCAAGCTAGAGTCTTAAGTAATTTAGCATTAGCCTATCAGCAAAAAGGAGAATGGGAAAAAGCAGAACAAGCACTTGCACAAAGTTTAAATTTAATTAAATCAGTTAGTGAAACCTCAGTTAATCTATCTTTAATTGCTCAAATATTAAATAATCAAGGCTTAATACAATTAGGTAAAGGGCAAGCAGAACAAGCTTTAGAAACTTGGCAAAAAGCTAGTCAAGCTTATGCTAAAAGCTCGGATAAAATTGGTTATTTACGCAGTCAAGTTAATCAAGCTAAAGCATTAGATTTAATGGGGTTACATTCACGTGCTTGTCAAATTTTAGCAGAAGCTTTACAAGTAGATTTGACAATCTGTTTACCTAATAATTTAGATAAAATACCAAGGTTAGAACACAACAAAAATATAATTATAAAAAAATTAAAACAATTAGAAAATAACATAGATTCAGTTAAATTTACTGCTTGGCATACCCTAGCAAAAGAATTAAGAGAGACCGCGCAACCTGAATTATCACAGATTATTTTACAAAACCTTTTATCACAAGCTAATTCCTCAGAAGACCAAGCTATTATTTTATTGAGTTTAGGAAAAATTTATAGTAGTGAAAAAAACCATAAAATAGCTTTAGACTTTTATCAAAAAGCTGAAATAGAAGCCGTTAATCCTTTAACAAAAGTTTTAATATTACTTCAACAATTAGAGTTATTTCAGGTTACTGAGCAATGGACAGCTATTCCAGATTTAGTTAAAAAGATTTCCTCTAAATTAGAAGAACTACCGATTACTCAAGATGCAATTTATGCTCAAATCAATTTTATTAGTCATTTAATTTTAATCAAAAAAACATCATCTAATATTAACTTACCATCATGGTTAGAACTCGCTAAAATCTCAGCAAATATAGTACAACAAGCAAAGATTATAAACTCACCTAGAATAGAATCTTATGCCTTAGGTAATTTAGGTGCGATTTATGAACAAACGAAACAATTAGATATTGCTCAAACACTAACTGAACAAGCACTTATAATAGCTCAATCTTTAAATACACCCGAAATAATTTATCGTTGGCAGTGGCAATTAGGAAGAATTTTGCATCTTGTAGGTGACCATGAAAAAGCAATTTTTGTTTATAATGAAGCAGTTAATACATTGGAATTACTTAAAAAAGATATAGTTTATACTAATCAAAATATTCAATTTTCTTTTACTTCAACAGTTGAACCCGTATACAGAGAATTAGTCAGTCTTCTTTTGCAACCCGATACAAATGGTAATATTCCTCAAGAGAATCTAATCAAAGCTAGATCTACTATTGAATCTTTACAATTAGCAGAATTAGATAATTTTTTGCAAGAAAACTGTTTAAAAGCACAACCCAAATCAATTGATGAACTTGCTCGAGATGCGGCTGTTATATATCCTATTATTTTACCAGACCGTCTAGAAATTATCCTGAGTCTTCCACAACAACCCCTAAAACGCTATGTTACTCCAGTCCCAAAATCACAACTCACATCGACTGCTTTAAAACTACGTCAAACATTAGTTATACGCAGTCGGCGTGATTTTTATGAACCTGCTCAAAATTTATATCAATGGTTAATACGACCTTTAGAACAAGACCTGAAAAACGCTCAGATAGAAACACTTGTTTTTGTTTTAGATGGTGCTTTGCGTAATATTCCCGTTGGGACTTTATATGATGGAAAGCAATATCTGATAGAAAAATATGAAACAAGTTTAACACCAGGGTTACAATTGTTAAATCCTCAACCTCTACAGCAAACCAGTTTATACACATTAGGTGTAGGTATAACACAAGCAAGAAAGGGTTTTTCACCCCTTTATTATGTTGCTCAAGAGCTAGAAAGCATTCAAGAAAATGTTAAAAGTAGAATTATGCTCAATCAAGCTTTTACATTTCAAGATTTTCAAGAGCAACTTTTAGATAATTCTTTTCCCATTGTTCATATAGCTACACACTCTCAATTTAGTTCAAACTTTGAGCAAACATTTCTCTTATCATGGGATAAAAAAATTAATGTCCGTCAGTTAGAGTCTCTTTTAAAAGGAAAAAGTAATAGCCAAAATAATGCTATTGAATTATTAGTTTTGAGTGCTTGTGAAACAGCTACAGGTGATGAAAAAGCGACTTTAGGTTTAGCGGGTATAGCAGTTCGTTCGGGTGCAAGAAGTACAATAGCAACACTTTGGTCAGTTAATGATGAAGCAAGCGCTGAATTGATGAGAACATTTTATCAAACTTTAGCAGTTGGTAAAAAAACAAAATCACAATCTTTAAGAGAAGCCAAACTAAAATTATTAAGTAACGCTAAATATCGTCATCCTTTTTATTGGTCTGCATATATATTATTAGGGAATTGGTTATAATTGATGAGCCGTAATAATAGTCACTGGATTGAGTGGCGAAAAACGAGTCAATTCACCGACCGTTGTTGAACGAGAAATTTGTACTTGTAATAATTTATATTGCCAGTTATTTTCATTAAACCATAAAAGACTTTGATGAATATTTTCTAAAGTTGCTAAGGCTAGAACAATGATTCCTTTATTTTCTAATTTTTGACTACAAAAGGATAAAATTGTATCCAGTTTACCGCTACTTCCTCCAAGAAAAATCCGATGAGGCGAAGGTAAATTCTCTAAAATATTAGGTGCTATCCCATAAATAGGATTAACATTAGTTACCTTAAATCGTTGACAGTTTTGCTCAATTAAATTAATTCCTATTGCTGTTTTTTCAATTGCATAAATTTGTGAAGATGTACACAATCGAGCGATTTCTATGGAAACTGACCCAGTTCCTGCGCCAATATCCCAAATAATTTGTTTTTCTTGTAAGCTTAATTCTCCTAAAATAATTAATCTAATTTCTCTTTTTGTCATTAAACCTGGACGGTCTTTAAATGCTAAAAAGTTTGAATCTGTTATGCCAAATAAAGGTAAGTTATTGAGATGAATATGATTATTCTCTTGTCGAATTAAAATGACTATATTTAAACCTGCAAAATCATTGTCTGATTTTAAAACTAAATCTTGAGCTAAAAATTGAGTAATTTTTTCTGTTTCACTTTCTAAATTTTCACAAATCCAAAAATTATATTGAGTGGTAATTTCTAAGCTTAAATAAAAGCCAGCGATCGCAACAGGATTATTAACCGAATCAGTCAGAATCGCAATTTTTTCTACCCCTTTTTGTAATAATTGATTTAATTCATCTAAAGCGCGACCATGTACACTGACAATTTGTGCATCATGCCAAGGGACTTTAATCCGATTAAAAGCTAATTGTACAGAATTAAGATGAGGATGAAACTGTAAAATTTCAGATGGAAATTGTTCTAAAAGTAAACGTCCTAAACCAAAAAAAAGCGGATCACCGCTGACTAAAATCACGATTTTTTCTTGATTGAGTAATTGTTCTTGTACTTCAATAAGTGTTTGCTGAATATCCTTTAATACAATTTTTTTAGCAAGATGATTAGGAAAATAGTCTAAATGTCTATTACTTCCTACTAAAATAGTTGCTTCTTCAACTACTTTTCTAACGGTTTCTGTTAATCCTGAAACGCCATCTAAACCAATCCCAACAACATCGATCATGATTTTTCGTTTAATTCTCTTTCTTTCGCCAAAACTAATAGCGCATTAATAATAGCAGAAGCTACTGGAGATCCTCCCTTTCTACCTTCGACTCGAATTTGAGGAATCTTAATTTGTGCCAGTGCTTGTTTAGATTCTACAACAGAAATAAACCCGACGGGAACACCAATAATTAAACTTGGTTGTAATTGAGTCTTATTTATTTCTTTACACAAAGCACGTAAAGCAGTTGGTGCATTTCCAATCACATAAATAGCATCTGGATATTTTTGAAAACACTGTAATAAACCTGTTTCTGTAAGAGTTTTCTCTGGTTCAGGGATTGTTACTTGTTCGACTGCACTAATAATTGGATTTTGAAACGTTTTATTGACTAAAGTACGGATTCCATATTTTACCATCCTAACATCGGTCACAATTGGATAACCCTTTCGTAAACAATCAATTCCAGTTTCAATAGCATCCGAACTAAAATAAAGTAAATTGAGATATTCAAAATCGGCGGTTGCATGAATAATTCGACGGACGATCGTATATTCTGAAGCATTAAATGAATGTTGACCAATTTCTTGATCAATAATGGCAAAACTTTGTTCTAAAATTGGATGATTGAGATTCACTGATATTTATGCGTAACGATGATGAGCAAATCAAGACTATCTTAAACAGTAGCAGAGTTATTGCTGTTGTTGGTCACTCTGATCGACCGTCTCGCGTTAGTTATCAAATTGCACAATTTCTGAAAAAACGAGACTATATTATTTATCCAGTAAATCCCACCATAACATTAATTGATGAGCAAATTTGTTATCCATCTCTAAAAGAAATTCCTGAACCGATTGATATTGTTAATGTTTTTCGTCGTTCTGAGTTTGTCATGGAAGTCGTCGAAGCTGCTATCTCAATTCAAGCAAAAACAGTATGGACGCAAATCGGGATCTATGAGGCAAACGCCGCCCAAAAAGCCATAAAATCAGGGTTAAATGTCATTATGGATCGGTGTATCAAAGTAGAATACCTCAGACTACTTGCATAACAATTCTTTACAATGAAAATAATAGACTTATACATTTCATAGATAAAAATCATATGCAACTGACTTACTTTGATAGCAACTCATGGTTAATTGAACTGGGTGGAAAACGAATTTTACTCGATCCTTGGTTAGTAGGAGACTTGACATTTGGGAACTTAAGCTGGCTATTTCGCGGGAAAAAAACGAGTTCACACCCTATCCCCGAAAATATCGACTTAATCTTACTCTCACAAGGATTAGAAGATCATGCTCATCCCCCAACCTTAAAACAACTTGATCGTAATATTCCTGTTGTTGCGTCTCCGAATGCCACAAAAGTCGTGAAAGAATTGGGATATACTCAAATTACGACGCTCGCACATCAAGACAAATATATCTTTGAAAATGTCATTGAAATCAAAGCAGTTCCAGGTTCTCCAGTCGGGCCAACACTCGTCGAAAATGGTTATATTCTAAAAGCATTAGATAGTGGCTTAAGTCTATATTACGAGCCACATGGCTATCATTCCCAAACGATTAAAGAATTTTCACCGATCGATGTCATTATTACACCGATTGTTAATTTAAAACTACCTGTAGTAGGTGCTGTCATTAAAGGAGAAAAAAACGCCTTAGAAGTCTGTCAGTGGCTAAAACCGCAAGTTATTTTACCTACGGCTGCTGGAGGAGATATTAACTTTGAAGGACTACTCAACTCACTTTTAAGCACAGAAGGAAGTTCCGAGCAATTTCAAAAACAACTTCAAGAAAATCATTTATCTACCCAAGTTTTAGAGCCAAAATCGGGAGAAAAAGTAGCACTAGATTTAAAACCCGTCATTTCTTATTAAATTATGAGTTTTAGCTTCACACTGTGCAAGTTCTCTAATATTAAATAGTAAGAAATTATTTCAATGAGGTCATCACTTCTTTTTTTGTCTCCCCTAATCTTGCTAAAATATCGGAAAGATAAAAAAGGAATGAACCCTGATGGCCCTTGATCCACTCAGCGATGAACAAATCGAGCAATTAGTGAATACTTGTCACAGTATTGCAACGGCTCATCTAAACATCACTCAAAGAATTGATGACCTAACCAAACAAGTTTATCAAGTGGAACACCATCAGGGATTAATGGCACGCGCACAAACCAGCTTTCTGACGATATTTGAAAAAATCGAACAACAACAAGAAAAATTAATCGAAGCACAGGAAATATTAACGAGTAATCAATCTAATTTAGCCAATGCAGTCAAACAATTAGCGGATTCTCAATTACAATTAACTCGCTTTGTCGAACGTCTAGACGATAAATTATCTTCAACAAGTGCAGCGATGGAAAGACTAGATCGAATTATTGATTATTTGATGCGACAAAACAATACAAAGACTGATTCAAATGGAGCGCAAGATAGTTAAACTAAAAGCGAAAGAGCAGAAATCATGTTTAGATTAACTGCTCTTTTTATTCAGACGGTTTGGTAACCTATGAGACGGATTTGGGGAATCTTCCATAAAGTTTTACTAGGAGGTTTATCATCGAGGCTGTCCCCTTCTTGAATAGGGACTAACATAGAATCAGTAGAACGAACAGTCATGTGACCTTTAGTATAAGCATCGCGCAACTGACGACCGAATTTCCATGCTTGATATTTTGCAACAGTCCAACGTGGATTAGAGGGATAGCCTGCAAAGCCAGAGCGTAGAGCAGCGTAGTTTTCTGGTAGGATCTGGGTGTTTACATAAATGCAATCCGTTAAATCTGCAACGTTGGGGCTTTGAGGCTTTTGGACTCTTAACATAAATGTCACCCCGAAAGTTGTCATTATCAACACATATCCTGAGTGGATATTCCTACATCATATTACAAATTATTACGCTTGTCGATGATCTCGATCACTAAATTACCGTATAAATATGGACAATAACCGAAAATGCAAGGATTACTGTTCACCAAAACGGTAACCTTTCCCGTAGACAGTATGAATGAGTGGACTTTCTGCCTCAATCTCGATTTTTCGCCTCAAAAGACGAATCAACGCAGCTAACACATTACTATTTGGTGCTTCTTGTTCTGTCCACAAATGTTGATAGATTTGTTCATGAGTCAGAAGTTGATCCGCATGACTCATTAAATACGCTAAAAGTTGTGTTTCTTTTTCCGATAAACTAATCACTCTGCCATGACGATAGGCGATTTGGTTTTCTGAATCTAGCTCTAAATCCGCAATTTTTAGCTTTCCATTGGGATTTGCTTCAAAATTGGGAGAACGACGGAGTAAGGCTCTAACTCTGGCTAATAATTCCCGTAACTGAAACGGTTTAACAATATAATCATCCGCACCTGCATCTAAACCCAAAACGCGATCGTCTATTGTATCTTTTGCCGTTAAAATTAAAACAGGGGTTAAATTACCTTGGCTTCGGATCTTTTTACAAATTTCTACTCCCGATTGATACGGTAACATCCAATCAAGAATCATTAGATCATATATGTTTTGTTGCGCTAAATTTAGACCATCAGTACCATTATCCGCAATTTCAACTTGATAGCCCTCCTGTGACAAAACATGACTCAGAGGTTCAGTTAATTCTGTTTCGTCATCAACTAAAAGAATTTTCATCTAGACTTTTTTAACCTTCTGATGTTTGGATGGAATGAAGATTTAAGAATAAGACATCATCATTATACAAATATGAATTCCCTTGTTTTAGAAAAGTTAGAAGCATTAAAACACTTATTATCCCAGATGGAACGGGCGTTAATCGCCTACTCAGGTGGTGTCGATAGTACCTTGATGGCGAAAGTTGCATATGATGTTTTGGGTGAAAAGGCACTTGCTATTACTGCGGTTTCCCCTTCACTACTACGCGAAGAACTCGAAGAAGCAATCGCACAAGCTGATTATATCGGAATTAAACAAGAATTGATCGAAACAATGGAGATGCAAAACCCAAACTACACCTCAAATCCCGTCAATCGATGCTATTTTTGTAAAAGCGAACTCCACGACACCTTAAAGCCATTAGCAGTACAAAGAGACTATCCTTATGTCATCGATGGGGTAAATGCCGATGATTTACAAGATTATCGCCCAGGTATCCAAGCAGCAAAAGAACGCGGAGTGCGATCGCCATTAGCTGAATTAGGCATTACTAAAGCAGAAGTACGACAAATCTCACAATATTTAGGGCTACCTTGGTGGGATAAACCCGCGCAACCTTGTCTTAGTTCTCGTTTTCCCTATGGTGAAGAAATTACCATTAACAAATTACAACGAGTTGGACGCGCTGAAATCTATTTACGCAAACTCGGTTATCGTAGTCTCAGAGTACGTTCTGATGGCGAAACTGCAAGAATAGAATTACCATCCGAACAAATTCAAGATTTTATTCTTAAAACAAATCTTTCTGATTTAGTTTCATCTTTTCAACAGTTTGGCTTTACTTATGTCACCCTTGATTTAGAAGGTTATCGTAGTGGTAAGTTAAATCAAGGAATTCGTTAATCTCTGTTTATTTCGTTTATTTTATCTATTTTTTCCTGTTATTGATCTACTAAATGAGTTTCATTATAGTAGATTTTCTGTTTTCTGATGGTGTATTAAAACAATAAAATGTAATAGAACTTTTAGGCATTTTAAGCAAATTAAATCAAAAATTTTAGACGCTGTATTCTAATCAGAATCAAGTTTTCCAGTCATCTCAGTAAAAACACCGAACATTGATACTTAAGATGCCTAAAATTGCTGGTACGGCTTTGTAATTAGGAACATACTGAGACTAGAACTTATAAAACTCTTACCTTAATACACAAATGAACCACGAACAGTTAGAGCGAGGCATTATTCTAACGCCATTTCAACGTAAACACTTGACCAAAAGCTTAGAAACCGACTTAAGTCAAGAATATCGGCAGCGTATCGAAATTATGCTTTTAGCAGATCAAGGATACACTCAAACCCAAATCTGTAAAACTTTGGGATGTTGTCAAGATACGGCTCGTTACTGGATAGCGATCGCAAAATTAGGTCAAGCGCATCAATGGAGTGAAGGTAGAATTGGTCGTCCCAAAGTAATTGACGAATCATACTTAAATCGACTGAGGGAGTTAGTCAACCGTAGTCCCCGTGAATTTGGCTATTCTTTCGGACGTTGGACGGCTCAATGGTTGAGTAAACATCTATTCAAAGAAACAGGAATTCAAACCAGCGATCGACATATTAACCGTCTCCTCAAAACAATGGGACTGTCTACACGCCAAAACAAAGCAGTTGAACCCGAAAACCAAAACGTATCAAACAGCAGATTTGTGATTGAAGATTTATCAACGTCTTCCCATACTAATCATCTAATTCCTGTGAGCCACATTAACCCGACATGGTTTCCAATATCTGAATAGCCGAAGCACCATTAAAAAACTTGAGCAATAAAAGCATATGGTTCAGCAAACTTTTAATCGATCCAAACAACTGAGTCAATATCTCGCTCAAACATTAGGAGTTACTCTTTCAGAAACAGAATTAGCGACGTGTTACCAGCAAATGCACATCCTAGAACTCAGTGCAGGTAAGCGGTTTTGGCAATCAACGACAGGCCCATTCGGGCTTTATATTGTTCTAGCAGGAAAAGCCAGATTACTCGACTCAGCTGATAATTTAATCACCTCGCTTAGTACAGGTGAATTATTTGGTGAATCAGCACTTTTTCCAGAACTCAAATATCAACCCCATGCGGTTCGAGCTTCAGTCAATTTAAAACTTTGCTACCTAAACGATGAATACATCCAACACTTAATTCATCGTTATCCTGCTATTCGCCATCATCTCTATCAACAAGCAAGACGTTTACAGAACAAACTTTCAGAAACAGAGCCACCAGTCCATTCTAATACTCGCGCCGTCCCCTCTTTTAATCAACATCACTCAAAAAAAATCGCTAAAGCCTATTTTCCCAAACCTAGCGTACAAGTCAAACAATTGTGGCAACGGATGACTCAACGCTATCCCTTTTTTGCACAACAAAGCGTATCAGATTGTGGAGCCGCTTGTCTAGTGATGGTAGGACGTTACTGGGGTAAGCACTTTAATATTAATCGTCTGCGAGACATGGCTAATGTCAACCGCAATGGCTCATCTTTAAAAGGTTTAGCCGCAGCAGCAGAAAGCATCGGGTTTAGCAGTCGTCCCGTGAAAGCCAGCCTTAACAAACTCGCTCAACAAACCTTACCTGCGATCGTTCATTGGGAAGGAAAACACTACATAGTCGTTTACAAAGTAACACGCGATCGGGTCATTGTTGCTGATCCTGCCATTGGTTTACTGTGTTTGACTCATACACAATTCCAAGATGGTTGGACTGGCTATACATTGTTACTACAACCGACAGCAAACTTTAAAGACACGGATGAAACGAGTACACCCCTGTGGCAAATCTTTGATTTAGTTAAACCCCATTGGCTAGTACTGTTAGAAGTATTGATCGCTTCCATCTTTATTCAAATTTTTGGACTCATTACACCCCTATTAACTCAGTTATTGTTAGATCGAGTCGTCGTACAACGTAGCCATCTCACCCTCACCGCAATAGGATTAGGATTACTGATCTTCGGATTGTTTCGGGTTGCTCTAACTGGACTACGGCAATATCTCCTCGAACACACAGCGAATCGAGTCGATTTAACCCTAATTGTCGGTTTTATTAGCCATACCTTCCGTTTACCCCTAAATTTCTTTGAATCCCGTTATGTTGGCGATATCATTTCCCGCATCCAAGAAAATCGAAAAATTCAGCGTTTCCTAACAGGTGAAGCTCTATCTATTTTTCTGGATTTACTCACTGTATTCATCTATTTCGCCTTAATGTTTTGGTATAGCTGGAAAATTGCCTTACTGGTATTGGTCATGGTGCCACCGTTTATTTTACTGGCACTCCTCGCTACACCTTTCTTACAAAGAGTTTCCCGCGAGATCTTTAATGCTTATACCGCAGAAACGGGATATTTAATTCAATCCCTCACAGGTATCCGTACCGTTAAATCAATGGCGGTTGAACAGATGGTACGCTGGCACTGGGAGGAACTTTTTGGCAAATCAACCAAAACGAACTTTTCTGGACAGGTTATTGGTAATACACTTCAGATTTTTAGCTCAACAATAGAAGCTGTTATCACCGCCGCTTTACTCTGGTTTGGCGCGTGGCTAGTCATTCAAAATGAACTAACGATCGGTCAATTGGTTGCGTTTAATATGTTACTGGGTAACGTCATTCGTCCTTTCCAAAGAATAATTGTACTATGGAATGAACTACAAGAGGTGATGATTGCCCTTGAACGGATACACGATGTAATCGATGCCCCACCTGAAGAAGACATACAGCACCAGTTCCGCCAATTTATACCCCCCATTTGTGGACAAATTCGTTTTCAGTCTGTCACCTTCCGCTACCATCCTGAAAGTGAGACAAACACCCTAGAAAATATTAATTTTGAGGTACAGCCAGGGCAAACGGTTGCACTTGTCGGGCGTAGTGGTTCGGGAAAAACGACGATTTCTAAGCTGATTTTAGGGCTTTATCCGACCACTGAAGGAAAGATCTTGATTGATGGTTATGATGTGGCGAGTTTAGATCTGCGATCGCTACGTCAGCAAATCGGTGTAGTTGACCAAGATACATTTCTCTTTGGTGGTACCATTCGTGACAACATTAGTCTCGGTCATCCTGAAGCCGCCCTAACAGAAGTGATCGAAGTCGCGCAACTGGCTGGCGCACATCAATTTATCACCGATCTACCGATGGGTTATGAAACACAAATTGGTGAAGGGGGTGGAATGCTTTCAGGTGGACAACGACAACGCCTTGCGATTGCCCGCGCACTTCTGGGAAATCCTAGACTACTGATTTTAGACGAAGCAACCAGTAGCCTTGATGCAGAATCAGAAAGAATTATTCAAACCAATCTCAACACCATTCTGCAAAACCAAACCACCTTTATTATTGCTCATCGTCTTTCTACAGTCCGCAATGCTGATTTGATTTTAGTTTTAGATCGAGGGGTTGTCGTTGAACAGGGAAACCACGAGGAGTTAATGACTCGGCGTGGTCATTATTTCTACCTTAACCAACAACAATTAATGAGTTCTCAATTATGACAAACCAACTAAGTAAACATCCACCTACAGAGGATTGGTCTTCTTTAACTCAAGAATTGATCGATACTTTCCCCCGCATTTGGACACGAGGATTATTATATTGTTTAATGCTGTTTCTTGCGATCGCTTTACCTTGGGCGATGTTTTCAAGAGTCGATGAAACGGGAACCGCTAGAGGACGACTAGAACCAAAAGGCAAAACCATTAAACTTGATGCACCTGTCGCCGAAACTGTATCAGCAGTAATGGTGAAAGAAGGTGAAGCCATCAAAGCGGGACAGCGTTTGCTTTCACTAGAATCAGAAATTGTCAGTACAGAACTTGTCGAACAACAGCAAAAATTAGAAGGTCAACAAAATCGGCTCACTCAGTTAGAATTACTCAAAAATCAGCTAATACAAGCAAATCGAACCCAAGAACAACAAAATCAAGCCCAAATCCTAGAAAAACAAGCCCAAATCGAGCAAGCACAGCAAAATCTTAAAGCTCTCAAATTGGCTTATTCCATCCAAAAAGATGAAAAACAATCCCAAATTGATCAAGCTAAACAAGACTTAGCTAAAAACAAAATTGCTCATAACTTAGCTGACATCAATTTGAAAGGCGCACGGGAAAAATACCAACGTTACAGACAAGCCTTAGAAGATAGCGTAATTTCAAGAGATCGTTATCTAGAAGTAGAGCAGTCAGTAAAAGAAAACTCAGAACGACTAACACAAGCTCAATTTGATATTATTCAGTCTGAATCACGCTTTAGAGAACAACAAAATAGTTATGAGCGAGCAATGAGTCAAGCACAAGCAGAAATCGTTCAATCTCAACTACGACTCAAAGAACAAGAAGGAAGTTCAGAAAGTTTGATTTATTCTGGCCAACTGGCACTCCTCAAAAGTCAAGAACAACTCAAAAATCTTGAAACAGAAATCACCACACTAACCGCAGAAATCGCCCAAATTCAAAGTCAGATCGAGTCTTTAAAATTTCAACTGAGCCAACGGGTTTTAAAATCACCAGTAGACGGTATCGTTTTTCAGTTATCGGTCAAAAATGCTGGAGTCGTCGTTAAATCGGGAGATGCGATCGCAGAGATTGCCCCTACTGGAACTATTTTAGTCTTACGGGCGCAAATGGCAACCACAGAAAGCGGCTCATTACGGGTCGGGATGCCTGTCAAAATGAAGTTTGATGCTTATCCATTCCAAGACTACGGCATTGTTGAAGGCAAGTTAAGCGATATTTCCCCCACTTCCAAGGTAACGCAAACGGAGCAAGGACAGGTCACAACTTTTGATTTAGAAATTGAGCTTCAACAGACTTGTCTTCCAACCGCTAAAACCTGTGTTCCCCTTACCCCAGGACAGACAGCAACAGCAGAAGTCATCGTACGACAACGAAAACTGATTGATTTTGTCCTTGATCCTTTTAAAAAGTTACAAAAAAGCGGTTTAGATCTCTAAAGGTATATTATGTCTAAAATTCTTTCTGTTTCTCACGACGAAATTATCCATCAAGTCAAACTCTCAAGCCAACTTCCAGAAATTCTTAATGCGATCGTAGCACGTCAAGTTATTACGACAGCCGCCGCTACAGCAGGTCTAAAAATCGAAACGGAAGAACTACAGCAAGCCGCAGATACCATTCGAGTCGCCAACAACCTCCACCGCACTGAGGATACTTGGACATGGCTGCAAAAACAGAATTTATCTTTAGATGAGTTTGAAGAAATGGTATATACGACTCTTCTGTCGACCAAATTAGCTCATCACTTATTTACAGATCAAGTTGAACCCTTTTTTATAGAACATCAACTGAACTACACTCAGGTTGTTATTTATGAAGTCATTTTAGATGATCCTGATCTAGCTCTAGAACTGTTTTACGCACTGCAAGAAAAGGAATTAGAGTTTTATCAAATCAGCCGTGAGTATACGCAAGATTTAGAATTACGTCGTAGAGGTGGATATCGCGGTTTACTGCATCGTAGTGATCTTAAACCAGAGATCTCTGCTGCTGTTTTTGCCTCCTCCCCCCCACAATTACTTAAACCTATTATTACTGCACAAGGCGTTCATCTAATTTTTGTTGAAGAAATCATTCAACCACAGTTAAATTTAACTTTGCGTCACCAAATTCTGTCTACTCTTTTTTCTAATTGGCTACAAGAACAAATCAAGCAATATGAAGCAATTTTAATCAGTAATTTTTGAAGAATATCTAATTTTGGACTTAATTACTGCAAAATAAATGAAAACTAGAACAACAGATAACTTGTAGGATTTTGGTGACCAAACCCTTACGATATGTAGTCAGTATTTATGAATTTGGTATTAGTGAATAAAGCACGCAGAGTTATAAAATCTTCCAATTTATAAATCTAGTTTAATAGAAAAAATCACTAAAAATTAAGACATAATTAGTTTATTTAGTGCTGATAAATTCAGTTATTACTCTTGTAATTTCAAATTTATTGATAGAAAATAAAATTAATTACTAAAAGCTTAGTAATTAAATTATGAATCTACTAACCCTATTAAAGGAAAATAAGATGTTCAAAAAACGAATTCTTGAAACTGACGAGACTTTAACAACTTTATCCGAGAAAGAAGTTAGAGCAATAATGGGAGGACTCAAAATCAAAAGAGCAGATGTGATTGTAGTCTTACCACCCACAGATTTACTTAATTACTAACCACACTAACAAATTTAGAGGAAAAGAAAATGCAAGCCAAACATAGAAACCAAATTGAACTTTCTGATTTGATCACCGACGCTATTTCTAATGCTGTAGAACGACGGAATCAAGTTCAAGAAACAGAAGAATCGTTAACAACTTTGTCAGATGATGAAACCAGTGCAATTATGGGCGGACTGACTTCAGGTGCATCCGTTCCTGTGGTGAAAACGCCAATTATTGCAGGCTATTTTCCGATACCTGGACAAGAAGTCGCTTAGACAATTTTTGCTCAAGTTAGCTGAGGCTTAATATATGGATACTACTACTGCTCAAAAAACCCTTTGTCCCAGTGCGCGGCCCGAATTACCCGAAAGCGTCGTATTTGGGGTCATTGGTGGAACGGTAGATAAACCTCATGTAACGTACTTACCTCAGTCTCAACCGATTACAAATGATTTGATAGCCATGTCTGCACCAGTCACACCAACTGAAATTCTGCGGACGGCGGCCCCTTGTGCGGCTCTGGGGTGTCAGCATTTTGACGGTACAGACTGTCGTTTGGCGAAGCGAATTGTCGAACAATTACCGACTGTAACCGAACAACTTCCACCTTGTTCTATCCGTAAAGACTGTCGATGGTGGCAACAAGAAGGAAAAGCGGCCTGTATGCGTTGTCCCCAAGTAATCACAGATAACTATTCTGCGTCTGCACAAATGCGTCAAGCGGCAGCACCAACGGTCTAGCATATCTTTTAGTTTAAATAATAATGATCGCTTACTCAGGTCAAACTGAAATAGCGATCATTTTTTGCTATTTTTATACCAAATCTATAAATACTGACTACACATCCTAAGGGTTTGATTACCAAAGCCCTACAATCTATTGTCTTCTTAAAAAGAAATGGTATTATTTTTTTAAAAACTGTAAATGTTTAGACTAAAATAATTTAGATATATCTGATTATTTAAAGTTAAATTCTGTTTTTTATAATGATTTATTGTAT
Source organism: Chroococcus sp. FPU101 (assembly GCF_017312365.1). Classification (GTDB taxonomy): domain Bacteria; phylum Cyanobacteriota; class Cyanobacteriia; order Cyanobacteriales; family Microcystaceae; genus Chroococcus. Next base: position 54,658 of record NZ_BLJI01000005.1, read on the forward strand.
AACTAAATTAGTTGAGTGAAAAGCTCACAATCAATTAACAAATGGAGAGAAATCACAATGTCTAGTATCACAATTTCTAACTTACAACCTACTGGTTTAAATCTGTTTTCTGATGATGAAGGTTATTTGAATGACTTAACAGATACAGAACAAAATATTCAAGGTGGTCTACCGATTTGGTGGTTAGGAGCAGCAACGGCTACGTTAGGTGCCTTTACAGTTGGCTTTGCTGGTGCTGCACTCTATTACAGTAGTGCAAAATGTAGCATCTAAATGAACATACAAAATAACAACAGTTGTTATTAGTTGATGAACATTCTAGTTTAAATTCAAGCGATCGCTATTTCTATTTTTCTTGAGATAGCGATTTTTTTAATGATAATTAATTGATTTAAGACCTAACTCATTTATTTAAGTCTAAAAAAGCAGTTTTAGACTCTTGAATAATCGCTTTATTTTTTATAAAACTAAATTAAATAGATTTATTTAGGAGATGATTAAAAATGGCTAGTATCCAAATTAATAATTTAAACCCCACTGGTTCTGACTTATTTTCTAACTCAGAAAGCTATCTAAATGATTTAGATGAAAGTGAAGAATTAGGAATTCACGGCGGAATGTGGATGTACATAGCAGGTGTAGCTGGCGTAATTACTTGTTCAGCTATGTTTGGTTGCTAAAATTCTACTCACTGTTTTGGTTGGCATTTGTCGTCATACTCACAACATTTGTTTTATTAAATGTATTTGTATGGCGGCAACTTCAATTATCTTGTTTCAAATAATCAAAAGGATTAACAATGGAATTTGTATTAAACACTCAAAATGTTTTCGACTACTTAGTTCAGCAAGGACTTTGTACACAAGCAGAACTAAATTTAGGACAAGTCGAGTTAAAAACGGCGAAAAATTTTAATTTGTTGTTGGAATTATCTAATGCTAGAAAACTACTGGTTAAACAAGAACGACCTAATAAAAAGAAAACAAGGGGCGAACTGGTTAATGAATGGCGATTTCATGAATTTTTAGAACAGTTTAGTGAACTCAATCAGATTCGTTCATTTTTTCCAGAGATTCTTCATTTTAATGTAGATGATTCAGTAATTGTTCTTAAATATTTTGATGACTATTGTGATCTATCTGAATTTTATGCTCAAGAAAAAAACTTTGATACAGAGATCGCTACTTTAATCGGAACTCTCTTAGCAACAATTCATCGCACGACGTTTGAGCATCAAGCGTATCAAAATTTCTTTGAAAAAGATATTTCTAATGACACTTCTAAACCTTTTTGGACACTAGGACGACTCACACCCGAAATATTTGGCCATTATTCGGCTGATATTCTCAAATTTTTTAGCCTATATCAACGTTATAACAGCCTTACTCAAGCGATCGCAGATTTGACAACTAATGCTTTTAATCCTTGTTGCTTGGTTCATAACGATCTCAAGTTAAATAACATCCTACTTCATGTAAACTGGGAACAAACTTCGCTAGAACCTATACGATTAATAGATTGGGAGCGTTGTAGTTGGGGTGATCCAGCATTTGATTTAGGAACTTTAATCGCCAGCTATTTAGGTCTTTGGTTAGGTAGTCTGGTGGTTAGCACCAGCATTAATCTTGAAGAATCTCTGCGTTTAGCGATGATTCCCTTAGAGGAACTTCAACCATTGATCGCAGCGTTGACAGTTGCATACTTAAAGCAGTTTCCTCAAATTTTAGCTTCTCAATCAGATTTCTTACACAGAGTCATACAATTTACAGGTCTTGCTTTGATTCAACAAATTCAATCCACCATTCAGTATCAAAAAGCTTTCAATAATACAGGAATCTGTACCCTACAAGTTGCTAAAAGCTTACTGTGCAATCCCGTCCAATCTATTTCTACTGTATTCGGCCAATCTGAATCAGAACTGATCGCTAATAGTTGTTTATCTATTTAGTAGGAACTCATTACTATGCAATTACTTAATATTGATTCTAAAATTTCTCCTCATCTAGTGGAAACTCTGCAAGACATTGCCAGTCAGGTTGAAATTCAGTCTAACTTCTGCATTCGTCATCCCAAGTATCAAACGCTTGAATTACCTGAAAAAGCAGTTACCTATTTTCAACGCATCCCAGTTGAACTAAAACATAAGTATCTCAATCTACAATTACAAAGCTTTCTCTATGGTGTCTATTACAATGGTTCGATGCGATCAACTTTAACCCCTAAATCTAATACAGAAAACAATACGCTACTAGGGATTGATTTAGAATTTTACGATCATTTACATCAAAGTAATCATGGTCAAGGATATTTTGACTCAGGTTGGCTGGTGGTGCAAGAAGAAAGTGATGGAACTTTAGCAGTTACTAAAAAAGGACTAACACTGCATATTGAGCGAGCGTATCATCTTATCAATCCACAATCGGCTGTCGGTGATCTTGTTGCGATCCGAATGCCGAAAAATCTGATGCAGAATGGTTTCTATGTGGCTGTTGGTAACGCTGGAACTGATGAGAGAAATCAACCACAGGCTAATAGTGTGACGGTTCGCATCTACTTCCATTTAATCGCAGAGGGAGCCGTTGCGGTGATGGATAGCCTGACACAGCACTTAAACGATCTTAAAATTCCTTTTAGCTTTAAGGTGTTGTATAGTCCAGATGAATATCAACGCTATGACTCAGGGGTTCTCTACTTTGAGCGTAGTTACTATCCAACTGTCAGACAAGTCTTACAAACCGTTTATCTAGAAAATCAGATCTACTTTCGAGAACAAATCCCTTTGTTTACGAAGCCACTTGCACTAGGGTTAGCATTAGCCGAGGAACCTGATTATAAATTTACCAAACAAGAAAGTTTTGGCATGAATCGCTGTCAAATGATTGCAAATGGACTGTTACAATCTTGGTACAAAAGAGAATCTTCACCTGAGCATCGATTAGCTTCAATCCTCGAACAGTTCTCATCCCTCGGTATTAAATTAGAATGTCCTTTTTTAAATGCTGATTCTGAGGATATTTACTTACCTTTAAGCGTTTTATGAATTGGGTCATCAATCATCAGTTACCAGTAATCAGTATGCAAGTTTTATTGACTGATTACTGTTTACTGTTTTCTAGCCTCTTCTCATGCGTAGACCTTCTTGAAATCCACGAGTATAATCAGGTGAATTACGAGGATTATCATATTTCGCCCCATTAAAACCATCTTGCCGACCTCTAGTAAATTCTTGTTCTGGAGGGACAAAACCGTATCTTTGTCTTCTTTGGTTTTGGGAGTTATTAATTAATATTGCTGAACCCGCACCTACACCAGCACCGAGCATAAAATTACCAAAATTGGCACTTGCAGGAGCCGTAAAGAAGGCTGAACCCGCACCTAAAGCAGTTAAAGTACTTAAACTAATTGCAGTAATTTTGTTCATAGAACACCTCAAATTTTGTACATTAAATAAATTGCAGTCAAGGATTTGTTCAAAATTTATTTGGCATTAGCAGGCAGAACCGATAACCAACCATTTAGAGTAGCAGAAACGATCATCGGTTGATTATTGACCATGCCAAATCTAAGGATATCAGTACCAGAAGTCAAAACCGTTGAACCTTGAGAAGTGGTGATCTGGTCTGTAGTATTAAGAGTAGCGATCGCAAAATTTCCATCAGTAGAGATATCTACTTCTGCTGATTCATTTAGCGTTGTACTCGCATTTCTAAATTGAGCCGCTTTTGTTAATAAATCACGATGCTCCTCAAGACCTTGTACATTAACCGTGAGTCGTCCAGAGTCAGTTTGTACGGTCACTTCTGTATAAGCAAAAGGCGCAATGTATTTTAACATTCCGTCAATATCTTCTTTTTCTCTGGCTGCTTTCAAATCTTCTAATATTTTAAGAATGGCTGCTTCAGTAATTTTATTAGTAGCTTGGGCTACCATTTGAGAATTAGAAGATTGAAGTGGCGAAGCGATGATCGGCAAATTCGGAAAACTAACATTGAGTAAACAAAATGTTAAACAACCAGACAGTAGTCGATGACCAAACATTAACTCAACTCCTCAACAAAAATTAATATTATACAAGTTACACACACACTGAATAGTATAAGATTAGGTAGTCATGGGCCAAGACAATATTTAATGAAAGTTACAGATTTTGTCATCTAACTTAAGCTATAAAAATCTGCTATAACAATTAATCATAATGCTACTATCAACACATCGTATGCTGCGTTCAATCTCTAATCCTCTAGTCAGTTTGACCATCGCCACATCATTGCTAGTGACTGCTTGTAGCGAACCCGAAAAAAGAGCCACAGGGCCACAAGCTGTACCCGTTAAACTACAAACGCTAAAAGATGATAATTTAATCGTTAGTAGTGAATATGTCGGTACCTTAGAAGCCGTACAAAGAGTTAATTTAGCCTTTAAAACCAGTGGACGCATTTCTAAAATTTATGTCCAGGAAGGCACCCAAGTTAGGCAAGGTCAACCCATTGCAGAGTTAGAACCCGATCAACAAAGAGACAATGTTAATGCAGCAGTCGGACAAGTGAACATTGCTAAAGCTAATCTCACCAACGCAGAAGCCCAACTAAGACAACGACAGGCCGAGAGAGATGCCACACAAACGACGATCGCTCAACGTCAAGCTGATATTGCTGGAGCCAAAGCCAGTTTATTGAATAGAGAAGCCGAAATCAGTAGCCGAGAAGCAGATCTTCAAGAATCTTTGGCGAATGTCGCTCTGGCTCAAAAAAACTATGAACGGGCTGTTTTTCTAGTCAAAGAAGGAGCGCAAGCTACACAGGATCTCGATGATCGCTCTCGTGCCTTAGCCGTAGCCAGAGCTAATGTAGATTCAAGACGTAAACAAAAAGAAGCAGCGATCGCCTCAAGAGATGAAGCCAAAGCGCAACTCAACGCCGCACAAGAAGCTTATAATAACGCCGTCAAAAACGTAGCCGCCGCCAATCAACAGGTTAGCGGTGCCGCAGCAGGTGTGAACAGTCAAAGAGCAAGTGTGAGTCAAGCTCAAGCTCAACTTTCCTCAGTGGGTCAAGATTTAGCATTCACAACCCTAAAAGCTCCCATTGCTGGTGTTGTGGGCAGTTTTAATCGGAACAAAGTAGGAGATTTTTTAAATACGGGTCAAGTGTTGACCACAATGACTAATAACGGAGCCTTTAATCTTAATATTTATATTCCGACAGAATATCGAGATCAGCTTCGTGTTGGTTTACCTGTAGAAGCAGTTAACCAAAAAACTAACAAGGGCGTCAGAGGGCGGATTACCTTTATTTCGCCGACAGTCGATCAAAACACACAAGCAATTTTAACTAAAGTTACTTTTAACAACGATGGCAGTTTACGAGATGATCAATATGTCAAAGTGCGAGTGATCTGGGATGAAAAACCAGGTGTTTTAGTCCCAACGACTGCTATTACCAGTTTGGGGGGACAGAAATTTGTTTTCGTCGCAGAAAATAACAAAACTGATGATGGCAAAGAAACTTTAGTCGCAAGACAAAAACCCATATCTGTCGGAACCATTCAAGGGCAAGCTTATCAAGTTTTAAGCGGCGTGAATCCTGGTGAAAAAATCGTACTAACGCGACTCTTAGATTTACGAAATGGGAGTGCGATCATCGATGAATCTGTGGGACAAAAACAAGCTGTTAAACCATAAATGTGTTCTAAAATCACTTTTTTTAAATTGGAGCAGGTTAAGATGCTTGATCAGTTCTACTCAATAATTGGATAACGCTATATATCGATGATCATCTTTATTTACTTTTAATAAAATATTATGATTTTCTCCATTTCAACCGCTTTTATTAAACGACCTGTTCTGACAACAGTTATCAGTATTGTGACGATACTGCTCGGAATGATTTGCCTCGCTCTTTTACCTCTTGACAAATTGCCGCAAATTGCCCCGCAACAAGTCACTGTATCAGCTAACTACATTGGTGCCGATGCTAAGACAACCCTTGATAACGTGACGACAGTTATTGAACGGGAAGTTAATGGGGTAGAAGATGCCAGATGGATGGGATCTAATACGAGCAACTATGGAGAAGCAACGATTAATGTTTCTTTTCCAGTGGAAAAAGATGTCGATATCGCTCAAGTATCCGTCCAAAATAGGGTCAGTCAAGCAAATTCTAACCTTCCTTCTGTTGTACAACAAACAGGTGTAACGACCGAGAAGCAATCACCTAGTTTTACTTTGGTGTACTCTTTCTTTTCAGACAAAGGGGAGAATGGTCAATATCTCTACGATCCAATATTTATCAATAACTATATTGATCGCTTCATCTGGAACGAGATCAGAAAAATCTATGGCGTAGGAAGCTTGGCGATGATTGGCGGAGATACTTACGCAATGCGGATCTGGCTCGATCCCTCTCGTCTAGCTGCCCGAGGACTTACAGCAAGCGATGTTGTTAGTGCCATACAAGAGCAGAATTTTGAGGTAGGAGCAGGACGCATCGGATCTAATCCCGCACCCACTGACCAACAGTTTGAAATCCCCTTACGAATGGTGGGACGCTTCAGGACGGAAGAAGAGGCGAATAATATCGTGATTCAAGTCGGTAACAACGGCTCTTTAACTAGAATTAGGGATGTTGGACGAACCGAATTAGGAAGTAATACTTACGTCACGCAAGCATCGGTTGATGGTAGACCAGGTGTAACTTTAGTTATCTATCAATTACCTGGAACAAATGCACTAGATACAGCCAATGCCATTAAAGCCAAAATGGCCGAGTTACAAGAAAGTTTCCCACCTGGCTTAGAAGTAGATGTGACGGTTGATAATACTCTGTTTATTACGGCTTCACTCGAAGATCTAGCAATTACCCTCGCTCAAGCGATCGGACTGGTTATTTTAATTATCTTTATTTTCCTCCAAGATTGGCGGACTACATTGATTCCAGCCCTTGCCATTCCAATATCTTTAATTGGTGCCTTGATTGGCTTAAAGGCGTTTGGATTCTCACTAAATCAGTTGAGTTTATTTGCTTTGGTCTTAGCAGCAGGTTTAGTTGTAGATGACGGGATCGTTGTTGTTGAAGCGGTTTCTAATAAGTTAGCTCAAGGGATGCGACCTCTACAGGCATCAATTGACGCAATGGAAGAACTATTTGGGGCAATCATTTCAACCACTTTAGTTTTATTGGCTGTGTTCATTCCCGTAACTTTTTTCCCAGGAACGACAGGCATCGTCTATACACAGTTTGCGATGGTGATTGTCTTTTCAATCTTAGTTTCTACCCTCAATGCGCTAACCTTCTCACCCGCGTTGTCGGCGATTTTATTGCGTCCAGGAACTCAGGGACATGGGCCTTTAGCCATTTTTTTTAGAAAGTTCAACCACAGTTTTGATTGGTTTAAAAACCGATACACAGGCTTGATCGAATTTTTCGTAAAGATCCGATATTTAATGATGGTGTTGTTTATCGGTGGTTTAATCGGAACATACTTAATTTATGTGGGACTCCCACAAGGTTTTATCCCAGAAGAAGATCAAGGCTATTTACCCGTTATTGTCGAAGCACCCCCTGGCGTATCTTTAGGCTACACAGCCAAGGTAGGGGAAAAAGTGATTAAAATCGCTCAATCACTGCCAAATAGCGAGAAAAATATCGAATCAGTCGTAGCATTAACGGGATTTTCCTTTGATGGTGCTAATAGTAACAAAGCCGTAGTTTTCGTCAAACTATCTGAATGGAGTGAACGCCCAGGGGCAGAAAATTCTGCATTTGGTATAATTCAACAGCTTAATCAACGTTTTGCTAGAGAAATTAGTGAGGCTAGAGTTTTTGCGGTGAATGCACCTGCTGTTGATGGTTTGAGTAGTTTCGGCGGTCTTGAAATGTACATTCAAGACAGACAATCGAGAGGGATGGAGGCTTTAATCGATAATACGCGGCGGCTCATGGCGGCGGCTAATCAAAGACCCGAAATTGCCAGAGCTTTTACCACCTTCACGTTCGATAGCCCGATGTTAGAGATTAATATCGATCGCGAAAAAGTTAAAGCGCAAAATGTAGCTTTTAATGAAGTTCTCAGAACAGTACAAACCTACTTTGGTTCCAACTTTGTTAATCAATTTGTGTTGGATGGGCGGCTTTATCGGGTGTTTGTCCAAGCGGATACAGATGAACGCGCTAATCCTCAAGATCTAAATCGGGTCTATGTGCGTTCCTTAAATGGCGGACTGATTCAATTGAGCAATATTGTTACAGCGACACCAACAACCTATCCGCCGATTTTAACCAATTACAACACCTATCCAGCGATTAAAATCAACGCTACTCCCGCCCCGGGTTTTAGTTCTGGACAAGCGATTCAAGTGATGGAAGAAGTCGCACAAGAGACATTACAGCCTGGCTTTGGCTTTGAGTGGACTAATACAGCTTATGAAGAAAGAGCCTCAGCAGGTGCAGCACCGATTGTATTCGGTTTAGCTTTTGTGATGGCGTTCCTCGTTTTGGCCGCTCAGTATGAAAGTTACATCGATCCCCTGATTGTTATGCTGACGGTTCCGCTATCGATTTTAGGCGCGTTAGGGATGATTTGGTTACGAGCAACCTTTGTCCAAACAAGCGGGATTTGGCCGATTCTCGATAATAATATGTATGCTCAGGTGGCGTTAGTTATGCTCATTGGTCTAGCAGCTAAAAACGCCATTCTAATCGTAGAATTTGCTAATCAATCTTTAGCACTGGGGATGAGTATTCCCCAAGCGGCAGTTTATGCAGCAAGTGAACGCTTTCGACCGATTCTGATGACGGCGATTTCTGGATTAGTGGGTTTTGCACCTTTGTTATCTGCGTCTAGTGTAGGTTCAGTCAGCCGATGGTCACTTGGAACAGCCGTTTTTGGCGGATTGGCTCTAGCAACTGTTTTGAGTATGTTGTTAGTCCCGATTTTGTATATCGTGATCAAAACTTTTGAACACAATATATTGAATGGCGGAAAAGGTGGTAAACCTCCTCAATCTCGTTCTAAAGAACCACCAAAACCACCCACGCAACCAAAAGAAAAAGAAATTACAACTCTTAACGTTCCCTTGCAAAATGAGTAAATAAATATGTTTAAAAATTGGACATTTGATGATTGGATGAATCACATTCTTTTTACTCTAACTGTGGTGTTACTGGTTTACTCATTTGTATTTCTCTAAGCAAAATGCTACAAATTGTAAGAATTTAAGTTCGTTTATGACAAAATTGTGATAATGAAAATACACTTTTGGGTAAAAATGTCATGAATTTAAAAGTTGCTCTTTTTTCGGGAGTAGTTGCGGCATTGATTGGGGCGATGATTGGTATTGCTTTAGCCCATATTTCACAAAGGGAATTAAGAAAACACGTGATCGTCGTTGGGGGTGCCTCTCTGGGTTTTGTTGTAGGTGCAACGTCATCAATGATGATGCAGCAAAAACAAGAAAATGCTGACGATTATAGTGATACTGATCGATTGAAATAATTTAATACTACTCAAAAATTCATCAGTCTTAGGCACGGGAACTAGATTCACTTTTTTTAGTCAATCTGATTAGACACTCTTTGCTAAATTAAGAAAAGTTTGATCAGTGAACGATTAACTAATCAATAAGAATGAATCATTAGATAGATGGCGACTTTAACAGATTTAATGAATTTACCAAAAAGTCGAAAAGTAGCGATCGTTATTGCTTTACTGGGTACCGTTTTATCGCTGCCGTTTCCGATTGCGGGTTTACATAAATTCTATTTAGGTCAACCCGTGTGGGGTATTATCTACTTATTATTATGGCAAACGCCGATCCCTCGGATTGCCTGTGCGATCGATGTTGTCCTCTATTTGATTCAAGATTCAGAACAATTCGCTCAAAAATTCAATCTGAGTTTACCCACTACTCATCGAACCACAGCAATTGAACCGAGTTATCAAATCGGCTCAATTGCCCAAGCAATGCGAGAATTAGATCAATTGCGATTAGATGGACTCATTTCAGAATACGAATTTGAACAAAAACGTCGTCATATTCTTGACAAAATAAGTTAAATATGTATGGGCTGGTTGACTCAAAGAACGCTACAACAGAAAATTATTAATGATCCTTATTATCGATTTCAAACCTTTGAAGAAATTGCGATCGCAGCCACATTAGGAATCAAAATCAACGTCAATCAAGCAAACGTCGATGATTGGCTTAGATTACCTGGAATATCTATCCATCAAGCTAAAATGCTCGTCCAATTAATCAGTAACGGGGTAGAAATACTATCGATTGAAGATCTATCAGCCGCCTTAAATCTTTCTCTTCAACGTCTCAAACCATTAGAACCCATTCTAGAATTTAATTATTATCATTCCGAAAGTTTCTTGACTCCAATAAGACTCAACCCGAATACCGCTACCCTTGAACAGTTATTAGACATTCCTTTAGTTACGCCGCGACTTGCCGAAAAAATCATCATTCAACGTCAAGAATACGGAAAATATCAAAACTTAGTTGACTTTCAACAGCGTTTAGAATTAGATGGTCAAATGATGTCCCAACTGATGCACTATCTCCAGTTTTAGAATTATGCTACGTTTTGAATTATCGAGTCTGATTAATGCACCAGTGGAAACCGTTTGGAAATTTCACGAAAGATCAGATATTCTGCAAATACTGACCCCACCTTGGCAACCAGTAGAAATCATCCGTAGAGAGGGAGGTCTAGGAGTTGGGGCGATTTCAGAATTTCGGCTTTGGATAGGTTTTATTCCGTTCGTTGGGTAGCCCGTCATACTGAGTGTATCGCCTATCAACTATTTGTCGATCAACAAATTGAAGGCCCTATGCAGTCTTGGACACATCGCCATCAGTTTCAAACCGAAAACGGACAGACCCGCTTAACCGATATAATAGAATATGAACTCATCGGCAGCGAGATTACAGAATCTTTACTTCATTGGTGGGTTAATTCTCGTTTAGAAGATATGTTTCGCTATCGTCATCAAGTAACTCAACAAGAATGCGAACAAAAATAAGACAATATCTTAATTATTATTCGCAGAGAGTGAGTACATTAACTGATATAAGTAGAAAGATAGGTAGATAGTAGCATCGCCTCATAAAACGAGAAGTAGTTTTAAAATTTTCTTGTTATTTTTGCTGTATTAGGAGAGTTAAACATGAGTAACGAAATTATATACGAAGGCATAGGAGCAGTTGCAACATTTATTGGATTTGCGGCTATTCTACGCAATAGAAACAAAAAAATAACAGGAAATGATTCTCAAAATCAAACTAATCAAGTAGCTTGGATTGAAGAAAAAAAACAACTACAAGGAATTGTTAAACAACTTGAATTTAACTTAAATCAAGCCCAAGAAACCGCTACAGACTTAGAACAAGATAAAATTAGGCTTGCTCAAGATTTGGACGACGTACAGCAAGAAATTATTAGTTTTAATACACAACTTCATCGTTTAGAAGAAGATAAAAAGCAATTATTACAACAACTGGATGAAACTGCGAATCAGACCAAATTGCAAAAATCTGATTTAGACAAAGAACTTAACACAACACAAAGTAAACTAACAACCTTAGAAGCCAATTTACAGAAAGTACAACAAGAAAAAATCGATTTAGTTAATCAAGTTAGTCAATTAACTGTCATTCAAGCTCAAATCAAAGAATTAGAGCGTTCAAAATCTGATGCTTCTAAACAACTTGTCACAGCACAAAGTCAAGTGACAAATCTGGAAATCAATTTACAGAAAGTACAACAAGAAAAAACTGATTTAGCCAATCAAGTTAACCAATTAAATGCTATACAAGCACAGATTAAAGAATTAGAACAGCAAAAATCTGATGTTTTTCAACAGCTTGCCACAGCACAAAATCAAGTGTCAACTCTAGAAACGAATTTACAGGAAGTACAACAAGAAAAAAACGATTTAGCAACTCAGCTTAAAGAATTAGAACAACAAAAAATTAGTTCTTCTCAGAAATTAGAAGATTTACAAACAGAGAATAAATCTTTACAAACTCAATTAAAAGATTTACAACAACTCCAAACAAAATTAGAAAATCAAATTGCTTCCTCAAGTAATTTACCAAGTCAAATTCAAGAACTCGAACAAGAAAAAACTGAATTAACCCAACATTTAAACTCAGTACAAGAAAAAGTTAAAACTCTTGAAATAGAAGCACAAGAACTGCAAAAAGTCAATCAAGGTTTAGAAACAAGATTAGCGAATATTAATGCTGTACAAAATCAAATTGAGGAACTCGAACAGCAAAAAGCAGAACTTAATACACAGCTAAAAACCGTTACAGCAAAAACTCAAGATTTAGAAAATCAACTTCAAGAATTTCAGCAGCACAATTCAAGTTTAAAGTCTAACTTGTCGATGGCTCAAACTCAAATTAATGAATTACAAAATCAAGTTAAAGCATTAGAAACGCCAGTTATTTCCGAAGAAAAACCAAGCAATTTAGAAGAAATTGCCTCAGAAACAGTAACAGAAAGTTCCGACGATGACGAAACAATTGAAGCTGAAATAGTTTCAGAAGACATTCAACCGACTGAAACAGAAACTGTAGAAATGGTTCAACCCATTGAAACAGAGGAAGTTACAGAATCAGAACCAAATCCTGTCACCGTAGCAGAAGACATTCAACCGACTGAAACAGAAACTGTAGAAACGGTTCAACCCATTGAAACAGAAGAAGTTACAGAACCAGAACCAAATCCTGTCACCGTAGCAGAAGACACTCAACCGATTGAAAAAACCGAGAAAACTGCGGAAGTCAAAAATGAGTCCGAAGAAATCTCATTATCGGGTAAAAATGTTGTTTTGTTGGGAACATTGACTAAATTAAACAAAGAACAAGTTAAAGAGATTATTCAAAAAGCAGGGGGACAAATGAATAGTTCACCTAGTTCAACCACAGATTATGTAATCGTTGGTAAATCGCCTGGTGATAAATTGAAAAAAGCTCAAAAAATGGGATTAACAATTTGGTCAGAATCCAAATTTTTAGAAATAGTAGACTCTTTAAATTAATTAAATCTAAATGTAGGGGTTTGGTTGCCAAACCCTCATTTTTTATAGTAATAAATTTCTGATCACCTTATCAGCCGCTGTAAAACCTGAATGTAGCGCACTTTCTACTAAATTTCCGCCGCACCAATCCCCACAACAAACGATAGGTAAAGGCTCAGTCGTTACTAAACAAGGAACTGATAAAGAAGATAGCGGTAAAGCATATCGCCAGCGATGAACTTGAAACCACAAAGGAGAATTTAATTCAGGAAATAAAAGTTGTGACGCACTATCTAATAAATGTTGTCCTGCAATCTCTAAATTAGAAATATCTAGATAAGTTTGAGCAAAAGAAGCCGTACTATGAAAAATAACAATAGGTAGCTCAGAATTAGTTTGTTTACTACTTTCTAAACACACCCAAGATACATCAGGATTTTGAGCAATTCTTAAACCTTGCCATTGAGCTAAATCAAAGGGGTTTTGAGTATCATAACCTGCCATCACAGCTAAACAAGGATCAAACTCAACAGAAGCTAGATCATGTAAAAATGAGGGTGGCAGATTTTTAAGAGTAGATGCTTCAAGTAACATCAAAGCTTGGGGTGCAGGAATCGCTAAAACAACAATTTTAGCCTCAACAACATGGGGAGAGTTGGTATCTGTTTCTAAGTTTAGTTGCCAAGTTTGAGACGGCGTAAGTGTTAGCTTAAAGACTCGACAAGATCGCCAAATCTCTAAATCAGTTGCCAGAAATTTAGCGATCGCATTAATTCCCGTAGCAGAAACATAAGCCGAATTTGTACTATAAGATTGAATTTCACCAGAAGGAGATAATTGATAAATCTCATCAAGCCAAGGATGACAGATATTTTGTTGACAAAGATTTTGTACTAATTGCTCAGTCAAATTTCCTTGAATTGAGAGATAAGGTAAACCATGATCCGCCCAAGTATCCTGTAAACGTCGTGTTGCAACTCGCCCTCCTACTCCGCGTGATTTTTCTAAAATTACCACACCAAAACCTAAATCTTGTAGCCGTTTGGCACAGGTTAGCCCCGCAAGGCCCGCACCTACGATCGCGATATCATATACTTGGTTCGTCATTCAATCACCTTAAATGTCAATTAAATCTGATAATTGCTTGGATAAAAGCTACGCAATCTTAAACCACTAATATTAGAATAGTTGAGAGAAACTAAAAAGGTTTGGGGTTGTGGAGGAAAAAAAATTGGATGAACTCAGGTCTGTTTTAGAGTTAGCCACAGAAGAAGAACTACAACAGCTAACTCAACTGTTATTTAGCCGTCGCTTTAATCCCCTAGATTACCTACAAACACCTGATCCGATTGAAGTACAAAGTCAAGGATGGGATGCTTGGCTAGATGCGATTGAAAAACGTTTCCGTTATCTGGCAGCAGATGGCATAACGGTTTTAAAAGGAAAAACAGCAGCCGTTAGTTATCGACAAGCTTTAATTAGAGTCTGTCATTATCTAAAAATTCCTTACTCTAATCAAATGCCCACTACAGATATCGAAGCCGAAATCTTTCTTAACTTAATTGGTAAAGCTTGGAAACGGTTGCCCGCATCTGAACAACAAAGCCTTTCAGTCAAAATTCAACGTTCATTAGCTGAATCTAATTTACCTGAACCCTTACCCGTTCAATTGCAACATAACCCCGTCAATGTGGTTCTTAAAGGTAGTAGTGCTTTTGCTGTTAACTCGATACTGAAACCCTTGATTCTCAAAAGTACAGCCGAACAATTTGCCCTACACTTTGCCCGTTATCAAGCCGCCCAAACCGCCTTACTGGGTGGTAGTACAAGGGCCGCCAGTCAATTAGCCATCAACACCGCAGAACGCGGCATGATGATGACGGCAGCGCGTTATGGTACAGTTCGGACAATCTTTAGTTTTGTGGGGCCAGTTTTGTGGGGCTGGTTTATCGCCGATGTCGGTTGGAAAGCCATTTCAACCAACTATAGCCGAATTATTCCTGCCATTTTTGCCTTAGCTCAAATTCGCCTGACTCGCTCTGAGGAGGAATGCTGGGAGCCTGTATAATAAGCAAAGTCAAAAAGAGACTAGGGGCTTGCCTTTATGGCGCAGACGAGTCAAAACAGTAGTCAGTGGGAATGGAGATTAGTTAAAGCGGCGGTTTTTGTTTTTCCGCTTATCCCTGAATTAGGTGGTTTAGGATTATTGATTGCAACAATACAAATACTGCGTCAACATTTTTTTAGGATTATTAAACAGCCAATTATTAAGACTTTTGGTGTCGTCAGTCTTTGGTTAATTTTCACCTGTATTGTGTCGCCACGTCCTCTTGATGCGTTTTTGGGGTTAGGGAATTTTTTCCCCTTTTTTCTCGTCTTTATGAGTGTGAGTGATCTGATAAAAACGCCCTCTCATCTAAGACAATTAGCTTGGCAATTGGTCATCCCTTCTGTAGCTGTTTTTTGGCTCGGTGTAGGACAATTATTTTTAGGGTGGGGTGTTCCCCCTGCACTCGATCCTATTATCAGTGCCGACTTGCCACCCTATGGTGATCCAGTGGGTCGAATGTCTTCTGTGTTTATGTATGCTAATATTTTGGCCTTTTATTTTTTAATGGTGTTTATTATCGGAATTGGCTTAACCCTCGATCTGTACCAACAGTGGCTTTTTCAACCGTCTTCAAAAAATCGGGCTTTATTAATTTTTGTAGGTTCAACTGTATTAAGTAATGGTGTCGGTCTTCTGCTGACTAATTCTCGAAATGCTTGGGGACTGGCGTTTTTAGCCTGTGTGGTTTTTGCCCTGTACTTAGGATGGCGATCACTTGTGGCAATTTGTGCTGTACTAGCGAGTAGTATAGCGATTGCTTCTTGGGGGCCAAGTCCGCTTAAAGAGGGTTTTCGTCAAATTGTTCCTGCTTATTTTTGGGCAAGATTATCCGATGAACTCTATCAACGTCCTTATGCCTTACTCAGAACCACACAATGGAAATTTGCAGGACAAATGATGTTAGATCGTCCGTTAACGGGTTGGGGACTCCGCAACTTTAGCCCAATGTATAAAGCACAAATGAAATTATGGTTAGGGCATCCTCATAATTTATTCTTGATGTTTTTAGGGGAAATAGGGATCATTGGCACGATTTTATTCTGTAGCTGGGTAGGTTGGATTCTTTTCAAAGGTGTTCTTTTATATTTAAAACTTTGTTCTTTATCTACGGTTAAAAATTATTCAGGTCAACTGATGTTATTTACTTATTTACTCGCTTTTAGTGAAGCAATTTTATTTAACTGTTTTGATCTGAGTGTATTTGATGGCAAAGCCAATACTTTCGGCTGGTTAATTTTAGCGGCTATCACGGGAATTGTACTTTCATCAGAAAATTTTATCTCAAATTACAAAAATCAGGAAGTTAATCAGGAAAATTTGTATTAAACTAAAAACTTATTAATTATCTTAGTAAATTTAGATCAAATCGAAATGATACTATTTTTCTCTGGTCGTAAGAGTTGTCTTTACTTTCTTTTTACTGCTCCCTATCCCCTACTTCATATGATGGAGAACTATCAGGAATATTTTTATATTGTCGAGAGGACTGAGGGTGAGGTCAGTTAATTATCTCCTGCATAGCTTTTATAAAATGGTATTAGCTGCTGCTGAAACATCATTTTAATAAATGAATAAAAAATGAAAGATATTGACTGATTTTAAGCCCAATCAAAAATTTAAGACCATGTTATGATTTATGCGGAAAACTTGCTGGCTATCGAGTCAGATTTTGGTCAATTTACTAATTTTACCCTTTTTTAAAGGTATACTGCACTAAAAAATAAATGATTGTTCACTGACTGAATGAATAGCAAGTCCAACAACACAAAACTCACCAAAAATATAGCAAGGAGAGATTAATAATGTTATTAATTGATGATTCATCGACAATTCTCTATGATAACTCAAGCTTTTTAGATAGATCCGAGCCAGAAACTCAAGAACCAGAAACTCAAGACTCAGAAATTAATCCCATCATCACAACACCAACAGTAGGACAAGCGATCAACTTTACCGCCACTCAAATTTCCAATGTTGAAGTGTTACCCCTAGCTACAACCAACAACATCTCCATTCAAGGTAGTCCAATTATTTATGTACGACAAGGTGCAGGGGGTTCGGGAACATCTTGGGCTGATCCGCTTGGCGACTTACAAACAGCAATTAGTATCGCACCGTTTGGGAGTGAAATCTGGGTATCTACTGGCGTTTATGTGCCGTCTGGAATAGGCGATCGCAATGCCACCTTCACGCTGAAAGATGGCATCGAGATTTATGGAGGATTTGGTGGTTTTGAAACCGAAAGAAGACAGAGAAACGTCGGAGCGTACGCTACTTTTTTAAGTGGTGATATCGGGGTTGGCGGCAACACATCAGACAATAGTTATCATGTTGTTTCTGCGACTAATGCGCCTAATTACGCTATTTTAGATGGCTTTACGATCACTGGAGGTAATGCTAGTCAGCAGAACACTAATGATGATGGCGGTGGGATTTTTATTCAAAATAGTAATGTATCTTTTGCTAATCTCGTCATTACAGCTAATAATGCTCGTGATCGAGGAGGTGCAGTTTACAGTAACAGTAGCGTAGCTCAGTTTACTAACGTTGTGTTCCTTGCTAACAGTGGTGGTGTTGGTGGAGCAATGTTCACTGATGCTAATAATAACACTCCAGGTACAGTAACACTGATCAATTCTACGGTCAGCCAGAATACTTCTAGAAGTGATGGAGGCGGAATTAGGGCTTTTAGAACTGTTCTTTCGAGTATAGGTTCAGTGTTTGAGCGCAATGTTTCGGGTGGTAACGGTGGAGGAATTTTTACGACAGCTACTAACGCAAATATAATTAACAGTACTTTTAGTAATAATGTCGCACAGTCCAACGTTGATCCAACCAATCCAAATTCAGGAGGTGGCGGAATTAGACTGGGTTCAATTTTAAACCGAGGTTTTGTTGTAGTTAGTAATAATATTTTTTGGGGCAATCAAGCACCTCTACCCCAGAATAGCCAAATTATCAGTCAAATTACTGGCCAGATCAACAATAACCTTGTTCAAGGTGGATATGCAGATGGTAGTTCAAATTTAGATGCCGATCCAGTTTTTGTTGATGCAGCATCGGGAAATTTAGCTTTACAGGGGAATTCGCCAGCGATTAATCGCGGTAATAATGGTGCGGTTCCCACTACTTTAATTAATGATATTGTCGGAAATCCTAGGATTTCAGGTGGTGTGATCGATTTAGGAGCGTATGAATTTTTCGCCTTTGAGCCCATATCCTATGGCGCATCTAATGTCGATTTAATTCCTTTTTACATTAACTCTGGCTACGATTTAGCCGTCTTGACGAATCATTATTTAACGGCGGGTCGTTTTGAAGGTCGTCCGACAGATACTTTTGACGAATTTCGTTATACTGCTTCTAGTTATGTCACAGGTGGCGACTTAATTAATGCTTTTCAATTGAATGGTGCTGGCGCGACTCTACACTATATCAATAATGGTTTTGTTGAAAATCGTCCGACAACCGCCTTTGATCCTGCTCGTTATTTGAATTCTTATGATGATTTACTGGGTGCTTTTGGCCCTAATATCGCCGCAGGTACCCAACACTTTATTACGAGTGGTTTTTATGAAAATCGCAATCCTAATTTGTTCTCAAGCGATCGCTATCTAGCCTCTTATATCGACTTAATCAGCGCATTTGCACCGATTACAAATTATGCCGCTAAGATCGAAACCGCTTCTAATCATTATCTGTTGGCTGGACGCGGGGAGGGACGACAAATCACGTTTGATCCCAACGCCTATCTTAACGCAAATCAAGATCTAATCCCGTTTGCACAAGCAGGACAAATTGACCCAACACAGCACTATATCTTATTTGGTGCTGCTGAAGGTCGTCCGACTGCTTAAATGAATGTAGGGATTAGGAGGTCAAAGTCAAAGCCCTAATCCCTGCTTTCTTTTATATAGTCTCTGACGGCTTTCACACTGATAATTTTGGTCTGTCCAATTACTAAGATCCACTTTTGACAACTCGGTCACATCCCAACAATAGGGTCTAATGATCTGACTCAAAACGCCCCAGATCACACTTCGAGCAATATCTAATGCTGTCTTGAGCGATGATTCATTATTACCTGGAATTCCAGTTTCTCTTACGATATCCATTTCGACTGCGATACCTTGCGCCCCTAAATGAATTTTGGCCAGCCATTGGGCCCTCGGTAAATGAGTCGGTGAGGTGACAACTTTTACTTTATGAACACCCCAACTTTTCAAAATAGGGACTGTAAAAAAGAAATTTTCAAAGGTTGAATTAGCGCATTTTTCTAGCCAAACATTGTTTTTTCGAGCCGCCGTAAAACGAAATAAATCAACAATACAAGGTTCTCTTGACCCTTGAGAGATCAAAAGCGGTATTCTAGGATACTGATTTGCTAACCGTGTCGCATAAATTTCTCTTTGCACACTGCCACCTAAAACCAAAATCCCATCAACACTTTGCGTCTGATTTTGAGGAAGTCGAATCGCTAAATTAACAATAAGGCTAATGATAATAAATCCGACAATACCGAGCAAAACAAAGCGAAATAGTCTAGTTTTTTCTTTCCATGATAAATGACGACTTAAATCTAATTTTTGCTTTTTCACAGTGTACTTTAGCCTTCCTACATCTGAGAACTCATGACAGCGACAATTGATTCTTTGGTTTGTAATTGCACAATGCGATCGCCTACACCATCTTTACTGCCTTTTACGACAGAATCAGAATCTATCATTAAATGTCTCTTTTGATTCGTCAAGATGATCACTGGTTGTTTCGATTTTGCTTTGACCATGCCTGCTAAGTTATCGCTTTTACTAGAAAATTGTAAAGCAGTTGTACCCAGTTCACCCAGTTTGATTAAGCGTAATGTATTTATAGGAAGTCGTTTTCCATATCCTAACTGAGAAACAAGTAGTAAATTATCTTGAGCTTGTAGGGTGACACAACCCACAATCGTTTCACCAAAACGCAAACGTAACGCCATATTTCCCTGTGCATTGCGTCCCATGATTGGGATCTGTTCATCGGTAACAGCAAAACGTAAGACACGCCCTCCTGTAGTAGCGATCGCTACTTCTTCTCCTTCTTTTGTCCAACAGACGTAATTTAAACGATCCTGCTCCTTTAATTTGGTTAACGCTAAACCTCGATTGCCAATTTGTTCTAATTCGGCGGCATCAATTCGTTTAATTCGCCCAGATTCCGTTAATAACAACAAATCATGACTTTTTTGACCATCAGGCATCAAAAAGACGCTTACAGCCCGTTCTGAGTCCTGTTGTGCGGTTCTTGAGAGTAGGGTTAAAACCGAAATCGGCTGACTATTCTTAGGTGGAATTTCATTAATCGCGACTGGATAAGCTTTGCCACTATCCGTAATCACGATTAATTTTTCGCGTTTTTGAAGTGATTGTGTATAAATTAAGGGTTGTTCTGAGTGTTGTTGATCGTTATACGGGGTTTTCCAGTAGATTTCGCCTTGATGCGTCAAACAGATTAGAGCTTCTTCTGGTGGTGTTTGAGGGGTAAACAGTGTCAGAAGAGATGCTTCTAGTTTTGGTGAGGTTTCTTTAAGGCTTACTTTATTATCTTTTATCTCCGATTTTTCTGGGCTTATTCTAGATTTATTTTTTGTTTCGGGAATTAATTTAGATTTATTAGCTTTTATCTCTGATTTTTCGGAGCTTATTTGGGATTTATTGTCTTTTTCAACTTCTACGACTGATTTTTTAGAAGATGTAGTGGTTTCTTTCGTTGGAGGTAAAATACGAGTACGACGTTCATCAGAAAATTTTCGTTTAAGAGTGCGAAAATCTTTTTTTAAGGTTTTAAGTAATTCATGACGATCGCCAAGTAAGGTTTGTAGTTCCTGAATTCGTTTTTGTAACTCCTCATATTCCGTTTGCAGTTTTTGACGTTCTAACCCCGTTAAACGACGTAGGGGCATGGCTAAAATTGAATCGGATTGCGCTTCACTAATGCCTAATTCTGCTTGAAATCGTTGTTTAGCAGTGGTTCCATCGGCTGCATTAGTTAAAATTTCGATGACAGTTTTGAGATTTTCTAAAGCAAGCAGTAACCCTTCGAGTAAATGTACTCGTTGTTGAACTTCATTAAGTTCGTGGCTGTATTGTCGTCTTAAAGTTTCTTCACGAAATGCTAAAAATTCTTCGAGTAACTGACGTAAGGATAATTGACGCGGTTGGTTATTAACTAAAGCCAGAAAAATCGCGCCAAAATTGATTTGTAGTGCCGTTTGTTGATAGAGTGCATTCAAAATTGTTTTAGGCTCAATCTCGCGCTTGAGTTCAACAACAACCCGCATCCCTTGGCGATCGCTTTCATCTCGAATATCAGCAATTCCGTCTATTTTTCCCAAATTAACTAACTCGGCTACCTTTTCGATCCAAGCTGATTTATTGACTTGATAGGGTAACTCAGTGATAATAATCGCGGTTCTTTCCTTACGACGTTTTGCTTCGATATAAAGTGTTTCAATTTTGGTTACCCCTCGAAGCGGAATTAAACCTTTTCCAGTACGATACGCTTCTCGAATGCCTTCTGTATCTAAAATTTCTCCTCCAGTCGGAAAATCTGGCCCTGGAATTAACTTCCATAACGCTTCATCCGTTAGGCTAGAATTATCAATTAGTGCAATTAAACCATCGATAATTTCACCAGCGTTATGAGGGGGAACATTTGTCGCCATCCCGACAGCAATTCCAGTACAGCCATTGAGGATTAAAAAAGGCAACTGTGCGGGCAAAACGACGGGTTCTTGTTGAGAATTATCAAAATTATTCGTAAAATCGACAATTGCCTCACTAATGCCCTGTAACATGGCTTGATCGGCGACCGCAGCTAGACGAGTTTCAGTGTAGCGCATGGCGGCAGCAGGATCATTATCGACTGAACCAAAATTGCCATGACCCGACAAGAGTGGATAACGGGTCGTGAAATCCTGTACCATACGGACAAGGGCTTCATAAACCGATTGATCGCCGTGAGGATGATATTTACCCAAAACATCTCCCACCACGCGGGCGCATTTCCTAAAAGGGCGATCGCTTGTAAGTCCTAATTCATACATGGCGTACAAAATCCGACGATGAACGGGTTTAAGTCCATCTCTGACATCGGGTAAAGCGCGTCCCACAATCACACTCATGGCATACTCTAAATAAGAGCGTTCCATCTCTTGATGTAAAGCTGTGGGGATAATTTGACCCCTTGTCAAAATATTGAGTTGCTTTGCCATGAGTCTTGTTTTCCTGATTGACTTGTGTTTTAAATTCAGTAGTATTTATCACAGAGGATTGTCGTGCTATCCTCCTTTATTAACAATACTTCTTTAGTACAATTCCTATGACAACCGTTTTGATTGTAGAAGATGATCCGCTTAATTATCGAGTTTTTGCCAAAATTTTGACGAAACGTGGCGGACTAGAGGTGAAAGGAACTGAAGATGTAGCAGAAGTAATTCGGATCGCTCAGTCTGGTGAAGCTGATTTGATCCTGATGGATGTTTCTTTAGCTCATAGTACCTACCAAGGTAAATCGGTTGATGGGATTAAGATCACACAACTGTTAAAAGCTAATCCCGATACAGCTTCGTTACCTATTATTTTAGTCACTGCTCACGCAATGGAAGGCGATCGAGAAAATTTTCTCAAACAAAGTGGTGCAGATGGCTACATTTCTAAACCGATTGTTGATCATCAAGCTTTTGTCAATCAAGTTTTAGCAACGGTAGCCGCCCATCCCAATCAAAATTTTTCTGATTCGCGAACCGGGAGCCATGAATATTAACTGACTAACCCGTTCACAGCAGATCATGATGCCAAAGTTAATCTTATTGTAGTACAAATGCTCGGATTTATTGAGTTTTTTTCTGGGGGAATTGATTAATGTGGGCAATTCCATAAAACACAATCTGTTGATCCTTGATTCTGGCTCGATCTATCCTGAGTTGAGTGCCATCTAGAGCAAATTTATCGAGATCCATCAAATCATTAACGTGATCAATGATAGCTTTTCCTAAGTCTTGTGCTTCAGGGCTTCCTTGATAAGTTACATTTGTAAATTGAATTTTGGTGCGTTCTTCTACCTCCAAAAATGCCGTTACATCAATGTCTATGGGTTCTGATGCGTCTCCAACTCGGATCGAGGACTTCAAACATAATGATTTGTCATCATTTAAAATCATTTGCGTATCTTGAAAATGTAGCGATTGTCCTTGGTATTGTAAACGCTGTAGTTTTTCGACGACAAACGGCGTATTAAAAGAGGTTGTTAAATCTTCTTCAGTTAAAATCACCCTTAGACTCGCTTGAGTGGGTTGTTTGAGTTTAACCTGTCCAGTGAAAATGGCACTAAAATCGATCGCAACAGCCTGCACATATAATTCCATTGCTTCGATTCGCAATCCGTTATACATGAGCATTCCGTTACCAATAAAATCGAATCCGTCAATACTCCCAGAGAGGAGTTTCGCAACTGGTTCGGCCCGAACAGTAGCAACCAGTTTACCAGTTCGTTTAAAAAGAGCCGCAATCGCCGCGCTAACAGCTTTGCTGACGATTTGAGCGCCGCCTTGATTAGAAAAGGGTAGACTACCAAACACAAATGATGTCATGTCCTAATGGCAAACTTCTTAACAGATCTTAACATTGTGTAGAAGAAAAAGCGTTAAGAACCACCAAAGTGTAGATCTAAAAAAAATTATTACAGTTATAACCTTCTCCTAACCTTTTAAAAAAACAACAAAACCCCCTCATGTTTTGAAGGGGTTTCAGACTTCTTAAAAATTCTAAGCTTCTTTAGCCGAAGAACGACGACGACGACGACGAATTACTGGACTAGAATCTTCTGATTCGATACTGTCTTCAGGTTCTTCGTTCAATAATTCTAATGGTGGCTCAGTTTCAACGGGAGGTTCAATAGGTGGTTCAACAAAACTAGCCTCTCTAGTTTCGATTACTGGCTTTGTTACAATCGGACTTGGTGGAGACACCTCAACCGTTGGTGTCTCAGTAACGTCCGACTCACCCGGAAGTTTAACAGACACAACAACTGATTTAGGATCTTTAAATTCTCGATTGACTAAAACCAGTGGCGAAATTCCCATCCGCGAATAAACATCTTGTTCTAAGGGTGTCATTTCGACTGATACTCTTTCGACTGGTACTTCTTCACGGCGTGATTGTCTAATGGTACGATTCCTATCTCTGTCTCCACGCTCATTGCGCTCTCTATCGTTTCTCTCTCTCTCTTCAATTCTCGGCGGTTCATACTCTACACCAACTTCATTTGGTGTCGAATTAACATAAGGTTTTCCGATTTCGTCTTTGAATAATAAATCCGCACGACGGCGACGACGACGACGATTATTATTATTCATCCCTTGATCTTGATAGGTCGGATGGTACAATAGTTCTAATTGTGGGCTGCTCTCTTCACCTTCAAATTCTGAGAAATTATCGAAATACGCAGGTTCAGGTTCTGATACAGGTCGGTCAATTATTTTAGGAGATGAAACAACAGTTGGCGTAGCGGCAGCAATCTCAAGAGCAATTAGGTCGTTTTCACCCGGTAGATGAGCTAAATGTCCTAAACCACCGCAATGAGCGCAAGTTTGACCAAAAAGTTCATAGATATTTTTTCCTTGACGTTTGCGAGTCAGTTCAACCAGTCCAAGTTCAGACAGTTGAGCAATTTGGGGTCTAGCTTTATCAGCTTTGAGTTCGCGGTTAAAGTGTTCGAGTAATTTCAGTTGATCTCGGCGAGAGTCCATATCAATAAAATCGACTACAATCACCCCACCAATATTCCTCAATCGTAGCTGACGAGCTATTTCGGTAGCGGCTTCGCTATTTGTCCAAAGAACGGTTTCTCTAGCGGTGGCAGAACGCGTAAAAGAACCAGAGTTGACATCGATGACCGTTAATGCTTCAGTCGGTTCGATAATAACATAACCACCCGACGGTAAATCAACTCTCGGTTTGAGGGCTTCCCGAATGGCTGCATTAACTCGAAAATAATCAAGAATTGATTGTGATTCTCGATGATGGTCAATATAAACCCCTTCGGGCGCACGGCCTCCCCCCCAGTTAATCAGTTGTTGTTTAACGCGCTTAACGGCGGCTGGCGTATCAACAACAATTCGATTGACCTCGGCGGTGTACATATCTCTGAGGACGCGCTGAATAAAGTCGTCATCTCGGTTTAGCAGTGCAGGGGGACGGCTACTGACGGCTTGCTGTTGAATGGTTTCCCATTGTTTGAGGAGACTTTCTAAGTCTTCCATAATGGCTTCTTCTGCTTTACCTTCTGCTTCTGTCCGCACCAGTAACCCCATTCCTGCGGGTTTAATGAGAATGGCTAAAGCTCTTAATCGACTGCGTTCATCATCGCTTTTAATGCGTCGCGATAAGTTAACCCCACGACCATAGGGCATCAGTACTAAATATCGTCCAGGTAAAGTAATGTTTCCAGTCAAACGTGGGCCTTTGTTGCCTGTAGGTTCCTTCATGACCTGTACTAGAACTTTTTGTTGTGGGGCTAAAAGTTCTGTAATTGCACCCGACGTTTTTTTCAAGCGTAAGGGGCCTAAATCAGTGACGTGAATGAAGCCATTTCGTTCTGCATCCCCAATGTTGACGAAAGCAGCATCAATTCCAGGGATGACGTTTTCAACTAAACCGAGATAAGAGTCACCGACTTGTTGATTGCCTGTAGCTACAACTAATTCTTGAATTTGATCTTCCCAGAAAACTGCGGCCAGATGATGCTGTTCGGCAATAATTATTTGTTTTGGCATTTAATTTCCTCGATTCTTTTTATAGCAAATAGTGACAGCCTATGTCGGCTGTTTCATCAATTAAAAAAATGTAAATCACAGAGTTTTAGTGATTGTTCTTGAGATGAGAGGTAGTTCAGGTCAACAAAACTGCTTGTTAACAAAACAGTCTTTCTTAATCAATTTGAAACTAGGATTTGGCTTTCTGAGCCAGAAAATCATAATCCTTAGCTGACTTGGTTCAGGCTTCTCCCAACAAAATTGACCGAATGTAAGCTTTGAAATGATTGCTTAAATCTAAAAAAAGTCAATAAATCAATAAACAAAATTTCGGTCTGCATTCAATTGTCCTATGACTGATCTTGCAAAGATTGGGAAGAATCTTGTCTAGATTTGATGAACGTGAACGCCTTGGCTAACCTTGCCTCTATTACCGCAACCTAAGGGCGGTACCATTGTCCAAAAGATTTTAACTAAAATATAACCTGAAAGAGCTACAGATGACAAGAGAGAACTTAAGTTATTCCCAAAGACGCTGACACGTTAGCTTGACGAAGTGATTGAATCGTTGCGATCGCACTTTCAGCAACCTGTTCAATTTCATCAAGAGTATTAAACCGACCGATGCCAAATCTAAGAGAAGCATAGGCTAATGCTTCAGAATGCCCTAACGCGGTTAACACATGAGACGGAGCCGTTGATGTGGTTGAGCAAGCAGAACCTGAGGATACAGCCACTACAGACTGTAGACCTAGCAGTAAAGCTGAACCGTTCACACCTTCGATACTCACATTTAGATTACCTGGTAAACGCTGATTTGGATGACCATTTAAGTGTACTCCTTCTAGTTGACTTAATTTATTCCATAAGGTTGTTTGAAGTAAAAGAAGGTGTTGGGTTTCTTCTAGCATTTGCTCTATGCCAATTTCAACCGCTTTAGCAAAACCGACAATGTTAGGGGTCACCAATGTTCCCGAACGTAATCCCCTTTCTTGTCCTCCCCCTTGAATTTGAGCCGCTAGACGGACTCTAGGGTGACGACGACGCACATACAAGGCCCCAATTCCTTTAGGCCCGTAAATTTTATGCGCGGTTAAAGACACTAGATCTAAGTTCATCTGTTCTACATCAAGGGGAATTTTCCCGATCGCTTGTGCTGCGTCGCTATGAAATAAAACTTCATGACGGCGACAGATGGCTCCAATTTCCGCTAAGGGTTGAATCACCCCAATTTCGTTATTAGCCGCCATCACCGAGACTAAAATGGTATCGGGTCGAATGGTCTTTTCAAGTAGATTGAGATCAATCAATCCATCGGCTTGTACAGGTAAATAGCTAATTTCAAATCCCAGACTTTCCAAATACTGACACGGATCTAACACAGCGCGATGTTCAGTTTGAACCGTAATGATGTGTCTACCTTTACTAAAGTAAGCTTCTGCAACACCTTTAATGGCTAGATTATTTGCTTCTGTCGCGCCACTGGTAAAGATAATCTCTTCTGGTGACGAGTGAATCGCCTCTGCTAAAATTTCTCTAGCCTTCTTCGTAGCTGCTTCTGCTTCCCAACCATACTGATGAGTGATACTCGAAGCGTTGCCAAAATACTGTGTAAAGTAAGGCAACATGGCATCTAGCACCCTTTGATCCATTGGCGTTGTAGCATGACAGTCAAGGTAGATGGGCCGAACTAACATAAATTCTTGTGAACAAGATCACAACTCATCAGTGATAACCATTATTGCTAACTTAACCTAAATCGAGAACACTAGATACTATGAACTCAGTATCTATGAGTTTCTTCTCTCCCTAGCTGATTGCTCTCATTCACTTATGGTAGTGTCTAATCAGATGAAATATAGAACGCCTTGCTTTTTGTAAATATCAATCAAGACATACTTTACAAGTTGTTTTCAGCCTAACCATCTTATTAGGTGTCTACTGATCAAGCATTTGAGAGCAATTCTTTGTTCCCTCTCCCTCCTATTCTAACTGTTGAAGGCGTGTTATGACTCAGAAATTAAGAGCAATCTATCAGAATGGAGCTTTTGTCCCTCAAAGTCAATGTTATTTACCCAACAATGCAGAGGTTGAGTTGACGGTGAGACAACATTTTAATTTAGATATTATCGATCCAGAAGCCAGAAAACAAATTATAAAAGCACTTACTCAAAGAATGCGTCAAAAACGGTAGCTATATCTAATTTTTTACGAATTATAGACTATAGATTGATGAGCGAGTGAACGAGTCACGATAGAATTCTACAAAATTCTAACTTAGATCATGTCATGAAATACACTCGACTCGGACACACAGGTTTAATTGTTTCTAAACTTTCCTTTGGGGCGATGACTTTTGGGAATCATCCTTCTTTACCGACTATTTATAAGGTTG
Organism: Chroococcus sp. FPU101; assembly: GCF_017312365.1. GTDB lineage: Bacteria > Cyanobacteriota > Cyanobacteriia > Cyanobacteriales > Microcystaceae > Chroococcus. Next base: position 82,987 of record NZ_BLJI01000005.1, read on the forward strand.
ATCAAGAAAACGCACAATTAATGATTGACAAATGTATCGAGTCAGGAATTAATTTTTTTGATACAGCCGATGGTTATGCAAATGGTCAGTCGGAAGTGATGTTAGGAAAACTTTTAGAACATCGCCGACAAGATGTTATTATAGCGACGAAAGTAGGTTTTAGAACGGGTGAACCTATTACTCAAGCTGGACTATCAAAAAGACATATTTTAGATTCTTGTCACCGCAGTTTACAACGACTGAATACTGATTATATTGATCTCTATATTCTTCACAAAGAAGATCCCTATACTCCCTTAGAAGAAACCCTAGAAGTATTAAATGATTTAGTCCGTTCTGGTAAAGTGAGATATATTGGTTTTTCTAATTGGTCTGCGTGGAAAGCAGCAAGCGCATTACAAATTCAAAAAGCGAATCATTTCGCACAATTTTGTAGCGGACAAATGAATTATTCATTATTAGGGAGAGATGTCGAACAAGATATCATTCCTTTTATGGACTATTCGGGAATTAGTATGACGGTTTGGAGTCCTTTAGCGAGTGGTTTTTTGAGTGGTAAATATACTCGTGAGTCTTTACAAGATCCAGATAATCGTTTTTCTGGATTTGATTTATTACCCTTTGATAAAGAATTCGCTTTTACTGTTGTTGATAAAATTCGAGAAATTGCCCCAAATTATAACGCATCGGTTGCTCAAATTGCTTTAGCATGGTTATTGAGTAAATCGGTTGTTGCTAGTATTATTGTTGGTGCAAGTAAAATACCTCAACTCGAAGATAATCTAAAAGCAGTTGAAATTCAGTTAACTGATACAGATATTGCCGCCTTAGATGAGATGACTAAACCACAACCTTTATATCCACATTGGTTTAATCAAAATCTAGTCGATGCGAAACATAAAGCTATCTTTGAAGGATAAACCCGTATTTTTAGCGATGCTAAATATAAGGTGATCACCTATTGTATAATTATTGATTTTCAATTCCCTTAGCAAAAGATGATCACTCGTTTTTTATTTTCTATTTCTACTATCTTCAGTAGTCTTTTTCTCTTAACTGCTTGTGATCATCCTACTGCTAATTCACGTCCTCAAACCTTACCTCAAGATTCATCCATTCAAGTCTATTTTAATCAAAACAACGCTGAAGGAATTAATTACACTGATCCTTATCGGAAAATCACTCGTTCTGGTGATAATTTAGAACAAATTATCATTGATACGATTCAAACTGCAAAAACTTCTGTTGATATTGCGGTTCAAGAATTTCGTTTACCTAATTTGGCCCAAGAATTAGCGGCACTTCAAAAAAAAGGTGTTAAAGTTAGAGTAATTTTAGAAAATCAATATAGTCGACCACTCAGTCAATTAACTGTAAATGAAATTAACCAATTAGATGGTAGAGATCGAAATAGTTATCAAGATTATTTCGCTTTAATCGATCAAAATAAAGACAAAAAGCTAAGTTCACAAGAAATTAATCAAAACGATGCTTTAGTAATACTCAAAAATGCCAATATACCAATAATTAATGATACTGCAGATTCTTCTAAAGGTAGCGGACTAATGCACCACAAGTTTATTCTTATCGATCAACAAATGGTGATTGTTACTTCAGCTAATTTTACTTTAAGTGATACGATTGGTGATTTTAATAATGCTCAAAGTAGAGGAAATGCTAATCATTTAATTAAAATTATTAGTTCTGAAATTGCTAAAGTTTTTACACAAGAATTCAATTTAATGTGGCAGAATCATCAATTTGGTGTAGATAAATCTTATCGCCCTCCTTCACAAGCACAATTAGGTCAAACTAATCTAACTATAAAATTTTCTCCCAACTCATCAAAAATAGATTGGCATTTAACCAGTAACGGACTTATTGAAAAGACTTTAGATACGGCAACCCAATCAGTTGATTTAGCTTTATTTGTTTTTTCTGAACAAAATTTAGCCAATGCTTTAAAAAAACGTCATCAACAAAATGTAACAATTAGAGCTTTAATTGATTCAAATTTTGCTTTTATAAATTATAGTGAAGCTTTAGATATGTTAGGTGTAGCGATTCGGAATAAATGTCAATATGAAAAGAATAATAATCCTTGGAAAAATCCAATTACTACAGTAGGTATTCCTCAATTACCCCTCGGCGATAAACTTCATCATAAATTTGCTGTAATTGATAACCAAACTGTCATTACAGGTTCACATAATTGGTCAGCTTCGGCTAATTATCAAAATGATGAAACTTTATTAATTATTCAAAATCCGATTATTGCTGCTCATTTTAAACGAGAATTTGAAAGATTGTATAAAAATGCGTCTTTGGGTGTCCCAAAATTTATACAAGATAAGATTAAGCAAGATAATAAAAAGTGTAAAAACTAATTGTTTATCTGAATTCAGCATAGATTGTATAATAAACATTGAAAAATAATAATTTAAAGAATGAAACTTTTAAATATATTCTTTTGCTGTTTAATAATTCTGATTAGCTGTAATTTTCAAGCGAAGGCAGTAGAATTAACCGTAGCAGGTTACAATGTTGAATCTGGAGACGCTAACCCTTATTTTCTAGCTAAAAATTATATCGGGCCAATAAAAGGAGTAGATATTTGGGGATTTAGTGAGGTTCAAGGAGAAAACTGGATCTTACCCCTAGAACAAGGCACAGAAGAAGGCGAGGTCAGTCATTTTACTCCCATTTTAGGTACAACTGGATTCGCAGACCGCTTGTTAGTTTTATATAAAGATACAGAATTAGAAGAAATTCAGCATTTTGAACTTAAAAATATTAATATTGGGGGAAAAGTACGCGCCCCCTTAGTTGTTCAGTTTCGCCTTAAAAAGACTGGACAAAAATTTTTATTTATGGTCAATCATCTTTATCGTACTCATAAAATAGAACGAAAAGAACAAGCACATCTTTTAAACCGTTGGGCAAGTCAACAAACATTACCGATTATTGCAGTAGGGGATTATAATTTCGATTGGAACGTCAAAAGTACCGTGCATGACCCAGGTTACGATTTAATGACTCAAGATGATGTCTTTAAATGGATACAACCTAAATCTAAGTTTCCCACCACTTGCGGACGTCATAACACAATTCTAGATTTCGTTTTTGTCTCAAGAGAAGCCCAAAAATGGCTAGCTAGTTCTAAGATATACGATCGTCCAAACTACTGCCCTGATACTCCCCTTAGCAGTGATCATCGTCCTCTTTTCGCTACCTTCCGTATTGCTAAATGAAGGAGGATAACCGTATCTGAAAAGACTTTACTTTTTCGCTTTAACAGTGGTAGTATAATACTACAAAGCAAAAAGGAAAAAATACATATGCGTCTCAAAAGTTGGGAATCACCCCGCAAACAAGGACGAAACGACAAGGGCAAAGGCGGATCAGCCAGACAGCGACAAATTAGAAAGCAGATGAAAATGCTACAACAAAAACTAAAACAAGGTGTAGAACCCAGTCAGATCAAAGGAAAAAGCAAGGAGAGAGAAATTAACTTCTCTCTTTTTTTATTTAAAAATTTCAATTTACTTGATAAAACAAAATAATCTAATTTTTCAACCGATTCAGTATTGTTACTTAAGATACCATTTTAAAAAACTAAATTTCAGTAAATCTAACTAGACAAACTTTATAAAAAAATACAAAAAAAAACATCTAAAAACTAAAATCAGTAATACATTAAAAGTAGAGTGTATCAAACAATCGTGATGACCAGTTGCTTAGTCACGTTGTTGAATCAGTAAGGCAACGGAGGAGTGATCCTAACCCTACTTTAAAGGTAAATCCATATGTTTACTACTTCCCCACGCTGTAAATTTAATTTGTCTCTTTTGTGTTTACTTGCTTTTGGTTTAGTTGCTGTAGCTGTTCCAGCCAAAGCTGATGATACTACGATTATTACTGAACCCAAACCCTTAGTAATTCCTACTGGACAGTTACAAGACTTACAGGGAATTGAGTCTAAAACTCAAGTCGGTGATTTTGGGACTGTGGGCGGAGGAAATCAGGAAATAATGTCTAATATATCTGATAATCCCTATGGCGGTCGGAAAATAATTGTTTTTTATCCATCAAGACAAGAAACTCAACCCGAAAGCAGTTTAACATTAGAACCTGAACCCACATTAATCGGTGATTTAACGATCGAGCAAATTCGCTCAAATCTAGTAGGTCAACCCGATCGTAGTACAATTCAACTACATTTCAGATAAATGAGTATAAAGTTTTAGGGCTTGGTCACACAAGCCCTTATCTTTAGACAATCTCTCGAACATCGGCAACTTTTCCAGAAATAGCCGCAGCAACCACCATCGCTGGACTCATCAATAAAGTCCGTCCTGTCGAGGAACCCTGACGACCTTTAAAGTTACGATTAGAAGAAGATGCACTGAGTTGATCGCCTTGTAGTTTATCTGGATTCATTGCTAAACACATTGAACAGCCTGCCTCACGCCATTCAAAACCCGCATTGACAAAGATCTGATCGAGTCCTTCTGCTTCTGCTTGTTGTTTAACTCGTTCTGAACCAGGAACCACAAATGCTTTCACTCCAGAGGCTACTTGATGTCCCTTGGCTAGTCTAGCTGCTTCTCTGAGATCACTAATACGTCCATTAGTACAACTACCAATAAAACAAACATCGACTTTGGTTCCTTTAATGGGTTCACCTGGAGTCAGTTTCATGTATTGATAGGCTTCTTTGGCGATCGCTTGCTCACCATCGGCTAAACTTTCGGGTACAGGGATCATCTCATTCACACCGATACCTTGTCCTGGTGTAATTCCCCAGGTTATGGTCGGTTCAATTTCCAAAGCATCAAAAATCACCACATCATCATAGACCGCATCAGTATCACTGCAAATACTTCTCCACCAGTTAACTGCTTGATCCCATTCGGCATCTTTTGGCGCAAAATCACGACCTTTAAGATATTCAAACGTTATATCGTCAGGATTAATATAACCACATCTGGCTCCCCCTTCGATGGACATATTACAAACTGTCATCCGTTCTTCCATCGACATTTGTTCAAAAGTAGTACCTGCGAACTCATAAGCATAACCGACACCACCTTTAACACCGAGTTTACGGATAATATGTAAAATCACATCTTTGGCATAAACCCCAGGTGAAAGCGTTCCATTAACTTCAACGCGACGAACTTTTAATTTAGCTAAAGCAAGGGTTTGTGAGGCTAAAACATCCCGAACTTGAGAGGTTCCGATGCCAAATGCGATCGCACCAAACGCGCCATGTGTCGAGGTATGAGAGTCTCCACAAGCAATCGTCATACCCGGTTGGGTTAACCCTTGTTCGGGCGCAATCACGTGTACAATACCTTGATTACCAGAACCGATATTATAGAAACGAATCCCATTACTTGTAGCATTGGTTTCTATTGCTTCCATCATTTGTTCTGCAAGATCATCAACAAAGGGACGCGCTTGATTCTCAGTCGGTACAATATGATCAACCGTTGCAACCGTCCGTTCTGGAAATAATACTTTTAATCCTCTTTCTCTCAGCATTGCGAATGCTTGAGGACTGGTGACTTCATGAACTAAATGTAATCCTATAAAAAGTTGGGTTTGTCCTGAAGGTAAGATACTAACCGTGTGTAAATCCCAAACCTTATCAAATAGTGTTCCTCTTGACATATCAATCTCAGCATTTAATACACCCTAGGTAGTTGACTAGGGCTGTCTTCTTACTTACATTTTACACGGGTGATACGCTTCAATTGACAATCGGCACTCTAGTCCAATGATGATTTCTGATTATTTTGTTGGTGTCGTAATTCTTGCGATCGCTTTCATCATGGGATTTCTTACGATAAATTATTTAAAGGCTATAAGTGACACACCTTGCCACATTATCAAGATAAGTAACGTTGATTGTTTCGGCCATGCACTTTTGCCCATGATTGTAGGTGCAGTCAATCACATCGCACTGGGAAACTTCACCGACTTCTATCTCGACTTGCTTGACTTTTTCTGGCTCTTGTGTATAAGTGTAGCACTCGGCTAACTTATTTTCAAAAGTAACTTTGATTGCGCCTGCATCACATTGCTGTTCTAAATTGTAAGTGCAATTAATCGCGTCACATTGACAAACAAACCCTAAATCCATATAACTCCCCTCTCTGACTAGCGGTCTTTTTTAACTGTTCGCCGTTGAATTTCAGGAATTTTATCACAGGGAATTAGACGTTATTCGTAACAATGGTGTCAAAAGTGATGCTTTCTATGAGTCATTGGCAAAACTAACTTGGTTGCCCAATGACAAAGCTCAACCCCCGATTCTAGCGTCTAGATTTTTTAACAATAGAGACAAAAATCTTTAAGACAACATTTTATAAGTCAAATCTATAATAAATATTTCTTAAATCAATTTAAGTCATTTATTTTAGCTATTCTTCGAGAAAATTTTAGTCAAAGATGGCAAAAGAAGAATCAGTTTTTCAGCACAATCAGATTAAGAATATCTATTTTCTCTAGCATCAGTTTTGCAAAAATATAAGCCATGAGAATAGTGATTATTAAAAATTAATATACACAATCGTTACTCAATCTAAATGGTCATTTTTCTGCATACTCTAAAAAAACAGTTGTTATAGATATTTAAAAATTAAAATTATTGATTTTTATCATGTATTTATTGTCAAATATAATAACAAACCTCCCTATAATATGAATACAGATTAGTTGAATCATGTTGATAGCTCAGGTTTAAATCAATTCTTTAAATAGATGGTTATAGAAGAGAAAATCAACAAATATAATCAACTTTTAATTAAAGTGTGGTGTAAGGAGAAATCGTGAATAAATTGCAACTCGTTTCTATCAGCGAAAGAATTGTCTTATCCTTTTTGGCAGCTACGTTAGGTTGGGTAACTGAGGATGCGATCGCCTCGGAAGTCATTCCTCAATCTAAACAATCGATGGCTCAAATTACCTCAGTTTCAGAACTGCGAGACGTATCGCCCAATGACTGGGCCTATGAATCGTTAAGAAATCTGGTTGAGCGTTATGGCTGTATTGTTGGTTATCCCGATCGCACCTACCGAGGTACACGAGCTTTAAGCCGTTGGGAATTCGCAGCAGGGTTAAATGCGTGTCTTAATACAATGGAACGATTGATCCAAGAAGGCGTATCTATTTTACGAGAAGATATCGACAAACTGAAACGTTTAGCCCAAGAATTTGAAACAGAACTTGCCGTTTTAGGGACGCGAGTCGATAATTTAGAAAATCGTGTTGCTTTTTTAGAAGATCACCAATTTTCCACGACGACTAAACTCAGTGGAGAAGTTATCTTTTCAATAGCAGGAGCAACGGGCGGCGAACCCGATACAGACGATGCCCAGATTGTTTTTAATAATCGAGTGCGGCTCAATTTTACAACTAGCTTCACTGGACAAGATGCACTAATTACAGGTTTACAAGCTTATAATTTCAACTCTCGTACTGGCGGTGGTTCTAGTATTGGTGAGGTGCTATTTCCTAACGATAGTTCAATCCTGAGCGATCCGATGACAAAACTCAGTTATGAGCCGCAATTTCCTGGGTTTAATCCTCAGACCTTATCTCAAGGATGTGGTAATAATAGTGTTTGTCTGTATAAATTGCTCTATCTCTTTCCAGTCGTTAATAACCTCAAGGTATTTATCGCTCCCTTGGCAGAAACAACCGATGCTTTTCCCACGATCGTACCTTTTGCCAGTGAAGGACAAGGGGCTGTTTCTCGTTTTGCTTCGGTTAACCCAGTACTCAGAGTCTCTGGGGGAACTTCTCAAACAGGTCTAGCAACGGCGGCGGGTTTTATTTTCACCCCCGATCCCAAAGTTGACTTTCGCGCCCTCTATGCTTCTGTCAATGCTGCATTACCTGACAATGAAGGTTTTCCTGGAACGCCTTTAGGTGCAGGTTTATTCAATGGGAGTTATGTAGCTGCGACACAGTTAACCTTAAAACCGACTAGCACCCTAGATATTGGTTTGAATTACTCTTTTAGCTATCACCAGATTAATATTCTGGCTACAAATTTAGCGGGATCTTCTACTGGAGTATTGGGCGGTTTGCCCCTGACGACTCCCGTTAACATTCATGCGGTTGGTGCTACATTAACTTGGCGTTTTAGTTCTTTTGCCCACTTCACGACTTACGGATCTTACTTTTTTGTTGATCAAGCAGGTTCTGGAGGATCAGCATATACCCAACTCTCTAGTTGGATGGCGGGCCTATATTTTCCCGATGCTCTGAAAAAAGGCAATACAGCAGGTTTATTATTCGGACAACCGCAATATCGCACGACAGCAGGTAACGGGGCAACACGTCGAACGGCTAATATTGATTCTCTCGCTACTCCTTATCAAATCGAGGCTTACTACAATTTCAAGGTGACTGATAATATTAGTGTTACACCTGGTGGCTTTGTGATTTTTAACCCAGAAGGTGATTCTGAAAATTCAACCACTGGAGTAGGAGTCTTGAGAACAACTTTTACTTTTTAGGAGACTTGCTCAATTTAGAGGTTTGATTTAAAAGCCATCCCCTGATTTTTGATCATATGTTGCTTTCTTTTTTCAATCTGATCGAACTAAATTTTTCCGATTTGTTCGACCAAAGAACGCGAAATAAAGGGCAAGATGGCTTTATTTTGACTATTGGCTTTTCCTTCAGTCAAAACCACTAAAAGATAGGGAGACTGTTCAGGAATTTCAATATAAGCCGCATCATGACGTACTTGGCTCGTCCATCCTGCTTTTGACCAAAGTTGCGCGTTTTCGGGTAATCCATCGCCTAAAAAGCCAGTGACTTGATTTTCATCATTTGTGTTACTGGCTAAAACATCTGGTGCTAAACTACGCTTTAAGAATGACATCATTTGTTGCGATCGTACTGAAGAAACGGCAATCCCCCCGACAATGGTATGAATTAAGCGAGCTACGGCATTTGAGGTTAACATATTGCGTTGCTCTAATAATTCCCCTAAAAACATCCTTTCGCGTCCGTATGGCCCGTCTCCCCACGTTTTTTGATTGACATTAATTGCCTCTAATTCTGACCAACCTAAAGATTTGTAATAACGGTTGACAATATCGCGCTGATATGACCACGTCTCGAAAGGGCCAGGGGGTAATTCTGGCCCGCTAGTGGTTCCGCTTAAAACATCGACAATTAAACTGGTGGCATCATTACTAGAATCGACAATCATATCCCGCATCGCCCGCAATAATTCGGGGGTTTCGGGAACCATCGCACTTTCTAACCATTCTTGAATCGCAACCAGATAAAATAATTTGACCAAACTAGCGGGATAAATTCGCTCATCCCCTCGGTGACTAAACCCTCTAACTCCATATTTCCAAAATTCCTCAGATGAAATGGCACCACCTGTATTAACAATGACAGGAGCATCATACACAACCCAAGTTAAAGCAATTTGTTGCGGATTTAATGTAGGGAATTCTTGCCAAGTTGCCTCTAGAATACGGGTTCCGATTTGGGTGAGTTGATCGTCTGAGCGAAAAAAGGGCATGATAAATTGAAAAAGAATGGCTTACCTCAAAATTATATGGTCTTACTGAACCAAATCCCTCCATCGGCTAACGGTGAGTATTGTTGTCTACGTGATTTAGATTTATATAATTCTTCTGAATGTAAAGAGTTAGCCACGCAAGCATCCAAAGGACGACATCTTAAGATTTTAAGCGAAACGGCTCTAAACGCAGTAAAAGTACAGTTATGTGAAGATGGCTATCTCGCTTGGTTATCCTCAGAAGACATTGACGCATTAGAGCCCGCTACTACAGTGTATCAAGCGATCGCTCTTTCTCGTCCTGAAATTGAAACTCGTCTTGCGGATGTCATTGCCTTTACTAAAACCGCGTTACAGACACCTAATTATTATCTTTGGGGAGGAACGCTTGGGCCAAACTATGATTGTTCGGGACTAATGCAAACCGCTTTTGCTAACTCTAGTATTTGGTTACCGAGAGACTCTTATCAACAAGAAGCATTCACCCAAAGAATATCGAGAAATGAACTTAAAGTAGGTGATTTAATTTTTTTTGGCTTAGAACGAGTCAATCATGTTGCTCTCTATTTAGGAGATGACCGCTATATCCACAGTTCAGGAACAGAAATGGGACGCAATGGAATCGGAATCGATACACTTTCTGATATCACAAGTGACACCGTTAGTCAAGCTTATTATCGTAAATTACGCAGTTTTGGGCGAGTGATGACGAGTTTTGCCTAGATTATCGATTGCGATTGACTGGCTGCTGTACAGTTGTTTGGGTTCCCGTTGTTGGCTTTTTCGGGTCTTCTTTCTTCTCGTATCTTGGCCCCGCTTTAAAATAGGTTTCTAGCACATCTAGAACAATTGGCCCAGCAGTAGAACCTCCACCACCGCCAGAGTGTTCTACAAACGCTAAGACAACGATTTCGGGTTTATCAAACGGTGCGTACCCACCAAACCAAGTATGAGACTTACCTGGGGGGGCTTCTGCGGTACCACTTTTTCCGCCAATGTGGGGTAAATAAGGAACATCCAGCCGTCTAGCAGTCCCTTCTGCAACAACCGCCCGCAAACCTGCTCGTATCGTTTTCAAAGTTTCTGGTTTAAGATTGAGTGGAGTTCGCCATTTTTGAACATCACCGCTATCTTTAATTAAATGGGGTTTGACTAAATAACCACCATTGGCTATGGCAGAAAACATTCTTGCCACTTGTAGCGGTGTAGCAAGCGTAAAACCTTGCCCGATAGACATATTCACCGTGTCGCCGTCTGTCCAATCCCAGTTAAAATTCTTGCGCTTCCACTCCGCATCAACAATTAATCCGGGGGTTTCTTCGGCTAGTTCAATTCCTGTTCGACTGCCAAAACCGTATTTACGCGCCCATTTAATTAAAGCAGGGCCCCCGACACCTCGACCGATTTGACCATGAAAAGTATTACTACTCATGGCTAAAGCTCTAACATAACCAACCGTGCCAAAACCAGCATGATTCCATTCACCAAATCTAGTCCCACCGACATTCAAATAAGCCGCAGTATGTAACATTGTTTTTGGTGGAAATTTACCCGACTCTAAACCTGCTGTATCTGTGACCACTTTAAACGTAGAAGCAGGGGGAAAAGCTTGTAAAGAACGGTTAATAAAAGGGTTGCCTTCTCCTTGTAATTCGCGCCAAATTTTAGGAGTAATCGGTGTAGAAAAGACATTGGGGTCAAAACTCGGATAACTCACCATCGCTAACACTTCTCCCGTATTGGGGTTCATAGCAACCACCGCCCCTTTACGTTTTCCTAGCGATTCTTCAGCCGTTTTTTGCAATTCTAAATCGAGGGATAAAGTAACATCATTTCCTGGTTTAGCGACTTTTTGCCCCAGAATTTTCATGACTTTCCCTTGTCCGTTCACTTCTAGCTGAATACCACCCCATTCTCCTCTTAGTTGTTTTTCATAGGCATCTTCTACACCCATTTTTCCCGCGACATCCCCTAAACGATAGCCGAATGGTTTACGTTCTTTTAATTCTTCGGCGTTGAGTTCTCCCGTATATCCTAAAACGTGGGCCCCATTTTTACCGTTAGGATAGTGTCGCAAGGTTTCGATATCGACTTCAATTCCGTTAATTTGATCTCGATATTCTTCTAAAGCGGTAATTTGTGCGGGTGTTAAACTTCGGGCAATGCGAACGAGGGTAGAACCATTATCGTCGGTTTGTTCGATGCGTTTTTGAATTTCAGCCGCAGGAACCCCTAAAATATCAGAAAGACGTTTCAGGTTTTCGGGCCAGTCTGCTTGATGTTGAACTCTTGGCCATAAATATAGCGCATGAGTCAAACGGGCGGTTGCTAAAACTTTTCCATTGCGGTCAAAAAGATTGCCTCTGACAGGTTGTTTGGGTAAAATACGAACACGATTATTTTCTGCTCTTTCTCGATTCAAATTTCCTTCATAGAGTTGAAGATAGGCTAGACGACTGCCCACGCCACCCAATAAGACTAAACTGACCAATGACATGATTAAGACAGACTGGCGATTTTGTCCGATGGTACGCTCATTCTGTTTTTGTTTTTCTCCCGATACGATGGGACGTACCTGAATTTTGGGGTATCTGTTTTTGCTTTTACTTTTTGGTAGGATTCCAGTGTATCGCATGAATTTCGCACAGGATGAGAAAAGGTCAGTATGAAAGAGCTTTGCCTCTTTTAGTAGTATAGGTATGATTAAAGGAAATTGACACTATTTAATTCAGTTGATTTTATGTCTTTAACTGAAAGATTTCTCAGACAAATTCCAGAGCAAACATTATTACATCTACGAGAGGCTGACCGACGTTGGTCATCATTACGCAATGAAGATGATTCGACACGGGTTTCTGTTCCCTCGGTTGTTGCTTTAAATAACAATTCTCTTGATGAAATTAATTACGATGTCATCATTTGTGGTGGAACACTCGGAATATTACTGGGTGCTGCTTTACAGCGTCAAGGATGGCGAGTTTGTCTGATAGAACGAGGTATCTTGAAAGGTCGTGTACAAGAATGGAATATTTCACGCCAAGAATTAAGCATTTTTTTAGATTTGGAGTTATTATCAGAGACAGAATTAGAACAAGCGATCGCTACTCAATATAACCCCGCAAAAGTTCGTTTTCATCAAGGTTATGAGCTTTCGGTGACGGATGTCCTTAATATTGGTGTTGACCCCGTATTTTTACTTAATACACTTAAACAGAAGTTTCTTGCTTCAGGTGGCGCGTTATTTGAGCAAACACCGTTTACCTCAGCTATGGTTCATCCAGACGGAGTTACCCTAAATGCGGGAAATCAAACATTAACCACTCGTTTATTAATTGATGCGATGGGTCATTTTTCTCCCATTACTCAAAGCGCGAGAAACGGTCAAAAACCTGATGGCGTTTGTTTAGTGGTGGGTAGTTGTGCTGAAGGTTATCCCGTCAATGAAACAGGAGATTTAATCGCTACTTTTACACCCATTCTCAATCAATGTCAGTATTTTTGGGAAGCATTTCCCGCAAGAGATGGCCGAACGACTTATTTATTTACCTATCTCGATCCCCATCGGGGGCGTTTTAGTTTAGAGTTTTTCATGGAGGAATATCTCAGATTATTACCTGAATATCAACAAATTGAGCTAGAACAATTAAACTTTAAACGTTTTTTATTTGGCTTTTTCCCCTCTTTCCGTCAAAGTCCTTTAAAAATGCCTTGGTCACGCATTCTTGCCGTCGGTGATAGTAGTGGAAGTCAGTCCCCTGTAAGTTTTGGTGGGTTTGGGGCAATGGTTCGCCATTTAAGTCGATTAACGTTCGCTATTGATGAGTCCCTAAAAATTGATAGTTTAGATGAGAAATCTTTGGCTACATTACAACCCTATCAACCTAATCTATCGGTTACTTGGCTGTTTCAACGAACAATGATGGTAAAGATGAATCAAAAATATAAGCCCAATCAAATTAATGATTTAATGAGTGGCGTTTTTCAAGTCATGGATAAGCTCGGCGATGATGTGCTAAAACCCTTTCTACAAGATGTTGTGCAATTTTCGGCTTTGTCTAAAACTCTACCGTTAGTCAATCCAACTCTTGTTTTACCCATGCTTCCTGAAGTGGGTTTAATGCCTTTTGCTGATTGGTTGCTGCATTATTTTAATTTAGGACTCTACACGGGTTTATATCCTGCTGCTCATTCTTTTAAAGGCTTAGAAAATCAACTTTCACCCCAACAGAAATATTATTATCATCGATGGTTAGACCGATTAAAATACGGTTCAGGTAACGATTATCACTCACTGTAAAATTTTAAAATAGACCCCTTCTAAGAAGTCTATTAAATCAAAAAACCTAATTTCTAATATTCGTCTTGGAATTTCTCTAGAATATCCATTAAGCTGACTTGGCATTTCATCGGTAATAAATCAGCTAAAGGAACTTCGGTTTTTCCCCCACCTAAAGGGACTTTAATTTCTTTGAGAACTTTAAGCACAGAGTCTTCTGTTATCGCTTTGTCCTCAATCAATGGAAAAACTTTCTGCGCTACGGTTGTATGCAGATGAGCATCATTGAGATGTAAATGCCATTTTGCTACATCGATATACACATTTTCGCCGATTTCGGCAGCTAATGATTCAATGACTGGGGTTAGATTCGCCATAATGTTTAGTTGGTTTTTACTGAATAATCGGCAATTGCTGTAATGTAAATCAAATGAGCTAATAAAATTATTGCCCACACTCCAGAGAACCCAGTTAGCCAACTCCAATCAATATACTTGATGATATGGAAAAACCATAAACCAGAATTAATGGCTGCAAAAATAGCAACATGAACCGCGAAATTCATGCGATCGTCTAGTTTACGATAGGCGGGATCATTGCGATCGGGTTTTCTTGGCCAACGAGGAGGCATAATTTCAAACTGAACAAATACTGTTATTTCTATTTTAATTCTTCTAAGGAAAAATCACCTGATTTTCCTCCTGTTTTACTGATCAGGCGGATTTTTTCAATTTGCATTGATTTTTCTAAGGCTTTGGCCATATCATACAAAGTCAATGCTGCAACCGAAACCGCCGTTAGGGCTTCCATTTCTACACCTGTTTCGGCTTTCGTCACCACAGTAGCGCGAATTTGATAGCCAGGTAATTCAGCATCTGGAATTATCTTAACTTCTACTTTGCTCAAGGGTAGGGGATGACAGAGGGGAATTAAGTTAGACGTTTGTTTAGCTGCCATAATGCCCGCTATTTTCGCCGTTCCTAAAACATCGCCTTTAGGTGCGTTCCCTGCTTCAATGGCTGTAAATGTGGCTAAGGTCATTCTAACTTGTCCTGCTGCGATCGCTTCTCGTCTCGTCTGTGCTTTGCCTGAAACGTCTACCATTTGGGCTTCCCCTTCATTATTTAAATGAGACAGAGACGAATTCAAAGTATCCTCTTGCATTTTATTCCAAGTCCATGTTATATTTAATTACTGTTGGCAAAACAGGGGCTTGTAGCTTAGTGGATAGAGTGCATGGCTACGGACCATGAGGTCGGGGGTTCGAATCCCTCCAAGCCCGTTAATTAGAATATCATACCGAATTGTCTAGCCTTTCAAACAAGGCCGCTAGAATGGTGTTAGAAAATAGAAAGCCTCTGGATCGCTTAGTTTAATGCTTGAACCTGAATCATCAATCCATCTCTTAGCGTAATATTTTTGCAATGTCTCTAGAATCTGATCTTGAACGGTTTCGCCAAACTGTTCTTTAATCTTAGATAAACTGATGCCCTCTTTTAAACGTAATCCTAACATCAGTGTTTCTAATAAAATATCGGTGTTTGAACTTTGAGGGTAATCAATTTTGCCGTTGTTTTCTTTTAACTGTTGTACCCAGGGAAAATATTCTTTACGGTTGCGAGGACGAGTAAAACGCTGACGATAGGTATAACTCGCTGCGCCCATGCCAAAACCATAATACGCCCGATTTTCCCAATAAACTCGATTATGTCGGCATTGATAGCCGTTGAGCGCATAATTAGATATCTCATAATGTTCATATCCTGCTGAGGTGAGTTTACTTTGGGCTAAACGATACATTTGGGCGGTTGTTTCATCGGTTGGTAAAGGTTTTTCTCCCCCTTCGTAAAGTTTTCCAAAAGCGGTAACAGGTTCTAAGACTAAATCGTAACAAGAAAGATGGTTTGGTGAAATTTGAATCGCTTGTGATAAAGAATCATCCCAGTTTTCTATAGTTTGATTAGGTAAACCCGATATTAGGTCTAAACTAAAATTAGGGACATTGGCTTGCTGGAGTGAATCAATTGCAGTAAAAATATCAGATACAGAATGCGATCGTCCACATAGCTTTAATAATTCATCTTGGAACGCTTGTACTCCTAGACTAACTCGATTAATGCCCGCTTGCTGATAACCTTGGAGTTGTTGTAAGGTAAAAGTCCCTGGATCGATTTCCATCGAAATTTCTGCATCTTTAACGATCTCAAATTGCTGATCTAAAGTGTATAAAATTAAATCTAAAGATTGAGTCGGTAATAGAGAAGGAGTTCCCCCACCAAAAAAAATTGTTTCTAAAGGATATCCTAAAGAGGGTGTCGCTAAAATTTCTTGGCAAAGTACCTCGACATATTCCTTAATTGCTAGGGAGGTTTCAATATTAGTTTGTCCTAAAACTGAAATTGGAAAATCGCAGTAATAGCAGCGACGACGACAAAAGGGAATATGCAAATAAGCAGAACGCGGTTGATCGAGATGAGAATCACTCTTAAAACAACTTAACATTAATAATTTTCCAGTTCTTCCGTCAAATGTTCTATTTTTAAGATTTTTCTAATAAGTTACTGTTTAATTTTATATACAATTGAAGAGAAATCTATCTTAATAAATCCCTAGGAAGCAAGAGATATAATAGATCAATCTGGTTCATACTCATTATTCAAAGGGCAATTTTTGTCCTAAGACATCCCCATCTATTACGAGGGATAAACAATTATGTTAGATGCAATTATTATTTTATTATTCGTGTTTGCCATTGGTGGAGTCGGTTTCAGTAGTGTCGATCTACTTCCGTTGATGGTTCGAGATCAGATTACTAATATTGAAGCCCTACGCTGGCTATCGGCGGGTTTTGCTTCGATCATTGGTTTAGCCTTGGGTTTAGTCGCCCAAACCAGTTATCGTCGGGTAGAAGCCCAAATTCGACGCACTCCGATTGAAGTTTTGTTAACACGTGCGATCGGGTTAGTGATCGGCTTATTGATTGCTAATTTAATTTTAGCACCGATCTTTTTTCTACCGATCCCCAAAGAATTTTCCTTCATTAAACCGATGATAGCGATTTTGGGTAGTGTGATGTTTTCTTATTTGGGTGTTACTCTAGCTGATACTCATGGTCGTACTTTTTTGCGTCTGATTAATCCCAATAGTATTGAAACCATGTTAGTCGCAGAAGGAACCCTACAACCTGTCTCGACTAAGATTATTGATACCAGTTGTATTATTGATGGACGAATTGAACAACTGTTAGACACAGGTTTTATTGAAGGACAAATTCTGGTTCCTCAGTTTGTGCTACAAGAGTTACAACAGTTAGCAGATGGCAGTAATGATCAAAAACGGGTTAGAGGAAGACGGGGTTTAGATATCCTTAATCGTATCCAAGAAACGATGAGCGATCGTATTGTGATTCATTCGGCTGATTACGAAGATATTGCTACAGTAGATGCCAAGTTAGTTCATCTAGCGCAAGAAATCAACGGAATCTTATTGACGAATGATTACAACCTCAGCAAAGTGGCTAATCTACAAAAAGTAAGCATTCTTAATGTAAATGATTTAGCCCAAGCCTTGCGCCCGATTTATCTTCCTGGTGATACTTTAGATCTCAAAATTCTTAAACAGGGCAAAGAACCCACACAAGGGGTAGGTTATCTAGAAGATGGCACAATGGTCGTAGTTGAAGAAGGAAAAGATTATGTAGGGGAAGAGGTACGAGTAATTGTTACTTCTGCTTTACAAACGTCAGCTGGACGTATGATCTTCGCTAAACCTCAAACCTCGGTGATAGCATCGTAAAACTAATCTACATAGAAATAATAGAGACGCGACAACTTAATCGCGTCTTTGTTTATATTTTAGAAAAAGGCATCTAAATCAATGGCTTTAGAACCGCCTTTTTGTAGTTGTTCTAATAATTTACCCAATTGTGTCCATACTAAAGCACCGATAAAAATCGTCATTGGCAGTGCGATCGCATAAGATACCCAGCTATTCATCAAAAAGATTTCGACACCAGAAGCCAGGAAAACACAAATCCCGACGCAAATTCCCAAAAAAGGTAACTGTAGGGTAGAACTATCTAAAAGATTGGCGGGTTTTGAGGAAGATTTATACCATGTGTTGACAATTTGTTTTAGAGTAGCTTCAAAAGCAACCCCACAAGTTATTCCAGTAAAAAAACCCACGAACATTAAAAAGTATGGCGGTTCAGGAAGATAATACATATCAGGTTATGAAATAAAACGTTACAAAGCATCATAAGCTTAATCGGACGACTTAGGAACCAGTGCGGCAACTGCTGGCGTAGCTAAATCACGAAAGGTACTCCATGCAACATCAAATAAACGTTGCGGTTTGAGTTCGTCTTGTACTAATGCCCAGATTCGTTGAACTTCTTCAGTATGCAAGCGATCGTCTTCGGTTAAGGCGAGAAGTAGCTGACGACGTAGATAACTGCCTTCATCGGATAATAAATATTTGACACCAAGTTGTGCAGTGGGTAGAATATCAAACCGTCCATCGGTTCTGGCAATTTCGATTAAATTCTCTAAGCGTTGCCATTGGAATTTTCCATCTTTGAATAGGATATCAAGTAATCTTCGTCTGAGTTGGGGGGATTCACCTGTTAGTAAGCGTTTAGCCACATAGGGATAGGCAACTTCTACTATTTTAAAATTCGGGTCTAAACTCAGTGCTAATCCTTCTTGAGTAACCAATGAACGGATGATTAAAGCAAATTTAGAAGGTAAACGGAATGGATACTCATACATCAACTCGGAAAATTCATCGGTGATCGTTTGAAAGTTAAAATCTGCGACACTTTGACCAAGGGCGTTACCCAAAACTTTTTCTAATGCGGGAATAATCGGCTCAATGTCAGTATCAGGGGTCAAAAATCCAAGCTTGACAAAATCTTCAACTAATGCTTCATAATCTTTATTAATCAGTTGTACGAGGGAACTGGCGATCGTTTCTTTGGTGATTTCTTCGAGTTGATCCATCATGCCAAAATCGATGTAAGCCATTCGACCATCATAGGTAGCGAATAGGTTGCCGGGGTGGGGATCGGCATGAAAGAAACCATGCTCTAAAAGTTGACGTAAGCCTGATGTTACACCAATTTTAATAATATCGTTGGGATCAATCCCTGCCGCCTTAATCTGATCAATATCGTTGAGTTTATAGCCGTTGATCCATTCTAAAGTTAAAACCCGATTGCTACTATAGAGCCAGTAAATTTTCGGTACTTTGACATCGGGATCACCCTCAAAGTTAGCCGCGAATTTTTCGGCGTTTTTCCCTTCATTACAATAGTCGATTTCTTCAAAAAGCTTATTACCAAATTCATCAATAACTAGGGTTAAGTTATGACCTAAATTGAGGGGTAGCCAGTCACCAAACCATTGAGCGCAAAGACGCATCAAGTACAGATCTAACATTAATACGGGTCGCAAGTTGGGCCGTTGTACTTTGACGGCAACCTCTTCTCCAGTGAATAAAATCGCCCGATAGACTTGTCCTAAACTAGCTGCGGCTACTGGGTTGGGGGAAATTTCTTTGTATATCTTATTAACAGGGTACCCCAGATCCTGTTCAATAAAGCCAAAAGCCGTCTCATTGTCAAACGGAGGGAGTTGATCTTGTAGCTTGATCAGTTCATCTAAAAAGTCTTTGCGAATGAGATCAGGGCGGGTTGAGAGAGCTTGACCTACTTTAATAAAGGTTGGGCCCAAGCGAGTTAATAGGGTTCGTAACTCACTAGCTCGTTTGTACTTATTTTTTTCTTCCTGATGAGTCCAGCGATCAAATTGTAGATGCCCAATAAATAGGCTAAATGACCAAATAATTGTCAACGAACGCCAGAACACTAACCAGGGGCGATAGCGATAGTAACGGGCGATCGCTGTAGCACTATAGCGTTGTAGTTCTCCTTCTTCGGGTGTTGGTTGCTGACTCACAAACTATTCTTTAGCCTCGTGTCTATTCGTCTTGGAGTTTAACAATACTTCATAACTCCAGTATACAAAACTACAAATTTTTTAACGTAAATTTTTCTAATTAGTTTAACTTCAGTTAATGGGTATAGATGAACAATATACCCAAAACTTTATATTTTCTTTAGATTTTAGCCTGCAATAATTTGATGTAAATCTTTGGGATCGAGATGAGAATAGATGACTTCTCCATCGCGGAACCAGACAACTCGTTTCGTTTTGGTGGCAACATCTGACTCATGAGTGACGATAACGACGGTAATACCACTGTCATTGAGTTCTTGGAAAATATTAATGACTTCTTGAGTGGTACGGGAGTCTAACGCGCCAGTCGGTTCATCGGCTAGAATCAAAACAGGTTGATTGACAATAGCACGTGCGATCGCTACCCGTTGTTGTTGTCCCCCTGAGAGTTGGTTGGGTTTATTGTGCAATCTATTTTCTAAACCGACTTTAATTAACGCTTCTGTGGCTCTTTCTTTGCGTTCTTTGGATGGTACACCTGCATATACCATCGTCAGCATGACATTATCTAAGGCACTCAACGCGGGGAGTAAATGAAACTGTTGAAAAACAAAACCTATTTTGCGGTTGCGAGTTTCTGCTAGTTGAGAACTGGGTAATTGTGCGACATCCAAATTTTCTAAATAATAGCTTCCTGAAGACGGACGATCCAAACAGCCAATAATATTCATCGCTGTCGATTTTCCCGATCCTGAAGCCCCCATAATAGAACAGTATTCCCCTTTTTCGATGGTTAAATTGACCTCATTTAAAGCGTGTACGGCTGTATCACCGCTTCCATAAACTTTAGAGACGTTTTCTAGCCGAATAATGATGGGCTGATATTGAGGTGGGTTATCTTGAGGAGAAGAATTAGGGGAAAATAGTTCTGATGCCATAAAATAGAAAATGCTTTGCTTTTGTTTTGTTTCGGTCTTATTACTGTTTTCCCGCTACGACCTACTATTATAAATTTTTTCGTGATCAACTGCATGAGTAAATTTTATTCTGAATTAAATCCCACGCTACAAAATTTCATTCAAGAACAAAAAATCTTTTTTACTGCCACCGCACCGCAACAAGGAAGAATTAATCTTTCACCGAAAGGAATGGATAGCTTTAAATGTATCGATCCTCTAACGGTTGCATATTTAGATTTAACGGGTAGTGGCAATGAAACCGCCGCCCATTTAGCTGAAAATGAGCGAATCACTTTGATGTTTTGTAGCTTTACCGAAGACCCTTTAATCTTACGTTTGTATGGCAAAGGACAATCAATTAAACCTCGTCATCAAAATTGGGAATCTTTAGCACTGCTTTTTCCGTCTATGGCAGGGACGAGACAAATTATTTTAGTCAAAATTGAATCGGTACAAACATCCTGTGGTTATGGTGTACCGCTTTATGAGTTTCAACAAGAACGGACTAATTTAGTTAAATGGGCTAAACAAAAAGGAGACAAAGCAATTTATGATTACTGGCAATTAAAAAATCAAAAAAGTATTGATGGTTTGCCGACTTATTTACTCGAAAAAAAAGATGAGGAAATTTTTTAGATTATTTATTTTAGTATTAATTATCATTAGTTTTCAGCCAATGGTAACTCTTTTGGCACAATCACCCCAACCTTTATATTTAGCTTATCCTCCGAATAATCATCAAACAGTAGCAGAAAAAATCTTTTTTATTGGTTCAGCGTCTCCCACGAATCAAGTGACGATTAATCATCAGCCTATTCAACGCAGTAAAACAGGAAACTTTGCACCGAGTTTTCCTTTAAAAATGGGTGAAAATAAATTTACCATTCGTGCTAAAGATCAAACCATTCAACGTCTGATTACTCGACTTCCAAATCAACCACAAATACCCAAAGGTGCCAAGTTTGCCGTTAATTCTCTTACACCCAGTCAAAATATTACTCGCACTTCAGGGGATAAGGTTTGTTTTAGTGCGATCGCTGTTAAAAATGCTCAAATTTCTGTCAAGATTGCTAATCAAAATATTACCCTAAAATCTCAAGTTCTCACCCCACAACTTCCACCTAATTCAGCCGTTCTCACCGCGACTAATCAGTCCCAATTACCACAAGGAATTACACTATATCAAGGATGTACAAGTTTTGCTAATCTTGGAAATTTAGGTAAGCCGATTTATACAATTACAGTTAATGATCAAACCGCGAGTCAAACAGGTTCAGGAGAGATTAATATTATCGATCCATCACAAGTTACTGTAGTAGAAATTATCTCAGATACAGGCGTTACTCGAACAGGCCCCAGTACAGATTATTCAAGGCTTACACCTTTACCAAAAGGAACAAAAGTAAGTGTTACTGGAACCGAGGGAGACTGGCTAAGATTAGATTATGGGGCATGGATTTTAGCTCAAGAAACACAATTAATACCCGATGCTATTCTTACTACATCAATGGTTAGAGGAATTTCATCACAGAATACAGAAAACGCCACAGAAATTATTTTTCCTTTAGAAAATCCTGTACCGATTGAAATTAAACAAGAAGATAATAGATTGATTTTATCGTTACACAATACGGTCGCGCAAACCGATACGATTTATATTGTCGAAAATCCTTTAATTAGACGTTTAGACTGGCAACAAGTTAACCCTAAAAAAGTTGACTATACATTTAACTTATATTCGGCTCAACAATGGGGCTATGATGTGAGATATGAGGGAACCAGTTTAATTTTCTCTCTGCGACATCCTCCACAATTCCAAAATAAGCTAACTCGAAATTTAGAGGGAATCAGTATTTTATTAGATCCAGGGCATGGGGGCAAAGAGACAGGTGCAGCAGGCCCGACAGGATATACTGAAAAAGAAGTGAATTTAGTCGTTTCTCAATTAATTAAAGAAGAATTAATTAAACGTGGTGCAACAGTTTATATGACTAGAGAAACGGATCAAGATTTATCTTTAAATGAGCGAGTGGTGATGATTAATAAAATTAAGCCAACTCTAGCAATATCAGTTCATTATAACGCTTTACCCGATGGTGGAGATGCGATCAATACTGATGGAATTGGTGCTTTTTGGTATCATCCACAAGCACATAATTTAGCCGCTTTTCTCCATAATTATTTGACGAAAACATTAAAGCGTCCGTCTTATGGAGTGTATTGGAATAATCTTGCTTTAACACGTCCACATACTGCCCCTTCTATTCTATTAGAATTAGGTTTTATGATTAATCCAACTGAATTTGAATGGATTATTGATCCTCAAGAACAAGTAAAATTAGCAAGTGCGATCGCAGATGGGATTACCGAATGGCTACACAAACCACAAACCTAATCGATTAGGATAGAAATAGCTACATCAAAGGAGAGCGTAACGCGTGAATAATAACTTCCCCCGCATCTATTCCATCAATGACTCTGGTTTGGGGTGTTTTGCCTCTATGGTCTTAGTGGGTGTACTATTGGGGGCAGTTGGTTTAGGTTGGTTAGTCAACGGTTTTTTAATTCTACTGGCTTTTTTCTTGGTCGCGCCTGTTATTGGTTGGTTTGCCCTACAATGGTGGTTAAAACGTAAGTTAGCAATTGATCAATGTCCAGTCTGTACTTATGAGTTTACTGGATTTAATAATACTGAGTGTAGCTGTCCGAATTGTGGTGAACCTTTAAAAATAGAAAACGGACATTTTCATAGAATTACCCTACCTGGAACGATTGATATTAATGCAATTGAAGTTCCTGTACAAGTTTTAGAAGAAAGTTCTGAGGAAATTGATTAATTAATGACTATAAGTCTTTTAATATAACAATTCATCAATGACAATTTCTAATGAAATTCAATCTTTAATTCAACGACTCAATCAAAACCTAGATTAAACAGAACAAAAAGCTTATCAAGGTATTATCCTAGTTAGTCCTCTGCTGCTTCGTTCTCCAGAGAATCTTATGTTAATGCAGCATTTTGTCTATTTTAATAATTAGGCAAGACGTTATCCAAAACTCAAGTTAGTTAAATCTCAACACAAAAATGACTATTTAAAAAACACAAAAACCTCGTCAATAATGACAAGGTTCGATAAGGGATTGATTTCGCGATTTTTTAGTTGTTAGGTATCCGAATCCTCTGCTTCTGCTTGTTCCACTGCTTTCTTTAGTTCATCAAAAGAAATGCTACCATCTTTATCTGAATCGTATCCTTGTAATATGCTAGATAAAGTGGTTCCTGTTAATCTTGGTAAGACTCCTGTCGTCACATGATCCCTAGTAATCTCTTGAATGGATATTTTGCCGTCTTTGTCAAGGTCTAAGCTATCAAATATTTGTTTAAGCTCTTGTTCATTTATCATAAGTTTTCACTCCATAAACTTTTCATTTTGGTAGTGTCTCATGAATCTTGATGCAAACTCAAGGGCAGTTAAGACGGTGAAATAATATTTAATAATATCTTTGGCTTCTGAATCTGATAATTTTTACATTTCATTTGAGCCTAAATAATACTCATAATGACTTTTTCATGGTTTAAAAAGCAGGAAACGTCATTAAAGTATTGCAATTTAAGTTTTCCTCAAACTCATAACAAAACTCAGGTTAATTAACTCAACAATTTAACCATAAAGGTTGAACAATATATTGGAACGATTATTCAAAAATCTTAGTGAAAAAGAATGCACCCTAAATTATAGTTTATGCTGCTGCGGTAATGGCTTCTTGACCGTGTGAACGCAGTAAATCCATCAATTCATCTTTATAGTCGTGGAAGACGGTTTGACGTTTGATTTGATTTGATCGTTCTGGTAGATTGACGACAATTTCCCGTCTGACTGTTCCAGGACGTGCGCCGAGGGCATAAATGCGATTAGATAAAAATACCGCTTCTTCGACATCATGGGTAATCATAAAGATAGTGATGTTGGTTCTTTGCCAGAGATCTAACATAAAATTGTGCATGGATTCTTTAGTATGAATATCCAATGCGCCAAAGGGTTCATCCATTAATAAAACTTTGGGTTCGGAGGCTAAAGCACGTGCGATCGCGGCCCGTTGTTTCATCCCTCCAGACAGTTCTTTGGATAATGATTTAGCAAACTTAGCCAAACCTACTACATCTAGATAATAACTCGCTCTTTCACGTCTTTCTTTAGCGGGAATACCTTGTAACTTCAGACCAAATTCTGTATTTTCTTGAACGTTCATCCAAGGATACAATGTATAGTGTTGAAAGACCATACCGCGATCGGGGCCTGGCCCTGTAACAGATTTTCCATTAATTTTGACATCACCACTGGTCGGTTGATCGAGTCCTGCAATTTGTCGTAATAAAGTCGATTTTCCTGAACCTGACGCGCCGACTGCACAGATAAACTCGCCCTGTTCAATGTCCATATTAATATCTTTGAGAACAACGAGGGTACCTTGTTTGGTTTCAAAATGTTTATGTAAGTTCGTAATTTTTAGATACATTGTTTCTTTTTCCTACCTGAGATAATGTTAATTCTGGACAACTTGTGTTGTGCGATATGTGTCACAAATCACTAATTAGCGTTTTTGACTCGACCATTTACAAGTGACTCTGAGGAAATATTGGAACAACAGGTCAAAACATAAACCAATAACTCCAATGACAATTAAACCCACAAAGATTTCATCGGTTCTTAAGAAACGTCCTGCAACACTAATACGTCTTCCTAAACCTTCTGTAGATGCGATTAATTCTGATACAATAACCAATTGCCAAGCGGCAGCAAGGTTAATTCGACACGCATCGAGGATACCTGGTAACACGTGGGGGAAAATGACTTGAGTCAGGGTTTGCCAACGATTTCCACCTAAAATATATGTGGCTTCGATTAAGTCTTTGGGGACAAATTTGACCGTATCCATCACCATCAATGAATTAAAGAAGAAAACCCCAATAAAAATTAAAGTTATTTTTGGTTCTTCCCCAATACCTAAATAGAGAATGAGTAGCGGAATAAAGGCAGGGGCGGGCATATAACGCATTAAACCAAAAAGTGGTTCTAGAAGGGCGCGAATACTTGGAAAACTGCCCATCAACACCCCAACAGGAATAGAAAGCAGTGAGGCAAACAGAAAGCCAACACCAACCCGCCACAAACTCGCTACGGTATCCTTGAGTAGTTCTCTTGTACTCCATAGTCTACCAAATGCTTCTAAAACTTTACCTGGTGAGGGCAAAAATTTTGGGTCAATATTGCCAAAGGTTGTAGCCAGCCACCACAATAATAGAGGAAGTGCGATCGAAGTAATGGTTAAAGCAATATAAAGAGGTCGCGGAATATCTTCAGCCAGTCGCCAGAAGACACTCGGTTGTAAATTATTATTACGGGCTGCTGTTTTAGTCGAAAATTCTGTACCTTGAGTCATAATCAGTTCTCACTTTCTCAATGATTTACGCTTGAGATTTTTCGGCGTATGCTTTAATAAAGCGATCGTCAAATAACTTACTGATGTCGGGTTCGTTTTTGGCTAAACCGACTTCAACCAAAAATTCGCCAAGTTTTTCGGCTGCATAGTGCAAAGAAGTCATATCATTACCCGGTTTAAAAGCTTTAAGATTTTCTTCAATGGTAAATAGCTTGGTACCATCTGCATATTGTTGATATTCTGCAACCGAAACTCCCGCCCGTCTCGCCATAATTTCAGTTGCACGTGCTGGGTTTTTCTTGATAGCGTCTAGAGTGACAAACCAAGCATCGACTAAAGCTTGTACTTTTTCGGGCTTTTCTTCGATATATTTACGAGTAAAGACCAAATGATCCGAAATTGAGCCAGGAAAGTCTTTAGAGCTAAATAATTCTTTACTACCAGGACGTTTTAAAGCTTGGGTGGTAAAAGGTGCAAAGACCGCAACTGCATCAACTTGTTCACCAACAAAAGCCGATGCTGCTTTTCCTGTTTCGAGGGGGACAAACTGAATATCTTTTGGTGACATTCCCGCTTGTTTAAGTCCCAGTAATAGAAGAAAATGATCGACGGTTCCTTCTTCGGCGGCTACTTTTTTTCCTTTAAGATCTTGAACTGAGTTGATGCCTTCACGGACAATTACTTTATCGTTTCCTGTTGAGTTATCATTCACTAAGACAACCACTTGGTCAGCACCACCGACCACAGAACTGACAGTATCACCTAATGTTTGGCTATTAGCATCAATTTGTCCTGCTGTCAAGGTACTAATCGATTCTAAATAACCATCGAACCATTTTAAATCGACTGGAACTTGTTGCTCTTTAAAGATTCCCTTTTCTTGAGCCACTTGCCAGGGAAACCAGCCTGGCCATGCACTAAAACCCAAACGTAGGGCATCCACTCCCGCAGAAATAGCGGTGTCCTCTTCATTGGTGGTTTTGATATAAACCGCAGGATTGGTACAGGCAACCGTTAGCGATAGAGTGATAATAAATAAAAGAAAAGATGATATTAGCGATCGAGCTTTCATATTTATAATAAGAATTGAATTTCTATGATTCCTCTAATCTTTTTAAATAAGGGTCGGGGAATTTCTTTTGATTAATGAACAGATGATCATCAATGGTGTTGAGTTGGGGCTTGACTAATTTGCCTTCTTACCCATTCATACCACTGTTCTAACCCTTCTCCTGTTTTGGCAGAAATGGGAATAATTGTTACAGTTGGATTCATCTGGCGTACATTATTAATAATGCGATCGAGATCGATTTCTAAATAGGGTGCTAAATCCATTTTGGTAATTAATAAACAATCAGCCTCTTGAAACATGACTGGATATTTCAAGGGTTTGTCTTCTCCTTCAGCAATACTGAGTAAAGCGACCTTAGCGTGTTCACCTACTTCAAATTCAGCAGGACATACTAAATTACCTACATTTTCGACGAAAACTAACTCAAAATCTGATGGATTATAGTCATGGGCGAGACGATGAATACCCCCTGCAACCATCTTAGAATCGAGGTGACAGGAACGACCCGTATTAATCGCTATCACTGGAACATCATATTGTCTGAGACGTTCGGCATCTAATTCGGTAGTCATATCGCCTTCAATAACGGCAATTTTTAGCTTATGACTCAGTTTTTCTAGAGTGCGTTCAAGTAATACCGTTTTTCCCGCACCTGGACTACTCATAATATTGAGACAAGTAATACCCCACTCGTCAAAATGTTCTCGGTTATGGTCGGCCCCTGCTTGGTTAGCATGAAGTAAATTGACCCCAAGGGCTACGTCAAAAGTTTGGTGCATATTGGCTTAAACTCCTAGCAATAAGGGATTGAATCACCGAAACGGGGGAAGGGGATACTATTTACGCATGAATCCCCTCAATTCGGTCGATTTTGAGTTCTCGACCTGAGCGAATATCTTCCATCGGAGCTTGACACTTAGGACAAGCGTACTTAATGCCAATTTCAGGGCGATATTCTTCTTGGCAACGGTGACAAAAAGCAATCAAAGGTGTTTCTTGAATAACCAGTTTAGCCCCATCTAAAAAAGTATTGCGGGTTTGGACTTCAAAGGCGAATTGTAAACTAGCGGGTTCAACACAGGTAAACTTTCCTACCGTTAGATGAATTTGTTTAATTTCAGGTCGTTCGGGCTGCGATTCCCACCAATCTTGTACCGTAATTAATAACGCCTTCGTCATGTCTGTTTCGTGCATGGTTTTAAGTCCAGGCCACTAATTCAGGTTGTGCTTCGGGGTGAATATAAGCGGGTTTTTCCTTGCGTGGTAATTGCCCAGATAACACTAAATGCGCCATTGAATCACAAATGACTCGTGTTGCCATTAGTGAAGTCATATCACTAACGTCATAGGGGGGAGAAACTTCGACAACTTCGATACCGCAGACTGGAACTTTTTGGATAATTTTACCCAGTAAACCGAGTGCTTCCCTAGGGAGTAGTCCACCTGGCTCAGGCCAACCTGTACCAGGAACAAATCCCGCGTCAATGCAGTCAATATCAAAACTAATCCAAACGCAATCTGTACCATCTGTAGCGCGTTCAATCGCATAATTCGCTGCCGCATCTAATCCCATTTCGGTAATATCAGTCACGGTTAAGATATTAGTAGCCCGTTCTCGACAGACTTTCACACCTTGACGGGGGACTTGCCATCCACCAATCCCTAATTGTACGAGATTCTTAGCGGGGGCATTTTTCATATTGGTTGCATGAAACCAAGGACAAGTGTGCATCCGTTCGTCTAAATCGGTTTCTTGAGTGTCTACATGGCGGTCAAAATGGATAATTCCGACTTTTTTATCGCCTAAATGACGACAAATGCCTCGTACAGTAGGGAAACCAATGGAATGATCACCACCCAAAAGAATCGGAAATGCGCCAGAATTAAAGATATGTGCGACACCTTTGGAAATTTGGTCGAATGACTTTTCGTTATTGCCTGGAATAGTGAAAATATCGCCCACATCACACATCTTGATCTGTTCACGCAAATCAACCCCTAATTCAAAGTTATAGGGGGTATAGAGTGCAGAGATGCGGCGAATTCCTTGCGGCCCAAAACGTGTTCCAGGACGATAAGTTGTGCCAGAATCATGAGGTATACCGACAATTGCTACATCATATTTACCTACTTGTCGGACATCTTCTAAATAGGGGGCCTTCATAAAAGTATTAATTCCCGCGTAGTGTGGCAATTCACCACGAGAGAAGGTCGATATAGTACGATCAATAATACTCTCGGCCGCTTCGAGTCCGTATTCTAAACCTTGATTGACTTCTTGTTGCCAACCCGTCAAAGGCAGTCGCTGCTCTAGTTCTAAGGCTCGTTCGGCTTCCGAAGAATGTCCATTATTATCACTATTCGGTGGTTGGAAAGGGTAGTCACTCATCTGTAAACTCCTATTGTGATGGCCATACAAAGTAGTATAGATGCACAAATTCCCAAGAGAATCATCTTAGAGCCTTTGTGCTAATCTATGATTTCTCCCGGGCTTTTTTCCCTCCGTGTAGCCACCTATCAAGGGACTTAAATTTAATTAAGCCTAAATGTCTTTTAGTAAAGGTAGCTTGCTTCTCTTGGACCTGACGCAGTTAGCCGGAACCCTAGAAGCAATAAATATATGTCGATATACCAAGCTTTTTAAGCTAAAGATGAGCATAGCAACTGTTAATCCTATAGAAAGTATCAAAAACTACAAAAATTTGAAATTTTGAGATAGATCAACGTGTATACCTACTATTTAATTTAGGATGAAACTGAAAAATCTGGGCTAAGTTCTGTAACGTATTTTGAAGTTATGTAGCTATTTAAGAAGGGAATTTCGCTGTGTGGGGTAAACTAGCCGATAATCCAGAATGATAACAAAGAGAACACTCAAGGAGTCATTAACTCAATGTCTCATAGCGTTAAAATTTACGATACCTGTATCGGTTGCACTCAGTGTGTACGTGCTTGTCCCACCGATGTATTAGAAATGGTACCTTGGGACGGTTGCAAAGCTGGACAAATCGCCTCTTCTCCTCGTACACAAGATTGTGTAGGCTGCAAGCGGTGTGAAACAGCTTGTCCGACCGACTTCTTAAGTATTCGGGTCTATCTTGGCCCTGAAACAACCCGTAGTATGGGTCTAGCTTACTAAGTCCCCTTCTTTCATAAAGGCAATCATTCTGTTTAAAGTCTTTGGACATTATTTCTTGATGTAGAGGGAGTTTTTCCCTCTTTTTTAGTCAAATCATGCCGATGAGATAGGTAGAAATAGGGTATGGCAATGTGACAAAAGCTGAAGATTGCTTGATTAGTCGTTACTCAACGTCATGGAACAATTGCAATTGAACAAGCGGTAAAAAAGATAGCTATTCAGCAAAACCGAATTTAATTCTTTTTTGTAATGCACTCAGCATCTAATACTATTAACTTTTCTGTTGTTTTTACTGAACACAGATTAATTACTTGAGTAAGAGCAGGTAATTGATTTTGTTTTAATTTTGCAGTCGTTTTTAAAACAATATCATTAAAAGAACTATTAATCAGCCATTTTCGTTGTAATAAATAATCAGAGTTAAAAAATGTTGGTTCAATCATCAGATAATCTATTCCATATTTTTTAATCAAATTTTGTATATCAGCTAAATTTGAACTGTATTGCGCTTGAATTAAATCAATTGCTTTTTGTTGCATCTGATTGTAATAAACAGGGTGAATGGGTAGGGCAAATTCGGTACTAAATAAAACTGAACGTTGGGCAAATGCAGGTAAATTACTGGTATCAGGTGTTAAGGAGGCTATTAAAATATCTTTAGGTTTTGAGGCAAAAAAATGATATATTTCTTGATTTTTCCCAATTCTCCATTCTTGTAATCTTAAAAATAAAGCGGGTGTGAAAGCAGGTAATAAAAATATAATAGCTACCAAAATTAGGATAAATTTAGTTGTTTGAATTGAAAATTTTTGCTTTAATTTTGTATCAAAATAATTCAGTAACGCTAAAATAACAATAGCTGATGATATTGCCATCACAAATTTAAGACTATGATAAGTATAACGTCCAGGAAAATAAAGACGTAATGGAACAATAGAAGCGGCTATATACATAATTAAAGAAGCTAGTAAAAGTTGCCAAAGTATTTTTAATTCTTGATTCACTAAACTAGCTAAAAACTGTGATTTTTTTAAAACAAATGGTAAACCTAAGCTGAGCCAAATAAATGGCGGAAAAGTTGGCGCACCTATACCAGAACTACTTTTAAACGGTAAAAATAATGGATTAAAACCAAAATATTCGATTCTTCCATTGATATAATATTCTGGCATTTGTTTCATTTGTTCTAAGGTTATTACTGAACCAAATTCTGAAATGTGTAGTGCAAAAGGAAGAAGCACTAAAAAAGATACAACTAATCCTAAACTCCAAAAGAGATAATTTGTTTTATCTAGAATAAATCTAAAATGATTATTCTTCCATTCTAATAAACGAATGGTTAATAAAAGAACTTGAACAAAAACTAATTGAGGGAAAAATAAACCTTGTAAAGCAATGATGATCAAACAAAGAATAAGGGAACGTCTAACTAAATAATACAAAAAAGCCGCAAAAATCGGATAGACAAAAGCTCTAGGAGTTCCAGAGACTAAATCATCTTTTAGCCAAATATTGATATTTAAGATTAAAGTCGATAGAAAAGCACTAAAGGGAATTGGTAAAATAATAAGAGAGAATTTATAAAAATAGCTTGTGGTAATCATTGCTAAAAAAACTGGAATAATTTTAGCAAGTAACATCGGCGAAATACCGAGTTTTGCACCGAGCCAATAAAATAATTTATAACCTGTTGGGGCGACGGATTGAAAATAATTAAAGATTAAATCATTTTTAAATAACTCAGAATCGATAAACTGTTGAAACCAGATAATATGCTGTCGCGCATCATCTTGTACAACATAAGGCTGACTTAACGCATAAAATAGAGTAATGATTCCAAAATATAGAGGTGGAATTAAACTAGCAATTAGCCAAAATCTAGTAGATTGATTAAATAATTTCATGACCTCTTTTTTTAGTCTAGATCAATCCAAAATCGTTGACGCTGGAACGGATAAGTAGGTAAGATGACTTTACGACAAGGATAATCTTGATATAGTTCTGACCAGTTAATTGATTCTCCTTGTAAATAAAGCTGTGCGATGGTTTGTAAATTATCTAACTGGTTTTCTAAAGTGTAACTAGCCGTTTTCTGTGTTGGGATTTGACCGTAAAAAACATCATTAGTTATCTGTCCATTAATAAATAAATTCAATTTTTGCTGTAATTCTTTTATTGAGGTGGCAATAATACATAAACGGTGTGAAAAATGCGATCGTCCTGTATTCACTGTATAACACATATCAGTAAGAGAATAATTTGGGTGAGAATTGAAATAAACTTGATATTTTCGGGCTAATTCGTTTAAAGCTTTCTCATTTTTTGCCGACAATGTAAAAAGATTTAGAGCAATATCGTTTGTTTCTGTTTCTTGTAATGGTGCTTCTTCGATGACAACATGAGCATTAGTACCGCTAAAACCAAAGGAACTAACCCCCGCAATACGGGATATATTACCGCGTTTCCAAGGGGTAAGCTGAGTGGGAATTGTAAACGGTAAATCGTTCCAATTAATATTCGGGTTTGGGGATTTAAAATGGATTTGAGGGGGAATTTGTTCGTGTTGTAGTGCGAGAATAACTTTGATTAAACTTGCGATACCTGCTGAAGCTTCCGAATGTCCAATATTCGCTTTTACTGCCCCTAATAAGACTAATAGATTTTGTTCAAAAACTGCTCCTAACCCCCCAACTTCGATCGGATCACCTAAAGCCGTTCCCGTCCCATGTGTTTCGATATAATTAACTTGTTCTGGTTCAATTTTGGCATTATTCAACGCTTGTCGTATCACTGCTTGTTGTGCGGGGCCATTGGGGACGGTTAAACCACTACTACGCCCATCTTGATTAATTGCAGAACCTCGAATGACAGCTAGAATATTGTCTTTAGACGCGATCGCATCACTTAAACGTCTTAGAACAATGATGCCACATCCTTCCGATCGTACAAAACCATTAGCCGACGCATCAAAGGTTTTACAACGGCTATCAGGTGACAACATTCGCGCTTTAGAAAAATTAATACTAACTTCGGGTAACAGAATACTATTTACACCACCCGCAAGAGCGAGATCACATTCTCCATTCCGTAAACTCGAAATTGCTAGATGAACCGCTACTAAAGAAGACGAACAAGCGGTATCTACAGCCAGACTGGGGCCTGTTAAACCTAAACTATAAGATAAACGTCCTGCCGCGATACTGTGGGTATTTCCTGTCGTTAAATAGGCATCAATGTCAGTGACATCTCGTTTAAGTAAGCGATGCCAGTTATCATTACCACAAATGCCAATAAACACCCCAGTTTGACTACCATTGAGATTTTCTGGGGCAATACCCGAAGATTCTAACGCTTCCCAACTCACCTCTAAGAGTAGACGTTGCTGAGGATCGAGACTCATCGCTTCTCGTGGTGCAATGCGGAAAAACTGAGCATCAAAATCTTGTAAATTAGATAAAAAGCCACCCTGACGGACATACATCTTACCGAGACTCGCCTGATTTGAATCATAATAGGTTTGGCTGTCCCAACGATCGCTAGGAATATCAGTAATTGCATCACCACTCTTTTCTAAAAGCTGCCAAAATGTTTCAGGATCAGACACACCACCTGGAAAACGGCAACCCATCCCGATAATAGCAATGGGTTCGTGTAAATTTTGTTCTAAACGCTCTATTTTAGCCTGAAGTTGTTGAATCGCTGCGATCGCTCGTTTAACGTTACTAACTTCTTCGATGGGGTTTGAGTTTAAGTTAGATATCATCCCTAATCTACAATTAAAATTTTCCGACAGTTATTAAAATGGAATCAAGATTATCAACAAACTGTCATGGTTAAGCTTAAGATCTATTGTTTGTTCGTTCATCGTCCTTTAAAGTATATAAGATAAAAAACACTGTTAGAGATCTAATAAGAACGTAGGTTTAGTATAAAACCAATGGTCGAGCCGACAAACCCCCCTCGTAGAGAAACCCAACCCTCTTTAGCCACCGACAAGGCAAAATCTCAGATTGATTCTGATCAGTCTATCGCTCAACCTTTAGCTATCAGCAATGGGGGTATTCTGCCCAAAAAACACGATATACCAACGACTTTACCCAAAATCTTGCTACAAGCGGCTTCAACAACAAGAAATTGTTTAATTTATCTAGATCGTCACGGAAAAGTCAAAACCGAGTCTTATCAGGAATTACTCGAAAACGCCTCAAAAATTCTCACACGACTAAGACAAGCAGGTTTACAACCGCAAGATCCAGTTATCCTACAACTCGAAGCAACAGATGAACTTTTAGCTGCTTTCTGGGGATGTATTTTGGGTGGTTTTGTTCCCGTCATTCTCGAAATGGCGACAACTCAACCTGTTAGAGAAAAACTAGATCATCTCTGGACATTTTTAGAACAACCTCTGATTATTTCTGCTCAATCACTGTCATATTCACGTATTTTGAGGATTGATTACTCAGTATCACCAACTACCGACTATTATCAAGCTCAGAGTGATGATATTGCTTTTTTTAATCTGACTTCTGGTAGTACGGGTGTTCCCAAATGTATTCAACTGACCCATCAAAACATAATATCTCGTGCTGTTGGGGCAAATTTACATAATCATCATCTCTCGGATGACATTATTCTCAACTGGCTTCCTTTCGATCATATTGGTAGTATTTCCGACTGGCATATACGCCCCTGTTTACTCGGTTGTACTGCTGTTTATGTCCAAAAAGAATATATCCTCAAACGTCCTCTAAACTGGCTCGATTTAATTAATCAGTACAGAGTTACTCATAGTTGGTCGCCGAACTTTTTCTATGCGTTACTCAATGACCAACTCAAAAATCAATTATCACAATGGGACTTATCCTGTGTGCGTTTTCTACTTACCGCAGGAGAAAATATTACTCAAAATGCGATTCAAGGATGTTTAGCACAACTGCAACCCTATCATTTATCTCAAACCGCCATTAGGCCCGCGTTTGGCATGGCTGAGGTTGGTTCTGGAATTACTTATAATACTAACGAAACTGAAGCGTTTAAATTTCATGTCGAACAAGGGGGAACATTTGCTGATTTAGGAACGCCAATCCCTGGTATTACATTACGAATTGTTAATGAGCAAAATCACGTTTTACGAGAAGGTGAAATAGGTTATTTACAGATAAAAGGAGAAGCAGTTAGTAAAGGCTATTATCAGAACACAGAAGCCAATCAAGCAGCATTTTTAGCGGATGGATGGTTTAAAACAGGCGATTTGGGTTTAATTCGGTTGGGTCACTTGGTGCTGACGGGTCGCAGTAGTGAAATCATTATTATTAATGGGACTAATTATTATAGTCATGAAATTGAAGCGATCGTTTCTCAAGTTGAGGGGGTAGCCGTTTCATATACCGCAGCAGTCGCGGTTACTGAAGATGAGGACGCAACCGAACGGTTAGCCATCTTTTTTAGTAGTGATTTAGAAAATGATCAACCCTTATTAAATCAGATTAGGCGAGTTCTTGTAACACACATGGGTATTAATCCAGATTATCTGATTCGGATTGAGAAAACCGCTATCCCTAAAACCGCCATTGGTAAAATACAGCGTTCTGAACTCGCTCAAAGATTTAAAACAGGTGAATTTAAACAAAATATTGCGTCTCTCGGTCAAAAAGTTAATCTCAGCGAAATTGAACAAGATCTTAAACGCATTTGGCAAGACATTCTACAAAAATCAGAAATTGGTCTGCATGATAACTTTTTTGAATTGGGTGGTACTTCTTTTCTCCTCGTCCAAGTTCAGCAACAAATTCAAGAATATTTAGGACGATCGCTATCAATTGCCAATCTATTTCGCCATCCCACTTTACATACGCTAAAAACGTATTTATATCAACCCCTAAACTCAATTTCAACCAAACCTAAAAAACAAATTATTCAGGGCGATATTGCTGTAATTGGTTTATCCTGCCGTTTTCCTGGGGCGAATAATATCGATCAATTCTGGCAAAATTTATGTAATGGAGTAGAATCGATCCGCTTTTTTGACACCACAGAAATCATAAAATCGGGTGTATCGCCTGAATTGGTTCAAAATCCTGATTATATTAAAGCGAGTCCTATTCTAGATCAAATAGAAAGCTTTGATGCTGAATTTTTCGGATTTTCCGCCAAAGAAGCCGAATTATTAGACCCACAACAACGACTGTTACTCGAATGTGCTTATGAAGCCCTCGAAGATGCCCATCTGAACCCCCAAACCTATACAGGTGAAATCGGTATTTATGCGGGTGCAGCGATGAATACCTATCTATTGAATAATATTTATCCCAACCGTCATCAACTTGACCCCAATGATTCCTTAAATGTCACTACACTTGATTCAATGGGTGGTTTTCAGATGATGGTGGCAAATGACAAAGATTATCTAACCACGCGAGTCTCTTATAAACTCAATCTGACGGGGCCTAGTATCAATGTTCAAACCGCTTGTTCAACTGGACTAGCTGCAATACATCTCGCCGCAATGAGTCTGAAAAATGGTGAATGTGACATCGTTTTAGCAGGAGGTGTATCGGTACAAGTTCCGCAAAAAATCGGCTATCTCTATCAAGAGGGGATGATTCTTTCAAACGATGGTCATTGTCGGGCTTTTGATGCACAGGCCAGTGGTACCATTTTTGGGAGTGGTTGCGGTTTCGTTGTTCTCAAACCCTTAGAAACAGCAATTCAAGATGGCGATCGCATTTATGCCGTACTCAAAGGATCAGCCCTGAGTAATGATGGTGGTACGAAAGTCGGTTATCTGGCACCTAATGGTGATGGACAGGCCCGCGCTGTTGCCCAAGCGCTAGAAAATGCAGGAGTCGATGCAGAAACCATTAGTTATCTAGAAGCACACGGTACTGGTACACTCCTTGGTGATCCCATTGAAGTCGCAGGACTAGAAAAAGCATTTCGTACCTATACTCAGAAAACAGGTTATTGTGCCATTGGTTCAGTAAAAACCAACATCGGACATTTACAAATTGCGTCTGGAATTGCGGGCTTTATTAAAACGGTTCTCGCACTGTATCATCAAAAAATCCCAGCTACACTGCATTTTGAAAAACCTAATCTGAACATCGATTTTAAACAGAGTCCTTTTTATGTCAATACAACGCTACAAGATTGGTCATCAGAAGGGGCTCCGCGTCGCGCTGGTGTAAATTCCTTGGGTATTGGTGGAACTAATGTTCATGTCATCCTCGAAGAAGCCCCAGTAGCCGAAAAGCCCCGCCAAAATCAAGATCGTCCGCTTCATTTGTTGACCCTCTCTGCCAAATCTGACATAGCATTTTGTAATTTAGTCAAGCAATATCAACAATTTTTAACAAAAAATCCGAATATTTCTTTAACGGATCTTTGTTTTAGCGCGAATACAGGACGATCTCAGTACAGCGATCGCATAGCCATTATTGCGGAATCTATCCCAGAGTTACAGAGAAAATTAGCAAACCCTACATCTTATCAGGTTAATAATGTTCCTTCTAAAATCGCTTTTCTGTTCACGGGACAAGGTTCACAATACATTAATATGGGGCGACAACTCTATGAGACGCAACCCCTATTTAGAGAAACGCTTAATTACTGTGCTGAAATTTTGCAACCGTTCCTCAATCAATCTTTACTCGATGTTTTGTATCCACCCTCATTTAAGCAAAATGGTCACGTCTTACCCATCGACCAAACCATCTATACACAGCCTGCTTTATTTGCCATAGA
This sequence comes from Chroococcus sp. FPU101, assembly GCF_017312365.1. Lineage (GTDB taxonomy): Bacteria > Cyanobacteriota > Cyanobacteriia > Cyanobacteriales > Microcystaceae > Chroococcus. The sequence goes on from NZ_BLJI01000005.1 coordinate 121,134, forward strand.
ATACGCACTGTTTAAATTATGGCAATCTTGGGGGGTTGTGCCAACTGCGGTAATGGGTCATAGTGTCGGTGAATATGTTGCGGCAACTGTAGCGGGTGTTTTCAGTTTAGAAGATGGACTGAAATTAATTGCAACACGGGCTAAACTGATGCAAGCTTTACCCCAAGATGGTGAAATGGTCGCAGTAATGGCCGATGAATCAATTGTAAAAGAACTGATTCGTCCTGTAACGTCAGAAATTGCCTTTGCTGCGTTGAATGGTTCACAAAATACAGTTATTTCGGGGACACGGAAAACCCTGCAAAAAATCATCGATCTTTTAGCCATTCATGGAATTAAAACCCAGTTTTTGAATACTTCTCATGCGTTTCATTCTCCCTTGATGGAACCGATGATCGCAGAATTTAGGAAAGTGGCGCAAGAAATTCGTTATTTTTCACCGCAAATCGATCTTATTTCTAATGTAACAGGCAATCTGATCACAAATGAAATCGCTACATCAGATTATTGGTGTCGTCAGATAACCAAACCAGTACGGTTTGCTGATGGTTTTAAAGCGTTGTTGCAAGATGGCTATCAGGTGTTTCTCGAATGTGGTAGTAAACCTGTATTACTTGGGATGGGTCGCAGGATTTTAGCAGAAATGACACCAGACACGACTCAAAATTATTTATGTTTACCCAGTTTATCGCCTAATTCAGACTGGGAACAGATGCTAGAGAGTGTTGCCCAACTCTATCTTAAAGGAATGGTGATCGATTGGATTAGTTTTGATCAAGATTATCAGCGTCGTAAAATCAGTTTACCGTCCTATCCATGGCATAGAAAACGCTATTGGATTGATCCACCTTCTAAAATATTGGTTCCCCCTCGTCCATCGTCGAATGTTCATCCATTACTCGGACAACGTTTACCATCAGCCTTAAAGGAAATTATCTTTCAATCTTGTCTCAGTGTAGATACTCTAAGCGGTGACTTGTCGTCGCCAGAATGGTTTAAAGATCATCAAGTGTATCAAGTCCCCGTTTTACCTGCTACAGCATACATCGAAATAGCTTTAGCCGCAGGGTCAAAGGTTTTCAAAACAGCAAATTTGGTTCTAGAACATTTAACTATTTCTAAACCGTTAATCTTTGCTCTCTCAGAGACGCAAACAGTACAAGTTATTCTAAAAAAAGACGACAGACAAGCATCATTTGAAATTTATAGTTCACTTGATCAAGAAAATTGGAAATTACATAGTTTTGGGACAGTTACAACTCATCAAACTTCTTTAGATAAAACAAACATCGATCTTTCTCAACTTCAACAAGAACTCATCCCTGTTTCCGTCGAGACTTTCTATCAACAATGTCAAAAACAAGGATTAAAATATGGTTCTACTTTCCGAGGAATTAAAAAACTTTGGCGACAAAATGGTAAAGCTTTAGGAAAAATTACTTTACTGCTTGACCTAGAATCTTATTTATATCATCCAAGTTTACTTGATGCGTGTTTTCAAGTTATTTTAGCTGCTTTTCCAACTAGGACAAAATCAGAAACTTATTTACCTGTAGCTATCGAACAAGTTTGCTTTTACCGTCCCTTGAGTTCAAACATTTGGAGTTATGTTCAACTGCGTCCCCAAACTGAACAAAATCAAATCATTGCTGACGTACAATTATTTGATGAACAAGGAATAATCGCCCAAATCAAAGGAATTACATCAAAAAGAGCCAATTCACAAACATTACTCGGACAAGACCATAAAATAGATCAAGATTGGTTTTATCAGATTCAATGGCAACCGCAACCCCAAATACCCGTCTATAAATCGAAAAAAGAAGATATACACTGGCTTATTTTTGCGGATTATACAGGAATAGCTCAAGAATTAGCGAATTTGTTGGAATTAAAATCCCAATCTTGTACACTTGTATTTCCCAATGATCTTAACAGACAAAATCCCGAAGAGTATCAGCAATTATTGAACTCATTAGAATCACTAACAGGAGTTATTTATCTTTGGAGTTTAGACCCCGCAGACAGTTTAGAACTTAGCACTCAAAGCACTTTATATTTAGTGCAAGCCTTAGTCAAGCAAAACTACCCAAGAACTCGTTTTTATCTAATCACACGCGGCACACAAGCAGTAACAAATCATCTTCCTAATATAAATGATCTTACAGCTTCTCCTCTGTGGGGAATGGGAAAAACGATCGCACTAGAACACCCAGAATTAAACTGTGTCCGCATTGATCTAGATGCCAAAAATAACGATATTCAGGCTTTGTCTTCTGAAATTAACTCGTTTAGCCAAGAAGATCAAATCGCGTATCGAGATGGTATACGTTATGTCGCTAGATTAGTTCGTTGTTCTTTAAATGAAAAATCAACACAACCTTTACAGTTAGCCATATCTGAAAGAGGAACTATCGATCATTTAACATGGCAACCAAAAGAGCGTCATTCACCTCAATTTGATGAAGTAGAAATTCAAGTTTCAGCAACTGGACTCAATTTTAGAGATTTACTGAATGTGTTAGGACTGTCTTCGGTGGGGGAATTAGGTTTAGAATGTGTCGGTGAAATCGTCGCTATTGGTGAAGGAGTGCGACATTTAAAAATAGGTGATCCTGTAATTGCTGTTGCTACAGGTAGTTTTAGTCAATATGTCACTGCTAATGCAAATATAGTCACTAAAAAACCTGAAAACTTAAATGATTTTGAAGCAGCAACGATTCCAGGTGCTTTTCTTACTGCTTATTATACCCTTCATCATTTGGCTAAACTCAAAGCGGGGGAACGTGTACTTATTCATGCAGCAGCAGGGGGAGTAGGTCTTGCAGCCGTTCAAATTGCACAATACATAGGTGCGGAAGTCTTCGCAACTGCATCAGAGGGGAAATGGGACTATCTAAAAACCCAAGGTGTGAACCATATTATGAATTCTCGTACCCTTGATTTTACTGATGAAGTAATGAAGCTAACTCAAGGAAAAGGAGTCGATGTTGTTCTAAATTGCCTTAGTGGTGAATTTATCCCAAACAGCTTATCTATTCTCTCATCTGGCGGTCGTTTTCTAGAAATTGGTAAACAAGGAATTTGGCAAAGCGAACAAGTCGCACAAATTCGGGCTGATGTATTTTATACAAGCTGTGATTTACTCTCACTTGCGCAACAAAAACCCCATCTTATTCAAAAAATGCTCAAACAATTACTGATCTTGTTTGAAAACGAGCAGCTTCAACCTCTACCTTATCAAGTCTTTTCCTGGGAACAAGCTAGAAATGCGTTTCGTAAAATGCAGCGTTCCGAACATATCGGCAAAATCTTAATTACTCCCCCTAAAGGCACTGTTATTCGCAGTAATAGCACTTATTTGATTACAGGAGGAACAGGAGATCTCGGCTTAAAAGTCGCTCAATGGCTGATTACAAAAGGCGCATCACATCTTATTTTAGTCGGAAGACATCAACCTGCTACACACGTTCAGGAAACTATTACACAACTCACCAGTCTAGGGACAACAATTCAAGTCATACAAGCTGATGTGTCAAATAGTCATGATGTTGCTGAATTCCAAAATATTAAGACATTTCCTCCACTACGAGGAATCATTCATGCAGCAGGTGTTCTTGATGATGGAATTATAGAAAATCAAACTTGGTCGCGTTTTGAGCAGGTATATTTACCTAAAATTCAAGGGGCTTGGAACTTACACCAATTTAGCCAAAATCACTCACTAGATTTCTTTATCATGTTTTCTTCGGCAGCGTCCTTATTAGGGAGTACAGGACAAGCCAATTATACCGCCGCTAATAGCTTTCTCGATAGTTTAGCATTTGCCCGTCGTGGCTTGGGACTTCCTGCTATAAGTATCAATTGGGGAATGTGGGACGGAATGGGTTTATCTGCCAAAAATACTCATATTAGCCAAGGTATATCAGGAATACAAGCGATCGCACCCTCAGACTATTTAACCGTTCTAGAACAAGTTCTGGGTAGTGATTTGACCCAAATTGGTGTCATGTCGATTAATTGGTCAAACATCCAAAATTCTACATTTTTGAGCGAAATTAAACCAACAGCCCATAATGCTATCACTAGCACGTCTGTACAGAGTGTAGAAAAAAACGATTTAATGAAACACGTTTTATTACAAATCGCTACCGTACTTGGTTTAAAATCGATTAATACTATTGATCCAAATCAAGGATTGATCTCACTTGGTCTCGACTCCCTAACCTCAGTTGAACTCAGAAATCGACTCGCGATGACTTTAAATTGTACCTTACCTTCTACGATCGCTTTTGATTACCCAACTGCTACCGATTTAGTCAACTATCTAATGAAAACTTTAGATCCGAAACAGCCTTTAGAAAAATCAGAAATAACAAATTTACAACATCTCTCAGACTCCGAAGCAGAAGACCTACTCAATGAAGTATTAGAGAACCTCAATTATTAATCAATTATGTCAAGTGAACCGATCGCGATCATAGGTATAGGCTGTCGTTTCCCAAAAGCGCCTAACCCCGATGCTTTCTGGCAGTTGATGCGAGATGGCAAAGACGCTATTACTGAAGTTCCTCCCTCGCGTTGGGATCTCAATCTTTATTATCATCCCGACTTCAAAGAACCCAATAAAACTAATACGAAATGGGGTGGCTTTCTCGAACAAGTCGATCAATTTGATCCGCAGTTTTTTGGCATTGCCCCCCGTGAAGTCCCCACCATCGACCCACAACAGCGACTCATCCTTGAAGTTGCCTACGAAGCCCTTGAAGATGCGGGACTGATTCTTGAGCAATTAGCAGGTAGTAGAACAGGTGTATTTATTGGCATTGGGAGTCATGAATATTCAACAATGGTTTGGCATAAATTTCTAAATGATCCCTACAGTACGACGGGAACAGCCAATTGTCTCGCAGCGAATCGTATTTCTTATGTTTTTGATTTTAAAGGGCCTAGTTTAGCAGTCGATACGGCTTGTTCTTCTTCTTTGGTGGCGGTTCATCTCGCTTGTCAAAGTCTAGCCCGTGGAGAATCAACCCTTGCTTTAGCAGGTGGGGTGAATATTCTTTTATTGCCTGGTGGGGTAATTGGTTTTACGAAAGGGGGTTTTCTATCAAGTGATGGTCGTTGCAAGAGTTTTGATGCTGATGCTAATGGTTATGTTCGTAGTGAAGGCGCGGGGGTCGTTGTTCTCAAACCTTTAAAAAATGCCCTTGCTGATGGTGATCCAATTTATGCGACAATACGGGGGACAGCCAGTAACCAAGATGGACGAACTGACGGACTCGCGGCCCCAAATCTTCAATCACAGATCGAAGTTCTTCAAGAAGCTTATCAAAATGCGGGGATCTCTCCAGATCAAGTCCAGTATATCGAAGCACATGGCACTGGAACCAAAATCGGCGATCGTATTGAGTTAGAATCCCTTGGGACTGTACTTTCACAAAATCGTAATCTAAATGATGTCTGTGCGATCGGTTCAGTGAAAACAAATATCGGGCATACTGAAACCGCCGCAGGAATCGCAGGACTGATTAAAGCGGTACTTTGTTTAAAAAATCGCCAAATACCGCCGAATCTTCATTTTAATAAACCTAATACTGCCGTTGATTGGTCTAAACTGCCGATTAAAGTTCAAAAAAACTTAATCCCTTGGAATAATGCTAAAACGCCTCTCATTGCGGGGGTTAATTCCTTTGGTTTTGGGGGAACAAATGCCCATATTGTCATAGAAGAAGCCCCCGTACAGACGCGACATAATGTACAGATGCGTCATGGCGTGTCTCTACCAATTTTAGAACGACCGTTCCATTTACTAACGCTTTCGGCAAAAACTGAACCCGCGTTACGAGAACTTAGCTTAAAGTATCAAGAATATCTAGCGCAACATCCCGTAACATCTATTGCGGATATTTGTTTTACTGCTAATACTCGACGTTCTGTATTTAATCATCGTTTATCGGTCATTGTCGAGTCTAGAGAACAGTTACAAGAAAATTTAGCCGCATTTGTCCAAGGAAATGAAACAACTCAAGGCGCGGAGGTCGCCTCCGCACTTCGTTATTCACAAATTAATGATGGAAATGTAGACAGTCCAATTGTATTTCTGTTTACGGGGCAAGGCTCACAGTATATTAATATGGGGCGACAACTCTACGAAACTCAACCCCTATTTAGACAAACTCTTGATCGTTGTGCAGATATCCTAGAACCCTATCTTGATCAGCCTTTACTTGATATTTTGGCATCTAATGCGATCGATCAAACCATCTATACTCAACCTGCTTTATTTGCCCTTGAATATTCCCTAGCGATGTTATGGATGTCGTGGGGAGTGATGCCATCAGTCGTTTTAGGGCATAGTGTCGGAGAATATGTCGCAGCTTGTCTAGCGGGTGTTTTTAGTTTAGAAGATGGCTTAAAACTAATTGCAGCGCGGGGTCGTCTGATGCAATCTTTAAGCGATGATGGCATGATGTTAGCCGTTCTTGCAAGTGAGACGACAGTACAAGATGCAATTCAATCTTATGTTAAAGAGGTTTCCATTGCTGCGTTTAATGGTTATCAAAGCTTTGTCATTTCAGGCAAGCGCGAGGCTATTCTTACAATTCAAACTAATTTAACGGCAAAAGGAATTAAAACAACTCCGTTAAAAGTGTCTCATGCTTTTCATTCACCTTTAATGGAACCGATATTAGATGATTTTGCTCAAGTGGCCCGTGAAATAAACTATCATCGTCCTCAGTTAAGTCTAATTTCTAATTTAACTGGTGACTTTATTACAGATGAAATTGCTACATCTGAATATTGGTGTTTACATATCAGACAAGCAGTTAAATTTGCCCAAAGTATCGCTACACTGCAAAAACATAACTATAAAATACTACTCGAAATTGGGCCGCAACCGATATTACTCGGAATGAGTCGTACTGCTTCGAGTTCATCATTTGAACCTTTAATGTTACCCAGTTTACGTTCAGGTGTTCTAGACTGGCAACAACTATTACAAAGTTTAAGCGAACTTTATTTAAAAGGATATAAAATTAATGGATTGGGTTTCGATCAAGAATATTCACGTCGTCTAGTTTCTCTCCCGTCTTATCCTTTTCAACGTCAGCGATATTGGGCGCAAAATGCCGAAGATTTTATCGCTACATTTGCCACTCAAGTCCAAAAATCTAATCCCGCTATTCACGCTTTATTGGGACAAAAATTATCAGTTGCTAATAGTACCTCAATTCTATTTCAAACAAAAATTAGTCAAACATCCCCAATTTATTTACAAGACCATTGTTTAGGAAATACACCAGTTTTTCCTGCAGCTGCTTATCTAGAAATGGCAATTGCAGCAAGTTCTAGTCTTTATCCTAAAAATAATATTCAATTAAAAAATGTTAGGATTGAGCAACCATTAACTTTAAGCGAAGATGTTTCTAAAACAATTCAGTTAATTTTAGATCCGATAGAGTCACAATTTAAAGTTTTTAGCGTCAATGAAACTCAAGTTAGTACCCTTCATGCTCAGGGTGATATAATAATTTCCGAAAAGTATCAACAGAAGCCAGTTAATCTTCAAAAAATTAAAAATGAATGTCATCAAGTTTTATCCATTGCTGAACACTATCAAAATTGTCAAAAACAAGGCTTTAATTATGGTAGTTTTTTTCAAGGTATTCAAAAACTTTTATTTAGCAAAGGGCAAGCTTTAGGACTAATTAAACTTTCCGATAACTTACAACAAGAAGCCAAAACTTATCATCTACATCCGGCTTTATTAGATGCGAGTTTTCAAGTTATCGGGGCAATTTTAGAGCAAAAACAAGATATAATATATCTTCCTGTTGGCTTAGAAAGTATTGATTTTTATCGTCCATTAACTAATCTGTTTTGGAGTTTTGGAGAAATAAAACAACAAAATACTACAGAAATCAAAGCCGATATACAATTATTAGATGAATCAGGAAATATTTTAGCTGATATAAAAGGATTTACCTTAAAAGCCGTTAAACATCAATCATTAGAGCGTATTTTTCAAGATAGTCCTAGAAAAGAAGTTACACAAAAATTAGAAAATGCTTTATATCAAATTTCTTGGCACTTCAAACCGAAATCTGAGCTAATTCAAAAATTAGGAAGAAATTGGCTGATTTTTGCGGACGCTCAAGGAATTGGAAATAAATTAGCAGATGTAATCAAAAAACAGGGCAATCATTGTATTTTAGTTAGTATTGGAGATACTTATACTTGCCTTGATGAACAACACTATCAAGTTAATCCTTCAAAAAGTGAAGATTTTAAACGTTTATTCAATCAAATTCAAACTTCTGATTTAAAAATTGTTCACCTGTGGGGTTTAGGTGACGACAAGTCGCCGCTTGATGAATCAACTGATTTAGCTGAATCACAAATTAGAGGTTGTGGAAGTGTATTACATTTAATGCAAGCTTTGAATCAAACAAAAGTCACTCATTTAAACTTAGTTACAAGAAATACCCAAGCGGTAAAAAACGAAACTCAATTACAAGTACAACAATCGACATTATGGGGACTTGCCCGTGTTATTCGTTTAGAATATCCTGATTTATTTTGTCGCACGATAGATTTAGATTTACTCGAAGACAATCTTCAAATCTTACAAGATGAATTATTATATCCTGATAACGAAGAACAAATCGCTTATCGTGAATATATCAGATATGTACCGCGTTTAGTTTCGCAAACTTTAGATACTAGAAAAAATGAATCTTTTCAATTAAAAATATCTCAAACAGGCTCATTAGATAATTTAACACTTGCACCTTTAAAACGTCGTAGTCTAGCACCAGATGAAGTCGAAATTGCTGTCTATGCTGCGGGGGTTAACTTTCGTGATGTTTTAAATGCCCTTGGGATGTTGCAACCCTATCTAGAACAAATGGGGTTTAAAGATGCGTCAGATATTCCGTTTGGGGGTGAATGTGCAGGAAAAATTGTAGCAATAGGAAAAGCCGTTAAAGGGTTACAACTAGGTGATGAAGTCATTGCAGCATTCGCATTAGGTAGTTTAGCCAGTTTTGTCACCGTAAAATCATCTTTTGTTGTACTCAAACCCCAAGAATTAAATTTTGCTGAAGCGGCAACTATTCCCAGTACCTTTCTCACTGCTTATTACGGGTTACATTACTTAGCCAAAATTAAAGCAGGCGATCGTATTTTAATCCATGCAGCCGCAGGAGGAGTAGGACTTTCAGCAGTACAAATCGCTCAAAATATTGGTGCCGAAGTATTTGCCACAGCGAGTTTACCAAAATGGGATTATTTGCGAGGAATGGGAATACAACACGTCATGAATTCTCGCACCCTTGATTTTACTGAAGAGATTATGAGTTTAACAGATAATCAAGGTGTAGATCTTGTTTTAAATAGTCTCAATGGTAATTTTATTCCTCACAGTTTACAAGTTCTCAAAAAAGGTGGGCGGTTTGTCGAAATTGGTAAGATTGGCGTTTGGAACTCTGAACAAGTTAAACAGTATCGGGATGATATTCATTATTTTCTCTTTGATTTACTCGAAATTGCGTATCGCAATCCAAATTTAATTACGACTTTACTTAAGGAATTAATGCAGGAGTTCAAAAACGGTAGCTTAAAACCCCTGCCCCATAAAGTTTTTAAAATAGAAGAATCAGTTAATGCGTTTCGGTATATTGCAGGTGCAAAACACATCGGTAAGGTGATTATTACTTTACCTGAACCCACATCGTCTACACTGAGGATTAAATCTACTTGCACTTATCTAATTACTGGGGGACTCGGTGCGTTAGGTTTCAAGTTGCTCAATGGTTAGTACAAAAAGGTGCAAAACATCTAATTCTTATCAGTCGCAGTGAAGCATCAATCACCGCACAAGAAACCATTCAACAGCTAAAACAAGACGGTATAGAAATTACTGTCCAATACGGCGATATTTCCAAACTAGAAGACGTTAAACGAATTATTTGCAAAAAAAGAGGCAGAAAACAACCGTCACTAGCAGGAATTATTCATGCAGCAGGGATTTTAGATGATGGAATGTTATCTAATCTTACTTGGGACAGATTTAAGAAGGTGATGGAGGCAAAGGTACAAGGTTCTTGGAATCTACATCTAGCCACTCAGGAAATGCCATTAGACTTTTTCGTCTGTTTTTCCTCAATTGTTTCATTGCTCGGCTCTCTAGGCCAATCTAGCTATGTTTCAGCTAATGTTTTTATGGATACCCTAGCTCATTATCGTCGCAGTTTGGGTCTACCTGGGTTGAGTATTAATTGGGGGCCTTGGAGTGAGGCAGGGATGGCAGTTAATCTAGAACAAAATCTCTTAGCAACTAAAGGAATTACAAGTATTTCCCCAGACTTTGGTTTACAAGTTCTAGAAACATTATTAAATCAAAATATTACTCAGTTGGGTGTATTTTTAGTTGATTGGTCAAAATTCTTAACTCAATTGCCATCACAAAAAGACTATTCTTTCTTTGAAGCTTTAAAACCTGTTGTTAATAATCTTCCTGAGAAATCTGTCAAAAAATTAACTGAGTTCCTACAACTGTTTGAAGTTACACCTCAAAATGAACAAAAACAACTCTTATCTGAACATATACGCTATCAACTCGCTAGGGTATTAGGATTTAGTTCAGCCGAACAAATTGACCCATCACAGAATTTCTCTGATTTAGGGATGGATTCTTTAATGGCGGTTGAATTCAAAAATAATTTACAAGTTAGCTTAAATCTTACTCTCTCTAATAATGTCGCAGTTGATTATCCTACCGTAGAGTCATTAACGACTTATATTCTTTCAGAACTCAGGCTAGACGAAACAATAAATATAGAACCTATAGCCGTCACAAAAACTTTCGATACCAATGGTCATAAACCTCCAGTAGAAACTCCACAAATCAAAACTGAAGTTCAAAATATTCCAGAGCAATTTTATAAATTTGAACAATCAAGCGAATATATTGGTTTAAAAACAGATATTAATCGAGCCAATCAGCTGGGCAACCCATTTTTTATAATTCGTGATGGTGTTGCTAAAGATGTAACTACGATTAATGGACGAGAATTGATTCATTATTCAAGTTATAACTACATTGGAATGTCTGGTGATCCAAGGGTACAAGAAGCTGCAAAAGAAGCAATTGATCGCTATGGGACTTCGGTTTCTGCTAGTCGTGTTTTATCGGGAGAAATTGCCTTACACCAAGCATTAGAAAAAGAAATTGCAGATTTTTTAGGAACAGAAGATTGTATCGTTTATATTGGTGGTCATACGACGAATGTAACAACAATTGGTCATTTATTCCGTAGAAATGATCTGATTTTATATGATGCCTTGAGTCATAATAGTATTCGTCAAGGGTGTCAGATGTCGGGGGCGACGTTAATGGAATTTCCCCATAATGATTGGCATTCTTTAGAACAGCTTTTGAGTCAGCATCGTCTAGAGTACGAAAAGGTTTTAATTGTTATTGAAGGAATTTATAGCACTGATGGCGATATTGCTCCTTTACCCCAAATCGTTGAATTAAAGAAACGCTATAAAACCTTTCTAATGGTCGATGAAGCTCATTCTATAGGGGTACTCGGTGTAACAGGTAGAGGAATTGGTGAATATTTTGGCATATCGGCTAATGATGTTGATTTATGGATGGGAACCCTGAGTAAATCTTTTGCCAGTTGTGGGGGATATATTGCGGCTTCGAGAGCGATCGTAGAATACTTAAAATATAGTGCGCCTGGTTTTGTTTTTAGTGTAGGGATGACTCCCGCTAATACTGCATCTGCCATAGCAGCATTACAATTACTTAAAAAAGAGCCAGAACGTGTAGAAAAGTTACGCGATCGTTCTCAGTTATTCCTTTCTCTTGCTCTTGAATATGGTTTCAATACAGGAATAAGCCAGAATACTCCGATTATACCGATTATTATCGGTGAACCTGATGCCTCTGTCGAAGTCTGTAAAGCACTTTTTCAACAAGGAATTAATGTACAGCCAATGGTTTATCCTTCTGTACCTTATGATGCGGCTCGTTTGCGATTTTTTATTACTTCTTCTCACACCGAAAAGCAAATTCGTTTTACTTTAAAAGCTCTAGCCGAAGCAATGATGTTATTATCTATTTGACCTCACCCCCATCTCCTCACCTACTTTTGAGAGGGAAGTCAAGAAATCTCTCATAATGAGAAAAATGCTATCAGAGGCTTTGTTTTTTTGGGTAAACTGGATTTGGTAGCGTTTCGGACAAGATGAAGGAGTAATGCTTTGAGTCACAGTTTTTTACTGGAAGCAGGACGCTGGACAATCGAAGGGAATTGGTTAGAAAGAAATCAATCACCTCTTTCAGTTAAAGGGCGAACCATTATTGTTTGGACAAATGATAATTGGTTTACGATGGTGACCAAATTGGCTTTTATCGGTTCTGAGCGTGAAGAAATCTCATATCAGTATCGAGGTCGCATTGATGGGGATGAGCGACAGTATACTTATGTACTCCAACAAAGTGACTTAGGACAAATTGAGGGTGAGGGATGGGTTGGCAGCAATTCAATTATACAACGTTACTTAGTTTTAAGCGATCGCCAACGTCGCAGTGGTTTTGAAACTTTTTATCGCGTCAATCATCATACTTATCATCTCTCCAGTGGCATTTTATCGGGACATTACCTAACTAGCACGATGGAAGCCGTCTTAGAATTACAGTATTAATGTACTAAATTGAAATCTTCTGTGTAGATTGTTGATTTACGGTCTAAAAAAGGGAATCTTTATACTAAAGTCTTCTAAATAACCAAAACACATCCGCTTTGAAAAACAAAAAGTGTGACTATTCATGGTCAACAGAAGACCCTTTGACCTTATTTCAATCCAAGTCCACTTATTAAAACTATAGTCGCTTAAGCTATGTCGGCAGAATCTAGACATCGTCGCTTACTCGCAAACCGATACCAACTTTTAGAGTTAATTGGTAGTGGTGCCATGGGACAAGTATACCGAGCAGAAGATAAATTACTAGGTGGGGTAACCGTCGCGGTTAAATTCCTCTCTCAAGCCTTGCTAAATAAAAAAATGCGCGAACGTTTTGAACGAGAAGCGACGATTTCTGCCCTGTTAGGTGAACGTAGTATCCATATTGTTCGGGTGCGAGACTATGGAGTAGATGAAAAAGAAATTCCGTTTTATGTTATGGAATTTTTGCAGGGTGAAAGTCTCAGCGAAATTGTCAAATTTCATCCTCTACCCCTATCACGTTTTTTTAATTTAACTCGTCAAATATGTTTTGGCATGGAATGCGCCCACAAAGGAATTATTTTTCAGGGTGAACTGTGTCCCATTATTCATCGAGATATTAAACCGAGTAACATTTTAGTAATTCAAGACTCTGGTTTAGGGGAATTGGTTAAAATCCTCGATTTTGGGATTGCTAAACTGATTCAATCGGGTGAATCACAAACACAGTCTTTTATGGGAACTTTGGCTTATTGTTCTCCAGAACAGATGGAAGGTAAAGAACTCGACAGCCGTTCCGATATTTATAGTCTCGGCATTATGATCTATGAAATGTTAACGGGTGAAATGCCTCTGTTTCCAGATAATTCCTCTTTTGGGGGTTGGTATGAAGTGCATCACTACGCCGAACCGCGACCCATTAACCCATCACTGAAACTCCCACCATCTTTAGAACAATTAATGATGCGTTGTTTGGCTAAAGCACCCTCAGACAGACCGCAGACGATTGGTGAAATTTTACAAACATTAGAACGAATTGAACCACTGAGTAAAGAAACACAACAACCTGTCAAAGAAAAAGTTGTAGCCAAGGATAGCAAAAGTAAATCAACAATTACGCCGACGACAGATACCGCCATCACTCATCTTAATCCTACTGCGGTTAAAGAAGTTTGTCTAAAGTCTATTTGGCCTGCTGATAAACCCCGACAAAAAATTGTTTTTCCGCGTTGTTTAAATACGGGAGAGGGATCTTTTGCTAGTTTGTGGGTGATGTTAGATCAAGAAGATATCGGAAATCGAGTGGCTAGTCTTCGTTACAGTCAATTTCTATATTTGCCTACTCCCCATCCAATGTTACTTTGGATTACTGTTCTCTATCACAAAGAATATGGGCCGAGATGGCTACCCTGTTATTTAGATTTAAAAACTCCTATTGGTCAACGCACAGCCCGTACATTAGGCGAGTCGGGACGCTATTGGATTCTCTTTTTTCCTCTCGATGGTTCTGAACAGTGTTTGAATGTAACGACTGCTTCTATTCCGCCCAATCAAGGTAAAATGCTTCAAGAATGGGCTAATGCTGGACAGATGGCACCGATCGGGAAACCGCAAATTAGCAAGCGAATGTTAAAGCGGGAGTTAGAAAAGCTCAAACCGAAAATTTTAACAAAATTAGAAGCGGGTTTTGCGAATACACCAGAACCAACACCGAGTAAGCATTAGGGAAAAGTTTAAAAACTTCTCCCTGTGATAGCGTTATTTTTTCGGTGAGAAAAAGATCATCGGAAACCAAACTTGGCTTAAAATTGATGTGCCTAAACTGGGTGCTGCTAGGGAGAGAAAAGGATTACGATGTAGCATAGCAAATGCGATCGCACTAATATCGTTTTCGACAGCGACTTTGATAATTTCGAGAATTGGTTCACCTATCCGAACTTCAGTGGCTACTTTTAAGTTAAGTGTTTCTAAATCCTGTTTAATGCTGTTTAATTTGGTTTGAGCTTCCTGTTGTCTGATTTTCAAGAGTTCTTCATCACGCGCTCTATTGTGTAAAACCCAAAGTAACAAACATTCTTGTACTTGATGAGCAGGATGTTTAGTGGCATACTCTTTGATTTGACTGATTAGATATTGTGCAGCATCTCCATCATCGTAAGGAATCAATAAATATCGCCAGAGATGTTGACACCGTAAAGCTAATTCATCATTCATGTAAACAGAAGTCAGTTCAGGCCGCATTAACATCAAAGGAATCTGTGTCGCTTTGGCTAAATCGAGAGTTGGTTCACCAAAAATCTGTTCATTTGTACCATTGATGCTAGGTGGAATCGTGAAGATAACATCAATTGGATATTTTTTGAGTAATTCTAAAATGGCTTCGTAAGAACGCCCCGTGTTGACTTCTATTTTAACATCAATACCGTCAGGAATTTCTTTTAAGGCAGCTTCAAGTTTTTGTCTGGCCTCAACAATTTCAGGATCATGTGTGCTGGGAATACGACCCTGTTTCCACGCGGGAATACTATGAAAAAAAATAATTTGCTTTAAGCCACTTTGCGCTAGTTCTGGAACATATTCGACTAAACGCTGTAAACCATCCGAAAAGTTAGTGCAGATTAAGCCACTCTGAAACATATGTGCTTTCTATACAACAGATTCATACATCTTAACTATAGAAGCAAGCTTCACACTCTGCCACTAATTTTAGATTAACAAAAGAAATTGCGCCCCGTCTCCCCAGCTATTTTCCTTTTTTTGAACTGAGCTAGAGAAGGAGGTCGCCTAGTCATGGCTATCCTTCTACTTAAACCAAGGGCTTTGTTCAATTCCCCATTGATGTTTAATGAAAGATTTGTAAAGATTTTCTCTAACAATCATTTGTTCATAGAGTTTCATGAGAAATTCTTGGGCTTGTTCACGACTCATATGTTGAACTTGTGTTTCAAAAGAACGGATATTGAATTGTTGTTCTAAAGATAATTCCATTGGCTCAGACATGGTATTACTCCTGTGCGTAACAATTTAAGAAAGGGTTAAAACCAAAAGGTCGAGTGGCTGAAAGCTTTTTTCTTCTGGTTAATAAGTAATGTAACAAGAATTTGACAAAGTGTCTACTATGCTATAGAAAGATTTCTGATCTACCTCCAAAGATTTACTAATCTGCTCTCTTATAGTACTCACCTTGATCTCCATCATGCACACAATTACACTTTTAGCAAGAGTTTTTAATATAATTTGTTCAATTTGAACATTATAATAAGTAAATTTACTCATTTACTCTAAGAGACGTAATCTGGCAAACTAGAAATATTTGACGAACCGTGTAAATATTCTGTAATAATCTAAGAAGGCAAGATAAATTCAGGTGAATCCCTAGAAGAGGACTGCCAACAGTAGAGGAATTTACAAAGGAATCAACTTTGTATCGTTTAGAGGAACATTCACATTGACGGCACAAGCCGCTATTGTCAAATATCAGATAGGTCTTCAGAAAAGAAGTCGTGTTAGAAATTGCGACCTGTTTTTTGCTAATCTATTCCTACTGCAACAATATCCACCCTCACAAGATGGATTACTGGTAATTAATCTTGACTACAACACATCAAAGTTTTATCCCAAATTTAATATATGGAGGAATCTACCATGTCTGTTCGCCTGTATGTCGGTAATTTACCCAAAGAACCCATAGAGCGTCAGGCTTTACAAGCCGTCTACGCTGATTTAGGGGATACTGTCACCACCAAAGTAATCAAAGATCGTAAAACGGGTAAATGTCGTGGTTTTGCGTTCGTCACAGTGCCAACCGATGAAATGGCTGATCAATTTATTGAAAAATATAACGGTCAATCATTCATGGATAGCCCCTTAAAAATTGAAAAAGCTTTACCCCGTACGAAAGGTAAAGGTAAAGAAGACGGTGAAGGTGAAGGCGAAGGTGAAGGCGAAGATGTGGCACTTCTTAGCTCAGAGCCTGTTGAAAAGCCCATTAAACAAGACAGACCCAAAGCGGAAAGACCTGCACCCAAATCGGCTAGCAAACGCAATAACAAAAAACGTGGACGTTCTCAAGAGGGAGGCGGCAGCTACAGAAGTACGGGAGATTCTGAAGGATTTCAACCCGATCCGCGTTGGGCTTCTGAACTCGCAAAACTCAAAGAAATGTTAGCGGCTCAGACAACGAATACCTAATATAGGTGTACTCATTAAAAAAAGAACTGATAACTGTATAGTTGCCTAGTGCTTCTTTTCACCACTGATCAGGGATAATGAGTAACGAAAAAAGTTAGGAGCTTTCAATATGGTGGATACTCAAGATCCCGTCGTAACTATGAAACAAGAAGTCGGAAAAGCCGCCGCGCTTCGGGTTCAATCTGACTCAATCGTCGGACTAGGGACGGGATCGACCACAGCCTTCGCAATTCAATATATCGGGGAGAGGCTCTCTACGGGTGAACTGAAAAACATTGTCGGAGTTCCCACTTCTTTTGCTGCAGAAGTCTTAGCAAGAAAATACGGCATTCCTCTAACAACCCTTGATGTTATTGATAAGCTAGATATTGCGATCGATGGTGCTGATGAAGTTGATCCACAAAAAAACCTGATTAAAGGTGGTGGAGCCGCACACACCCGCGAAAAAATTGTCGATTCCTTAGCGGATCTGTTTATTGTTGTGGTGGATAAAAGTAAGCTAGTAACTCAACTCGGTTCAACTTTTGCTTTACCTATAGAAGTATTGCCGATGGCGGCTGTACCTGTTATGCACAAACTAGAGAAGTTAGGGGGAAAACCCGATCTTCGCATGGGTGTCAAAAAGGATGGCCCCGTTGTCACCGATCAAGGAAATTTAGTCATTGATGTAAAATTTGATAGTATTGATGACCCCGCTAGTTTAGAAAAGATCATTAATAATATTCCTGGTGTTTTAGAAAATGGTTTATTTGTCGGTCTTGCTGACATTATCCTCGTCGGTTCGATTGAAAACGGTCAACCCGTAATTCAAGAAATCACTTAGACATTCGATTTAATTTCTCTTTTAGACTTATTTTTCTTTGGGGGTTTGGTTTGCCAAGCCCTTTTTACTAGAATAGATCAAGTGAACCTATCTGAACGCAACACCATGCTAGGAAATTTTCAAGCCAGTCATCTGAGAATTGAACTCAACGCCAGCGAAACTAAAATTAAAGACAGTCTCCTCAAATTTAGCAATCTCCGTCAATGGTTATGGCCTCAAACATTTGAACCCAGTTTACCCGAACAACTTACGACAGGGATGAGTTTTACAAGTTGGGTGGGTGTAATTCCAATTCATCATCAAATAGAAAACGTCAATGATAACTGTCTAAGAATGTTGCTTTCACAGGGCATAGATGGCTATCATGAGTGGTCTTGGGGCGATGGATGGGTACAATCTCGTTTAGAGGGTATCTCACTCCTACCGCTTAATTTAGGGCAAACTTGGAGTTTAACAAAATTGCGTCAGTTCGTCTCCTCCCAATCCTAGCTTATGTCCCTTCGATTTGAAACTGAACGACTGATCATCCGCGATTGGCAACTACCAAAAGATGCAACAGCCGCTTTACAAATTTATGGTCATCCCAATGTCACAAAATTTTTAAGATCAATCCGTCCCGATCTCGCATCAGTTTGTGAATATTTATTCCAAAAACTTGACAAATATCGGCTTCTTAATAATGGTACAAATTGGTGGGCAATTACTGAGAAAAACACAGGCGAGATAGTTGGGTCAATTATTCTTCAATTGTTACCAGATCATCTAGGAAATCCAACATCAGATTATGAAATTGGCTGGCATTTGGGTTATGACTATTGGGGAAGAGGCTATGCAACTGAAGCGGCTCAACGTGTTTTAGAATATAGTTTTCAGGAGTTAAATTTATCAATTATTTATGCAGTGGTTCATCCCGATAATTTAGCCTCAGTCCGCGTCACACAACGTTTAGGTATGTTGCCGATGGGACGAACTAATAAATATCATGGCTGCGAGTTATTACTGTTTGAATTAGAAAAAGCCTTTAATCATTTACTCTGATTTAAAGCTTTGAGCATTTTCGAGGGCTTGTTTATCCTGCAACAAAACTGACAATCTCGACCTAATGTAAATAATAGATGGCGTTATGGGTATTTATAGATTAGGAAACATTGTTTGACGTTGCTTTGGAGAAAAAACCGATGTCACTCGAAGAAGGTATAAAAGCCTTACAAAGGCAAGAATACACTGAAGCGATCGCACTATTAGAAACCTATTGCCAGCAATCAGCCAATGTGCAATCACCTTTTTATATTCAAGGTAAAATGGCGTTAGCGCGGGCTTATCGAGGCAATAATTATAAAGAACAAGCGATTAAGATTGCTCAAGAACTGACAAAGCATAAAGATCGAGAAACCCGTTCTTGGGCTAAAAGTTTTCTATTGATTCTTGATGCCGAAGAGCGACAAAATAGTGTAGTGTCTTCTCATCCGATCGCCCAAATCTCCTCAAAAGCAGGACGTACCACTTCTTACGGTGTTAAGTTAGCCATGCAAGGGATCGGGGGAAATCTAGCTTTAGCATCCAGCATCACCATTTTCTTGCTGTTTGGCATGGTGATGATGCTATGTTTAGCATTATTATTGATACTTAACGATTCAGTCAATCCTGTCACGGGTTTAGGAATTTCCGTTCTTGTCACCCTCGTTTTTAATGCAGTCGTTTTTTTTGTGTCCCCTTGGATTATGGATTTAACACAAAATTGGCTGTATAAAACACGTTGGGTAACTTTGAGCGAAATTAAGCGTTATAGTCCCGAAGCCGTATCGGTAATTCAAAATGTTTGCCGCGAAAAAGGACTGAATACGCCGCGTTTAGGCATTATTGACGATGAAAACCCCACCGCTTTTACTTACGGTTCCTTGCCCAATCAGGCTCGTTTAGTCGTCAGTCAGGGACTTTTTACATATCTTGCTGATGATGAAGTGGCTACAGTGTATGCTCATGAATTAGGGCATATTGTCCATTGGGATTTTGCGATAATGACGATCGCAGCAACATTAGTTCAAATCACTTATCTAATCTATATATTTGCCCGTCAGATCTGTCGCAAAAATGATAATAAAATCGGTGATGTCGTCAATATGGCAGCACTTGGGGCTTATATTTTCTATTTCATCGGCACCTATTTAACACTTTATTTATCACGGACTAGAGAATATTTTGCTGATCATTTTGCTGCCGAAGTCACTGGAAACCCAAATGGTTTATCTCGTGCATTAGTAAAAATTGCCTACGGGATTTTAGAACAACAGAACGCTAATCAACCGATTACACTATTAGAAGGAACTCGCGCCCTCGGAATTTATGATCTCAAAGCCGCCGTTGGTGTAGGAACTGCTTATCGTATTACCAGTGATGCCCGCAGAATTGGACGAGTCTTTTTATGGGATTTGTATAACCCTTGGGGATGGTGGACAGAAATTAATTCAACGCATCCACTAACGGGGAAACGGGTTCGAGCGTTGAGTACCTATGCTGAGCAAATGGACTTACCCACTGAGTTTAATATGGCAGATGTGGTCAAAGAGGGTA
The DNA here is from genome assembly GCF_017312365.1 of Chroococcus sp. FPU101. GTDB lineage: Bacteria > Cyanobacteriota > Cyanobacteriia > Cyanobacteriales > Microcystaceae > Chroococcus. Next base: position 141,463 of record NZ_BLJI01000005.1, read on the forward strand.
AAAATCTAGATCGCTCTAAACTCTATGGCAATTTTGTTTTTGATATTTTTCTGTTTAATGCTCAATTGATTGGTATAGTTTTGGGGCTACTTTCTACATTGATCTTGTTACAATCTGAATCAAATCATGTTCTAGCATGGCTTAGCTTACCATTAATCGGTTTTGGCTTTGGTACACTGATTAAAGTCGCTGTTATGTATCCTAATCTCAACAAAGCGACGGTTACCGATATTTTTACGCTGATGAGTGATCCTTATGCTAGTCCGTTAAGAGGTCGTCCCGTAAAGATCAAAGGTCAAATTATCGGACGCGGGGACGCAGGATATCAATTTGGCTCTGATTTGATGGTACAAGATGCCACAGGGCTAATTTTTACCCGCTATTCCTCTCGTTTGGGTGGCTTAGGTAATTTTCTGTTTGGTTGGACTAAAGTTCAAAAGTTAATTGGTGAAGATGTCCGTATGGTGGGGTGGTTTCGCCGTAGCGTTACCCCTTGGATTGATTGGATTTCAATAACGCACCGAGGGACAACCATTAAAAGCCATCACCGTTTTTGGGAAATAGTCATGGGTATCATTGCTATTATCATTGGCGGGTTGTTGTTATTTAGCGTTCCCCAAGCTTAAAACTTTCTTAAGTTGCGTCCTACAAAACCAGTAATTAAGTTAGCGTAAAAGAAAGAAAACTCATCAACCAAGGATTTATGACTTTAACTGAATTTTCTTATCTGCTGGGTTTACTGGTTCCAGGATTGCTCCTTTCTATTTTGGTTTTGGCTTGTTTTGCTAAAGGGGGTTAATTTTATTTTTAATTTTTAGGCGGTTGGGGAGGAATCGAATCAACATTAGATAACGCCACTTCTAAATCGCGCCGTTGTTCCATTTGACTTAAAAAGTAGCCCGTCATCATCGCACTAGCTAATAAATTTGCGAGATTTTCACGGTCAGTGGTAATTTGTATATTAAATTCTTCTGAAGGCAACATCCCCACGATACCCATAACATTGTTATTAATGATTTGTTTAATCTCAGGACTCGCTGACTGAGCAATATAAGCTAAGGTTTCAGGTTGTTGTCTCTGAAGATATTCCATTAAGGTGTTGTCGTCCTGTTCTTCGGAGATATTGTGCAAGAAATCAGGGTTAAAGCTCATTATATTTCTTAGAATTAGATCAATATTTACTCTAGGTTAACTTACTTGAATTAAAACGGTGAGTAGTTTCATACTATCTTCTGATTACTCATCATTTAAAGATCTTGCTTTGAGTGAATTGACATGATGATGAATGATTAGCCCAATAACTGAGAGATTTGATCGATCTCAAAATATTGATGAAATTTATCGGTTACTTCTAGCCAATAAGAACGCCCATCTATTTGACGACGTTTGCGAATAAATCCTAACTCCACCAATTCTTGTACCTGTTGATAAGCGGTACTGCCTCGAAGCATAATTAAATCGGTTTGCAAAATGGGACTTTTCAGTGCGATCGCGGCTAAGGTTCTCAGACAACCCGTTCCAAGTTCGGCGGGGATCAAGTCTTGCATTAGGTTTTGATAAAGCGAACGCAATTGCAAACTATAACCCGTTGGTGTTTCAATAACTTCTAAAGCACTATCTCGATGGGCATAGTCTGACATCAATTCTATCATCGCATCTTCTACTTCAGAGCGATCGCATCCCGCACATTCGGCAAGTTCGCCTAGAGAAAGAGGTTGACCTTTCAAATAAAGAATAGCTTCAATTTTTGTCGCTAGTCTCATGTTATTTAATCTAAACGGTGTCCAGTCATTTCCACAAAAATATCTTCTAAATTGGACGCTCGACTCATCACACCTGTTTTATCGACAAGAGTTTCTAAATACAAATTCGCTTGCTCCAAAGTAGGAAAAAACTTGTAATCTAAATGATCTTCTACTTGTTTAATCACTAAACCTTCGCCATATTTATGACGAAAATCAGTCAGGGTTCCTAATTTGATCAATTTTCCGCTATCCATAATACCGATCCTACCCTGTTTTCCCGTTCCTTGCTCACCACACAAGAATTCAACTTCTTCCATGTAATGAGTAGTTAATAATATGGTCATTCCCTGACGATTTAAGTCTCGAATGACTTCCCACAAACGACGGCGGTTCTGTGGGTCTAAACCGACGGTAGGCTCATCTAGAAAGAGAATTCGCGGTTGATGTAATAAAGCACGAGCAATTTGTAACCGTCGCTTCATCCCACCTGAAAGGGTTTTTGCTAATACGTCTTTGCGATCGATTAAACTCATATAATCAAGCCACTGATCGATTAAGGATTGTCGCTGGCTATTAGGGATATGGTGCATTCGTCCATGAAATTCCATATTCTCCCAAACCGTCAGTTCACCATCAATACTGATTTGTTGTAATACAACACCTATATTACGTTTTACCTGATCACGATGACGATGAATATCATACCCTGCGACTTGAATCTGTCCTTGTGACGGTTGGGTTAGAGTAATCATCATCCGAATGGTGGTTGATTTTCCCGCACCATTGGGCCCGAGTAAACCAAAAATTTCTCCCTCTTCAATATCAAAAGAAAGATTATCAACCACTGGAACTTGATTATAAAGCTTGTATACGTTTTGAACGGAAATCGCCGCAACCATTATTCTTTTGTTACAAAAATTCACTATTTCTCTAGTCTATCCCAAATCCCTAAATAATTGATAGAGACGAGCCATGACGCGTCTCTACGATCACCCAAAAAGGCAAAAGACCCTAGAGGAATTTTCCTAGAGTCTGTCTTCAAATTGGGTGGTTTTTTAGAGAGCTTAATCTTTAATCTCTTATAAGATAAACCCAGAATTAAATTAAGTTGGTGACGTAACTCACTCAATATTGTTGATATTCTTCACACGTTGAATGATTCAGCGATGAAAAACCCCAACACTTAAAGGCTGGGGATTCTATGATTTTTGTAAATCTATATTTTATTTGACAAATTAATGATTTTATGTATTTCAGGAAAGCCATTCTAAAACAGCTTCATCTTTAGTGTTAGTGTTGCGCGAAGGAGTTTCACGGTTGAACTTCATGTGGATTGAGCGAGTTTGTTCGCCATCTACTGCAACTGCCATAATCGGATAATCGATTAAACCGTCTTGGAAAGACATTTGGAAACGGAAGGTACCATCAGAATTAAGTTTAATCGGACGACCGCCAATTGTTACCGTAGCATCGGGTTCTGTCGCACCATAAACGATTAATTCTGCATCAGCTACTAACCAGAATTTCCGAGGACGTGTGGGAATTGCCGAAGCCGAGAAACCAACACCCGACATCATGCCGACGCCCGAATAACTTAGCTCACCCGAAACAGTAGGAACAGCCCACATACCAACGCCCGAGGGGAAGACGTAGGAACTGAGAACCTCTTGGGGTAGTGCCGATGATGGAACTTGTTGCATCGAACCAAACAGAGAACCTGCAATCCTTTGTGCTTCAACTCCTTGAGCCATTGCAAAGAGATTATCATAAAGCGGATTAGCCATATCTGCTGGTGTCGGTGCCGTGTAGCTTTGTTGACGCTTACTGGGGGGAACAAGTTCGTAAATGGTTTTGCTAACGAGTTCTTCTTGCCAGTTGACGGTTACAAAAACATCTTCAATCCAATCAGAGGGATAAACTGGAGGAATACGAACGGGTGTTGAGCGTCCTAAAATCAGCCAACGACCATCAGCACAACGATAACCGATATCGATGACATAATCACGATCGCTCACAGGGATCGGCATATACCATTCTCTAGCCATTTCATCACAGAGATATTCTTGAACACTGTGAGGGCTTTGATATTCTAAGCTAACATCGGTTACATCATACAGACGTAAAGCCAGTTGTTGACCGCCTTGACGACGTAGATCTTCTTTATGATTATTTGGGATATCCCAGTAAGCATAAGCCCATTGGGGATCTCTAGGCATCAAAACGATACGGCTTTCTCCATATCCTCTGGGCAAATCTCCTAGCCCTTCATCAACTGTCGCTAAAGAACTTCCGATTTCATCATTTTGACCTAACTCAAACTTCGATGCTTCCACTTTTTGCTCCTCTTGAATCGTATCTGTATAAGTTGGGCTAATCATGGGACTCAGCGTTCCCTGCATTTTCATAGCTTGAAGTACAGCTTCTAGTAATTGCGATTTCCGCATTCTGCTGTAACGAGAGATATTGTATTGACTCGCAACTCGACGCAGTTGCCGTAAAGTCATTTCATCTAAAGTTGGGCGTTCTTGTGCCATTTGTACGTAAACTCTCCGATTCTCGCGTTCAGGGCGTCATCTACTCCTGTCAAAAGTAGGTCATTTTGATCACACCAGATCAGATGCCTTGCTGTTGTTTTTCCATTCAGTAGGTTTTTACACTCACTGGGATCAGGAATTACTCTTTATGTAACAAAACTTTTCCCCTAATGGTCAAGGGGTTAAAAGCTTAATTTATCGGCAATTCACGAGTTTAATAGCCACACGGGGATCAATATGTCATGATTTCATAACAAAACTGATGTGACGGAGATCAATTGTTTAAACTCAGAAATTCTATGGACAAGACGATGATCTATCACAAACTTGTTGGTAAAGTTTCTTATAATATTCTTGACTAAGGCAATAAGGGAACACTTGCAAGCTGATATGGCAAACACGGCAAAAATTGAAACTAGAACAGAACCCATGGTACTTAACATGGGGCCGCATCATCCCTCAATGCACGGGGTTTTGCGCTTAATCGTCACTCTTGATGGTGAGGATGTGATTGATTGTGAACCCGTCATTGGTTATTTACATCGTGGGATGGAAAAAATCGCCGAAAGTCGAACAACTGTGATGTATGTCCCCTATGTTAGCCGTTGGGACTATGCAGCAGGGATGTTTAACGAGGCAATTACGGTTAATGCACCCGAAAAGTTAGCGAATATTCCAGTACCGAAGCGGGCGCAGTATATTCGAGTGATTATGCTCGAATTAAACCGTATTGCGAATCATCTACTGTGGTTAGGCCCCTTTATGGCAGACGTTGGCGCGCAAACTCCCTTTTTCTACATTTTCCGCGAACGGGAACTGATTTACGATCTGTGGGAAGCTGCAACGGGCTATCGCATGGTAAATAATAACTATTTCCGTGTTGGTGGGGTAGCAGTTGATTTACCCTATGGATGGGTGGATAAATGTCTCGACTTCTGTGATTACTTTGAACCTAAAGTCGATGAATATGAAAAATTGATCACCAATAATCCGATTTTCCGTCGTCGTGTTGAAGGTGTCGGGACAATCACACGAGATGAAGCGATTAACTGGGGTTGTAGTGGGCCAATGTTACGGGCTTCTGGCGTGAAATGGGACTTACGCAAGGTTGATCGCTACGAATGTTATGATGAGTTAGACTGGGATGTTCAGTGGGAAACGGCTGGAGATTGTTTTGCTCGTTATCTCGTTCGGGTTCGGGAAATGCGCGAATCGGTCAAAATCATCCGACAAGCCATCAAAGCTTTACCTGGTGGACCTTATGAGAATTTAGAAGCCAAGCGGTTAGCAGAAGGCAAAAAATCGGAATGGAATGGCCCAGACTATCAGTACATTGCTAAAAAAGTTCCGCCAACTTTTAAGATTCCTAAAGGTGAACATTATGTACGCCTAGAAAGTGGTAAAGGCGAACTTGGGATTTTTATCATTGGTAATGATGATCTGTTCCCTTGGCGTTGGAAAATTCGCGCCGCCGACTTTAATAATCTGCAAATTTTACCTCACCTTTTAAAAGGCGTAAAAGTAGCCGATATTATGGCGATTTTAGGCAGTATTGATATCATTATGGGTTCGGTTGATCGATAATTTTATTAGGGATTGGATTTACTTCCATTCCCTTAAAATTCTTGTTTTGCTCCCTCAGCGTTTTTTGAGTTAAGCGATCGCCATAAACTAATAAGCGTTCGATCGCATCAATCCGATTTTGCCAAACTTGGACTTGATAAGCATTTTGTTGCTGATGTTCACTCATCCAACTCTCCATAGAAGCGCGAAACTTTTTAAGAGTGCTTTGAGCATAAGCTAAATTAGCAGGTGAGGGATTTTGAGCTAATTGATTTAAGGTTCCAGCCAAATAATCCGCCTGTTGACTCCAATATTTTAGAGTCCCTTCATTCATCGCTAATTGCTGATTAACGATTAAAAAACTCCACTCTTTTTGTAAAGCTTGAAAACGAAGGGCTGCTGCTTGGAACGGTTGACGATAGGGAAGGGGTTCGGGGTTTTGAGGAGAAATAGCCCCCTGAGTCCGATTTAAAATACCCTCTAAATTGGGGGTTAAATTTTCGGCAGCAAAAAGCGCAAAACCTGTGGTTGGCATATTACGGAGTAGTTGCATCTGATCGACGGTTACTGGATCAGGCACTTTGAGTAAGCGAATACCTGGAATAATTAAACTAGCACCCGCCGTCATCGGTTCATACAGCAATTGTGTTCGTTCTTCTAAATTTCCCGTATCCAGAGCATAGGTCATCAGACAAATTAGATCAACCCAATCATTTTGTCCCCAAAGTTCCCAATTTTGTTGAAGTCTGTATAAACGTTCACGTTGGGGTAGGGGAAAAACCGCCGCCGAAATCACAAGATTAGGTTTAATTTGTTTTAAACGAGTTGAAGCGATCGCCACAAAATTAGTTACCTGTTGCGCCCGAAAACTTGTCCAAGAATTCCATAATGGACTATTGGGATCAAGATCAATCGGATCAACTCCCGTTTCTTGTTTAAACAGCCATCTTGAAGAATTACTATAGCCAAAGGTTTCATTCGCTTGTGGTGCTTGAAAGGGATAGCGAATATAGTCAAACTGCACCCCATCAACATCATAGTTTCTTACAATTTCTTCTAGGAGCGATAAAAGATATTGCTGTACTTCGGGATTAGCGGGATCATAAAATGCTTTTTTATAGTCTCGTCCGTAGTCAAAGGGATCGCCCTCTTTATTCGTAATAGCCCAGTCGGGATGAAGCGACAACACTGGGCCTAAATAGTTTTTCGGTTGTCCCATCACTTCATTATGACGTTGATTAGCAGCCGCGAAAATCCATGTCCAGGCGTGAATTTCCATCCCTCTTTCGTGAGCAAGTTTAACAGCAGCTTTTAGAGGGTCCCAACCTTGAGTTAAAGGATTTTGTTCTGGAGCGATCGCACTCGGATAAATCGGGTAACTTGCATTAATCGTCTCAAAAAAAACGACGTTAATTCCAGCAAAAGCCATGCGATCAAATATTTTAGCTAAATCTGCTTCTGATTTTGCTTGTACGATCGTTCCTCGATCTAACCACATCGCCCGTATTTCGGGTTGTGCAAACTGGCGATCGGTTGGATAATTATCCCAGAGTGTTCGTCGTGCATTTAACCAAAGTTCTCTAGCTTGTTCATATTGTTTCGCCTCAACAAGTTGCTGAAAATTGACAAGGGTTTCTTTAGCTTGTTGCACAATTTTTGATGAATGATGATCCCTTGATGTACTGAGATCTGTATTATTTTGTTGTGAAGTTTCAATAATTTTTCTTGACGATAAATCCAAATTACTGTTACTCGCGTTGGCTGCTAGTAATGTACTTTCATAACGAGAAATTAGATCACTCAACTCATCGCTCATTTCAGTAACTTGTTGCTTGGTAAAGCCTTGAGGTTGAGCAGGTTCAAGAAGTCTAACCTGTTCTTGAGGTTGTGGTTCTGTTACGGTCTGGTTTACGAGTGTTTGTGGCTTTTTCGCTGTAGGTGACGCTGTAACAGCAGGTTTTGTATTTCGAGCAATATTAGAGTTTTCTTGACAGGGGACTGCTTGTAACATGGCGTTTACTTCTGGGGTGACACCATGACGCGAGAGAGCCGCCCTTAACCAAGCTGAGTCAAGACTTTCAGGAGAAACTCCATCAACACCCCAACGCCACCCCAAATAAGTAGCTTTGCGGGTGCCAACGACAGCAGGGGGTTTACCTTTGGATAACCAAATTGCTAAAGTTTGGCTGTTTACACCAGTAGGAATAATGACACCACCTGTGAGAGTATTCGATAAACTACGTGGATTAGAAAAATTAGTTTGTCCAGACTCATTAAGCTTAAGAGTAGCCGCCGAACTATTGGCAAAACCCCAATAAGCACCGAAAATCGATTTTAATTTTGTCCGAATTTCAGGCTGAGACAGATTTCCGGTTGGCCCTGTAACAATTACCTGCCCCCCGCGACTCATCCATTGTTGAAGTGCGCTCGCCTGTGAACCATTAATATTTTCGACATTAGGCAAAAACAAAACCTTAAAGTTATTAAGATCCTTTTCTTCTTGCCAATTTACCGTATCTAGAATACAGTAACTAACCCCAACAGACTGCAAGCGTTCTGTGATTGTTGACCATTGTTTCACATTTTCTTGACTTCTGACGACTCCAACAGGAATACCCAGAGCAAGTACAGGTTTTTGCAAAAATTTAAAGGGGCAAAGTGTTAAACAAAAAGTGAGAAAGTGGACAGAAAATAAATTGGCTTTTCTAATTTTTTTCAATTTCGACTTTGACACAAACTTTTTCCTCACCTTGTTTCGCAACCTGTCAAAAATATAATAGCCGTTTATTTTAATACAGGAAACTTTTTTCATAAACGGATTAAGATGTAGCTAAACAATTAGATCGGAAAACGCTTCATCGCTGTAATTGCTGTTCTCGCATTTTCTCTAAGATTTGCTGGTATTCCTTGGATTTGGGGAATTTGCCAGAGTAAATCAACGGTACGTCGCAACAGACGCACTAGATCACCTTCATCCAGATTTGTATTTTCACAAATTTCTTGCCATTGACTGCCCTGTGTCCACTGAGCTACCAAACCTAATAACTGATTTTCTAACCAAACTGGGATTGTAATTTCATAGCGAGTTTGAGCTTGATAAAGTTGACGGCGAATTTCTCGTAAACTGACTGGGTTGGGTTCAGTGCGGCGAAATGTTTCTAAAACTTCTGCGGGTGCGGGATAATTACACCAAGTATCAGGGCGTAATGGTTCTGTAATCACAGCACTCATGGCAGCCGCTAAATCATGAGGTTCTAAATGATCGAGTTGCCCCGACATCAGGGCTAAACCTAACCAAAGCTCATTTTCACCGCGAATCGTTGCTGCGGCTTTGCCTAATTCGGTCGGGTGATAACCGTCTAAAGCGTTAAATTCTCGTAAAATTTCAATCAAATTAAGAAATTCTTCCCAATAATAAGATTTACGAGACTGCTGTTTTTGTAATTGAATTTGGCTTTTGTGGAGTTGTTCGCGCAAACTAAGACGATGATAAAACAATTTCAGCAATCGGCCAGGGTTTTTCCGTTGATTGATTGGATGTTCGTTTAGTTGTGTTTCGACTTGAGCAATTCGTTGCGCTTGTTCTATAAGTTCGACAGGTGTTTCTATAGGACGAGCATAAGCTTCAATTTTTTGACTAATTTGGGCTGTTTCTTCATCCCCTTTGCGGTTACCCCCCAGTTGTTTAAAGTCTAACTGAGAATAGGACAAATGATCTAATGCACGAATTGGCACAGAACCAGAATTAATCGCAGTGACATCGCCATAGGGTGCAAGATACCAACGGTTATCCTCCCCTAAACAGACTAAATCAGGGGCTTGCCCTGCTCCTGAGACGGTGCAAACAAAAATGGATCGAATCGGGTCACTGACTTTAATATACTTGCCTTTGAGATGCAAAATTTGACCTGGTGCTATCTGAGGAAGTTTGCTAATAATTTCCTGTTTAGTCTGGTTAGTCACTTGCTGTTCTAAGATTTTGAACAGACGTTCTTCTTCTCTGAGGCGTTCTTTTAGCTTTTGATAACTGATCACCTGTGTCTGTTCGACTCCCGCTAATTCGATATCCAGTTTAGCAAGTTCAGTGGTAAGAGTTGCGATCGCTTGTTTATCTGGAGTCAGTCTGAGTCGGGCTAAATATTCCGCGAAACTTCTTTCTAATAAATCTTTCGCCTCTTCTAAAGAATGTTTTTGCAGTAGGTTTAACACCATCCCATAAGAGGGTGTAAAACAACTTTGTAAAGGTTCGGGTTTAGCAGTAGCCAAAAAAGCGGCTTCTTTTGCTCCTTCAAAGGGAGTTTGTACGGTAACGACATGGCCTACTTCATCCATACCCCTACGTCCTGCGCGCCCTGCAATTTGCACAAATTCTGAGGGGGTCAACATACTATGACCGTCATCGGTTCGCTTAGAAAGGGCTGAAATTACCGTTGTTCGCGCTGGCATATTAATTCCCGCCGAAAGGGTTGCCGTAGCGAAAACAACTTTAATTAAGCCCACCTCAAACAATTGTTCTACTAATTCTTTCCAAAGCGGTAAAATTCCCGCATGATGGGCGGCAATGCCTCGCGTTAGGGGTTCAAGTTGATCGAGTCTAATGAGTTGAGACACTTCGGCTAAAAATTGCCACAAAGTTAGTGCGACCGAAGAATTTAAGAGTAAAAAGTCAAGCAGTCGCTCTTCTGCTTGGGGCTGATTTGCTAAAAAGGCGGCTAATTTCTCGTATAATTTCGGATTTTCGGGTTCAAACCATTGTAATAAGGCTTCTTGTAGCGGTAGATTTTCCGACAAAAAGAAGACTAAAAGGCGATAATGAATGGCTCTGGTTTCAGCTTCATTAACCAGTGTGATCCCTTTTAATTCTCGCATCGCCTGATCACAACCCCGACGACTAAAAATCACGTAAATGGCAGGCAACATATCTTTAGCGCGAAGTTGTTCAACGACCATCGAGATATTAGGACAGTCTTCTCGTTTGTTGCGTCGTCTTTTGCCGTTATTGCCTTTTTCTTTTAGACGTGGATTAATCTTACTTTGTTTACCATCAAGTAGAGGGAATAGCCCTTCTTTGTTTGTAAAATAAAACCGCAGAGGAACGGGTCGATAATCAGAGTTAATCAGTTCACAGGTGGAAATATGACGACCATTACCCGCAGCAACACGAACTTTGTTGATCCAGTCGGTGAGTTCTTCGGGGTTACCAACAGTAGCAGAAAGCGCGACCAGTTGAATAAATGGAGGACAATAAATAATCGATTCTTCCCAAACGGTACCACGTCCACGATCGCTAATGTAGTGGCATTCATCTAAAACGAGCGTTTCCACATTTTCGAGAGATGTCCCTACTTGACCAATGGGGGTTTCATAGAGCATATTCCGAAAAATCTCGGTTGTCATGACGACTACTGCGGCATCAGGATTATAGACGGTATCGCCAGTAATTAAGCCGACTTCTTCAACACCTATTTTTTCTTGGAAATCTCGAAACTTTTGGTTAGATAAGGCTTTAAGAGGAGTTGTATAAAAAACTCTTTTTTTTCTAGCCAAGGCTCGATAAATCGCATATTCTCCAATCAGGGTTTTTCCTGAGCCTGTCGGAGCGCATACTACAACGGATTTGCCGCGATCTAGGGCGGAGATCGCCTGTTTTTGGAACTCATCTAGTTCAAAGGGAAAAATTAACTTTAGGTCTAACGGTACATTCGTTCCTAAATCATTCACGTAATAGCAACACCGATATCGTTTATTTGATGTATTGGCTCTATTGTATCGAACGACTCCTGTTTACGGTGAGAAGATTGTGAAAATCTCTAAAAATGTATCTAATTTTACTGAAGTTTATCGCTAAAGATCTGGCAATCTTTAAAAGGTAATGTGGTTAAGCTCAATTGTTCCTCTTCTGAATCCATTAAAGTTATAGGGGATTCAATTGGTTGATAAGCTGTCCAAATGACACGATTTAAGGCTCGTCGCATGACACCTACTAAATTTTCCCAAGTGAGTTTTTCATAATTAGTTAATTCGCGTTCTTCTAAGAGTTTTTGTAATTCGTTTAAAGCCACTTTAGCCTTTTGAGAATTAGATTCTATTTCAGATATCAAGGGTGTTGAAGAACGAATCGGATCTCTTTGCACTGCTGCAATACCCTGTCTAACGGCTATTTTGATTTGTTCTTGATATTGTCTTTGTCCTAATAATCTCTGTTGATTTTTTCCTTTTTCACTTGAAGCGTATAAAGGGGGCAAACGGTTTAGAGCAAAAGTAGCTACTTCAATCTGATTTAGATATTGAGCTAATGAAGATGGATAGTGTTTAAGTTGCTTTTTGATTTCAGCATAGACTAACTCTTCTATAATATTTAAGTGTGTATGAGGCGGCTGATGATCAACTTTATTCATTGCTCTGTACTCCGATATACCGCTTTAGCTGTTGGGTCTGAATTCTATAGATTTTTTGGAGTTTATAAGAGTGATTCTACTCTTGACTCCATCTTAATTTATCGAACTATAGTAGAATTGTCGAGATCTTTTCGGTCAATTGATTGATAATTCATCAAATCTTTAAACAAACAAATCAAACTTTATAAAATCTTTATTTATGTCTAATTAATTTAGGACTTGGATAAGTATTTCAAGAAATAACCAACTAAATAGAGAGAACCGCATAAAACAATAGTCGGTTCAGGTTCAGTATTTTCCCCTATGGCTGTATCTAAAGCATTAAAAAGCTCATTAAATGTTTGTACTTGGCTGAGGTTTGGACAAACTGTTTTAGCTAAAATGGCTAATGAATCAGGATTTGCTGTACTGTGATCGGGAACAGGAACTAATGATAATCGATCATGGGGACGTAGGATGGCTCGAAAAATATCTTCGTGATCCTTTGTACTTAGCATTCCCATCACCCAATGGATCGACTGATTTAAAGTGTTAACATATTGTCTTAAAACCACAGCAGCAGCAGGGTTATGTGCGCCATCGACTAATAAACGCTTATTTTTCCATTGAACCCATTGTAAACGCCCTAACCAGCGTGTCTTTTCCATCCCTTGAGAAATTGCTGTATCAGAAATTGACCAGCCGTTTTGTCGTAAAATACCTAATGTAGTCATAGCGATCGCAGAATTCATTAACTGTACTTGACCTAATAAAGGCAATGGATATTCGATTTCTATTAAATTTTCTAATTGATATTTAGCCGTTTGTTCTTGGGTAAGTATTGCAGGTTTTACCCAAATTGTCGGACAGTTTAACGCTTGACTTTTTTCTTCTACGACGCTTTTAGCTTCTGTTGGTAATTGACCAATGACCGCAGGACAATTTAACTTTAGAATACCTGCTTTTTCGGTCGCAATGTTCGCGATCGTCGGGCCTAAATTTTGCCAATGTTCTCGACTAATTGATGTAATAACACTGACTAAAGGATTTTCTAAAACATTGGTTGCATCGAGTCTTCCCCCTAAACCCACTTCCATAATGGCTAGATCTACTTTATTTTGTGCGAAATAGTACCAAGCAGCAGCCGTAATGACTTCAAATTGTGTTGGACTTTCTTCATCGGCAGAAATTACAGATTGAATGGTTTTAAGGATTTCTGCGAGGCTTTCTGTCGTAATGGGTGTTTCATTGATACAAATTCTTTCAGTCCAGTCGATGAGATGTGGCGAAATATACCGACCCACTTTGTAACCCGCTTCGGTCAAAATAGAGGACAGATACGCACAAACGGAACCCTTACCATTCGTACCTGTTACATGAATAATCTTAACCTGATGATGAGGATTTCCTAACGCGCTTAGAAGTCGGTTAATTCTTTCTAACCCAAGATGTACCCCAAAACGTTGAAAGGGTACCAGCAAAGCATCAATATTCGTTGACATCACTATCTATTCAATTTCAGCCACTTCAACACTGTAAACTCGTTGCTTCACTCAAATATATTAAGTAATGTAACAATTATACCGTCATAGCGTCATAGCGTCTTGACAGGCGTAGAAAAAGTCGATAAGTTAAAGAAGCATACCCGGGTAACACCAATTAGAGTGATATGCAAGATAAGCAAAAAGTCACACTATATCTTCCCCCAGGAGTCCATCGTCAACTAAAAATTAGGGCTGCAATAGATGAACAATCAATGTCATCCGTTGTAGAGAGGGCGATCGCCTTCTACCTGAAGTATCCTGAGAAAGTACAAGAAGTAGAAGAAGCGACATACGGTAAAACCCATCAAGTTCATGTTTGTCCAGAATGTGAAGCAGCGATGGTGATGAGAGAAGGAACGCTAGTTTCTTTAAAACATCAGCCCAGTGTCATAACAGACGACTTCCCACTCGAAGTACCAGAACCAGTTTGTACTCAAGGTAACGCGGAAGGAGAAGCGGAGTTAGTTCCCTGCTAAAGCTTTCTTAGTCTAACACCGCAAACGCAAAATCGAACCGTAGAACCATTACACTTAGGTCGATGCCATGAAAGAAGAGCTCAATATCTTAGTTCAAGCTCAATACCCCCTGATTTACCTCGTCACATCTGAAGAGGAACGGGCAGAGCAGGCGATTGCAAAAATAGCTCAAATGAATACACAGCATCGGCGAGTGTATGTGTGGACGGTAACACACGGTATTGTGGAATATGGGCAGCCCAGACAAGCCACGCAGCATAACACAGTTTCTCCCGAAGCAGCGATCGAATGGACAGTCAGACAAAGAGAAGCAGGAATCTATATCTTTAAAGATTTACATCCGTTTATCACGTCTGCTGCTGTCACTCGTTGGCTAAGAGATGCGATCGCAAGTTTTAAAGGAACAGAAAAAATTATCGTCTTGATGTCACCCTATCAAGAAATTCCCATTGAGTTAGAAAAAGATGTTTCTGTCATTGATTTCCCTCTACCTGATTTAACAGAACTCAATCAAGTTTTAACCCAACACTTAGAAAAAAATAAAACTCGTCGCATCACCACAGAAGTACGAGAAAAACTCCTCAAAGCGGCACTAGGTTTAACCAAAGATGAATCTGAAAAAGTTTATCGCAAAGCTTACGTCAAAGCTAGTAAGCTAACCGAAGAAGAAGTCGACATTGTTTTATCAGAGAAAAAACAACTAATCCGACGCAATGGAATCTTAGAATTTATTGAAGAAGACGAAACCCTTGATGCAGTGGGCGGACTCGAAGAATTAAAAAAATGGCTACAGCAGCGTTCTAATGCCTTTACCGAACGCGCTAGAGAATATGGCTTACCCCAGCCCAAAGGGATGCTAATTTTAGGTGTACCAGGCTGTGGTAAGTCTCTCATTGCTAAAACGACATCGCGCCTCTGGGGTTTACCCTTACTGCGGTTAGATATGGGGCGAGTCTATGATGGCTCAATGGTCGGACGTTCTGAGGCTAACCTAAGAAATGCACTCAAAACGGCTGAGTCTGTTTCACCAACGCTACTGTTTATTGATGAACTCGATAAAGCATTTGCAGGAGGAACAGGTTCTGCTGACTCCGATGGCGGTACATCAAGTCGTATCTTTGGTTCTTTCCTCACTTGGATGCAAGAAAAAACCTCACCTGTCTTCGTGATGGCAACGGCTAACCGAATTGAAAGACTTCCAGGGGAATTTTTAAGAAAAGGACGATTTGACGAACTCTTTTTCGTCGATCTGCCCACCCCAGACGAAAGACAAGCTATTTTTAATATTCACCTTAGCAAACGTCGCTCCGACATTACACGCTTCGATTTAGAGCAGTTAGCCAAGGTATCTGATGGATTTTCTGGTGCAGAAATAGAGCAAGCGATCGTAGCTGCCATGTACGAGGCATTCGCTCAAGATCGAGAGTTCACCCAACTCGACATCATCGCAGCGATTAAATCGACCTTGCCCCTATCGCGTACCATGACTGAACAGGTAACAGCCCTCCGTGACTGGGCCCGCCAACGGGCAAGACCTGCTTCATCCTCCGTTGCTGAATATCAGCGAATGGAGTTCTAACAGACTTTCAGCCTGATCCCAACAGGTAGAAAGGCTAGCAATAACGCTAGCAGCACTCACAAAACACCGCTATCATTTCATAAAGGCGGTACTTTTAAACTCTCAAACTCTCAATTGTTGTTGTTCATTGTTGTCTACTGGAGGAAATTCCAATGTCTCATTTCAGCACTTTACGGACTAAAATCACCGATTCCGAAATTCTCAAAGCTTCCTTAAAGGATTTAGGAATTAATGTTAAAACCGAAGCCGATGTTCGTGGTTACAACGGTCAACGCATTCGTGCTGACTTAGTTGCGGTTTTAGAAGGTGAATATGATCTCGGTTGGTCTCGCAATAGCGACGGTTCTTTTGACCTCATCGCTGACCTCTGGGGTGTTGCTAAAAAACACAACCAAACCGAATTGATCAACTCAATCAATCAAAAATATGCTGTTAATAAAACCTTAGCAGAAGTTAAACAGCGCGGTCTAAGCAACGCTAACGTTAAGCTAGTTGTTCAAAACTAAGATTTACAGCGCGTTCCCAAGCCGAGGGGTTGACCAGCATTCCGGTTAACCCTTTTTTCTGTTTACTTAGCTCTGTTTTACGGTTTCTAGCGTGGATGTTCTAGATAAATACGGTATTATTTATCAAGCGATGAAGATAAAAGCCAGATGACGTAGCTCAAAATTGTTTTTTTTAAAGCTTTGGCAGTACTTAAAGATTATAAATGTCACAGGATAAGAAAATTTCCTAAAACTAAAGTCAGTTCTAGATAAATTGACTAATTACCCGCACTGACGTTAAAAAACCTAATTTTTGAATTATTCTAAAAACTCCTGTTTTTGAAAACTTTCATTTTTTGTTGCATGAGCATGATTTGATTAAAATAAAATTCTTATAAAAGGTAGTTTATTAATAAAAATAAATAAAATGAGTTTTCCTATAACTAAACTTATCAATTCAAGTGAAAGGAAGCTACAATCAGTAAGATGGAAGATAGTTAGATTATTGTTAATTACACTATTAATAGAGTTCGATCAACCATTATTAGCTCAAATTATTCCTGATAACACTCTTGGTTCAGAAAATTCTATTGTTAATCCGTTCAACCGATTAAACGATAGGGTCGAGGGTGGCGCACAAAGAGGAGATAATCTCTTTCATAGTTTTTCAGATTTTAATGTTAATGAAGGAAGAGGTGTTTATTTTGCCAATCCTGCTGGCGTGGAAAATATTTTTACCCGTGTGACGGGAAGTAATCGCTCAGATATTTTGGGAAAATTGGGTGTATTAGGAACAGCAAACTTATTATTGCTGAACCCTAATGGTATTTTATTCGGTTCCCATGCCAGTTTAGATATTCAAGGCTCATTTTTAGCGACAACCGCCAATGCAATTTATCTAGGAAACGAAGGATTTTTCAGTGCTTCTCAACCCGATAGCAGTCATTTACTATCCGTTAATCCAGGTGCTTTATTTTTTAATCAAGTTGCCCAACAATCAAGTAATATTAACAGTCAGGCTAATTTATCAGTAGGGAAGGATTTAACCCTTGTAGCCGCAGGTAATCTGAATATCAACGGTAATATCGAGCTAAACAACGGTGGTAATATCTCTTTAGTATCTAAGGGAGATATAACTTTTGCTCCAGCCATTTCTGTGACTTCAACAGGTTCACTTGGTGGAAAAATTACCCTGAACAGTCAAGGAATGATCTTAGTAGATGGCAGCAGTATTACTACTAATAGCAATTCTAGGGTTCTTGAAACAAAAGGTGGAGATATTGAGATCATCGCTCTATCTTTGGAGTTAGATAATAATGCAGAATTACTGACGACTACATCTGGCAAAGCGAATGCGGGTGATCTTTGGATTCAAATCGCTAATCGGATGACACTTGATGGAGAAAGTATTTTAGGTAGTAGTATCGAAATTGATGAAAAAGATAATACTTCTGCAAATACTAAGAGTAGAAGTGGCAATATCTATCTTGAAGCAGGAACACTCATTCTCAAAAACTTCTCTGATATAGACTCCATTTATTCAGGTGTTGGCAACTCTGGCAGTATTTTGCTCAAAGTTGCTGATGAGATTTCTTTAACAGCAGGTTCTTTGATTAGGAGTGATATTTCAGGTCGGGGTAACACGGGAAATATTATAATTGAAGCACCTAATGCAGTTGTTCGCTTTGATGGAAGGAAGATTGTAGAGGATGAAAATGACCTTTTTGTTGAAGCGAGTGGGCTATCTACGATCGTAGGAATAAATGGTGAAGGGGAAGGAAATGCTGGAAAAATTTATATTAATGCTAAGTCTATTTCTTTGACAAATGGTGCAGCGATCATTAGTAGTGTTTTTGGAAAAGGCAATGCTGGCAATATTGATTTGAAAGTGACTGATTCGTTAACAATCAGTGAAGGATCTCGATTGCTATCGTTTATTGGAGGGATTGGAGATGCAGGAGACATTACAGTTGACGCAAATAATGCAAAGGTTATTATCGATGGAATTGCTAACATTACTGAGCAATTTGTAACAGGAATTGAAAAAGTAGATCTCTATAGTGGAATTATTACGGTCATCGCTCGTAATTTATTGACCAATGAAGGGGAGGGGAAAGGAGGAGATATCCAGATTACAGCTAGAACACTTTCTATCACCAATGGGGCGCAAATATTTACTAACAATTTAGTTCGAGGCAGTTCTGGAAATATTTTTATCAACGTCAGTGATTCTCTGCTTATGAATGGAGGTTCCGCGCTGCGTACTGATATCATAGGACAAGGTATTGCTGGAAGCATTACAATCAATGCACCGAACGCTAACTTATTTTTTGATGGAATAGCTGATATTCCTTTTTATAATACTAATGGGGAACTTAGGAATGAGCTTAGTCCTAGTGGAGTGTCTAGTAATATTAGAGCAGCTTTAGGAATTGAAGGAGAAGGAGAAGCCAAAGATATTAACATTACAGCTAAATCTCTTACTTTAAACAACGGTGCGGCGATAACTGCGACAACGATTAGAAATCAAGGTGGGAACATTACTCTTAATTTAAGCGATCGCCTTCTACTTCGTAATCAAAGTAACATTTCAGCCACAGCAGGACTAGCAGAAGAGACAGGGGATGGAGGAAACATTACAATTGATTCACATTTGATCCTTGCTATTCCTAAAGAAAATAGTGACATCACTGCAAATGCTTTTCAAGGAAAAGGTGGTCACATCAATATTAATACTAAAGGGATTTTTGGCATTCAATTTAGAGAAGCGCAAACTCCTCTAAGTGACATCACTGCATCCTCCAGATTTGATGTCCAAGGAACCGTTACTATTACTAATCCCAATGATACTTTAGTAAATCGTTTGGGTAAATTTACTGAAAATATTGTCGATGTTGCTCGTCTAGTCGCTAAAAATGTTTGTAGTGTAACAGCAGGTGAAGTAAGTTCCTTTATCATTAAAGGAAGAGGCGGTTTACCTACTAATCCTAGCGATCCGATGATGCCAAATAGTACAGTAGATTGGGCAACCCGTTCGCAACTTGAGAAGAAACCTGCTGTTAAATTAAAAGAACGCTCAGATAACACACAACCTGTCATTCAACAAGTACAAGGCTGGAAACGGGAAGCTGATGGTACGATCGTTCTAACGGCTGAGGCAATTACGCTCGCTCCTGTCGCTCCTGTCGCTCCTCCTAGCTGTCACTAATATATTCAACTTGTAAATTTATGTCGCATTAACGCGAACTCAGATTAATTTAAAAAAAGTATTTTGGTCAATTTTGCTTCAATCATTACAATATTTAGTTATTTTTCTCACTTATTTAGGACTAGCTCTGGGGCAGTTTCCAGGGTTAAGGATGAATCGAGCAACGATCGCGCTTGTGGGTGCTGCTTTTCTGATTACGCTACAGGTATTTACTCTAGAGGAAGGATGGCGGGCTATTGACGCAAATACAATCGTTTTTTTGCTCAGTATGATGGTGATTAATGCGAATTTAGCCTATTCAGGCTTTTTTCAATTAATTTTATCTTCTCTATTAAAAATTACTCGTAGTCCCTTTGGTTTACTTTGTTTATTAACCTTTGGTAGTGGGATTTTATCCGCATTTTTTCTCAATGATACGATCGCTCTTATTTTGACACCCTTAGTCATTCATTTAACCCAAGCATTAAAATTAAATCCCATTCCTTATTTACTTGCCCTAGCTGCTGCCACCAATTCGGGTTCTGTAGCGACTCTTAGCGGCAACCCACAAAATATTTTAATCGGTTCATTTTCTAATATTAGTTATTTAGATTTTTCTAGAGCTTTACTTCCTGTCGCATTAATCAGTTTAATTATACAAATTGGTTTATTGTGGCTACTTTATCCTGAAGTCCGTTCAAGACAAGAAATCCCAATTATTCCTAAATTTTCATATCGTCTAATCAAACCTTTATTCAGAAAGTCTTTAATCATTACCAGTGGTTTATTAATTGCTTTTGCGGTAGGAGTTCCTTTAGGAATAGCATCATTAACAGCAGCAGCCTTATTACTAATTACTCGCCGAATTAAACCTGAAAAAGTCTTTCAACAAATTGACTGGAATGTTTTAGTTATGTTTTCTGGTTTATTTATCGTGACTCATGCCACACAGAAACTCAGTTTATTTAACGCTTTAACTCTTTTCGCCAACAATTCACTACAATTTCTAGGTGTTACTGTTTTACTTTCTAATTTAATTTCTAATGTGCCTGCTGTTCTTGTTTTAAAGCCATTGATTGCAGAGAATAATACAAATTACTGGTTACTATTAGCAGCAGGTTCAACTTTAGCAGGAAACTTAACCTTATTTGGTTCAGTTGCTAATCTCATTGTCGCCGAAGCAGCAATTATTAAAGGCTATCATCTTAATTTTAGAGAACATTTTAAGTTTGGTTTACCTTTAACTATTATTACTCTTATTTTGGCTTATTTTAATATTTATCAACTATCAAAATAAAAAAAATTTATATCGTTGCTCGTTAGTCCTAGCCTTAGTTGCCTATTTTTTCCCATCCTGACCTAAAACGGGGTTTTTCCAAGTTAATTACAAAGATGAATCAGTTTCAAAATTTCTTGGCTTTTAAGACTTCTGTCGAGTATCTAATTAAAGCTTGCACTTTGCATTGTAGGAGATAGTGAGCAAACCCTGCCTTGAAAAGGCTAGAAACCCATAAGATTGAAATTGCTATTTCTATAAGTATTGAAAATGTATTGAAAATGTATTGAAAATGATATTGTTAAAAAGATAAATATATGCTAGTTTTAGTTTTTAATAAACTTTTAATTAACTAAGTTTAAATTCTGTTATTGATCAGTCAAAAAACTTAACTAGAATCAATTGTGACTCTAAAAGCCTGTTTTAAGGTAAGATTAGTCTGGTGTAGTACACAAGGCTGTTTTAGCAGAAAAATAAGAAAAACAGATTTAATTTTATGGATAAAGTTTTTTTTTATGTTCCTGATGAAACAAAGGTTGAACTCTTTGACAAGACAATAGAAGAGTGTACAATTTGTAATAATTTTACTTGCTGGGTTTTAGCCACATACATTTACTTAAAAAAAGAAGGTTTCCCGTGTGAAATTACTACAAAAATTCCTCAAGAAGGGATTTTGTTGGCTGACAGAGATAGCTTAAATCAGACATTCATCGATTTTGGAGAGGTCATGCTTATCTGTGCCAAAGGAGATCGAGATTTTCATCCTTCAGCAGCTTTACACGTGGTACAAAATTCAATTGAATTTGAAGAATATCAAAATTCGATTTGGCATCCATACTATATACCGCTTTGGCCTCAGACAAAACTAATTCCAAGATTGCCAGAGCGAGGTTCACGAGTAGAAAATATAGCTTATGTGGGTTCAAGAAGTCAGTTAGCTCAAGAATTTCATGATCAGAAATGGTCAGATACTTTAGAAAATTTGGGCTATCAATGGATGCCGCTTTTTAGCCCCACTCAGTGGAACGATTATAGCCAGATAGATGTAGTGATTGCTGTGCGGAATTTTAAGTCCAATAACATTTATAAGTACAAACCTGCCAGTAAATTAATTAATTGTTGGCGTGCTGGAGTGCCTGCGCTTCTTCCTTCAGAATCTGCTTATATGGCAGAAAAAAAATCAGAATTAGATTTTTTAATGATTGACTCAATTGACAGTACTATTAATTCTATAGAAAAGCTGAAAAACAATTCAAATCTTTATCAATCAATCGTTGATAATGGATTTAAACGTATTCAAGAATTTACACCAGAGCATCTGACAAAACAATGGTTAAATTATTTTGATCAATTTGTTTATTCTTATTATGAGAGATGGAAAATCTTATCGAAAAGTGAAAGAAAAGCAATGTTTTTGAGGCGATATGCTTATTTCAAAACTTATGCTTTCCTAAAAAGATTTAATAAAATCTTCAATTATTTTCTTAGGGTATAAATTATATGAATCTAATCTCAACACTCAAAAAACTTCCTCGAAATTCTGTTTATAGTTATTATCTTTGGCTTTTGGCGCAAAAAAAACCAAAATTAAAAACGATTTTTATTAATAGTCATATGCGTTCTGGAAGCACTTTGCTGTCGCATTTACTTAATTCACATCCTAAAATTTATGGAATTGGTGAAACTGGTTTAACTTATCATTCAGAAGCAGACTTAGAATTGATGATGTGTCGAGTTTCTTGGTATTTTCGTAAGATGAGTATTCCCGAAGACTATGTTTTTGATAAACTGCTCCACAACCGTCTTTTAGTCAATAAGGATTTACTAAATCATGAAGATATTTATTATATTTTTTTAGTGAGAAATCCCGAAGATACTTTATTAAGCTTGTCAAAATTATTTACAAATCGAACTTTGCCCGATTTATATCAGTATTATTGTGAGCGCTTATTGATGATGGAAAATGATTTTAAAAATATTAAAAATTATTCTAAAGTTATAATTATAACTTATGAACAGCTGCTCAATGAAACAACTCAAACCTTTGAAACTCTCCAAAGATTTCTTCAGACTAAAGAGCCTTTTGTAGAACAATATAGCTTGACACCGTGGACGGGGAAAAAATATATAGGTGATTCTTCTAAAAATATTAAAGCTGGGTATATTTTGAGAAAAAATAACAAACAAGAGACACTTCAATTTCCTTCTGATTTATTACAAAACGCTTGGAATTATTATCATAAATGGTATGAACTACAATCGCTCACTCAACATAATTCGTTATGACTTGATTAAAAAAATGTAGCCAAACTAGCTCTTAACCTATCTTACTCATTTTTATTTTTTCCTTCAATTCGTAAACGAATCGAATCAATCCCGCTTAAATAACCATCAGCTTCGGCGAGAACTTGTAGGACACTCGAAAATTGACGAAGCGCGATCGGTGTATATTCAATGACATTTGAAGACTGCATAAACGTTTCTAAACCAATACCTGTAGCGAGAGCAAAAGCGGTTCCCCCAAAATATTCCCCAACCATTTTCGGGGTAGAAGAACCCATCAAGATAGTACCAGCCGATTTGACCAGTTCTAGAGTTTCCCAAGGTTCATCAACATATAATGCTAAGTGAGCGGGAGCAAAAAAGTTTGATAATTCTAGGGCTTTTTCTAAAGTTTCAACGACAATAACTAACCCATAATGAGCTAAAGCTTTTTCTGTCGAAATTTGTTGGGAATAATTTTGAACTTCTTGCTGTACCGCTTCAGCAATTTCTAGATGAGTTGTGATTAAAATTGAAGCAGCGTAGGGATGTTGTTCTGCTTGGGCTAATAAATCAACAGCAATTAACCTGGGATCTGCTTGTTGATCCGCAATAATCAATAATTCCCAAGGATGAGTTAATGTATCAATTCTAACTAAATCGCTTACCATTTTTTTCGCCATCGCCACCTCAAAATGACCGCCACCCGTAATGACATCGACTTTGGGGATGGTTTCCGTTCCATAGGCTAAGGCTGCGATCGCCTCAACACCACCAACGCGATAAATATTGTTGACTCCTGCTTCAGTGGCAGCGACTAAAACGCCTGGGTGTATTTTTCCATCCACTCCAGGGGGCGTTACCATAATAATTTGCTGGACTTGTGCGATTTTAGCGGGAATGGCTTGCATTAATACCCAACTTAAGTGAGCCTGATTGCCATCGGGAACATAAATCCCCGCTTTTGTCAAGGGGCGATACCGTTTAGCGATCGCTGTTTCAGCATCTCCAAATTGAACCCAAGATTTAGGGATGCGCTGACGGTGAAAGGCTTCAGCTTTAGCACAAGCTAACTGAATTGATTTTAAGAGATCTTTAGAAACTTGCTGATAAGCTGCATCGAGTTCTGAACCACTAACTTTTAAACTGGATAATGACAGGGCTGTTTTCCCTGAATTAATTAAAGCCTGATCTCCCTGTTGTTGAACCTGATCGAGGACTTCTTTGACTCTAGCTTCTTGGGCTTGTAACCCGATTTCCCCGAAGCGATCGCGAATGCGTCGTAGTTCAGTTTGGGCTTCAACTAACTGAGTAACAATTCGCAGCATGAAGTTTAGAACCCTTTTTTAGTGACGATTGTTCGAGCTTGCATTCATACGCACTCTCGTTTGATCCTACTTCTCTAGCTTACCTATAATTTCAATTGCTTGCCTGTATTTGTTTTGGGTCGATTATTTTGAGTCGATTGTTGCTAAATTAACCTGCTGCCAAAGACTTGTCAAAAATCAACTTTTTCTGTTATGATAGACAACCTGAGTCTAGTTATTCTTAAACCTACCCAAATACCCTTTTCACTGAAACGACTGTGGCTAATATAAAGTCTGCAATAAAACGGATCAAAATAGCAGAGCGTAATCGCTTACGCAATAAATCCTATAAATCGGCTGTTAGAACCTTGATGAAAAAATATCAAAGCGCGGTAGACAGCTACGCGGCTAATCCAACTCCTGAAACGATGGAGTCAGTGCAAGTAGCCATGTCAGCCGCCTACAGCAAAATCGATAAAGCCGTTAAGCGCAATGTACTGCATAAAAATAACGGTGCCAGAAAAAAAGCGAGTTTAGCAAAAGCTCTTTCCAAAGTGACGGTGGCTGCATCTTGAAATTAGTATAAGCTACAATCAAGATAGAAATGTCCATCCCAAAAAAAGGTGACAGGGTAAGAAATCTTGATCGCTGTGACGACAGCCCATAAGGAGCAATGCAATTTATTGATACCCATGTTCATCTCAACTTTAAAACTTTTCAAGATGAGTTAGTCAGTCTCTCGGAACGTTGGCGAGCTTCAGGAGTAATCGCCATTGTTCATTCGTGTGTAGAACCAAAAGAATTTGAGGAGATACAAGCGATCGCAGATCAGTTTCCTGAAATATCCTTTGCTGTTGGTTTACATCCCTTGGATGCTGAGAAATGGACAGCGAATACAGCCGATCAGATTTTCAACTTAGCGAAATCTGATGGGCGTGTTGTCGCAATTGGCGAAATGGGACTCGATTTTTATAAAGCGGACAATCAAGCTTTACAAGAAAAAGTCTTTTTAGCTCAATTAAAAATTGCTCAACAACTAGATAAGCCAGTCATTATCCATTGTCGGGATGCAGCAGCAAGAATGCGACAACTCTTACAACAATTTTTAAGCAACGGAGGAAATGTCACAGGAGTTATGCACTGCTGGAGTGGCACACCAGAAGAAACCCAATGGTTTTTAGACTTGGGTTTCTATATTAGTTTTAGTGGAATTGTCACTTTTAAGAATGCCATTTCGATTCAAGAATCGGCCAAAATGGTACCCGAAGATCGCATCCTTATTGAAACAGATTGTCCTTTTTTAGCTCCTGTGCCAAAAAGAGGAAAACGTAATGAACCTGCTTATGTGCGATATGTAGCCGAGTTTTTAGCTCAGTTACGTGAAGTCAATATCGAAAAGTTAGCACACTTCACTACTGAAAATGCTTATCGTCTTTTTGGACTTCCTTTGGTAACCAAGAGTAACCCAACAAACAATAGCATAATGATTATTTGAGCTTTTTTCTTCTATCAATTTCTTTTAACGTTTCACACACGCACCATAACACATTATAACTAAACGCATGAGCAATCTAAATTACAATCTGCTTCCTGATCTAATTGAAATTCAACGCTCTAGTTTTCGCTGGTTTTTGGAAGAAGGATTAATTGAAGAACTTAATAGCTTTTCTCCAATTACCGATTACACGGGTAAATTAGAATTACATTTTCTCGGTGCTGATTATAAACTCAAAGAGCCGAAATATTCCGTAGAAGAAGCCAAACGACGGGATAGTACATATTCAGTACAAATGTATGTCCCGACACGGTTGCTCAATAAAGAAACAGGCGAAATCAAAGAGCAAAAAGAAGTCTTTATCGGTGACTTACCCCTGATGACAGAACGGGGAACCTTTATTATTAACGGTGCAGAACGAGTCATCGTTAATCAGATTGTGCGTTCTCCTGGGGTTTATTATAAAGCAGAGATCGATAAAAACGGTCGTCGGACTTATTCAGCATCATTAATTCCGAACCGAGGCGCATGGCTGAAATTTGAAACCGATAAAAATGGCTTAGTTTGGGTCAGAATTGATAAAACCCGTAAATTATCCGCCCAAGTTCTACTCAAAGCCATTGGGTTATCAGACTCAGAAATTATGGACTCGCTGCGCCATCCCGATTTCTATCAAAAAACCCTCGATAAAGAAGGCAATCCCACCGAAGAAGAAGCCTTACTAGAGTTATATCGTAAACTCAGACCGGGTGAACCACCAACCGTAAGCGGTGGACAACAACTGCTAGAGTCACGCTTTTTTGATAACAAACGCTATGACTTAGGGCGCGTTGGTCGTTATAAAATCAATCGCAAATTGCGCTCATCGGTACCTGATACAACCAGGATTTTAACACCGGGAGATATTTTAGGCGCGATCGACTACCTGATTAACCTAGAATTCGACGTTGGTTCAACCGACGACATTGACCACTTAGGAAATCGTCGAGTTCGTTCTGTGGGCGAACTACTGCAAAACCAAGTCAGAGTAGGACTTAACCGCCTCGAACGGATTATCAAAGAACGGATGACCGTAAGTGAAGCCGACAGCTTAACACCCGCGTCTCTAGTCAACCCCAAACCGTTAGTCGCCGCGATTAAAGAATTCTTCGGCTCCTCTCAATTGTCGCAATTTATGGATCAAACCAATCCTCTAGCCGAGTTGACCCATAAACGACGTTTGTCAGCCCTTGGCCCTGGCGGTTTAACCAGAGAAAGAGCAGGCTTTGCGGTGCGAGACATTCACCCGTCCCATCATGGTCGGATTTGTCCCGTAGAAACACCAGAAGGCCCGAATGCTGGATTAATTGGCTCGTTGGCGACTTATGCGCGCGTCAATCAGTATGGATTTATTGAAACGCCTTACTATAAAGTCGAAAACGGACGGGTCAGACGAGATTTAGATCCTGTTTATCTAACCGCAGATGAAGAGGATGATGTACGGGTTGCGCCTGGAGATGTCGCCACTGATGAAAAGGGGATCATTTTAGGAGATTTAGTACCTGTCAGATATCGCCAAGATTTCTCGACAACAACACCCGCACAAGTAGATTATGTAGCCGTCTCGCCCGTTCAGATTGTTTCGGTCGCAACTTCAATGATTCCGTTCCTCGAACACGATGACGCTAACCGCGCTCTAATGGGATCGAATATGCAGCGTCAAGCCGTTCCCCTACTGCGTCCTGAGCGTCCTTTGGTCGGAACAGGTTTAGAGGCACAAGCCGCCCGTGACTCAGGGATGGTAATTGTATCACGAACTCACGGAATTATCACTCATGTTGATGCAACTCGCATCACCGTTAAAGTCACCGATGAAAAAGGAGAGCCAGACCCAACGGCATCCCAGATGACTTATCCGATTCAAAAATATCAGCGATCCAACCAAGATACCTGTTTAAATCAACGTCCTCTAGTTTATAACGGGGAACAGGTTGTACCCGGTCAAATTCTTGCCGATGGTTCAGCAACCGAAGGCGGTGAACTGGCACTGGGTCAGAATATTCTGGTCGCTTATATGCCTTGGGAAGGTTATAATTATGAAGACGCGATCTTAATTAGTGAAAGACTGGTCTCTGATGATGTGTACACCAGTATTCACATTGAAAAATACGAAATTGAAGCCCGTCAGACGAAACTGGGGCCTGAAGAAATTACCCGTGAGATTCCCAACGTTGGGGAAGATGCCCTGAGAAACCTTGATGAGCGTGGCATTATTCGCTCAGGGGCTTGGGTCGAAGCGGGTGATATTATCGTCGGTAAAGTCACACCAAAAGGGGAATCGGATCAACCTCCAGAAGAAAAACTGCTACGGGCGATTTTCGGTGAAAAAGCGCGGGATGTTCGGGATAATTCCTTGAGAGTACCGAACGGTGAAAAAGGTCGTGTCGTCGATGTGCGGGTGTTTACTCGTGAACAAGGGGACGAACTTCCACCAGGGGCTAACATGGTTGTTCGGGCTTATGTCGCTCAAAAACGCAAAATCCAAGTCGGCGATAAAATGGCAGGTCGTCACGGTAATAAAGGGATTATTTCGCGGATTCTGCCCCTAGAAGATATGCCCTATCTGCCCGATGGAAGACCTGTAGACATCGTTCTCAATCCGTTAGGGGTTCCGAGTCGGATGAATGTTGGACAGGTGTTTGAGTGCCTTCTAGGATGGGCTGGAGAGAACCTAGGAGTACGGTTCAAGATCACACCGTTTGATGAAATGTATGGCGCAGAAGCCTCAAGGCTTACGGTGCATCGCCTCTTAGAAGATGGCACACAACGCCCAGGGAAACATTGGATTTTTAATCCAGAGCATCCAGGTAAAGTAGTAGTTTACGATGGACGGACGGGAGAACCCTTTGATCGACCAATTACCGTAGGACAAGCGTATATGCTGAAACTGGTTCACTTGGTTGATGATAAGATTCACGCTCGTTCAACAGGGCCCTACTCTTTGGTGACACAGCAACCATTAGGAGGAAAAGCACAACAAGGCGGACAACGTTTTGGAGAAATGGAAGTTTGGGCTTTAGAGGCGTATGGTGCTGCTTATACCCTGCAAGAACTCCTCACCGTAAAATCAGATGATATGCAAGGACGGAATGAGGCTCTTAATGCAATCGTCAAAGGTAAGCCAATTCCACGCCCAGGTACTCCAGAATCCTTTAAAGTTCTAATGCGCGAATTGCAATCACTAGGCTTAGATATTGCGGTTCACAAAGTAGAAAATGCACCAGATGGCACGTCACGGGATGTAGAAGTCGATTTAATGACTGATCTCGGTCGCCGCGCGCCTTCTCGTCCGACTTACGAATCTTTGACTACTGAAGATTTAGAAGCCGAAGAAGTGGAAAGCTAGGAGCAACGTTGTGCAAAGTTTGTACGTGAATAGTTATGATTAACGGACTATTCACGTACCGATAAGTTACTGATTACTGATTATTGATTACTGGTCACTGAATAAACTATGTTCTACAACTATACGGTTGATAAGAATCGCTTAAAAAAATTAATGGCTTGGACATATCAAAATCACGGCTCGGCGCGTTGCGCTCAAATGGCTGATGATTTAAAAGATATGGGTTTTCGTTTTGCCACGAAAGCAGGAGTATCCATTAGCGTCGATGATTTGACGGTTCCTCCCGCTAAACGGAGTATGCTCGATAGTGCAGAACAAGAAATCCGCTTGACAGAACTTCGCTACGCAAAAGGGGAAATTACTGAAGTAGAACGGTTCCAAAAAGTAATTGATACATGGAATAGTACATCAGAAGCCCTCAAAGATGAAGTTATCCGTAACTTCCGTGAAACCGATCCCCTCAACTCGGTTTACATGATGGCGTTCTCGGGAGCGCGGGGCAATATGAGCCAAGTCCGTCAATTAGTCGGAATGCGCGGTCTAATGGCGAATCCTCAAGGGGAAATCATCGATTTACCCATTAAAACGAATTTTCGTGAAGGCTTAACCGTTACTGAATACGTTATTTCTTCCTATGGGGCGCGCAAAGGATTGGTTGATACCGCCCTCAGAACCGCCGACTCTGGATATCTAACACGGCGTTTAGTCGATGTGAGCCAAGATGTAATTGTAAGGGAACACGATTGCGGAACTAAGGCGTTTATTACCGTTAGTCCGATGAAAGACGGGGATCGCATTTTGATTCCGTTATCTGATCGACTATTTGGACGTGTTTTAGCAGAAGATATCGTCGTTGATGGCGAAGTGATTGCCAAACGAAATGATTTTATAGATGCTGAACTCTCCACAACCATTGAAAAAGTGGTTGAGCAGGTTAAAGTGCGATCGCCCCTGACGTGTGAGGCAGTTCGTTCGGTCTGTCAACAATGCTACGGCTGGAGTTTAGCGCATGGTCATTTAGTCGATATGGGCGAAGCAGTTGGGATTATTGCGGCTCAATCGATTGGGGAACCTGGAACCCAGTTAACGATGCGTACCTTCCATACTGGAGGGGTCTTTACAGGAGAAGTCGTCCGTCAGGTGAGATCCAATTTTGACGGGGTCATTCGCTATGGTGAGGGACTCTCGACCCGTCGCATTCGGACACGTCACGGGGAAGAACGCGAACAAGTCGAAGTCAATGCAGAATTCAGCATCATTCCAGACCAAAAAAACAAGGAACCGATCAGCTATTCTTTAACCCCAAGCTCTTTGCTCTTTGTCTCTGATGGCGAAAAAGTTACCCTAGACCAGCTTTTAGCAGAAGTAGCAACGGCTAAATTACAGCGTTCTACCGAAAGAGCGACCAAAGACGTAACAAGCCACCTAGCAGGAGAGGTTCTCTTCTCACAACTGGTTCCTGAAGGCAAAAAAGATCGCCAAGGTAATACAACCCGCATCGCGCAAAGAGGGGGATTACTTTGGGTGCTATCGGGTGATGTTTATAACTTACCACCAGGTGCCGAACCCGTTGTTAAAAATGGAGAAGATGTAGAGGTCGGCTCAGTCTTAGCTGAAACCCGATTGATCTCCAATAGTGGCGGGGTCGTTCGTCTCGAGCCAAATAGCCGCGAAATTGATATCGTTACCGCTTCGGTACTCCTCGATCAAGCACAAGTCAGAGTCGAAAGTAGTGGTGGACGCGAACAGTTCATTATTTACACGGCCGACGGTCAACGCTTCTTATTGAAAACGACCCCCGGAACCAAAGTCCAAAATCATGCGATCGTAGCTGAATTAATCGACGATCGCTATCATACCAATAGTGGTGGCTTGATCCAGTACGGCGGAATTGAAGTCTCGAAGGGCGGTCGCAAACAGGGTTATGAAATCACCAAAGGGGGTACGATCCTTTGGATTCCAGAAGAAACCCACGAAGTCAATAAAGACAGTTCACTCCTACAAGTTGAAGACGGCCAATATGTCGAAGCAGGAGAAGAAGTCGTTAAAGATATCTTTGCTCAGTCGAGTGGAGTCGTCGAAGTTATTCAAAAAAATGAAATCTTACGCGAGATCATCATTAAACCTGGAAAACTCTATCTAGACATCGATCCAGAAATCGCCAAGATTGAAACAGGACAAGTTCTCAACGCAGGAACTCAAATCGGCCCTGAGATTGTTCTAGATGAGCTACGAATGGCTGAATGGGTCGAAACCACAGAAGGCTATGGCTTATTGTTGCGTCCTGTTCAAGAGTTTACCGTTCATGATGAACCCGATGTCCTTTCCCAAGGCACGATTAATACTGAAGGTGGACGACAAATTCAACTGCGCTCAGTGCAACGCATTTTCTATAAAGATGGTGAACGGGTCAAATCAGTTGATGGTTGTCAGTTACTCAGCACTCAGCTAGTTCTCGAAATGAGCAGCCAAGAGTCCGATATCACGACTCACGTAGCGGCTGATATCGAGTTACAACCAGACGAAGAAGCTGATTGTCAACGTCTACAATTGGTTATGCTAGAAACCTTGGTGCTGCGTCGTGATATAGAAAGCGATCCTCTCGGTGGTAATATCCAGACACGGGTTTTGGTTCACGACAATCAAGAAATTCCCCCAGGTGCTGTGATTGCACGAACTGAAATTCAGTGTAAAGAAGCAGGACAAATTCGCGGGATTAAGAGTGGAATTGAAGCAATTCGACGCATTCTCATTGTTCGTGATGCGGATCTCTTTACTATTAGTACCGATCAAAAACCCAAGGTTAAAGTCGGCGATTTAATCATTTCCGATACTGAAATCGCTCCTGGTGTTACGACTCCCCACTCAGGTCAAGTCGTAAAAATCGAAGGAAAAGGCGAATATACTGTAACCTTACGTCAAGCACGTCCCTATCGAGTATCAGCCGGCGCGATCCTTCATATTGATGACGGTGACTTGGTGCAACGGGGTGATAACTTGGTGTTGTTGGTTTTTGAACGTACCAAAACGGGAGATATCATTCAGGGTTTACCCAGAATTGAAGAACTTCTAGAAGGACGTAAGCCGAAAGAGGCTTGTATTCTAGCCCGCAAACCTGGTGTTTGTCAGGTGGAATATGGAGAAGATAACGACAGTGTTGATATTAAGGTGATCGAAGATGATGGAACCGTTAGCGAATATCCGCTACTGCCCAATCAAAATCTTTTAGTAACCGACGGTCAACGGGTCGAAACAGGTCACCATCTAACTGATGGCCCTGCTAACCCCCATGAGATCTTAGAGATTTTCTTTAACTATCATGTCGATGATCTTGGGGTTTATGAAGCGTCGTTACGGGGTTTACAGAAAACTCAGATTTTCTTAGTCGATCAGGTACAATCGGTTTACCAATCGCAAGGGATTGATATTTCTGATAAACACATCGAAGTGATTGTCCGTCAGATGACCTCAAAAGTTCGGATCGATGATGGGGGTGACACAACAATGTTACCTGGTGAATTAGTCGAACTCCGTCAGGTTGAACAGGTTAATGATGCGATGTCGATTACAGGTGGTGCAACGGCGCGTTATACTCCAGTATTACTAGGGATCACCAAAGCATCTTTAAATACCGATAGCTTTATTAGTGCGGCATCTTTCCAAGAAACGACACGGGTTCTGACTGAGGCAGCCATTGAAGGTAAATCCGACTGGTTACGGGGCCTCAAAGAAAACGTGATCATTGGACGTTTGATTCCCGCAGGAACGGGCTACAACGCTCATGAACACGGTGGAGTGATCGCCGCTTCTGAAGCGGTACTCAACGAAGGGCCAGAAGACACGGGTAATGTACGTTCACCTTACTATACTCAAGCGGCCGAACGGCGTGACAGTCTCTCGAATCGTTTTACCGACCTCGAAGATGATGAGGATATGGTTTTAGACGATCAAACTGCCCGCGCCATCAGTCAAAGTGAAGTCTTAAAAATGAATTCCTTCTCTGATACTCGTTTTGGCGGTCGCGTGTCGGAAGATGATGACGATGACGAATTTGAAGATGATTATGATGAAGATGATTACGATGACGATGATGATGAATAAGCATCCGTAAGATTCGTAATAGGAGTGAATAGTTAGTCGCTATTCACTTTTTTTCTTCGTCTAAAGCATTTTTTAACATTCGGCGTAATAAACGTTGGATTGCTAAATGTTTGCCTGGTTTGACTTTAGTAAGAGTTCGTAAGACTAAATCATCTTTGTGCCAATTTTCTAGACCATCAATGTAAGTAGCTTCAAGAACATCGAAACATTCTTGTTTTAATTGTTGTCCGACTTCTTCAATGAGGTTGTAGGCACGGTCTAAATCAAGATTATGGGGTATGGGGACTTCAACTTTGGCATAGATATACTGTTTAGAATAGTTAATTACCGAACCGATTTCCCCATTGCGGATAATCTGAAGTTGACCATCAGGATGTCGAATCTGTGTTGTTCTCAGTTCAATCGCTTCCACAATTCCTTCAACAGTTCGTTCTTCTAATTTTCCTGCTTCGATATAGTCACCAACTAAATAATAGTTTTCAAACAGAATAAAAAAACCGCACACAATATCATTAATCAGATTTTGCGCCCCAAAACCAACGACAATTCCGACAATTCCCGCACCTGCGAGTAAAGGTGTTGGATCAAGACTGAGCAGTTTTAGAATAAAAATTCCTGCAGCAAAGTAAATCGTATATTTTAGAATACTTTTGAATAATGGGATGATGGTTAAGCGTCGTTGTCGTTGTAAATC
This sequence comes from Chroococcus sp. FPU101, assembly GCF_017312365.1. GTDB lineage: Bacteria > Cyanobacteriota > Cyanobacteriia > Cyanobacteriales > Microcystaceae > Chroococcus. Next base: position 175,473 of record NZ_BLJI01000005.1, read on the forward strand.
AGTTAAATTATCGGTTTGTAAAATTAAATCTTCTAAAATGACATTACTAATCTCGATCGCTACTCCACACAGAAAATAAATTGCAATCATAGCTATAATTTCATCAGCATAATTCGCAATCCACGCAATAAAGTCAATATCTTGAATAATTAAGGACGCAATTCCCACATAAAGAACATATTCTAAACATTTCTTTAGTGCAGGCACCAGATGGCGAAAGCGTTGATAGTGTCGTAATAGGCTATCAGAATTAGCATACTGTAGGCTCAAACCATCTAGTGTATCAATGATCGTAGAAAGAGCTAATGTTAGCATTCGTCCGACAGCAATAGCTAAATAAGCTTTCAGAATAATATATAAGTATTTTGGAATGAAATTCGGTAAATCTAAAAACTGAGTGCAAAGACTGATGGCTAAAAGCCAAAGACCATTACTCAGTGTTTTTTTGAGATCATTAAAAAATACTTCAATGCTTTGATCATTGGCAATAATATGATCGTAGTTCTTGGCAAAATTGCTACACCAAATTAAACATCGTTCCAGTAAAGGTATGCTGTATTTCACCAGAAACAACAACATCACACTTTTAGCGATACCAGTCGCCAGATCTATCCAAAATTGTCTAGGAATACGATTGATTAAACCCAATTGAAAATCTAAAACGTTTTTATTTTGATAAATCAAGACGCTATTAACAGCAACAATCAAAAAGCATAAACCCGAACAGACGAGCAATAATAGTAAACTCAGATTTTGACGAAGTGTCACTAGCTTCTGAGTTTTTTCTACTGGCCATGATCGGGTAATCGCTTGAAAGCCAAGTTTAACAAACTTATTTAACACTGAAAAGATAAGAATCAAAGAGCCGACTTCAGCGATCGTGATTAAAATATTCACAGGTCATCTAGTCACTGCCTTAACGGTATTTGTTTTTTATAACATTTTGAAGGTTTGATCTTTAATTCTTGACAAATAATATATTTTATGCTATTTGCTTTTAGAACCACGATAAATCCGTTCCGATTGTTCTAGGGGTAATCTTTCATGCCCTGGAAGTTGAGAAGAATTTCCGTTAGGAGAGGTAGATTTTTCGGGTTTTAGCTGTGCGATATTTCCTAGTGGTAAATTTTGAGATTTTTTAGCTCTTGTTTTGGTGGTCTTAAGTTTTTGGGGAGAGGGTTGGGGAGATGAAGGTGTTTCGGTTGGAACTTTAAACGTTGATAGTTTTGGTAAAACACAGCTTGGATGTAGATTATATTCGTGTTCGAGTTCAGAAAGACGGCTTTGAGGTGGCACAAAATCGTGTTGAATTGGATCATAGGTTAACACTTCACCTGTTTCAATGCGATAGATCCAGCCATGTAAAGAAATTGCGCCACTGTGTAAGCGAGAACGAATAATCGGATAAGTTTGGATATTATCTAACTGATTCAAGACATTTTCAGCGACCGTAATATCGATTAATTCTTCGCCTTCGAGTTCTTTATAATTATCCCTAACGATTCTACGGGTTGCTTCTGCCTGTTGTAGCCAATTATAAACCAGAGGCATTTCATTAGCTAAAGCTTGTAATTTCAGAAGACCCTTCATAGCTCCACAGTGAAAATGACCACAAACAATAATTTGATCGACTCCTAAAGCTTGGATCGCGTATTCGATCGTTGCACCTTCCCCTCCATTTGTGGCACCATAGGGAGGAATGATATTACCAGCATTGCGGATAACAAACAGTTCACCGACTCTTGCTTGAGTAATGAGGTTAGGATCGATGCGAGAATCGGAACAAGTAATAAACAAAATTCTTGGACTCTGTCCGTGTGCAAGTTCTTCAAAGAGTTCGCGGTTAAGACTAAAATAGCTTGCTTGAAATTCCCTTAAGCCATCTAAAAGTTTCTTCATATTCTAAGAAATGCTAATACTTATTTTTCAGCATACTTTAATTCCTTACAGCATTATTCATCATCACGAACCTTTTGTATAGAGACTGGAAAATATATTTTATTGGATAGTAAAAATCATGGCTAAATTACAACAGCGTCGCAAAGAAAATATTTCAGGTAATTTTTATGTAGATGAGACCTGTATTGATTGTGATACTTGTCGTTGGATGGCACCCGAAATCTTTTACGAAGTTGGAGATCAATCGGCGGTTTATCATCAACCTAGCAACAGTATAGAAGAATTACACGCTCTCCAAGCTCTGTTATCGTGTCCTACCGCTTCTATTGGTACAGTTGATAAACCCAAAGATATTAAACAGATTCAAGAAAGCATCCCGATTCTAGTTTCTGAAAATGTTTATCATTGTGGATATCATGCGGAAAATTCTTTTGGTGCAGCTAGTTATTTAATCGTGCGTCCTGAAGGTAATATTTTAGTCGATTCTCCCCGATTCTCGCCACCTTTGGTTAAAAAAATTGAAGCAATGGGAGGAATAAAATATCTTTATCTAACCCATCGAGATGATGTAGCCGATCATCAAAAATATAGAGAACATTTTGGCTGCGATCGGATTTTACACCGAGACGAAATCAATAGCGGTACCAAAGATGTAGAAATTCAACTGACAGGGGATGAACCCTATTCTTTGAGTCGTGATCTATTAATTATTCCCGTTCCAGGGCATACCAAGGGTCATACGGTTTTATTGTATGACAACAAATACTTATTTACAGGCGATCATCTCGCATGGTCAGACGCACACCATCATCTGTATGCTTTTAAATATGCTTGTTGGTATTCTTGGTCAGAATTAAAGAAATCCATGAATAAATTAGCTTTCTTTCGCTTTGAATGGGTTCTGCCTGGTCATGGTCGTCGTTATCATGCTGATGCTACTACGATGAAAAAAGAAATGCAAATTTGTTTAGATTGGTTAAATAAGAATTAGTAATTAACCGTAGGGGTTTGGTTGCCAAACCCTTTACAGTCATCAGTAAATACTTACCAAAGAAATGGGTCTAAAGCCCCGTCCGTAACTGACGGCTTTAAAATAATATATTGCTCTTCACAATTCAATTTGTTATAATTAATTTATCCTAAGAGTTTCAGCGTAAATGTTTGTTTTAGAGTTTAAAATCAAAGCTAAACAACAGCAGTGCCAAGCGATAGACGATGCGATTCGTACATCTCAGTTTATCCGTAATAAATGCTTAAGGCATTGGATGGATAATAATAGTGTGAATAAGTACGATTTATCCGCTTATTGCAAGGTTTTAGCTCATGACTTTAAATTCGCAAATGAGTTAAATTCTCAAGCCAGACAAGCATCTGCTGAAAGAGCATGGTCTTCGATTTCCCGTTTCTTTGATAATTGTCAAAGACAAGGCTCGGGAAAAAAGGGATACCCACAGTTTAAAAAGTTTTCTCGTTCTGTTGAATATAAAACAACTGGATGGAAACTTTAAACTATCAATTTTAGTGATCAGAAAGGGATTGGAACGCTTTCTCTAAAAGGTACTTGGGATTTAGCCCATTTTAAAGAGTCTGACATAAAAAGGGTTAGGCTAGTTAAAAGGGCTGACGGATATTATTGTCAATTTGTTCTTTCTTGTGAGATTAAAGAAGATGTTAAGCCATCAGGTAAATGTCTTGGGTTAGATATTGGATTATCTTCTTTTTATACTGACCACGAGGGCAACAAAATAGATAATCCCAAATTTTTAAGAAAGTCAGAGAAGCGTTTAAAACGACTACAACGAAAACTTTTCAAGAAGAAAAAAGGATCATCTAATCGTAAAAAAGCTAGACAGAGATTAGCCAAAGTTCATCTTAAAGTAAGCCAGCAACGTAAAGACTTTGCTGTAAAACAGGCAAGGTGCGTAGTTCACTTCTCAGATGTGATAGCCTACGAAGATTTAAGAATTAAGAACCTAGTTAGAAATCATTGTCTAGCTAAAAGTATTAATGATGCAGCATGGTATCAGTTCAGGGAATGGGTAGAGTATTTTGGAGTTAAATTTGGTAAAATAACAATTGCTGTGCCTCCTCAATACACTTCTCAAAATTGCTCTAGCTGTGGTGAAATTGTGAAAAAGGCTCTATCTACAAGAACTCATTTTTGTCCCTGTGGATGTATGTTGGATAGAGACGAAAATGCAGCAATTAATATTTTAAGAAAAGGTTTAAGTACCGTAGGACATACGGGATCTCAAGCTTGGGGAGAGAATACCTCTACTTTTTCAGAAGAAATTTTGTTAAGGCAAGTAGTCTCTGTGAACCAAGAATCTCCGCCGTCTAGAGCGTGAGAGTGTCAAAGAACATTGAAAAGAATAAATACATAACGGATGCTCAGAATCTCTCGCAGTTTAGATTTAAAAAATAGTAAGTAACTGTATCAAATAACAAACCGTTGTAAACATTTGATACAGTTATTTTGCTAAAGTTAACAATTTATCAAAAAAAAGTTAATACTTTTTCATTAATTTATGTAGGTTTTCTGACAAATAATGCAGAGAACATTTATAGCAATTGATATAATGCTAGAAAGAAAAACTTCAACCGAATTTGTAAAAACTGATCTGATGAGTAAAGATTTGATGTTGTTAGATATGCCAGACTCGATCAGAGTATAGCTATTAAGTATACTTACCTAAAAAAAAAGAGGGAAACATTAAAATAAAAACAAGATTTTAAAGGTTTCTCCCATTTCTCCTGTTATCTATTAATAAAGGAGAAAAAATAACGCATTAATAGCGACGGCAACATCCACCCATCTAAAAAAGCCCTACTACAAAAGCGAGGAGAGTAAATAATGAAAATTGCTGTAGCCAAAGAAAGTGATCTAGGAGAATTAAGAGTCGCACTGGTACCCGAAATTGTCGCCCGTCTCGTCAAACAAGGGTTAGACGTGATGGTACAAACGGATGCAGGTACTGGCTCATTTTTTACGGATGAAGCCTATAGTAACGCAGGTGCCACACTCGTTAGTGATCCTAGAACGCTTGCTCAAGAAGCCGATATCGTTCTTAAAGTTTCTCCTCCATCGGAAGACGAGATCAACACTCTCAAACCAGGAACCGTTTTAATTAGCTTCCTAAACCCCTTGAGAAACCCCGAACGGATCAAACAATTAGCCGATAGACAAATTACGGCTTTTAGCATGGAATTGATCCCACGCAGTAGCCGCGCCCAGAGTATGGATGCTTTATCTTCTCAAGCTAACATCGCTGGATATAAAGCCGCCATTTTAGCCTCCGCTTATTTACCTAAATTATTTCCGATGATGACGACAGCAGCAGGTACCATTCCCCCCGCTAAAGTTCTCGTCTTAGGGGCAGGGGTAGCAGGGTTACAAGCGATCGCCACAGCCCGCCGTTTAGGTGCCGTCGTCGAGGCTTTTGATATACGTCCCCAAGTCAAAGAAGAAGTTCAAAGCGTCGGGGCGAAATTTATTGAAGTCAATATCGAAGAAGATACAGTGGCACACAATGGTTACGCCAAAGAAGTTAACACCAATACCCAAGATCGCATCCGCGAAGTGTTAACCGAACACATTAGAAAAGCCGATGTCGTCATTACAACCGCACAGGTTCCGGGTAAAAAAGCCCCCATCCTCGTCACCGAAGATATGGTTAACCAGATGAAACCAGGTGCAGTTGTTGTAGACTTAGCCGCCGAACAAGGTGGAAACTGTGCCTTTACCGAACCAGGCAAAAACATTAATCACAACGGTGTCACCATCTTAGGAACTTTAAACTTACCCGCTTCAGTTCCCACCAATGCCAGTCAAGTTTATGCCAAAAACTTACAAACTTTAGTTCAATACATCATCAAAAACGATATGTTAAACCTCGACTTTGAGGATGACATTATCAATGATTCTTGCATAACACATAATGGCGAAATACGCAACCAAAAAGTTAAAGATGCTCTAGCGGTTGCTGTGTAAAGTTTGTCCAGATTTACCCCTAATAAATGCTTTATGAGTCCAGAACTTTTAACAGGTTTAGTTGTCTTTGTCTTAGCCTCCTTTGTTGGCTTTGAAGTCATTAATAAAGTGCCACCTACTTTACATACTCCCTTAATGTCGGGATCGAATGCCATTTCAGGTATTGCGGTTGTTGGGGCGTTACTCATTGCAGGTACACAAGACTGGAATATTACTTCATTACTTGGTTTTTTTGCCGTTATTCTCGCCACGCTCAACGTTGTTGGCGGTTTTCTCGTAACGGATCGGATGTTGCAAATGTTTAAGAAAAAGGAAGCTAAATAGATGAATAATACTCTATTGACTGGAATTGAATTATCTTATCTTGTTGCAGCAGCCCTGTTTATTGTCGGCTTAAAAAAACTAGGATCACCCGCTACAGCCCGTCAGGGAAATGTCATTGCCGCCGTTGGGATGTTAATTGCGATCGTAGCAACCTTGATTAATCAAGCGATCGTCAGTTATGAATTAATTATCGTTGGTATTGTGATTGGTTCTCTTATTGGTGCTATTACCGCCCAAAAAGTAGCCATGACAGAAATGCCTCAGATGGTGGGTATCTTCAACGGTGTTGGGGGTGCAGCGAGTGCTTTAGTTGCCGTTGGTGAATATTGGAGACTCTTGGATAAGGGCGCAAATATAGGGTTTGATGCCGTTCTGATCGCTATTTTAGGAATTTTAATCGGTGGCGTTACTTTTACAGGTAGTATCCTCGCTTTTGCCAAATTACAAGGCTTAGTTAGTGGTAGCCCTGTTACATTTCCTTTTCAACAACAGTTTAATGCTTCTTTATTACTTACCTTTTTAGTGGGTAGTGTTTATCTGTTCATTCATCCCGCTTCACCAGTCATTCTCTTAGCTTTAGTAACTCTTTCGCTGGTGTTTGGGGTGATGTTTGTACTGCCCATCGGTGGTGGTGATATGCCCGTTGTCATTTCGCTGTTAAACTCATTTTCGGGAGTTGCGGCGAGTATTGTCGGGTTTATCCTATACAATAATATGCTAATTATTGCGGGTGCTTTAGTCGGTGCGTCTGGTTTGATTCTGACACAAATTATGTGTAAGGCGATGAACCGTTCTTTAGCCAGTGTTCTGTTTACTGCTTTTGGTAGTGAAACATCAGGTACAGGCAGTGGTGAGACAGCAACCGATAAAACCGTTCATGCGATCGATGCTGAAGAAAGCGCAATGATGTTAGGCTATGCTCGTAATGTCGTAATTGTACCGGGTTATGGTATGGCAGTCGCACAAGCTCAACATACCATTAGAGAATTAGCCGAACAACTTGAAAAAATGGGTGTAGAAGTTCGTTATGCAATACATCCTGTTGCGGGAAGAATGCCTGGGCATATGAATGTACTATTGGCTGAGGCAAATGTACCTTACAATCAACTCTATGATATGGATGATATTAACCCAGAGTTTGAAAGAACGGATGTCGCTTTAGTTATTGGTGCGAATGATGTCGTTAACCCTGCGGCACGTCATGATCAAGCCAGTCCCATTTATGGTATGCCTATTCTAGAAGTCGATAAGGCGCATCATACCATTGTGATTAAACGGAGTATGAAGAGTGGTTTTGCAGGCATCGAAAATGAACTATTTTACGATGATAAAACCTTTATGCTCTTTGGTAGCGCACAAGATGTTGTAGCGAATTTGGTTTCGCAGGTTAAACAATTACAGTAATCGTAGGGGTTTGGTCATCAAACCCTGACAGTAACATATTTATAGGGTGGGCTTGTGGCTCACCTTTTTTATATTAATTGTTTGTATGCCGCCGTTCCGTGTACACGCACTTGTTAGAACGGTAGCACTTACTTAATGATTCAAAAATAAATAACAGAATGAGCGGTTTCACCTTTTCCTAATTTTTCACGTAATAAGTCGGCTCTCTCATGTGATGCTTCAAGTTCAAGTCGTGTATTCTCTTTTCTGAGTTTAAAACGTTGACTACGGTGAGTATTAATTATTTGTGTTAAGACAGCAAATCCTGCTCCACTTAATGTAAATAAGCCAGTCAATACTGCAATTGTAATGGGATCTCGAAGCATCTATTCCTCGGAATCAAAAAAAAATTCATAGCTGACTTTTTTAGATGGAGTCTAACGGCTATGTTGAGCGGCGGCTAGTATCCTTTGCATCCTCACCGAGATCTCTCGCCCGTCTGCTCCAACGTGTTGTTAGACCGGGCTTGCGCGATAAGTTTACAACTTGTCTACCGCTTTCTGCTTGCTGCTTCTGCAAATCAGCAAAGATAGCTTTCAAGTCATGATTAAATGAACGAGAGTATTCTTCACGAATTCTGTGGATCTCTTCTACAATCTCATCTTGAAACATAATCAACCTCCAAGAAGTTCATAAGGTGTGCAAAGAATTGGTAGCTCGTACCCAAAATCAAGACTAATTTCTGCCAATTTCCTCTGAATTTGAGCATTGGCAATGTGCTTGCAGTTCCATGTGAGTAGGTAATCCATACCGTGAACCGTTGCGGCTGCGATATGAATAGCGTCAACATCGGCTTTTGGCGGAAGGTTACTGCGTCCCAAAAATTGCTCTGCTAGATCAAGCACAGATTGGTTCAAATCGAGTAGTGCAAGATTGCGAACAATTTCCAGCCGTTGGGATGCGATCGCGACATCTCCCTGAGAGGTTTCTTTCACAACAGCTTGAGAGGAGTAGAGTTGGAAGTCACTGCGGCGCGTATCCCACCATTCCCTGGTTATCTCGATATTGGCAGCCACAACCAAATCTCTGCCAGGTCGAGCAGTCAGGTAGCCTAAAATACTGGTTTCAAGGTAGACAGTTTCCACTCATACACAGTCGATCATAAGTTCTTCGATTTTAACTCATCGCATCGCTTGTCGTTTTGCTATCGCTATTATTGCCTATAAAACAAATCAAAGTCTGACTCTTTTTTATAAGGTCTAACGTCTCAAATCAGCCGCTTCCAGCAGTCGGCTGTAGCGGTTTGTTGGGCGCGTTATGGTTTTACATTTGCTTTGATGATTGCTCGCAACTCATCAACTGAAAACGCAGGTTCTCTTTTGTGCAACATTGCATGACAATTGGGGCAAACTGGAAGCAGATCTGCAACTGGTGATGAACGTGGATAAAGTTTGTTCCTATTTCACCAAAGACATTTTGAAAATTGTAACCACAAATTGAGCAATCATAGCCATAATGTTTCAAACAATCTTCACGGGCTTGAGGGTTGCGTTCGTAAACATTGACGGTAATTTGGTGCTTTGCGCCTTCAAGCAATTTCGCTAAATTCTGTATCTCTTCTGGTGACTGCCATGCTAAACTTTGAGAAGATAAATTTTCAAAATCAATATCCCATAAACTAGCAAGTTGTTGCGCCTAATTCGACTCCAGAAAATTGATCGCAAATAATCTGGACAAGCCTTGCCATTTGTACTCGTTATAAGGCTGTACACGCTTTTTCCACTTAAGGCTCAAAATTGCGTCTTTGGAAATTAGGGGTAACTTTATATTGATGTAATTAGCAGGAACCCTGTGGGTAAAAAGAACTCTATTTGCCGATAATTCTTCTTGCCAAATCAACAGAGCATTTGCGTCAGCTTCAAACGGATTTCCTGAAACTTCAAAAACTCCAAAGCACGTCAAGGAATTTTTCTGTGTGTTATCGCGGATAAAAACCAAATCGCCAACGTGTAGTTTGGCTATACTTCCTTTTGCTCCGGCATTGTTAGTGGAGAACCCCAACAAACCTTCAACTTTTGAAATCTCAAAGGCTTGTTGGTTTTGATATGTACAGACAAATACTCTTTTGCTTATTGTGTTAACCCGTCGTCGTTGTGGCTGGCGACAAACTTAGTATTCCCAAGCAGTAACATTTATTCCAGACAGAACAACTAGTTATTACATAGAAACTTTACTGTATATTATTCCAATACGGGGTGATATCTAGATAATTTCTGGATATCTTTCCGTCTATTCAGACTTTAAAGCTCTATGAAAATTGATTTCACGGTGGTTTAAAAAACTATAAACAATACTGTTTCTGTAACTCTAAAAATTGTTGCGTTGCTTCATCGGAATTAATCGCTAATTGGGCAAATTCAACAAAACGCTTTAACTCTTTACGCAGTAAATTTCTTTCGACTTCCCAAGTATCGCGGTCTAATTCGGGCGGTAGAACAATCATATCAAATAAATCTGCTTGCGTTTTACCCGGATGAGGACGTAAAATTCGGCCCCGACGCTGAATAAATTGACGAGGATTGGCGGTACTAGCTAAAATAATCGCAGTTTGAATCGACGGTATATCAATCCCTTCATCTAAACAACGAATGGAAACTAAACCCTGTAATTCTCCACTGTCAAATTGTTGTTTGAGTTGTTCTCGTTCAATAAGTGGTGTTTCTGCTGTATAAGTATTCACTCGATAGCCTAATTGTTTGCCTAAAAGATAGGTTACTGCTTCGAGTTGACGACGATGATCTGAGGTTGATTGCTCTATTGATCCATCCCCACAATAAAATAAAGTATGATGAGTTTCTCTACGATTTTCCATGAGAACTCGTAAAGCTTTTAATTTATTCGTCGCTGCACCCACTAAACGCGATCGCTGCATTAAAAGAGATGTTAGAGTATCATTACCACTAAGACGATCATTTTTATTTAACGCCCAGCCAATTCGTTGAGTAAGTTTCGCATAATTTAAAGCTTCGGATTCAGTTAATTCCACAAAAATCGGATAATAACAGTAGGGAACTAAAGCCCCTTTTTGAATGGCATCAGCTAAAGTAAATTCAGGCTCTAAAATATCACCAAAATAATTTAAAACGACATCGGTACCCTCTTCATCAAAATAACGTTCAGGAGTAGCTGAAAGAGCGAGTCTTAAACCAATGGTACGCGGTAAACATTCCTCTAGACGAGGCGTTCCTAAATTATGAGCCTCATCACCTATCATTAGGGTTTTCGCTGGAAAAAACTTAAGCTGAGATTGAAAACCTTCTGTAATAAACGTTGAATTTGTTGTAATAACCGTTAAAAATAATTGATGACCAGAACTCAAATTATATAATTCATTCGATAACTGATTTTGCCAGTTATAAACACTCGTCATTGCTAAAATCGGTCTTAAATTAAAAATTTCACATTCTTTCGCCCATTGTGTTACCAGATGACGATAGGGACAAATGACTAAAAGAACTTGTAAGCCGATTTTTTGATACAATTCTGTGGTAATGGCTAAAGCTGTAATCGTTTTACCGCTTCCTGTCGCCATCTTTAAAGTGCCACGTCCTTGATTTTTGAACCAACTAAGAATTGCTGTTTTTTGATAGTCTCGAATTAAAATTGCAGGCGGAATTTTTGGATAGCCTGTAGGAGAAATCTGATAAAAAACTCTTTTTTCTGAGACTCGTTGAGACTGCCAAGATTTTAGATAATCTTGGGCTAATTGTTCCCAGTCAATTTTTATTTGAATCGTCATTGCTCAAATAAGCAAATAAATGAATGATGATAGATACAGCTAGACCAGCCAAAGAATAAATTCTCTGTCTTATAGTCCAAGTCAGTTAAAACCGACTCCTTAGATTCATAGTCTATTTTAATGGACTTAAGCTTTAAGACGTGAAAAATTTATTTCACAATAGTATCTTCTGTGATCTAAATCACCTTTACTCGTGATTAAAAACACAGACAACTTAGATAATCATCATTATTTTAGGATTAGGCTCTCTAAAAAATGGCGTTGAACAGTTATGGAAGTTCTAAGCTTTTTGAATACAGAAATAAACTTAAAAGACTTAGTTGAAGATTTATCTCATACCAAAAAACGTTATGTCAGACAAATAAAATTTTTTAGATACGATGATGGACAATTAGGTATCGCTATTTTTGATCCTAAAACGATCTACCGAGAGTGTTGGTTAGAAAATTTTAGAGTACCACATGAATACGAACTGATTTTCTCCCAAAGTGGTTTAACTCTGGGTGTAAAATACCCAATCGAATTATTTGGTATATCGTGTTTTCCCGCCAGTAAACCCGTTATTAATAATCCAATCATTAGCCAAAAATTAATTGAATCGATTTTTGCTCGCTTAAAAGACTGAAAATTAATTGAATCTTTAGGCGAAATGAAAAATATGTTAAGTGATGTACTCCCCAAGTCATTAAACCAAGATAAAAAGATCAGCATTGAACAGGCTAAGAGCAGATAGAATGATTGGGAAGGTCACGGGTCTGTCGTCGCACGGTGAGACCAGTGCGATCTTGGGGTCTCCCCAGGTAGAGCAACTGGCGAACCCGAAGGGCAGACCGCGAGATGACCGTATTGATATAGTATCACTCTACATAAATCGCTTATGCCACGTCGCAATGATATCAACAAAATTTTAATCCTGGGTGCAGGGCCGATCGTAATTGGACAAGCCTGCGAGTTCGACTATTCGGGAACACAAGCCTGTAAAGCATTACGAGAAGAAGGCTATGAAGTGGTTTTAGCCAATTCTAACCCCGCTTCAATTATGACTGATCCAGAAATGGCTAACCGAACTTATATCGAACCTCTCACCCCAGAAATTATCGCTCTAATTATCGAAAAAGAACGCCCTGATGCAATTTTACCAACGATGGGTGGACAAACGGCTCTTAATTTAGCGGTGGCTTTGTCTAAAAATGGAACTCTAGACAAATATAATGTAGAACTAATCGGGGCCAAACTCGAAGCGATCGAAAAAGCCGAAGATCGGGATCTTTTTAAGAAAGCGATGGCTAAAATTGGTGTTCCCGTATGTCCTTCTGGAATTGCTAGTAATATTGATGAAGCTAAAGCGATCGCTATTGAAATCGGTTCCTATCCTCTGATTATACGTCCTGCATTCACATTAGGAGGTACAGGAGGGGGAATTGCTTATAACCAGGAAGAATACGAGGAAATGGCGCAATATGGCTTAGATTGTTCGCCAATGTCGCAAATTCTGGTCGAAAAATCCCTAATTGGCTGGAAAGAATACGAACTCGAAGTGATGCGAGATCTAGCGGATAATGTGGTCATTATTTGTTCGATTGAAAACTTCGATCCGATGGGGGTTCATACTGGAGACTCGATCACCGTTGCCCCCGCACAAACCCTGACTGATAAAGAATATCAACGTCTTAGAGATTATTCTAAAGCCATTATCCGCGAAATCGGCGTAGAAACGGGTGGATCTAACATTCAGTTTTCCGTCAACCCTCTCAATGGCGATGTGATCGTTATTGAAATGAACCCTAGAGTATCGCGTTCTTCGGCACTTGCCTCAAAAGCGACAGGTTTTCCGATCGCTAAATTTGCGGCTAAACTGGCAGTCGGCTACACTCTAGACGAAATTAAAAACGATATTACCAAAAAAACACCCGCATCTTTTGAACCGACAATTGATTATGTGGTAACAAAAATTCCTCGTTTTGCTTTTGAAAAATTTCCTGGATCATCCCCCACGCTAACCACCCAAATGAAGTCAGTCGGGGAAGCAATGGCGATCGGCCGTACCTTCAATGAATCTTTTCAAAAAGCGTTAAGATCCTTAGAAGTGGGACGTATGGGGTTTGGTTGCGATCGAGATGAAACTTTACCCGCAGTTTCCCAAGTTCGTGCCTTATTACGCACCCCCAACCCAGATCGCGTCTTTACCATCTATCAAGCGATGAAGCTACGGATGACGGTAGAGGAAATTCACGAATTGACTGCGATCGATCCTTGGTTTTTGGATAAGTTAGAAGAACTGCTGAACGTTGAAACATTTCTTAAACAAACACCGCTTAAACAAATTACCTCTGAACAAATGCGGTATGTTAAACAACAAGGATTTAGCGATCGTCAAATTGCCTATGCCACGAAAACCAATGAAGATGATGTCCGCAACTATCGCAAAGATTTAGGTATTATTCCCGTTTACAAAGTGGTTGATACCTGCGCGGCTGAATTTGAAGCGTTTACGCCCTATTTTTATTCCACCTACGAACCCGATGAAACCGAAGTTGCACCCTCGGACAAACGAAAAGTCATGATTTTAGGGGGAGGGCCAAACCGTATTGGACAAGGGATAGAATTTGATTACTGTTGTTGTCATGCGGCGTTTTCTCTGAGTAATGCAGGGTTTGAAACGATTATGGTTAACTCTAACCCTGAAACCGTATCCACTGACTATGATACGAGCGATCGTCTCTATTTTGAACCTTTAACCAGAGAAGATGTGATCAATATTATCGAAGCGGAAAACCCCGAAGGTATTATTATTCAGTTTGGCGGGCAAACACCTTTAAAATTAGCTGTTCCTCTGCAAAAATATCTAGAAAGTCCCAATTGTCCTGTACAAACTAAGATTTGGGGAACTTCTCCCACCTCTATTGATATCGCCGAAGATCGAGAAAAATTTGAACAAATTCTTCGTGACTTAAACATAACTCAACCTGCGAATGGACTAGCCCGAAATTATCAAGATGCTGTCAGTGTTTCTAAACGCATTGGTTATCCAGTTGTAGTACGTCCGTCCTATGTATTGGGAGGACGCGCCATGCAAATCGTGTTTAGCGACGAAGAACTAGAACACTACATGACCTTTGCGGTAAAAATAGAACCCGATCACCCAATTTTAATCGATAAATTCTTAGAAAATGCGATCGAAGTTGATGTGGATGCCTTAGCCGATGGTACAGGAAAAGTGATTATCGGTGGCATTATGGAACACATCGAACAAGCGGGCGTACATTCGGGTGATTCTGCGTGTTCAATTCCCTATACATCCCTCTCTGAGACGGTTATAGAAACAATTCGTAACTGGACAATTCAACTCGCTAAAGCTTTAAATGTAGTCGGGTTAATGAATATTCAGTATGCGGTACAAGGCGAACAAGTTTATATTCTAGAAGCCAACCCACGCGCTTCTCGAACCGTTCCCTATGTCTCCAAAGCGACTGGCGTTCCTCTGGCTAAAATGGCTTCTCTAGTAATGTCTGGAAGAACCATCGAGAGTTTAGGACTGGCTGATGAGTGTATACCGCGCCATATTGCCGTAAAAGAGGCTGTTTTACCCTTCCAGAAGTTTCCTGGTGCAGATTTACTCCTTGGGCCTGAGATGCGTTCTACAGGCGAAGTAATGGGCATTGATAGCGATTTTGGAAAAGCGTTTGCTAAAGCCGAACTCGCCGCAGGGGTTCAACTGGCGACCTCTGGAACCGTTTTTGTGTCGATGAGCGATCGAGATAAAATGGCTACCATTCCAGTGGTGAAAGATTTAATTGAATTAGGGTTTAGAGTGGTTGCGACTTCAGGTACCCGTCAGGTTTTACAAGAAAATGGGATTGAAGGCATAGATGTCGTGCTAAAACTGCATGAAGGTCGTCCCCACGTGATTGACTGGATCAAGAATAATTGGATTCAGTTTATTATTAATACCCCCAGTGGTGAAGAACCTCAAGCTGATGGACGCATGATTCGCCGTACTGCACTAGATTATAAGTTACCGATTATTACCACGATCGCAGGGGCTAAAGCAACCGTCGCAGCCATTCGTTCCTTACAGACTTCTCCAATGGAAGTGAAAGCGATACAAGATTATTTGAAGTAGTGACACTTCTCAACAATGTGAATTTACATTTGTTTTCTAGAAGTTTATCTTGAAATCAATTTTCATGGGGCTGTTGCAATGATAGCCCCTCTTTAAAACAGACTTAGGACATGACTAAACATAAGTAATTTATACGCATAATGCAGTTTTTATGTCAAGCAGAATTATTCAACAAATCTATCAAAAACTGATGAGCGTCATTTAACTAAACAAGAAAGACAAGATGCTTTTCCATTTTTATAGTACAATAATCAGTTAGCTTTAAAAAGATTACATTAGGCTAAACAGCCTGTAGCTTTTTCTATTTTTTGGCAAAACATTAAAAAAAACATTCTTTTAAGAGATTTTAAACAGTTTTATGGATGAACGAGTTTATACGAATCTCAACGCTTTTTTGAAAATAATTTACTAACTATAAAAATTTAGAGGCAATTAATTAAATGAGCGTAAGAGGCAACAGCCAAATTGTAGAAATTGTTAAAAATGATGAAGCTAAACTTCTGACCGATTGGCTGAATGTACTACTGTCAGGTGGAGTCCGTCAAGATCTGATCAAAGAGTCGCAACTACGAAAAGAGTGTCAGGAATTTCTGGAGTTGTTCAAAGAAGCTTTAGAACAGGGGGACTCTAGTAATATCCATGCTTCAAACTGGAGCGAAGTTAGAGAAACACTAGCCAAACTCTCTCGCAACCGAAGCCAAAAGGGTTTTACCCCTAGCGAAACGGCAAATTTTATCTTCTCACTCAAACAGCCCTTATTTGAACGTTTACGTCAAGAAAACACTCAAGATAGTTCTACACGGTTTGAAGAAATCTGGCAAGTCACGACCCTTCTGGATCAGTTAGGGTTATGGACAACCGAAATCTATCTGAAAAGCCGTGAGGAGGTCATTTTACGTCAGCAAGAAGAACTACTGGAACTCTCTACACCAGTCGTACAACTTTGGGATGGGATCTTAGCCTTACCGATCATCGGTACTCTCGATAGTAATCGCACTCAAACGATGATGGAGTCTCTCCTGCAAGAAATTGTTGAGACGAAAGCCGAACTAGCCATCATTGATATAACTGGAGTACCGACAGTCGATACTTTAACCGCGCAGCACCTATTAAAGACAGTAACAGCAGCGAGATTGATGGGAGCAGAATGTATTATTAGTGGAATTCGTCCTCAAATCGCTCAGACGATCGTTTATTTAGGTGTAGATTTGAGTGACGTGGTAACGAAAGCTTCATTAGCAGATGCTTTTGCCCTAGCATTAAAACACCTTGGACTGAAGATTACTAAACGAGAGCCACACCGTTTCGAGATTGATGAGAGGTTGTAATGGAAAAAATTCCGCTTCTCCAAATGGGAGAATATCTGCTTGTAACCATTCAAATTGATATGCACGATCAATTAGCGATGACCTTACAAGAAGATCTGACGAATAAAATTATTGAGACTAAAGCTCGTGGGGTTCTCATTGATATTTCGTCCTTAGAGATAGTAGATTCTTTTATCGGAAGAATTTTGAGTAATATTGCCAAAATGTCGCAAATTTTGGGAGCGCGAACGATTGTTGTTGGAATGCAGCCAGCAGTTGCGATTACTTTAGTTGAGCTAGGTCTTTCTCTGACAGGGATTTATACTGCTCTCGATATCGAAAAGGGAATGTTGCTATTACAGGCTCAGGCGACTTCTTCAGAAAAAAGTCAGAAAAAATATGTTCGCAGGTAAAATGATGAGTATTGAAACCTCCTCAGATATTATCTTAGTTCGGCAAGCTGTACGTCAGTTAGCAGTTGAACTGAAATTTAGCTTAGTAGAGCAAACCAAAATTGTGACGGCCGCCAGTGAGATCGCCCGCAACACATTAGATCATGGTGGAGGAGGAACAGTCCAGGTAGAGGTTCTTGAGAAGGCTAACCGCCAAGGATTGAGATTAACTTTTGAAGATCAGGGGATGGGAATTGCCGATGTAGATTTAGCCCTCCAAGACGGTTTTACGACTGGCTCTGGATTGGGTATGGGGTTAAGTGGAGCAAAACGGCTAATGAACGAATTTGAAATTATTTCTCAGGTTGGGGTAGGGACTAAAATCGCCATGACGAAATGGAAGTGAGTTAATTGTGAATGAAATCATTCTCTTACCCATCTCAGAACTGAGCCAAGTGGGTGATGCGCGACGGCAAGCTTTAGCTTTGGTTAAAGATCTCGGTTTTAGTAAGATGAAACAGGGGCAGGTAGGAATTGTTGTCACGGAAATGGCTAGTAATTTGGTTTATCATGCTCATGATGGGACACTGCTGATACAAACCATTGAACAAAATCAACGCTTAGGGCTAGAAATTATTTCTCTAGACAAAGGGCCTGGCATTGAAAATATCAGTGAGTGTTTGCAGGATGGTTACTCGACCAAAGGGACGGCTGGTAATGGACTCGGAGCAATCAGCCGCCTCTCTAACTGTTTCGAGATCTATTCAGATTATCCAAAAGGTACCGCGTTGCTGGTTCAAATGTGGGATAGCTCTTCAGTCCTTAAAAACACTAAAGAGCGGTTAGTGATTGGTGGAATTTGTCTACCCAAAAAGGGGGAAGAAGTTTCAGGTGATAGCTGGGCTACCATTCAACAGCCTCATCGAACCCTATTCATGGTAGCAGACGGTTTAGGTCACGGTTTTCAAGCGGCTCAGGCATCTTTAGAGGCAGTACGGATCTTTCGAGAACAAGAAAACGAGAGTCCGAAAGCAATTATCGAAGCAGCACATCAAGCCTTACGGAATACGCGGGGAGCAGCTTTAGCGGTTACAGAGATCGATTTTGAGCGACAGTCTCTCCGTTTTGCGGGTGTTGGAAATATTTCTGGAGCGGTATTTACTGCTCAAGGAAATTACAGTATGGTTTCCTATAATGGTATAGTCGGGTACGAAATGCGTAAGCTTCAGGAATTCACCTATCAATGGCCTAAAGATGGGGTTCTGATCATGCACTCAGACGGTTTGACCAGTCACTGGCGATTAGATAACTATAGGGGTCTAGCCGCCAAGCATTCCAGTCTGATCGCTGGTGTACTGTACCGAGACTTCCATCGAGGACGGGATGACGTAACCGTGCTTGTAGCCAAGGAAAGGACTGAAGATGAATAGAACGATCCTCACCTTGAAGATTCACGCTGAGACCGATATCGTGCTTGCCCGACAGCGAACTCGGCAAATGGCTAAGTTATTGGGTTTCGATTCGCAAGACCAGACCCGAATTGCTACAGCCGTATCGGAAATCGCCCGCAACGCCTTTCAATATGCAGGTAGTGGAATTGTTAAATTTAGTGTAGATCAAGGAACGCCTCCCTGTTTTTGGATTACCGTTTCTGACTTGGGCTCAGGGATTGCTAATCTAAATTCGATTTTGGATGGGCATTATACCTCATCAACTGGGATGGGTTTAGGTCTAGTTGGCACTCGACGATTAATGGATCATTTTGAGATTGAATCTATCTTAAATCAGGGGACAACCGTACTACTTGGAAAAAATCTACCTAGAAAGACGGCACCAATCAACAGCGATCGCTTAGTAGAGATTTCAGGCGAACTAGCCAAGTTTTTAACGCAAAATCCGCTAGAAGAAATCCGACAGCAAAATAAAGAGTTACTTGATGCTCTAGCACAACTCAGAACGCGAGAAGAAGAACTGAGTCAAACCAATCAAGAGTTAGAAGATACGAATCGAGGCGTTGTTGCTCTATATACCGAATTAAATGAAAAGGCTGAATCTTTAAAGCGAATCAGCGATCTTAAAACCAGCTTTCTCTCTAACATGAGCCACGAATTTCGGACACCGCTCAACTCAATTCGATCGCTTTCTAATTTTCTGCTCAACCGCATGGATGGAGAACTGACGGGCGAACAGGAAAAACAGGTTAGTCTCATCCGCAAATCGGCACAGGAACTTACAGAATTAGTCAATGACCTTCTCGATCTAGCTAAGGTAGAAGCGGGGAAAATTGACATCTATCCCGCTCAGTTTACCGTAGGCGACCTGTTCGGCACTTTGCGGGGAATGCTTCGCCCTCTGTTGGCTCATAATAGCTCTATTTCTCTAAATTTTGAAGAGTCAGACGTTCAAAAACTTTACACAGACGAGAACAAAGTGGGTCAAATTTTAAGGAATCTGATCTCCAACGCTTTAAAGTATACAGAATCAGGAGAGGTTAGAGTAGCAGCTATTCAAACAGGGAAAACCATTACCTTCTCAGTCACCGATACTGGCATCGGCATTGCGCCAGAAGACATCGATCGTATTTTTGAGGACTTTGTTCAACTCGCTTCACCCTTACAAAGACGGATTCAAGGGACAGGTTTGGGGTTGCCCCTTTCCCGTCAGTTGGCTCAATTGCTAGGCGGCAACATTTCGGTGAGCAGTACACTCGGACGCGGCTCGACTTTTTCCCTAATGCTACCCATGATTTATCCCGATAACCAGCCAGAATCGGTCGAGTTTCCTCAAATCAACCCAGAGCGTCTTCCAGTTCTAGTACTTGAAGACAACCCAGAGACTCTTTTCACTTATGGAAAGTATTTTGAAAAGTCTCGCTATCAGATGATTGCTGCTTCCACATTAGAGCAAGCCGAAAAAGCTTTGCAATTGTTTAAATTCAGTGCGATCATCTTGGATGTTCTACTAAAAGAAAAGAATACTTGGGAGCTTTTAACTGTGATAAAGCATGACGAAGTTCTTCAAGAAATCCCCTGTTTAGTTGCCACCGTCATCGATAATGAAAAAAAAGCAGTGAGTTTAGGAGCCGATGCTTTTTTTATCAAACCTGTAGATGGATGGTTGCTGTTAAACACCCTCAATCGCTTGCTCAAACGAGAGGCGCAACAGACCATTCTGTTGATTGATGACGACCCGTCCTATCGATCTCTATTCAGGGAATGTTTGGATGGCACAGGTTTAAGTCTGATCGAAGCCGACAGGGGAAGTGAAGGTATCCGTTTAGCACAGGATAAACAACCAATTGCGATCGTGTTAGATCTGACCATGCCAGAAATGAGCGGAATAGAAGTTTTAAAAAAGCTGAAAGACGATCCGCTCACCTGTCAGATTCCTGTGGTGATCTATACCCTAAAATTGTTAGAGGATAGAGAACGACAACAACTGACTTGCTTGAGTGCCGCTATTCTTTCAAAGGAATTATCTCCACAGACGGCAGGGCTAGGAATTAGAGAAACTTTACTCCGACTGGGACTGCATTTAATGATGTAAGGAATTAAATATGTTTCAGGATTGCTCAATCACTGTTCTGCTCGTCGATGATAACGAGACTAATCGTTACATTATCGCTCATATGCTGCAAGATGCTGGATTTAATAGTGTCGAAGCGGCGACTGGGGAAGATGGTCTACAACTAATCAGCCAACAAAAACCTGATTTAATCATTTTAGATGTTAAACTTCCCGATCTCGACGGTTTTGAAGTCTGTAACGTCTTAAAGCCAATCCAAAAACGGCTTCAATCCCCGTTCTTCATCTATCGGCTAATTTTATCGGCAGTCGCGATCGTGCTAGAGAGCTAGAGAGCGGTGCTGATGCTTATCTGATCCAACCCGTCGAACCTGTTGAGCTAATTGCTACTATTAAAGCTCTACTGCGAATCCGACAGGCTGAAGCGTCTGCTTTGACCCTAGCGAGAGAATGGCAAACTACTTTTAATGCCATTCATGATGGAGTAGGTCTATTAAACGATGAAGGAAGATTTATCCGTTGTAACCATTCGCTGATCGAGCTTTTTGGTAAAAAATCATCTGATGAGCTAGTTGGGCATTTGCATCAAGATTTTATCAAACCGATGTTAGATGAAACTCAGGTAATTCCCTTCTATCACGCTCAACAAACTCAACGACGTGAAGAGCTTGAAATTAATTGGGAAGGACGCTGGTACTTCTTAACCATCGATCCTATCTATAACGACCTTTTTTTCACTGGTGCAGTCTTGATTATCGCCGATATCACCGAGCGTAAGCAAACTGAACTCCAACTACAAGAGCAAGCATGGGAAATGAACAAGTTAAATGTTTCCCTGACCAATTCCACCTCAGAGTTAGCTCAACGCAATCAGGAACTTGATCGTTTTGTCTACGTCGTCTCTCACGATCTTAAAGCTCCCTTGCGAGCCATCTCCAACCTTACACAATGGATAGAGGATGATCTTGCTGGACAATTGCCAACCGAAAATCAAGCGCAAATGGTTCTCCTACGCCAACGGGTGCATCGTCTAGAATCCTTCATTGATGGACTGTTGGAATATTCTCGCGTCGGTCGCACTGAGGACATTACCGAATCTTTTGATGTCGCTCAACTACTCGATGAGATCATCGATTCCCTCGTCGTCCCAGATACTTTCGTCATCGAATTGAACCAAATGCCGAAGCTGGTTACTAAACGATTATTACTCCAGCAAGTCTTTGCCAATCTGCTCAGTAATGCCATTAAACACCACGATCGCCCCGACGGACGCATCACGATTTCTGCCACTCAACTGGGGGACTACTATGAATTTGCAGTAACAGATGACGGGCCAGGCATCGCCGAAGAAGATCATGAAAGGGTCTTCGGGATTTTCCAAACTCTGACTTCGCGCGAAAAACGAGAGAACACTGGTATCGGTTTATCGATCGTTAAGAAAATTATTGAATCTGAAGGGGGTAAGATCGTCATTGACTCACAGTTAAATCAAGGTGCTACTTTTCGCTTCACTTGGCGCCATTAGTAAAGAGTTGCTGTCATCTTAATCTCTATTTCAAAGCCTTGGTTAACTTTCTTTAGTACAGATTTGATACTACACATTAATATAATGTCGTTTTCTAACGAATTCACAAAATTTATAAAAAGTCAACCGTATCATATCATATTTTTTGGTTCCAATAGTCACTAATTTGACTAGAGGAAAATCGATAATTTTTTAATTTCGATACAGGATATTAAGAAATTCTAAAAAAACTTTTAATCTGAAAATGAAATGCTATTTTTAATAGACATAGATTTTTGTTCTACGATTGTTTCTTCCCTAACGCTTCTTGTTTCTACATCACAAATTATTAGTAAATAATACCTAATTGTTTTAAGTAAAACTTAAAACTCTCAAGGCTTATGGGGAAGGTTCCAAAGTCAAAATGGAAGATGCTACAACAAATTTAGAACACGACAAAAAGCTAGAAATTAATACATCACGGCAGTTTGTCCCTTGGTTAGCCGAACAAAATATCAGTCTTGCATTTACAACCTATCAAGCAGGAAAAGTCTTTTTTATAGGCTTACAACCAAATGGGCAATTATCTGTATTTGAACGAACTCTCGATCGCTGTATGGGTTTATATACCGAGGGAAACTCCTTATATATCAGCACTCTCTATCAGCTTTGGCGGTTTGAAAATACTCTAGAAACTGGGCAAGAGTATCAAGATTATGATGCTTTCTATGTCCCGCAAATGAGTTATGTCACAGGGGATTTAGATATTCATGATGTCACACTTGTCAATGGAGAATTGATTTTTGTTAATACTCTGTTTAGCTGTTTAGCGACAGTTTCACCAACCCATAGTTTCATCCCTTTGTGGCAACCTCCTTTTATTTCTAAAATAGCCGCCGAAGATCGATGTCATTTGAATGGACTCGCAATTCGTGATTTTAAACCGCGCTATGTCACAGCAGTCAGTCAAAGTGACTTGGCTGAAGGATGGCGAGAACAAAGGCAAAACGGAGGTTGTGTCATTGATGTACAAAGCGACGAAATTATCGCTACTGGTTTATCGATGCCACATTCACCAAGATATTACCAAGAAAAACTCTGGTTACACAATTCGGGAACTGGAGAATTTGGATATATAGATATTAATTCAGGTGAGTTTAACCCTATTGCGTTTTGTCCAGGGTATTTACGAGGACTGGCTTTTAGTTCCGATTTTGCCATTGTTGGTTTGTCGAAACCAAGAGGAAACAAAACCTTTTCGGGGTTGTTGTTGAATGAAAGGTTAAATCAACAGAATGCGAGCGCTCGTGGCGGGTTATTCGTCATTGATTTAAACAGAGGTGATATTGTTCATTCTTTGACTATCGATGGGATAGTCCATGAGCTTTACGATGTGGTCGTTTTACCGAAAATTCGTCGCCCGATGGCAATTGGCTTTAAAAGTGACGAAATTCGACGGGTGATTACGATTGGGGAACATTCCACGATTAATTAATTATTGTATATAGGAGTTTATGTAATGGCTTTTCCAGCAGTCTTTCAACTATCGAGTCTTAACGGAACAAACGGCTTTATTCTTAATGGTGCAGTCGATTCCGTAAGCAATGCAGGAGATGTCAACGGTGATGGTTTTGATGATCTCATTATCGGCGATCTATATGGCAACAGTGGCGCAGGAAAAAGCTATGTGGTGTTTGGACGTAGTGGCGGTTTTAGTGCTAGTCTTAACCTTTCTACACTCAACGGAACAAACGGCTTTGCTCTCAATGGAATTAATTTTGGTGACGGCTCAGGGGGTTCTGTGAGCGGTGCGGGGGATGTCAACGGTGATGGCTTTGATGACCTCATTATCGGCGCAGAAGATGCCGACTATAATTCAGGACAAAGCTATGTCGTGTTTGGCAAAAGTGGTGGTTTTAGTTCTAGTCTTAATCTTTCTAGCCTCAACGGGACAAACGGTTTTACTCTCAATGGAATTAATTTTAGTGACGGTTTAGGCAATTCTGTGAGCAGTGCAGGAGATATTAACGGTGATGGTTTTGATGACATTATTATTGCCTCACCCTTTGTCAGCCCAGGGAACTATAGAGGTCAGAGCTATGTGGTGTTTGGTAAGAGTGGCGGCTTTAGTGCTAGTTTTAATCTTTAGACTTCTTGCAAAAGTCAG
>NZ_BLJI01000006.1 GCF_017312365.1 Chroococcus sp. FPU101
CGGAATTATTACCTGAAGATAAAGTAGATGCTGTCGAAAAACTCTTACGTCAATCGGGTAAAAAGAGTAAAGTTGCTTTTGTTGGGGATGGAATTAATGATGCACCCGTAATAGCGATGGCAGATGTTGGAATGGCAATGGGTGGACTTGGTTCAGATGCAGCGATTGAAACAGCCGATGTGGTACTGATGACCGATGCTCCTTCTAAAGTAGCAGAAGCAATCCAAATTGCTAAGAAAACTCGCCGTGTCGTGATCCAGAATATTGCTTTTGCTATGGGGATTAAAGCTTTGTTTATCGTCTTGGGTGTATTCGGTGTAGCAACCTTATGGGAAGCGGTTTTTGCTGATGTTGGAGTGGCTTTACTAGCGATTCTCAATGCTTCTCGTGTTTTGCGTTAATGACTAATCTTGGAGAATGAATTAATGAAACTTGGCTATTTAATCGTTTTTGTATCGCTTTTATTGTCTTCTTTAGCTTTCTCTACTGATGCAGTCGCTCAAAGTGTTTGGGATAAAGAAACTGAGTTATATTCCGAGCCATTGAATATTACAGTCTATAGCAGTCCATCTTGTAACTGTTGTGAAGGTTGGATGAAACACCTAACTAAGCATGGTTTTCAAATCAAATCAGTTAAAACAGAAGAAATGGAAGCAATTAAACAAAAATACAATTTGCCCTCTAAACTAGCTTCTTGTCATACAGCGATTATTAACGGATATGTCATTGAAGGCCATGTACCTGCCGATGATATTAAACGTTTTTTAAAACAAAAACCCAATTTACTAGGTTTATCTGTACCCGAAATGCCAATCGGAACACCTGGAATGGATACAGGCAATCAAAAAGAACCTTTTGAAGTGGTTTCTTTTTCAAAAACAGGTACATCGACCACTTTTCGTCAATATAAATCTTATTAAATCAGGAAAATCATGATGAGGAAAAAACGTTCTCTTCCTTGGATTCAGCGTTGGTCACGTCCAATTATGGCAGGAATTGCCACTATTGGAGCAGTAGGAACAGCTTATTTAACCTTCGTCAAATTAACTCAAGGTACAGCAGCTTGTCCTACTGGTGGCTGTGATGTGGTGCTTTCAAGTCCCTATGCTACCGTTTTTGGTCTGCCCCTAACTTTGTTTGGATTTTTAGGCTACTTTAGCATGATTGTCTTTGCTGTAGCACCTTTATTCTTCAATACATTAGAACAAAAGAGACTGCATACTCGCCTAGACCAATGGACACGACTGCTGCTGTTTATGGGAGGAACAGCGATGATGGTTTTTAGTGGATATCTAATGTATCTACTTTTTGCCGTCATTAAAGCAGCTTGTCTATACTGTATTGTCTCAGCTTTGTTGTCTACGAGTCTTTTTGTTCTGTCAATTATCGGATTTGACTGGGAGGAGATTGGACAACTTTTATTTACAGGGATTATCGTGGCAACGGTAGTTTTAGTCGGCACCTTGGGAATGTATGCCTCGATTAATAATCCTCGTGCGGAAACGACTCCAGGTGGCTACAACATTACAACGGCCTCCAGCCAAGCTGAAATTTCTCTAGCACAGCATCTCAAACAGGTGGGTGCAAAGATGTATGGTGCTTTTTGGTGTCCTCATTGTCATGATCAGAAACAATTATTCGGTCAAGAAGCCGTTGCACAATTAAATTACATTGAGTGCGATCCTAAAGGAAAAAATCCACGTCCCGACCTTTGCCAGGCGGCTAAGATACAAGGTTTTCCAAGCTGGGAAATCAAAGGAAAATTCTATCAAGGTACACAAAGCTTAAAACAATTAGCTGATGTGTCGGGTTATCAAGGCGATCGTAACTTTAAGAATGTTCTTACTCCCAAATAGTAGTTTCTTTCATGCAACATGATCAGAGCGTTCTTCCAAAAACGCAACAACTTCAACTGCTCTGGCTAATTCTAGGATTGCGATTTCTCCTGTTTTGGGTTGAATTGTCAATCGGCTTAATGGGTCATAGTATATCCTTACTAGCCAATGCAGGACATTTATTTTTAGATCTTGTAACTTTGGGCTTAACTGTATTGTCTGTCTATCTTGTCCAGCGTCAAACTAATTTGAATTATCAAAAAATTTCGGCTTGGATCGGATTACTCAATGGGATCATTTTGTGTGCGATCGCTTTTTTTCTAGTTACAGAATCAGTAGAGCATCTGCAAACCCCCGAAAGAGTTTCAGGAGTGCCGATGCTCATCGGAGCTTTTCTGAGCTTGTCGGTTAATGGATGGTGTACATATAGGCTTCACCAAGACAGCCATAATGACTTGAATGTACGAGGCGTTTTTCTACATGGAATGGCTGATGCAGCTAGTTCAATCAGTGTCATGGTAGCGGCTGCTTCGGTTCACTTTTTCAATTGGTTTTGGGCTGATGCAGTCGGAAGTTTAATCGTTGCCGTACTCATTGGCTTGAGTGCGCTATTTCTTGTCAAAGATAGTTGGTTAATCCTAGTATTTAGCTCAACAAAAATTGAAGGCTTCCAACATCATACCGAATAAAATAAAAATCCATCAGACATTAATTCTAAAATAGAACAACCCTGGTCAAGTTTTGATAAAGCCTTAACTAATTCACAAGATCTTGTCATCTTTTCTAGAATTAAATTAACCCGTCTCTCCGTTATGGAAAAGGTGGAATGATGAAATTTAATCAAAAAGCACTCATTTTCTTGGGTTTGACCACTATTTTAAGTGGAATAGGACTTGGTTTATTTGTCTCGCCTTCCGAATCGCGTTCTGCTCAAGAACTTCCAGCGTCTACTCTTCATACGGCTCAAGATTTCTTCAACCGAGGCTTAGAAAAATACAATACAGGCGATTATACAGGAGCGATTGAGAGTTACACTAAGGTCTTACAAATTGATCCTAACTATATGGAGGCTTATTGTAACCGAGGATATATTAAAACGATACTCGGAGATCTCAACGGAGCGATCTCTGATTTCAATCATGCTTTGCAAATCGATCCTAAACATACTGATGCTTACAACCGACTTGGAAATGCTCATGCTAATCTCGGACAGTTAACAGCAGCCCTTGAAGATTTTGACCAAGCGGTACGGCTCGATCCTAAATTCGCCGATGCTTACTACAATCGTGGTCTAACTCGTTTCAATCTAAAAGATAGTCAAGGTGCGATCGCTGACTATACTCAAGCCCTAAAACTGAATCCTAACTTGGCTGAAGCTTACGGCAATCGGGGATTGACTCGAAATGTATTAGGAGATAAATCAGGAGCGTTGGAAGATTTACAGAAAGCGGCTCAACTGTTCCTAAGCCAAGGAAACACAGAAGGCTACCAATATACGCAAGAGTTAATTAAAGAGGTTGAGCAGTAGCTACTCCTGTCTACTGTAATCAATCAGAGATTAAATTTATGCTAATAATATCAATTGATTGAGATGGCGATGAGTACCGATTCAGCCCGCTCCTACATTCTTCTTTCACTTGCCGCCGCCATAATCACTATCGCTCTCAAGTTTGGTGCCTATTGGCTAACTGGGTCAGTTGGGCTACTATCTGATGCCCTAGAGTCTTGTGTTAATTTAATAGCGGCTCTTTTTGCTTTTTGGGCATTGTCCTTTGCTAGTAAACCACCAGATGAAGAACATACTTTTGGACACTCTAAAGCCGAATACTTTTCGAGCGGTTTGGAAAGTGCTTTGATTGTAGTTGCCGCAATTAGTATTTCAATCACGGCTTGGGAGCGATTATTCAATCCTCAGCCCATTGAACAAATTGGATGGGGCTTGGCACTTGCCTTAGTTGCCACAGCGATTAATGGTGTGGTTGCCCAGGTTTTACTTCGAGCAGGACAACGGCTACATTCCATTGCTTTGAGGGCTGATGCTCATCATTTACTAACAGATGTTTGGACATCGGCTGGTGTTGTAATTGGGATCTTTCTCGTCAAGCTAACAGGCTGGTTAGTGCTTGATCCCTTGATTGCCCTGATGGTAGCAGCTAATATCATATGGGCAGGATTTAAACTACTGAGAGAGACAGGTTCAGCACTATTAGATAGTTCTATTCCGCTTGAAGATCGAAAAATCGTTACAGATATTTTGACAACTTATAAACCTCAAGGTATCCTGTTTCATGCACTCAGAACACGGGTAGCGGGGTCACGTCGATTTATCACATTCCATGTATTAGTACCAGGTGATTGGACGGTTCACCAAGGTCATGCCTTATGCGAAGAGATTGAACTTGCCATCATTCAAGTACTACCGAAAACAACTGTCATGACGCATTTAGAGCCAAAAGAAGATCCTATATCTTGGATTGATCAGGAATTAGATCGGACGTGAGCCGATAGAAAAATTTCTATCGGTTGTAGGATGCAATACCAGCGTCTTGGAACTTAATTAATCCTTAATGAGCGACATGACTTAATGTAGCCTGCACCCTATTTATTAGTAGATGCGTATTGAATTGCATTAATAAGCAAGTAGAAATTATGAGAACGATTATGAATGATTTTATTACTGTTTATCTAAGGCTTTCGCTGGTAGGAGTTTTTAATAAAGGGAGTTGAATGGTAAATGTACTGCCTTTACCCACTTCGCTTTTGACTCGAATACTACCACCATAAGTTTCAACAATAGCCCGTGCAATGGATAGCCCCAATCCTGCGTTTCCCGTTTGGCGAGAGCGATCGTTGTTAACTCGATAAAAGCGGTCGAAGACATGAGCTAGATGCTCGGGAGAAATGCCAATTCCTGTATCTCGGACTTCAATGATAGCATACCGCTCCCCACTTTCAAGTACCAAGGTAATGCAACCACTTGAAGATGTGTACTGAATGGCGTTGACTACTAAATTGGAAACCAAACGATAAATCTGATCCTCATCTGCAAAAATATACAATGGCTTGTGCGATTGTATCTCGGCAATGAGCTTTAAATTGACTGCTTCTGCTAAGGCTGAAAACTCTTCTACTAAGTCATTCATTAATTCATTAAGACATAATAATTGCGGATTCGCACTCAACGTATGCTGTTCTAGTCGAGAAAGAAGCAATAAATCCTTAACCAGTTCAAAAAAACGATTAACCTGACGTTCAATTGTTTTAAGGGTATCTCGTGCCTCTAACTCAGTCAAACTGGGCAGTCTTCGAGTAGAATCGAGTGTTGCTAAAATCGCTGTCAGTGGGGTTCGTAGTTCGTGGGCAGCATCTGCTGTAAATCGCTGCATTTGTTGGTAAGAATGGTGAATGGGTCGCATAGCTAGTCCAGCTAACCACCAACTAGAAACACCTATAAAAATGATCGTAGCTGGCAGACCTAACAGAAAAGCGAGTCTTAACGCTGCCAGCCGACTATCGAGTTCTTTAAGCGAACGTCCTACCTGCAAATAGCCCCAAAGCTGATTATCTGAAGTATGTAGTGGTGAAACTATCTGATGAAATCGGTTGCCCTCGGAGTCAACAACAAATTGCCAAGTCTGCGAGCCAATTGTTAATGGTAGATCGACACGAGATCCACTAACAGCAATCAGCTTTCCTGAAGGATCTAAGACTCGAATCGAGTAATCGCTTTGATGGATTTTGTTGAGCATATGGTGATCCGTCCAAAAAGAATGACTGTGTTTGAGATCTGGTTGAGACGGACACGATTCCCCGATTAAACATATGTCTGGTAGGAGTTTTTTCACGAATGGCTCTAGACGACCGGGTTGCTTCAGATACAGTTCGATTCCCGTATTTAACGTTCCTGCAACCGTTTCCAACTCCCGATCAATTGAATCCATATAAGCGCGAATAATAACTTGATAGACTACAATACCAACTAAGCTAAGGAGCAAGCTCATTACCAAAGCATACCATCCCGCCAACTGTAGCCGTGATCGGTTAAATAGTCCCGTCTGCATAGCTTAAATTTAGTCGATATCCCCCTCCTGGAACCGTTTGGATTGTGTCGTCACACCCTAATTCTGCAAGACGGCGACGCAAAAGCCGAACTTGTGCTGCAACAATATTGCTAATACGTTCCGTATCTACTTCATAAAGATAGTTTAGAATCTGATCGCGAGTTACGGCTTGCCGAGGATGCTTCATGAGATATTCCAACAATTGAAATTCCTTTTTGCTCAGTCGAATGCTACGGCATTCATCGTAGTTAGGCTGCCAGTAAACAACCCGATTATCACAATCTAAAAGTAAGTTGCCAACCCGAATCTGTAGCGGCTGAAACTGGGGAGATCGCCGCCGCAGTGAGCGTAGCCTTGCTAATAGTTCTTCCATGCGAAAAGGTTTGACTAGGTAGTCATCGGCTCCTGCGTCTAAGCCCATCACCCGATCTTCCCAACGATCTCTTGCGGTCAGTATCAATATTGGTAGGGAATTATGCTGTTTCCGCAAGCGTTTACACAACTCTAGACCTGTCAGTCCTGGCAACATCCAATCAAAAATTGCCAGTGTATACTGAGCTAACTGATTTTCTAGATAGTTCAAGGCGGCAGTTCCATCTTGAACCCAGTCTACAATGTATTTCTCTTGGTTCAAGGTTCGTTGGATTGCCACTCCTAAATCTAATTCATCTTCAACAAGGAGAACTTTCATACAGATTGCTTGCTTAGTGAACTATATTCCATCTATATCCTCCTAACCAGGATTGATAGAACTCTTACTTCTAGGATGACAGGTACTTATGAAATTAGAGTGAAATTTCAGGGCGAGTGCAACAAAACAAATAGTAATACATCGTTTTGAACAATGTCAGGAGAGATGTTTGTCTGACAAGACTCTAACAATTGTTTCCAGATTTGTTCTAGCGTTTTAGTCTACAGATTCCCCATAAACCCACTAGAGCAATTCCAGCAATTCCACTCGGTTCTGGAACGGTGGCCGTATTATCGGTAACTCGTAAACGCCCGAACACTCCATCCTCCTCATCTTCTGGCCCTGCGGCAAAATAGAGCGAGTCGGCATCGCCTAGACTAGCACCATTGCCAAACAACAAACCCCAAATGCCAGGAATAGAAATTGGTTGACCAGATGGATCGCGTAGGTAGTCGATCGCACGATAGGTATTTGGATCGAAAGCAACGATCGTCCCATCGCCAAAATTAGAGACAAGCAGTGTATTGGAAAAAGCTCCAAAATTACTAGGCGCAAAAGCGACTCCCCAAGGAGAGTTCAGCAGTCCTCGATCATCCCAAGTCCGAATGAGATTACCAGCCAGATCGAATTCTGCCAGTCGTCCATTCCCCGGCCCTGACTCTTCTTCACCCGCTAACACTTGACCTGGATTATTCGGATCTTCCTGGCTTTTAGCATAAGGAACAAAAGCTGTCTCCAATCCTCCTGAGTTGGTTAAGGTCTGAATATTAAACGGAGTAAAGTCTCCTGGATTAAAACCATCTGCACCCGCAAAGGGATTCGTAAACCCAGATGAAATAGTAATATCGTTGAAAGCTCCATCAAACACCTGGATGCCTGGATTGATTCCAAAATCAGCCGCATATAAGCGATCGCCCAACGTTGTTATTCCCAATCCAAAATACTGACTTCCCTGAGACGAGCGATCAATCACCGCTAGTGCTTCACTAGGACGATCAAATGTTCCGTCGGGATTTTTTCGTTCCGTCCAGCCAGAAATGACTCCATTATCGGTAGCGAAAAGGAACTTGCTTGGCCCTGTAATGGCTCCATTGGGGTGATTTTGGGTAATTGCAAAGTTGTTCGAGCCATTAAATACAACACCAGTCGGTGTCCCCTTTGTCCCGTTCGGCCCTGGTACAGTAACGATCTGAAGATCATCTTGGTACAGAGGAACTCCATTCACGTCACCAACGTACTCGTATGAGATTCCAGAGCCATTACCTGTTACCCAAAAATGACCGCCTAATCCCGCAGGTCGAATTGCAATTCCCCAGGCGTTGACAAAGGTCGGATCTAAAATCAGAGGATTATATTCTGATTTGTTCGCCACTAGATTTGTTTGAACATAAGAGTTGGGTGAAAGAGAAGTAGCTAGGCCCCTTTCAGGCACTCCTAACGCCAACAAGCTTGATACAGCAAGCAATAGAGCAGTACGATAACCCTGTATTTTCAACTTCTCATCTCTCCTTATAAAGTGAACTATGCTTTGTTAGATCGAGCCATCTTTTTTGATTATTGATTTTAGAATCAATAAAGATTTGAAAAAGTATGAGCGATGCTTGAGCAATTTTGTCTCCAACAGATCCAAAGACTCAAACCGCTTCACAAGATAAGTCACATTTAGCTTTAGCCCTCCCTATCCATCACAAATCTCTAGAAAGCTGTGTAGTAGAAAGTTTTTATTTATACATTGACTTATTGAGATTCTTTTTTAATAGCATTGCAGACTCGGATGAAAATAGAATGAAAATTTATAATTTGACAATAGTGCGCTAGAAATTTCTTGTTTAGGTGGCGTTCAGTTGAGACTCATCTAAATAAGAGCGACAAAAATCTTTACATAAAGCGTAGCGAGGCGAGAGAGTGGATTTAAAAACTTTGTGTGCCATGATATGTTGGAAGCTCATGTACAAATTGTAAAAAAAGACTAGCCACAAAACTTTCACCATACTTTCATTCTTGTGTGGAACACTAAGAGTTAAGTGTGGTTTTGGCAATGCTAAAGCTTTTGAAGTAGTCATGACCGCTTCCGCAAAAATCATCCATAGACACTATGCCTCAACGTTCTGATTTTCTCCCAACTACTTACTGGAAAAGATCCCGCCAAAAGAAATCTCAACAGATACATCAGGAACGTATTTCAGGTGTCTGCTTGAGTCTGCTACTGTTGACTGCTGCGCCCGCTATTGCTGGGGGTGGACATGGGCATGGAGGAGAAGCATTTAGCAGTGGTGATCCTAGTGAGGCTAAACCCATTGAACTTGATGCTAATGATGCAGCACAAATTGGGATTGAAGCGGAGCCAGTTATTAGAAAATCACTCGCATTCGGTATCCCAACGACGGGACAGATTGAAACATCTCCTGATCGCAAAGCCGCAGTAACTACTCCCGTCACTGGCACCGTAATTAAATTTTTTGTCAAACCTGGGGATTTAGTTAAGATAGGACAGCCAGTTGCTATCCTATTAAGTCCAGAATTAGCAAGTTTGCGAACTGAGTCACTAACCAATCGTGCGGAGGCAGAAGCGGACTTGCAGAAAGCTCAGGCGGCATTACAACGAGCGCAACAAAACTATCAGCGACAAACCCAAATTGCTGATGCCGAAATTGAGCAAGTCAAAGTTGTCCTGAATTTTGCACAGGAAAGATATGACAAAGACAGAGAATTACTGGCAAAGGGCGTGATTCCTAGACGACAATTGCTAGATTCTGAGGAAAAACTCGCAGAGGCTAAAGCGACTTTGGCCAGAACTCAAAGCCGTTTGCAAATCTTAGAAGCCCAAGAACAATTAAAAAGCACCCAGTCAGATGTTAAAGTTGCTCAATCTCGTCTGCAACTTAGCGATGTTAACTATAGAACGCGATTGCGACAATTGGGATCTGATGCTAATTCTGATGGAACAGTTACGATTCGCGCACCAATTTCTGGAAGGGTTGTTGATCGAGAAGCCTCTGTGGGAGAGTCAGCAAGCGATCCAGGAAAGCCATTAATGACTATTGTAAATGACAGTATTGTGCTGGCAACAGCCAACGTCTACGAAAAAGATCTCGCTCAAATCGAGATCGGTCAGCCTGTCCGTGTCACAGTGTCCAGTTTACCAAATCGGATCTTTAACGGGCGTGTAACACTTGTAGGTTCATTAGTACAAGGGCAAAGCCGTTCCCTGCCAGTCAAAGCGGAACTGGAGAACCCCGACGGAATCTTGAAGCCAGGAATGTTTGCCAAGATGGAAATCGTTACAGATCGATCCTACGCTTCTGCTTTGGCAGTTCCCAAATCAGCCATCATCGATGCCAATGGAAAAACTCTAGTGTTTCATCAAGAAGAAGGCAATATCTACGAGCCAGTCGAGGTAAAATTGGGTCGGTCTGTCGGCAATCTCGTGGAAGTAAAAAGTGGTGTAGAAGATGGCGATCGCGTAGTCACTCAAGGAACAACATTGCTTTATGCTCAGGCACTTAAAGG
This sequence comes from Chroococcus sp. FPU101, assembly GCF_017312365.1. Classification (GTDB taxonomy): domain Bacteria; phylum Cyanobacteriota; class Cyanobacteriia; order Cyanobacteriales; family Microcystaceae; genus Chroococcus. Next base: position 10,098 of record NZ_BLJI01000006.1, read on the forward strand.
CGGTAACCTGAAGGAAGAAGAAAATCATAGCGACGAGCAATCTGAGGGAGAGAAAGAAGCTAGTATTGCCAAGGGAGGGTTACCGCTTCCCTGGTGGTTAGCCATACCTAGTATAGGAGCAGTTGCAGGGGGGATGTTCTGGCTGGGTCGCCGTAGCAAGCCACCAATTATCCTGCGGGATTCAAAATACACAGACCCCGATTATAAACCAGACTTTAAATAGCTCGCTTGAAGCACGGATGCGATCGTCTCTTTCTTTAACCTGTCAGCACTATGATTACCTACACCCTCAAAATCCTTCAAGATACGTTTCTCAAACGAAAATTATCAACGCTAGAAACTTTACCAGAGAAGGAGAAGTATTTAGTCAAAGAAGGAATGGAGTTCTCGATCCATTCTTATCTACAAGTAGTGGATCATCTGCGATTTACCCTAGAGCATCAGGCGGTCGACGATTGTAGCATCTGGTATGTCAATTTAGATGACATCCAATTGCTCAAGGATGGGCAGATCGTGCAAACCTTAGAACATCCATCTCAACGTGGACATGGAACCTCAGAACTCTGCCGCCGCCCTCCGTTTATTTGGGATGCGTCCCCCAATTTTTCTAGCCGCAATGGGATACCCATTCGCCGAATTATCTTGCACTGTACGGCAACCAATTCCCTAGCAACGGTGTTGAATTGGTTTCGCCATCCTGAAAGTCAGGTAAGTACCCATTACGTTGTAGCACGAGACGGAAAAATTTATCAAATGGTGCGCGATAGTGAAAAAGCATGGCACGCTTACGGTGAAAATGCTGATTCTATTGGGATTGAACACGTTGCTGACGTTCACGAACATCTCTCACCGCAGCAAGAACATTCTACGATCGCCCTGATTCGTTGGCTCATGGCAGAGTACCGCATTCCCCCCTATGCGATCGCTGGACATCGCTTTTCGCCCAGCCATCAAGGGGATATCACCTGTCCCCATCATCTGTTTGGTGACGAAACAGAAGAAGCATTAAGGAAATGGATTACCAAGAATTTGCTTTAGTTTAGATCGTTGTTAACCCCGCTTTTTTATTTTTAGCTTTATGAACTCTCTCCTAAAATGGTCGATCAACCAACGTTGGATTGTTGTTATTGCTTCTGTATTGATTACAATTTGGGGCATCTTTGTGGTCATGCAAATGCCACTAGATGTGATTCCTAACTTTGCGCCGCCCCAGGTACAGATTCAGACAGAAGCTCCTGGACTGGCTCCAGAAGAAATCGAATCGCTAGTTACGCTGCCGATTGAAACGGCAATTAACGGGACTCCTGGTGTGACATCGGTTCGTTCGTCCTCGGCGGTTGGGCTTTCGGTCGTCAATGTTGTTTTTGACTGGACGACCGACATTTACCGCGCCCGACAACTCGTCACAGAAAGGGTACAGCAAGTCCAAGGCAAACTTCCAGCAGGCGTTGAACAGCCAGAGCTAACCCCCATCAATTCCCCACTAGGCGATATCGTCCGCTATGCCTTCACAGCAGAAACGACCTCAATGATGGAGCTAAAGCAGATCGTTAACTGGCAGGTCAGAAACCGAATACTGGCAATTCCTGGTGTCAGTCAGATTACCCTGTTCGGTGGGGACGATCGTCAGTATCAAGTATTGGTCGATCCAGTAAAGTTACAAGCTTTTGATGTTACCCTAGAGCAGGTGACCGAAGCCGCCGCTAATTCCAATGCCAACGCCCCTGGAGGATTTTTAATCAACCCCGACCAAGAAATATTGACTCGTGGGGTAGGGCGGATTACTTCCCTAGAAGATCTGCAAAAGTCGGTGATTACTCAACGCAATGGTACCCCTATCAGACTCAGCGATGTTGCCGAGATCGTCTATGGAGCCGAAGTGAAGCGGGGCGATGGACAGTTAGATGGTAAGCCTGCTGTAGTGATGACGGTTAAGAAGCAGCCGTTAGCGGACACGGTGCGAGTGACAGAAGCGGTCGAGAAAGCAATTGAAGAGTTAAAGGCAAGCTTCCCCAAAGATGTTAAGGTCACTGAAACCTTTCGGCAAGCGGAATTTATCGAAGCCTCAGTGAAAAACGTAGAAGAAGCATTGCGGGACGGTGCGATCATCGTTGCGGTGGTGCTGATTCTGTTTCTGATGAATTGGCGTACTATTATTATTTCCCTGAGTGCCATGCCTATTTCATTGTTAGGGGGTTTGATGCTCCTCAGTTGGTTAGGAGAAGGTATTAATACCATGACGCTGGGGGGCTTAGTGGTGGCCATCGGTTCTGTGGTGGATGATGCGATCGTTGGCATGGAAAATGTCTACCGTCGCCTGCGGGAGAACCAATTGGAAGGTTACCCAGTGCCGCCGCTCCAAATCGTGTTTAGTGCTTCGCTAGAAGTCAGGGTAAGTGTATTATTTTCCACCGTGATTATTGCCGTCGTGTTTGCTCCAGTGTTTGCCCTATCTGGGGTAGAAGGCCGTATTTTTACGCCGATGGGTCTTACTTACCTGTTGTCCATCTTCGTCTCTACCATTGTTGCTGTTACTCTTACCCCTGCTTTATGCGCTTTGCTGCTTGTAAACCGTCGTCTGCCTGGCGAGGAGACCTGGATTGCCCGTTTTTCTGAGCAAGTCTACCGACCCGTTTTAAGATTTGCTCTGGTGCGTCCGAAAATTGTTGTTTTATCGGCTTTAGCTGCTCTGGTTGCCTCTCTCATTGTTTTGGGAGGAATGGGGCGTATTTTCTTGCCAGAATTCCAAGAACGATCGCTAGTTATTGCCCTAAACTTAGCTCCTGGTGTTTCCCTGCAAACCACAGGGCGAGTTGGAGCCGCCCTAGCCAAAAATCTGGAGGAGGACTCTCGGTATGAAATTGTACAAATGCGATCTGGTCGAGCTAGTGGTGATATTGAAACTTGGGGTGTTAACTTTGCAGAAGTGGATATAGAACTGAGTAAAGAAGCCGCAAAGGATATTGAACGATCAGAGGAAGGCATTCGGGAAGCCAGCAACAAATTTCCTGGTGTCGTGGTAAGTGTTGGTGGTTTTATTTCTCATCGGATTGATGAGGTGCTTTCTGGAGTACGGTCTGGAATTGCCGTCAAAATCTATGGTTCAGATCTCGATCAACTGCGATCGCTAGGGCAACAGGTACAAACGGCGATGGGTAGGGTTGATGGAGTTGTAGACTTACAACTAGAACAGCAAATTCCAATTAAGCAGGTACAAATCAAAATTGACCGCGATGCAGCGTCCCGCTACGGATTAACGATTGGAGAACTCTCTGAAACAATTGAAACTGCTCTTAATGGTAAAACTGTTTCTCAAATCCTCGATCAACAACAGGTGTTTGACCTGTTCGTTTGGCTCACTCCTGATGCCCGTCAGGATCTCGATACTATTCGCAATTTGCTGATCGATACACCAGAAAATGGCAAAATACCCTTAGCACAGGTGGCTCAGGTAGACTATGGCACTGGGCCTAACACCATTAATAGGGAAAACGTTTCTCGTTTGATTTTGGTATCTGCCAACTCATCAGGACGAGATCTTGGCTCGGTTATTCAAGACATTCGCACCCGCATTCAACAAGAGGTGCAATTGCCACCTGGATATTTTCTCGAATATGGGGGTCAGTTTGAAGCGGAAGCTCGTGCTAGTCAAACGCTGATAGTCTTTGGATTACTTGCACTGGTTATCATTGCTATCTTAATGTATTTCGCAGTCAAATCGATCGGCGCAACTTTGATGATTCTAATTAACCTGCCCTTAGCGTTGGTCGGTGGTATTTTTTCGTTAGCAGTCACAGGGGGCGTTTTATCAATTGCTTCTCTGGTCGGATTCATCACACTGTTTGGCATTGCAGCCCGAAATGGGTTATTGCTAGTAGATAATTACAACCAGAAACTGGCAACTGGAATGCCGTTGAAAGATGTGTTATTTGAAGGTTCTCAAGAGCGTTTGGTTGCCATTTTGATGACTGCCTTTAGCTCTGCTTTGGGAATGTTTCCCCTAACTATCGGTAGCGGTGCAGGAAAGGAAATGCTGCAACCTCTAGCGATCGTTGTTCTGGGTGGTCTGTTTACTTCTACTGTCCTGACGCTGATTGTGCTTCCAGCACTCTATGCCTGGTTTGGTCGCTTCCTGATACCCAAACAGAAAGATTCGGAACTTCATTTATCCGATCTCGGTGGGGGTGAAGTGGCTCCCTAAATTACTGATCTCAAACAAAATCATGACCCATAATCACAGTCACGAATCCGTTAACTATAACCGTGCGTTTACTATTAGTGTTGCTCTCAACACCACTTTTGTCGTCATTGAGGTAGTTTATGGAATACTAGCCAATTCTCTAGCTCTGCTGGCTGATGCTGGACACAACCTAAGTGATGTGATGGGCTTGCTGCTTGCATGGGGAGCAAGTTTGCTGGTTCGCCGTCTTCCTACAGCACGACGTACATTTGGACTACGACGCTCATCTATTCTAGCAACACTTTTAAATGCCAGTTTTCTTCTGGTTGTATCTGGAGGCATTGGATGGGAAGCTATCCTGCGATTTCGTGAACCGACACCCGTTGCTGGAATGACGGTAATTGTTGTGGCAGCGATCGGGATTGCCATTAATACAGGCAGCGCATTAATGTTTTTATCGGGTCGCAAACGGGATCTAAATCTTCAAGGCGCATTTTTGCATCTGGTTGCTGATGCTGCTGTATCGGCTGGGGTGGTTCTGGCAGGGATTGCGATCGTTTTAACTGATCAACTTTGGTTCGATCCGGCTGTCAGTTTGATTGTCAGCTTGGTGATTATTGTTGGAACCTGGCGACTGTTTCGACAATCCCTCAATCTAGTGATGGATGCGGTTCCTGAAGGAATTGAACCGTTAGCTGTTCGCACTTATCTGGCTGAACTATCTGGTGTGGCTGAAGTTCATGACTTACACATTTGGGCAATAAGTACCACCGAAACTGCGTTGATGGCTCATTTAGTCATGCCTAATGGTCATCTTGGTGATGCTTTTCTAGCACAAGTCGTTCAGGAACTACATGACCGATTTAGTATTGAGCATACGACACTTCAAATTGAAACAGGTGATCCAAAGTATCCCTGTCCCCAAGCTCCAGAACACCTTGTATGAAGGAGATAAAATACCTTTAAGTATTTAGAAATTTCATGACCTCAATCAATTTTTGCTTTCTACTATAGCCAACTTCCATAAAATGAATAATTTGAATAAGCTTCAGCCTGTTAGCACAATTTTAGAAATTCACATAATTTTTTAAAATTTCACCTTACTTTCATTTTGTTTTTCTATAATAAAAATCAACAATTGTAAAACTTCAGTTACGTTCAAAAAACACAAAGATTAATTTTATTCCTATGCCTTTAGGATTTATAATTTCATTTTCTATTACTCTGATAGGAACCTATTTTTGTCTAAAGCTTTCTGAAGAAGTTCCTCAGTTACTGACTTTAACAGTTACCCTTGTCAATTTTTTCTTAAGTCTCGTATTTGCTCCTTGGTGGCTTCAACTATTAATTATAATATCTATTTTATTTAGCAAACGTACTAGATTTTTGTAAAACAAGTAGTATAAAAAATGATGTGGTTTATTTCTAATCGCTCAATTAACATAATTTTTTTTGGCTTAGTAAAGCCGTGAATGCTTGACTTGCTTCATAAAGAATTTTAAAGATAATCAAGTGTAGCTATAAGTATTATAAAAAAAATCTCGAAGAACTAAAAATTTCATCTTACTTTCATAGCTGGCTGTTAAGTTAATAAATTGAAGGAGAATCTGACAGAGATCATTCTTAAAATAATTTAATGACAGGAGAAATTTAGATGTCGAGAATGTTTATCCAAATTACAGCCATAATTTTAGCAATTGCAACTTTAAGCCCTGCTGCCGAGGGAAATCAGCATTCAAAGATTACCACCTATCCTTCTATCGTGGGTGCTGTGCAATTCCCAAAAAGAAAGATGTCATTTGTCAGACACAGTATTAAAATACAAATTCCAGAAAATGCTCAAGCCATCTCACAACTAAAAATTAATGTGCCTTCAGGCTTGAAGGTTGAAAATGACATTACTATTCATGATGAATCAAAAGAAAAAATTGCTGCTAATATATTAGTTAATGAAAGTACAATAATTATTGATTTCCCTCAACCACCCAAGCCTCAAAGCCGATTGGAAATTGATATGAATCGAGTTAAAATGACAGGTGCTTCTAATGTTTTTACCTACAGAGTTTTCGCAAAATTCGTTGGAATCGAATCAGAATTAAATCTTGGAATTGCCGAAATTCGTACCTCTCGATAGATACCAACTTATCTCCACACATATATTTCCCTTTAACACTGGACAAGTCAACACTTATGACTAAAAAATTAGCTTGCTCTACTTTCCTCGATAGATAATTTATGCAATTTTTTCGAGCTTTTCTCATAATGAGTGTTAGCCTAGCCATTAACTTAAGTACATTTGAACCCATGTTTGCTCAAACAGAGCCCACTCCTTCTATTGACTCTAATGAGCAGGAAAAGCCTATGGCTCCTAGTATTCTTGAATCTAGTCCCAACCCCCTGCAACTGCCCACTTCGCCCGAAGACGTGAAGATCCAGACTATTCTACCAATTACTTTACAACAAGCACTCGAACTAGCAGAACGCAACAATCGAGAACTACAAGTGACACTTTTATCCTTGGAACGTTCTCAGGCTGCTCTTAGAGAAGCTCAGGCGGCACAATTTCCTACGCTGGGAACCAATGCTGAACTTGCTGTTTCTGCCGATCAAGAACCTCCAACAGATATTGAATTGGATATTGCTGATTCCCCAACTACTTTCTTGGGGGGGATTGTGGAAGTCAACTACGATCTGTTTACTTTCGGCAGACGTTCAGCAAGAATTAAAGCCGCAGAGGAACAGGTACGCTTTGACCAGTTGGAAGTTACACGAAGTCGAGAACAAATTCGCCTGGACATCATTAATGCCTATTATGATTTGCAGGAAGCTGACGAACAAGTCAGAATTAATCAATCTGCGGTAAAAAATGCCCAGATTAGTTTGTTTGATGCTCAAGCCTTGGAAGAAGGAGGGTTAGTAGCTCGTTTTGATATCGTGCGCGCACGGGTGCAGTTAGCCAATGCTGAACAAGAATTAATTCAATCCCAAGCCGAACAAGATATTGCAAGCGATCAACTAGCAAGAATTCTAGGTTTATCTGAAACCGTCGATATTGCTGCCGCAGATTCGGCCCAAATCACGGCTCAATGGAATCAAACTTTAGAGCAAAGCCTTATTGCAGCTTTTAAAAATCGGGTCGAGTTGGAGCAGCAGTTAGCACAGCGTAATATTAGCGAGCAACAGCGACGGGCAGCATTAGCAGATCGCAGACCGACTGTGAGTCTGTTTGCTAACTACGGAGTCTTAGGAGAATTTAATTCACGCGTAGAAGATGGTTTTGCAACAGGAGTAAGAGTCGGATGGAATTTTTTTGACGGTGGTGCTACGGTAGCCAGAGCAGCCCAGGAAGAAGCTAATATCAAAATTGCCGAAGTCCGTTTTGCCGATACCCGTAGTCAAATTCGCTTGGAAGTCGAACGAGCGTTTAAGACGTTGGCGGCGAATGCCAAGAATATTGAAACAGCTACTTTTGCCCTTCAGCAAGCACAAGAGAGTCTGGAGATGGCACGTTTCCGTTTTCGTTCTGGGATTGGCACTCAATTAGAAGTAAATACGGCAGAGAACGAGTTAACTAGAGCGGCTGGAAATCGAGTTAGGGCAATTTTAAACTACAACCGTGCTTTCGCCGCACTTCAACGAGCTATAAGCAATTTTTAGCGATGTTTTAGATAACGCTCAGAAATTCTTTTAGTAAAATATGCTCTTGACAGGCTGACGCAAAAACTATCGAAATTGATAAACGCTGAAGCGTCTAAATTGAAGTCTTAACTATGACATTTCATTTTACTAATTTATAACTTTCATGTTTTCTTGGTTAGTCATCCTATATCCAGTTAATAAAGTCATTTCAATTCCCGTGCTTCAAGCTGATACTAGAATAATTGCTCAGTTGAATAGAAACACACAGGATATTGAAAAAATATATTGTCCATCTCCAGTTCTTTCTCGTTTGCAGCGTCATCAAGTTATCTCAGGGGAAACTGTTGTTAGTATTGCTCAACGTTACAATTTAATTCCAGAAACTCTTATTAGTCTTAATCCAAATTTGCAAAAAGGTATTGTTGCTGCTGGTCAGGAAATTCTAATTCCTCCTTTTAATGGCATTCGCCTTGAAGTTTCAAGAGGGACAACTTGGAAAGATTTAGAAGCAGCTTATAGTATTCGCGCTGATGTTCTCTTTGAAATTAATGGCTGTCAGAAGCACCCGAAAGTCGTTTTTATTCCTGGGATAAAATGGAGTTCTCTAAGAAATTCTCAAGGAGATGTTTATAGGCAACTTATGAGCTATCCTTTGCCTTCAGTTACTAAAATTGAGCTAGATTATGGTTGGCAAATTAATCCTGCCGATGGGCAAAGATTTTTTCATAGTGGAATTGACTTATTAACACCAATAGCTACATCTGTCCTAGCAGTTGAATCAGGAGTTGTAGTATATGCAGGTCTTGATAAAAATTATGGTAATTTAGTCATCATCAACCATGAAAGCAAACGGCAAACTCGTTACGCTCAATTGAGCGAAATTCAAGTAGAAATTGGTCAGTTAGTCAAAACAGGAGATGTTTTAGGAACTACTGGAATGACAGGAAACCCTGATGTAAAGTTTCCCCATCTTCATTTTGAAGTGCGTTACGAATTATCTGTTGGTTGGGTTGCTCAAGACCCAACGATTCATTTAAGCTCTACAGTTATAAATAGAATCAAAAAGAAACACTAATAATAGGTCTTACTGTTATATACACATATAAAAGGCTTTTCGAGCTTTTTTTAGTTATTTAACTAAAGAAACAATAAGATTTTTAAGTTCTTTCGTACCAGCTACAGCTTTATTAACAAGGTAATCTAGACAAAAATATATTGTTTTCAAATTCTAGATACTCTTATGGTTTAAGCTGATAGGTTGGTTAGTGCTTGATCCCTGACGGGGTGACAAGCATTCTATAAGCATTGCCAAATAAGGCTTTCAGCTTAGAGAACTTGAAAAAGATTGTCTAGCCATTTCACCCTTAAAACAGAAAAATTTAACTAGAGAATCAGGCTTTCGTCAATAGCGATCGTTGATTGATGCTCCAAAGAGCCTATCTATAAGCTTGAATCTTGTTGAAGGTCAACTAGCTCAAATCCATTACCATCAAGGGTTTCAAAGAGGTTGTCACCCCGTCAGGCTTGATCCATTAATTGCCCTGATAGTAATTGAACTTGCCATCATTCAATCACTATCGAAAACAACTGTCATGATTTATTTAGAGCCAAAAGAAGATCCTATATCTTGGATCGATCAGGGATTAGATCGGATATGAGCCTGGATTGATCTTTCTATCGGTAAGCGAATCGTAAAAGTGCTACCTTTGCCTAGCTCACTGTGTACCTGAATACTGCCCTGATGCGCTTGTACAATAGCATTTGCTATCGCTAAACCTAACCCCGAACCGCCTGTCTGACGGGAACGTGCGCTATCTACTCGATAGAACCGATCAAAGATTCGCTTTTGTTCAGAAGGGGGAATACCGATACCTGTATCATGAATCTCAATTAATCCATAATTATCCACACGATTTAAAGTAACCTTTACTTGTCCTTTCGCTGGGGTGTACTGAATGGCATTGACGATTAGATTAGAAACCAATCGATAAAGTTGTTCTAAGTTACCTTTCACGTAAAGGGGTTGAGCAACTAAAATATGTTCAGTCAATGTGAGATTAGATGCGATCGCTAGTGCTGATAATTCTTCAATTAGATCGCTAACAATGTCATTAAGACAACAGGATTCAAAACGCTGTGTCATTGATTGTCTATCTAAGCGAGACAGCAAGAGTAAATCATTCACTAAGGTGGCTAATCTTCGATTCTGACGTTCGATAGTGGTTAAGATATTCTGCATCTCCAAAGGCTCTAATTGCTCTTTTCTAGCTGATTCTACGGTTGCTAGTGTCGCTGCTAAGGGTGTGCGTAACTCATGGGCGGCATCGGCTGTAAATTGTTGGATCTGTTGATAGGATTGATAGATGGGTTTCATGGCTAATCCAGCTAACCACCAACTAGAACCCCCGATTAAAAGCAGAATAATCGGTAAACCTAAAAATAAAATGATTCTCACAATAGAAAGATAATCATCAAATTCTTTGAAACTCCGTCCTAACTCTATATATCCCCAGTTTTCCTGACGATTGGTGTGCAAGAGAAAAGAGATCTGATGATAGCGGTTTCCTTGTTCATCTTTAAGAATTTGCCATTGGTTAGCGACTGGAAATGAAGAGACTTGCGGAGGCATCCCGATAAAACCGATTAAACATCCCTTTAGATCCAATAGACGTAAATAGTAATTTCCTTGTCCGACAACACTTAAGATGTGACGCGCCGAAGATGCAGAGGTATAAATCGCAACCCGACAGTTGTTATTAGAATTTTGATCAGAAGTGCTTTTAGCAAAACAAGGATTACCCCTAGTACAGAGATCGGGTAAAAGCTGATAAACAATCGGTTCGATCTGTCCGACGTTTTGCAGTTTAAGCTCTAGACTATCGTGGATTGTACCTGCAACTGAGGCAATTTCTCGATCCAGTGCCACCATGTGAGCATGAGCGATCGCCCGATACACTCCGAATCCCGATAAACTCAAAATAAGCCCCATCACACTGGCATACCAAAATGCCAAACGTAAGCGAGTCTTATTGAATAAACTATTTTGCTGCATGAGAATTTAAACGATAGCCAACGCCATGTAGAGTTTCAATTAATTCCCCACAGTGGAGTGATTCTAATTTACGACGTAACAAGCGAATTTGAGCCGCTACTACGTTACTGACGGGTTCTGAACCAATTTCCCAAATCTGATTCCGAATTTGTTCGCTAGTTAGGATTTGATTGGGATGTTCCATCAGATATTCTAAGATTTGAAACTCTTTGGTTGTTAGAGAAATGACTTGTTGTTGAGTAGAGTCGTTCTGAATGCGGACAGTACGAGTACTATAATCGAGTGTCAAGCCACCAATTTGTAACTGTTGGGAATGAAGTTGTGGCGATCGTCTCTGCAAAGCGCGGATTCTTGCTAGTAATTCTGCTCGAAGAAAGGGTTTTACTAAATAGTCATCTGCACCTGCATCAAGTCCTTCTACTTTATCTTCTAGTTGATCTTTAGCAGTCAGCATTAAAACTAATAATGAACTATTTTGTCGCCTCAGTCGTCGACACAGTTCAATCCCTGATAATCCAGGCAGCAACCAATCAAAAATAGCTAGAGTGTAATCCGTCCATTTATTCTGTAGATATAACCAAGCATCATCCCCATTTTGTACCCAGTCAACAATGTATTTTTCTTGAATTAAAATTCGTTTAATTGCTTCTCCTAAATCTGCTTCATCTTCAACTAATAGAACCCTCATATAATTTACCTATATAACCATTTAAGTAATTATTTGGGCAACCTGCTAGTGAGGAAAACATTGAGCAGATTGCCCATTTAAAACTTGACTAATTACCGTAAGTCTGAATTCTGGCTAATCCAAGTGGGATTTCTTGATTGATTCCAGCAAACTTACCATAAAGTTTGTATTGCCATGTACGAGGATAACCAGGAGTCAAAATTCCTTTCATTTTAACCGATATTGTTGTATTCGCAGGAACAGGCTGATCGAAAGTGATCAAAGCTTGCTTTCCATCAATAGAAACTTTAGCATCTAGCATTTTACCTGTTTGATCTTGAATCTCGATTCCTCGACTAATCTTAAGTTGTTCGGGGATCTGAATTACAAGTTCTGACAAAGCATTTTTTTGAACTAAATATTCAAAATGATGAGTTGCCCCTTGAACACGAGCCGAAGGTTGATGAGCATGACTATGAGGGTCACTCGCTTGAACGAGAGGAGCATAAGAGGCGAGAGCTATAGTCATTGCAAAACTGGTTAAAAGTAGCTTTTTCATAATTAACTTCCTTTGAATTTGGTATTAGTTCTCTTTGTTTATCTATTTATTAGATTGAACGATAATAATGAAATTAAGATGAAATGTTTCTATTTTTTCAAAAGTTTTTAGATACGAGTACGCACTTCGGCTACTCCAATTGATAATTCAGTCTTACTATCAACTAATTTGGCATAAACCCGATAAAGCCAAAGCGGATAAGTTCTTGGAAGTTTGACTTTATTAAGATCAATCTCTATAACTTCCTGAGCCACCATACCTTGAGGAAAATCAAGTGTTATCCTAGAATCATTTACAGAACTATTCACTTCAATCGGTTGGCCTACTCTATTATGTACAGTGATATCATTTTTTACAGTAACGCCAGAAGGAACATCAATTGCTATTTCAGAGATACCTTTGCTTTCTGGAGGCATTTTAATCCGAATAGTATGTCTAACAAACGTTGCTTTTCCTGCTGGAAACTGGTTGGTAGATAAAATATATGGCATTGTGTCAGCATTCTTAATATTATCTGCATAAGCGGCAGATATTGATGTTACGGTGATGATAGCTAAGGTAGTTACAGTGAGCATTTTATTCATTCAAGTCTATCTAGCTTAATCAAAATCTGGACAAAAATCAGATCTTTGATCAGTCTCCTCCTAATTACTAGATTGTCAGATAACTATGAAATCAAGATGAAATTTTAATTTGTTACTAAACTTAATAATTTTGTGTTTACTCATTGATGAAATCCTACTATCTCTTCTAGTTTTAAAAAAACAGTAGGTGTTAGTTAAGCGAGGTTGTTGTTTACCTCATCTATTAAAATAGCTACTAAAAATGAAACGAACATGAAATTTCAAGTTTTTTAAAATTTATCTTTTACTGGCTTAAATCAAAATTTATTATATAAAAGCTAAAAACTTAAGAAATTTAATAAATAAAAAGTATTAAATTTATTTATTATCTTATAAATGAGTCATTACAAACGGGTTTTTAAGTTTGTAATGACCCCACTTTTGCTTACGGCAATTGATACCAAGATTGCCGCCATTGCTTCATCTGCTCGATCTCTTTCTGTTGCGAAGAAATAATGTCTTGTGCAAGTTTTTGAATTTCAGGGCGATTAGATTTATTTAACGCTTCCTGTGCCATCATCAGCGCACCCTCATGATGAGGAATCATCCCATCAATAAATCGAAGATCGAATTTAGCATCAGCAGCCCCTAAGTCCAAATCCATCCTCATGCTTTTCATCTGTTTTTTTGACATTGACATAGTATGTCTCATCGAGTCACTGTAAGCTACTGGCTTTTCTCCTGCATCAGGATACCAAATTTTACGCCACTGTCGCTGTTGAGCAATTTCTTTTTCTTGAGCTTTAATAATCTCGTTAGCTAGTTGTTGAATTTCAGGACGTTTAGATTTTTGTAGTGCTTCTTTTGCCATAATAACAGCACCCTCATGATGCAAAATCATTCCATCAATAAAACGCAAATCAAATTGAGCATCAGCAGGGCCGAGATCCATGCTCATACTATGGTCAGCCATTTCATCGTCATGAGATGTCATTTGATTGGCCTCCGTTCTATTTTGAATAAGAGAACAAGAGGTTAGCAAGCCAAATATTATAGCTGTGAATGCCAGAATTACGATGTTGCTAAAATTATTCTTCTGTTGTAGACTGCTCATTGATACTCCTCACACTACTTTAATCATTTTTGGGATGAAAAACTATTGCTTAAAACTAAAACGACCGTTGACTTTTTGACCGTTTATATCGGCTGTAATCCGAACTTGATACTGTCCTGATGCCTTCTCAGGTAAAAAAGCTGTGTAATGTTTACCACTGGTATCATATTTAAAAGTAAGATTCTTCTGAGTACCATTAGGTAATTGAATTTGTCCTGTGACTTTTGAATTGGGAATCGCTTGATGATTGTCTCCTTTTTGTAGATAAAAATCTAAATGAATGCCATCTTTTTCTTTTTCAGGTACAAGTTCTAAATGATATGCTCCTTGTTCAACAACTTGTCCACCTCTAGATTGCTTTGCTTCTGCAACAATTTCTTGAGTATTAAAAGCAATAACCTGTTTAATTGTACTTAAATTTAAACTAATAAGAAATGAAAGACAAACAACAAATGGAAATACTTTCCCCAATTTCATATTTAACTCCTGAAATACAATATTAAACATTGAATTATGCTTTATTTTCTTCGAGTTTAGTGTTATATTTAATATTATTTTTAAGAATTTCTTCTCTTTTTTGAAACACTAAAAATCGACCGAATAAAGCATATAAGGCTGGTAAAACCAACAAAGTTAAAGCTGTAGAAGTAAAGAGTCCTCCTAAAACAACTACTCCTAATGGCTGTAAAATTTCTTTTCCCGCACCTGTTCCAACAACAACAGGGAGCATTCCCAATGCAGAAGTTAAAGCCGTCATTAAAATAGCTGCTAGTCGTTCCATCGAACCTTCAAAAACAGCTTTTTTTAATGGTAGTCCAGTTGATAGTTTATTGTTGTAGTTATCAACTAATAGTAAACCATTTCTAGTAGCTACTCCAAATAAAGTGATAAAACCAACCATTGAAGCAACAGAAATAATACCACCTCCCAAAGCGACCGAGAAAATACCACCCACTAGAGCCAGAGGCAAGTTGATCATGATCATCAAGGTTGCCGCGATTGATTTAACAGCAAAATACATAAGGATTGTAATGACAACTAAAGCCAGAAGTCCAGACCAAATTAAAGTTTGAGTGGCTTTTTCTTGCGCTTGAAACTGTCCTCCGTATTGAATAAAATAGCCAGAGGGTAATTGAACTTTTTCTTGAACGGCTTGACGAATATCCGTAATAACAGAACCTAAGTCTCGACCATCGACATTAGCAGAAACAACGATAAAACGTGAAACATTTTCTCGATTAATTGTATTCGGGCCAGTTCCATATTGTACTTTCGCTACTTGAGATAAAGGAATTTTTTGTCCATCTAAAGTATCAACTAACAAGTTGCTAATTATAGCAATATTATTTCTTGAATCTTCTTGGAGCCAAACCACTAAATCAAAAACCTGTTGATTTTCTAAAACTTGAGAAACAATTCGTCCATTTAGGGCTGTTTCAACCGTTTCTGCTAAATCACCGACTCTAATTCCATAACGAGCGGCGGCTGTGCGATCAAATAGAATTTGAATTTGTTTAATCGGAACTTGAGGTTCTAATTGTAAATCCACCACCCCTGAAATAGTAGACATTTCTGCTTCAACTTCTTGACCGATCGCCCGAAGTTCGGCTAAATCAGAACCAAAAATTTTGACAGCGATCGCACTTCTAACCCCTGACAGAACTTCATCCATACGATGCGAAATAAATCCCCCAATATTTGCGGCAACTCCAGGAATTTTGTTAAATTCTTGGCGGATGATTTCGATGCTTTCTTCTCGATTCTTGACACCTTCTTCACTCAGTTCTACATCCAATTCAGCAAAATTGACACCGCCGACATCACTATCTCCAGGTGCGCGTCCTGAACGGAGTTGCAGAGCATCAAATCGTGGGTTATTCTTCAAAGCTTCTTGAATTGCAAAGTCAGCTTGATTGGTCGTTTCTAGAGAGACACCTGGATAAAGTGAAGTAGCAATCACTAAAGAGCGTTCTTGAAACTCTGGCAAGAAAACTCGTCCTAATGAAGGAAAGATAACTAAAGAAGTGACGAATCCAGCAACGGCAATTAATAAGATAATTTGGGGAAATTTCAAGGAAAATTGTAGTAGTGGACGGTACAAACGATTAGAAAATCGTGCCACCCAAGTTTCATCGGAGGGTAAACGTCGGTTGACTAATAGTAAAGCACACAAAGCTGGAGTCAGTGTTAGAGCCACTACAGTTGAAGCAATGATCGAAAGCAGATAAGCAACCCCCATTGGTGTAAAAATGCGTCCTTCCACACCCGAAAGGGCAAATATAGGGGCAAAAACAACGGCGATAATTACGGTTGAAAAAAGTACACTAACTCGAACTTCTACTGAGCCATTAAAAACAACCTGTAAGGGATTTATTGGGGTTCCAGCCTGTTGATTTTCTCGAAGACGACGGTAAACATTTTCCATATCTACAATGGCATCGTCCACCACCGAACCAATAGCCACCGCTAACCCACCTAGCGTCATCGTATTAATGCCTTGTCCAGTCCAATCGAGTACCATCATGCAGATTAATAAAGATAAAGGAATGGCACTCAGACTTATAATTGCGGTGCGCCAATTCATCAAAAAGAGAATCAGTACAACAGAGACAATGATTATTCCATCTCGAAGAGACTCTTCAACATTTTTGAGAGCAGCTTCGATAAAGGTTTCTTGACGAAAAGTTACCGTAACTTTGACATCTTCGGGCAAACCCGCTTTGATTTCTTCCATCGCTGCTTCAATTGCCCTTGTTACAGTTGGGGTATCAGCTTGAGGTTGTTTATTAACTACAACAACAATGGCTTTTTTCCCATTAAGATAGGCATCCCCCCGCTTGAGTTCTGCACCAATTTTGACATCCCCAACTTGCCTGAGTAGTACAGGAATACCGTTACGGGCGGTTATGGCAGATTGACCTAACTGTTCGATGGATTCTAGCCGACCAACGCCTCGAATCAAGGTTTCTCGATCTGGAGTAATCAAAAAACCTCCAGGAGCATTCATATTGGATTTTTCGACGGCTTCTGTGATTTCTTGGAGGGAGACATTGTAGGCTTTAAGTTTATTGGGATCGACTAACACTTGATATTGTCGGATGTCTCCCCCAAAAATAACAATTTGAGTGACACCAGGAACAGCTAAAAGACGGTTTTTAACTTGCCAATCAACAATGCGTCGAACCTCCATCAATGAAGTTGTTTCGGAAGTGAAAGCGTATTTGATCACTGCACCCAAAGGAGAACTCACAGGCGATATCTGTGGCGTTTCTACTCCTTGTGGAAGTTGGTTTTGAGCTTGTTGTAGGCGTTCGGTCACGAGTTGACGTGCGCGGTAGATATCTGTATCCCAGCTAAAAATGACCTTAACCACTGAAATGCCAACGGCAGAGGAAGAGCGTACCGTTTCTACACCAGGCGTTCCATTAATAGCACTTTCAATGGGACGAGTGACGAGAGATTCAACTTCTTCGGGGGCTAAACCTGGGGCTTCAGTCTGAATCTCAACTTGTGGCGGTGCAAAAGAGGGAAAGACATCAAGTGGCATCTGGGTGAGGACACGAAATCCCCACAATGTAATGATGACAGAAGCAATTACGACTAACCAACGTTGAGCGATCGACCATTTGACAATAGCATTCAGCATGATTTAACTCTTGAAGCCACTGTAGTTTAATGTCACCGATAAAAATGAAATTAGGATGAAATCTGTAAAGTTCCCATCATGCCTAAATCTTTATGATGGGGCAAAACGTTTCGTAGCTGTTATGAGGTGCTTTTCTTGCTTGAAACGCTTGGCACGCGGAAGCGCACGCATCTCTCTGAAATTTTGCAGCTTCTAGACACTTCCTGCAAAAGTGGCTCGTTTTCTGCTTAGACAGAAAAGCCTACAATCCTTAACTGTTATAGCTTTTAGGAATTGGGGTTTGAGTAGCAATGGAACCATTTCTTACGCTCTTGTGATTTTTCTGAACTGTACCAATTAAACCGTCCGAGAATCAGACGGCTCAACTCCTTGAAATTGGGTTCCTGATCGCTGTACCAAATAGACGATAGTTTAACTGGTACAGTTATTTAAAGAGTAATGAGAAAAAATCGAGTTTTTAAATAGTTACCCTGAGAAGGTTTTAAGCTTAATGGCACTTTCTGCACACTTGCTACTTAAATGCCTAATAGCGACCTTCTTCGGCAGTATCCTGAACGATGATAGATTTTTGAGGGGTCATGAGTGAATTTTCTTTGAGATATTCGGGTGTATTGAGGTAGTCATCAATGGCGGCGATGGCAAACTCAATCCCTTCAGAGAAACCCTGTAATCGTCTCCCTTCAAGAGTGCGTTCGGTTTTGGATAAGTGGTCAGAGGCTTGGTAGTTATGTTTGCAATGTTCAATTTGAGCAAGCAGAGCGGCTTTGACGAGTTCGAGGTTAGCGAAAAATCGGTTCATGATGGTTGCCTTTATGTAGTATGTATAAAAACGTAATACAACGGATTGATTGAACTTGGTTGTCAAAAAGATGGATAAATATCCGAGGCTTTGTAGTATAAGTTATTTAAGTTGTTCTTTATTGATATGTTGCCTCTTGGATTGCCGTATTGAGATTAAACTTTTGTACATTGTAGAATTGTTGTCCACTTTGTAAAATTAATGTCCAAAATAAGAAGAAACTTTAGTTTTAGCTGATAAACGGGTTGACTTCAGGAATTTCATCGATATTAAAGTGAAATACTGAAATTTCTGGTAATGTCATGGTTTCTATTTTGGGTTTGAGAAGGTTTTTAGTTATCTGTCTATGTAATGTTTCTGTGTATTCTATTTTGGAGTGTAGTAACTCAATTTCAGTCAAAAACCAATAGTTAATTGTAATTGCATCAGGCTGTGCTTCAAATTTCTCTTTTAGTAACCATAGACTAATTTGATTTTTGTAGTCTTTTTCAATTAACTCTTCTTCTAGGATTTCGTGTGTTCTGAAGTAGTGAATGTTAAGAAAGCTGTTTTCTTGAGTGATGCAATCGTAGTTGGCTTCAATCATTTCGTCATTGATAAATTGTGATAGGTGTAGATTGAAGTGAATTTGTTTACTCTTGTTAAAGTTGCATCGTTCTTGCAATTGGGTTAGCCATTGTTTGTGATAGGGTTCATTGGCTAACATCGCTGTCAGATCCAATCCGAGTAACCATTGTTGAATCAATAGCAGGAAATGGCGATCGTCTATATGAGGCTTATTCCAATCGTAAATCATTGTTCTTTAAGAAATGAACTACGATTTTTCAAAGGCGATAGCCTTCTACTGATTCAAAAATTTTTGAATAGTTGTATATATGAGTGACTGGATCAGATCTAAGTTTTTATACGCTTCTTCTGATTCATTTTCAGTTAGTAGTAGGCGTAATGTTTTAAGCGAATCATGAATCAATAGTAAATTTGCGTACAGGTGGCGATCACTCTTTAGCGTGGGTAACTCTTTATCGAGGGCGGTTCGTCTTATCCATTCTGATACATTTGTCCCTCCTCGTAATGCTTTTTGATTTAACCTTTCCTTTTCCTGAAGAGTTACCCTTACGATTACAATCTCGGTTTTTTTTGTACTACTTTTGTCTTTCTCTATCATACAAACGTCTTACAACTGTAGTTTTTAGTAATCACTTCCAAAAGTCGAGCTTGGCGATCATCTGTCTATTTCTCGGTGGGAGAGGGTGAAAATGTATATACAAAGTCCTTGCTCGCTAGGGTCTTTCACCAATACATCAGTACCTAGCCTCGTCTCCATCCGAGAAACCGAAGTAGCATAGAATAGCGTTATAAAAGCGTTACTTAGCAATCACGATTAATTAGTAGGCTTATTGAAACCAGTTATTAAATGAAATCCAGGGTTGTTAGTAGTTAGATTGAGTTTATTATACCCAAAAATGTCTTTGTAGAGAGATGTACAGCCGATGGTAGGGAATAAAGTTTCGTTCAACCTTGATTTTTAAAGGGTGGTTTGGAAAAGGGTGGTTTGGTGGGATTCACGCTCACATTAACAAATATAGACAGTCTTATTAATAGACCTATGATTTGTGCCACTTGTGATTATCACCACGAAGGCTGTCTATATTTGTCCAGTTTTTTCCAAGGTAAAAAAAGAAGTAGATTCGTGGCTTCTTCTTAGCTACTTGTAGAAATAGATGATCAACTCATTCATCTTTAAACAACCGACAGGTTGATGACTTAAATTTAATCGTCATCGTCATACTTTCCAGTGTAGATTTTGACGTGATATTCAAGATAGGTTTTGTATAGCTCCTGAATATAGAGATCATTACCATTCATTTCGGCAATGTTGATGATGGCTGAATTGGTGTCTTTATCATGCCATTGGTAGATATCTTCTTTGAATTCATTGTATGAATCAAGACAGTTTTTTAACATTTCAGAAACTTCTGGTGTTCCTTCGGTAATATTAAATTTTCCATTTGCTGCTAGTACAACAAATGGGTCTTGATAGGGGTATAGTTGCTCGTTCATGTTATCTAATGTACTCACTGTTTTTCAGGTGTTATTCATCTTCAATTAAGCAACAGGTAATAATTGGGTTTATGGGTGAGTGGGTGGGTTGGTGGGTGAAAAAAGAAGTAGTTAAGGATAAGCAACTTAACTACAAAGATGGGAGAGAATCACGTTCATTTTTAAACAACCGACAGGTTGCTCTTTAGGGGTGGGTGGGTGTGGGTTTTTAAAACTCAACCTCTTAGAAATGAAGTTGAGTTTTTTGTTAATTATTTGAGTGCAAAGTTAAATACTGTGGTATCACTTTGTTGTTTCTGTTGGTTTTCTCGCGCTTGTTTTAAGTAGTAGTAGTACAGTTCGCGGATATGGTTTTCATCGCGTACCCACATAACATTATCAAGAATAAGTTTAACTAATTCTGAATACGAAAGTTCTCCGAATTGTTTCTGAAATTCGGTTTTGAAAGCTTTCCAGTCAAACTTTTTATCTTCAGCGCGATATTGTTTTTTAAGGCGACGACCTAAAACTTCTTGGGCAACATAGAATGCCATTCTTTGTTGTTCGGTTTCTTTGTTGAAGCAAAGGGTCATCAGGTTAACAGTATTCATTTTTTTTTCTCCTGTTTATTTACAGAATATTTTCACTCTCATTGAACCGACAGGTTCTTATTTATTTTTCGGGTGGGTGGGTGGCTATCATCTATTTATCGATTTGGATCAATATTTTTTTTATCTTTTTTTGCTTATGTATAACTTTTTAATATTTATTTATTTAGAAATACATGATAATATTTATATATTTTCTTAGAAATTTAATTTGTTGGAAAACTTTATCAATTTGTTTTTCTGGTTTTGGGTGCTAGTCTAGCGTAGAAATGACGTTTAAATAACGCGATTTTACTATAGTTCATTAATACTGATTTTTGAGAGTGTGTAGTATGAAGAAAACCAAACGTATTACCGTGTATTATCAAGAAGGAGATGTAATCGATCAAGTGGTTACACACATTAAGCAGAGTAAGGGGAGCCAAAGTATTAGTGCGCTTTTGACGGAGATTTTACTGACCCGATACGGGCCGTTGGTGCAGGAGATGAGTCAATGCCGAGCCAGAGAATGTGCGATTACCTGTGAGAGTTGGGGAAAATTGATTAGAGAGGAATGGGGTTTAGAGACATCTTCTGTTTCTATTAGAGAGACAGATAAGTTAGTCTCGCGTGACTTGCCTAAAGATAAGTATGTTGAAGATGAAGAAGAAGTTGATGTGGCTCAATTGAATCTGAATATTATGAATCTATTTCGAGATGGGGGGAATTGATGAAAGTTCGTCTTGGAATTGATGTGGGAACATCGATGATTAAGGTGTTGTATGGAGTTAACGATGGGGAACAGAAGCTTGAGTATATTGCCCTGTCGCCTGAAGTAATGGCGGTTGATGCGTCATTGATTACGGAAATGATGACCATCAGTGGTAGTGATTTTGTCAAACCCGAACATCAGGCGATTATCAGGTTAGGGAAAGGATTAGATGGTTTTTTTGTAGGACGGATGGCTCAAGAACAGAGGGTCAGTGTGGCGATGAAGCCATTGAAGACCTCATCGTTAATTCCGAAAATTCTAGCAGCTTTAGGAGTGATTGCTCATCGGTTGGACTGTTGGAGTTTTTCGGTTTCATTAATGTTGTTATTGCCTTTAAGTGAAGATCTTGAGGCGACGCGAATTGTATGCCAACTCAAAGCAATCCGACAGTTTTATTTCAGGGACAAATTATGTAAGATATCTTGGACGGCGTTTTGTTGTTACCCTGAAGGATTGGGTTTGTTGTTGAGTGAAAGAGATTTTGAGGGGACGCTTATTGGCTTTCAGTTTGGTTATCGTAATACCTCATTATTGGTTTTAGAGGACGGTTCACTCAATAGGAGCAAGAGTAGTACAACGCTGTATGGTTTTCATGACTGTTTGGACAAAATTGCCTATCGAATACCTGGATGCGATCGTGAACTGTTACAGAGTGCAATCATCACTTCATCGAAGATGAATTATGACGGAAAACAGTGGTTTAATAAGTCTTACAGTCATCTAGCTCTCAGGGAAGCTCACATGAACGAGTATCAGATCTCGATTCTAGATGAAGCATGGTCAAGTGGATTAAAGCTATACTGGCAGCTTTTAGAGCAAAGTTGGTTAAAGGATCGCTTACCGTCATCTGTAGAGCGAGTTGTTATTGGCGGTGGTGCTTCGGTTTTTATCTCCCCATATCTTAAAGAGTACCTGCGTTCTGTCGTTCCAGGGGTGATGTGTGATCTTGGAATCACGCTCTTGCGGTTGAATTGCCTCCTTTTAAAAATGATCAACGGGCAACCGAACAAAATTTCTCTCTTAGATTTCTCGATCTGTGGAAGTTGTTGGAGTTTAACCGAAGGGCGAGTAATTGATAATTTTCCACAAATTGTGGAATTTTTTGATTTCGCCTAAAGCTTAAAAAGCTTACACGAGAAAGGAAGACTTCGGCACTCCGCAGGAACTCGCGCAAAGCGATCGCGCATTGACCCAATTGTACATCACAGTATACGAAGACTGGCTCATCAACGTTCGCTGACCGACTAATTAAGCCACCCAATCTTTACACAATAACTCAGCTTGTTGTAAAACTGTAATCGTAGCTTTCTCCTGCTTATCAGGAGGATAACCATACTTTTTCAATAGCCGTTTTACGGTCACTCGTAATTTAGCCCTGACTGTCTCCTTTACTGTCCAATCAATCGTTAGATTACTACGGATGGCTTTGACTAAATCACGGGCGATCGCTTTTAGGGTTTCATCGCCTAAGATTTGAACGGCACTATCATTGACCTCTAGAGCATCATAAAAAGCAATTTCATCTTCGGTTAATCCTAAATCTTCTCCTCGTTTCTGGGCTTCTCGCATCTCTAGAGCCAGTTCGATTAATTCATGGATGACTTGGGCGGTTTCGATAGAACGGTTCTGATAACGTATGATGGTATTTTCCAGCATTTCACGGAAAGAACGAGACTGGATCAGATTTTTGCGGGAACGAGTCTTAATCTCGTCGTTAAGGAGCTTCTGGAGCATTTCTAGAGCAAGATTTTTATGGGGTAGACCCCTTACTTCTTCAAGGAATTCATCGGAGAGAATGGCGATGTTGGGGTTTTTCAATCCTGCGGCGGCGAAGATATCGATGACTTCCTCGCTGGCAACGGCTTTGGAAACGATTTGACGGACGGCAGAATCGATATCACTGGGACTTTTGCCGCTAGTGGTGGTGTGTTTAACCATTGCCGCTTTGATGCCTTGAAAGAAACCAACTTCATCTCGGAGGGCGATCGCTTTATCGGTACTGCTCACTAAAGCAAAGGCTTGGGAAAGTTCGGTAACGGCTTTGATATAACGTTCTTTGCCGTCTTCAAGTCTGAGGATATGGTCGAGGGCAGCAGGAATGATATTGAGGCGTTCGCTGGGAGTTCCTGTAAAGAATTGCTGGTAGTCGAAACCGTGATACATCCCTTGAATGATTTCATATTTTTCCTGCAAAAGTCCTAACACTTCTTCGGTGGGAATGGCTGTATCTTCTTTATCGCTTTCGGTGTAGTCTTTGAGGGCCTCTCGCAGTTGTTCGGCAATACCAAGATAATCTACAACTAAACCCCCTGGTTTATCTTTGAAAACTCGGTTGACTCTAGCGATGGCTTGCATCAGTCCGTGTCCCTGCATTGGTTTATCGACATAGAGGGTATGGAGGCAAGGGGCATCAAATCCTGTTAACCACATATCTCGTACTATGACCAGTTTCATTTCATCGTCGGGTTTTTTAAAGCGTTTGGCGAGGTCTTTTCGCGCTTTCTTGCTTCTGATGTGGGGTTGCATTTTCGCTTCATCGGCGGCTGAACCTGTCATGACGACTTTAAGAGTGCCTTTATCGTCATCATTATGATGCCATTCGGGTCTAAGTTGGATAATGGCGTTGTAGAGGTCTGCACAGATACGGCGACTCATACAGACTATCATTCCTTTCCCATCAATGCTGGCTAAACGGTTCTCAAAGTGAGTCACGATATCAAGGGCGACTTGTTGGATACGTTTTTCTGAACCGACAAGGGCTTCGAGTCTAGCCCATTTGCTTTTTAGTTTTTCTTTAGTAAATTCTTCTTCATCTTCAGTGATTTCTTCAAATTCTGGATCAATATTGGGCTTTTCTGAAGCTTCAAGTTCGAGTTTGGCAAGTCTTCCTTCATAGTAAATTCTAACGGTGGCTTCATCCTCTACGGCTCTTTGAATATCGTAGATGTCGATGTAGTCTCCAAATACGGCAGGAGTGTTAATATCGGTAGCTTCGATGGGAGTTCCTGTAAAACCGATGAAGGAGGCGTTAGGGATAGCATCACGGAGATATTTTGCGTAACCGTAAGTAATACGAGCTTCATCATCTTTGGTTGTAACTTTGGCTTTAAGTCCGTATTGGCTACGATGGGCTTCATCAGCAATGAGGACGATATTTCTGCGGTCTGAGAGTTGGGGATAGGAAATGCCTGTATCGGGGGCGAATTTCTGAATCGTGGTAAAGACGATACCGCCAGAGGCGACTTGTAGTAATTCTTGAAGATTTTCTCTATTTTCGGCTTGAGTGGGAGTTTGACGCAATAAGTCACTACAAATGGAAAAAGTGTTAAACAGTTGGTCGTCTAAGTCGTTTCTATCAGTGAGGATGACTAAAGTTGGGTTTTCCATTTCGCTTTGCTGAACAATTTTTCCTGCATAGAACGCCATTGTTAAGCTTTTACCGCTTCCTTGAGTATGCCAGACAACGCCAACTTTTTTATCTCCATCGGGTTGAGTAGCTTCTATTGTGGCTGCTACAGCTTTATTAACGGCGTGGTATTGGTGATAGCCTGCCATTTTTTTAGTAATGATGTCGCCGTCTACTTCAAAGACGATGAAGTAACGCAGTAAGTCGAGGAGGACAGTTTTTGTAAAGATACCTTTAATGACGGTTTCAAGTTCGGCGGTTCCTTTTAGGGCGATGGTTTGACCGTCGATGGTTCGCCAGGGCATGAAACGTTCCCAGTCGGCGGTTAGAGTTCCTACTCTAGCTTCGGTTCCATCGGAGATGACTAAGATTTCGTTAGTGGGAAAGAGACAGGGAATTTCGGCTTTATAGGTTTGTAGTTGGTTGAATGCACCTCGAATTGTCGCGTTTTCATCGGTGGGGTTTTTCAGTTCGATAACGGCGATGGGTAAACCGTTGATGAAGATGACGACATCGGGACGGCGGTTATATTTGCCTTCAATGACGGTAAATTGATTGAGGGCTAACCAGTCGTTGTTATCGGGGTTGTGGAAGTCGATTAACCAGACTTTATCGTATACTGTTCGTCCGTCTTTTTGGTAGTTAACATCTATGCCATCGGTAAGGAATTTGTGAAAGCGTCGGTTATTTTCATAAAGGTTGGGGCTTTCGGTTCGAGTCAGTTTTTTGATTGCGTCTTCGATGGCTGAAGCAGGAATCTTGGGGTTGATGGATTGAAGGGCATTTTCTAGGCGTTGAGTGAGGATGACATCGCTATAAGTTTGTCTCTCGGCGTTGGGTTCGTTAGGGGCCAGAGCGCAAGCGTTGAAGGTGATGTATCCGAGTTCGGTTAACCAATGAAGGGCGGCTTGTTCTACGATGTCTTCGGTGAAAGAGTTCATAAAAATATTAAAGTTACGCAAGATAATTGGCTAAAAACTCATTAATCCCTTTAATCATTACTTCAACATCAGAACGATTAAACTGGTCAAATTCTCCATGAGCCGCTTTATTACGAATATCTGCCCATGCTCTAAGCTGTTTAGCTTTTAACTCATTAAATACACCAGCTTTTTTAAGTTCATCAATTAAAGGGTTTAAAGTTAGCTTTTCTCCTTTACTATTAACTGTTGATATAGGATGAGCTTGTTTGGAGCAAAGCGTTCGTAATTCTTTTTCTAAAACTGCTCCAGCTAAGACTGCTGCTGGTACATGATCATATTTACCAGTTTGTCCTTCAGCTAATAGTTGTTCTGCTTGCCCCATATAATCTGATGCCATCTCAGCTTCAATTTTGATTTCTAAATCATCTAAATATCCTTTCTCAAAATCTTCTTTTAGAGCTTTAAGAATAGACATTAAATTATAAAGCTCACTTTCGATACTCCAAGATGTATCTGAATCATCAAGAATTTTTCTATGAACACTCTTGAGAGGAAGAATCTGTTCTAATAATGATCTACAATTAAGCTTCCATTGTAAGAAATTTTGATAGTTGATTTTTTTTGTTTCAGGTATTTCAACCAAAGAGTCATAACCATAAGTAAAAGGTTTTTGATAGTATTTTGCTGGTATAATTTCAACATCTTGTGCAATTTCTTCTCCTTTCGTAATCAGTTCATCGAACCGAGAAAGATATTTACCACGTAAATTTTGAGGTAACATATTTTACGCTACTGCCTCCAATAATTTTTCTGCTTCCTTAACCCGTATCTCTCCTGAAATTAATTTGGATAATAGAATATCTCGTAGGTTAGTGAGAGTTTCTGATTGTTCATCATTTTTCTCTATTTTAATTGAAATTAAATTGGCAAGTTTTTCAAAGTTCCGTAAAAGTTTCTCATTAGGTAATAAAATATCAATTATAGAAAAATGTCCTTTATTTAAAATTGGCACTGCTGAACCTCCCCCTGCTAAATTAAGTAATTCTATTTTACGACTACTCAAATTATAATAAACATATTCTTTTGAATATTTTTTATATACAATAATTGAATTAATTTGTTGATTAGTTACAGAACTTCTGGCAGTACAAGTAACTTTACCCATGTCTGAACCTATACAAGAAACTAATATTGATTCAGCAGGAATCTGAGCAGTTTGTACTGAATTTGCACCTTCTTTTGTTAAATAACGTGCAGTTTTTCTCATTATTTTTCTACCATCCATGTCACTAGGAGTTATAAAAGGTATATTGCCACCAAAGTATTTAGAGATTTTTGTTGATGGAGTTTTCCCTGTTACAATTTTTCCTAAATCAGAAATAGTACCAACCCTCCACCCTTTCGGAATTAACCCTAAAGCAGACTCCTCAAAACTATCAGGGAACACCTCAGCCGTTGCTGCATCCATTCCTACAGGTTGTCTTCCTTCCATCTTTGCTCTTACAGGGTCAAAATCGACAAACCAAGATTTAAAAATAGCCCTCGCCATTGCTTCTAAGGTTTGGTTCATCTGTTGATTGAGTTCGATTTTGTCATCGAGTGTTCCGAGGATGTGGGCAATGGCTTCTTGTTCGGGGAGTGGAGGGAAGGGAACTGGTAATTTAGCTAAATCACTACCTCTAATTCCTGCGGCTGCCACTTGTTCTACAATGCTGTCAATCGCTTGACGACCCAAAATAGAATTAAAAAAATAGTAATAGAACTGGGGACACGCAATATTTTTATTTAATCTGGCACGAATAATATGAGATTCCCAAGTTACACTTTCTGAATCTCCTAAGAAAATAGAACATTTTCCAGCACCAGAACGAACAAGAGACTGTCTTGCAAATAACAGATCATTTGGCTCTAATAAATAACTATTTGCTTCTTTCTGAGACAAAGGGACTCTACCCATCCTGATATTATTAATCCTTGAATAAGCAAAAATTTCTCCCATATTAATCATTTTTACTCCTAAGCCTCTTACTGATTTAGGACGGGTTAGCCCATTTCGTAAAGACACAGAAAAAAGTTTTTCAAACTGTAAAAACGTATTAAAACCCATATCCCAACCCTCGCAAATTCTGACGTATTTCAGCTTCTAACTTAGCTAATTTCTTAACTTTAACCATTCCAATACTCCTGTGAAATTTGTGCTATAGCTGTTTCTAATGGGGGTAAGTAATTCTCGACTACATCCCAAACAATATCTAAATCAATACTTAGATATTCATGAGCTAATCTATTTCTGAAGCCGACTATTTTCCCCCAAAGAATTTCTGGATGTGCTTCTTTCCACTCGGAGGGTAATTTTTTGACTGACTCACTCATTACTTCAAGATTTCTAATCACAGCATCTTGAGTTTTCAGGTCTTCGTAAAAAATGTTTTTTCCCTCAACCGTATACTGTTTAATTCTCTCTATACAGTCTCTAATGTGTATTAAATAAATTCTATTTTCTTTCATAAATTAATGGCCTCTTTAAATATTTTATCTCGGATAAAGTAATGTAAAGATTTGGCGGTTACTACATCTACTTTTTTATTCAATAAATTTTCTAAATCCTCAATTAATCCTACTGGAAACCAGGGTGTTATCTTGTCCAAATCATAATCAATCAAAAAATCGATATCGCTTTCTTCGGTTTCTTCACCTCTAGCAACCGAACCAAAAACTCGTATATTATAAGCTCCATGTTTAGCTGCTATCTGAAGGATTTCTTCTCGTTTTTCTAATAATAAGTTTTTAGATGTCATAGCCCAATCCTCTTAGATTTTCTCTAATTTCTGCTTCTAGTTTAGAACTTTCGTTAAACTGTTCCCCTAACAATTTCGTTAACCGTTCCATTTTTTCCTCAAACGGTTCATCATCTTCTTCTATTGCTTCTGCACCCACATATCGCCCAGGAGTCAACACATAACTATGTCCTTTGATTTCATCCCAAGTTGCACTCTTACAGAAACCCGCTATATCTTCATACTCACTTTTACCTGAACCACGCCAATTATGATAGGTTTCGGCAATACGGTTAATCTCGGCTTCCGTTAACTCCCGATGTACTCTATCGATTAATACTCCCATCTTCCGCGCATCGATAAATAATGTTTCTCCTGTACGCTTGCGGAACTTGCCATTATTTTTATTCCTCGTCAAAAACCACAGACAAGCAGGAATCTGGGTATTGTAGAATAACTGCCCAGGTAAAGCGACCATACAATCAACAAGATCCGCATCAACGATCGCTTTTCTGATTTCTCCTTCTCCCGACTGGTTAGAACTCATCGAACCATTCGCTAAAACAAACCCTGCATAACCGTTCGGATGAAGATGACTAATCATGTGCTGTATCCAAGCATAGTTCGCATTCCCCGCAGGTGGTGTTCCATATGAAAAGCGACTATCTTCGGTTAATCCTTCTCCACCCCAAGCACTCATGTTAAAGGGAGGATTCGCAATAATAAAATCTGCTTTTAAATCTTTATGTAAATCATGGCGGAAACTATCGGCATTATTTGACCCCAAATTACAATCGATTCCTCTGATAGCAAGGTTCATCTTACAGAGTTTCCAGGTTGTCGGGTTCGATTCTTGCCCATAAATGGAAATATCGCCAATTCTTCCCCCGTGTGCTTCGACGAACTTCTCAGATTGAACGAACATCCCCCCACTGCCACAGCAAGGATCATAAATTCTACCTTTGTAGGGTTCTAGCATCTCGACTAATACTTTGACGACGCAAGTCGGTGTGTAAAACTGACCGCCTTTTTTTCCTTCTGCACTGGCAAACTGTCCTAAAAAATACTCGTAAACCCGCCCTAGAATATCTTTAGAGCGATTAGCCGCATCCCCTAAACCCATCGTACCGATTAAGTCGATTAACCGCCCCAGAAGGGTTTTATCGAGGTCTGGACGACCGTAATCTTTCGGTAAAACGCCTTTTAAAGATGGGTTTTCCTTTTCAATTGCTGCCATTCCATCATCAACTAACTTACCGATTTCGGGTTTTTTCGCATTACTTTGTAGATAAGACCATCTCGCCTCAAGAGGAACCCAGAAGATATTTTCTGCGAGATACTCATCTCTATCTTCGGGGTTGGCGTATTCATCTTCAAAGAGTTTGTCATAGATTTCCTCGAAAGCGTCGGAGATGTATTTAAGAAAAATTAACCCTAGAACAACGTGCTTATAGTCAGCAGCATCCATATGTCCCCGTTGTTCATCGGCGGCTTTCCATAATATTTCTTCAAGTCCTAGTTTTGCACTACTGTTGGCTTTCGGGGTTTCGGCTTTGGAGCGAGGCATTCAATAATTTCCTATCGTGGAGAAAAATACTGCTCTATTAAATCTATTCCCTGAGTTCCCATCTGCTGTAACTGTTGCTCAATCAACCTAAGAGCCATCGGTAAAGGTTGAGTTTTTCCGTTTTCCCAACGATTGACCGTTTGAAAGGATACTCCCAACTGTTGAGCAAACTGGATTTGAGTTAAACCCATCCTTGAACGAGTTTCACGGACTAATAAGGCGAGATTGGGGGATTGAGACACAGATATAAGAGTTAGGGAACAATTGCAGACTTAATTCTAGATTACGCTAACAGGTGTTATATCGCACATGGTATATTTACGGAATTTTTATCCCATCAAGTCAACGATTTATGAATTTTTGTAATCACAATAAAAGTTTTTCATGATTGTCTAATAGCTATCTCGAACACTCTTCAAACCAAGTTAAAAAAAGTTTAATAAGTATAGAAATCTGGAATTTTTAGTTAAGAAATGGAAAAAAATAACCCATTTCTAACTAGAAAAATTAGACAATATTTAAAGAAAAATCACAACATAAACAAAAAGAACAACGGCAACTTTTATCCATTTAGCTAACTTAATCCGAGGACAGATAACCAGAGCAACAACAGCTAATAAAACTGAAAGAATCAATCCTTTCTCAGTTTCAGAAAACAGTAAAGTGATTGACAAAAAAGCAGAAATGCCTGTTATTGCCCAACTCAAAAACTGTTCAATCTGGTCAACATCTTGGCGAAATCTTGAAGCCATAATTTAATTGGTATCCTTCACTGAACCAATCATATAATACAATGCCAAAAAATCCGCATTTCTTTTATGAAACCTTTAACCATTTTTTTATTACTTGGAGCGACAATTGCTGTTGTTTCCTGTAGTCCCAACTCCAACCAGAAGGCAACTTCCAACTTAGCTCCAGCTTCAACCCCGACCACATCTAGTAACGCCACTTCACCAATTCCCGACGAAATCAAACAAGCCGTTAAAAATCTTCCTCCCATTTCTCGGATTACTTGGAAAATGTGTAACACCACCGATCTCACTGAGGAATGCACTAAGGAGCCAAAAGTAACGGAGCATTGGGGGAAAGTACAAGAAATTAAAGTCGTTAAAATTCCAGCTTATTCGAGGGAACTGGTTCAAGCACACGTCAAATCACAAGGCTGTTTTGGCTATTATGGAGAAGCTCAACCAGAAGCTTGGTATCCAGTGGGTGGACAAACCTACGAAGTCAAAGGCAAAGTAGCTTCAGCAAGCCTTGTGGAATCGCGCTTACTCACCGACCAAGAAAAAGAAATTCTGCTCTTGCGTCAAAAAATTACTGGCACAGGGTTAGTCGGAGCAACGTGTAATCCTTCAAATTCCTAAAACCTTCCTAATTCACCTGCTGATAGCCTCGCTTTTCTCGTCGCTGCTGTAGCTTATGGTAAGTCTGTAAACCCGATTGATAATCTTGGCAGTTCTCATCTTTAGATTTACCAAACCCTCTCGTCATCGCACTGCCCCAAGTTTTTGTAATCATCCATTCACCATAGATGTTTTGGCAAAGGGTTAAAGTGTAGAATCGCGTATTCCTTTGCCATTTTGAGTGGAGCCATTTGTCATATTCGTAGGAAATCTCCATAGAACAGATCATAGATGCTATATAACTGTATTTTACGATTTAGACCAAAACCAAACTCTTATTTTTCGCTGATTCCTAATCCACAAAATCCAGCATAGCCGATCGCTATTGCCTCACTTCCCACTTGGGAGGTCAAACGCTTGAGATCAAATAATAGCTGAATCGTTTCGGCGACTTCTCTTTGATCGGCTTTTGGCGAACCAAGATGACTTTTCCAGGTGGCACGATAGAGCAATACTGGAAAAACCCGACATTGACGATAGACAACTAAATTAATCACACCCAATGCTTGCAGACTAGAAGATCCAGAAGCAAAATTCGCATTGATAAACGGTTTTTCGAGTGCTACGTGATGGGGCTGAAATTGCCTGACTAATTCCGTCAAATCTGACTCGATTTCTACCAGTCGTTGGGGCAAAGGAGACTTGGCTTCAGTTTCAATTAACCCATAATCAACCACCATAGGATGCTCATTTTCCCTCCCTTTTAAAATCGACCATCCCAACTGCCTTAAACTCGGTCGAATTCCGAGCCAAATCTTCTCCCGTTGGGAGGAATGGGATTGTTGTGAGGGCAGCTTATTTTCAGTAGAAATAGAGGGGTCGCTTGCCCCTTGATCTAATAATCTCGCATAGGCTTCAACTTGTTCAATAAATACTTCTGGCACTCGCAAAGCTTTGGTGGGCTGATGTAGCCACTTAGAAATTAGTTTTGGAAGATGGTCGGTTCTCGGAGAAAAATTTGGCATCGAATGCTTTGTACATTGCATATAGCCCAATTTTAACCCAACGCTCAAAACGGCAAAGTTTGAGACTGGAAGCATAACTTTTCCGTGACGGAAGATATATGCTTCTAATACACCACCGAAAACTTATGCTTCCAATTTTTAGAACCTTGACAAAAAGCTCTATTTCTTATAAAAAAGAGAAATTAAAATTAAACGGTCGTTGTTAAAGATTGTAAAGCTTTTTGAAAAGCAGCCCTAACTTGTTTGTAACGCAAGTATCCTGGTTTGTAAGCAACTGGGCAATTTGTTGTTTGGTAGGATATTGACCCTGTTGATAAACAGTTAAGGTAATCTGTCTAATTTCCTCACAACACTGCTCGATAGCAGAGTAATGAAGGGTATGCTGATACTGACGACGCTTATCGACTAGAGCTTTACACAAGTCGGGAAACTGACGACTAATAAGTTTTCTATCAAGTCCGAGGCTAAGAGCGATTTCTTTAGTAGTAGGAGGTAATTCTGAAGGCGATGAGACAAAGCATTGTACAGAGCTTGTTCTACTCGATGTTTATCAAAAGTACGAGCCGATACACGCTGTTTATTATCAAATGCAATTGGCACACTAGCTTTAGGAGTAAGGCTTGAACAATCAAGCTCTTGAGTAAGGAGTTCCTTTAAAGAAATATCTAGTAGGTAAGAAATTTGAAGTAAAGCCTGAAAAGAGGGAAAAACTTGACCCCTATCCCAACCCCATACCGTATTTTTCGGCATTTTAAGTAATAAGGTAGCTTAAAGTTCCGTAAATATATGATATATAAGAAAATACACATTGTCGTAATATAAATATATGATGCTCATAATTTACTAATATTTATTTTGTGAAAGATTCCCTTAATCTAGCTTTGTTAGTTAAGCTAAAACGAAAATAAATAGGATGTTAAGCAACAAATTTATTGAATGTTTATTAATAGTTTTCTTATGTCTAAATATTCATTTGACCGCATAGAACCAAAACAATTTGAAGCAATGTGCCAAGCTCTTTTAGAAAAAACATATAGGGCTAGTGGTAACTTAATACAATTTGGAGATGGTCAAGATGGTGGGAGAGAAGCTACGTGGACGCAACCCATTGAGCATCAAAACTATACTCGGCCTGTTAATGAAATAGAAAATGTACCGAAAGAATGGGTTTTTCAGGTAAAATACCATGATATTTCTCAGCGAGGTTGGGAAAAAGCACGTGATGCAATCATTGATGATTTAGCAAAAGAGTTAAATAAAATTGTTAATAAACATCAAGTTCCATGTCATGCTTATGTGATGATTACTAATGTTCCTTTTACTGGAGTAAGAAATGTTGGTACTCGTGACAAAATTACAATAATTGCCGAACAATGGAAGCAGCAGATTCCAGAAGTTTATGTATGGGATGCAGCAGATATATCTCGTATGCTTGATACCAATAAAGATGTTCGTACTGCCTATTTAGATTCCATTTTGCCAGGCGATATATTAAAAGCTATATATCAAGGTATAAATTTCCAGAATGATCGTAAAAAAAGTGCTTTTCAAACTTACCTGAAGTTTATCTTAGACTGTGAAAAATCAGCAAGAGCGCAAGAAGCAGGAGATGAACAAAATCTACCTCTATTAGAAGTTTTTATAGACTTTACGCTAACTTTATTAAACTTTGAAAGTCTACTAGAAAATAGCAGAAACATCAAACTAAATCGGAATACTTCAGCAATTGGATTGTTTTCAGAACAATATTCTCCCTTTTTTCCAAATGATTGGTCGCAAGTTAGAGCCTCTAAGGCCTTGTTTCTCTTAGATTCTGACTTTACATTGTTTCTAGGAGGGCCTGGATTAGGCAAAAGTACCCTTACTCAATTTTTGTCTTTATATCAAGCGGCGCGTATAATTGAACCTGATGTTGCTTTATCCCTTGCAAAACGTCTGAAACTTCCTCAAGGGATAGATACGGAAAATCTAGATTCTTATGTTAATCCACGTTTTCCATTTCGGGTTGAGCTACGACGCTATGCAAAATGGATGAGTGAGAAATTTGATAATGGGTGTGAATCTTATTTAGCCCTTTACATTGTTGAAAAATTAATTAATGAAAACACTTCATCGAATCTTGGAATGGATGATATTTTTGGATTAGCATCAACCGATCCAATTTTATTGATTCTTGACGGTCTAGATGAAGTTCCGAATATAGAAACTCGACAAAAAATCATAGAAAATTTAAGAATTTTTGTGAATCGTGTTGAAGCAGAAAAAGGGGACTTACAAGTTATACTATCTAGTCGCCCTAATGGATATTCTGGCGAATTTGACGAATTTAAGCCCGTTACTTGGAAGCTTAATGAACTTGAAAGACCAGATTTTGACGAATATTGTGAACAATGGCTGAAACAAAGAATTCCTTCTGCTGAAGAACGACGTGAAGCAAAAGAAAGAATCGAAGCTGGTATGGAATCCGAAGCAGTACAAAGGTTAGCTCGATCACTACTACAAGCAACTGTAATTTTAACTATCGTTCGTCGTAAGATTCAGATTCCTCATCAAAAGCATTTACTCTATAAAACCTATGTCGAGGTAATTTTTGCGCGAGAGAAAGAAAAAACACCACTTGTAAGCAAGTGGGAAAATGAGCTATTAAAACTTCACGAACGAGTTGGTTTTGAACTGCATCGAAAAATGGAACAGTCTCGAATTCAAGCTTTAAACGACCAAGATTTTCATTATTATATTTATGATGTTTTAGAGGACTGTCCTGTCACTAAATTTGGAACGACAACTCTTGGAAATATTGCACAAGAAATTATTGAAATGGCAACAGATCGACTTTGTTTATTGGTCGGCAAAGGAGAAAAGCAAACAGAAATTGATTTTGTCTTACAACAGTATCGAGAATATTTTGCGGCATCTTATTTAACAAATCATCCTGATGCCGATTCAGATCTTGTTTTTTTTACGTTAATCAAGCGTGGTGCTTATTGGTCTTATGTACTTCAATTTTATGTTGCTCAAGCTCACCCAAATCAACAAATGAGTTGGCTTAACTATGTTGATGACCAAGATGAAATTATTAATAAAACTATAGCATCTAGAGCTATTTTGAATATTTTACCTGAGTTTAAATCTACAAGACCAAAAGATTTTGAACGTGCTTTTAAAAGCATCTTTGATAAAAAAATTAGATGGACATGGCTAGAACAAGAATCAATAATAGATATTTTACAAGTAATTCGTTCTGGCTCTGCTTTTACAAATGTCTGGAAATGGCTGGATGATCTTTCAATAGAAGATCAAGGAAATTTAGAAACTGAACTTTGGCTTTTAGGTCGAATACATTCGCTTAATACTCCTTTTTTGCCAGTCAAAGAATTTGAAAGTAAAATTCAGGAACTTTTGCAACAAGATCAGACAAAAAGTAGTGCTATTCTAGCTTGTTTTAATAATAATTTAATAATTGATTTATCATTTTGTAACTTTTCAGAGCTTGAATTAGTGTTTGAAAAAATTTATTATACAACTAGACTCACCGATTATCGAACAGAAAAACATAAAGAATTTGATAATATTATCTCATCTCAGAATCCAATAAAGTTATGCGAACTTCTATGTTGTAGTTTTTTAGGAAAATTTACTACAATAAACTTACTTTCATCTGAAAGCTTAGAATTATCCCTTTTACAAAATTCAGTAAAACTACGATTAAATTCTTATTTAACTGGAAAATTTTTAACAAAATCTGATTTAGAATTTTTAAATTTAGCTCAGATAGAAACTGATAATATATATGTTAATTATTTACAGAATTTGATAGATGCTACGAAAAATTTAACCGATAGTGTCCTTGATCAAAAAACTAGAGATTTAGAAGAGAAAATTACTGATAAATACTCCTTAATGTCTGTGTGGAGTACAGATAATATTTTAGGGCCTAGTATTACAGCTTTTAGTTCTATAGATGATTGGCAGTTGTTCAGACAAAAACTTACTAAACTCTTGACTGACGAGCAAGATTGGTGTACAAATAGCGTAGATTTTAATAATTTACCTCATCTGTGGCCTGTATTATTCTTTCATCCTAATCACTGGTCACTGCTCGTAGAAAAAAGTTTAATTACAGAGGAGGAATATCAGCTGCTTCTAAAATCTTCTTTAGCTCTTATTCTTCAAATACCGATTATTCCTATTCATCTATTTAATGGTGGAACTATATCTAAGCATAGTACTATTATACCACTTACAAAAGTATTGAATGTTGCTTTGACAATTGCAAAAAATTATGGAATTGAATATTTGGGCGATGCTAAAGGTTTAGATGCTATTTTGTGGGGTGCTACAATAGAACAAATCACCAAAGAAGAGACTGAATCTATTTTGTATAGAGCGATGGAGCTATCCCCTCTACCTCCTATTTGGTCAGGCACATTGTTATTACTTTGTTTACATACACCGTTATTTAATATAGATATCTTGGTTGATTTTTGGGAGAAAAATCAGGAGTTGAGAATAATTTCTGTAGTTGATTCTCATCAAAATAAAAATCTTGATAAAAGCAATCTCATCAATCAACTTTTATCTAAAGATAATCAAAGTATATTGCCATTGGTTGCAGCAATTATAGCTTGTGGTGTATCAATTGATGAAGATATTCAAAACAAATTATATAAGCGATTTCTTGATGAATTAGATAATTATCTCGATAATAACAATATTATTAATCTTTTTTATTTGGCTTTACTTAATTTAAAGCCTAGTCTTGAAGAATTTGTATTTTGGCAAAACTCTGAGATTATCAAGAAAATAAGTGAATTATCCTACTACTTTATCAAAAAAATATGTCAACGTTTTTTGGAAATAAGTCATCCCAACTATCAACTTAATTATGAAAAGTTACGAGAAAAGTTGATGATTTTTATTGAGGAAAGAAATGATTTTCCTCCTGAACTGGTTTTATCTGTATTAGAGGTAATTTTGAAAATGGATGAAGCAAATCTTCCAGAACTACGAGATCAAGATTGGCAACGCACTTGATGATTGAGTTTACCTTAAAATAAGGATAAGGAGAATAGAGATAAGGGATGATAAGGATACACACATTACGAGTATAGATAGACTAACAATGATGATCGCTGTTAAAGAATTTTCATTTGCAGCCTTTCAAGTAACAGAGTAACTTTATATTTAAGTAAACTTTTGTAAAAATTAGGTAGAAAAGGTCATCAATTTTTCTGGACTTACTGAAGCATTATGCTTCCATGAAAGGACTTTCTGCAATATTATGTTTCCAATACGGACATTGTGTACCAAACGGACAAAAAACGGCGGTCAGCGTATAATTTAAGCGTTCTTTTAAGCTGTAATTTAAGCCCCGTCTGGATTTTTAGCATTTAAGTTTTAACAGTTTTTATTCTGTGCATCCTGAGCGGAACTTTGATTATACGTCAAGTTTTCTGAGGGATAATTCAAGGTTTTTAGCCTAATTATACGTCGAGTAAGCCAAAACTAAGCGTACAAGTCATCTTATACGCACAGAGCCGTTTCTTGTCCGTTTGCTACACAACGTCCAATACGCAGTAAACTCAAATAGAGTTATAACGCCAAAATGAGCTTTTAGGACACTGCTACTGTAAAATTATCCTTCCAATCACTGCAATCTTATGGTTCTAGTGATACAAGCGTTTCAAGCAAGAAAAGCACCTCATAACAGCTTTGCTAGTTTTGTCCCAATGAGCATCGAAAGTTCTCATCCCCTGCCAAAACCCAAACGTTGGACAGCGCGGCGTTTGGTTTCTTCCCCTCGGCGATCATACTTCGCCGTCGTTACCACCGAAGCATGACCCGCTAATTTCTGCACCGTGACGATATCTACCCCCGCATCGAGGAGATCTGAACAGAATGTCCGTCTAAAATCATGGGGACTAAATGACTCGACCCCAGATTCAGCCGCCCGCTTCTGGAGAATCAGCAGCACCGATTGAGCCGACATCGACCTGATTTGAATTTCTCCCCCTTTTCTAATCGGACAAAGTAACGCCCCAGGTTGGCGACCTCTCACATCAAGCCATGCTTTGACAAACTTTATTGCTTCATCAGGAAGGTACACGGTTCTATCCTTACCCCCTTTACCCATGATCACCTCTAATGAACCGACCTCTGGGTTAAAGTCTTCACTTGTTAGCTTCACCACTTCAGAGCGTCGTAACCCCGCACCGCGCAGGATGGTAATCAAGGCCGCATCCCTAACCCCTTGCGTAGTTGGGTCATTATTGCAAACCTCAATCAGTGCCGCGATTTCTGCACTACTTAACGCCCGTCCAGAGATTTTGCCACTGCCTTTAATCGATGGCAGTTCTACCGCCTGTTCATAATCTGATGCGTCCATCATCCCTAGCTTTTTTGCCTCCTTTAAAACTCGCCGCAAAGCACACATCATTTTCTGAGCGGTCAAAGGTGCATACTTTTCGAGTAACACTGCCTGTACCGCAGAGGTGTGCTGATATCGTAAGTTAGCCCAATTAAGAGTATAAGCATCACATTGACCGCTCGTGAGTATAGATGCGATCGCATTCAAAGATTGCTCCATCGTCGGCCGCGAACCTTCCCTTAATGAGCGTAAATAGACGGCGGCGGGATGAGTCGTCAAAGGTAACGGTGAAAAGAGAACCAATTCTGAGGGATCGTGATTCAGCTTCAGCATTTACTTATTAGAACTGTGCTTCTAACAAGTTATTTTGGCACAATTTAAGGGGCGATGAACAGGAGATGTGAATTGAAGAAGAAAGTGGAGTGCGATTCGTTCAGTCGAGCGCGACCTGAAAAGGTCATTTGAATTTTTGCTACTTTAATAGGTTTCTAATCCTAAAGTACCCATACCGAGCCGAGAACTATCAAAGTCTTAGCAAGAAGTCAGGCAAAGTGAATTTCTGTTGTTGAACGTCAACTTTCTGGGGACTTTATAACTGTAGTCTATGTAATCGAGCGATAAATACAGTGATGGAACTTCAACCTGAAATACAAAGAATCCTAGATAGATGGCTAGGAATGGATACATGGCACACGAATCGGCGTTAAGCAACTAAACGCGAAATTTACTGTCGCAGTTGCTTAACCCCAATAAAACTACAGAAGGACGAAAATTTAATTAATTTTTTTGAAATTGATGAGATGATTAGAGAACTAATTAGTTTAAAGAATTGGTTAAAATTGGAATATGATTTTATTCTTTAATGTGAATCTATCCTTTTGAAAAATCGTGTCTATTGTTGGCATGAATTTTGAATCCATCACTATATTCAATGACAGGAGTTCCATTAGTCAAGTGAAAGCGAGGCTCTTTCATGACGGGAGGTAAAATAACGTTTAACATCGTTGAATCACTTAAATAAAACTGGTAGTCGTTAAGTTGATCTGTTAAAGATAATAAACATATTTGCTCAATTAAATATTCTAATTCTAGTTCATCAATATATCTATAATTAAGATGAGCAATAAGCTCATCTCTAACAATGACATAAAAACCTTGTCTAAAGAAATTTCTGTAGTTATGTTTGAGAAAATAGTTTTGTGTTAGTTTGTTGTTACATCTTAGTTCTTCTATAGCTCTTTCAACTCGTTTCGAGGGAATGAGATCGCTGACCGCAGTAAATTTAAAGCCAATTGGTTTTAAAAGTAGCTCTAAAGGTTGTTTAAGAATTTTTTCAGGAAAGCTGATTAGAGGCCAATAAACAATTAATAAAATAAGCAGGAATAAAGCGTCCTTATTGACAGTCGGAAATTTCTTAATGGTTGATTCATAGATCGTGTATCCAATTAAAGTAGATAATTGGATTTGAATAAAAATTAAGATTGCTTGATCTCTCCAAGCTAACCAATTACTCCTAACTTTTGTTTTTATTAGGTAATCGATAAAACTTTTAGGAGAAGCAAAAGTTTTGATTTTTAATTTAGGGTCTTGGTTTTTCAATTCTTTTAAAACTAAATTAATCTTCGATATTTCTAAATTCATTGATGCTGATTCTCCTTTTAATTGGTTTTGAAAACTCATCCGCTAAAGAAGGAAACCTTTGTTCTTCGTACCAAGTTGCTTCTACAATAGCTTCTTGTAAATCTTTCCAATCGTGCGCCATTTTTGCTTTAATATAATCATCGAGAGTTCCAACATCTTCAGGAGGAATGATTATTGGTTCAGAGGGAGCGATTTCAATTGTTTCTGTCCCATCTTCTTGAATTACTATAATTTCTTGAGGTTGAATCATATAGGCTTCTTTTTCCTGTAGCCATTCTTTCGTCCAAATTTTTATCATTTTATTGTATTCATCAGTTGAGAAAAGATGTTTGAAAGATGAATTGGAGTACGAGTCTGGCTTCCCTTGATCGTCATAGCTACACTCAACTAAAACCGAGTTGAAATATCGATAATTCCAAATATTCATAGATTTTTTTAGAATTGAACTATCTTAATTAAAACAAAATTTAATTATCTAGCTTGGCTTGTTGTAGCTTTTTACTTTCGGAGTAGCCGACAAGTTCATTATTAATTGGGCGAATCAATGCGTATAATTTCTCTTTTATTTTAGCTGACTGATGCCAGTTAACACCATCATTACGTCTTGCAAAAACAAATTTTCTAGCTAATTCTGGTAAAGAGCTAAAGTTTAATCCTAATTCTTTATCTGAGTATTTTGAGTAATGTTGATGGTAAAATTCAATCTTCCCAATTAACTGTGTAAGTTGTTCAGTTATGAGTTCCTGAATTTGGTCAAAATCTGTCCAGTATTCTTCAGGGATCTCTTGTCTTTTTAATTTTAGATCATTACCATTTTTGAGACTTTCCCAAACTCCTAAAGGTGTTACTTGTGAGATTAGCTTATGAATCCTACAATACTCACTGCCTTTAATTTTTAGTCTAAGACCACTAGAGAAAAGAAGCACAAAACCTTCTGAATTTTTATCTAAATTAGAGGCTTTTTCTAAAATTGATGAAATTGAATTAGCATCTTTTTTTTCTATCACTTTAATACCTAGTTTTATTGCTAAAGAAGCTAACTGATAATAGTCTAACTCATAGCCATCATTTTGATACGCTGCTAATAATACTAAACCTTTAAAGGGGTATCTAATGACAATTTGATTTTCAGGGTAGACCAACTCAAACAAATAAGTTGTTCCTGGTTCAAGGAATGATAGCTCTAATAAGTGTAATTGCTCAGTTCCCCAAATAGCTTGTGTTGAGTTAAATTCTCCTTTGGTGACAAGATGCCAGCTTCCTTGATAGTAATAACCGATTCCTAAGCTGCCATCAAGTTTAGAGTAAGCTTCAAACGGTTCGTTGGGAATGTCATAGCTTAACTCTCCATAATTAAAGAATTTTGGAAATGGAGTTGCAATAACTTGTTTTTGTGCGCGATCAAGGATTAAACCTCTGGCAAGGATATTCCATTCATTCCAAAGACGATTATAAACACAACGATTTGTATAGCAAAAAAGGGAAAGAGATTCTTTTTGCACTTCGTAAACATTTTTGTTTTTGATCTCGTTTTGTAGATGCGCTTCTAGCGTGGTGAAATCAATATTTCTGGCTGGATGCTTGTTTGAATAAGTCATTAGATTTAATGTAGATTTATGACAATTTTAATTGACAATAATTTAATGATTAATGCTAATGAATGACAGTAGCGTTAATCATTAATATTTTATTCTTGATAACTAGCACCTTGAATCAACTCTTTTTGATTGTTGAAGTTAGAAATAGTACAATTAATATCTTCAATTTCAACTGAGCGTAAAACTAGACGGAAACAGGCATTTGAACGGTAATCTCCAATTACATTTTCTATGAAAATTGTAGCACCAATGCAAAATTTTTCTCCGTCATCTAAATCGATTGTTTTGTGGCAAGGAAACCAAGCATACGAAAGAAAGTGTATTGGAGATTTCTTGACAACGCTCAGGAGTTAATCCAAAACGATGATCGCTACGGAAAGGACAATCAAAGCAAGGTTTTAGCAACAATTAAGTTCCTATCTGTTACTGAATAGAAGTTAGGCAATACATAACTTTCATTGGTTTTATGTAGTGCATGAATAAGAATTATTGGAAAGTCATCACTGAGAAAATATGGCTAACTGCTCCTTGTGGATCTAGTTGTTGAATCAAATCAACGGTTTGGTTGAGATGTTCAATATAACCGTTAATTTCAGTTATTGTTAGCAATATCATAATTTGTGGACTTGGCGGAACAGCGATTGTACTTGGTAGCGCACCAGGAACATAGACTAAATGTGCGTCATCAAAATAGTTCGGCTGTCCATCGCCTTTTCCTCCCAGACAATTCCAGGCTTTTTGCCGTTCATGATATGGGATGAGCGTATACTGCATCTGTTCTGGTTTCACTACAAAATCAAAGTTGAGTTCTTGGCTAACAGATGGTAAGCGAGGAATCGCAAAATCGATTAATTGTTTTTTGGCTAGATCGATTCCCCAAATATGAAAATTATAGAATGTCTCCCATCTTTCTAAATTGTGATCGTATGCCATAATTGTTCCAACCTGAAACACGGAATTTGAGATTTTTTCATAAGAGAGTGCATCGATGAGGCAGGAGCAATCGCTGATATCCTGTTCATTGAGATAGGTTAAGGTTGAGCCGACGATCCTAACGGGTTGTGTTTTTGGGTAAAATGGTAAAAAATCTGGGTTAATCATAATAAATATCAAAAAACTTACTCATTTAGATGCGCCAGCATCAAAAAAGATTAAAACAAGCTGCATTTAGGTAGAGATGTATAGTAATAAGTCCAACCCCTATCTAATTCAGTTGTTTGAGTTGTAGTGATTTTGTATCTGATGATTAATCCTAAATTATATAATTTGTTTAAATAAGCTGAATAGATTTAAAATTTTATGAGTAGAAAACGTCAATCAAGAACTTTATTAGAAGATGCGAATTATACATTCAAGGCATTAGTTACTGATGTCTTAGAAGTGGGAGTTGGATAGTTTTCGATGTTGCTAGTGACACGGGGAAGTCCGTCATCGTTTGTGATGAATCTTAGTGGTGTAATAACTATGGTTTATGTCGT
Organism: Chroococcus sp. FPU101; assembly: GCF_017312365.1. Classification (GTDB taxonomy): domain Bacteria; phylum Cyanobacteriota; class Cyanobacteriia; order Cyanobacteriales; family Microcystaceae; genus Chroococcus. The sequence continues at coordinate 53,844 of NZ_BLJI01000006.1, forward strand.
GTGGCGAAACGTTAAAAGGATGAAAAATTTTAATCAAATGGACAAACCTCATTCAAATCATTCAAAAATCAATTTTTTACTCATCAAGAAAAACTTAGTAACGATAAAGATTATCGGTTTGATATCTGTTGTTGCCTCCTTAATTTTAGGCCGTGTGGCGCGAAAAGACCCAGTTAGCCAGCTAAATATCGATCTTCCAATAACGAAACTTGAAAATTGTTCAGATATACTCTTATCTGTCAGTCGGTCTGAGTTATTAAAACAGGCTAATATTTTCAGTCCCAATTTTGTCTCGATAAGAACTCTTAGGAATGAGTTCATTCCTGTCTTGAGGTGTGCTGACGACCTCAAATATGATTCAGACTCTTGGCGTGAAGCTAGTTACATTCTGAACAACTTACCTTCCTACGAGCCTGTAAGCGACTCTCTCAAACGAGCCTTACAGAACTCACTTGATGATTTTAAATCTCAATTAAGCGAGTTACTGATAAATAGATATATGTCCCAATTTTTACTAGGTAAAAAACCTTATATTGAACTTTTTTGTTCAATTTTCTTGGTACTAAATCTTATTTACTTTGGAATGAGCGATCTAGATTTAGCCGAACAAAATTCGGAACATGACAGTTGAGGTGGTACCTCTACAAAGATAAGCCAATGAATCAAATCAACAAGCAGCGCCAATCTTGCCAATACTATTATGGGAAAAGACAAGGTAATAATTTACTGGTCTGTGCGGTTTATCCGATGGGTCGAGTAGATTGCCCTGATTGGAAAAAAAGCAACCAAAAATCTTATCGACTTCTTTAAACTCTTTAAAGCTTTTTAGTTTGGGTTAGGGAATAACTTTTTTTAGTTTTATGCCATTTTCATTATTTATTAAACTCTTAGAAGTTATTTATGATTTTTTACTGTAGAACTTCCTTTAACTGCTTAATTAGAAGCGAAATATTCATTAATTACCTTACCTGCTTAATTCCTGTAAAAATTTTACTTTCTTTAAGTATTTCATTTCTCCAACCGTTTGACATTCCGCCACACGACATACATTATACTGATAACACCACTCAGAGTAATTACAAACGATGACGGATTTTCCTGTGTCACTAGCAACATCAAAAACCAGCCCATACCTACTTCTAAGACATCAGTAACTAATGCCTTGAATGTATAATTCGCATCTTCTAATAAAGTTCTTGATTGACGTTTTCTACTCATAAGTTTTTAACTTTTACAAATCCTGAATGAACTTCTAAAATTAGATTAAATACCATCGCTTCCAACCGGATTCATAATCTATTTTTAATTTTTGATTAATATTTTTCTCTAAAATTTTTAGACATTTCAGGGCAAGTTTGAGCAAATTTAATCTCACTCCAGTAGAAGCCAAACTGATTAATCATGAAGAGCTAAAATAATTTGGATTAATTGAGGCGGCTTAGAAATAGGATTGCCTAAACGCTCAAACAGATAAAATGCTACTAGATGAACGACTAATAAGTAAACAAAACTCTGTACTAAGATTAGGCTAATCGCTAAAAGTTGAATGATTTCAAAGTTGGGTTGCAAGAATATATTCAACTTTAAGAAAACCCATTCAGCAAATTCTGTAACTTGAGTAATGACCAGTCTCCAAAGATCATCTCCTAAAAGCAGCGAAAATAACCAAAATCGGAAAAATAAGCCAATACTGTCAATTAAACCACCTGTAAATAGCGAAAATAGCCAAGATGCGTCCCGTTTCCAACACATTCCTAACTGAACCCCCATAAAACCATAGGGCATCAAAAAAACAATGCTACGAGTTGGCCCCATTAAAACAGATAATAACAGTCCAGAGATGATCGCACTCATCCAAGATGCACGACTTCCCCAACGTAGATAAACTAAAGCAATGGGAATGGGAAAGAAAATTCGTAATAGTGGCCCGATGGGAAAATAATAATTTATTAACCAAAGTAAACTCGCTGTACTAGCTAAAAAAGCCGTTTCAACGGTTCTTAAGGTAGCAGTTGTCGAATTTTTGTGCATTTTCAATTAAAATTGTTAAGGATTAACAAAAGTTGCTAAGAACCATAAAAATGCCGAGATTGCATCTTGATTGTCTAGCTCAATGATAATTATTATGAATAATTTTAAATAGATTTAAATATTTTTATGAGCCACTTACAAACCTTGAATGAATAAAATATAGCAAAAACAAAACTACAAGAAAATTATTTATTAAACTAACTATCCGTCTGTTATTTAACCAAACAAAATCATACAGTAATTTTTCTACTTGTTGTTGAGTTAAATCGTTATTGTTATTATTAATGATTGTTTGATAAATCTGAGTAAGTGGGTACTGACAAACTTCTTTTCTGTTGTCCGTCAACAAATAATCTTCTGTTAAAGCTAGTTTTAGTGCATCAGACAAGTCAATTATTGATTTAGGTAAACTAGAATTACATTGATATTCAGCAAGAAAGTAAAACAATGAAAAAGCAAAAAATGGACTAAAATGAACTTTAATGAACATTTCATTACTTAAATCTGAATAACCTGATAGACGATATATCCAAGACATACAATTAGCCCCTAAAAAGAGGAAATAAAATAAATCACCTGTGTTTAAGTGATATTTTTGTATTTTAAATATCTCTTTAAGTTGTTTTTGAGAGTAGTTGGTCTGATTGTTCGATTGTCTTATCATTTCTTCCTTTGCCAGATACAGGGCTATTTCATTCTAAAAAGCCCCAAAATATGCTTTAGTCCATAACGGCATAATCGTTGTGCTTGCGCCATATTTATTGAGCGAAGATTAGGATAAGCGCATTACGCCGATTAGGATGATAGGTGAGTTGACCAAAAAATCAGACACTAGAAAACGTCAATTACCAACGTTATTCAGTGCCAGGTCAACATATAAATTTCAAACAAATACAAATTTACCTCAAAACGAGGCGTATTGGTTGTACGCAAGAAACGGCGGCGGCTAAGGGAGGATTCAGCGTGAGTACAGCAAGACGGATTGAACAAGGAAAACACCAACCCAACAAAGGAAGCCCAAGACCTTGGCGAACTCGGCAAGATCCATTTGCCGAAGTCTGGGAAAGTGAGTTAGTGCCGATGTTGGAAAAAGAACCGCAACTGCGACCGATTACCTTATTTGAATACCTACAGGAAAAATATCCCAACCAATATGACCAATCGAAATTGCGAACATTACAGAAACGGGTCAGAGATTGGAAAGCGACATTTGGCCCACCAAAAGAAGTCATGTTCGCGCAGGAGCATTTACCCGCAGAGATGGGATTATCAGATTTCACACATTTTAAACAGGCGACGATTACAATTGCAGGAAAACCCTTTGACCACCTGCTTTATCATTATCGATTGGCTTATAGTGGTTGGCAATATGTGCAAATCGTACAAGGAGGAGAAAGTTTTGTCGCTTTAGCGAACGGACTACAAAATGCACTCTTAAAATGCGGTGGCAGTCCCAAAATTCATCGAACGGACAGCCTAAGTGCCGCTTACCGAAATATCAACAGCCAAGCTGATGAAGATCTAACCCAGAAATATGAACAACTGTGCAACCATTATCAAATGCAACCGACTCGGAATAATCGCGGGTTAGCCCATGAAAATGGTGGAATTGAATCATCTCATGGTTACTTCAAGCGTCGATTACACCAAGCTCTTTTAATTAGAGGTTCGGGAGACTTTGGAAGCATTGAGGACTATCAACAGTTCATTGATACAGTAATCGAGAAGCTTAACCGACGATGCGCTCTTAAATTTCAAGAGGAGGGACAACACCTACAACCTTTACCTGCTCATCAGACCGCCGATTATGAATTATTAAGCGTTAGGGTAACTTGCCACAGTACAATTACCGTCCGTTGTGTCCTTTATACGGTTCCATCTCAACTCATCGGACAGCGACTAACAATTCATCTGTATCAAAATCGCTTAGTCGGTTTTCTGGGTAATCAAAGAGTGATGGAACTAGCACGAGTCTATCCATCCCAGAAAGGCGATAAACGGCGTGCCAAAAGCGTCGATTACCGCCATGTTATTCACAGCTTACGCCGCAAGCCGAGAGCCTTTTTACAGTCAAGATGGCGAGAGGAGTTCTTGCCAAACGATCAATATCGACGCATCTGGAAACAACTACAAGAACAGTTTAAACCTGATGAAGCCTGTCGTTTGATGGTAGAAAGCCTCTATATTGCTGCCGTACAGGATAAAGAATATGTAGTTGGACTATGGCTAGAAGGTCAACTAAGGGACAAAACCCTCAACCTGAAAAGCCTCAAACAAAAATTTGCCTCGATTCCAGTCGCTCGACTGGAAGTCTCAATGGTTAACCAACATCCTCTCGGCTCTTACGACCAGCTTTTACAATATGAACCAAACAAATTCTCTCCAGCAAACCTTACCGATTCTGTTGAAATCCCTGCGACTTCCATATATGCAACAACAATGGCAGGAGATAGAAACGCGAGCCATTCATGAAGGTTGGTCACATGGCCAGTTTCTCTTGGCTTTATGTGAAGTTGAACAACAACAACGCTATAGCAGTCGAGTACAACGATATCTCAAAGAATCAGGTCTGCCAAGTGCTAAGTCTTTGTCTAACTTTGACTTCACCTGCTGCCCAACGGTTAAAGAGGGTTTGATTCTCCAAATAGCCCAAGATGCTTCTTGGCTCAACCGAGGCGAAAACCTTTTGATTTTTGGCCCTTCTGGAGTGGGAAAAACTCATTTAGCCTCAGCGATTGGACGTTCTCTGATTGAGTTTAATGTTCGGGTCAAATTCCTTAGTGCTACTTTTTTAGTACAACAACTTCAACAGGCCAAGGTTGAACTACAACTGCCTCATCTTCTAGAAAAACTCGACAAATACGATCTGTTAATTATCGACGACATTGGTTATGTCAAAAAATCGGAAGCTGAAACTTCTGTTTTATTTGAGTTGATTGCTCATCGCTATGAAATCAAAAGCTTACTCATTACTGCCAATCAGACTTTCAGTGAATGGGATACCATTTTTGCTGATGCCACGATGACGGTAGCTGCCATAGATCGTCTAGTTCACCATGCGACGATTATCGAGATCCGCCAAGAAAGTTTTCGCCAAAAGACTGCTTTTGCTCGTTCTAATTCTCCTGGTGAATAAGGAAGCAAGATCATCTTCGCTCACCGCTCAAGATAATTGACATTTGACAATATTCGTAAAACCTGCTTCTCGGTACAGATTAATGGCTAAATTCCTTGTAATCGCCCATAGATTCGGTAGAACTCCCGTTCGAGTTCGAGAACTATCTTCTCCAAACGTTACATCTCGGACATAATGAACACAATTCTCTACGCCCCAATAATGGCGAATTCTTTGGGCAAATTGGGTCGCTGACTCGGATAAATCCGATATGTAGTAGCAAGTCTCTCTTTCTATCTTATGTCTGAGTTTTCTCTCCCTTTCTACCTTAATAATTGTCTGGGCTTTTTGCCATTGAGAAAAAGGAAATTGTTCTCTTGGCAACTCCATCGTGCTAACGGTGCGTTTTTCTCTTCGTCCATGTCCTTTATTGACTTGCGTTACTGTCTCGGATGGGTTGAAATAGGCGCGAATGCTATCGTAAAGAGTCGGTTGATTGGCTTTAACGGCAGCAATGTAATGATTTCCCGTTGCTATAAGGATATCAATCGTTTTTTTTGAGTATTCAGAGAATCAAAGGCAAAAACCATTCCTTTTAACGCTAAATCCTTAATAAATTCTGGTAGGGCTGTAATCTCATTACTGCCAAAATTTACTTGTCTTGGCGACAGAATTAAATTTTTCTCGACTACATAAGCTGTTACTAAGATAATTGCTGGATGCGGTTCACTTTTAGGGTTGTTATCTTGTACTGAATAAGACCCTTTGAGAGTTTTACCATCCAAACTGATAGTTTGTCCTTTTTCGGGACTAACGCCTAAAAAACGCGATAATCTCACTGCATAGTCTTGATAATTAACTTCCAGCAACACTCGCCTGATAGCACTGTATGAAGGTAAGCTTTTTACCTCAAACAATTGCTTGAGTTCTGGCTCGTGGTATTTTAGCCAATCCCCCATGGCCAGAAACCCTTGATTTCCAGCTGCCACTGCTAAAGTGAATAATGCCAAACATAGAGATAATGAGTGCCTTCTGCCCTGCTTGCGACGATAATCGGGCATTCCTTCAAAGGCTTGAACAATTGCTATGTCAGACATTTATTTAGTTTGATTTTATGTTACCACAGCCATTCTACCATGTAGAATGAAATAGCCCTGTGCCAGATAAGTTTTGCTAATTTTATTTTTTTAAGTTTTATTAACTAGATTGATGACTCTTAATTTGTTTAGCTTCTTTTAGTCTATTTAAGTATAATTTTTTAAAATTGGTTGGCAATTTCTACTTGTTGTAAGAAAAAACTGCTTGAGAGAAAGCCAACCTTATATTGAGATGCTACAATACGTTCTTTCTCCAAATATATAAAATGAAAATAAGGTGAAATATAAACCCCTTCTACTTCGACTCTTTTTAGCTTTTTATCTTTTTGAAAGTAGATATTAAGATAAATTTGTATTTTTTGTTGTTTTTCTATTTTAATTATAAAAACTATTAATTTGTTCCATTCTAAAATTTTATTTTTTACTCGAATTAATAGGTGAAGTCCAAAAAGTTTTGACTCATGAGGACAGCTTTATTAAAGTTGATCTTTTTGTTCATATTGCTACTACAATAAGAATTAACAAAAACAATCATCTAATTTGTCAATCGTTCTTTTTGTGATGATTGATAGTTTAATTGGATATGTTAAGGCAACTTGAAATGGTTGATGTTTAGGTCTTTTACCTACTTGATTAAAATCAAGAAGGCTGAAACCAATGTGTGATTGAAGAAAAAATAATCTAAAGCAATGACTAAGACAAACCACAAAAGCAGAACGGTTAGAGTAAAGGCGATCGCTACTGCTAGATATTGGAATAGTAACCACGAATAATGTTTAAACGGATGTGCAGTTACACGAGCAATATAACTTTGATCAAGTTTTTGCTCACTTACGTTTTGAAAAATCTGTAAAGCTTGATCAACCTCTAGAGAAGAATTTAGCTGAATTAGATTGTTTTTAAGATTTTTATAATCTTCTTTTTGAGGATACTGAATTTGGTCTAGGCAATTAATAGCTTTAGATAATTGCTCTCGTTTGCCATCAAGAGTATTGACTGTTTTGAATTCTTGGAGATAAACAGTACAATTTTTCTCTCTAGGTCGGTACAGATGATCTTTGGGAACAACATTAGCGGCAATGAATCCTCCTGCTACCACCGCTAATAGAGTCATGCCGTAAATAAAGTTAGGCTCGGTAATGGTAAAAAGAAAATTTACCATTAAATTAGGTTGTTTATTCTCGGCTAGTTCGAGTTCTTGATTTGGTTCATTTGTCATAAAGTTAATCTAAGATTTAGGATTCATTTAGCTTCTGGACTTCCGTTAATAATTTCACTTGGTTGAGGGACAACAAACTGTTTATTTTCTCGCTCCTTTAGAAATTTGTTAACAAGAGATGATAAGGCTTCATCTTTAAGCAGAAACTTCATAATCCCAACAGCAGAAGTATTGAGAAGCAGTCCGCCAACATTATCTCCTAATCCAGAAGAAATAATTGTAGGATTTCCCAACACGCCGGCTTGAGGAGACATAGCCTCCAAAATAGAAGGTAGTTGCTCAACGATCAATTGACCATGCTTTTCAATCAATTGAGCGAAGATAGCTGTTGTGGTAGCGAGATTTTGAGCATCCACAATTGCCTTAATTCCTTCGGCTTTAGCTAGGGCCAAATGTTTCTCAGCCTCAGCCGTAATTTTGGTTGATTCTGCACGAGCTTTGGCTACCTGTACCGATGCTTGAGCCGCAGCAAGGTCTGCTTTTGCTGTTGCTTCGGCTTCAGCGACTAATCCAGCCGTTTTAACAGCAGCTTCTTGTGCTGCTTTGAGTTCAGCCAGGGTCTTTTCTCGATTCGCTTGTTCAGTCAACTGCACAGTTTTGAGCTTCTCCTCTTGGAGAACGACTGCCCGTTGAGCTTCTAGAGTAATCTGTCGAGCTTGAGCAATTCTTGCTTCAGATTGAGCCAAAGCTTCTGCTGCGATCGCTGATTGTGCAGCCTCTTCGGATTTTATAGAGGCCTCTGCTATTGATTCATTCTTTCGCAACTCTTCCTTGTAAAGAACTCGCTTAAATGCAGCAGCTTTTTCAAGTTCAATTCGTTGCCGCTCTGTTTGAAGTTCTTGTTCTTTGAGCTTAAGTGCTGTCGCTTGCTGTAAAGCAAAGGTCTGCTGCTTTGCTGCTTCCGTTGCAGCGGTTCGTTTTTCTAAACCCTGAGCATCAAGGAAGTCAGAGGGATTGTAGTTATCGGCTTCAGTGATTTCCGAGACGGATACGGACAAAACTTCTAAGCCGTTTTTGGCTAGATCTTCGGAGATGGCTGCGCGAACCTGTTCCTCAAAATGCTTCTTCTTCATATCGATATCGTCTAAGGTCAAGTTTTTAGCAGCCCCGCGAATGCAATCATCAGCCCGTGCGTTAACCGCCTCTTTGATTTCCTTCTCCCCAACGACTTCGTTTTTAGCTAGACGAGACGCTGCTAACTTAATACTTTCAGCATCTTTTTTCACACCGACATGAAAGACAACGGCAATATTGGCTTTCAGAGAATCCATCGTCCGTACCGCATCATCGTTTTTCCCATGCTTTTCGACTTTAACCTCTACTTCATTTAAGGTTACGTTGGTGACGCGGCGCGTTCCGATTAATAATCGCCCACCATCGAGGAGAACAACTGTGCCTCTTGCGCCACGAACGACGTAGGCTTCATTGGTGCGAGGGACTAGAAAGGAAGGTCGCAACGTAACCCAGGCGATTGTTATCCCGATCGGAATTACAGTCAAAAGACCCACACCTCCTAATAGCGAAAAAATATCTGCTTTTACTACTGTTAAATGGGGACTTATGGTATTTGCAGTCTCAAAAGCAGATGAGTTTGCTAGGATCTTCGTATTAGGAGTCTCAAGTTGTGCTTGTTTTGAATTCATATTTTTAAGTATTTCTTGTTCAGGAATTGTTGTTTGGCTTGAGTTTTAGTGGCTTTTCTCTTTTATTAATTGATTGCTAAATGATTGCTGGATGACTTCTCTAAAACTCTGAATAAAGGAGTTGGCTTGACATACGATCAAAGGAGTTGTCCATAACTTATTCAGTTGTTCTTGATTTACATTTTGAAAATTAAGATTTGGCATTTGATATTGAATCGTATAGATTGCATAATAATCTTGGAAAATTTGATGAATATTCTTTTGCCATTGTTGAGCTTGTTCAATATAGTCATTTAAAAGTTTGATTTGCTCTTCATAATAACTACTACAATTTTTTAAGCTAGACATTCTAATATTTGGCAGTTGTTCATTAATCTATATAATGGCTGAATCGGCTTGGGCAATATATTGGGCTATTATTATTAAAAAGCTTCCTAGTTCTGCTAGATCGATTAATAAATAAGCGATTCCCAAGTTCTTTTTTGTTGATGGGTAACTAACTAAATCGTTACTATCAGCTATTTTAAGATATTTAGAATAAAAAGGAGAGATAGTTTCATTTAAAGGATGGGTTAGAGGATCAAGATAAATTTTTAGATTTTCTTTAGTATCTAAATCTCCAAAAGGTTTAGTGTTTTCGCTTTTGCTGGATATCTCTTTTGCATTTAAGCTTTTAAGATTAAGTAATATAATTGGTCTTTTTAATAAAGAATGATAAACGATCTTATCTGAAATTGGTCTGACCCTTAGAAGAAAAAGAAGTTGACTGGCAAGTTTATAACTTATATTATAAAGTCTTTGATATTTTAGATGTTTTAAAAAGCGATAATAGCTTGTAATAAGTATTCCAATAATTAATTCAGTGAAAATTGGTGAGTTAGAGATTAGGTAAACCCCATAATAAAAGGGATGTATCCACAAAAATAGAAGTAAAATTAATCCAGTATTGATTAAGCCGTCAAGAACAAATTTAATTAATATCGTAAGGTTAGGCATTTTCTGATTCCTATTCAAATTGCTAATCATTTTCTTTTTCTTCATAACTGACCTCTGAGCCATACGAATATTCTCAATCATCATTTTCGAGTAGATTGCAATTTTTGACCATTTCTATAGCTTCTTTTTTCATATCAGCTTCAACAGAGAAGTCAGCCGTTCCATAAAAATTGATACAAATTTTATAGTACCTTTAATTTTAGTTCTCAGTCCAACTTATAATAGTTTGGTAATTAGTAAAATTAACAATAAATTGATAATTCTTAAAAATTAGTGAGCCTTTAATAACTTCAGTTAGCTCAAATAATTCTAATAAATAATAGTTTTCTTCAAATGCGAATAGGAATTTTTTAACGCATCAATGTAGTAAATCTAAATTTTTCTGAGAGTATCGTTTTAGTTTGTCAGTTACATATAGAATATTAGTCTTTTGTTCTAAATAACTTGTTTCTAAGTGGCATCGGTCAAATTCTGTTCGACTAAACTTTTCCAAAAAGCTTCTGCAACTGTTATTTTTAAGCCTAGATTTACGTGACAGTTGTCCCCTCATACCGCTTAGATCTCAATCAAGCTTACTTGAAGCTCGACTTCCTCATATAAATCGTGGTCGTATTTTTCTCTTAAGATATTACTTAATTGAACTGGATCTAATGAATTTAGTAGTTGTTGTGCCTCACTAGAAGATTGAATCGATTGTGCAACTTCTGAGTGAATTATTTTGAGTTCAAGCAGCGTTTCAAGAAGCTTATTAACTTCTAGGTTATAGCTGAAAGCGGTATATCCAGTGCCATCGGCTCGAATATAGATAGATTGTTTTTGTTTAAGCATAGTCGATTACCATCTTAAATGAGCGGTTGGCTGTTAATTGCTATGACAACTGGACACTTTTTGCTGTTGTAGGGTTTTTCCATTTTAAAGTTTTTGCTTGACAATTCCACAAATTGTGGAATTCGGGTGACTCATATGAAGCGAGTCATCTGCTTTCTAAGGGGCTTGGTTAGCGGTTCTCGCCGAATCGGGTAAGCCCCGCACCGCCCAAAGAGGGCTGAGTACCTGCCACTTTGTTTTAGGTTAGGACAGCTAGTAATTCTGTTTTAGTACAGTGAGTCAAATTTTTACCTGTTCTAGTTTTGATTATTGATAATAACTGATGATCTTTGATGTGTTTTCTTAGCTCATTCATTGTATATTCAGTTAGCCTTTTTTCTTCTTTTAAGCTTTCTTTGATAGCATCGTAAAAGTTATCGAAGTTATTTGAAGAAATATCCTGAGAAGGCGGAGTATCGATAATTTCAGTTGGTTTATAAAGAGCAAGACAACCGCTACAAAAACATATTAAGTAAAGGGTTAACTCAAAAAGCATGAAATTCTCCTTGTTTTAAAGTTTGTTTATTTTTTGATGCTTGTTTTCATTAGGTGAAAAGATTTATAATCTAATAAAATCTTTTTTAAGGATTTTATTGGAATTGTCAAGGATCCCATCTTTGAGGTGTTCCTGCACAGAGGCAAAAAGTCTCTGTTTGTCTTTCACAAATTGCAAAAAGTTTCTCGTTTATGTAATAAGCCTCTGCACCTGTTACACCATTTAAAAATTTTAAAATGGGTTGGTGATCTTCTATGATGATTAGATAAGGTAGATCTACTTCAATTGCTTGATTTGTTACACAATTAATGCGTTTTCCTTTTACTGTAGCATAGCTGCTTTCAGGAAGATAACAGCAGCCATTTTTCATTTGTTTTTCTTGCACTGCTTTTTTAAAATCAACCATAACTTTTTAAAGCTAAATAATTTTTGCTGATTAACGCGCCAGCGTCTTCCATAATTAGGTTAGTAATCCGACTCTTAATCTTTTCGTTATAAATTATAAAAGTGACTTAATGATTTGGGCCAATAGACAATATTGTGTAGTGTTGCATTACCAATTTTTTCAGTTTGTTTAGTCCATAGCTGTAATTTATCTGTATTAAAACCAATTAGAACAGGTGTTACTGAAAAGTTGACGACTATAATCTGATTTTGAGGTAAATTTGATAGTAATAGTAATTGAAGTTGTTTTAAGTATTTTTTGATTAATTGCTCTTCGCCGTCTACGTTCCATTTTTGGTGCAGCCATTCAATTAATTCTGGATCTTCTAGCCAGTTTTTTAGAGCGTTAGTTTGAATAGTCTCAATTAAATCTTGAGCAATAATTTTGATTGTTTTAATGAAAAATTGAATTAGCTCATTAGTTATTTTTTGAGCTTTAATTGGTGAAAAATCGTATTCTTGAGTAATTTGGTAAATTCTGTTGTAAAGATCGGTTTGTGCTATACGAGTTGGAGTGCATTGGCTAAAAATAGATTGATTAAGCTTTTTAACGGCAATCTGATTAATTATTGCTCTAATTAAGTTAATTATAGGTTTTTGTGTACTTTGATGATTGATTATTAAGATAATCAAGCACGTTGGTTCCTGTTTTTGCAAGTAGTATGTCTCTACTACGACTTCTCGGAAAATTTCGAGAAGTTGATTGTTCTTTAAGCAGTTGATTATTTTTGATATTGACTGTCTTTTAATTCGGTATCTAAACATAATTACAGTAATTTTTTATAAAATATAGAATACGCTTATTTATGAAAAACTATTGAAAATTGTAAAAATAATAGAAAAGGTTCAGTACGACAATAATGAAGTTCTAGAAAATACATTTACTGAAGATATTAATAAGCATTACTTTCTAGATATTTAAAATTGGTTTATTCATTATTACTATTGTAATTTATTTAGCTAAAAAAGGCTGTAAAGTATTTTAAAAAGAGTCTATAGATTTAGTTTTATAAACTCTTTTTAAATGATTATCATTTGTTAAAAAGAAAGACGCTTATTGAAGCATATTAATTTGACGGCTTCCTTTCTGGTTTGTGGTGCTACAGGTGGATGCTGCTCTTGCTGAGGTTGCTGCCCAAGACCGAATCACCTGAATTTGTTCTGCTTTGGTTAAAGCAAGAGGTATTGTTTTAGTAATTGCACTTTTTAAATCTTCATAGCTAATCTCTTTTTCTTCATAGAAAGCGTTGATGGCTGCGTCTTCAACAACAGCTTTAATTTCAGCACCACTAAAGTCGGGAGTTTGTTCAACTAAAGAGTCTAGCAATGAAGATGATAAAGTGATATTGTAACGGCTTAAATGGATTTGAAATATTTCTTTTCTCTCTTTTTCTTGGGGCAAATCAACAAAGAATATTTCATCGAATCGTCCTTTACGAGTTAGTTCAGCAGGAAGCTGCTGAATCTGATTTGCAGTGGCCACAACAAACACGGGGGCTGTTTTGTCTTGCATCCATGAAAGAAGTAACCCAAAAATGCGTTGTGAGACACCGCTATCGGTTGAAGCTTCTAAACTAGCCCCCGCTAACGCTTTTTCTAATTCATCAATAAAAATTACACAAGGCGCGATTGCTTCTGCTGTTTTTAAAATTCGTTTTAAATTTGATTCGCTCTCTCCAACAAACGAACTGTAGACCGAACCCATATCTAGCTTCAGAATAGGGACATTTAATTGTTTGCCAATTGTTTTCGCGATCAAAGATTTTCCCGTTCCTGGAATTCCGACTAATAATACTCCTTTGGGGGTTGGCAAGTTCACATTTTCTAATGTTGCGTTAAATAATTTAGCTCGTTTTTGAAGCCATTCTTTTAAAGAGTTTAGTCCTCCTACATCAACTTCAGGGGCAGGGCAAAACTCAACATTTAGTTTTAAAAGTTCCTTAATTTTTAAGTGAAGGATGGTGAGAATTGAGCTTTCATCTAATTTTCCATTGTTGGTTATTGTTGCAATTCTTACTGCATCAGCAATTTTATTTAGTGATAACCCCTGTGCTGCTCTTGATAAAGTCTCTGTTTGTTCCTGACTAAGAGAAATGGCTATTTGTTTTGATTCTAAATCTTGGATCACTGATTTTAGATGATTTTGGATTTGATTAAGGTTGGGAAGTTTATTTTCTAACTTGTAAATTAGTCCATCAAATTCTTTACTTATTTTACTGTCTTGCCCTAAAAGAATAATTTTTTGTTTCGAGCGTTTTAGGCTAAAACAGAGATTTTTCAGTTTTCGGACAATGGCTAAATCGAATCGATTGGGGTCAGTTCCTAAGTAATAGTGTAGATCGAGGAGAATATATAACTCCTTGTTGGTTGAAGATTCAATATGATTCAGTAAATCTAGAATTGGATCAGTAGTTACTTTAAAATTTGTGCTTTGTGCAATAATTCCTGTTTCTTTATTTAAAGTAAGTTTTTTCAAACCATTACTTAATGTCCAGCAATAGGTAGGTAGTGATAGTTTTGGATGGCTGGAAACTTCTGCGATAATTTCTTCAATTACTGCTTCTTCTTCGACGCTTGGTGAGTCAAGATTGATGACAGAGATGCTGGCGCGAATTAAATTAACCAGTTCAGTAGCAAAAGTCATGAATTTTCTTCGTTAAAATCGTTTAATAATATTTCAAGAATTGAAAGGGCATGGAATAAGCAAAACCCTTTAGATAGTGATTTGTTATTTTGTCCTAATTAATTTTATTACTGGTAATTTTTGAGTTTTTGTTTTTGGTGAATTTGAGTTTGATGGTACTCTGTTTTGAAGGTTCTATCCTCTATTTTCCCTAGAACTTCTTCTAAGGCTTGGGTTAAATTAGTACAGCTTTTTCCATCGCCCTCTATCACTTCTAGTTCTTGTGTGCCGTCATCGTTGAAGGTAATTAATATTTGAGTCATCTTTAAAAGTTCCTTATAATTTAATGGGTTTTGCCGTTAGGGAGCGCGTCGCACTAAAACTACGATGTGCTGATTTATCGTCTGATTACCTGTTGTTGAGGTACGCTCAATCTAAGCTGTAATCGTCCGTCTTGATGTCGGGTTCGCTCTACGATCATTCCTCGGCTACGGGCAAAATTTTCTGTACAGACAACGCTGTATTCTTTTGTTAGTTCTTTTATAAATCCTTTTAAGGGATTTGCAGCATCCCATTCACTGATGATTGCGTTATAAATGCCATCTTCGTTGCAATGGAAACCTAGATCATTTGATGCTGGATTGATTTGCTCTCTACGCACGATTAAATGAGCCGCTTGTTGACGGCGATCGCCTCGGTAGCCATATAAGTGTTGTTCCGTCTCATGGACTTCAACCTGCCAGCCTTTGAGATTTTTAATTGCTGTGATTAAAGCATCTCGTTCTTTAAATTCAGTTTTTACTTTTGTAAAGTGTGACATTGATTTTACTCCTTCTATAAAATCATATATTTTTTGTTTTTCTTCAACCATTCTTTGAAGTTTTAAGTGTACTTTGTTAATTGATTCAAATCTATAGTTCTTATTTCTTGGTTTTGTACCGATTCGACTCCAGTAAGTTTTAAGAATTTCTGATTTATTCTCAATTAATCCTCACCAAAATGTATAATACTTTTGAGATAAATCGATACATTTTCCTCATAAGATCATCCATTCGGCTAAAGCTCGATGCCCCTTTCCTTCTGTTGTTAGTAAGGTAGTTTCTTCACTTAATGCCACTTTAAGGTTATTAATGGCTTGATCAATTAGTTGTTGGTTATTGTCTTTACTAACTTGAATTAATAAATCTAAGTCATTACTTAATCCTTTAAGACTTTGATCGAAGTTGATCAAATTTTGACAACGTAACAAGGCTTCTTGTAGCTTAGATACAGAGCGATCACTAAGTTTATTTTGAGATAAAGTTGTTAATTTAGGAAGCACATCAGCAAGTATTTCACAAAATTCATTAGTTGCTGTTTTGATGACAGTTGTTAATTGTTTTTGTAAATTCTGTTTGTATTCATTTTGTAATTCTTGAGCTATTTTGGCTTGTGTTCTTCTTAGCTCACTTTCGGCTAATTCAGCGTCAATTTTTGATTGTTCTGCAATCGATGGGATTCGGGTTAGCTGAGTGATTTCAATATAAAAGTCTTCTTTAATCTGTTCTGGTGTTGGAAAAGACTTTAAGAATTTTGCAATAATTATCTCTTGTTCTGATATTTCTAAATCATTGGTTGTGAGTAGCTGTTTAATTACCTTGACCGACTCATCTTTCTGACTTTCATATAAACTTAATATTTTAGTTAAGTAAACATTTCTTTTTCTTTTTAGCTTTTGAAAATTACGAGTTATTTCCTCTAAATTATTTTCAATTGTAAACCAATTAGGTTCGATATATCTCATTAATTTATCATTTTTTAGCCTTTTCTTAGCAAAATAGTTTAATTTATTAAGATAGCTGTTGAGGGTATCTAGAAAAGGAATTTTTGGTTCTTTAATATTTCTTTTTTTTAAGTATTCTATGGTTTCTTTTTTAATGCCTAATGTTTTCCACTCTAAAGTGTAGGAGCGTCGGCCTCCATGAATTGAGAAATTGAAAAGCCATAGGGATTGATCGCGATATTCGTCTAATTTTCTATATCTAACCTGTATTTGGTCGATCTCTAAACTTTCTATAATGCTCTGTTCTGTTTGGGTTGTAATAGTCATTTTAGACCTCATGGTTGCATTCAACTAGAAGATGGCGATAGCCATTAAGATTGTTGTTATCGTTTAACAAGCCAGAGTGGAAGATTTAGAGCAGCACGTCAAAGATGCAATTGCCAATGGTCGCTATGAAATGACCGAGCGAGGTATTTTGGTTTTATTGCCAGATTTTCAGGAAAATGTTAAATATGCTGCTCAAAAACGTTATTTTCAGACTCCCAAAGGTTGTGTGGCTCGCAATAAGGCCGCCCGTCAATATCGAGAACGTAACAAGATGTTAATTCAGAAAAAGGATAAAACTGAAGTGCGTCGTAAGCAGAAAAGAGATTCTTATCAGAAACGAAAGAAATTGACGGTAGATGAATTAGAGATCTGCTGATTCTGGGTTTTCCTGTAGTTTTGCAATGATATCAAGGGCTTTTGAATGATCATAAGGAAGAAAAACCCTCAATTTCCAGTTAATAATTTCATTTTCTGCACCCCATCTTGAGAGTATTCTTACTGTCGCTTGATCGTAAATCTCTAAAATCTCGATCCGATGGCGGTGAGCAACTTTGTGGAATTGTAATTTATATTTTCCAACTTCAATAGGAGTTGAAGATTGTAGAATTAATTCGTATAAGCTAGAGTTTGATACTTTGATCTGGCCGAGATTGAAGTTGTTGTATACTGCTTGAATTAGTTCACTTTTAATAATTCTACCTAACAGCACTTCTTTTGTATCCGTAGTTAGTCGGTAAACTTTCAGGTTTTCTGTAATTTTAAGTTTATCCCAGATGGGTAGGAGTAATCCTGTAATTAGATAGAAAGTTTGTGTTTTAATTTTAGGAGCAATCTGTATTTCTTCTTCCCAGTGTTGCTTGAGCTTCTCAACCGAGATGGTTTCCCAAGGGGCTTTAATTTCTCCTAGAGTTTCTTGAGCGTAGCATGGAGTTGGATATATGAGTCGGTAGCGAGTAGAGTATGCGCCAGAAGAAGTAATGGTGGAAGTTGTCGGAATGGCGATCGCTACTTTATTTTCTAAAGTGTGATACAAGGGAATTCCTTGATTCTCATATCTTTGTACTTCCGTCCATCGTTTAATTGGATACGGATCGCTACGTTCAATTTCGACACATTCAGTTTTTGCACCCGATGAATGAGAGTAGATGCAGTGCCGAGATAATATTTTGAAGTTAAGAGCTTTCAGGGTTTCAAGCCCAACTTGATAAGTTCCGTTTGAGAAGGCAATTTTAATTCGTTCGTCGATTAGGGTTTCAAAGAGGCTAAATACTTGGTTCTGGTGATCAATGGGTAAAGCTAGGACTCGATTGAGAAATTGATGAAGTGGTGGTAGGTCTTCTTTTAACTTTCCCTGATAACTCAGGGTTAGTCCTGTGCTTTTTTCAAACTCTGCTAGGCTAAAGAAAGGAAATTCTGAATCATAGATTTTTTGGTAAAGTTCTTTTAGTGCTGCTTTTGCATATAGGCTATCTAAGTTATCCTCCTCTCGGTAGAGTTGGTTTGAGCCTGTTTCTCGTTGTCCTTTCGTTAATGCCCCTAAAGTCGCTAGTCGTCGGCAGATGGTTGAGAGAAATCTTTTTTCTCCTTTGACATTAGTGGTGACAAGGCAAAACAGAGGGGGAACAACTTGGTTACTGCGGTGCGATCGCCCTAATCCTTGTAAGGCATTGTCCGCCGTCCAGCCGCTTTCTAAAACGTAGTGTTTGCGACGGCGTTGGTTTTGTACATCGGGGCTGCTGTGATAGGATCTTCCTGTGCCACCTGCGTAGGAAAAAACTAAAATCTGTTTTTTTCCTTCCATAAAATCCTGTGCTTCTTTTACATTAGCAGAACCAGGGCGAGTCTGTATCTTACGAACTCTCCTCTCCTCAATAACACGGATTTTTCTGCCCGTAATTTCTGCAACCTGTTCGTGACCAAAATGCCAGATTAGTTGATCGAGGGCTGTTGGAATAGGAGGCATCAAAGCTAGATCCCGAATTAACTTTTGTTGAAGGGCTAAAGCTTCATTGGAATGGATAATTTGGTTATCTATACTTAAACGCGAACATAGTTCTCCGTTTTCGTTAGTGTAAATCTCATAAAGTTGGGTTGGAAAACTATTTTCTAAATAATCTAGAATTAATTCTCTTGGTGTTAGATCGATATCTAAATGTGACCATTGTTCGGTAGGGATTTGAGTTAGCCTACGTTCTAACAGAGCTTCATTGGTGCTGACGATTTGAATAATGATTGTCAATTCCTGTTCTAAGTCTTTTGAAATTGATTTTAGTAGACTGGGCATTTTCAGGGCTGTTAATAGATAATTAAAAAATCTTTGCTGGTTACTGTAGAATGTGCTTTTTGCGGTGGCATTAGCCTGTTTGTTTAAGTTTTTTCCTCCAAGTTTAATATTTGTTGCTTCTAATGAGAGTTCTAAATTTTGTAAGATTTGTGAAAAGCACTGAGCGTAGGTGTTGTAGATTTCGATTTGCTCTTGTGTTAGTTCATGTTCTAAGCATTCATACTCAACTCCATCGAAGCTTAAATTTCTAGCACAATAGAGGCCAAGTCTTTTTAGATCTCTTGATACAACTTCCATACCTGCGATTCCTGCTGCTTCAATTTGAGCAACAAAATCCTGATGGCTATTAAAAGGAAAGGGTGAGTGATTCCAGAGTCCGAGACGTTCGGCATATCCTAAATTGGTTGGGGTGGTCGCATTGGTTGCAGAAGCATAGAGAATTCTCGAAGAAGGAAGTTGTCTTTGCAAACGCAATCCTGCTAATCCAGAGAGGGAAGCTTTTTTGCCTCCTCTTTCGCCGACTCCTGGTAGCGCGTTAGCCAAGCAGTGACTTTCATCAAAAGCGATAATTCCTGCAAAATCTTCTTTTAGCCATTCTAATAATTGCTCGATTCTTGATGGTTTTCCTTCTTTAGCTGGAGTGATTAAAGTGTTGTAGGTAGTAAAGATGATTCCTTCAGTCCAGATGATCAGATCACCTAATTTGAATTTCGAGAGTGAAATAATTTGTTCGGAATTGCCTCCAAGAAGTGTCCACTCTTTTTGAAGATCGTAGATTAATTTGTCTGATTTTGTGATCCACAAGGCGCGTTTGCGTCCCTTGATCCAGTTATCGATTATGATTGCACAGATTTGACGAGTTTTTCCTGCTCCAGTTCCGTCGCCTATCATATATCCTTGGCGGTATCGGGTTCCTGAATTTGCCCGTTCTAGGTTTTCTGTTTCACGGTTGTAAATGTAGTAATCTTTTAAATACTGATTATGGGCTTGCCCTGCATAGATCACCGTCTCTAGTTGGCTTGCTGAAAGTAAATTTTCTTCTAAAATCCGTGATGGAAGTTGAGGCTGGTACTCTGGAACTGGGGGAGCAATAGCAGCCATCGCTGCTGATTCGGTTAGTGGTGATGGATGGGGATAGAATGAGCCGAATTGAATAACTTGGCACTGATAAGATTCATAGAGTTTTCCAGTGATTTGATTCGGCTGCCTTTCTTGGGTTGTATATTTTATTGTTACTGGTTGTTGCCATTCTTGTTTTTTTGCTCCGAAGTGGGGTAATGTTTTAGGAATTAGTGCAATTAAAGGTAAATTGAGCCAGATCGGTTCGAGCTTGTCTTCAATTTTTTTTCGTTCGGGTAGATCTTTAATTAATTGAGTTAGGTTTTCAAGATTGTTGGTGGTTGGGTGATGTTGTCCTTCTAGATTCAGTTGCTTATCAAAAATATGGATGCGTGTGTCAATGCTTGTTCCGTGAGTTTGATAGAGTTTTCCCGAAACTCCGATACTCAGGATACAACTTGCAATTTCTTTATAGGGAGTATAGTCTAGGATGCCAGGGGAGAGGATGACCAACCTTCCGCCTTTTTGGAGTCTTAGTAAAGCAGAGCGTAGGTGTTTGTGAAATATTCTTGAGCCTTTTCGCTGCGTTTTATAGATACTGCTAAAGGGCGGGTTCATTAAAATAGCAGTGGGCTTAAGATCAATGGGTAGATAATCATTGATTTGTTCAGCATTCAGGCTAAAGAGTTTGGCTGATTTAAAATTGCGCTTGAGACACTCAACTCGTCTGGGGGCAACTTCATTTAAGATTAATTCAGTCCCGATTCGTTGTCCCCATAAAGCAAGAAAACCTGTACCAGCACTTGGTTCTAACAGACAATCCGATGGTTGCAATTGGGCTGCTTGGGCCATTAAGTATGCAATAAGAACAGGTGTTGAAAATTGCTGTAATTGAACCTGTTCAACTGATCGGTAAGTTTGGTTGGGGAGGATAGATTGAAGTTGAATTAGTGTCTCTAATGTGATTGTTTCTTGTCTTAGTAAATACGTGATAATATTAGTTTCTAATTCATCGTAAGCATCCTTCCAATGCCATTGTTCTCCCCAAAGGGTTTTTGCATGGGTGCAAAGATGCTGTGGGGTGATTGGTTGTAATTTTTGAAGTTGAGTTAGCATTAGTTAATCGGGGTAATCATACCTCAAAAAATGAATATTAATTGTAGGAGAGTGTTTTTTCTCTTTAGAGTAGGGAAAGTAATCGCTATTCAATAACGATTACTCAGGTTAATTAAAAGAAGGGAATACTAGAATTAGTTTGATAGAAGTTTTTTAGAGTAGAAAGAGCTAGAGTTGCGTCAAGAACTGGCTGAAGTTCACTATTTTTCCATTGCAGTGTTACACAATTATTAAATAATTGGTCAGGAATATTGTAATAGTTTAAGATTAAATAATTGTGTTTAACCTTCCAATAGCTAATAAGTGATTCCGTTTCTTTAATTAAATTTAAAACTGGATCTTCAGCTTTAACTTCTAAGAATAGATTGTAGAATCGATATTTCCATTTTGTTCTAATTTGTGAAATGTACTGTTTATTCATTAACTTTAAAGCTTCCTCAATTTTGAGATGTTTAGTAAAGAGATAGCTTTTGGGTTCCGCTTCAAATTTTAAGGTCATTTGAATTTTTTTGGAACTACTTTCTTTGAATATTGTTTCAATTTGTTGATAGTGTCCGTTTCCATTATTTTGTAGCGTAATCATATTTTTTATTCGACGATAGATCGTTTAATATAAGCCGTTAGGCTTATTAAATGTGTCGTAAAAGCATTGTGTAGTTGCGTAGATTTCTCTCTGCTATCTTGGGTGGGTGGGTAGGCTTTAAAAAAGAAGGTACCTGGTGTACCTTCATTGGTTTTTATTAAATTAAAATTTTGCACAATACCGCAGTGCAACTATTCATGTAGCCGTAGTTAACTGTTGAAAGGGGTGCGCTGATAATGTTTTGTTCAACCAGTGGCTCTAGGATTCCCGTATTTTCTTGCCCAATTTTAATGTAGGCATGATTCTCAGGGGGGATGTAACCATAATCTGCTAGGTTGACGGTTATCGTGCATAAAGGACTACCTGTTTCGGTAAATGCTTGCAGATGAGTTGTTCGGTTGGGGTACAACTCTTTTTTGATAGTTGCCTTAAAGCCAAACAGTTTTAGCATGGTTTGATACCTATTATTTTGTCATTTTTATAAAGTCGTTAGACTTCATCTGTAAAAAAAAATTCCACAAATTGTGGAATTTAAAAAATTTTTTAGAAGTTAAAACCCTTGCGCTGTAATGTTTCTATAGTTTTAACCTTTTTATCTAAGTTTAAGTTTTCAGGGATCTCCCGTTTGCACTGAAGTTCTGAGCGAATAATCGTTGGCTTTGCCAATTGAATTGTTGTATTCTCAGTGAGGATACAATCCGTATCTCCGCTATAGCTAATGTGTTCTGGGCATTCGTAACCGAAAAAGGTTTCGGTTTTGCTATGAGTTAGGTAGATAGTTACCACTTCAATTTGTGAAGTTTTAACTGCATTAGGGCAAAATGAGTCAGCCGCAACGGGAGGAGTGGCTACCGCGTTTATAGTGCAATTAAGGATTCCAATTAAACAGGTTAGTTTTTTCATTTTTTTATTTATCATTTATGAGAAAAATTGAAGTTGTTTTTCGCGTCTTTTGGCTTGTCGCAACTTACGACGTTCAATTTTTTTGATGCGGTTTTTGGATTCTTTTTGGCTTTTCTTTTTGTTCATAATAAATCTCCAAAAATTTCATATTTAAAAAGGCGATCGCCTTTGGGTGGGTTGGTGGGAAAAAGTTATTTAATCAGTTATCCCCCTTTTGCGTGAAGACAGAATGATTGCTCACTTTTAGAGTGAGAATAAACTTTTTCTTAAAGTATTCTTATGGGTGTTGTACATTTAGTGGGTGGACAAAAAGGAGGGTCAGGTAAAACGTTTTTTGCTCGAATCTTGTGTCATTATTTTCATGCTCATAAACTGGCTGTGCAAATTCTCGATGCAGATCCGCAGCAAGATCTTCATCGAGTCTATGGTGGGATTGGGGGAATTCAATTCTGGGGGGGGGATGCTGATGCTGCTGCTTACTCTAAGTCTTCTAATGAAATGGATATTCTCTATGATTTAGCAGTTGAGCATCCGTTGGTTTTAGTGAATTTGCCTGGAAATGCACAGGAAGGTTTGGCGTGGTGGTTAACCGCTAATCGATTACTAGAATCAGAATTACAGGATATTGAATTTCGTTACTGGTATTTGTGCAATTCACTTCAAGGTTTAGAGGCTTTCAATCAGTCTTTAGCTTTTTTTGCAGGTAAGTTGGCGCATTGTTTAGTTTTAAATCAGTTTGGTGCGCCCGACTGGGATTATGCTCAATTTAGTCAAATTAAGTATATTTCATTGCCTGTTTTACATCGTACTGAAGCACAATTATTTAACGATCCTTCTCATCCTTTGACTTATGGTGATGCGCTTAAGGTTGGAATGTTACCTCGCTTGGCTCAAAAACGTCTATTTGATTTTTTGTCCATTGTCTTTGCTGATTTAGAAGTGACAGGCTGGTTGGATAAGCCTAATCTTCCTGTTCCTGTATCTACTAGCAGAGTTAAAAAACGTAATAGTAATAGCCAGACGGCTGAGGTAGATCTTGTTGAGGAGGTAGGAAATGGATGCAGAAACCAGACCTGATGTGTTAAGTGCAGTAGATGAAGAAGAAATTCAAAAATTAATCTCATTGATTGCTCAATCTGATGATGATGCTTTGATTGCTCCTGAAATCGCTGATTATAACGATCTATGTTTACATGATGTTCTGAAAAATAAAACGCCTCAAGAGCGGCAAGAGTTAATTGATTACTTATTACGGTCAAATGTCACCCGAAACGATCCGCTTTTTGGAGTGCTGGTCTGTTTTGGGGATCTTCAATTAGCTCCAAAGAAGCTTAATCGTCTGTTTCGAGTTTGGGCACAGCGTTGGCAAGATGGCATTATTGTTGCTAAAGGTGTTTTTGAAGCGCATATCAATCGTCTAGAAACTTTAACTCAAGAGCATGACAAATTATTGAAGTCTCAAAGTAAAACTTCAATGGATTTACAGGCTAGTGATATTGCGGCTACTGTTAATACCTTAGTTAAACAAGCCTCGCTGACAAAAGTATCTCATGATATCTATGCTTTAATTGCTTCTGGAGCTATTTTGCTAGGGGCTGTTGGAATTGGGGTTGTTTTGGGTCTATCTGTTCCTTTATTTCGTTCTCCTATTCCTCTTGATCCTTCTAAACCACGTGTACTGACTTTAGAAGAAAAAATGGCAATGCAGTGGGGCTTAAGTGATACGGGTCGTTGGGTGCGTTCCAATCCTGAGCCGGTGCGTTGGTTGAGAAGTCCTGAAGGTCGGTTTGCTCAATCTTTCACTACGTGGAATCAGACTTTGCTTTCTTTTAGAAAAGGTCAACGTTTGTGCATTGAAGATCAAAAGAAATTAGGAATTACTCTTTCAGTTGAAGGTCGTTTAGTTCGTTCTGGAACCTGTACTTTGTGGGTTGTTCCTCCAGAAAAACGTCAGTTTGTTGATTCTAGGTGATTCATTATGATTAATAAGAAATTGATTGCTTCTTTATCTTTAGTTCCCTGGGCAGCGATGCTTGCTTTTCTCCCTTTTCCTGAATTATCGTCAGAGCGGGTTGAGGCTTTTCCATCGCAGCAAGTTCCCGTAGAATATGAAAATCAGACAATCGGATCTGTTGAAATGCCTGATTGGAATTATTTTAGTTTTTCTGATTTTGAGCCAGTTTTGACTTCAGGTTCAATTAATTCTTCTGAGTATGATGTTAATGAAGTTGGCTATGATCTCTCAAGACAGTGGAATAGTGGCGATCGCATAGAATCAATCCTGACTTTGGGTGATTTAGAAGAAATTATGGATGCCCAACAGTTTTCTCTAGATAATATCTCTGAGATTACAGGAGATGATCTGTCTTTTGTTTCACTCGATCAGTTTCCTTTACTGGGGCAATCTACTTTAAGTGAATTAGTTAATACAATTCCTCAGTGGCAAAATCTTAATCTACGTGTTAAAAATGTTCCTGCTTTAGCTAAATTGCTTAATGGTCAGACTATTCCTGGAATGAAGGCTGGCCCTAATCAACGTGTGGCTAAGGTACTTAAGTGGTCTAAGTTTGCTAATCTATCTTTTTCACAAATGCCTCCTGCAATGCAACAGACGCTTAATATTACTCAAGTGACGGGTGCATCTAGTGTTCCTTTGGAAAATTATAAAGGGTGGGAGACTCAAAAGCTTGACCAGATTCCTGGCTTAAAAAAAGTTCCGTTTTCTAAGATGCCTTCAGCTTTAGTTCCTGAGATTGCTGGTATTGCTCGGATTGATGCGCTTTGGGGAACCGAGGAAGCAAAGCGATATCGTACCATTACTGGAAGTTATCAACAGGGTTTTCAAGTTCCTTGTAATGAAAACTGTGCCTATCTTGAATTAGATGATATTGAGGGGACTGGCCGCACCATTCGGAGCGAGTTTGAAGGAAAACAGTGGATCAGTGGTAAGTATCAGAAAGTTAATGGAGGAAGTGGTTGTTTAAAGATGGTCAATGGAGGAAAGGAACCTACAGGACGACATCCTTTTGGGAAAGCATTTAAAGTTTCTCTTGAGGATACTTCTCAAAGTGATGATACGGCCCAAACTGCTTTATATTTCAGGATTAAGGTTAAGTGTGGTGCAACCCCCTATTTTTTAGGCCCTTTTCCTTTTCTAAAGGTGGAACGGGATGGCTGGATTATTTATTAGTGAACCAAGGAGGAAACAATTTCCTCCTTTATTATTTAGTTTTCCTCTGTGATTTTAATTTTTCGGGAACCGATCTTTTCTAAAAGTCCTGAGATGCTTACACCTTGATCGGCAGCAATCTCTCTTAAAGCTTCCCAGGCTGTTGGTGTAACAGTTACACTATGGAGTGCTTTGGGTTCAGCAGAGTGTCGCATCTGTAGATTCTTTAATGAATTGATATGAGTTCCACGTTTTGTCATCTGTTTAAAGTTAAATGTTCTATTCTATAATACTTGTTTTTTCGTTCTTTTTTCCATAATATATATATATATATTATGGAATGAACCTGATGTGAGTAAGCTTACGGCTATTCAGAAAGAGCGGAAAAAGCAAATCGAACAGGAGCTTTCTGTGGATCTACTGGTCGTGCCTGAAGTTGAAATTGCAAATTTTGAGAGGATCGGTAAAAATCTGGCGACTATTAGAGACGAAAAGCTATATCTGCCTGATCCACAATTTTCGTCTTATTACCAGCGCGTTTTCAAATTATCAAGTTCGCGGGTTTATCAGTTTATCGATGCTTATTACGTGATGACCAAGCTTAGAGAGAGTAAAGTAACTCAGTTACCAAAAAATGAAGCACAGTGTCGTGAATTAGCCAAAAGAAAGGATAATCTGGTGCAAATCTGGAATAAAGCTCTAGAAATTACTGATCGTCCTTCTAATAAAGTGATTCGAGAAGTTTCTTTTTCTCTTCTTAAAGAGCGTTTGGAGCAGAAATTAATCAGTCGTAATCAGGTTCCCTGTCCTTTTTCAGTGGGTTCGATTGTTTCGATCAAGCGTTCTGAGCATTCACAGTTTACACGTTGTTGGGGTTATGTCTGCTCGATTAATAATTTTACGGTTACGGTGCAAACTTGGTGTGGACAGTATCTTTCTAAAATTGAGGATTTAGAGTCTGTTATTGTTCTTGATCAGAAATCATTCAAGAAACACTGCGATCGTCTCTATCAGCTTTTTTTAAAGCTTGAGGAGCAAGAGGTGAGTGTTAAAGCTTTTTTAAATGAACTTGGTAAATCTTCTCGCGTTAATTTAAGTCTAGTTGAAATTGCGATGTTGGATGCAATTGAGCAAAGTTTAACCGCTAAAGCCTCTCAACGACAAACACTAACAGCAGTAATTTAAGGAATTTGAGTTTTAAGAAGACTGCATTTGATCAGATATAATTGCTGAATTTGCTCTTTTTCCTTGTCATCTTGGGCTTCTTTTATTCCTTGTTCGTACTGAAGTACAATTTCATCGATTAATTGTTTTCTAATTTTAGAAGAATGTTCTGTTAGGTCTAAAGTAAATACCTCTTCAATTGACTTATCTAGTTCTTTGATTTCTCCTGGTTCTTTAGGATTCGCATTTCTTGGGGTATTAACTAGATAAAGTTCATTCATTGCTCTAGTCATAGCAACATAAAGTAGATTAATTTCTTGCTCATCTTCCCAAGTTTTTTTATTTTTATTAAAGTAAGGTAAAGCTTCTGGATTTAGAATAAAAACTCTTCTAGCTTCATCTCCTTTAGCCCGATGAATAGTTGATAATAGAAGTGAAGGTCTGTTTTCATCATCAAATAAGTTTAGTAGCTGTTGACAGAACGTATCAAAATTAGGACTTTTAAATTCAGAGTAACAGTATAATAAGCACTTCTGCTCATCTTCATACTGAGCAGCAAGTAAACTATCTTCATTTTTGTTGGCAGTTTCAATTAGTTTCTGGTAATGAGAATTTAAGTTATCTAGCCATTGAGTCGGCCAATCTAATTTATCCATGAGATATTGTTTGGCAATTTCAATAAGGTATTTTCCAATATTTCGTCCTCTGATTTTAGCCGATAAGTTTTTTTGAAGGGCTGCTAGACACCAACGAATTAACGGAGCATTGAATCGACTGAGGATTAAATCCCCATCTTGAATCTGATCGAGTACGCCTTGATGTGCAATATATTTAACGCATCCTTGTTCTTTTAGGGGGTCGCCTTGCAGATAGGGGACAAGGTTTCGGGCTAGTTTGATAATTGAATGGTTGCAGCGATGGCAAATGCTGAGTGGTAAATTTTCTGTGTTAAATTCTTCCCTTATCTTAGTCCAGGAATTGCTATCACTTCCTTGAAAACCCATAATTGCTTGAAAGCGATCACCAAACAATAAGAGTCTAGCTCCTTGATTGGCTAAAGATTTAATTAAGGCGATTTGCGAAGCATTTAAGTCTTGGGCTTCATCAACTAAACAATAGTCGTATTTAGGTGGAATCAATTGCCATTTATGGCATAACCAATGTAGGTCGTCAAAACTAAGTTGTCCTGTTTCTGATGCTATTTTTTCACTTACTTTTAAGTAATAAGTTACGCATCGAATAGCCCATTGAGTGATTCGTTGTTCTATTAAGGTTTGCTGTATAAAATCGTATTTTTGAGTCGGAAATTGATAATTCAAATTATAATGTGAACAAAGTTTTTGGCATTCTTCTGTATTTTCAGGATCGGTCAGAGTTTTTTGACAGAAAGAAGCAATCTTTTTAATGAGGTTCCGAAAGAGTTTTAGTTCTAATTTGCCTAGAGGGGTGTCTTCAAAGGAGTATTTTTCGGGATGGCTTTGGTATTTACTGATGGTCTGTTTGAGAATTGAATTCGGTTTATTTTCATCTAATTTAGCCTGTCCTCTCATCATGGCCATCAACAAAGAGAATGCTAGGCTGTGAGAGGTTGAGACGCTGACTCTTGAAATAGGAATTCTCCCTTTGGTTTTTAGTCGTTCTACAATATGAACATTAAAAGCAATAATTTTGATTCGACTTTTACTGGGTAAAGTTGCCACTGTCCCTTCAATTAATGTGGTTTTTCCTGATCCTGCGACGGCTTCGATGCTGCCATGTCGATTGCTCGATCCTACCCATTCTAGGATATACCTTTGATATTCATTCCAGGGAAAGGTTTTTACTTCTTTACGCCAATGTTGAGGGGTCATCTTTTCTAATGGTTCTTGTGTGAGGTTTGAGTAATTCATTTAATTGATTTATGATTATTCTAAATTCTTGAGATAAGGTTGATGACAATTTTTATTAACCAATGGGAGAATACCAGGTAATAAATACATGATTTGGTATTCTGAAGAAGCTGATTGGCGATCAGCCATAATTCAATGTACCGTTTTGTCTTTATGTATGCGGTTGGCTCAAAGTAGTTAATTATGGCTATCCAATTCAGTTTTGATTGTTTATCCGAACTTGTCGGCTAACGATGAAATGATTACCCAGAATTCGGTGCAATCCAGAAAAGCGAAACTTATGTTGTAAGATTAATCCTTCACCTGTATTGAGTGTCCAATCGAAAGTTTGGCTTCGCTTGCATTCAATTCGTGTTGGGGAAAGAGCGATGATTGCAATTCTTTCGCCGTAGTTAGTGCGACTATCAAAGTGCCAATCCCAGGGAAGCGGGTATAGCAATGATTCATGGTCTGTACTAGAATGGTCTGTACTAGATAAGTCTTTGCAATAATGGAGAACGATCTGATTAATTTTCATCCATTCGTTAAGTCGCTCTCCTACACATTCTAGCCAGATTGGAATTGGATTTGCTTTTAATTTAAGTGGACTAGGACTATTTAAGGGATGATTTTCGTACCAGCCGTAGTGCTTGATCTGATGCCCTTCAATATGTGGAGTCAAAGCTAAAAGGCTAGACTGAATAATTCTTTCAATTTGCAATGGTTCTAGAGCATCAGGAATATAGATTCCATTAGCGTTATCGAGGCTTAATCCTTCAATGGGTTCGGTTGTGTTAGAGATTGGTAAATTTAACATTTTTTAAGGGTGGGTGGTAGGGGAATAAAATACCCCTACAGGGGTAAGCAGTAGGGGTATTGAGATTAAGCAGCAATTAGACTTGCTGCTAAATCTTCGGCTGTTATTTGTGAGGTTTGGGTCTGAGGTACTGGTACTATTTCGATTAGAGATTCTTCTAAGCTAAAACTTGCACTAGGATCGTTTCTCTTCGATGCTTGAAAGGTTGATTGAAGATTTCTGATTTTTAGATCTTCATAATTCAATTGCATCATGTGATGTACTGGATCTTCTGAATTGATCGTGGCAACAAGCTCACTGGTTAATTCAGCCAGAAATTGTGCATTTACTTTGGGTTGTTCGATTGAACCGAAAGTTCCCTCAAAGACTTGATTCCAAGTTTTCCAGTGATCACTGGTGTCTCGGCGTGCTGCTTTAAGTCCAGCCGCTACCAGTCTTCCTAGATCGTTTCTGGCTTGATAGTAGACTGCTTCAAATTCTTGTCGTTCTTTTGATGTTATGGCAATTCCGTATTTCTTGTTCAGGAATTCTTTGAAAGCAACGGCAGTTTGTTTAGCATCCATGATTTGTTACTTATAACAATAAATTTTCAATTTCAAACGCTCGATAGAGCGAAACCCCTTTAAAGGGGTTATCGTTATGTTTTAGGTTATCCCCTAATTGGGGGAAGTTTTTCTTTTTTTTTCTTTTTATTCTTAAATCAATTTATATTCAATTTAATCTATGGAGAGACTTTTACAACAGTGGAGATCTTTAACTAAACAGGGGATCAAAATTATTGGATTATCTTGTTTAAATGTGGATCGATCTTTTGTGTTTCGTTCTTTCTGGCAACAAGCTCAACTTTTTCAAACTTCCTGTTACTATTACAATAAAGGTTATAAGCATATTCAGCAGTTGTATTGTGAAGAATCTTTTTATCGCTTTGTTCCAACGGGACAAGCTTTCGACCCTGCCTCTAGAGAGCAATTTTCAAGTGGCTTATATTTAATTGATGATTTTGCTAATTTTAAAGATTTAGATCCAGTTGAGCAAGGCTATCGAGAGGCGGTTTTACAAAATTTACTTGATCTAATATCTTTGCAAGATCATGTTTTTATCATTCTTTTATCGAGTTATTTTTCTTTTAGTCAACGCATCAGTGCTGAAATTCCGATTCTAGAGTTGAGTTTGCCCGATGTTAGCCAAGTTAAGTCTTTGGTAATGTCTTATCTGGCTCCGAGACGAATGGGTTTAGCTGATGAAATTAATCAGCAGCGTCTAGTTAATATTTGCTGTGGATTGCCAAGGGGAGAAATTCAGCTTGCTTTGAATACAAATGGAGCGTTAGCTCAAGATTTTCCTGATTTAATTCATTTAATGCTCTCCTATAAATTGCGTTCATTACGCCAGCTAGGGTTAGAATTTATTAGCGATCCTGATGTGATGGAAGCGGGTGGTTTGGATCTGTTGCAGGAATTTTTAACAAATCGAGTCGCTAAACTTAATGAACCTGGGGCAGTTCGCTATGGCTTACGACCCCCTAAAGGAATGATTTTATTAGGCCCGCCTGGAACAGGTAAATCTTTGAGTGCAAAGTTGGCGGCTAAGGCTCTTGGATATCCCTTATTGGGTTTAAGTTGGGGAAATGTTTTAGGATCTGATAATCCTGACTATACTCTAGCGCGGATCTTAGAAGTCGCCGATACTCTTGATCGTTGTGTATTACTAGCTGATGATTTTGATAAAGGTTTTACGGGTTGGGAATCAGGTGGAGCGTCGCGCCGACTTTCTCAGAGATTGCTAACTTGGATGCAAGAGCGTACTTCGCACGTTTTTATGATTGCAACGGTTAATCGTATCCAGCTTCTTCCTTCTGAAATCAAGCGTCGTTTTGATGATGGGGGGATCTGGTTTGTTGATCTTCCCCATCTAGGAGCTTTATATCATGTCTTTCAACTGCATCTTCGTAAATATTTTTCAACTCAGTTTCAACATGGAGATCCCTGGAATGAGGATGTCTGGTATAAAATTTTGCAAGGTTATAAGGGTTGTACTCCTGTAGAGATCGCCAATGCTGTAATGCGATGTGCGGCTCAGTTTTATTGTGAGCTTGGAAAAGAGGAGCGTTCGTCAGCTTCTATCGAGCCTGTGATTACACCAGAGCAATTACTGGATCAGCTTACTCAATTTCAAAAAGCATCGATTCGTGATGAAGCTGATTTACAAGCGATTCGCAATACGGCTTATTATGCTCGTCCTGCTTCTAGTTCGGATCATAGTATCTTTGCTGCTCCTAACTCCGAGCTTTTCGATTATGCTTGTGTGAAATAGAATACATCAAACCTTTATTTTGATGTGCCTCAATTTTTCCAATGCTTCTTTTGTCACTATTTCTGCTCTAGCTGAAGTGATCTTTCGGACTACTTCATCAGTGTGATGTTCTCCTTTTTCAATGTTTAGTTTCACTCGTTTAATTCCTTTTAGTGGATTCACTGCAATGTAATCTTCATATAAAGCCTAGTTAAATAAAGCGATTATTGCTGTACTATAATTGTTTTGAGTTATGTAACTTAGATCGTTGATTTTTTTTAAATGTTGAACAATTGCAGTTTTTTGAATGTTTATCACAGCAATTGAACCAAATTCTTCTCGTAATGGTTTAAGAAGTGAACTATAAACTTCTTTACTTCGTTTAACAAGCTCTGTGCGACCAATAAATTCATCGGCTAATTCATCTAGAATGATCATCGCTATTATTTTTTTAAGTAGATAGAAAAATAATAGCATTTTCCACAAATTGTAGAATTTTTGAATTTTGCTTAAAGTTCAGAAAGCTTATACTATAGAGACTTTAAGCTTTTAATGTTGATTCCTATTTGAGAAAATTAAGATAGTTTAGATAATTTTTAAGTACAAATGTTGTATTTTATAGAGCGTCTTTAAGAATTTTTAATTATTGTCGTTTTATTAATTAGATTTAAAGTTTAGTTATGCTTAATTATTATTTTTATTATATAATATATTTAAAATCAATTTTGTTTGTTAGAGTAATTATTAAACTTGTAAAAATTTTTAAACTTTATTTTTTTTATGAAAACAAAAGCACAATCAAAGGAAATGTGTTGTCGAGTTAATGCAATTAATAAAAGATTAAAAACATTAGCTGAAGTTGAAAATGCTTTAAAAGTTTTAGTTCAGCGTAAGAAAAGTATTACTATAGCTAATTTATCTAACTTATCAGGAATTAGTAAAACTTGGTTTTATGATGAAGAGGAGTTAAGAGAAATTTTTAGAGGACGTATATCTGAAGAATCAATCCAAAAGCTGTTTAACTATCTTAAACAACAAAAAATAATGTCTACTTGGAAAATATAAAATTTTTTCAGAAACGACACTATTGAAGAACTTTTACATAATAAGTCTTCTACGTTTCTATATTTTTAAGAAACGAAAAAGAGAGATTTTTATTTTTCTTTTCCTTTGATAGTATTAAGTTAAAAATAGTCATTAAAGATTAAAAAGGAGAAGCTCGAATGGAACCAATTGATATTAGATTAATCGGAACTGAACAAGCTAATTTTATGCAGCTAAATGGCGATGTTGGCTATTATGCTTTAGGCGGTAATGATACAGTTTATGGAAGCCAATTTAATAATTTTATCAATGGTGGAACTGGTAATGATTCCTTGAATGGTGGCGGTGGAAGTGATGTTTTAGTCGGCGATGTAGGAAATGATACTTTAATCGGTGGAACGGGCAATGACTATTTAACAGGCGGTACTGATAAAGACTATTTAATTGGTGGTAGTGGCAGTGATACCCTTAATGGTGGTTGGGGAAATGATACTTTAATTGGTGGTGGTGGAGCCGATGTCTTTTACTTTTTTCTATCTCAAAATGCTGGCGTTGATCAGATCAGAGATTTTTCGTTCTCTGAAGGAGATCGAATTAAATTTTTTGCTCGTGGACTAGCCGATTCTCTTAATCAATTCAACTATAGTGCATCTACAGGAAATTTATCTTTTGAGGGGCAGGTCTTTGCTAATTTAAGTACGGGTCTAAATCCTATCGATGTACTAGAAGCAATTCAACCAACTTACTAATTTAATTAGACTCTAGCCGTTAATATAGTCAAGTTGCCTGCTCAAAAAAAGCGGTTAAAAGTTAAGGAAAAAAAGCTTTAACTTTTAACTATTTATTGAATAATCCTTTCTGTATTTCCACAGATTTGTTTAATGTAGTTGTTGATTTCTTAGGTTCAGATGAATAATTTCAGTTTATCTAATTTTAATTCAGTACAAGATAGCTTTAATGATAGTTTGATTGGAACTTCAGGTGACGATCTACTATACGGTAATAACGGTAACGATACTTTAGACGGTCGTAAAGGCTATGATGCTTTGTTTGGGGGTAGTGGTAACGATAGTTTAATAGGAGGAGAAGATAACGATCAACTTACTGGAGAAAACGGCAATGATACTCTAATTGGAGGAACGGGATACGATCTTCTATTCGGTGGACTAGGTAATGATCGAATGGTTGCTGGTACTGGTGATGATCGAATGGATGGAGATGAAGGAAAAGATTTATTAATTGGTGGAGATGGAAGTGATTATTTAGTCGGTGGTGTGGGAAATGACACACTGCTTGGAGGTACGGGAAATGATTTTCTTAGCGGTGGTAGTGGACTAAATTTTCTTATTGGTGGTTCTGGTAGCGATACCATTCAGTTGTCTATTAGTGGAGTACAAAGGATTGTTGATTTAGAGAACGAAGATATTTTAGGTATTTCTAGATATTTTGGTTACGATGGTCAACAAATTCCTTTTCTTGAACAATGGTTTACGGGGAATGGCTTAGATCCCGCACGATTAGCGAAAGGCGTATTTAATAATAGCGATCAAAGATTGTTAGTTAAAGATGGAGCTTTGTTTGTTGATTTTGATGGCATAGAGAGTGGTTCAACTTCATTAAAAATCGCTACTGGAGCAGGATTAGAACAATTATCATCTACACAATTTATGTATTTTAATTAGTAATTTATCTTAAAAAACGACAGAAACTTTTGGCTTTTTGCAAAGAATTAAAGAATTTTGTCTGTTGAACTAATTCTATTAAAAAAATTAAGTATGTAGTCATAATTAAATCTATAAACAAAAAAAGTTAGTAGTTAGGTTTCAGTCTATATGTAATGAGAAGACAGCACAACTACAAACTATTTCTCTATTGTGGTTCTAGTTTTGACTAGGTACTTAGCTAATAAACTATAGGTTTTCTTTTTAACACCATTGAATTTTAATTGAGGAAAAAAATGTCTAATTACGATTTATTTGATGCTCAATACTATGCACGTTACAATCCTGATTTAGCTAAAGCTGGATTAATTACTGAAGCTCAGTTACGTCAACATTTTGAAACGCATGGAATTGATGAAGGGCGTTCTTTTAATCCCTTTGTTTCCCTCTACTCATATAAACAAGTAAACCCAGATTTAGTTTTCTTTAGCAATCATCAACTTTATAACCATATTCAAGAATTTGGCATTGCAGAACAACGACGCTTTAGCTTATTTGAGACTACCCAATTAAGCGATCACTCAACGAGCAACGATGATCTGCGATTTGGAACCAAAGGCAATGATGTTTTATCAGGTGGTTTTGGTTTTGATAAAATCTTTGGCGGCATGGGTAATGATACTCTGTATGGCGATCAAGGTACGGATTGGTTAGAAGGTGGTTCTGGCAATGACCAGCTTCACTCTGATGATGGTGCAGGGATGCTCTATGGAGGGACTGGGAATGATTCTCTCTATGGCGGAATCGTTAATGATACCTTATACGGCGAAATCGGCAATGATGAATTACTTGGTAACAAAGGCTCAGATTGGCTGGTTGGAGGTGAAAGTGGTGACTGGTTGTATGGTGGTGATGGTAGCGATACGCTAATTGGTGGTCATTCTTCTGTGCAATCAGGTAAAGGCACTGATAGCACTGATTACCTTATTGGGAATGCAGGAGCAGATTGCTTTCGTTTTATGAACTTAGGCGTTCCTGATTTTATTAGTGACTTTTCTATTGCTGATGGCGACAAAATCGAAATTAGTAAGACTGGTATTGGTGTCACATCTTCCTCAAAATTTCGTTATGACGTTAATACAGGAACGTTCTTGTTTTTTGTAAACGGTTTTGGTAGCAATGGAATTATTTATGCAGGTCAAGCGATCGCTGTTCTCGATCAGAGTTTGAATTTTGATGTTAATCGGGATATGGTTTTAATTTAATAGATTTTTATTTAATTATGCGAATTAACAATCCCGAACTAAAATTTCTCCTACCTTTTACTCTCGCTATTGGTGCTTTTAGTCTTTTTTTCTGGTCATCATCGAGATATTCGCTTTATCATGATAAACTTCGTGAAATGTCTTTGATTAAGGGGGCTAAGTGTAGTTTAATACTTGACAGCTACTTAACCAGTCAAGGCGAAAAAGAGCTT
This sequence comes from Chroococcus sp. FPU101, assembly GCF_017312365.1. Classification (GTDB taxonomy): domain Bacteria; phylum Cyanobacteriota; class Cyanobacteriia; order Cyanobacteriales; family Microcystaceae; genus Chroococcus. The sequence continues at coordinate 89,901 of NZ_BLJI01000006.1, forward strand.
CAGTTTTTTCAGTCTAAGGCTTTGGCGTGTTTAGATAAAATTACCTTTCCTGAGAGTGAAATTGCTTATCGCCAGCTACAAGCAGGTGAGCGAACACTTCTAATAAAGGAATTACAACAAGACTTAGTATTCTGGGTTGAGCAGCCATTGTATCGAGCGATTTTAAAAGGTTATATTCCAGCTATGTTAGGAGCTTGTTTATTTATTCTTTTAGCAAATCCTATTAATTTTGATGAATTTAATCAGCTTAATTAGTGTACTTTAACGAGATAACTGCTCAATTTAAAGACTTATTGCTTTTAAGGCTGTGAAGAGTGAAAATCTTCTTAGAGTAAGCATTCCAACGATTTAAAGTTCAGCTATAACTAGCAAAAAGAAGGATAAAATTTAAAGAGATAACTGCTATTTCTTTAACGAAATTATAAGGTTTGAGACACTTAGCTAACTAAAGTTAGCTTCAAAACACTTATTCTGTCGTTGCTTAAGCATTAAGTCTTTAAAACTAAGCAAATAAGTGTACTTTAAAGACTTATTTGGGTTCTTGGCAACTTTTGGTGATCCAATATGGCAGGATAGAAAAAAAGCCGTTAAACAGATAATTGATTACAGAACTACTTCAACACCTACTTCCAAATCAGCAATCTTTAGGGCTGGTAGACTGGGACTTTGACGAGAACGAGCATCAGGTTTTATTAACAATTGCCTCAGTTCAAACTGTAGTAGCCTGTCCTCTGTGTGGTCAAACAACTCATCGTATCCACAGTCATTATGAGCGAACGTTACAAGATCTGCGATGGGCAGACTATAGCGTGAAGTGGCAATTACAAGTTCGGAAGTTTTTCTGCCTCAACTCAGATTGCGAACGACGAATTTTTACCGAACGATTATCAGAAGTGACAGAGCCTTGGGCAAGACGAACTTGCCGTTTAGCCAAACAACTAAAAGCTATCGGACTAGCTTTAGGGGGAGCAGCAGGAGTACGTCTGAGCCGTCATCTAGGGATAAATTTGTGCCGAAACACAATACTGAACTTAATAGCCAAACTTCCCTTGCCATCGATTGTCGTACCTGAAGTTTTAGGAGTAGATGACTTTGCCTTTCGTAAACGTCAAAGTTATGGAACAATTTTGGTCGATTTAGAACAGCATCGACCCATAGCACTTCTTAAGGATCGTTCCTCAGCTACTTTAACCCAATGGTTGCAAGAGTATCAAGGGGTACAGGTGCTATCTCGTGATCGCTCGAAAGAATACAGACAGGGAATGACACAGGGTTCTCCAGAATCTATTCAGGTAGCTGATCGTTTTCATCTACTACACAATTTAACTGAAGTTTTGCAGCAGATATTTAGGGGACATCGTACCGAACTTAGGGCGTTAGAAACTACGCATCATTCCTTATCAGCTGACACTGGTCAAGAAACCCTGCTGATAGCTGAACCAATCAATATGGCTACCAAATGCCAAAAAGAACAAACTCAACAACGTCATCAGCAGCGTCTAGCTAACTATCAAAAAATTTGGCAGTTACACCAACAAGATTGGGCGATTCCTGTAATAGCCCAACGGGTAGGAGTCAGTTCACGCACAGTTAAACGTTATCTGCAAGCCTCTAATTTTCCTGAACGCCAGCCTCGTAGCGATCGAGGAAGTAAAATTCTCATTCCTTATAAAGATTATTTACTGCAACGTTGGAATGAAGGCATCCATCAGGTCACTAAGCTGTTTGAAGAAATACAACAACGAGGCTACAACGGAAGTTACATGACTCAAGCGCGTTTATGTACGGCAGTTACGTCAAGCTGAAGGTTTACCTTTACGACCAACACCAGTACGACGAACTGCCCTTCAGGTTGTCGAGCCTTCAAGGTCACCACTGACTCCTAATCAAGCTGCATGGTTAATTATAAAACAAATGGACAACTCTCAAACTAGCGATGAGCCAATTATTCGTTTGATGGAACAGCATCCAACGTTTGCCCCCGTTATCCGTTTAGCCAGGGACTTTGCTGATTTAATACGACAAAGGAAACCTGAAAAGTTTGATCTTTGGCTTGAACGAGCCATACAGAGTCAGATTCGTCCCTTCCAACGGTTTGCTGAAGGTTTAAAAGAAGATTATCAAGCCGTCAAATTTGCAATGACCTTAAATGTCAGTAACGGTCAGGTTGAAGGACAGATCAATCGGTTGAAGATGCTCAAACGGCAGATGTATGGTCGTGCTGGCCTTGACTTGTTGAGCCGTCGTTTTCTACTGGCTAACTAAAGAAAACTTGTTTCGGAGGTCAGCTTCACATACTCAATCTTGTTTTATTATTAAGGATCACCAAAAGTTGCCAAGAACCCAATTATCTCTTTAATGTGCATTAATGTACATTTACACAATACCTGAGCGTAGAGCCACAACTGCTATTTGAACACGATCATCTACTGCTAATTTATTCATAATTCCTCTAACGTGAGTTTTAATAGTATTAGGGCTAAGATAAAGTTTTTCGGCAATTTCATTATTACTTTTTCCTTCAACAATTAATTTTAAAACCTCGGTTTCTCTTTGTGATAATAAACTTATATTAGAATTAGGACGGCTGGTAGATGGTAATTTTAAATTATCAATGACAAGACGAGCAATTTGGGGATCTAAATATGCTGCACCATTAATTGCAGCATCAATCGCAGCCAGTAGACGCTCTAAAGAAGCACCTTTGATGCAATAAGCATCGGCTCCACTGGCTAGAGAAGCAATAACCTCGGTTTCTAGAGTATGAGAGGTTAAAATAACAATTCTTGTTTCGGGTAATTTTTCTCTAATCTGCTTGATCGCAGAGATTCCATCAAGCCTTTGTAATTCAAGATCCATAATGATTAAGTCTGGCTTGAGATTTAAGGCCATATTGACCCCGCTATAGCCATCCTCAGCTTGACCAATTACTTCAAATTTAGTATAGGAGTTTAGTGTTTTTTCTAAACCTAGTTGCATTAGAAGATCGTCTTCAATAATTAAAATACGCATCTTTTTAAAATAGTGAAGGAAAAAGCGGTATATTTCTTAATTCGCCTAAATTAGGATTTGGTAAATACTTTGTGAGAAAGAATTTGATTGTAAAAAAAAGTCCGAGCCATGTTGAAATAGCGATGTTTGGAACACTAATTACCAAAAAAATACAAAAACTAAATCTTAAATATAAATTAATAATTGCTATATTTGGTTGTTGCTTTCGTGTTTCTTTATTCTTTATATCATGATTGTTTTAAATTTTTAATATTTTTTAGATTTGTTACACTTATTTGCTCTAAATTAATTATTTTTATAAAAGATAAAACTTAGTTGCTTTCCAGTTTAAAAGCGTCAAACTATTCGCTCAAAGGGAAATGATTTTATGAGCAATAACAGGGCTGGGAATTTACTTGACTAGATTGTTGCCCTGAGTCAGCCTTACTATGTGGAGTTTGATAATTATGATAAATAGTCAAATGACACAAATTTTTGAGCTAATTTTGACAATTTTAAGGTTTAGATTTTGACCGCGACTAAACGGTCATCGGTACACTGCCCTTGTTTTCTCAGTGTACCGATGACTCGTGGATAAAAAGTCAGCCGCTTCTCCCCGACTTTCAATGTGCGTTTATGTACCGAGAGAAACGACTCGCCTTTAAAAAGCTCTTCGGTCGGCGGTCGGTGTACTGGTTGACTTTTGTTTTGAGATAACCTAAAAAACACTTAAAATAAAAGAAAGTAAACTAATCGATTCAAGGTAAAAGGAAAGAGTGAAAATGGAAGATGAAGTTAAAACCGTTGAAAAAGGCAGTCAAATTTTGCAACAACACGATGAATGGCTAACTCAACATTTAGATGAACTGATTGAGCAGTATCCAGGAAAAGTTGTTGCTATCTCGTCAGGAAAAATTGTTAAAGTCGGAGAAACATATCAAGAAGTGTATCAAGCCTTTATTTCATCAAATGTAGAATGGATGCCAATGGTCATTTCAGTGCCATATCCTGACGAAGTTCAAGAATTTTTACTTTAAAATCAATGACGATTACTCGGTTTCCTTACAAAAGAATCAGAGGAATAGATCAGCCAATTATACCGATCGGACTTGAATTGAATGGCTTATGGCTTCCTTTAGAAGTTTACATCGATACAGGTGCAGAATACACAGTAATTGAATCCAAAATAGCTAAAAGTATCGGATTTGATTATCGTCAAGGAAAAAGGATTTATTTAAAAGTGGGAAACGGCAGTTTGATTACTGTTTACTTAAACCGTTTAAATCTTCAGTTAGGAAAAACTCGTTTATCATGTCGAGTCGGTTTTTCTGACCAGTTAAACGTCAATTATAATATTTTAGGAAAAGTTGATATTTTTGAGAAATTTAAAGTTTGCTTTGCTCAAGCTGAAAGAATGATTACTTTTGAGAAAATTATGGAGACAAGCTAAAAGTAATAAATGAGATAGAGTCAAAGTAAGAGTTAAGCCAAAAAATTGTAAAATTAGAGCAGATAAAATTAAAAATGACTTTAAAAATCGTCAGTGTTAAGAAAAAAGAATTATTAATCCCAGAGGGGGTTGAAGAAAGACAATCAGTTAGTACATTAGAAATCTCGCTATTGTCAGTTGAAGAAAATTCACCAGTCAATGAACAGTCAAACACATCAAACGAACCTGAAACAGAATCATCTGTTTCCTCAACAGAATCCGCCTTTTTTCAAGCCATTGGGATGATTAAAGCTGATTCGGTCAAACTGGTAGAAAAACGGCTGGTCGTTACCATTGGAGAAAAAGAATACAGAGGATATGTTAAAGCTAAACAATTTCCTGCGTTGTGTCGGTTTTTAGAGGAACATGGTGAGAAGCCGCTATATCTAAAAGTGTATCCAAAGACCTTCATGGCCCCCTCTCATCCATTGGAATTACAGGGGTGGCAGATTATCGCATGGAGGACAGACTTACCCGAAAACGAGAAAGTCAATCAGTTTGTCATCAAGGGTGTCTGGCAATTCGTTCCTCAGTCAAGAACGCCTGTGATCACCATTTACCGTAATCATCAATCTAACGATCCTACAGGAAGATACAAAGCGGCTCATTTACCAATTGTAATGAGAAGGGATGATTACCAGCCATTTCGGTTTAACCCAAAATCTACTGAGCAATCGTTACGGTATTTCATTCAAGGATTGTTTCGATTTGACTCAACAAGAAACTGTTTTCTGTGGAAATCCGATTTAGCCTCACCAACTGAGCGTATCCCACGCTATCGTAAACCTTGTAAAGAGCCGCCTGTAGTAACAACAGAACAATATACCGACAAAAACAACAAGAAAGAAGAAAAAACGTCAGAAATAAAAGAAATCGTTTCAGAAATCATTAATATTATGTTAGACGGTAAAACACCAGAGCTATCAATAAAATTCAGCCAGAAGCCCGAATTACCAGCACAAGGGAAAACGGTTAATCTTCAGATTACGGGTGAGAATGGGATTATCGTCAAAGCGACGATAGCCCGTAAGACACTAGCTAAACAAGTTGAGAAAATGGAAAGCTTTGAGAATTGGATAGCGGTGCTGTCAGGGAAGATGGTAGCGATTAATCCTGATGGGGTAGTGGAACTAGAGGGTGCAGGAATTAATGTGTTTGAAAAGAAAGCTAAGGCTGAAGAGGAAGTCAAATGACAAATTCGAGTGCTGTCCCTTAAAATTTGCCATGAAACGACACTCGAATAAAAAAGTTTTAGGAGCCAATGACTTTTTTAACAACAAGGAGTGTTAAATCAATCAGTGTACTAAATAAGTCTCTTTAATAAATTAGCATTATTCACTTATTTATAGCAAGGAAAAATATTAATTTTTGAATTAATTTAGGAATGCTAATATTAGAAGTAATAGCCTTAATAGTAGTATAAATCAACTGATAGCAATCTATAGTGGTCAAACCGTACCTCTCAAATGAAACGTTATAGAAAGAGTTTATTAGATGATGCGATTTTCATTTTTCAGACATTAATTACAGATGTCTTAGAAGTCGGACTGGGATGGGTTATGATGTTAGTTTTGACTAAAGGAAAACCAAGTGAGGCAATTATTATTTTGAGTTTTGTGATTGGAACAATTTATGTAGCGTGGCGTAATGTTAGAAGGATGGAAAGCAGATGATTTATCTTTTTGAGACACCTGAAATAGCGGCTAAGGTTGGTATCTCATTTCAAGAAAAATACGATGGTTTTAACGGAGTTAATTTTGGTGCCGAATGGAGCGATCGCAAGGAACTTTACTACCAATTGAATAGCTTGGGATATTTAACCACTCACTTTTGATAAACTCTCGCTTTTTAAAGTAGAGAACAATAGCTCATAATCCAAAAAAAAGACCTAAGAATATTTGTAAACTCTTAGTAACTAACTCAAAACTATTCATAAAATTATTTAGCAGATTATTCACAAATTAAGACTTTTTTATTCAGTTAGAATTATTATTGTAAATAGGGCAAGTAAGGTATTACTTATTTCACTACCTAGAAAATAATAGTCTACATAGCTTACTAAAATAAGCCACATTACTAAACCGATTAAACTAAAAATTATAAGAATTGCACTATAGGGAATCAGCAACCATAGATATCGTACAATAGGAGGTGCTGTAACTGATTTTAAATAATCTTGAGCTATCTTGGTATGTGCGATCTAATGAGAGATTTCTAAAAATTGATCGATAGTTGGATTAGCATTTAATTGTCTAAAATTATTTTTAAGGTCAATATATTCCTGATTTAGAGGGTACTGAAACTGTTCTAGACAATTCAGTGTTTTTGAGAGTTGGCTGCTTTTGGAGCTTAGAGTACGATGAGTGATAAATTCAGCTAAATAAGCAGTGCAGTTTTTCTTATGGGGTATGTAAGGAAGGGAAAGTAAACGATCAGGTTTAATCAGATAAGTACCGATGATTAATCCGATTGAGAGTGTGATACTTAGAGTAAGTAAACCTAAAACTAGGAGAAGCTGCTTTAGATAAAGTTTCTGTTGTTCGTTTAAATGAGGCATAAAGGTTTAAGATTTTCTGATTTACAAATTATTTATCCAAAACCTATGGCTGTTTTAGGGATTGTCTTTTTCGGAAAGCGTGGTGCATTTTGTCGATGTTTTCGATATAAAATTTCAGCTTGTTCAAAGCAAATTTTTAAAGTCTGAATGATTTCTGAAACTTCAGCTATTGTTTTGTCGGGTGGGAAAACAAGTCTTTGTGATTTCAGACGTTGCTCTAATTCTACAATGTATTCTTTAAGTTTGGTAGTTTTACCATTATAAAATGTAACTTCATTTTGATAAAGGAACTGATGATAATATTCTATTAATTGCTCAAAAAGTTTATGATTTGCTTTGATTTTTTTTCTTTTTTGTTGAAGTAAGGGCGCAACAACTTGATTTTCAATTTCAATGAGTTTTTTGTATTGTTTGATTAGAATAGATATATTATTAAGTTCCCCATGATAAATATCTAGATATTTTATTCCATAGTCGAGGCAGCGTATTGATTTTCTCCAGTATGGATGAACTTGACCAACAATCGGAACTAAATTTAAACATAGATTCTTTTCAGTAATGGATCTGATATAAACTGATTCTTCAGTTTTCTCAAAATACGATAATTCTTCTTCTTTTAAGTCAGTGAAGAGCCAAACATGATCAATCTTAACTGTTTTTCCTTCACCATACAGAGCTACTTCACAGTTTTTTAAACATAGATGTAGATGCTGATTAGAGTTATATTTTTTACGGTCTATTTGACCTAGTACGAGAACCGTTTTTTGATTCCACTTTTCAAGGCATTGTCTTTTCATCTTTAATAAAGGAAATTTTTGAGTGCAGAAAGCTTTTAACGTATCAATTTTAAAAAAAGGAATTCGTCTTTTGAATTTGTTTTGAAAGAAAAGAGTCTAGCTAGTTAAGCTTATTTTTCTTGAAATTCCAAAAAGCAATAATTTGTAGATGTTTGATCCGACATTTAATTGTTTTTTGTTTAAAGTTAATTACGTGATAATGATACTTATGAGAAGTAGGTGCATTATTGATGGATTTAAGATGGCTTAAAGAACCGATTTTTTTTTATTTCTTTGAGCCAGCTTTTACCACATTTTTGTGAGTTAAAGCTGAAATAAGTTTGAAAATAAGTCTGATATTCATCTAAATCATAACAAACTTCATTTGATAAGTAAATTCTTTTAATCTGACTCCATTCTAATATTTCTACATTGTTTAAAAAGTAATTATTACTTAATTAATAGGTTGATCTAGAGTCAGATTAATATTGATTAAAGTGGCAAATTCGGATGGGCGATTAAAGCGGTGAACTAGCCGCTCATGAATTTTGTATCCCTGTAGTCCTTCTGTTTTCAAGCTAAGAGTCAAATAGTCTGATATTGCCTGATTCCAGGCTGAATTGAAATCTTCGTCCAGCCAAGTTTTTTCGATGAGTGATGAAGATTTAATAAATACCGATTTGAGAAAAGCATCGGTATTTTCTTTGAGATAATCAGCTAGTAATGGTGGCTGATTATTGATTAGCCAAGCACCTGCTAATATTCTTAGTTGAAGTTTGTCTAAGTGATTTGCTGCTGCTGCGAGTTCCTTAAGGGTTGGAAATTCGACTAAACAGGCAAATGGTACACCAGGAAAATTAGAGTATGAAAAAATGTAACTGGATTCAGGATTAACTAAATGATAGCTTCCCTGTGAATCAATCTCTTTTAGGAAAAATAAAGATTTCTGTAGGATATTGATGTCATTGTTGATTAATATTGTCGTTCCTTTAGGAATTAAAACAATTGTTTTTTGAGGAATTAATTGGTCTAAAGGAGTAATTGACAAAGGTTTTAAATCCTCATAAGGATAAGAAAACTTTCTTTCTATCTCTGTTGAGTTATTTTTCCACCAAGCAATAGTAATAAATCTTCTATTATACTGATCGTAGCTATTTTTGAGAACGATTCCAAAACTATTTTTAGCTTTGACTAGAGTATGTTTTTCAAAAGGAGCAAATTTTGTATTTCCTTTATTGTGCTGAGAATAGACTAAGATAGCTTGTATCTTTTGAGGAAGAGAATTATTTTGTGCCTGTAAAGTTTGTTCTTGAAGGTTTGAAAGGTGTGAAGAGTTCATTTTTAAAAACTTTTGGTTTTTTAAGATAAATTAAAAAGTGAGCGATTTTGAAGAGATCCGCCCTCGAACGGCGGTAAGTATTAACGAATATGGCATTTTCCTTGTTTTGTACTCCCTAGCCTTTTCTTACAGATTGTTTCAATTCCTAATAAGGATTCCGATGAATTAAAACGTTAATTATTTAATTATCGAGAGCAGCGATCCGCACTAATGACTCATTGATCCAGTAGACATCTAAGAGTTATAAAGTTATTTTCAATAGCATCCATCAATTAGGCGATGTGATCATTCTGTTGTTTTTGGTAAAGTAGCTATAATCTTTAAGAACTGTGAGACAAATGATGAATTCTGAAGTGAATGAGCCAAAACAAGGACATTTTGATAATCCTTTAGTTGAGAATATTTATGATACCAGTAATTTAGCCGATACTGCTTTTACCGATAGTCAAGGAAATGCTAACCCAAAGTTATTGACTTCCCCCGAAATACAGGAGCAGGTGCGGAAGGAAAAGGAACAGACCCAACTAGAGATGGATTAGATTTAATACTCCTGTTTATTGAAAAAAGACCCCGTTTTGTTTTGCTTTTTATCCTAGCTTTGTTTTGGGGAATGACTTTGGGATCTTTTTTCAATTGGCTGATGTGGTTTTGGCGACTTTAGATATCGATTTCTAAATTAAAGTCTGCATCTTGTGTTGTTTCTGGTGCGGGAGGTAGAGCTTTAAGTTCAGCTACTGGGTGTTGTGCGTAACAGCCTAGAGTGGTGTGGTGAGTTTCTATCAACTCAACATGAGATGGCCGTCCTAGAAATAAATATCCCCAATTTTCGAGATTTGGTTCTGTTCGTAAAATACTTTTACAGCAGGTACTTTTATTATTTCCTTCACCTTCTTTTACAGGAATAAAGTTGATGGGCATAATACAGTGAGATCGCCATTGATCGCTTTTGGGTGAATATTTTCGGTTTAGTGCTTTAGCAAAAGTTCTTTCAAATTTAGAGTAGAAACTTTCGCAAGCGGCATTAAAACTCCATAAAGCGACATTGCGAAATCGAATGCTAAATGGAATGTTGTGAAGGGGTTGTTGAGCTTCATCTAATAAGACAATAGCATGATCTGAGCAAACATCCATTGTCAATTTGTTAAGTATTGCTCGGTCTGTTTTGTAAAGACCGACAATTGTTCCTGCTTTTTCTCCGTTTTTAGTTTTGTCATTTTTATATCGAATATAGGGAGGAGTTTTTGCTAGTACGATTAGGTTAACCTGTTCTAGAAATAAGCCCTTGATGGGTTCGCTTAAATCGGTATGAACAATTAAATCTAGCTGATCAATAGGTTCAACCCAGTCGGATTTTTCAATTTGTTCTATAGGAAGTAGTAACCCTGCTGTGATCTTATTTTTTTCGCATCTTTCATTAATAATTAACCCATAAGGTAGATTTGGCATTCTGATTTCATTATGGGTGTCTTCTAAAAGAAATTCATCAATTGCAATCTCTGTTCTAGTCATGGTAAGCGTGGTTTTTGTTAAAAAAAGTTTCTTTTTTTTTACGCCGATAGGCGTATTCGTTTCTAAAATTCCTCTTAACTCATCATTTGCGGGTTTAGCTCAAAAGCTGCTGACTCCAGATATGCTGTTAATGGTGGGCGTTCTTCTATTTCTATTTTTGTTATCTTCTTTAGCTGGAAAAAAGCGCGGTCAGTTGACTTCAGCTAGGATGGCTAATAAATGGGATAAGGTTAGAGCAACTCATTTATCATTTCAGCATCTTCGTTCTTGTAAAAAGAAGTGTTATCCCAATGTGTTGTGGGTTGGTACTCCTCAGTATTGGTGGGGTGGTAAATTAGGATCTTTTGGTGCGGTTATTCAAACTTTTTTAGGAAAAAGTCCGACGGTCTGGTTTCCCTTCGCAGGTCGTGGGATTCTCGCTTTGGGGATTCCTGGAAGTGGTAAAACTTTCTCTTTAATTGATCGTTTGTATGAAAGTGTTTGGCGACAAGGATTTGCAGGTTTAGTATATGACAAGAAAGGTGATCAACTTGAGCTTCATGCTTCTTTGGCTGCTCGATATGGATATCAACAGATTAATGTTTTAGCACCTGGTTATCCTTATAGTGGAGTATTGAATCCGCTTGATGCTGTTCGAGATTGTCATGATACAACAATGGCTTTCGAGTTAGGCAAAATTTTAAATGACAATCGTAAAAAAGGAGATGGGAAGGAACATGATTTTTTCTCTCAAGCTGGTGCGATGGTTGCATCTGGATTAATCTTGCTGGCTAAAAGTAGTCCTTATCCAGATCTAGCTATGGTTTATGCTTTCCTACAGCTTCCGAATTTTGTTGAGCGTATTTATCAGTCTGTTAATCGTCCTCCAAATCATCCAAAGAAAATGGATTTATGGATTGCACCACTGTTTTCACAAATGCTTTCTTCAAAAGATGCAGAAAAAACGGTTGCAGGGATTAAAGCAACTGCTGAAGCAACGTATATTGCTTTTATTCAAAAAGATCTGCTGCCCTGTTTTATTGGACGTAGTAATTTTAATCTAAAAATGAATGAAAAGGAGCTAGTTTTTTTTCAGTTAGATGATAAGCGTCGTAATGTCATCGCGCCGCTTCTTGCTATGTGTATTCATCTCTGCGTTGTTGAAAATTTGTCGAGTAAGCGTAAAACTCCTTTTTTATATGGTTTGGACGAGTTGCCCTCTTTAGGCCGTCTTCCTCAAATTCAAGATTATATTATGGAGTATCGCAGTAATGGTGGTCTTCCGATTTTGGGCGTTCAAGCTTTGTCTCAATTGTATACTCGCTATGGTGAAAATGATGGAAGTGCGATCGCTAATGGTCTAGCCCATCATGTTTTATTTAATCCAGGCGACTCAAAAACGGCTGAAATTTATAGTAAACGCTATGGAGAGACAGAAGTTTTAGTAAAATCTCAAAGTACAGGTATTAGTCAAGGTCAAGGTTCGGGAAATCGTTCAACTAATTTTAGTGAACAGTGGCAACGAAAGCCTCTGATTTCGGTGGATCAGATTTTACGTTTTCCTGAAGGTCGTTGTGTTATTACTGCTTCTGCTTATGGTGATAATAACGATGGCTTTCGTCCTTATTTGTTAAAGATTCCTGTTCCTCCTCAAGATGAAGTTCGGGCTAGAGAATCCGTTGAGATTTGGCATTCTTCAATACGTCCTCAATTAGAGCAGCGAACTAAGGAGAATTTACGCGATTTAGATCTTGATAATGCTATTGAAAAAAGAATTCAGATGGCTTATTCAATGCTTCCTTTACCTGAAGAACCTGATTTTGATCGGATAACTTCTGATTCGCCTTTGGGTATAGATTTACAAAATAAAATGGCTGCTCTTGATTTTAAAACTGATGATTGATTCTTGATCTACTTTGAATAATTATGTATTATACTGTTGCCTTGCACTTTCTTGATTTCGTAGTAGCGACAAAGGTTTCAGTTACTTAACTTTAAAACGTCAGTTATTAGTGTTATTTGAAAGTTTATTTTATTTAATTATTAAAATTAACAAGTTTTTAATTATGTTAATTAATAGAATTCAATTTTGATTTTAAAGTTGATGTTAAAATTATTGTGAATTATGAACAAGTTTCGTGTAGCTAATAATGATAAAAGACTTAAATATAATTGAGCAATTTATTTAGAAATTAATTAAGTATAACTACCCTATTTTATTAATATACGCATTAAAGTTTTCTAAATTTTTATGTTGAGGTTTCAATAAACCTTTTTTTTTAGCTATGTCTACTAAATCAAAACGTGTAGCAGTATGTACTTTTAATTTTTTCTTAATTCTATTTAAAGTTCCTTTAATATTATTCTCACTTGTATTTGTTGCTATTGCTATTTCTTTATTGCTTAATCCTTCTTCAACTTTTAATAGCACATTAGATTCAGTTTGATTTAAGCTTTTTTCTTTTAAGTTGCATTCATATTGAAAATAAGTTTGTTTTTCAGTTTTATAAAATGGATTGATTTTGTAGTCTAACCATAAACCACCCTGACAGACACTTTTTATAGCTAGAGTAAGTCGTTCACTATTGATTCCTTTTAAGCAGTAACCATTAGCACCTGCGGATAATGCTAGGCTAATTGTTGTGTTATCTTGATAGCTGCTTAAAACCAGAACTGGAAGACTGGGTAGAAGCTCTTTTAAAGTTTTAATAACTTCTAACCCATTTTTTTCATTTAAGTTGATTAAATCTAGAATAACGATATCTGGTAGATAAGTGAGAGACATTTCAATTAACTTTTTTCCATTATCGGTCAAGCCAATTAAGTTTAAGCTTGGATTACGCTCAATATAAGCTTTTAAGCCAATTTGGATTAAAGGATCGTTTTCAGCAATTAAAATGTTAATAATTGTGGTATTCATATTCTACTTGAATGAACTCTTTCTAAATCTTCTAATTTGATGATTTGAACACTTCCTGTATTTCCTAATATATTTTCTTCAAGAATTGGAGTGAAATAAACTACCTCTGTACTAGGATTATAAGTTTCTACTAAGTATTTAAGGAGATTTTGACATTCCATTATTTTATTTACTGGGACATACGCTTTTTCGGTTAAGTGACAAAAAACTCCACGATTATAGACTTGATAGCAATGTTTAATTAAATCGGCTATTGTTAAATCTAATTGATAATGATTTGAGAGTAAAATTTTTTGTTTTTGGGTAATGATGGTCGTAATAATTAGTTTTTCATTTTTAGTTATTAAAGAATCTAAAACTTTATATTTTGGTTTGCCCCATTTTGGGTCTAACTGTTTTCTTCTTTTCGCTTCTCCCATAATCATTTACTTGAATCATTAATAATTTTTAGCTGCTTAATTTTTGCTAATCATAGTTTAGCAAAAAAAAATCTTATTTCTTCTCTCTTTTTGGTAAATTTCTGTAAATCTTTTCTTTAAAAATAGTCCAACTTTTTATATTTCTATTTCATTATTGATACAGGGGGTGGACATAAAGTTTTTGATCCAACGTTCAAAAATGAGAGATCGTCTATCGGGGTCTAACGTCTGCATTCGATAAACTCGTTGGCGATTTTCTGGGGAACCAAAACGTCCTAAATAAGACATTTTCAAGCCTAAAAGTCCTAAAAGTCGTTGAGCCACTGCAATCGGTGTGTCTTTTTCAGGATTAATATTCATGCCTAATATACTTTTAATCTGACTTCTAGGAATCGGTTGCGAGATTTTCTCAAACCATTCTTTAAGTGATTGAGTTGTGAATTCTTGCTCAAGATCAAAAAACTGTGCAATATTTAGTAATTTCAATGCACCTATTTTAATTGAAAGGAGCGAACTGTTGAGATCAGGCTTAAATAGTTCTCCCTCTCCTCCTTCAAGTATCTGTTGTAGGGTTTTACGATCACGTTCACTAAGTTGGTCTTGTCCAACGCTAAGAAAATAATGCAGTCGGATTTTTTTATACCAACCCTCATCGTCTTTGACAATCAGATCGCTTGTGATATTTTCGGTTAGATACCGCCGAACTAAACGACCTTTCTTAAGTTTGAGCAATTCTTCCTCGGTTTTAGCTCTTTTTTCTGATAATTCATCAAATTCTACGTCAGTTGGATTATCGCAGACACTAACTTTCTGGCAATGCTTTGTATAGTTTTCATCCCTTGATAAAGTAATTTCTTCTTTAATCTGAACTGCATTATTGTCATTAGGACTAAAAGGGATAACGTCATATCCCATTGTCGTTAATTTCTTGAGGATCTGTTCACGGAAAGCTCGACATGAATAGTTTAAGACACAAGCTCGTTTGGCCCAAGCAAGTAGTGAGGGCGATAGACCTGCGTATTCGTCGTTTTCTTCGACATATTTCACTCCATCAAATTCATGAAATCCAGCATGAAGCATCAATTGAATATTCGTTTGGGCGATTTTATGAGTTGAAGCGAGTAAGGTTCTAACATCGATGCTACCGCTACCAATCCGATTTGGGCTGAAACCTTTAAGCCAAATGTAACGTGGAATGTCATCTCTAACTCGTTCAATTCCCTGACAGACCGCATCAACTGTTTGAACGCCGTGAGAAATAACCCAAACTGAAGAAAAGTGTTGAATGTCGATGCTGACCCCTGTTTCAATAGTTGGACTTGCAATTACAATGTCATAGTTTAATAGCATTTCATTTAATTGTCCCATGCAACCATAAGCTTTGTGATATGGGTCGGCTACACTTTCGCTGTCGATTCTTAAAATTTTAAGATGGGGGAAACGTTTACGCAGGTCGTACTCTAGGTTGCGAGTTCCGTATTTGCTACGGTGTTTCTGTCCATCGGTTAGGATAAATGGTTTTTCACCTTTAAAAACTGCTTTAATTAACTCACTCAGCAGTGATGAAGGGTCATTACCTGTAAACTGATAACATTTCCTTTTTCCAGTATTGGGAATGCTTGTATTATTAACAATCCAAGTTGGGGCATAGAAACCAGCTAATGATTTAACGTAATTGATGGCAATCGGACTAAGATCCGCATCAGCTAAGTAGACACGTCCACCAGTGCTAAGGGTAATTTGAATTAGTTTTTTTAAGGTTTTTAAAATAGCAACTCGGTTTTTCAAACAAGTTTGACCATTCAAGAGATGCCAGAAAACCTGTTCAGCTTCATCGATGATGACCGATGCACCTTCCCAAGAGTGTGGGTTAAATGGTGGGTTAGCACGTTCGTGAAGGGAATCGACACAAAGAGTGTAACCGAGAATTCCTTTTGTGTCTGAGTGATAGACCTCAGTGCGATAATCAATTCCGAATCGTTCAGCTAACGCGATCGCCAGTTGTTCTCGATGCACGATGACAACTACTTTTTCCCCACGCTCAATCATTGGTTCAATTAACTTCGCCAACCATTCGGTTTTTCCTGTTCCTTGAATCGATCTAATTCCAATGATTTTTGCATTTTTAGGTGGGATGAGGAAGGAAGGCAAATATCGTTCATTAATGGTTAAATCGATGAGCGGTGTAAGATCTAGCAATTCGGTTAGCTGATACTCCTCGATTGCTAATCGAGACAGATAGCAACTTGAGAAGTATTCATGTCCTTTAAGCGCAATTAGGTCATCAACTCCTTTTTCTTCTGATGTCCAAGTGATTACAGAAACTTTACACCCAAAAGCAGATAGTAATTTACCTGTTTTAGTAATTGCACCTCTAACGTTTTGAGCCGTTTTAGGTTTTGGATCATGATCGAAACAAAAACTGATTTCCCTCTCTTGAGTGGCGAAAACTTCTAATTGGGGAATGAGATAGGGTAGACCGATCACATTACCAAAATTGTCTTTGGGTTGACGGTAGCCATTCCAAATCCCAGGCAGAGCGATCGTACAATAACCAGCACTTAGTAAAGAAGCGGCTTTTTTGGCTCCTTCGGTCAGAATGATTGGGACTAGATTAGCTTTAACAAACTGCCAAAATCCAAGATCTTCAAACTTCAAAAACGTCTCAGTAGAGGTTATACCAATTAAGGCCGCTATCCGTTTTAAGTAAGCATCTTCTAACCCACATAAGGTAGCGATCTTTAACCCGATCTCCCACGTAACTCTAAGAAAGAATGCTTCAGTAGGAACCTTTGGCGGGTGTTCATATTTAATTGGTTTACCGTTTTCAGAGTTAATTCTTGGCTTGTCTGGTTTAAAACAACCCCAAAGGCTTTCAGAACCCGTAATTGGATTAATTGTGCCACAATACCACCCGCCTTCTTCTAGATGCTCGTATCGCTTGAGATAATTATCACTCAAGCGTCCTGTATTACGGCGAGGCAATTGATCACTGTAAAGAAGTTCATCGTATCCTTGCGTTCCTGTCAGAGATTTCAGGTTTAGGGAAATGAGTTCTGGGGCGATCGCACTGTCTACCCATTCTTGGAAATGAGTGGGATGAATCATGATTCACCTCCAGCCCATATGCTCGATTGCTCGTGAGAAACAATTTTTGTATGCTTAGTTTTTTTCTCTGTCGGTAAATAAAGATTAACTTTTACTCTTTCAGGATAATTATGCCATTTTAGGCAAGATGAGCAGTAATAAGCTTCAAAACCTAGAATTGAAATCGCCTTATTGCAGGCATGGCAAACGCCATAGGGAAATTTTTCGTTCATAGCAACCTCAATTAATGTGATGATTGCCAGTCACGTCTATTGATTCGGTAATTTCCTCTCCCAATCGGACAGCCAAAGTAGAGATAATGGAAGTGTTTTATTTGTTAGAAGCTGTGTTGTAGCTTTTGGTTGACTGACGTTCATCGGTAAACATCAATTAGAAAGTAATCTGATTTGGTTGTTTGATTGATTGAGCAAGTTACCGCTTGAGACACGACCAGCTTTTTTTTAATCAAAAAAGCAATAGGCAAGATACTCTTAGTCAAAAAAACTAGAAAAATGTCATTAGAGCTAGGAGTAACCCCCAAAGTGGCAACTAGAAAATTAAGAATTATCGATTGACTTGAGTAACGGCATTGAGTTAGCCGTCTTTAAAGCGAAAAAATCCATAAAAGCTCCTTTGAATAATTGTGGTGTATCAAAGAAGAGAACATTGAAGTAAAAGAGCTAATTTTGCCAAAATTTCCTTTTTACTGACTAATTCAGAAAATTTTGCACAATGATTGACTGTTTCGCGCTTGAGAGTTTATAATAATTTCAAGTGCAAATTAATAACTGCCGATCGCTGTTTCGACAGTTCAGGCAATGTCAAAATTAGTCTCCTACATCATCTGCACCTCCTCTGTTTTGATTACAGAGAACCCAAACGCAGAAACCCTTTGAGAAACACCGTCCACAAGATGTCCAGTCTGAGACGGTGTTTCGGTGTTTGAGGGCTTCATGATTGTGACTGCTCTGATTGTGCATAAAATAATTAAATAATTTCCTCCTGTTAAGAGTTTATTTAAGTTTACTCCTAAAATCAAGACTAGGGAATAGTAAACTTGATTAATGATGCTAATTTTCTCGTTTCCGAGGTGCAAAGCTGATCAGACGCACGAATAAGGAAATTTTCAAGACTAAAACTAATTAAAGCACTTATCTAACTAAATCTAAAATTTTCTTTAGATCATT
Source organism: Chroococcus sp. FPU101 (assembly GCF_017312365.1). GTDB lineage: Bacteria > Cyanobacteriota > Cyanobacteriia > Cyanobacteriales > Microcystaceae > Chroococcus. Next base: position 108,154 of record NZ_BLJI01000006.1, read on the forward strand.
TAGCCAAACAAAGCTAGTTATTAGTAAAAATTGCCACAAAATCAAGACTTAAATTTTTTGGAGTATTTAATAAGTGTATCATCATCGTTGTTATTTGAGCAAGTTGATCAAGAAAGAACAAAGAATATAATTATAAACTACATGATAAAAATTAAATCTTTATTTACTGATTTAATAGATTCGTTTGTCACTAAATAATTTTGCTTTGCTTCTATTTTAATACTAAAAAGTTAAACAGATTAAACTTATATTTTTTAGTAAATTTTATAATTACTCATCAATTGATTTATCATTGCAACACACTACAATAATAGCAATTGTTGCTGATGATGTGATTAACAATATTAAGCTAATCAATCCCGAAGCAGTTAATGAAGATTGATTGTGTTGTATAACTTGATGATTATCTGATCTTCTTACTTGGTTTAGAGTACGTTCTGTTTGAGTTTTTGCGAGGGTAGGATAAAAACTTAACATCAAACAGAAACTTATCAAGGGCAGATTTTTTTGAATAACCGAGACTACTTTCATTTAAAGTTTTCTTGATGGCTTTGATGGTTGCAGTGCTATGATGAGGCTATCTCTTTTTGAAATTCCACAATCTGTGGAATTTTTAAAGAACTCTTTATAGCCCAAAACCCTTGATAGAAAAGCAATTCTGGGCATACTACCTTACTAAATTTTTTATAGCAAGCTTTGAATTTGCTTTTTAAGGCGAGGGGTACGAAGTTTCCTCATTGCTCGATTTTCTATTTGGCGAACTTGTGAAGAAGTAATTTCTAGCTTTTGACCTATCTCTTTTCTAGACCAAGGTTGAGAATAATTAATTCCGAATTGAAGCTCAATTACTGTTTTTTCTAAAGAACTTAGATTATTTAGTAGTTCTTTAATATTTTTTTGGTATTCTTCTTCTATTAATTTTGTTTCAGGTTCTAATTCATCTGATTTGAGTAAATCACCTAAATTAGTTTTTTTTTCTTGCCCTACAGGAATATTTAATGATGTTAAACACATTTCTTGTTGTAATATTTTTCTAATATTTTGTGGTTTTTTATTAAGTCTAACTGCAATTTGTTTTACGGTTGGTAAACTGCCTTCCTCTATCAATAATTCTTTTTGAATTTTTTTAATCTTGTTGAGTTGTTCTTGAAGGTGAACAGGGAAGCGAATTAGTCTTCCTTTATCAGAAATTGCTCTTGTGATAGACTGACGAATCCACCAATAAGCAACGGTTGAAAATCTGTTTCCTTTTTTCGGATCGTATTTTTGAATTGCCTTTATTAAGCCTAAACTGCCTTCTTGGATTAAATCTGATAATTCTAAATCTCTATTTTTGTATTTTTTAGCAACTGAAACAACAAGGCGTAAGTTGCTATGAAACATGATTTGTTCAGCTTTAGCTCCTAATCTGATAGTTTCTTGTTGTTCTAAATTTATTTGAGCTTGATCTAATTGTTCTTTAATTCGATTTGCCTCTATGATCTGTTTACTGTAGAAAATTTCTTTTTCTGGGGTCAGTAGTGGAAATTGTCCGATTTCTTTTAGGTAAGCATTGAGTAAAGAAAGCATAGTCCTAATTATAATTATGGTTTTACTAAATTGAGCTTAATTTGAGTTGGATTAATTCTTAGAGGTTGGTCACTTACATGAATAATCTGACCATCTGTTAAAAAGTGTTGATGATAAATTCCTTTAGTATCCCACCAGAAAATATAAGGATCACTATCACCATAGGTTCCATCATCTTGAAGAACTTCGGCTGTGCGTTTATTTTTAGAACCAATTGTTACTAGAAAGCCTTCGTTTTCGTCATATACGTCTGAGTTAGTGGAGACTGTGCGTGGAGTTAGTCTTTTATTGCTTGAAGTTACTTTGCCTTTGACGGTTGAATAAAGTAAGACATTTCCTGTTTGAGGACTGATGATATAGAGATGCTTAATTGAGCCGACTTGATTATCCATTAGAAGTCGATTTTTTACGTTTTGCTGTTCAATAGTTAATCCATCAGGATTTGTCGAAATTTCAACAGATGTTTTGCTAATTCCAGAATCAGATTTTGGAGTGTATTTGGGTCGTGCATAGGTTGTGCAACTATAGCAAAGAAAAGTGATTGTCAGTAGTATATATTTTGTTTTAGTGATCATAGTTAACAGTTTAATTCAGGTACGGTTTGAATTCACGGGGTAATGGTTGTGTTGTTCCATCAGGTAAATCGCCAATATTGGTGAAGGCATAATTAAACTTCTTCATATTGGCGTTGTACTCGGCTGCTAGTTGGTTGTAACTGGCTTTAAGTCCATTCAATTCCGCTTTAATTTGATTGTATTCTGTGCGATCATCGCTAGGCCAAGAAGAACGTGATGTGTTTGAGTAAGCTTGTAAAAGTTCTTTTAAGTCATCTTCAGTAATTTTGATATCGCTTAGTTTTTTGTCAAGTTGAGCCGAGGCTTCTTTAAACCACTCGTATCGTATTAACAGGGTTTGAGGTGATAATTCTTGATTCATTAATGAATGAGCTTGATTTGACCAATTGAACGCACTACAACTGGATAATAAAGTAAGGCTTGTTACTATAATTAGATTTTTCATAGGTTAAAAATTTTAGTTACTTCAGCCATTAGGCTGTTTTGTTTTACGTTTAATTCATTACTGTTTAAAAATGAAGAAAGTTTTTTAAAAGAGTCTTGTTTGACTTTTTTAGTTTTAAGACGTTTTGCAATATTTTCTATAAGCTTTTGACGTTGCGTGAGCGTTTTAACTTTTCTAATATCAGCAATACGTTGTTGAATGTAAATAGTAAATCCTTCTGATATCTGATTAATTAATTCTGTTTCTTGCTCAGATATATAATTGTCGTGATACATTCCAATTAATAGCAGATCAATTTGTGCTTGTTGTTGTTCTCTAGTTAATAACATTTTAATAACTCCAAAGAAGAAAGAGTTACCCGTTTTTCATCGCTCTGAAAGAGCGGTGAACGGATGACTTAAATAAAAGGGAAAAACTCATCTTTAATTTTGAATAAGCGATTTTTCCAAGTGATGTCAATTGGAATTTTCCATTGATATGAATTTTGGAGATCGCATATATGTAAAAACCAGTCTAACTGTTTAATTTCTAACTGCTCTAGTTCTAACTGGGTTAAGGTTTTAGAGTAAATACCTGTAACTGTGTAAGTTGTAAAAGGAATGCGATCTGTATCATAGAATTTACTTGGATAGGATGAATCTATAATTAGAGTAATTGTTTCTTCCTTGGGATCGACCTTAGCATCTAGTTTATAAAATGTGCATGGTAGGATGAAGGCGCGAGGAAATTCAAAAGGAGGAGTTTTGAATTCTGTTCCTGGGTAAATTCCGTTATGACAGTAAATGGTCAGTTTAGAGCTAGGAATTTCAATTTGATCGAGTAATCGATCAATTTCTATTAAATCGATTTGAGGCTTTTGTGTTTTTTTCATTGCTAATTAATACTGAATAGAATCAGAGTAAATTTTTACTTAACTTAGTAAAAATTAAGCAACACATAAAAAAGTCTGTATTAATTTATTTGTCTATCCTTAATGACTGTATTGATGTCGGTAATTGGGCTGAGGGCTAAAACCAAAACCTTTTGTTTTATCTTTAGGAGGTGCGGTTTTGGCTTTATTGAACAGGTGTTTTAATGGTATTTTAGTTCTATTAATAGGTGGCTTTAAAGCTGATGTAGTTGGTTGCTCCGAAATAGCGATTGGTTCAGAATTTACTTCTTGAGGGAGGTTTGTTTTATTAGAAGCCTGTTCTTTTGATTGTATTGTCAATAACTGAGTTCTTAGTTCTTCAAGTTCCTTTTCTACTTTTAGAAGTTTTTCAGTTTTCCATTCAACAAGATCTTTAGGTTTTAAAAGTGGGTCTATAGAGATTTTTTGTGATTCTAAGTAATTTAGTAATTCATCAGTTGTGCAATTTAGGAATTGTTCTTTTAGAGAGTCAGTTTGTTCCGTTGTGAATTTAAGCTTAAGAGCCAAGATTTCCCAGTCTGTTTCGGTAATTGCTCTTTTAAGCTCAAATGTTTTTGATTTTCTAGGATTTAGTTTGCTAATCAGTTTGTCGATTTGATTAAGCAGTAAGCCTCTACCTTCTTCTAAAGAGGAGAGGAAATCGTTGATAAAGCTCTCTAGCTTTTCTAGACTTAGCTTACTGAGCTTATAAAGAGTTTTAATTGGCCAGTAGTCAATGGGCAGTTGTTTAAGCTGTTCTCTAATTGTTTCATCTAGGCCTGACCACCATTGCTTGATCTGAATGTTCTGTTTGTCGATTCTAGGATCTCCTATGCTAGTTTGAGATTCTTCTAGATAATTGATTCCTAATAAAATGTCTTCAATTGAACGATGAGTAGCGAAATGCCAGGGTAGAGTAGTTAGATCGCTATTGGAAGCTAGTTGAGTCTGTGATAGCATGATAGGAATAGATTTTAATTTTTCGGGAGGGCTTTTGAAACCAAAAGCCCACTTTTTATAACTAACTATAGCAGACTATGTAAAAAAAAAGCCATAAAAATGTAAAAAAAAGTTAAAAACCTGTAAATCTTTATTATGAGCGACTTGTAGCCATTATCCATTGAATCTGATGGTTCACAATTTTACAGTCAATTGAAGTGTTATAGTTGCTTAGAAGTGTTTGACTGTTTCTAAGGCGGCTTTTTCTGCATCGGTAGAGTGTGTTGATGTCGATGGTTAAGTAATTGATGTTTTGGGAGAAATTGGTAAATTGTATAATTTTAATCTTAAAGTCTTTGGTGGGTTGTCTGATGGGTAAAAGGTGAAAATAGTAGAAAGGTTCATCTAGGATTCTCATCAAAACAATACTTAGTATCTTTATATTAAATGTCCAAGTAAAGTTGTCTTCTATTTCAAGTATTAACCAGTCATCAAGTAAAATCTGATAATTGTTATATAAATGGTATTTAATGTCATGAATAGCTTCTTTAATAGGTTCACTAGAAGAAAAAAGTGGTTTGTCAGGAAGGAGTTGCTCTGAATAAGGTAAGTATTTAGTTTGAACAAAGCTGAGTTGTTCAGTGGCTTCTGAACATTTGATCATTAAATTTTCTAGTCGATGGACTAATATTCTACAGGTTTGCAAGATTGAAGCATCGCTAATATAAGGTTTAATCAGGTTGATGATTAGTTCAGAATAGTGTTGTCCACCAAATTGAGTATTATTTTTAAGATTAATTAGAATCTCGATAGGTTGATTAATTTCTTTTGTTAAATCACTACAAGAAAGGGTAAATTCTTCATAAATTTTTTGATTTTCTATAGTTTTTTCTAATTGTTGGTTAAGTAAATTAATTTCGATGATATAGTTTAATAAAAAATTAAAAGTTAGAGTTATAAAACTAGCGATTATTAAGGGGACGACAGGTATCCAATAGCCTTTTAGAAAAAGAAAATAGCTGATGCTAACGTATAAGCTACAGAAGGTTAAAAAGATGATAGAACTCCTAAGCAATTTTTGTCTACTCAATAAACTTGCCAATAAGCATGAAACGAAAATTGACAAACTAATCCAAGGTTCTCGGAAAGTAGATAGAGTTGGTCGCTTATCAAGAACTGCCGACAAAATATAGCTACTCACTTGAGCGATCGCTTCAACCCCATTGATTTTACGTGGTGCGCCGAACCATTCAGGATTTAGAGGAGTCAGAAATTGATCGTTCAAACTGGGTGCATAAGCACCAATGATCACGATGCGATCTTTAAAAAGTTTGGGAGCGACTTTGTTTTCAAGAATATCCGAGACTTTTACTACCCTAAAATCGCTTTTACGCCATTTTACTAAAGATTGGTATCCTCCATCATCTGCCGTAACGTAGGCTCCTGTGAAATTGAAGAATTTCCAGAACACCGTCTGGTTAACTTTTAGATGGTAATCGTCGTTGCGGTGGACTCCATCAATTGATGCGCTAAAAGATTCTAGGTATTTTTGGGCCAAAGCCCAACTTAAGCTTGGAATAGCAGGTTCGATTGTAATCGGGTAAATCATTCCCCGCCGTTGCCAACCATCGGAATCTGTAACGATTCCAACATCAGTGATTCGTTCATTGATGACTGGCGGAGGTAAAATTTCATTATCGTTTTTAGTTTTCTTATCTTCATCTTGATTAGCAACAACGAAAAAATTAGCGTTTTCATTGATGAGCGAGATAAATTCAGAGTGTCCAAAAGGTTCTGGGCTATTTAAAGCATTTATTTCTTGTTTTTGTAGCTCTTTTAGTTCCCAGTAATTCGGGGGAACAGGGTGATCTCGAAAAATGTCTATTCCAACTGCTGCTGGTTGAGCTTTTTTTAGAAAGGCTAGAATTCGATAGATTTGCCAGTCCGACAGTCGATTAGTTTTGAGGTTCGCAATGTCTTCTTCCGTGATTCCAACGAGTACAATCCGTTCATCAGGTGTCTCAGTTGGAGCTAGTCTATAATAAAAATCGTACAGCTTCAGTTCAATTGGTTCAAATAATCCTATTAATCTAAATAAAATGCAGGATAGCGTGATTGATAGGATTATAATTAAATATTTCGAGCGATTAAAGCGTTTAATACTGATTTTCATCTAGTTTGCGACTTTGGCTTTGAATAAACAGATTAACTTGTGTTGGGTAATTTACCCAACTGAGCCAGGTATTAATGGTTTTTCCATACTGAGGTCGTCCTTGGCAAAGTAAGTTAAGAGTTAGGAGGTAAGATTTATTAGAATGAAGTTGCGGTAAGTTGACGACTGTATATTCGTGGTTTTTTGGATAAATAACTTGCTCAAAGACTAAAAAACGTTGAAATTTTCCTTGTATTTCGTTGATCGTGATCTTAACCGATTCCTCCCGTTCCGAAACAACTTGAAATAGAATTTGAGGTAGGCTTGTATTAATCTCAAGGGTAAGTTGTTGAGTTAGGGCCGATGTTGATGTTTGATTACCGATACCGTATAAAAACAATGAGCCAATGGGAATTCCACATCCTCTAGTACCCTGCGCTCCTTTTCTGGGTGGGGGAGATTCTTGAGGTTTGAAATTATTGGCGGATACTGAATTTGCGGCTAACAAGCTAGTGAGTAAAGCAATGGTTAATTTAGACAACCTGAACATTTTATTAATTAAATCTTTAGTAATTCTATTTTTCAGTATCTTACCGTCACCTAATGCTTTAGGAGATAGCACAAAAGATAGAATTTTAATACAAGAAATTCAAAATCATCTTGAGTTGGGGAATTTGTCAAGGGTAACTCAGCTTCTAGAGCAGATTTCTAATACTTCTTATAAAAAAGTATTGGAAGCTAATTTAGCAGCCCGTGTTGGCGATTATGATCAAGCAATTACGCTCTATAAAGAGTCAATTGGAAATTTTCAAGACCTAACACAAAAACGTTTAATTTGGAATTATATTCAAGCATTGAGAGAGAGAATTAAATATTATGAATGGCAATTGACGACTGAAAAAGATCCTTTATCAAGACAAGATTTACAAGAAAAAATAGAGAGTGATCGTGAACTAGCTCTAACTTTAGCACGTAATAATCGAGATGACTTAGAAATTTCTGTTCTTCTTTTTCAACTAAATCCAGAAGAAGTCGAGCTTGATCCGATACGAAAGAAAATCGAAAAGAGTGAAGATTCCCAAGAAAAAGTTGAAACGTTAATTGCTGTCTCGGAGCTTCAAGCGGCTCTTGAAGTGGCCCAACGTTTGAATCAGCATCGATTTCTTTCTTGGGCTTATAGCGCACTAGGAAGGCAACAGCTACACGAGGGGTTGGTGGATGAGGCGATCATTTCTTTAGATCGCTCCAGAATGGCGGCGAATCAGGCACAGGATCATTTAGCGATCGCTCGGACTTCAAGTGATTTAGCCAAAGCTTATTTAAAACAAGGAAATCGTGAACGTGCGAAACTGAATTATCGATTATCCGTTGCGGCGATTGAACGGATTAGAAAAACGGTGGCGGGTTATCGGGTTGATCCCTTACTTTTTCAAGAAATACAGTCAATTTTACGAGATTATTTGGCTCTATTGTTAAATTCGCCTTCTCTTGATCAAGAAACTTTAAAAGAGGCGATTCAACTTCAAAAACTGAGTACCTTAAGTGAGTTGGACTCATATTTCAAAAGTCTTTGTGATGTGGAATCTCAAGTTACTTCAAAAGTTCAGAAGGATACGGCTTATATCTACACGGTTATTTTAGATGATCGCTTATTAATCATCCTTCAAACCCCACAGGGGTACACTTCACAATCAATTGCAATTCCTAAAGCGCAACTGGATGAATTACTCTATCAGTGGCGGTTGGCTTTATCAGATCCAACAGATAATGATTATATTGAAGATGGGCGAAAACTTTATGATTTACTAATTCGTCCTATAGAAAGCTTACTTATTGATAAAAAACGCCTGATTTTTGTCCAAGATGGGTTACTCCGAACGATTCCGATGGCTGCCTTGATTGATGGGAAGCAGTTTTTGGTGGAACGGTACAAAATTGCCTATTCATTAGGTTTTAAACTCCAAGAACCCAATCAACGCCTTAGAACGGCTTTAGTGGCAGGGTCAAGTCAAACATCAACCGAGATTTTAGAAAATGTCAATCGGGAAGTGGCTGAGTTAAGTCAAATCCTGTCGGCGGATATCCTTTCAGGGCAAGAATTAACCGAGCAATCCCTTTCTCAAAGATTACAAAATCGCTCCTATGATGTCCTACACATCGCTACTCGAAACCGAATTTTACCCAATATCGAGCAAAGCATCTTCTCACTAGGACAGCAGGACATTTCTTTACTTGATTTTGAGCGGATTCTTCGTAATAGGAAAGGTAAAATTGCTTTCTTAAATTTGGCAGGATGCGATACTGCTTCAGGTAATGCGGTGGCGATTTTGGGCTTAACAGGGATCGGACTGCGATCAGGGATTGTTACGACGGTGGGGAGTTTATGGGGAATAGACGATGATATTACTACTGATTTTATGATCGAGTTTTACCAGAATTTGCAGCAGACGGAGAATTATGAAGATTCACTTCGGCAAGCTCAATTGAAGGCAATTAGCAATCCGTCGTTACATCCTCATGCCTGGGCAGGTTTTCTTGTTTTAACTAATGAATAAACTACCTGCGATTTTCGCGGTCACTTTCTTTAAATAACTTTCATAGACAATGATTTAGGGGGAATCATTGCAATGCCATGACGGACAGGTGATAGTTTTTCAGGATTGATTATTTCCAGATTGAGTGATGAAATAATTGTCGCTAAAATACATTTCATTTCTTGCAGAGCAAAAGTTGCGCCTAAACAATGACGCTCGCCGCCCCCAAACGGCAAATACTCAAATGGTGAAAACTGACGCTCTAAAAATCGTTCGGGGTTAAACTGTTTTGGCTCTGGGTAGGCTGATGTCCTGTGATGAGCTAAGTAGATTGAAATATTAATTATTGTTCCTGGTTCAAGTTGAAAACTTTCTAGTCGAAAAGGTTGTTTAATTGTTCTTGAGAAAGTGCTAATAGCGATCGGATATAATCTAAGAGTTTCCTGACATACAGCATTAAGATAAGTAAGCTGAGAAATATTTTTGTTACTTCCTTGATTAGAATCTAATTCCATTAATAGCTTTTGACGGATGCTCGGTAAGTAGTGAGTCCAGTAAAGCGACCAACTTAAAGCGGCTGATGTCGTTTCGTAACCTGCAAAAATTAGGGTCATTAGATTATCTCTAATTTCTTTTATGTCTAAGCTTTGTCCTGTTTCTTGATCCTGTGCTAGTAAGAGTAAGCTTAAAATATCTTGCCTAAATTCTTTTTTGGCTCGACGTTCACTAATTTCTCGATAAATAAACTGATCGATTTGTTGACGCAAAAATTGATAATCACCCCAAATTCCCCAATGAGTTTGAAAAAATGGAAAGGCAAGACAAATGGAAAAGAGAGGATTATCAAATAGATGAACTAATTGCAGCAGAAGTTCTTGAAGCTCTCGATGCTTTTCTGCTTCAACTCCGAAAATTAGCTTTAAAATAATTTGTAAAGTAATTTGATGGGTTAGAGAGCGAACTAAAAAAATTTGCTTATTATCATACTGATTTAAACAGTCTTGAGTAATTTTTATCATAAAATCTTGATAGTTTTTAAGTTGCTCTTGGGCAAAAGCAGGAAGCATAATTCTCTTTACTCTTTGATGATTTTTATCATTCAAAAATAAAATTGAATTCGTGCCAATTAGCGGCTTAATCAAATCACTTGTTTGTTCTGAGCTAATAACTTCAGAAGAAGCAGTTAAAACTGATTTAATAGCATTAGGATTACTAATACAAATAATCGGAGGATTATCCTTCCCTCCTAATCGAAAAATGTCACCATAGCTTTTAGACCAATGATCTAAAGTTTCTAAAGGTGACGTTAAAATTTGAAATCTTTGTAATAGTAGCGGACTTTTTGGCCCATCAGGTAGATAATGAGTTAAAATACTAGAATTTGACATAGTTTTAAAAATAATGCAGTTCAATAAGTTAATTATTTTATTTATTATAAGCATAACGATTACACCTTTATCGGCTGTCAAAGGACAGATAGTTCCCGATCAAACGTTAGGTAATGAATCATCAATTGTCGTTCCTGAGCAAATAATTAAGGAATTACCTAGTTCTGTAATTCAAGGAGGAGCCTCTAGGGGAACTAACTTGTTTCATAGTTTTCATGAGTTTAATATTGATCTAGGAAAAGCCGTCTATTTTAACAATCCGTTAGGAATAAACTCTATCTTTACCCGAATTACAGGAAATAAAGCTTCTCAACTTTTAGGACGCTTAGGAGTTTTGGGTAATGCTAATTTACTACTTCTTAATCCAAATGGTATTATTTTTGGGCGCAATGCGTCTTTAGATGTTAATGGTTCTTTCGTAGCTACAACAGCTAATCGCATTCGTTTTGCTGATAGGACTTTATTTAGTTCTAACAACAATTCTTTAGAATCAATTTTGACAATTAGTGTTCCGATTGGTTTGGACTTTTTTGGCAATAATCAACCCATCCGAGTTGAAGGATATGGACATAACGTGAACTTGAGGGCGTTTCTTCCTGCTCAGAGATTTCCTACTTTATCATTTTTAAGCGTTCCAACCTCAAAAACGTTAGCCTTAATTGGAGGAAATGTTACTTTATCAGGAGGCGTAGTGCAAGCTTCAGGTCACATTGAAGTTGCTTCAGTTGACCAGGGGTTTGTTAAATGGTCGGGCTTTTCGGAAAGCAATAATTTTTCTTATCAAGAAGTGCAAAAATTTAAAAATGTAGACTTAACTTCAGCCTCTTTATTAGATGCTAGTGGAAGCTTTAATGGGCAAATTAATATCTCTGCAAATCAATTGACTTTACAAGGTGGCTCGGGTATTTTGAGTCAGCAAGTCATGGGTGAAAAAAGTCAAATCTATCTAAGCCTATCTGCTCTAAATATTAATGGTGGATTGACACTAAAAACTTTAGTAACTCCTGAAAATTATCCAATTATTCTCCCTATTTTTACCAGTCAAGGGAGAACTGTCAAGATTGGTGATGTTATTACTTCTTTTTTCCCTAACTTTATTTTATCAGAAGTTTTAGCTCAAGGACAAGGCACAGCTATTACGATTAATACAGAAAATTTAAAAATTAGTGACGGGGGGCAAATTACCACTCGAACTTTTGGTGAAGCTACGGGAGGACAAATTATCATTAAGGCTCAGAATGTACAAATTCTGGGTTATGCTAATATTCCTGAATTTATTTCAATAGGACAAGCTATTTTTAGTTCGATTAATACAAGTACCTTTGCTCAAGGAAATGGAGGTTTGATTTCGCTTTCCTCTAATGATCTTTTTATTGAACAGGGTGGTTCACTTTCTTCAACAACTTTTGCTTTTGGGAAAGGGGGTAATATTAATCTAAAAGTTAATAATTTAATCAGTTTGTCGGGAATTATTCCTAATGTGTTCTTACAAAGCTCAATTAAAGTAGTTTCAACGGGACAAGCAACTGGAAATGCTGGCGATCTAACCCTTCAGACCACTAAATTAAAATTGAGTAACGGAGGTGAAATCTCAAATTCAACATATACTCAAAGTAATGCAGGAAGTTCATTTATTTCGGCTTCCGAGTCAATTACGTTAGATGGAGTTGCTGATCAAGATTCACGATTTCCCAGTACAATAAGCTCCGCAGGTTATACAACAACACAAAATTTACGGGATTTCTTTTCAATAGCTCCTTTGCCAACTGGAAATGCTGGTAGGCTTACGATCACTACTCCTCAGCTAACTATCTCAAATGGAGCCGTTATTAGTGTTGGAAATAATGGATTAGGTGATGCCGGGCAGATCAACATTAAAACAAAGAATCTACAATTAGACCAAGGAAATATTACCGCAGCGACTCGGACTGGTAAACAAGGAAATATTAATATAATTTCCGATCTCACAAGACTTTCTAATAATAGTTCGATCTCAGCTATTGCAGGCACTACCTCAGATGGAGGTAATATCTTTTTAAATAGTTCTTTATTATTAATAGATGGAAGTCAAATTACAGCAGATGCGATTCAAGGAAATGGAGGTAATATTGATTTGAGAACTTTAGTTATCTTTAAAACCTTAGACAGTTCGATTACTGCTAGTTCCCGGTTAGGAATTGATGGCACGATTAATATTGATACCATTCCCTACAATTTCGATGTTACCAATGTCGAAATTCCAACTTCTGTCTCTCTAGCGCAGGTCGCTTTAAAAGCCTGTTACGACTACGGACAAAGGTTAACTCAAACTGGAGAGGGTCAAATTGTGAGGGATGTCAATCGTGCAGGAAGAACCTTTGACGATCTGATCCCGTTGAATCAAGCAATCAGTATAGAAAATTTACCTGATGGACGAGTTCGGCTGTTAACCTGTCAGGATATACTAAAAACGAAATTGCCCCAGAACCGAGAATGATAGCCCTTGAGTCAGATCATCGAAACCACTATTAGTATCATTAAGGGCAAAACCGTAATTGGTTTGGATGAGGAGTAGATCTCTATAACTTAACCTGACTCCGACCCCAGTTCCAACGAGAGTTTGTGGGTCAGCACTTCCGCCTCTGGTATTCCACACGTAGCCGATATCCAAGAAAGGAAAACCACTAAACTCAACATCATTCGTTTTGTAAAAAGGAAACCGTACTTCAAGTGTACCCGCAATACAACTATCTCCAGTTCGAGCGTTGGTAGTATAGCCTCTGACTGTATTACCGAAAATGAATTGGTTCCCGTTTCTCCCTCCGATCGCACACTGCTCGATGTTTGGTAAACTTTGAGGAGTTAACTGTAAGGCAAGGCGAGTAAAAACCTGTCCGATACCAAAATTGTAAAGATACTGTCCCTGCCCTTGCCAGTGGAAAAAGGTACTGTCTACTTCTTGGTTGGATAAGCCAATGGAGAATTGAGAAAGAACGATCGCTAAACTCTTGGCCGAACGCTTAATATAGGTTTGATCGAGTCGAATTGCGGTTAATCTGACATTAGAAAATAACTTATCGTTTAAAACAAAGTTCTGGCTTTCTCGATGATCTACACCAAAACTAAAATCGAGCGATTCATTGAATTTTTGCCAGATCGCCTGTGTAAAACGAAATGAGGCAACATAGCTATCGTTTTTGATGTCAAAATCTTTGAAAAAGCCATCGATGATATTGCTATTACTTTGCTGATAAGTTAATTCGATTCTAGAACGAGTAGGAAGGATTGGAATGGTTGCACCTACTACGAAGCGATCTAATCCTTCGGTTACTTTGTATTCGGCTCTAAATTGTTCGCCTCCCCCTGCAATGTTGTTGTTTTCGATAAAACCTCGAATCCCCCAAGAACCGACGGTAAAATTTTCGTCATTGCTGATTTCGGCTCCAATGTTCCACTTCGGTTGAGGGACAAAATTGACGTTAATGATTGATTCAGACAAGCGATCCCCTGGTGTAATTGTATTTTGCAGATTTTTAACCAATGGATCGATTAAAAGTAGACTCAATCCTTCTCCTAAGCGTTCTTTTTGTAAGGGTTGATCTAGAAAAGGTTCAAGTTTTGATTTAATGTAGTCATCTCGTATCCCTGAACCATTCACGTTAACAATGGCTATTCCTTCAATTGCATTAAAGATGAGTGTTCCTCCAGAGGGTTGTCCCTCGATAACAACAAAAGAAGTGAAATAACCTCGATCTACATAAGCTTGAGTTAGTTTATCTTGAAGTTCGAGGAAGAGTTCAGGATTAATGGGTTGATTGAGATAGGGAGCGGCGATCGCATTAATTTCTTCTTGAGTAAAGACCGTATTATTTTTCAGCAACACTTCGCGCAATAGTCTTGTGTTATTGCTTTTAGTATTTTCATTTGTGTACGATGATACTAAACATTTTTTTTTATGTAGCTGATGTTTTTCACAATCAGTTTGTTTATTGTTAATAATAGCGGGTATAGGTGCGATTATTTTAGGTGTATATTTTCTAATTAAGCTTAAATCATTAGACAGTATAACATTGCCTAGTACAACTAAACTGTATCGTATCATGAAACTCTATTCAAATTAATAAATAAATGTTTAAATATATAAGCAGATAAGCAATCAATTAATATTTCTTGTAAAAATTGTCTCTTGATTTTTTCTTCTTTTTGCTCTGTTGTCTAATTAATGATTTTGAAGCTTTTTTTAATTTTTTTAAAAGCATTGATTGAAATTTGTTGTAAGATGATTAGTATGTATTGAGGTATAGCAAAATTTATTTTTCTACATTAAATTTAATCACTAAGTTTTAATAGCTAAGTTAATCGTTTCAATATTTGCTTAAGTTGCTAATCTTAATAGTAAATTTGTTCGCTAATCTTTTCGAGGGTTAATGTTGACTAATTGATTTTATATATTTAAACTTAAAATGCTTAGTTTAAAAAGAAAAAATGTCTAAAATTCGACATATTTTATATATTGACACCAATTTAGAGCGAGTATCTTTATTGTTGAGTAGATTTAATCCTCCCTTGGGAATTGATTTAAAGCTTTTAGAAAATTTGCAACTTAAATATATTTTTACCTATTGTGAGTCTTTTGTCAAAGCTAGGCAATTAATCGCTTTGCATAATTGTCTTCCCTTAGCCTATACTTTTGAAAATAATTCGCTCCAACCTTTTGACGGAATCTTAATTGAGATTCAAGGTTCTATTACAGAGCAGCCTGAACTTGAGTCGTTTTTAACATTTGTTGGTCAACTAACGATGGAATCAAGCTTAATTCCTGATTTGTTTGCGCTTGGTCGAGAAAAAAATATTGAATTACTTCAAAACTATATGGTTTATGGCATTAGATATTTTTTTCAGTCTCCTTTTGATTTTAAAGATTTAGAAAAAGTTCTTGATAATCATTTTGCTCTTTTTACTAAATCGAAGTGGCGTATTTATAAAAATAAAACTAAAAAGAAATCGGTTGAATCCTTTCGCTTTTTTTATTATGAGGGTTCAGCTACCAAGTCTTTAACGATTCCGAATGTCTATTATGATACTGAGTTAGATGGTGTTGTTATACGTCATTTAGGACTTAATTTACCAGAATCAGAAGTTGAAGCGATTAATGAAATTGAAGAATAGTTGTAAAATTAGAAAAGCTTTTTTAATTTAGTTCACAAGTTAATGATTATAGCTTTAGTCAATCAAAAAGGGGGGGCAGGAAAAACAACGACTGCTGTTCATTTTGCCTACTGGTTATCTGTCAATTCAAAAGTAATTGTCGTTGATGCTGATCGCCAAAAAAGCAGTGCTAATTGGGTACAATTTTTAAATTTACCCTGTCGGGTGGTTAGCGATCCAGATGAATTATTTGATCTTTTGTCTCCTTTAGCTCAAAGTTTTGACTATGTAATTGTGGATGCTCCAGGAAATTTAAGAGAAATTGTTAGCGTTTTACTTGATCGCAGTGATTTAGCTCTAATTCCTTGTAAGCAATCGGGGCTTGATCTTCATAGTACAGCAG
The DNA here is from genome assembly GCF_017312365.1 of Chroococcus sp. FPU101. Classification (GTDB taxonomy): domain Bacteria; phylum Cyanobacteriota; class Cyanobacteriia; order Cyanobacteriales; family Microcystaceae; genus Chroococcus. The sequence goes on from NZ_BLJI01000006.1 coordinate 124,175, forward strand.
AAACATTGAGGTTAATCCGTCAAAGACAGGAAGTTAGAGGGGGTAAACCTTTAGTTTCTTTGTTTCTTAATCAAGCTAAAAAAGGGACGCTTCTTTTACGTGATTCGATACAGGTTCTTCAAGAATCGGGTTTTCCTGTCCTAAAAAGTATTATTTATGATCGTCAATGTATTATGGATGCCCCAGGGCAGAGAACTACTGTTTGGAATTTGCGTTCTGAGTCAGCTAAACAATCAGCTAGTGAGTTTGAGAGGCTATTTAAGGAAGTTTTAGAGGTATTAGATGAGCAGTCAAAGAAATAGTATGAAAAATTTTGTATATGGAGAGGAAGATACAGGAATAGAGCAGAATTTGCCGATTTCTTTAATTGTCTTGCCTCCTTATCAACCTCGATTATTTTTTGATGAACAAAAATTGGATGAATTGGCACAAAATATTAAAATCAATGGAATTTTGAACCGTTTAATTGTTAGACGTATTTTGGGTACTGATCAATACGAATTAGTAGCTGGCGGAAGACGTTTTCGAGCGGCGCAGAAAATTGGATTGACTGAAGTTCCTGTGGTTGTTAAGAAACTTAGTGATTCACAAGCTCTAGCGATTGCGATTACTGAGAATTTACAGCGTGAGGATTTAAACCCAGTTGAAGAAACTGAAGGAATTATTAAGTTATTAGCTTTAAGCCTGAATATTTTACCCGATGAAGTTCCTCAATTTTTAACTAAAATGTATAATGACTCAAAACGTAAATCTGATCATGAACAAAACGTTTTATTCACTGAGTTAGGACAGGTAGTAAAGGCTGTCTTTCACGATTTAGGTAAGATCAGTTGGGAATCTTTTGTCAGTAGTCGGTTGCCTTTACTTAATTTACCAACTGATATTCTTGAAGCTTTAAGGCAGGGAAGGATAGAATATACTAAAGCGATCGCTATTTCTAAAGTTAAAGATGAAGTGATGCGTCAAGAGCTTTTAGAAGAAGCGATTACACATCAACTTTCTTTAACCCAGATTCGTTCTCAAATAGGAAATTCGCGTTCCTTTGAGACTAAGGTTCCTCAAAAAGCGATTACCGATTTATCTCGGAAACTTAAACAATCTCAATTATGGAAAAAGGATCAAGCTAAATGGCAGAAAGTCCAGGCTTTAATTGAGCAGATTGATACTTTATTAGACAGTTAAACATACATCATTCTTTGGGAGAATCGGCTTATTGCCACATACCAGAGTCGATTATAGTCCTCTAATTTTTCTGTCTCAGATTCGTCACCAACTAACAATCGTTTTTTAAGATCAAGACTAATTATTGCACCTTCAGTAAATGTAGAGCCTTGTGAATTATGAATTGTCAGACAAAGGCAAGGTTCAAGTATAGCAAAGCAGTTTTTAAGTTGATTGTATTTTGCCCAAGCGGTTGCTGTTTTTTGTATTTTCGCTTTAGAAAATCGCTCATTAAGAGAAAAGTTATACCGCTCTTTCTCAAGTGGATTTAGGGCATAGCACTGTAAGGAATCTTGATTGATTATTAGGCTAAGGTGATAGCAGCTATATCCTTGATAGTTAGCTTCACTGACTCTTTTAATTATTATTTCAGTAGCATTTGGCACTAAAACATCACCATTTGGCGCAAAAATTGGTCTTTTGGTGATTAATCTTTCGTTTTCGAGATAGGGCTTGCAGTTTTTTCCATAGCGTGATTCTCGAAAGATTTGGTTATAGAGTTGAACGATTTTATTAGTGTAGGCTAAAATCCTAAATTCGTCTGGATTTAGATCCCAGTGGGAGTTGTATTTTTGTAAGCCATATTCAATTAATATTTTAAGAGGAATCTGAAAAGCTCCTTGATGATAATTTGAATGGGTATTAATTGGTTGAAAATATTGTTTAGTAAAAATACACTTTCTACTATGGCTAATTAAATTAGAAAGTGGATTAAGTTTGTTTTGACGAGAAACTTCTGTTAAAACACAATGATTTGAATTAGTTAGTGCTGGTTGTATGCTTTCATTGACAGGTTTAAGTTGTGCTGGATCACCTAAGACAATCAGTTTAATGTTCGGATAATTATTCAGTTCGTCTGTAATGCAGTTCCATAATTTCTGTCCGACCATTGAGCCTTCGTCTAAGATTACAAGGTCAAATCTTAGAAATGAACTGTAATTAACTTTTTTAAAATCATGCTGTTCTATTTCTCCATCTATTCCTAATCCTAATAACTGATGGATAGTTAAGCACTGGAGTAACGGAGAAGAAAATATGTTATTTTCTCTAGCTAGTGTTTTTAGAACATTAGTTGCTTTATTAGTTGGTGCGGTTAAAGCAATTCTTTTGCCTTGTTGAAGTAGGATTTTCAGTAGTGCAAATATTATACTGCTCTTTCCTGTTCCTGCATAGCCAAGCAAGAGGAATTGATTATTGTTGAAATCTTTAATAAAAGCTTCAAGTTTTTCTAAAACTTGGATTTGTTGAGTATTAGGCTTGAAGGGAAGTAATGAGTTTAGTTGGTTTTGTATTTGTAGCATTTTAGAAATATATAAAACTACACAGAAAGGCTTGCTAGAGCTAGATCATGGAGATAATTATCTGTATTAGCGAGATAAATGCTCAATTTAAAGACAAAATTTGCCCTTTTTAAGCTTAAAAAGCGATTTGTACTTTATAGTCTTTGATGGATTTCTAAAGCTTTTTCCCAAAGTTGGGGAGTTATTGTAACAATAACTCCTTCAATCGTGTTTGTTGCAGGGGAAGAATTCATGATCTCTCTAAATAGTTGTACAACTTCCTTTGCATTAGGTTTTGGTTTTTTAGGTTTAGGTTGGGGTAAGGTTATGTCTTGCTCATTAGGTGTTGTTTCTTTTAAGCTTTCTGCTATGACGTTTTGTTTCTCTTCAAGGTAATCTTGAGCGATTTCATTAACCAATGAGCTAGAGGCTTTGTTCTTTCCAGCGAGTTGTGCAGCTTCAACAGCCGTTTGCAGAATTTTTTCCTTTTCTTGGTGATTAAGTTCTTTTTTGCTAAGTGTTCTTAAAACGGCTGTTTTAGCTAGACAACCTTCTTCTATTAAGTTGAGAGTAGAAGGCGATAATGTAAGGATAGTTAAAGTATTATCGTAGTCTTGAGCTTTCCAGCCTGTATGCTCTAAAAATTCTTGTTTGCTTTGTTCTTCTGTTTTTCCACTTAATCGATCTTCTTTTAAATGTCGCTGAATAATTTTTGCTCGATCTAATAGTGACAATTCCTCAATATCTGAGCCAAGAGATAGCATATCGTATTCTAAAGCTCTAAGCGAGACTCCCTTTTCAAGTCGATCAATAATAGCAGGAACTTCAGCAATTTTGATGCCTCTTTGTTCGAGTAAGTTGAGGCTTAAATGTCTTCTGTGACCATCTTTAAGAAATAGGCGATCGCCGTCAAGGATAGCCTGTAGGGGTTCTCTGATTCTTCCTGCTGCTTTGATAGCTTCGATTAAGTTCTCGATGTTATTGTATTTGCCTCTGACATTCCATCCTTTTTCTTCGATTAGTGAAATGATTTCTTTAGTATAATTTAAGGGTTGGTCTTGGGGAATGATACGATATTTGCCATCATCATATTCGCAGATCTTAGGCCCGAGGAAAGAGCCGTCTTCTAGGCGAACACATAATAGTTTTGGATCAATCAAGTAAATTTCTTTAGTTGCTTTGCCAATTTTCCGTCCAATTCGAGACATTGATTTCTCCTTTTCTAGAATAAGATTAATTAAAAGCTGATTGTTTGATTTATGTGGAAATCTAGCTTGCTGTGCGGTTTAGGCATTTTGATGGTTGCATTACCAGTTAATCCGCAACCTCAATATCGGGTTTATGAGATTCAATGGCAGTATTGTTCTTCCTATATCAGTTATTGTCAGAAAACAGCTTCACGTCGTTTTGTCTGGGGGCCAGCGTCAGGTTATAATCCTCTGCCTATTTTATGGCGTAGTGAAAGCGTAGGAAGTAAAAAATTAGTGTCGTTTCTGCTTTTAGTTAAAGCGAATGGTTGTTTTCCCAATCATCAGCCAAAGCCATTAAGTTATTATAATTTGCGAGTTCCCGTTCTAGTTGATCGTCAATCTATTCCTGAGCCTTTGAAGAAGCGTTTTGGTGCGTCTCGTTTATTAGCTAATTCGGAAATTGTGGTTAAAGCGATTCTTCTGCCTAATAATCTCAGCCAGAGGAATACAATTGTAAATAATGCTTTTCAAGTTACATCTAATGATTGTGAGTTAGCGGATCACTCTGAAATTCTAAATTATAGTTCAGGTCATTAAGGGCGATAGCCCTGTTCTATTTCTGTTTTTAGGTTTGGTGTTGTGGGACGAGCGAATGATATTTCACCAATGGCATTAATAATTGCCGCATCTACACCGCTTTGTTGGAGTAAGTTTGGAATAGAGCAATCGGCGGAACTGTTTTGAGCAAGAAAAATAAATTTCTGGATTTGTCCGACGATTGGATCGTTGGGTTGGGTATACCCTAAAGTGATAGCGCGAGATAGCCCAATGTTTAGGTCATTGGCTGTGATGGTTCTGTTGCTGTTAAGTTTAAGAAAGCAGCTATTGTGGCTTGATGTAATCGTGGCAACTGAGCGAGGAACAATTTTTACGCCGAGTTGTTTCGCTTTTTGGTTTGCTTGATTGATTTCAAAGTTGTAGGTAAAAATTTCTCCTTTTTGATTAACTGTCTTAATAATAACGTTGGTTTTTGTTGTTGTTGTCGCTCCTGGGAATCGTAATGGTTGAATTGGTTTTAAAATAGCAGAAGTCGCCTGATTGCTAGATAGAGGAAGATCGGGTACTACAATCAATTTAGAATTATCGCCTTGACCAATGTAAATAATTGTTTGTTTAACTTGGCTAAAATCGATTAAGGTTAATCGACCAGGATAGACAGAGGTTGGAATAATTTTTTGAGTTGCTTCTTCAGTAGGAATTAGATCGTATGCTGGACTGGCATTAGCGAACTTGGGTTGGCTACTGAGCAACAAGCTAATTAGTGCTAATTTGCTAAGAGGAGATTGAATCATTCCAAAGGGAGCGTTTGCTGAATATAGATAACTACAGGTGTTTGCTTTTCGAGGTAGTAGATCGGTGTTTGAGAACGAATTATCTTACTTCGTTGTTCGCTGCGATTGCTAAGTTTTTCACTGTAAGGCTTAAAAAATCCCTCTAAAGCTGCTCCAGGGATATTTGTTTGATTTTGTTGACTAATGCTCGTCCCAAAGTTGCTTTCATTTTGGACAAAGCTTTCTGGTTTGGTGAGTTCTTCTCCCATGCGACCCACTCCTGATAGTAAGCTTGCTATAAAATCATCTCGACTGGCTGTGTCTTTGTTGGGTAAGTATTGTTTAGCAATTAATGGTGAATTATTTAAGCTATAGATGCTAGTCGTATTGGCAGAGATGGCAATGCCATCAATTTCTGTAAGACTTGCTTGAACGTATCCATTATCTTTATTAAAGCTTTGAATCTGTGCAGTTAGAATAGTTCCTTTTTTGAGGATAATCTCGTTGTTATTCCTGACATCTTCTGATAGGCTAATTGTAAAAGAGGATAATTGTTTTTCAGTGATAACGATTGGACTATTTAGAATACCTTTTAATTCTGTATTGGCTGATATGGTAACAGGTTGAGTTTGTTCGCTTTGATTGGAATTTCTTTGCAGGATGCCTACTGCACCTTGGCTGAGGGTAATTTTATTTGTGTCCTTATTGTAGCTTACTTCTACTGCTTTAGTTTCATTTTCTGGTTTAGGATTAGGATTAGTTGTTTTGGATTGAATGAGATTAGGATCTGTTTTAAGTGCTGCTTGATTAGTTGTTGATTGTTGACCTAGTTGTGCTAAAGTTGACCATTGTTTATAAGGATCTATTGGTTTAACTGTGCTATTAAGTGATTTTGACGATTGAGTACGAGTTTGGGGTTGAGCTTTAACTTCTTTTGTTTTAGTAATTGTTCGATAGATGATTTGGGGTTTTGCAGTAGGAGTTGATTGACGATTAGAAAAATTAGATGAGCGTCGCTCTTGAATTTCTCTAGGACGGCGTGAGGATGTTTTTTGAGTGTTTGATTTAGGCTCGGTTGTTGGGTCTGGAGTGCTTGCGTTTGTTGTTTGAGTTGATTCTTTATTTTTCAATGCAAGTTCTTGATCTCGGAAAGCAAGTTTAGCCTGATAATCTGGTTCTTCTACAGGTTTTTCTTGTGCTGTTTTTTTCTCACTAATGATAGGTTCTGGAGTTTTGGGTCGGATAAGTAGCCAAACGCCAAAAACTATTGCAATCGCTCCTCCGACTAGCGTGAGCATTAAAATACTACGAGGTAAACCTTTTTCTTCAAAAGCTTTTGAAGTGGGTAAATCTGAATCAAGTTTGTATTTAGGATCGATGTCAATTGTTTCAGGCAGATCGGCTAATTCGTTAATTTCAGATTCATTAAGTTCTTCGGTTTGTTTGGTTAACATAGTTTTAAGTTAAGGTTCATAAGGGGTAAGTGATTCAATTTCAAGACCGTAGATTCGCATTTTATAAATGGTTTTATCTAAAACATTGGCATCTTCTTTTAATGGAGAACTTGGAACTGGAACGGCTTTAACTCTTAGAGTATAGTTAAATGGCATGATCTGAGGTGTACCACCAATTAGCCTAATTTGATCGGTAATGGCATTGATTTCCCAGATTCCATCTCTAATTTTTTTTGGTGGTGAAATATAGCGAACAATTGCACTACAGGTAGTTCCTCCTGAAAAACTCCTTCTGGAATAAACTCAGTTAGTTTATCTAGATATCCTTGAGCAAATTTAGGAGTCATCATTAAGCTTGCTAACCATGCTGTTGCTGGAACCTGTTTTTTGTTGTTGGTTTTTACACCTTTATCTAAGTTTGATGTACCTGGGATTTTTCCGTCCCAAGAAAACATTAAAGAGTACCATTCTTTTGTAAATTTGGTTAATGTTTCATCACTCCGAAATAGAGGATCTTCTCGTTGAACTTGTAGATTTGTTCCATCTAAAAGTTGAACATTTGTGACTTGTCGTGAGCTTAAAGCTCGATTGTTGAGAGCCGTTGTGCAAGAGGAGAATGAGAGAAGAATAAAACAAACGGCTAAAGCTAGTTGTCCGATTGTAATTTTTTCTCGTTCATCTGTACCGATAAAATTATTCGATTTTTTACGGTTAAATAAATTGCCTAACATAAGATTTTAGAGTAGAGTACCTGCTGCTTTAAATGCTGCATTTCCAATATCTTTGACCGCTTGGAGATTGCTTTGCATGGCAGTTACTAAGTTTTGACCACCACCTCTTGCATAGGCCCAAGCAACCCAAGGAGCAAAGAAGGCTATGTAACATAAAAAGGCAAGATCGGTAAATTGAAAGCTTTTAGAGTAGGTAATAATAATTGCACCAAAGCCAACGCAAAGGTTATACCCTAATTTGATTCCATAGATTGAAAATAAACCGACAAACCATTCAATAATCGGTCGATTACTGACAGGAAGGATCGATGCGCCTAATGCGATCGGAGCATACAGACAGTGTAGAAGTAATAAAGATTCTAAAACATTAACAACCGCCCATTGGACAATATAAAAAACAAGTCTTAATGCTGGAATAAAAGTGCTGGTTGCTAATGTATTAATTGGATCTTGAAGTAATTCTTGAAGCCAACCCACTGCACCATTGTTGCTGATTTGTTGAAGTTGATTAAGGATTTCTTGAGCTTCGCTTTGTTTATCTTGTAAGCAATTATAAAATGCTTGATCTTGTAAACCAATACATTCTTTGTAAACTTGCTCCAAAGCAGTTCTACCAACGCTGTAAGTATTAATTTCATTCAAGGCAGTCTGAAAAGTGACTCCTGCCCATTGAATTTCTTGACTTTTAGCGAGGATTGCATCTGAGGCTAGTTTAATATTAATAATTGTGTTGGCTGCAAGAGTAGCGTTTTGACCAAGTAAGATTGCAATAACTAGCGGCCAGATCATTAATCTTAGTAGTTGTTTGTAATCTTGTTCTTCAACTATTTTTCTTGCTTCTGTAAAAACAATATAGGTAATTCCTAATCCAGCGATTGCTATTCCAATTGTTGCAACGCTAAACCAGAAAAAAGAATTTTCACTAATTGCACTGTTCCACAGAGTTGACCAACTTTCGGTAGTTGTTTTGTTAAGCTCAATGGATTTATTTAGTAAATTTATGGCATTGAGGTTGGTTAGAAAGTAATATTTCATTGGGCTGGCTGTTGACTAATTAAATTTTGGTTAATGTTGTTATTTTCGTTATTGAACGTATTGATGGTAACTAAGCCTGCTTGACCAATAATGCTGTTGTAGGTGCTGTTAGCTTCTCTTCGCTTTGCAGTTGTTTCTTGAGCAATATGTTCAGCCTGTTGTTTAAAGAGTAAAATTTGAGTTGCTTGATCGACTGAATTTTTTTTGGCATTTTGAATTAAATAACCTTGTTGCTCGCTACTTAAAGCTAATTGTTTGGATACGTTTTGTAAGATTTGTTGAGTTGTATCGCTGTTTTGTGAATCTTCACTTAAGTTTTGTTGAGTTTCTAGATTTTCCTGTAATGCGTCAAGTTCTTCTTGAGTTGCTTCTTGGGCATCTTCAGATAAAGTGCTTTCTTGAGCATATTGACTGGTTTGTTCTCGTAGTTCATATTCAGCCGTATCCATCCTCATACGGTAAGTTGGTACTGTTTTTCCTTCATAAATTGCACTTTGTTCTTGACCTTCACTCTGATTATTTCCATTCATTGCCTGTTCTTGAATCTCCTCCCAGTTTGGAAGCTCGTAATTAGTGAACTGTTCGATCCATTGAGAAAACTGATTATATAAGTTTGAGACATTGCCTAAATTAAAAGCTTGGGCTTGTTTGGGAAAACTAATTAGAGCTAGAGATGTTATCAATGTTAGAGAAAGAATTTTTTTCATATCAAGCTGCCTTTTGTATATCTAAAGTAGTTGAAAAAGTAGTTGGAAGATCTTTACCTTGTTTAAGACATTGAACATAGTCTTTGGTAAATATTTTTAAACCTTGTAATTGACCTTTGAGAGTTGGTGGATATTTACTTAAAACTTCCTCTCTATACTTCAATTCTTTTTCTTCGTTGGCTACAGTGCTAAGGGTGTAGTCATTAGGGTAATATTTACCAAACCAATATTGTCCGCTACGTTCAATTAACCATTGCGAACAGCCTTCAGTAGCGTTAGCCGCAAAGTTGTCTTGAACGCATATCTCAATTACATCGGGGTCGAAATTGAGTTGAGGATTATTAATCCATTGATTTTTTTCAGCATCAGTAATTTTTCCAATAATTTTGTATGTCATGTTGCCAAGGATCTGTGAAGCCGCAGAGCAGTCTAGGATACTTTTAATATCTTGAGTAAGCAACAAAACGGCAATTCCATTTTTCCGTCCAATGGCGCAGAGTTCTCCAATACGATCAGAAAAGCCATTAAATTTACGGAAAATAGTCGATATTTCATCTCCAACAAACAAGCATCGTCTACTGGATAAAGCCATATTTAGACAAGTTCCAAAAGTGCTTAAAGCAGTTAGGTATTGGATTTGTTCGTTGGCAATATTGCCTAAACTGAAAAACTGAATTCGAGGGTTGGGGTTGTAGTTACTCACTTTACCAATACTTTGCCAAATGGGTTTAGTTTTAAGGGCATTGAACTGACTGTGAATTTGTCGGAAAGCTAGTTCGTCAGTGCTATCGGCATTACGGATATCAAGATGTTCTTTAGTGCAGAATCTTAAGAGATCTTCTAAAGTAGGCATATTTTTCCATTGTTCGGATTGCCAGCCGTAATGAAGTGCTGTGTTATAGCGGTTTCGGATTTCTCGATCATTGAGAAAGCGATCAAGGGTTTGCTGTAGAATTGTGTCAATTCGTTGTGAGAGTAAATTATCGCTTAATTCATAGCAAGCAATTGTGCAGATGGCTTTATGAATGAAATCTTTCCATTGATCGAGGCGGTCTTTACGTTCTTCTTCAGTAAAATGGCTAAGATCGGGTAGTTCAACCAGATTTCGTTGGGTTAAACTGTCTTGATGATAAGCTCCTTGATCTCCTAGAAGCTGAATAGCTGTTTTAAATGTGCTGCTTTTACCAGGGCTTGTATCGATTCCAACTACTTTATAGTCATACCATAAGGTATTAATAATAAATGACCATCCGAAGACTGATTTTCCCGAACCTGTTGTTCCGACAATAATTGCTCTATTAATTTGGTCATGAATTAGATCGATCCATAATGGTTGTTTAGATTGATCGATGACTTCAACTCCTTTTTGATTAATTGGTGAGCAATGAGTTAGAGGAAGTAATCCAATGGCATCGTAGGTAGGAAGGCAAGCTCGTCTTTCAGAAAGAAGACTACTACTTTCTAATAGTCTTTTCATTGTGGTTGGAAGGGCCTCTAAAAAATGCTCGAAGGCGATATGCGGTTCTCGAACTATTTCAGCCGAACCGAAACTATTCGATAACTGTGAGCAAGCCAAGTTGAGATTATCGTCATCTTTGCGCCAGATCATTGCAGCCAGCGCAATGTGTAGCATTTTTCCTCCTTTATAAATTAGTTTTTGTGCTTCAAAGCTTTCTTCGGCGTTGACTTCGGCTCCTGCGTCTCTCCCTTGTCCTTTTTCTAAGGCTCGTTTCTGTGCGCTTTTTGCTTGTTTAGCCTGTCGTACCAAATTGTCCATAATGCCATATTGGGAGGCAGCACTAATCTGGCTGATAAGCCAAGTGTCTCTGATGAATGGCAAACTTTGAATTGTTTGAAGGTTTCTTAAAGCTTCCTGTTGACTTGGATATCCTTCAGGACGTTTTTCAAGTGTTAAAATGGCTCCTTTCTCGCCTCGTCCTGGAAGCCAGATTGCATTTCCTGATGAGCGATGTTCAGGGCAGCTTGAGCGTCCTTTGGTTCCTTTAATCAAAACATGATTGATGTCTTTAGAAGGATAGTTTTCTTCAATAATGTAATCTGTTGCTAGTTCTTTGAGTCGGATTGTTTTGATTTCATCTAGCGGAACGTTTGTCTCCGAGTCATTGTATAGGTTCCATAACCATTTTTTGAGTTTATTAATTGAAACAGGTTTTGAACTAAGTCCGATTCGTGTATTGAGTAAAATGTTGTAACGCAAAAAGCCATTTTCAAAGCCTCTGACCAGTAATTGTTTATAAAATCGTTCATCGTAAACGTGTTGAGTTCCACTAAACCAGTGTAATAATTTGTTTGTACTGTAAATAAAGCCTCTTAGTGTTTTGCTGATGAAGTCATTTGAACGGTGGTTGCCATTTTTATCAATAGTATATGTACAAAAAACCAGTTTTTCCCAGTTTTGTCTTTTTCCTAATTCATTTAATTTTTGTCGATGAACTTCTTCCTTTTTTAAAATAATTTTTAATAAAGGTATTTGGCAAGTCTCAAGGGCTTGCTCTAGGTATTTTTGGCGAGGTTCGTCATTACTTGGAGTTTGACATATACTACAAAATGTTATTGTTTCACTAGGTAGAATTTCTTTGAGTCCTTCAGAAATTTGTTTAAGTGTATTTGTAATTTCGGAATTGCTTAAGTATCGTCGAATGCCTTTTAGTTCAAAAGCAAAAATAATCTGGTATTTTTCACCTTTGTTTAGTAAAAATCCAGTGGCGATTTCATTATTTTTTTGAATTTCAATACATCCAACGAGATCTTGAAAGTTTTCGTAAGGCATACCATTAAACTGTTTTCCTGTATTAGTTTTGCATCTAATAGGTGGTAGTTTGGGTTTAGTGATGGAATCTTTAATAATTTTGCGTAATTCGGGAGAACGATTTTCTCTGATGAGTGGGATATTAATTAAGTGACCAACAACCCATTCAGTTCCAGGAGGATTCCAAAAACGGTTGATAAATCGATGTGGGTGTTTGCCGACTAAAAACCACCATGAAGTAATGAACCAGATAAAAACTGCCCCCATCCAAGGCAGAGGTAGACTAAAGATTCCTATGGTGAGGGTATAACTAACACCTAGAAAAATTAATGCAGGTAAAATGAGATGAGTGGGGAATAAACCCCCAAGACTGGCTTCTTTCCCGATAATCTGATTGATGGTTATCGGATCTTTCTTGGGGTCTGTCATTTTTATACCCCTGCAAAAATGTAGGTGATTACGTCAACTGAAATAATTACAGCAAAAGCAATTCCAATTTGAGTTAAAATCGGTCGCCAGTCATTTCCTTGTTGTGATTGGTTATAAGCGTATAATGCTCCTCCAACAATTAGTAGTAGGAATAAAGCTCGAAATAGGATAAAGATTTGTGTAACACTTTCTTCTTCAATCGCTCCATTACCTGCTGAACCGTTAGCAACAAGGTCTTTCATAAGTTGTTCTAACCCTGTGAGAAAAACTGCACCCGCAGGAGCTTCCCACTGACCTAAGACAATAGTTAATCCAAGAATGACAACGCTGACGTGCCAGAAACGGATGCGAGTTGATAGAGTTTTTTCTAATATTGGGATGGCTCTGACAATGTTATATAAAGACATTGCAACAATACAGAGACAGCCTAATACTGCAACAAAAATAGGATTGGTATAGGTAAAGTACGCTAATATACTGCTGCATAAACCCACATAGGGAAGATCTTTTGGGGTAATTCCAACCCAACTTAGAACTTTAAAAAGACTTAAATCGTTAAGCGTTAGATAACTTGTCCATTTCTTTTTAACTGTTTGATTTTTGGTGTCGATTATTAAGCGATTCATAGTGGCCTGCTTTATAAGTTCATCGACACTCTATCTAAAATAAATTTAGTTAGCTTCACCTAAATGTTTGATAACTGATTCTCTATACTTTTGAAGCTAAGATATCACCCATCTGTATGATTTATAGGTTTAAAGTTTTATCTTATTCTTTTTATTATTTTATTTTTGTTTTAATTTATGGCAGGACAATATAAGCATTATAAGCCAAGTGCTAAATCTCAAGATTCTTATCTGTCACCCCAGACTGAAGTTAATGGCAAAGTAATAGGAAATCACGTTTTAGGCTATTTTCGTGAGGTTTGCGATCGAGCTTTAGAACAGTGTCAAGACAAAGGAATAAAAACATTTGAAGATTTTGCTAAAGCAGTATTGTCGGTAAGCACTCAGTCTTGTGAAGATAGTCCTTATCATAAATTTTATGAAACTTGTCCAGTTATTCCAAAAGTTCAACAGGATGGATTAGTTCTTGCTTTAGGGCAACAAAAAGAGGGAAATATTTCTTATAATTCTCATTTTTTAAATGCTAATGGTGAGCCGAAAGTAACAACGGGAACTTATATGTTAAAGCATCTTGGGGAAGAAGATACAACACGTTTGAGTCGTCGTTCGGTTGAAGCTACTTTAAATCCAGAGTCAAGTTTAAATGCTGTTCTTGATTTAGATTCTTTGATTAATCAAACTAATTCGTCTAAGAGTAATTCTAAAAAGGTAAATGCCCAAGAAAAGTTACCCGATGTTTTTTCTTTAGTCACTGGTACTTTTGAGGAAACTCCCAATTCTCCTGTTGCGTTTGATGGAACTGATGTAACTGGAGCCGCTCTACAGGCTGCGGGACTGGGTATGAAACTGGTTAGCAAAGCGGGCGATGTATTGCAGAATCGCCAGTATGAAAAGGAAGTAGCTGACTTGGCTCAACGACTCGATCAGGCTCAAGAGAGAGCCAATCGTTCGGTTTCTCGTATTGTTGGACTAAAAAAAGCAGGTTTTAATTTAGAAACTGATTTAGATGAGCAAAATAGCAGCAATGATCCTAAAGAAACTCAGAAAGCAACTAAAGAAAGCAGTGAAAGGTTGACTGAAGCATCTCCCCTGCAACCAATTGCTGATCGTCTAGATGAGGTTAATCAAAAAGTATCTGGGGAAGATAAAGAAAAATTAACGCCAATTAAACTTGATCCTAAGCAAGATGTTTTTGAGCAGCTTGATCTTTTGAAACAGATGATGGATAAGATTGAGCAACGCCTCGATCAACTAGAGCAACGTTTGGATAAATTAGAGCAACAGATTCGGCAGATTCCATCATCTGAAGCAGCTAAACAGTTGGTACATGAGGAGCCAAGTGAACCAACTACTAAACTTGAAGAAGTCAACTCATCCCAAGAGGCAGAATTTCGACTCGATTTGTCTAATCCGAATAAGCGTGAGCAGACTAATGAGAAAGGAAGCTTTGTTCAAGAGGACTCTGTTGAAACTTTAACTGATGAACATACTCAGGAGCAAGCCTCAAGTCTCTCGACTACTTCTGTTCTTAAAGAGCAAAATGTAGAAGCTAATTCTACAAAATTTGATTTCACTCTAAATGATCTTGATGAGTTAGACGAGCCTCTTCAAAAGGAAGCTGTTCTAACTGTTGATGCGATTCAAGATGGTAAGACTATTATTGCGTCAACTGTATTAATGGTTGATGGAAATCCTAATATTAAGCCTTTTATCTATCGTATTGAAGCTAACGAGAAAGAAGATTTAGAAATTACAAAGCGTCAAGCGATGTATACCACTTTGTCTACTGGAATACAGCAAGCTTTAGAAGAAGGTTCTAATCAACTCCTGTTACGTTCAAATCGAGAACTTCTTGAAGAATTAAATGCTGATTCAGTTGATGTTTTGCCTTCTCAGGTTCAAGACATTGTAGAAAGAATACAACAGCAGTTTTCTGAAGTTTCTGAAATTAAGGCTCAAGAAGTATTAGATGAGGATGTGCGTCACTTTTTAGAACAGCAATGCAAAAGAAATGAGGTTATTGAAGTCAGCCAAGTTCAACAACTAGGACAGCTTTTAGAGATCTATTATGATCGGGCCACTGAAGGAAATAAGAATATACCTCAAGATGGTTTGCGTTTAGGAGATAATCGTTTATTCAAGTTAGAAGATGGCTCTTTACAGGTTGAAGCGTCTCTTGCAGGTCAACAGCCTCAAGTTGTGTTGCTTCTTCAGTCTGACGGTGATGTGTGGGAATCTGTACAAGATAGGCTTAAAGAGCATCATAAAGAGGATTGGATTAAAAAACTATCTGAGCATTTGGATGTAGAGTCACTTAAAGAAGCACATTCTGAAAAGTCTGTTGAGAAGATGAAAGAAAAGCGTATTCAAATTCAAGCTTAAAAAGATTGTTTTTTAGAGTTTCTGTTTGAGAATAACTGATGAATTATGAACGATGTCCGTTTATCTAATGAAAAGACGGCCCTCAATAAAAGAGAGCCGATTTTTAATAAGAGTCTGTCAATTTTTTTGTGTCAACCCACAATTTTCTTTTAGGCTCTATTTCTGTCCAGATAGGAGTTTGAGCCTCTAAATAGCTGTTCTTGGCTAATAAGGATCATCAAATATCTGAGATCCTTTGTCCATCAAGATTTTGGGTGGATAGCCAGTTGCGGCTTGACACATTAAAATACAGATCCTTTAATAAATCTTTTGTTGTTGTATTTTTACTCGAATTCTAGTGTTTGTTGTGAATTTAAGCTTTTAGATTGTTGATTAACTTTTTGTGTTCTTAACTTATAATTTTCTGAACTTCGATCTTTTTGCTGATTGAGCTTAGAATTAATTTCTTCAGACACGGAGGCTATTTCTGTCGGTAACTTAGATGATTGATTATTATCACTAATTAATTCAACTTTAAATTTTTCAGGATCTTGGATGATGATTTTTGTGTCATTTCGTTCAACCATTTGAATACGAGGTTTTTGTTTGGTTACTTTTTCGATGCTTTTTTGCTCTAAATGTTGGTGAATTGAGTTTAAAATATCACTTAAAGTTTTTGCTTGATTAATTTCAGTTGTGGCAAACTGATCAGTTAGAATTGTTCCTTTGGGGAGTTTAATTAAGTCTTGAAGCAATTCTGAATTTTCTTTTAGATATTGTTTCCAAAGTTCTTTATATTCTTTAGCTAGTTCACTTTGAGATTTTTTCTTGAGGGGTTGTTTGCCTTTGCCAGCTTTCCAATCATTGCTAATTTCTCGATATCCTTTAACGTCTAGCTGATAAGCTTCTTCAATGGTACGACCATCTTTAAGAGTAGCAGAAAGTGAGCTAAAGCGTCGATCTCCATTTGAAGATACTTCATAGCAATTTTGATTAGTTACTGGGTAGCGTGACCAGTTATAAGGTTTGTTTTCTACTTCAGTTTTTTGTTGTGGCTCTAAAGTATGACTTAGAGCTTGAGATAGTGTTTGCTTGATATTTTCTAAGGCTTGTTGGTTTAGCTTACTTTCACGATTACCCGCAATATTTAATGTTTTGATGTTATTATTTTTAATCCACTCTGTAATTATTTGTGCTGAAAGTTCTGGATTTTGAAGTTGTTCGTTTGACAGTGTTAAATATGGCTTATTTAAAGCTTTAGCATATTGAATAGTTACCTTCGATCCAGGTGAAGAATGATCTCCTAAAATTAGAGTTCCATCGCTAATTTTAATATTAGCTCCCGTTCGGAAATTGTAGGTGTCTTTAAGAGAGCTATATTCTTTTCCAGGAATAAGGTTAAACTCTTTGAGGCTTAAATCTATTCCTTTTTCAGTCATGTAGTTTCCTGCTGCATATCCTTTTGTTGGGATGTTTAAAGATTTAGCTATTTCTAGACCAAGGCGATCAACTCCTGTTTGACCGCCTGAAATTACAGTTAATGAGCAATTGTTATTGTTTTGAGTAGTTTTTTCTTGATCTAGCTCAATTTTTACTTTAGGTGTACTAGGTTGTGTAATTTTTGAATTTGAAGAAATAATCTCTATTTTTTTAGGTTTTTTGACTTTTAATGGATTAGAATAGGCAATTGCTTTGGGTTCAGGAATTTTTATTGAGTTTTCTTGAATTTCTACGATTAAGCTTTTTCCTTTTGGAATAATTTCGCCGATGAATGTTGTTCCGATGGGTAGCTTAGGAGTGTTAGTCGCAAATCGAGCTAAAGTTTGATTGCCAATAGTTATGATCGGTTGGTGTTTATATTGAGGATTTTCTGTCTGATCTGCCTCTACTTTAAGTTCAAATATTTTTCCTTGATACTGCTTAAAATCAATTCCTTTGAAAGCATTGTATTGTTGTCCAACTAAAGTTAGTGTTTTTACTTCAAAGTTTTCTAAATACTTGGCAAGTTCTTCGCTACAAAGATTATAAACTAATCCTCCTTTTTTTAAAGAAGAGTTGTTGATCCAACCGCAGTTTTCAGGTGCAATAATATAGAGAGATTTACTTTGACCTTTATGGTCTTCGTAGCGAAGATCTTGATCGCTAAATTTTAATTGATTTTCTAAATAATTGTTAGCATATTTCTCCTTTAATTTTTCAATAAATTCAGGATTTTTTTCGGAATTAAGTAGAGCAAAATGTACCATTGGTAACTTATTGTCTAGTTTAGTCTCGTATTTTAAATCTAGGTAATCAAGTGTTTCTTTAGCAACCGAGAGTGCATCAATCACCGTGTTCCGAGTTAAGCTTAATAAGCCTTGTTGCTCTGGTTTTAGACTTGCCATAATTGTAATTTTCTCATTCTCAGGTATTTTGAGTGGTTCTTGGATTGTTCCAATTAATTCATTATTATTGAAAACTTGAATTTTTCCATTATGATTACTTAGTTCAAAGGTGAATATTTTATTTTTTAAACTTTCAAACTCTAAATTTTGATAAGCTTCTTCAGCCTCTATGGTCAAAGATTCTTTTTGTTTGAAAGGAACAGAGTAAACATAAGTAGGTAGTGGAATTGCGCTAGTATTTCGTTCGTAATTACTATAGTGATTAAATTCTGGTTTGAGATGTATGGCAATTTCATCACATCGATTTTGAACTTCTTGATGTTTGTTCGATGCAGTTTCTAAATAACCTAAAGCTAACATAAATAGCTGTCGTTCTTCTGGGGTTTTGTAATATTCCTCAATTCGGTTCCGTTCGTATTTATAAAATTCGCTATAGCTTTCTTTAATATCATTTTCATGTAATTTTTTTTGATGAATTGTTTTGTTGTGCGCTTCAAATCGTTCTTTAATTTCTTGCGCCGTAGTTAAATAATGAGTTTCCCAGTTTTTAAATTCTGGCGTATTTTTTTCAAATGGAGGGGTGAAAATATAGCGAAACTCATGTAAAGGACGGGAGGAGGGAAGTTGTACTTGCGACCATTCTTGATTAACAATTTCTGGTAAAATGCTTAGTCTAGTGTTGTCAGTTGGAAAAAGACAGCTTCGATAAACTTTCTCATTTTTAAGAGCATTAAAAAAGTGTGTTGGATGCTTGTATGTAAACTCTTTTGCATCATTTAAGAAATCTGGATCGATTTCTTCTGGATGAGGTGCGCCTTTAGCAAGGTCTGTAGCAGCTTGCATTAGCGTTGTTCCTCGTTCAATTAATTCTTTTTGCTGACTTTGGAATTTACCAACTGGTTCTCCTGATTGAATTTCGCCATTGTAAATTTTGCCAACTGCGTTAGCATATAATCCAACAATGTTTTGAGCAATGTGAGGAATGGCTTCTAGGGTTGTTCGTCCTAATTCTTTTTGAGTCCTTTTTTCGAGTTTAGGCGGAGAAGTAAAAGTTAGAGGCTCTGTTGCTTTAGGACGACAGGCAACGCAATTGGGTACTTTTTCTTGGCTTAGGGTATAGCCATTATCACCATCAAAGTCACCTTGATGGTTTTGTCGCCATGTATTAGGGTCAATAAAAAAGCATCCTTTATATTTTGTAAGATGTTCTGCTCCTTTTTGACGATTATCGACTTGATAACTGACTAAATTTCCAGGGTTTGTCGGGTATCGTCCAACTAGAAGAGTCGTACCATTTGGCACATCTCCACAGACAATTGTTCCAGGTCTGAGATTCCAAGCGGGCATGGCCATTCTTCCATCTGGATGAATAGCTCCTTTTTGAGCTAGGTTTTTCCATTTATTAATTGTGTTATTTTCTAAAGTTTCTCTGATGTACGGGTTTTCATTAAGGAGATGGTAGCGATCTGCTTTTAAAATTTCAATTGTTTTGTCGTTTTGATTGCTTTTTTCTTCTGCTACAGGGAATTTTGAGTTTAATTCTTTGTCTTTCTCTGCTTGGTTAATAATATAAGCCTTAAGAGTAATTGGGTCTTTTTGAACTTCAGCTAATTGTTGAGCAACTTTTTGAGTTATAGGCACAATGTCTTTTTGAATTGCTTCTGGAGTTAGTTCTAGTAGAGTTTGCCAAGAACAATTCCACTGTTCAACTTTGGCATTATTCATGTTTCCTAACAGTGTTTTGGGAAGCTCTACGGTGTCGAGTTGAAGAAGTCTTTGAATTTCTTCTTTATTAAGTCCTTTAATTTGGCTAACATCGATGATTAAATCATATCCAAGCTGATCGGTTAGTTCAGCATTGGGCAGAAATGTTCCCTTGGCTTGAAAGCTTATTTCAGGAGTGTTAGGATGATCTTTTTTCCAAGCATCTGTATAGCTAAGACGGAATTGAAAGGGCCGATCTGCTGTTGCGTTAAATTTTTCAACCAGTCGTGGACTAATTTTTCCATGACCATCTGCTGTTTCAAATTCATGATTGAGATCGGTAGATTCACAGTCTATAAATTTAACTACAAGAGTTTCTTCAATTTTGCTAATTGCTTGATGGTTATTACTATTGCTTAATCCACCATAGAATAACTTTGAATCTTCTTTTTTGAAAAAGTTATTTTGGTATTTCTGACAGAGTTCGGGGTCGGCGTAGAGAATAGATGTTCCTGAAACATATAAGATGTCTCGTTCAATTTCATCTGGAAAATGAGAATAGTTTTTAAGCTTTCTACTTACTATTTCGGGTTCTTGTTGGTTGTCTAAACGTAGAATCGCTAGGGTTTGTCTTTGTTTTTCGGTGATTCCGAGTTCATCGTCAGTTAGAAGATGATAAAGCTGTGTGTTTCTTAGGATTTCTTTTTGGGATAAAAATTTTTGAGGATCGTGAGCAAAATCGATAACAGGAATATGAATTTCACCTTCAGGGCTAAAAATAACTTCTGGTTGTTCTACAGGAATAAAATTAAGTGATAGATCAAACATAAAAGCCTCAGTAACGAATTTGCAATACAAAAAACGTAAATATACAAGTCAAAGGAGTATTTTCCGATTTTAAAAATACGATTATTACTTGTCTTCCTGCTTTTGGGTGAAGTAGAGAAAGTGTTATTTTGGGAGAATAACAATTAATTAAATTAGGTATAAGAAATGTCTTTTAATACAACTGATCCAGTAGCGCAAGCTTTTTCTTTACAAGTTAAATCTCGTCAACTTATGGGGACTTTGACGGAGAATATTTTTTCAATTGCGAGTGAGCAGGTTACTCCATTTTATATTGATCCTAATGAGCTACAAGGAGAGGCAGAATGTGTGTCAGAAAATCCTATCCAGTTGCAAGGTGTTCAACTAACGTTTTTAGATGAAGACGAGCAAGATAAATCCTGGATTAAGGAAGTTGAAACGGCTGATTTTGGTTTTACATGGCCTGAAGGTTATCCAAGTGATTTACAACATTTAACTCAAGTAGAAGCAAATGTTGTTTTGTTGGTTCGTTTTGGATTACATAAGCCTTCTTTAATTCGCCAGAAATGGCCTGACCACTTTATGGAAGATCTTCAACAGTTGTCAAACCAAGAAGAAGCTTCAGTCGTATGGAATCTTCGCGCAACTTATCGATATCTTGTTTATTTAGAGCGCAAAGAGGCACGTACACTCGAAGAAGTTGCGCGAAGAAGCGAAAAGTCTCTAGAGGCTGCTACCTTTGCAACTTATTTTACTGATGGTGAAGATATCAGTGGACGAGATTGGAGTGATGCTTTGAGTAATTTTTAGTGAGATTGGTAATCATTGAAGTTGGTGTTTTTGAGGATTTGATAAATCACTTTTATTTTTTGCTCAATCGAGACTCCTGGTAAATCAATTCCTTGTTTCCAATCTTCAATGATTGCTTTTTTATCAATTTTTTGAGTGATTGTTGTTTTTTGTGTAATATACTCTGGAGCAATTGTTGCTTCGTCAATAATTGTACAACTAGGAGGATTAAGACGAAAACTGATGGCGTATTTTTGACCGATCGCTTTTTCGCTTATCATTCCTGCTTGATAACCTTTGATTAAGCTTTGATCTAAGCTCTTATTCCATCTTTCAAGCCGTTCAAGTTCAGTTTGGTGAATTTGATTTAAGTAACTTATTCTCGCCTTGATAGCTATGATATCAGCCTCAAGTTGTGTTTTAATTTCTACCAGTTGATCTATTAATTCTTCTTGGCTGATTTGACTTTGGATTAGCTTTATAAATTCTTCATCTTCTAATCTTTCTAAATTCTCCCATAGGTATGAGCCATAATGAGAATTGCTGAGTAATTTATATATTAGATTGGACATAATTCAACCTCATAAACTTTTTGTAAAAGAGGCGTTAGCCTCTTTGATCTGATGGCAAAAAATTATTATCCGATGGTATTTGTTCCATTAAATTTTAAACTTTTTCAATCTTCTTCTAAGGTAATAGAACAAAATAATATTTCACTGATACAGCCAGTCCTTCCTCTTTATCCAGTTGCATTAGTGAATCGCTTTAAGTTTTACATGAATGTTTTTTGGATTATCTGGGTGATACTTTCAATAGTGCTATATGCAATTGCTATATATCAAAGATTATCTTTGTTAATTCTTTTTCTATTTCTATTTATTGTTTTTTCAATTTTTCTTCTTTCTTGGTCTTATTTACAAAATTATAAATTTAAGTTGACTAAAGATTATTATAAAGAATTAAATCAATATTTTCAAAAATTTTCAAAACTAAAAAAAGTTGTTGTTCAAGAAGAAACTAAGAAATTTGATTTTAAACCAAAGATGTTTTCAATCGAACAAGGTGATGCTTATTATGGTTTAAGCGAATCTAGTTTTAAAGTTTATCTTGAAAATTATTTTAATGTTAAGCAGGGGTTAGTTTTTAAAGTAAGTGATAAGTACAATTATACGGCTGATTTTATTATTTCCCATTCTTCAGGCTTGATGATTGATGTAGAGATTGATGAGCCTTATGCTTTAAGAAATGCAGAGCCGACACATTGTATAGATCAGTTGACTGACAGGAAGCGAAATCACTGGTTTTGTGATCAAGGATATGTGGTAATTCGTTTTAGTGAATATCAAGTTGTTATCCAACCTGAGTCTTGTTGCTATTTTATAGCAAAGGTTATCTTTGATTACACAGGTGATTTAACCCAATTAAATCGATTTGGAAAAGTTTTACAATTGGTTCCTCAATATGCTTGGAATACTCAAGAAGCAAAGATGATGATCAAAAAGCAATATCGTGCGTCTTATCTACCGAGTGCTGTTATCGTTAAGTCTAAAAAAAGATTGTCTCGAAAAAGAGCTTAGTTTAATTGTACATTTAATTTTCTATTTTTTTAAGGTAAAGATACTTAATAAACTTTTATCTAATATCCAGTTAAATAGACTAAACTGCGTTAGGGGGTAGTACATATCCCAGTTAAAAGGTAAAGATTTAAAAGGAGTAATTGATTGATATTTTCCATATTTGAGAGTAAGCATAATTTGAATTGTAATTAGAATTATGGCAGATAGATAGAATAGCTTAAAGTTAAATTTTGTTGAGCGACACCAAATTCTTTTAGGTCTTTTTTTTAGAAGTCTGATTGAGTTAAGAGGGATAAACAGACCTGTTAAAGTAATGAAAATGATTAAAATTTTGCTTAGGATTAAAATTAAAGCGATCGGGATCACTAGCTCTGCACCTAATCCTCCTTTACTTCCTTTCCATTTTAGATATTCTTCATAGTCATCTCTAAATTTCATTTTGCTCAGTTTTTTGTGGTGAATTATTCCAATTATCAGGGCTATAACGTCTACCTAGCCGATTGATTCCGATTAATTGATTTTTGTGTTGGTAACAGTATCCTTTTTTATATGGAATGATCTTTATTTCTTGTTTTTCGAGTAAAGATAATTTTTCATCTACTGAAATGTTAAGATTAATAATTGGTTCTAAAAGTGTTTGGAATTGTTTGATAATTGAACTTTTTGGTTCAAAACCACGTTTAAATATTTTCTGATATTCGCTGTTTGTATAATGTTTTTGCTCGACTTCTCTGCTAGGAATAATTGGCTTAAGATTGTATTCTTTTCTTAATTCATGTAAATTTTTCTCAATTTCTCTTATAAAATTATGGTTTATTGCTTTTTCGCTGTTAATTGGAATACGGTTGATTATTAAATGTAAGTGAGGGCGAATGGTGTTATCTGTTACTGCATCGTAGTGTTCGACCATAATCCATTGACAGTTTTCCATTGAAAGTGATTCTAATAATGAAGTTGCGAATTTAATCTTCGATTGTTCTATGAGTTTGTTTTGGTCTTCGGGATGTGGATTAAGTGATAGATGGAGACAAGGCTTTTTAATTCTACTATTACTTGAGCTAATAAATTCAAACTCTTCAGCTAATAAATCTGCTTTATTCCCAATTAGCAAGTTTTGGTAAATTATTCTACAGTTGGGTTTACTTAAAATATAATTGAGACAAGCTTTAAATTTACTTTGTAAAGTTACTTTGCCAATCATGGATAGTGTTTCTATTTATTACAAGCGATTTGCTTTGATTTTTATATCATTGCTTGTTGGAATTATTGATTTAATGGCAGGTTCAATTAATAAGGGCCATTGGTCAGCGATTGAGCATGGAGAATTAATTTCATGGTTGCTGTTGGGTTCTCTAATTGTTTTTGGTTTATATGCTGCTCTATTTACTACATATTACTGTATTTTGTCTTTTCGTTGCTTTAATTTGACTTTCTGGAAGTGGTTTATTTTATGGTTATCTTCTGATCTTTGTCTGGTTTCAATCATTGGTCTTCAAGGCATTGCTTATCAACCAGTTTATTCGATTGCAGTTAAAATAATGCTATCTTTTGGTTTAATGATGATTGTGGTTTGGCTAATGCTCATTGTTTTGGGTCTTATTGCTGTTTCTAGAAATCTTAAGTTTTTTCAAGATTCTTAATTGAAAGTCGTGAGTGGTACGGTACATTATGATTGGTTATAGCTTACATTTCATAAATTCCTGTAATGCTTGCCATGTATAGCTTTTTTCATAAAACTATAAAATTTTATCAATAAAAGTTAAAAATAAATACTTAAGAAAGAGCGACAGTATTAAATCAACACCGTCGAGCGTAGTTTTCAAGACGACAGAGGTGTAGTACCGTGTAGAGTCTGACCGAAGTGACCAGACCTTGATCATTACGGTCGGTAAAGGCTATTGCCCTCAAGCTCACCGCTACCCCATCATTGCGCCTGTAATGGTTTAAGGCTTCGAGGACGAAAGAAGAAGCAGGGATGGTGGTTAATGAAATAAAGTTTTTGAAGAAACATAGGCAGTCACATAAGCAGTCACATAGCCTAGAGCCTATGCCACATAGCCAACATAGGCAAAATAGGCAGATACATATAGTGGATGAAAAAAATCATCAGATAGATCCACTTCTCCATTAATTGAACCTCCCTTAGCGGAAAATTATCTAAAAATAGAAGAAGGTATGGTTACTGCCTATGCTGACTATGTTGGCTAGGGCGAAGAAGCCTAAAACCTATGGCTAATAAGGAACATAGGCAATTTTATCAATTTTGATCTCAATGTTCTTTCTCGCTATGTTTAATGTTTAAATTAACTATGCAGGAAGGTGAGATAAAAATAAATAGGCTATTTGGGATTACAAAAAGGCGGATGGGAAAAGAATGACAGGTGCAATTTTAGATTCAGTCAGATGGTGGAAACAAAAAAACAAAACCAATTAGAAATAGCGATCGCGTAACCGTTCGGTGTCGAAACTTGATTACAGGCTTAAGGATTTGAGATAATTCCGAAGTTCGGAGCCAAAGAAAAGGGTTACAAAAAGTCTGATAAAGATAGTATTAGACGAACATTACAAAGACCCTAAACGACGATTACAAACCCTCTACATTTAGATAAATAACGGCATTATAGACAATGCTCGTTTATGAGAAAGAGCCAAGAGCTTGTAACCCTTACTTAACTTAAATAATGTCTACTTAACTAGACTATACTATTAGGGTTGTAATCGACATTTGATACCAAATCCGCATATATAACCCCCTCTATAAAGAAACCCCGCTTTGAGTCTTTAATTTCTCTGGTGGAGTAGGCCACCAATGGTAATTGGTCAAAGCTTGAATCTGAGATGTCATCTGTGTGAGAATCTGACAGCGTTGAGCGAGAACCGCCTCCAAAGCATTAAGAGTTTCAAAACTTTTATTGACCAAAGGCTCATCAGCTAAAGCCCAAAGTCTTTCTGCTGGTTGCAGTTCGGGAGAGTAAGGGGGCAAAGGCTCAAAAATTAGACCTTCAGGTAGCTTGACTTTCCTGCTCATGTGCCAACCAGCACGGTCAAGAACCAAAAGGATAATTTTGTCTTGTCCGACTCCCACTGCAGTGGCAAAGGATTGCAGTACTAAATTAAACCAATCCACATTAACTCTAGGCACAATGAACCACTCAGTAGTTCCTGTCGAGGGATGGACAAAACTGTAAAGGTAAAGCCATTCATAACGATGATTGACGGTAGCAATCGGTCTTTCTCCTATCGGTGTCCAAACTCGACGCAAAATAGGTTTGAGTCCTAATCGATGTTCATCAAACGACCAGACTTCAATTTGAGCAGTAGGATACTGACGTTGTAATTCTTTAACCCGTTCTGGTAGTTTGCGTTTAAATTGTTCCTGCTGTTCTTTATTCCCTTTCTGGTGTCTGGGTCGCGGAACTTTGAGGGAGTAACGAAACTTTTTTAGGTAATCCCACCCCCTCTGCGGCCAGACTTTTTCTCTTCCTGTTTTTTGAGCGATCCAGTGGGCGACTTTTGGCCCCGTCCAGATTCCCTGGTCTGGTGGTGCTTGCTTCAAGCTTTCTCTGAGTTCTTCGATTTGTTCTTCATTGAGTAGGGCTTTCCCTGATTTCTTCTTTTTAAGCCGAGGCTTATTCCTAATGGCCTCTTCGCCCTTTAAGTTGTAGGCTTTTACTATTTCCTTGGCGTAATCATAGTTATATCCTACTGCTGTAGCTGCTTCTTTGATTTTCCATTTCTCGCTCACCAACCAGAGTAAGTGCCAACGTCTTGACTCTACCTTATCGAAAGTTTGTCGGTAGCGTTCTTTGAGTTGCTCACTTGATAGATGATTTTCCAGATGTGCTTTTCTTCCTATTCTCACAGTCTATCACTTAAGTGGGTTCTGTTCTACGGATTTGGTATGACAGAGTCAAAGGCGGAGTGCAGTAGAACTAGCTGCGCTCCGATAAGGCCAGTGATCAGTTCCTTCAATGGATGAAAATAGTTTTTTAGGCGGTTATAGAAATGGGCTGAGATGTTGGGAAATTTCCTGACAGATTAACAACTGCTAAATTTATAGATAAAAATTAGTGTTTATTGTAAAAGTTTTTGTTTAGACTCAATTTTTAAGATTCTTCATAGTTTTTTTCATCCATTTTTGTTGAAGAAGTTGTAGATGAAGAATTATTCAGATAAATTTCAGTCTCGTATTGAGAAGTATTTTTTAAAGGCTTTACGGAAACGAAACGGGACTGACGACGACTTTGCCAAAAAGTACCTGCCCAAAAAGTACCTCCTGCGATCGCTCCTCCAACAGGAATTACAAGCCACCAAGGAATTTGTTTAGAACTGGATACAGTATCTGTGGTTGCAGGGGAAACTTTGTTTTCCTCACTTTCTGCGGCTGGTTTACCTCCTTTTAAAGATTGAGCATAGAGTTGAGGCGCACGCTGAGTAACAATTAAATCATCCTCAAAAAGTCCACTTTTAACTTCAACTAATTGCTCGGAAGTTTGTCCAAGCGTTACTTCTACTGGCTGAAAAGCATTACCATTTTGTAAATAAACCAACTGTTTACCATTTGCTTCAACAACTGCCGATGTTGGAATCACCAAAACATTTCTTGAAGATTGCTCCGTCAAGATTTCTAATTGAGCAAACATACCTGGTTTGAGTAAACCGTTTGCATTATCCAACTCTGCTTTAACAGGAACAACTCGTGTTTCACCTTCAACGTTAGAACCAATTAAAGTAATACGACCTGTAAAAACTCTATTTGGTAAGGATGGAACTTTTGCATTAACTCGTTGACCGTTTCTAATTTTTGTCAAATCCTGCTCATAGATATTAGCGGTGATAAAAATGCGATCGTCATTAACGATGGTCATTAATCTACCCCCTGCATCCTGAAACGCTTGACCGATACTTACCTCTCGGTCTACTACTCTACCCGTAAGAGGTGCCGTTACAACCACTAAACCCTTAGCATTGGCACGAGTTCCGAGTTGTTGTAGTCGAGTTTGATAAGTCATATTACTCAAACTAAAGCGAGTTTGAGCAACTTCTAGATCTGATTGAGCGCGTTTAAGTTGATTTTCAGCTTCTAGTACACTTTTACGGCTTACTGCGGTGGCAAGTTGGGTTTTTCCTTCGGCGAGATGAGCTTGCGACTCAAGCAGATCACGACGTGGCAAGGCTCCAGCTTGATAGAGATCATTGTCTCGATCATATTTTTCCTGAGAAACTTTCACTTCAGTACTAGCTTGAGCAATTTCAGCATCAGCTATTCGTCGCTGACGGTCTAAATTCTCTTGAGCAAGTTGTAAATCCGCTTTGGCTTTCTGAACATCCGCTTCTGCCTCAGCTTGCTTTTCTTGAGCCGTAACTCGTAGCTCGACTAATTCGGGTGCAGCCACCACCGCTACAGTTTGACCTGCTTTAACTAAATCTCCTGGTTTAAACAATAGTTCAACAACTTTACCAGGTGTAGGGGCTGTTACTTCAACTTGACGGTTCGGTAACGTTTCGATTTGACCTGTAGTTTTAAGGCCAACAGCAAGACGCTGGCTTTTCACTGGCTCTACTTTAATACCCATGCTCTTCGCTGTCACCGCATCAACCTGAATCGCGTCAGTTGTCTGATTAGACTCAGAACCGCCTTGAAATTCGTCTCCATGCCCGCCATGAGCCAAAACAATCGAGGGTGTTGTTAAAAGCAGAAAATTCAAGAGTGTGACAGACAATAAAGTTCGTTTTTTCGACATTTTGGCAATACCTTGAATGATGAATCAAGAGAACTTCTAAGGATTAAGCTTTGAAAAAGACCGCTCTGAACGAAATTGTTAAAACTCAAACATAACTCTAGTGTTTCAAAGCAAAATGAAATTAGGATGAAATGAACAGGTCTTCTCAGTTATCAGTCTTGTGCCTTTTTAGTTCATTCAATTTTGGAGCGGTATCCCAAAAGATGCCGTCGGGTCATCATTAAAACCATAGGTGGTAGAATTAACCATTGCAATAGAGGTAGCCAACTAATTTGAACGAAAGGAACTACTAAAACTGAAACACCGTATAACTGAGCAACTCTGACCCGATAAATTTCAGAGATAAAGGTATAGATCCAGCCAATACTGGTAAATATTACAATTAATCGAGCAGTAGGGGTAATCATCCAATAGCGATTGCGTTGCCAAAAGCTAATTATCCCTGAACTAAGTACAGTAATAACACCATCACCGATCGTACAATGGGTAATATAGTTGATTTTGTCGGCTAAAGTCGGCATCCCGTAAAACTCAAAATAAGGTGACTGCCAGACTTCGTAAACAAAGTGAATGAGAAAAGCAAAGATAAATAAATTGGTTTCTGGGGCTGCTAAAAGATGTTTGAGCCATTTAAAGCTTTTCAACAAAGAACTTTTCATGATTTAAAGTAACTCGCGCCAAGTTTTTCCCCCATCTTGAGATTGAAAGATGGCGTTTTTCTCATTAGCGGCATAAATAATTTGAGGGTTATCTGTCGCAATAGCTAATTTAATAATTACACCCTGAGTTCCTTTACCCAGAGGCTGCCAAGTTTTCCCCTCATCTGTACTTCGATAAAGTCCTTCTGATGATTTCAAAAAGCGATAACCATACATCACTATTGATTGATTCGCTTCTTTAATTAGGGTAAGAGCAATAAGCGGTGTATCTTGCGTTTCAGGAACAAGTGTCCAAGTCTCACCAAAATCTATACTTTGATATACACCACCACGAGTCGTCGCAAAAACCTGATTAGGTTGACTTGGATTAGCGATAAGCTCAAAAGGAACCTCATTTAATCCTGTGGCTTTCGGTTGGCTCCAAGTTTTACCGCTATCTTTTGAGATAAAAAGACCCTGTTTACCAGAAACAGCCATTCCATAGAAAATTTCTTGTCCTTGACTATCTACAGCAAAAGTCAAACTATGAAAATCAACTCCTGGCATTGAAAGCTGCTGCCAATCTTGTCCTTGATTTTGACTTTTGATAAAACCGAGATTACCGCCTGTGTGAGGATGTCCACTAGCAAAAAAAATTTGACTGTTACGAGGATCAGTCGTAAAACCCATATAATCAGCCCGTTCTTTCCCCATCCAGAACCATTTTCCCTGTTCTGAGCGTTGAATTAAACCGTTGTGAGTCGCTACGTAAAAAATAGCAGGATTTTTGGAGTTGACGGCTAATCCATGAATGTGATTGTTATTTCTCCAGTCCGTTGAAATTGGCGTTAAAGTGACTGATGTTTGTGAAGAAGAATTGCTGATTACTTGATCTTTAACAACTGATTTAGCTGTATTGTTGTTTGAACTATTAGAACAACTAACAAGAGTTAAACCAATTATAATAGCCAACAGAAAACTAGGAGGAGCTAAAAAATGTTTAATCGTTTGGTACTTCATATTATAAAAAAAGTCTATATTTGAAAGCTTGGTAATATTTTTAAAATAAATTTAACTACTATACAATTTTTTTAAGTAACTTTACTTAGTTAAGGAGTCTAAATACTCTAAGTTTTTGCTTATGTAGTCATGTGTTAGCTACTAAAAGCTCTTTTATATCTTAGTTTCTAATCTAAAAATGAAATTAGGATGAAATTAAAAATAATAAATATTATGTAGAAATAACAGCTATTGAGTGATCTATGATATGTGTCTTGACTCTATAGCTAACTACAGAGTTTAGTATATAGAGCAAAATATAATCTATTATTCCTAAGTGACTTTATGACGACTCATCAAATTGAGATTTTTACTGGTAACTGCCCCTTGTGCGATGAAACTGTAGCACTAATTAAATCAATGGCTGACCCAGCCTACGAAATAACGGTCTGCAATTTAGGGGAGAACCGACAAAAAGCAGAGCAGTACGGAGTAAAAGCAGTTCCAGCGATCGCTATTGATGGAGTGTTAATCTTTACTGGAAAGCAAAATCAATCGTCCTTGGAGGCAATCGGAATTTATCGAGCCAGCGTTTTTTCTGGTGCAGGGGATGATCTGGGTTGGGGAATTTGAATGACGATGGCTACAGGCTTTAATTGAACGAGGTAAGCAAATGTTCTCTTGTATAGTTTTGCACTTCATCGATGAGACTACAAAGAATAAGGCTCTCTGGTTGATCCAAAGGACGTTCCGACCATCGAGTTTGATATTGTTCTAACTCTACCCTAAATTCATTGAGTTGCTGAATCTGTATATTAAGTTGATAGATTTTTTGATTTAATAGCTCTTTGACTTTTGCACAAGCAGGGTATCCTTGTTCACGAATTGTCAAAATTTGCTTAATATCAGCTAAGGAAAATTGAAGTGCTTGTGCTTTTCTAATAAACAGAATCCTTTGAATAACGTTTTTATCATAGTAGCGATATCCATTTTCAGAGCGTTGCAAAGGCTGAACTAAGCCTAATTTCTCGTAGTAACGTAGAGTACCGACGGAAACCCCCGCACGTTTAGAAACTACTCCAATTTTCATCATTTTATCAACCTTTAAGTAAATTTCCTCAATTTTATTGATGTTGGCTTCAAAGCCTTGACTCTATAGCGGGCTATAGAGTTTATAGTTGATTTAAAGATATAACCATCTTGTGATTTTGGAGGCGATTAATTATGTCAAAGCAAGTAAAAGTTTTAATGGGTTTGTTGATTGCAGGCGTTACGGCACTGATCATCGTTGCCAAGCCCGCGATGGCTCAAGATAATAATCAGTCTGGATGTGGATGTTGTAAAAATATGGATGGCATGATGAACCGAAATCGGTAATTGTACTGTACAGTTGAACAAACCTCACCCCATACACTCGACGTTTGAGCCTAATTGGTTAAGTCTGATTAGCTATCTGCGACGAGTGATGGGGATGATTTTAAAACCCAAAAGAGTAGCCAACTTTAAAACGCAACTCGCTTCGTTCTCCAGCACCTGTGGCAATATCCCCCTCTAAACCAACATCAACAACACTGCGTAATCCAACTTGCTGACGAAGACCTACACCCGTTATTAAAATAGCCCCTCCTTTTGTGTCTTGACTGGCTCTAACCCCCATCTCAGCCAAAAAGGTTCTGTCAAAACGTTTTGGATAGCCAAGGGGTCTAGAATAACCTAAGATTAAACCAGGGATAACCGATCGTTCTTCGCTATCGACATCGGTTTTCACATTTAGATCGAGGTTAAGATGGAGACGATCGTACTGCCCGACGGTTTTACTAGCAATGCCTCTGACTCGGATATCGACTCCCCGCGCATCATTTCCAGTCGGTAATCCAAGATCTCCCCGAATGGCAAAAGCAGGCACATTGTCGTACTCTCGGTTAAAGTTATGGAATACACCGACTGATAGATTTCCCACATCGAAATCAGTCTCATCCGTATCTGCTTTACCGCCGACACTAGGATCTAAACCGATGACTAAATGACTATTGAGGGCAAAACCATACAGGTATTCAATATCGAAAGATCCCCCAACACTACGGTTACTGGGTAAGTTCAATCCTGCACCAAATTCGATCGACTGTTCACGATAGGCGATACTTTCCGCATCATCGAAAGATAAGGGACGACCTGAATCAAGATTATTATGATCTACGGCCATAGCGGGATTGACGGCTAAAACGGTAGAAGCGAAAGCCGAAAAAAGTAATGTTCTGTTTGATTTCATTTGTTTTTTTAGTGCTGAATTATTTTTGAGGATTGGGCATTGTAGGTTCTGAGGGTTTTGAAGATGGTTGTGGCATTGGGTGCGTCATCCCTGGCATCGAGGTATCATGATTCATGTTTGGCATCGAATTATTATGGTTCATTCCTGGCATGGAATGATGGGGATTCGTCGTTGGCTGAGGAGTAGGATTTGTCTGAGAGTTTGAATTACTATCATGTCCTTGGTGTCCCGTTCCTTCTGGCATTAAACCCATCCCTGGCATCCCTGCCATAAAACGATGATCGTGTAATCCTTCTCCTCCATAGTTTTGACCTGCTTCCATTCCCTCATGATTTTTCGCCATCACTAACCAGATAGCCCGTTGAATCTGTTCTTCTTTTTGCTGTTCACTAATCCAATCGGAGGCGAGAATATCATTAATCATGTCGTGTAGCATATGCAGGTTATCGAACGTATTCGCTATTTGAGGAAAGCGTTGTGCGAACCGAGGGCTAACTTCAGCAAACATCGGCATAAAAGGACGGTCTGTTCGATATAACTCGACTTCATGATATTGTTTTCCAACTGTAGCGTAAGCGGCTTTCTGTTCTTCCAAAGTTTTGCCATAGAGCATATCGTACATTCCACCTTGTAGCCAGTGATAACCCCAGAACAATCCGTTCACTTTTGGATATTCTTGGCGAAACGCTTTCGAGTAGGGTTGTCCATCGAGATAACCCATATTCATCGGTAGACCAGTAATCGCATAAGGAACGTTTTTGACATAAAATTCATACAATCGCTCGATTTCTGCTTCTTTTTCAGCGTCCGTCATCTTGGTACTAACTAATACATCAACGGTTTGAGCATGGAGAATATGCGCCCAGTCGAACACCTGTTCTAATACACCATACTTGCGTCCGAAAGTTGGTGAAATGTTCGCTTCATCGGGCATGAAACGGGGAGGATTTTTTAGTACATAGTTGATGCGCTCAAAGGTTTTCGTTTCTAAGTCTTTTTCATTTCCTGTGACTAAATCTTCGTAAGCTAAAGCATGACCCACAGCAACGGCATTCAAATCTAATGCTAGTGGTTTCAAGTTATAGACTGCATCATTATAAACGCCTCGTTTGCGATAGATATGGTTTCTGCTTTTGTTGTTCATCCAACTGGGTAAATCAGTAGGTATGGGGGGCAGGGTTTTCGGTTCGGATGTCGGGGTATCTGTCTGAGGATTAGAATGACCGTGATGGTGTTGCTGGGCAATGACAGGCGACAAGGGGATACTCAAAAGCAGAGCAAGTGTACTCGTTAAAAGAGTGATGTTTTGAATTGATCGATAGAGCATGGTAGAACTCCTTAGTTCTGTTTGATATTTTATTGATCGGTAAGTATCATCTTCTGTGCATTATCAATGTAAGAGATAAAAATGAAATGAGGATGAAATTTGAGAGGTAAAGCTTGAGCGAGTAATTTTCTAAGCCTGTTCGATAATTGGACAGATGGTTGCTTCAGAGTTTTGAAAAAGAATTTCTTTTCCAGATAGCAATCCTTTCAACTCCTGTTTGAGGATTTGAAGTTGTTCGATTTGCTGCTCAATTTCGACAATTTTTTCACTTAACTTAACTTGAACTTGCTCACAAGGTAAATTCCCATGATCATGAATATCTAAGAACTCTTTAATTTCCAGTAAACTTAAGCCCAATTTTTGAGCGCGTTTGATAAAGTTCAGGCGAGTCAATACATCAGAATTAAATAATCGGTACCCTCCTTCTGTTCTACCCGTAGCTTTCAACAAGTTTAATTCCTCGTAGTAGCGAATCGTTTTAATCGGTATACTACTTTCTTTAGCAACTTGACCAATTTGTTTGAGTGTTTCTTGTACTAACATATTTTCATCCTCTTAAATAAATCAGGCTTGAACTTCTATGACTCCTCGATACATATTCATCCCACAACTAAAAGGATAAATTCCAGGTTTTTCAGGGGTAAATTCGATAGGAGTGACCTGATTAAGTAGCAATTCTTGAGCAATCCGAAAATCAGGAAAACGAACTTCTTCAAGACAACTACTTGGATCTTTACGATAGAAATTGAGCCGTACAGGTTGTCCTACATTAACAACGACTTGATTGGGTTCATAGCCTCCATCAACAGTAATGGCTATTTCTTGAACCCCTTGTTTAGATTCAGCTTTTTGAGAACGTGGTTTACTACCGAGAAACCACCATAATTCTAGTCCAATTAAGCCTAATCCACCTGCTGTCACTCCAGCTTTGAGCCATAAAGGTTGTTCAACTTTTTGGAATTGATTTTTTTGTTCAGTGCTAGAAGGCTGCATTTCTTCATGAGACATTTGAGCAACGACTTGACCCGAATTTATACCAAGTAAAAATCCGACACTAGCAAAACTTCCAATTATTAATGATTTGTCAAGCATCAGTTACCTCCTAAAGAATTACTCCCGAAATGACACCGACTAGAAAACCAAATCCTAACAATGTTCCAAAAAAAGAAAATTTTTGCCGCATTTTGAGATCTCCTTCTTTTAATGAACAGTTTTGGGTTTGAAATTTCGTAAACGTAGCGCGTTTGTTACAACGGAAACTGAACTAAACGCCATTGCTGCACCTGCAATAATTGGACTGAGTAACCATCCAAATATCGGATAGAGAATCCCCGCAGCGATCGGAATTCCGAGTACATTGTAGATAAAGGCAAAAAAGAGATTTTGTCGAATATTTGAGATCGTGGCCCGTGATAACTGAATGGCTGTAACGATCCCTTGTAAATCACCAGAGATTAAAGTAATATCACTCGCAGCAATGGCAACATCGGTTCCTGTGCCAATGGCTAGACCAACATCCGCTTGTGCAAGTGCTGGTGCATCATTGATCCCATCTCCCACCATTGCGACAATTTTTCCTTCTTGTTGTAAACTTTCGATTTGTGCCGCTTTTTGCTCGGGGCGAACTTCTGCAATAATTCTTCTAATACCGACTTCAGAGGCGATCGCTTCTGCCGTTCGATAGTTATCACCTGTGAGCATGACGACCTCTAAACCCATCCGTTGTAGATTCCGAATTGCACCAACAGATGAGGGTTTCACCGCATCGGCAATTCCCATAATCGCCTCTATTTCTCCATCGACAGCGATTCCTACAACCGTTTTACCCAGTGATTCTAATCGATCCCAATCTTGTTCTAGATTACTGGTATTAATCTCTAATTCTTTTAGCCATCTTTGCGTCCCAATTTGTACCAACTTGTCTAAGACAAATCCTTGTACGCCACTCCCTGCAACCGCTTCAAAAGACTTCACATCAGCTAATGCTACTTCTTGAGATTGAGCGTATTGTACAACGGCTTCGGCTAGAGGATGTTCGGAATTGCGTTCGACTGAAGCCGCTAAAAGAAGAAGATTTAATTCATTTTGATTCGCTGTCCCCCTAAACGTAATAAAATCGGTAACAGTAGGCTTACCTTGGGTAATCGTACCTGTTTTATCCAGTACAATTGTTTTAATTTGATGGGCTGATTCGAGACTCTCTGCACCTTTAATCAAAATCCCATTTTCGGCACCTTTTCCCGTTCCTACCATGATTGATGTTGGTGTGGCTAATCCCAAAGCACAGGGACAGGCGATAATTAAAACACCTACGGTAGTAATCAAAGCCAGTGTTACATTCCCCATGATGTTGAACCAGAGGATAAAAGTAGCAATGGCGATCGCAATCACAGCAGGCACAAACCAACCTGTTACTTGGTCGGCTAATCTTTGAATCGGTGCTTTCGAGCCTTGGGCTTGTTGAACAAGCTTGACAATTTGCGCTAAAAATGTATCCTTACCAATTCGGGTCGCTCGAAATTTGAAACTTCCCGTTTTATTGAGGGTAGCCCCGATGACTTCATCACCTGATTGTTTTTTGACGGGGAGGCTTTCACCTGTAACCATTGATTCATCAATACTTGAAGAACCTTCGACAATCTCACCATCTACGGGAATCTTTTCCCCAGGACGCACGAGGATAATATCGTTTAGCATCACTTCAGCAATGGGGATATCGATTTCTTGACCATTTCGGATCACTCTCGCGGTTTTTGCCTGTAAACCAATGAGTTTACGAATGGCTTCCGAGGTTTGTCCTTTGGCACGGTTTTCTAAAAGTCTTCCAAGTAGGATTAAAGTAATGATTACCGATGCTGCTTCAAAATAAACATCAGGATTGATTCCTTGTTGGATGAACCATTGGGGCAAGAAAGTCGGAAACAGAGAATAGAGATAAGCAACACCTGTACCGAGTGAAACCAGAGTATCCATCGTTGCCGTATGACGTTTTAGAGATTTCCAAGCGTTGACGAAAAAAGAGCTTCCTGCCCAAAACAGCACAGGTGCGGTTAGGATAAGCTGTAACAATGGATGATGTAGCCACATTGGAATTAAGGGAATCGGCAATCCTGTCATGGCAGGTAGTGAACCGATGACGAGGATACTGCTGATGATGCCACTTACCCAAACTTTTCGAGTTAAGTCACGGTTTTCAGCTTGTCGGGTGCGTTTTTCAGCATCATCTTCTGGTGCAAGAACATCATCCTGCATCGGTTCTGCTGAATATCCCGCTTCATCGACTGCACTTTGAAGATCTGCAATGCTGGTTCGTTGGGCATCATAGGTAATAGATGCAAGTTCTGCACCGAAGTTAACGCTTGCTACTTCAACACCAGGAACGGAACGGATCGCATTTTCGATATTATTGGCACAAGATGCACAACTCATGCCACGTAGTTTCAGGGTAGCATTTTCCATTTTCGCCTCCTTTAAGTAATGGTGTATCCTGCTGATGTGATGGCTTGTTTGATTTCAGTAGGAGATGCTAGAGTATCTACACTGACAAGTTTTGTTTTTGGATCTGCATTGACTTGGGCATCGGGATCGATCTTCTGAATAGCCTTAGTAATGGTATCGCCGCAAGCGGAACAAGCCATATTAGGAACAGTTAGTTGTAGGGTCATTGTTTTCGACTCCTGTATGAGGTGGTTAATTCTAGGTTAGTGTCTCCAGCTAACTGGAGAGTCAAGAGGGAATCAAAAATTTTTTTAACGGCAAATTGTCACAGATATCTTAATAACAAAGCGTTACAGATAAAAATGAAATTAGGATGAAATTGAGTTCATCAATAGTAAGAAGTTGGAGTTGCGGCCTAAGAAAGAAGGGAATTTACAAAGGCTTTTCTAACATGAAAGAGCATTGTTAACCACTTTGCAAAATAGACTACAAACAATTACGGAGGAAATAATCATGACTCATCAATTAACTCTGTCTCAAGTTAGCTCCCAAATGCAACAGTGTATTCAAAATTGCTTAGATTGTCATAGTGTTTGTTTAAATACTGTTACTTACTGCTTACAGAAAGGCGGAATGCACTCAGAACTCGATCACATTCGTCTGATGTTAAGCTGTGCGGAAATTTGTCAAACGAGTGCTGATTTTATGTTGCTCGGTTCTCGTCATCATGCTCCTACTTGTGGAGTATGTGCTGAAATCTGCGAGCAGTGCGCCCAAGACTGCGAAAAAATGGGCGATGATGCTCAGATGAAAGCTTGTGCCGAAATCTGTCGTCAATGCGCTGAATCCTGTCGTCAGATGTCGATGGCAATGGCTTAGAATTAACACTATACGGGAAAAGGAGTTAAATTTCTTTTCCCTATTGTTTATTTATTAAAAAATTAAATCAGATATATAGAGTTGTATAATTGCTTAACCAAATATAATTTATTTAATATTTATTAATGAAAAAATAGTCAATTAAACTATGAAAATTTTAATGATTGAGGATGATCAGCGTATTGCTAAACCCTTAGCGGAGGACTTAAAGCATCAGAATCATGTCGTCGATCTTGCTTTTGATGGTTTTGAAGGATTGAACTTTGCCCAATCAAGTCAATATGATTTAATTTTATTAGATTTAATGTTACCCAAATTAGACGGAATTAGCTTATGTAAAAAATTGCGTTCAGAAAATTGTCAAAGTTTCATTTTAATGTTAACAGCTAAAGATACAACAACTGATAAGGTGATTGGGCTAGATGCAGGAGCAGATGATTATTTAGTCAAACCTTTTGAATTAGAAGAATTAGCCGCTAGAATTAGAGCCTTATCCCGTAGAAGTTCTGAAACGAGACAGCCGATTTTAAGGTATAAACAACTACAACTAGATCCGAGTAATTGTCAAGCCACTTATAACAATAAAAAGCTGATCTTGACTTCAACAGAATATATGATTTTAGAATGCTTTTTAAAAAATCCTAATCAAATTTTAACGCGCTCATTACTCATTAATAAATTGTGGGAAATTGATAAGCTATCAGGAGAGGAAACGATTAAAACTCATCTGACTAATATCCGAAAAAAATTAAAATCAGCAGGTTGCTTAGACAATTTGATTGAAACGGTTTACGGCATTGGTTATCGTCTAAGAAAAGAATAAACAATCAAAATATGTTTCAAAAAATACAACATCGTTTATTGTTATCATATTTAGGAGTGTTAGCAACGATCTTATCTATTTTTGCTGTTTCAGTAAGATTGATTTTTGCTCAAAGTCTGATTCAACAACTTTCAGCGCAACTAACAGCATTAGCACAAGGAGCAGCCGCTAATGCCGAATACGAACAGGGAAAGTTGAAAATAGAAGATGATTTTATCTCACAAAATTTATTGGCTCGTCATCAAGCTTTACAATGGTTTACACTCGAAAATCAACTAATAGCTCAAACTGGTAATAACATCATTAATTTACCACTTTCAATTAAAGAAACTTTTCAAATTCAAAAACAAGGTAATCGAATAATTGCGGTAATTTTACCAATTTTAGAAAATGAGCAAAGACAATTAATAGGTTATGTTAGAGCCAGTCAATCTTTAGAAGAATATGATGAAACTTTAAGAAAATTAGATTTTGGATTGGGAAGTGGCATTTTAACAGCTTTAATTTTAAGTGGTTTAGGAGGAATTTGGTTAACTCGTCAAGCCATGCAGCCAATTGAAGAAAGTTTTGCTAGATTAAAACAGTTTACCGCCGATGCCTCTCATGAATTACGAAGTCCTTTAATGGCGATTAAAACTAATACAATGGTTGCTTTAAAATATGCTGAAGGAATGCGAGAAAATGATCGAGAAAAATTTGAAGCTATTGCTAGTGCTACCCATCAAATGACTCGTTTGACTGAAGATTTATTGTTTTTAGCTCGTACTGATCGAATGCCACTAATCAATTGGGAATATCTAAATTTAACAAATCTATTAAAAGAAATAATTCAAGTGTATCAACCCCAAGCAGATTTTAAAAAAATTCATTTTCAAACTGACTTAACCGAAAATTTATTTATTTTGGGTGATGCCAATCAAATTCGTCGTTTATTAACTAATTTAATTGATAATGCGATTCATTATACTTTATCTGATGGTAAAATAGAAATTGTTGCTAATTCAAGTGTTCTGAAGTTTATATTCAAGTTAAAGATACAGGAATTGGCATGAATTCAGAAGATTTAAAAAAAGTGTTTGAACGATTTTGGCGAGCCGATCAAGCTCGTTCTTATGATTCATCAAAAACAGGTTTAGGTTTAGCGATCGCTCAAGCGATCATCCAAAATCATCAAGGTTCAATTACAGTTAGTAGTCAGTTAGATAAAGGAAGTTGTTTTACTGTTCATTTACCTAAAATTGAAGAAAAGAATTGCTGATTATAAAATTTTCAACAATTCTTGATTAAATTATTAATGCCTAAACTGATATTAAGAAAATAGGCTTCTTACTAATTAATTATCGTCATTTGTTTCTCTGTCATTATCCTGAGAATTAGGAACTTGAATACTACTGCGCTGATAAGATGATTCAGAGGCTTCATTATCTTCTTGATTAGGCTTTTCAACATAAAGAACACGACCATTACCTGCATCTACTTTTACTTCTGTTTGACCAATTTCTACAGTATAAACAAGATTTCCGTCTTCGTTATCTAGTTTAACTTGATTAGGTTGACCTCCGCTCTCTTGTTGAGCCGCTTGACTCGCTTGCTGTGGTGAAATTTTAGCTAACTTTTGAAGTTGAGTTGCTTCTTGTTGTTCTTCAGCATCATCGTTGACTTCCCTATCTCTATCTTCAGCTTCAGCTACTTTTATAGAAGTCTGATTCGGAAGTGCATAAGTTGTTTTAGTGATTGTAGCAACTCCTAAAGTCCCTAATAAAAGGGTAGCCATAGCGATTTTAATTGATGTTTTCATAGTTGGATATCCTTTCAATTTGTGTTTACGTTTCTTACTTTAAATGGCAAATATCAAGAAATCGAAAAGATTTGAATTGGCTCTAAGTTTAATTCTTTCCAAGTTCTTGATAATTTCTACTTAAAGTCAAACTATCAACTTACAATTAGAGCTTATCAAACATGAAAACTCGCACAAAAATACTTGTTTTGGCTTCTACAATTAGTGTGAGCGGGATTGGTGGATTAAGTCAAGCTATTTTAGCAAATCAATCTCCCGCACCTGTGGCGATTATACGTCAGCATGATCACAACAATAAGATTGCTCTAAATAATGATAGTGATACTGATTCAGAAGTCAATGATGATCAAGTTCCCAAATCTTTAAGCGAAGTAGGTGAATTGGGTGAAGATCTTTATGATATGACCAAAGCTAACAACTGGACAAAAGCTTCAACAAGTTTGACTAAATTAGAAACAGAAGCGAAACGTCTTGCTAGAGATTTACAAGGAGCAAATCAGACAAAACTAAAACAGCTTAATGATAACATTGCCTTACTGAAGGTGGCTCTCGCTACTAACAATCATAACGTAACCATGCAAAAAGCCAACCAAATAACACTAATTGCAGCTAACCTGACAGCATCTTATCAACTAAAAGTACCAATTGAAGTCACTTTACTCGATTATTACGGACGTGAATTAGAAATCTGGTCAGCTACAGAAAATACAGAGAAGTTAAAAGAGACAGCAAATCAAATTAAACACATTTGGACTCAAGTAAAACCCTCTATCCTCAAACAGGGTGGAACGAAACAAGCGCAAAAATTTGATCAGTTAGTTTCTCAAGTCAGTCTCTCTAAATCTCCTACTCAATATGGCCGTTTAGCTACACCCATCCTCAATGAAGTCGATAATTTAGAGAAGGTTTTCCAATAGTGATTAGGTTGAGCAATATAGGCGCAGATTCGGGAAAGTGTAATTGATTTTACTTAAAAAATCGCTCATTTAGAACTAAAAAAATCCCAACAACTTTTCTTCATCAAATCTTTTCAAGTTCTTGATATTTGCCGTCTAAAGTCAACACTATCAAGACAAACGGTATCGAAAAGCTATAAATCATTACTTTAATTAAAAATTAGGAAAACCATGAAGAAAATATTAAACAGGGTTCCAGAGATTACAATACCCTTCTGGATTATAAAGGTTCTGGCAACTACGGTCGGTGAAACGGCGGCAGATTTTTTATCAGTCACCCTAAATTTTGGTTTAAGTGTTACATCTTATGTAATGAGCGGCGTATTATTAATAGTACTTTTAAATCAGTTTAGGCTTAAACGCTATGTCCCAGTGAGTTACTGGATTGTAGTCATTGTGATGAGTATCACTGGCACACTAATTACTGATAGATTGGTGGATGATCTGGGAGTGAGTTTGATGACCACTACTATATTTTTCAGCGTTGTCTTATTAGTCGTTTTTATTTTCTGGTATGTCAACGAAAAGACATTAGCGATGCACTCCATCAACACAGCTAAAAGAGAGCTTTTCTACTGGGTGGCTATTTTATTTACGTTTGCCTTGGGGACTGCAACAGGAGATCTTTTAGCAGAGGCTTTGAAGTTAGGTTATACCCAATCAGCATTAGTTTTTGGCTCTTTAATTGCAGTAATAACGCTCAGTTATTATTACTTGAGAATCAATGCAGTCTTGGCTTTTTGGCTGGCTTACATTTTAACCCGTCCGCTTGGAGCATCTGTCGGCGATTTACTATCCCAACCTACTACATCGGGTGGCCTAGGTTGGGGTACCGTAAACACCAGTATGCTGTTTCTGTCCCTAATAACGAGTCTGATTATTTATTTAAGCTTTAAGCATAAGAAAAGAGTATCATTGCCGATTGATCCACAAAACTGATTTGCTCTTGTCACTACAGTTCTTTCTAAGTTCTTGACTTTTTCTCTCTAAAATCAAGCCGTAAGTTGATACCAAGTGTAATATACCACAGTAAATAAGAGGCATAATGAGCAAACTTCCACAAATCACTGCCTTCTTCTGGATTATGAAAATATGTGCTACTACTCTAGGAGAAACAGCAGGTGACCTATTATCGATGACATTAAATGTAGGCTATGCGGTTAGTTCTACGATATTGATTGGAGTCTTTTTAATAACTCTTGTCACTCAATTGGTTTCAAAGAAATATAACCCATTACTTTATTGGACGGTCATTCTTTCAACTAGCACGGCTGGTACAACGATGTCAGATTACATGGATCGCACTTTAGGGCTTGGCTATGCTACAGGATCTATGATCTTATTTACCCTTCTGTTGGCTATTTTATCGTTTTGGCAATTCAGTGTTGGGTCTTTATCGGTAACTAAAGTCAAAACACCTAAAGTTGAGTTACTTTACTGGACGGCAATTCTAATTTCTAATACTTTGGGAACTGCTTTGGGTGATTTCCTCGCCGATAGTTCTGGTTTAGGATTTGCAGGAGGAGCAATCCTCATTGCTAGTTTACTAGCTTTGGTATTGGCAGCAGACTACTATACCAAAATTTCTCCAGTCATCTTGTTTTGGGTTGCATTTGTTCTAACTCGTCCCTTTGGTGCAACACTGGGGGATTTTTTGACCAAACCACATATCAAAGGTGGTCTAGGTTTTGGTACGATCGGATCATCGATTGTCCTTGCATCAATACTTGCAGTCTGTATCCTGTACACAACTCTAAAGCAGAAAAAACGACTTGTGACTGGACTTTCTAATAACGAATAACCTTAATCCCATTCAAATCTTCGCTATAGTTTCTCAAGTGATTACAGCTTAGTCTCCTCAGTACAAATATTCTGCTCTCCTATTCTCGATAAAGTCAATAATTGGAAAAAGGTTTTTAAACAATTTAGCGGTTAGATAGGTCAGATTCTCATCATCTGACCCCTCTCAACTTTTGTAATTTTAACATCGTAATACAAAGCATTAACCATAAAAATCCAACGCCGTATCCTGCAATAACATCGGTTGGCCAATGAACCCCTAAATAAAGCCGACTGATCCCTATTGCAGCAATTAAAATTACAGCTAAAGTGTAAATCAAAGCAGTATATTTAGGATAATGGTTTGTTAACTCATAGGCAATAAATCCATACAATACTAAAGAGCCTAATGCGTGACCACTCGGAAAACTAAAAGACTTTTCGGAAATTAAAAGCTCCCAAAGTTGAGGACGAACTTTAGAAAAAAATAACTTCAGTTCCGTATTTAAAATTAAAGCACCCAAACAGGTAATAACAAATATTTTTGTTTCTTCTCGGTAACGTCGCCACCAAAGTATCCCTAATGTCACTCCAGCAACGCTCACAATTGTACTAGGATTACCCAGTTTAGTAATAAATAGCATGACTGCATCAAGATGAGGATTAGCAAAAGTATGTAACCACAGCAAGAAAGAGCTATCTAAAGCAAAAGCTTCTTTTTCTAAAACTTCTTCTGATATCTGTGCGACAACAAAAAGTATCAGTAAACAACTTGCTAATCCAACAATCCCAATCGTAGCAATTAAAGAGGATAGACGAGGATGAATATGACGCAACCAGAAAGCGGAAATTGTTTTAAGCATTGTTTGTCTTATTTTTTTTCAAGATTTGAGTCTGAATATGTGAAATTCATATCGGATACAAATAAAATGAAACGACATGATTTTAGTATAAAAAACAAAAAATTTGTAAAAATTAACAGAAAAACTATAATTTATAGTATTAACTAATCTTTCTAAGTTATTGAAATTTAAACTCTAAAGCTGTGTTTTGTCAAGAAATCCATTATTACTTCAAAAATCATTGCTTTTGAAGGCGATATTAATGACTTTTACAAAGTTTTATTTCTGAAAAATATTTGTAACTGTTTAGAATTTAAAGATAATTATAAAATTTTGTCTGTACTGCAGATTTTATAAAAAAATTCCTGAAAACAGCAGAAATCTTAAATATTTCTAGACTAAAATTCATTAGTGGAACAGCAAACCTGAAAAAGTTTGTAAGAGCAACCAAACATTCAAGCTGACAATGATAGTAGCAACTGCACCAGCAAGAACTTTTAACCAATTGGGATTGACAAACTCACCCATAAGACGGCGATTACTGGTAAACATAATTAGAGGAATCACAGCAAAAGGTAATTGTAAACTCAAAATAACTTGACTGAGTATTAAAAGCTGTCCTGTACTTCTCTCACCAAAAAAGATGATTGTAATTAAAGCGGGAATCACCGCTAAACATCGGGTCGCTAAACGACGAACCCAGGGTTTTAAACGAAATTGTAAGAAGCCTTCCATAACAATCTGTCCAGCCAAAGTCGCGGTCAAAGTTGAACTTTGTCCAGAAGCAAGTAAAGCTAACCCAAAAATTGCACTTGCCGCACTC
This sequence comes from Chroococcus sp. FPU101, assembly GCF_017312365.1. Lineage (GTDB taxonomy): Bacteria > Cyanobacteriota > Cyanobacteriia > Cyanobacteriales > Microcystaceae > Chroococcus. The sequence continues at coordinate 168,886 of NZ_BLJI01000006.1, forward strand.
ACACCCAATAAAGGAGAAAGTAATCGATAAGCATCCTGAATTTCGGCAACCTCATTATATCCAGAAAAATGAAACGTGGCCGCCGCGACGATTAAAATAGCTGAGTTAATAAATAAAGCAAAGGAAAGAGCAATCGTTGAATCGAGCGTGCCAAATTTAATCGCCTCCCAGCGTTTTTCCGAGGTTGGTTCCCAAGCGCGGGTTTGCACAATTGAGGAGTGTAGATATAAATTGTGAGGCATGACCGTCGCCCCTAAAATCCCGATCGCAATGTAGAGCATTTCTGGATTTCTGACCACTTCAGATTGAGGCCAATAACCCTGTAAAATTCCTGCTAAGTCAGGTTGAGAAAAGATAATTTCTAAGAGAAAGCAAACGCCGACAGTTCCAACGAGAGTGATGACCAATGCTTCTACATAGCGAAAGCCTTTTCCTTGTAAGAGTAACAAAATCAGAACATCACAACCCGTAATGCAAACTCCCCAAATTAACGGAATACCAAACAGGAGTTGTAGCGCGATCGCACTTCCCAGTAATTCTGCTAAGTCACAAGCCGCGATCGCAATCTCACATAGCACCCATAAAATCAAGTTAACGCGAGGGGGAAAATAATCCCGACAAGCCTGCGCTAAATCTCGTCCTGTTGCCACTCCTAAACGGACACAAAGCGATTGAAGCAGGATTGCCATCAAATTTGATAGAAGAATTACAGATAAAAGCGTATAGCCAAATTTCGAGCCACCTGCCAGATCGGTTGCCCAGTTACCTGGATCGACATATCCCACTGAGACCAGGTATCCAGGCCCCGCATAAGCAAGCATTTTGCGCCCAAAGCCTTTTTCATTAGGAATTTTAATACTACGGTGAACTTCGCTCAGGCTTGGAGTGTGAGGCGTTAGAGACATAAAGCTTCAATGTTTCTCATAATCTTTTCATTATTTAGAAATATAGCACAACAAAGCGGCCTGTTATAATTTTTTATTTTAAAAATTTTGAGAATGATTATAGTTTTATTCAAAGAATTTATTGAACTTAAAAATGAGAATAATTATTGTTATCACCTCATTTATTTTCTGAAAAAAACTAATTTATATTTCTTTTTTTAAAGTAAACTATGAATAGTCGTTCATATGTTTAAAAAAATTGATGAAAATCTCTAAAGCGTCGAAGAGCAGTTGTTCTAGCTGTGGGAATGACGAGCATGAACATCAAGAAAATGATAATCATAGTCATGATCACGGACATGAACATAGCCATAGCTCGGAAGATTTTAATCTCACAGAAGAATTAATCCCAATTGGTATCGTTGTAGCTTTATTGATTACTGGCATCATTTTTGAAGAAAAAATCCACACTTCTTCTTACTCTTGGCTTGAATATCTAATTTTTATTCCTGCTTATCTCCTAGCAGGCTGGAATGTCTTAATGTCGGCTGGAAAAAATCTTACAAGAGGCAGAATATTTGATGAAAACTTTTTGATGTCCATTGCCACAATTGGAGCAATAGCGATTCATCAATTACCTGAAGCCGTTGCTGTGATGCTATTTTTCCGAGTCGGTGAGTTATTTCAAGAATTAGCAGTAGGTCGTTCCCGTCGTTCAATTAAAGCTCTTTTAGAAGTGCGTCCCGATGTTGCTAATCTCAAGATTAATAGTGAAATTAAGCCCGTTTCACCTGAAATGGTTAAAGTAGGAGATCTCATTTTAGTTAAACCTGGTGAAAAAATTCCCCTTGATGGTGAGATTATTGAGGGAAATTCTTTGATCGATACGTCTGCACTAACTGGGGAATCAGTACCTCATTCAGCAACCGTAGGAAATATTGTCTTAGCAGGTACCATTAATCAATCTGGTGTTTTAACACTACGAGTCACAAAATTGTTTGCTGAATCCTCAGTTGCAAAGATTCTCGATTTAGTGGAAAATGCCAGCACGAAAAAAGCAGAAACGGAAAAGTTTATCAGTCGTTTCGCTCGCTATTATACACCTGCGGTTGTCTTCATTTCTCTGGCTGTGGCGATCCTGCCACCGTTATTCATTCCAGGTGCAACTCGCCAAGAATGGGTCTATCGTGCTTTGATTTTACTCGTTATATCTTGTCCTTGCGGTTTAGTGATCAGTATACCTCTGGGCTATTTTGGGGGTGTTGGAGGTGCAGCGAAACGCGGTATTTTGGTTAAAGGTGCGACATTTCTCGATACACTCACAGCAGTTAAAACCGTTGTTTTCGATAAAACTGGAACTTTAACCAAAGGCGTTTTTAAGGTAACTCAGGTTGTTCCTTATAATGGTTTTAGTCAAACAGAATTACTCACTCTAGCGGCAATCGTTGAAGCTAATTCTAATCATCCTGTGGCACAATCGATTCGCAGTGCTTATGGTAAATTTATTGATAGTACTCAAATTACAGAGTATGAAGAAATTCCAGGTCACGGGATACGCGCTACCGTCAATAATCAAGTTGTGATTGCAGGAAACGATCGCCTCTTACATCGAGAAGATATCGAACATGATACCTGTAATGTAGCAGGAACCGTCGTTCATTTAGCAGTCGATAATCGCTATGCAGGTTATATCTTGATTGCCGATGAACTTAAAGACGATGCGTCGGATGCCATTATCAAGTTGCGTCGAGAAGGAATCAAACGAACGATAATGCTAACAGGAGATAATCAGGCTGTAGCGAAAAATATAGCAGATCAACTCGGTATAGATGGCTATCAAG
>NZ_BLJI01000007.1 GCF_017312365.1 Chroococcus sp. FPU101
CGATGGCTCTTGGAGCGGTACAACTCATTACGGTACGTCCGTTTATGACTATCACGGGGCTTACTACGGAGGGACTTACACAACCTATCACCCTCCGACGGTGGTAAATAGTTACTACGGCTCTGGATGTTATAACTGCGGAGGTTGGTACGCGGCGGGGGCTGCTGCTACGGGTGCCGTGATCGGTGCCGCCTCGGCCAGTGCAGCCAGTGCAAATACTTACGCCCAGGGCTATGCTGCTGGTAGTGCTGCTAACTATGGAATGGGCGCGATCTATACAGTGCTACCTACTGGCTGTGTCGCCAGTAACGTCGGCGGCACAACTTACTACGAATGCAACGGAATCTGGTTCCAGCCATCTTTCGGCGCGAATGGCGTTTACTACCGCGTAGTCCCTGCTCCCTGATACGTCATAACTGCCAATAGGAAATACTTTATTGCCACACCAAATAAATCGCTTTTTCAAATTTTTCTTTAACCGTCCGCAAACCCAGCAAAACCGTTTATAAAAGCAAAAGGTGACTTATGCAACAATTTAATTTTCGCTGTTTAAGAATTACTGGAGCAATTACAACTTTAGCATTAGCCACTGGATTAATTGGACTCAGTTTAAATACTCACGCACAAGATCAAGTTGATCGAGATCAAAATGCTGCACTGCAAGTCGTTGCTAAGATGACCGAAGGACAGCGCACTTACTATCAAAAAAATGGTCAGTTTCGCGCTCCAATTAATGATATTAAAAAAGATTTCGGACTCACCTTACCAGCTACTTTCGATTACGCCGTCCGTACCACCTCAGAAGCCGCCTACAGTTACGTGATTCCTGCTCAATCTCCTCTGACAGGCAAACTAAAAGCCTATGTTGGAGGGGCTTTTATCACCCCGAATCAAACCCCTAAAATTACCACAATTATTTGTGAAAACACGACACCAGGACAGGTTCGACCCGCAGATCCCCAATTAGTCAGAGGAAGTGATCCCGCAAACCCGACGAAGCTCGCCTTACAATGCGGTGATTATTCTTCCCAAGTACCCGCTTCTAAGTTGACAGAATAAACTTTTTATGCTATGTAGTCAGACATCATGGATAAACTTTTAATTAGTAATTTTGCAGCCAGCTTATTCGCGCTTTTAAATCCGTTAGGGGTTCTTCCAATCTTTATCGGTTATAGCGCTGGGGAAAAGCGAAAGGTTCAGCGATGGCTGGCCTTATTTGTGGCTCTGACTGCCTTAGTTTTGCTGCTGGTATTCTTCTTTGCAGGTTCATCTCTACTCAGGTTTTTCGGCATTTCTTTAGACTCATTTCGCATTGCAGGAGGTATTCTTTTATTAATAATCGGGATAGGGATCGTTAAGGGTGATTCGAGTAAAGCTGCCAAAGACCTTGCTGCAGAAGACCAAAAAAGTGATTTTAGACAAGCACAGTTAGTCTATCGCAAGATTGTCATCCCCTTGGCTATGCCTTTGTTAGTCGGACCTGGTGTTATTGCCAATGTGGTTCTTTATGCAAGTGAAGCAGAAGCCAAAAAAGACAATGCTCTTTTTGCTGGTTTGATCGGTACAATTATCGTCATTTGTTTCTTGGTATTTGTGATTTTTTTGTCTGGTCGCTGGTTGCAAAAAGTAGTAGGAGATGTGGGATTAAACATTGTTACACGAATCCTCGGACTATTAGTAGCCGCGATCGGAGTTCAATTTATTATTACAGGTTTATCTAACATTATTGTTCATTCAATTACTCCTGAAATTTTGAAAAACCAATAACTTTATTTGTACCTCTTTACTTATTGATGTTTAAAGAAAACTCAAAATCATGTCAAAACTGTTACTCAAAAAATCTTTAATTTTCATACTTCAGGGACTTTTATTGGGAATCACCTGCTTTGTGACTTCTAATGCCGAGGCAAATCCAACGCCAGCCTTCCCTGTAGTTAATGACAGTGAAGAGGGAGCAAACGCTTATTCTAACCTAGAGACAGCTTCTTTAAAGACGATTGATGAGATTTATAAGCCATTGCTCAATTCTTCTTGTCCTAATTTCACTCCCATCACTAATACAATTAAGCCCAATGAGTCATCGCTTCAAAGGCAAGATTTAGAAAATAGCGTTGTACCAACGAGTTCTTGTGCGGCAGATTTAATAGGCGACTCTGGGAATACTCTTAATAGCCAACTCACTCCAGAGGGGATGGAAACACCGACACCAGAAGAAACCCTGCCTACTGAAATTTCTCCTAACAACGAGGAGGAAACCCAAGTCGTTGAAAGTAAGGACTGGCATATTGATATTCAGCCCTACGCGACTATCCCTGTGACTACTTATGGTTCAGTAACAGCAGGAACACGCAGTGTAGACTACCATCTTAGCCTTGGTGAAGTAGTGGACGTGCTGCGAGTGGTAGCAAGTGGTCGTATTGAAGCTTGGAAGGGAAATTTCGGCTTGATATTTGATGGATATTACGTCAGTCTTCACGGAGGTGGAATTAAGCAAGTAGAACGCCCTTTAGTCAATGCAAGTCTAGAATCAAATCTTACCTTTGATCAAGGAATTTATGATTTTGCGCTCAGTTATCACATCGGCGATCGCCCAATTCCCTATCAACCCACTCAACCATCTAAGGCGGCTTTCCCAAGAATTTGGTTTACTCCTATCCTGGGGACTCGTCTTAATGATCTTAGTAGCACGATCACAACAACATTATCTTTTGATCGTCTTGAAAAAACCTTTGAAGGCACCAGTCGTGCTGGAAGAACTTGGTTTGAACCGATGGTCGGTGGTAAGCTCGGTCTACAAGTTTCTGAGCCGATTACTTTCTGGGTGAGGGGGGATGTTTCAGGCTTTGGTCTCGCAGGCGAAACTGATCTGAGTTGGAACGCCATTTTTGGGGTAGATTGGTGGGTTAAACCCTATCTTTCACTCAACTTAGCCTATCGTTTCTATCAAATTAAGTATGGAAATGGCAGTGGTAATAATGCCTTTGAGTTTGAGCAAAATTTCAATGGCCCTTATCTAGCAGTAACATTTCGGATTTAGATAAACAAATGATTTTGGTGTGTAATAATCGTACTTTTATGCCTAAGCTAATGCTCGATATCAAATCTAAAATTTCTTTTGTATTAATGGCTGCTTTATCGGCTAGTCTCATCGCAATTCCAGTCAAAGCGGCTGAAGAACTTTTTTTATCTTATGACTCGGTTCTATTATCGGTCAAAGTTTCATCTTTAGAAGCTTTTGCTAAAGAAGGGAAAATCGCTCCAGATTTACAGCTTTATTTGAGTCGTGCGAATGCAGAAGAAAAAGAAGAATTTCGTCAAGTACTCCTAAGACGAGTTGATGTTAATCCTGTTTTATTATCCCGTTTTTTTAATAGCGCAATGGGAGCAGATATTCTCTACCGTCTTGGTAAAGGGATTACCATTCAAGGAGGCGGTAATGGAAAATACGCACTACGCGGAGCAATAATATCAGCCGCCTTTGCTCCAGAAGGACTGACTCTACTCAATGTCCTGAAAAAACTACCCGTTAATATCGAGTTTCAAGGAAAAATGGTGAGCGGTTTTGCCCAAGAAGCGAGGAAAGTTGTTCGAGCAACAGAATTCTTAGTCAGTGAAATGCGTTCTCTGGATCTTCAAGAAACGAATGCTGATCCTAAAGTTAATTATTCTACCCTGCCCGATCTTCGTAAACTAGGACAGTACGAGGTCAAAAAAGAAGTTTGGCAATTAACCGATTCTAGTCGTAACCGTAGTTTCTATGTAGATGTTTACATCCCACAACGAAAAGATTCAGGCAGAATTCCTGTTATCGTTTTGTCTCACGGTTTATCCTCTCGTCCTGAAGATTATGCAGTTGGACTTAAACATCTAGCCTCTCATGGCTATCTGGTGGCTGCACCCCAACATATTGGCAGTGATGCGATTTACCTCCAAGAGATGTTGCAAGGCTATCATCAAAATATTTTTGCCCTTGATGAATTTTTTAACCGTCCCAAAGATATTAGCTATGTAATTGATGAACTGCAACGACGCAATCCGCCTGAGTTTAACGATAGGCTGGATCTACAAAATATCGGCGCTGCGGGTCATTCTTTTGGCGGATACACGGTGTTAGGTCTTGCTGGGGCTAAAATTGATTTTGAAAATCTACAACGGGATTGCGATCGCTTGTTTGGAGCGGCAGATATTTCATTGCTACTCGAATGCAGAGCTTTAGAATTACCTCGAATGGCGTATAATTTCCGAGATGAGCGAGTTAAAGCTGTCTATGCGGCTAACCCTGTCAATCGTAGCATTTATGGCAAAAGTGGAATTAGCCAAATTTCTATCCCTACTGTTTTAGGTTCGGGAAGTTATGATCCTGCTGCCCCGCCCTTTTTTGAGCAAGCGGCTTCTTTTACTTGGTTAACCACGCCAGATAAATACTGGGCAATGGTTGAAGGACAAGCCCACGTTGACTTTACTAATCTTGATCCAGGGATCACAAAAGCACTCAATTCGGTTGCTCATCTAACTTTACCGAGTCAAACTTTGATTGGTAATTATGATAATGCACTTAAACTTGCTTTTTTTGAAACTTATATTAACAATAATGAGGATTATCGGACTTATCTACAGCCTTCTTATGCTGAATATCTTAGTCAGGATGAGACGTTTAAATTAGATTTCATTAGCGGTGCTTCTTCTGATGAGTTAGCTACGGCGATTAAGAATTTTAAATAAGAAAAACCTTTTTTAACTTACCATTTGTTTAACTTATGCGCTTATTATCTTTGTTAACTTTAACGCTCTGTGTCTCCAATCTAGTCAGTACCCCACTCGCTCTGACACAAGAGCTTCCCTATCCAGCCAATTCTACCTTTTTTACGGGAGAGCCGCCGATTTTAGTCGGTGTTGAGACTCCTGATGATTTGGTTGGCTGGAGATTGCCTCATTATTATTTTACCGTTAATGTGCCAGCTTCTTCACCTGAATCCTTGGGCAAAGTGACTATTGCCCCTGAAGTAAGTGGTTTTGCGATCACCTTTGACTTGTCAAAAACCCAAGCATTTCAAGGCACCAAAAAGGAGAAAGGTCAAGCTATAACTTTACAATCTGTTACCCAAGATCCGAAGACTCAAATGATTACGATTGCCTTCACTCCTCCTATTTCCCCAGGTACAACTTTTACAATTGATTTACGAGCTTACAACAATCCGCCTGAGGGGACGTACCTTTTTCAAGTTCAAGGGTTTCCTGCTGGAGATAATCCAATTGGTTTAGATCTCGGTGTGGGAAGATTGTCTTTTGATCAGGTGTTTTAAAAGGACTATTAAGAGTGACCAGAAGACTGAGTGAGCGTTCTTTTTGGAGAGCTTGGCTAAGATACAAAATTTGTTTTGTCTTCATGTTGCTAGCTATTTTATTAACGGCTTGTCATCAAGTTTCAGTTGAACAACAATCGAATCAACCCAGACAACTTCAAGGACAACTCCTAATTTGGCATCCTTTTCAAGGAGATCTGGCAACAATTTTTCTTAATGGTCTTCAAAAATTTCAACAACTAAACCCATCGGTTGTTCTGATTGCGGAATATGTTCCTCAAAATGAAATCTCTTCACGATTGATCGCTCAGGCGAAAAACGGCTTAGGTGCGAGTCTCATCATTGACTACGCTAGGCAAATGCTAGAAATGATTGAAGCAGAATACATTCAACTGATTAATGAAGGGACTATTGACTTGTCTACTTACTTTGCACCGACGCTAACTCAAGTTCGTTATCAGGGACAAATCTACGGAGTGCCTTTAAATTCCCAAATTCGCGTGCTTTGCTATAATCAGGCCAAGATTAAGCAAGCTTCGAGTAGCGATCAAACCCTAAGTCAACCTCCTACTCGATTAGAAGAACTGATTGAACGATCGCAGAAGGGCTATTCAGTCGGTCTGGTTTCGGCTTTTGAGGATACTTTTTGGGGAATGGGAATTTTTCGCGCTCAATTTTTTGATAGTCAGGGATTAATCAAGCCTCAGCTTGAGGGATGGGCGAAATGGCTCGAATGGCTCAAACAAGCTAATACGCAGCCCAACTTTATTCTCACACGTAGTAGAGACATTCTGCACAAAGCTTTTGCCCAAGGAAAGCTAACTTACTACATCTGCAATTCTAGCGAAATCGCTGACTTGAAAAACAATCTAAAAGATAACTTGCGGGTTGCACCTCTACCGACAGAACCTGAGCGAAGAGCTACTCCTATTCTTTATACCCGAGTCATGATCCTCAACCGTAGTGCTAGTCCAGATGAAACACACTTGGCGCTAGAACTAACGAAGTTTATGACTAACCCCGAACAGCAAATCCAAGGGATCGTTCAATCTCAAAGCTTTATCCCTACTAATCAAAGCGTAAAAATTAATGAAGATTTATTCCCAACAGAAAAGGTTTTATTGGAGCAGGCAAAAACATCTGTTGCTATTCCTCTTGACGAGCTAAACCGAATTATGCCAGTCTTCGAGGAAGGAGAGCGTCTGTATCAGAGAGTACTCGCGGGCAATCTCGATTCATCAGAAGCTGCTAAACAACTTAGCGAAATCGTTAATCAACAAATCGAGCAAAAGGAGGAGTGAAGATGCTGGTTGAAGAGCGTTTACCAACTCTAATTGAAGCTGTCATTAAACAATTTCTTTTTTTTGGGCGTTCTGAGATTCAATCTCAGTTGTTGGCGATCGCGCTTGCTCTGGCTCTTAGTTGGTTACTCTCAAAATGTTTCTGGCATTGGCTTGTCAAAACTTTTCCTCAAGCATCTGTCTTTATTTGGGATGATGCTAGATTTTCTTGTCGTCAGTATCTTGCAGTACTGCTTCAACATCTTGATTTTTCTGTAATCAGTTTGATTGTACTAAATTTAACTCAAGAGCTTTTTCGGACTCAAGATTGGAAAAGAGGTCTTCTGAGCGTTGCCATTCGACTAATGTGGGTTTATTTAGGATATCGTTTCTGTCTAGCTTCTTTATATGCCGTGTTTCCTCTGGCTTCAGTTAGACAGTATCATTACCGTCTTTTTGCTCCTTTATTCATTCTCTACGTTCTCGGAACGATTAGTAATCTCGCTAATAATCTCGAACTCATCGCACAAATATCACCCTTTAAGCTGTTTAATAGTCCATTTACTTTAAGCTCTATTTTTATTCTGATTACAGGACTCTATTTCTGGGTAGTAATTGTGATTCTTTTAGAAAATACTCTCCTCAAAATTTTAGAGACTGAAAATCAATTAGAAACAGGAACAACACAAGCAACTTTATTGCTAATTCGCTATTTTCTGATTGCTTTGGGAATCGTGATAATTTTAGGATATGTTGGTGTGAATGGAACGGCGGTCGCTGCAATTACAGGAGGACTATCTGTCGGAATTGGTTTTGGGTTACAACAGGTTGTTAGCAACTTTGTGAGTGGCATTTTATTATTGTTTGAAGGCGTGTTAAGACCAGGAGATATTATCGAAATTGAAGGGCAAACTTGCGAAGTCACTAAACTAGGCATTCGGGCAACTACTGTCAAAATATTAAAAAATAATTCGGAAAGAATTATTCCTAATCAGACTTTTTTTACTAAGGATTTGACTACCTATACATCTAGCGATCGCTTAGTTCAATGTTCAATTAAAGTTGGCGTTGGCTATGAGTATGAGGTCAATCAAATAACGACTCTCTTCTTACGAATTGCTAACGAGGAGCCCAGAATTCTTAAAAAGCCAGCTCCTTTAGTTTTTTTGCTGAATTTCGGAGATTCCCATTTTAATTTTGAATTAAAGTTTTGGTTAAATAATATTAATCTTCAAACCGAAGTCATTAGCGCTCTCAATTATGCGATTTTAGAGAATTTTACTAAATCTCTTATTGAAGCCCCTTTTTCTCAAAGAGAAATTCATATTCGTACTGGAGGATAATAGGGTAGAGCAGCATAGCCAATTCATGTAATGAAAGAAAGCCTTTTGACTTTCTGTGCTCCTGACTTGTTAGATCTTTTCACTTTAGATATACTTTCTTCTAGTTTAGAGTAGTTGATTATAATTGGATTTAGTATTATTTATTTGAGATCCGTCATAGCATCTTTCAAAATCAAATTGGCTTTCATCTAAATTTCTGTTATACTAAAAACGTAGTCGTTATGAGTTTTAGTTAGAGACTATGACCAATCCAACCGTAGAAAACGTCGTCATTATTGGTTCAGGGCCGGCTGGATATACTGCCGCCATTTATGCAGCGCGTGCAAACCTAAAACCCGTGATGTTTGAGGGGTTTCAAGCAGGGGGAATTCCTGGGGGACAGTTAATGACTACGACAGAAGTCGAAAACTTCCCTGGTTTTCCTGAAGGAATTACTGGGCCAAAATTAATGGAACAGATGAAAGCACAAGCTGAACGCTGGGGAACCGAATGTTATACCGAAGATGTGCTAAAAGTTGATCTCTCGCAACGTCCCTTTACGATTCAATCGAGCGAAAGAGAAGTCAAAGCCCATAGTATTATTATCTCCACAGGTGCGACCGCTAAACGATTAGGCTTACCAAGTGAACATCATTTCTGGAGTAATGGAATCTCCGCTTGTGCAATTTGTGATGGTGCAAGTCCATTGTATAAAGATGAAGAACTAGCAGTAATTGGTGGGGGTGACTCCGCGATTGAAGAAGCAATCTACTTGACAAAATACGGTTCTCATGTACACTTATTAGTCCGTCGAGATAGCTTACGGGCAAGTAAAGCGATGCAGGATCGGGCCTTAAATAACCCTAAAATTACCATTCACTGGTATACAGAAGCCGTCGATGCTTTTGGTGAGGGTGGCAAAATGGAAGGCTTAAAAGTCCGTAACAATCAAACAGGCGAGGAAACAGATTTACCCGTCAGAGGTTTGTTTTATGCTGTAGGTCACACTCCTAATACGTCTTTATTCCAAGGACAATTAGAACTTGATGAAATTGGCTATATTAAAGTTAAACCTGGAACTGTGGCTACTAATGTAGAAGGAGTTTTTGCAGCAGGAGACGTACAAGATCACGAATATCGCCAAGCAATCACCGCAGCAGGTACAGGGTGTATGGCAGCCCTTTTAGCTGAACGTTGGCTATCAGCTAGAGATCTGATTCAAGAATATCGTCATACACAGATTAACGACCTAAAAGAAGACAAACCCACTAGCGATACCCCTGCGGATACAGAAGAAACCTTCGATATCAATAAAACACGTCACTATGGTGGTTATGCTTTAAGAAAATTATTCCATGAAGGCGATCGCTTATTGATGGTGAAATATGTTTCGCCAACCTGTGGCCCTTGTAAAACCCTCAAACCGATTTTAGATAAAGTAGCTGATGAATATGATGGAAAAATCTACTTTATCGAAATCGATATCGAAGCCGATCCCGATATCGCTAAAATGGGACAGATAACAGGAACACCCACCGTACAATTTTTCAAAGATCAAGAACTCTTACAGGAAATGCGAGGCGTTAAACAAAGAAGCGAATTCCGTCAAGTGATTGATCGTTATATCGGTGCTGCTGTTAGTTAAACTGTAGGGGTTTGGTCTCCAAAGCCTTTTTACAAATCTAGGGTAGGACAAAGCCCACCCTAGATTTAGGTTAACTGGATGTGAACGAGGGTCATTACATCATACCCATACCGCCCATACCACCCATGCCACCCATGCCACCCATGCCGCCCATACCGCCCATACCGCCCATACCGGGATCAGGCATTGCAGGGGTTTTCTCAGGTTTTTCGACTACTAACGCTTCAGTGGTTAGAACCATGCCAGCAATAGAAGCCGCATTTTGCAGGGCAGAACGAACTACCTTAGCGGGATCGATAATACCAGAAGCGATCATGTTTTCGTATTGACCCGTTAAAGCATTGTAACCGACATTAAAATCCGCATTACGAACGCCATCAACAATTACAGAACCTTCAACCCCTGCATTATCAGCTAATTGACGTAGCGGGGCTTCAAGAGCTTTTGCAACAATATCGGCCGCTACTTTCTCTTCATCATTCTTCAGCGTCTGCTTAAACTCTTTTGCTTTAGCAGCCAAGTAAATTAAAGCCGTACCACCACCGGGGACAATTCCTTCTTCTACAGCCGCTTTAGTCGCATTTAGAGCATCTTCGATTCTTAATTTACGATCTTTGAGTTCGGTTTCCGTGGCTGCACCGACTTTAATCACAGCAACACCACCCGCTAATTTAGCGATTCGTTCTTGAATCTTTTCGCTATCGTACTCAGAATCAGTCGCTTCGAGTTCTCGACGCAGTTGAGCGATCCGTTTTTGGATATCTGCGGTACTCGCACCAGAAGCAACAATAGTAGTATTGTCTTTTTCGATTGTAATTTTATCGGCGTTTCCTAGCATATCTAGGGTCATTGTGTCAAGACTTAAGCCAATTTCTTCAGAAATCAGACGACCACCTGTCAGAACGGCGATATCCTGTAACATGGCTTTACGACGATCGCCAAAACTGGGGGCTTTGATCGCCACGACATTTAAAACGCCTCTTGCTTTATTCACCACCAAAGTCGCGAGAGCTTCACCTTCAACATCTTCAGCAATAATGAGTAAGGCACGACCAGCGCGGGCTACCCCTTCAAGAACAGGAACTAAGTCAGCAATTGAGCTAATTTTCTTATCGGTAATCAGAATTAGCGGATTTTCATATTCAACGATCTGACGTTCTTGATCGGTGACAAAATAGGGAGACATATAACCGCGATCGATTTGCATCCCTTCGACAACATCTAACTCAGTAGTTAAAGATTTTGACTCTTCTACTGTAATAACACCATCTTTAGTGACGCGATCCATTGCCATCGAAATCATTTGACCGACTTCTGCGTCATTTCCAGCACTCACGGTTGCCACTTGTGCGATCGCATCTCCTTCGACGGGTTTCGCAATATTAGCAATTTCTTGTACTAAATACGTAACCGTTTTATCGATACCCCGTTTTATAGCCACTGGGTTCGCCCCTGCGGTTACATTTTTCAAACCTTCTCGGATCAAGGCTTGTGCGATAATAGTTGCTGTTGTGGTTCCATCTCCAGCGATATCTTTTGTTCTGGAAGCGACTTCTTGGATCAATCTTGCGCCAGTATTTTCCAGAGGATCGTCTAATTCAATATCTTTAGCAACTGTAACCCCATCATTGACAATTTGGGGCGCACCATATTTTTTTTCTAATAAGACATTACGTCCTTTGGGGCCGAAGGTAATCCGTACCGCATTGGACAGGGCATTCACACCCCTCTCTAAAGCTCTTCTAGAGTCTTCTTTAAATGCAATAATTTTAGCCATAGTTGCTTAGAATTTTTTATTTCTCCATTAGCCAATTTAGCACTCATTAGGTGAGAGTGCTAACTTTAATATACACAGTTTTTTCCCTAATGTGCGGTAGCCCCTCCAGCAGGCTTGCTCTTTTTAAAAAACAATACAGCCAGTCCACTGACGAGAAGTGCAATACCAATAAAGTGAAAACAATCGTTATACGCCATGACAAACGCTTCTTGGCGGACTGTATGACTAAGGGCTTCAAGGGCTTGTTGATTGGCTGTTACTGCATCAAATCCTTTTTGGATGAAATATTGGGTTAATTGCTCAATTCGTTGCTGAGTTTCGGGTGCATACATCGAAATACTCTCACCGAGCCGATTTGAATGAAAATGCTCTCGATTCTGTAATAAAGTGGCTAATGAGGCAATCCCAATCGACCCCCCCAAATTCCGCATCATATTAAACAACGCCGACGCAGAAGCCGCTAATGCAGGTTCAATTCCCGTCGTCGCAATTGAGGATAGGGGTACCATGATTAAAGGTTGTCCCATTGCTCTAACAAATTGTGACACTCTTAGCTGTTCATAACCCGTTTGATTCGTCATTATGGAATTCATCAAACAACTAATGGCAAAAAGACTAATTCCCGTTCCAATCAAAACCCGTAAATCAATGCGCTTCATTAACTTAGGGACAAATGGTACTAAAAACAGTTGGGGAACGCCAGCCCACATAATCACTTCCCCAATTTGTAAAGAGTTGTAACGCTGCACCTGTGCTAGATAAAGCGGCAGAATATAGACAGATCCATATAAACCTAAACCTAATGCGACATTGATGATCGTTGCTAGTCCAAAATTCCGACGCATCAATAACCGTAACTCTAATAACGGACGTTTCCGAGTCAGTTCAATAATAAAAAAGATCGTTAAAAAAATCACTGCCACCACTGTTAATTTAACAATCAGTGGCGAACTAAACCAATCTTTACGGCTACCTTCTTCTAAAACAACCTGAAGCGATCCTAACCCCAATACCATCGCCACAATGCCACCCCAGTCACCTTGTTTGAGGAGATCAAAGCGTAACGGTTCAGCCTCAATCGCATACCAAACCGCCGACATCAGTAATAACCCAGGAATGATATTCAAATAAAAAATATATTCCCAGCCAAAATTCTCCGTTAGCCATCCTCCCATTGTAGGGCCAATAGATGGGGCAAATACAGCCGTTACCGCAAACATGGCTAGACCCACAGGCTGTTTCTGTGGTGGTAATTTTCGTAAAACCAGTGTCAAGGCGACTGGAATCAATACACCTCCTGTAAACCCCTGCAAAGCCCGAAACAGAATCATCATGGGTAAACTTCTAGCCCACGCACAACAAACGGAAAAGAAGGTAAACAGGGCGACATTAACCAGTAGATAACGCCGTATCGAGAAAATTTGCGATAGCCAACCCGTTAAAGGAATCACGATAATTTCAGCCACTAGATAAGCGGTAGAAATCCATGATCCTTCTTCTAAAGTAGCTCCTAAAGCGGCTTGAATCTCTTGTAGTGAGGCATTGGTAATCTGAATATCCAAAATCGCCATAAATGCCCCTAGCATCGCCCCACCCACTCCAATCCAAGTCTTGAGGGGTACAGGTGGCGTAACAGGCGGTTTTAAGCTACTAGAAACAGCCATCTTAATTTACTTCCCCACATCAACGGTGACATTAGCTGACATTCCTGGTACGATTCTAGATTCATATCCTTTCACACTGTCAGGATTTAAGCGAATTTTGACGGGAATCCGTTGCACAATTTTCGTAAAGTTTCCTGTCGCATTATCGGGGGGTAATAGCGAAAATTCAGCACCCGACGCAGGGGAAAGACTATCGACTGTTCCAGTAAAGGTACGCCCCGGAAAGCTATCGATTTCAACTTCGACGGATTCACCCGCTTTCATTTTGGCGAGTTGGGTTTCTTTAAAGTTAGCAACAATCCATAAATCTTTCCCGACTACTGCCATCAAAGGCTGTCCCGATTGTATGCGTTCCCCTATTTCTACGTTTTTACGTCCGATTCTTCCCGTCACAGGGGCCGTAATATTGGTATAGGATAATTGCAGTTGCGTTTGAGCCAAATTCGCTTGTGCTTGTGCGATCGCTGCCTTAGCCGCTTGATATTCTCCTTGATTGACTTGAGTTTGCGCTTGATTCGCCTGAACTCGTTGTAAACCACTCTGGCTTACCTTGAGTGCAGATTGGGCTTGTTGCACGCCTTTTTGCGCTTGTATCAGTTTTGCCTGTGCTTGATTAACACCTTGTTTGGCGGCATTACGGGCGGCTAAAGCTACCTCATAAGAAGCTCTGGAGGACTCTAATTGTTGACGGGATACGGCACCCGAATCATAAAGTGACTGATAGCGTTGGTAGTCTGCTGTTTCACGGGTTAAAGTCGCTTGAGTCTGTGCGAGTTCTGATTGCGCGGCTGGAACTCCTGCTTGGGCTTCTGTGACGGCAGCTTGGGCAGTCGCAATATCTGTGAGCGCACCATTAATAGTACCTTGGGTTTCGGTAGCTTGGGCGGCGGTTGTTTGATTTGCCTGAGCAATACTTGATTGTGCGGCTTCGGCTTTGCGTTGGGCGACGTTTAAGGATGCCTGGGCTTGTTGAACGGCTACCTGATAGTCTTGTGGATCGAGTTGTATTAAGGTTTGTCCCTGTTTAATGATCTGGTTATCATCAACGAGTACATTTGAAACACTGCCAGAGATGCGGCTACTGATTTGGTAAACATGACCTGCAATCGTAGCGTTATCTGTACTTTGATGGGTTGATGCAAACTGCCACCAACGATAACCATAAGTTCCCGCAGCGATCGCACTAACTCCCAAAGCCGCTAAGATTAATGGCTTCCGATTTCGAGGTGATGGTGTAGGAAGTTTTTCAGGTTCTTGAACCGTTGTTGGTTGTTCGATAATGGGTGGTTCAATGATCTGGGGTTCTTTAACGAATTTTGTTCTGTTGTTGCTGTATTGATAAGTGTCCATAGATAGAAGTTATCAGCGAGTTGGGGAATAAATATTACGAGTATGTTTATTTAGAATGCGTAGTATTTTTTAAAATAAAAGATCTTAATTAGGGAAAGGATCGACTTTAAGAAAGATTCAGAATCATTTGATTGATCCACTTAGATACAATTTCTCGTTCTTGGGGGGAAAAACCGTGCATTGTTTGTTCGCAAAGTTCCCAAGCTAAGGGCGGTAAAACCTCTTCTAATTCTCGTCCTTCTTGTGTAAGCCAAATTCGCCAGACTCGACGATCCGATGAATCTCGTTCTCGACGCACTAAACCCCGTTCTTCCATCCGATCTACTACACCCGTTAAGGTTCCACCAACTTGACGTAGGCGATCGCATAGTTCACTCGTTGCCGCGCCGTCTTGTTCCCACAAACAACACAAGACCAACCAATGAAAAGGAGTTAAACCATAGGGATCTAGTTTCTCTTGAAAGTTTCGCCCCATCAGTTGAGATAAAATTTTAATCCGATAGCCCAGTCCGTAGGGAGCCTTCACGGATTGATATTCTTTAGTCTGTTGCGGAGTTGCTGTCGTCATACGAGAATTTATTTCGTGTGCTAAATATTAGCATACTAAGTATTTTGTGATTTGTCTAGTACGGTTGGCACAATCAAGTAAACCACTATGACAGCTTTACGCTCAGATTGAAATGCTGGAAAATGTTAGATTTATTGTTATAACGACATTATCCAACTTTCTATTTTGAGTTTTGATTCCTATTTCAATAATGGAATGAGCCAAGCAGAAATAATACTAATAAGTATGATCGCTTCAAGTATATTAAGTAGAGAAAACCGCATTTTGTCTAATTCTAGGTTTGTTCGCCATTGGGAGAAATGAAACCACCAGAAACGGGGACTATCTTTAAGGCGATATTTCCAGTGCCACATAGATAGTAACAAAGACGAACCACCGACTCTTGCATTCATCAGTAAATGGAATGCGATCGCAAAAATCATCACCATCCAAGAAACTAAGTGTGCGTAATACCAAAAGTGGTTTAGTTCACCACGAGGCAACCACTGATCATCCATCATCTTGCCACTAAACAGTGCAAAGGTCAGAGCAAGTAGGGCGAGAGTATTCGTTACTCGATTGAAAGTATACCACCAGATCGGATGACCAACCTGCGTTAGTCTCGTTAATGTATCAGGTTGGATCAAGCGTTTCTGTCCTCGATGAAAAGCATACAGAACCAATAATGGAAACATCAACAGCGTGTATAGTCCAAAGGTTCCATGTATACTTTCAATTTCAATAAAATGAGGAAGCGCAGTTTTACCCCATCGCCCATCATAGGTGTCATACGTCCAAAAAGCCGTCACCATTGCAGCAAGCAAAAAAAGGCTAGTAAACCCATGTAGAAGACGTAAAAGAAAAGGTTGATAGGGCGAAGATGATTTCATAAATTCAAATAATTAGCGATGGGTTTGGAGACCAAACCCTTGCATCTATAAATTACATCACCATCCCACCATCGACATTAAAGACTTGTCCTGTAATATAGGCAGCAGAAGGATCACAAGCAAGAAAACGCACCATCCCCGCGACTTCTTCAGCTTCACCAAAACGACCGAGGGGGATAAATTTTAAGATATCTTCAGTATTACTCAAGTCATTGGTCATATCGGTCGCAATAAAACCGGGGGCAACCGCATTAACTGTAATTCCACGAGTTGCAAATTCTTTCGCTAGGGTTTTCGTCAAACCAATAACCCCCGCTTTTGCCGCGCTGTAGTTCGCTTGTCCTGCGTTACCCATTAAACCCGAAACGGAGGAAATATTAATAATTCTACCTTTTTTACGTTTGAGCATAATTTTACTAACGGCACGAGTACACAAAAAGACCCCTGTTAAATTGAGATCAATAACCGCTTGCCAGTCTTCGAGTTTCATGCGTAACATGAGGGTATCTTTGGTAATTCCCGCGTTATTGACTAAAACATCAATCGTACCGAATTTATCTAAAATATTTTGGATCAGGCTATCGACTTCATCTGATTTTGAGACATCTGCACAAAGAGCGATCGCTTCTCCTCCTGCTTCTGTAATCTCCTGTACTACCGCATCAGCAGCCGAACTTGAACGGGCATAATTGACTATTACTTTGGCACCTTGAGAGGCTAAAGAGAGTGCGATCGCTTTTCCGATTCCTCTAGATGCCCCAGTCACTAAAGCCACTTGATCTTTTAAATACTGTAAATTTTCGGGTAATCGTTCCATCTTGCACAAGCCTTATAATTATTATCACTTCGATCATTGTTATCTGTCATGGGTCAAATAATCAACTGTTGAGTTAAAAGAAGTCATAACAATTGCTCAATTTTGCTGTTAATTAAATGTATTAAGCACTTAGCTAAAATAGAGAGTGCTTATGTAAGCATATTAAATAAGCTCGTTAAACCGCTAAAGTTTTATTTGACAAAAAATTGAAGATTGATTGTGACAAAATAGACTTACTTTATCATTTATGCAGTCAATCATATTTAACTGGTTTGCACTGCATCTAAGCAAAATTTTCAAGAATAGTAGTAAATGACGTTCTGATAATAACAAGTATCAGTAGTGCTAGTAAAACGCTCAAAATTTTCATTGTAAATGTTACTGCTTTTATCATTTTTTTCTCCTATGTTTTTACATTAAAAAATTTTTTTTTAAATTTCTATTTTAAAACTATTTTATTATTTTTTGTATTATATTAACTCGTTTTTATTTCAAAAATAACAATAATTATCTCTAAATAAGTTTAAAATTTCAATGAAGTTTTTAGAGCATCAGTATTTTACTGATTATTTTTTAAAGATAATCAATGAAGATCATAAATATTAAATCTCTCTTTTTAACTGCTGAGTGTCCACTATACTAACTAATAATTATAGTTAAAAAACAAAAATATGTATAATTTTTTTGTATCATTTCATTAATATATTTTATGTTTAAATGTTTTTGTATTGAAACATATTACATAAACAAAAATGTTCATAATCGTCTAAATCATAAAAAATAATAATAGTAAAAATTTTTATTACTACAATAAAGCTTTATATTTATAATCAATTCTTTTTATAATTAATTTTAGTAATTAGTAAAATATTTTAAATGTCAATGACTAAAAAGCGTTCTTTACCAAGCTATCAAGTTTTGATACTCTTTTTTTTATTATCTCTAATACTTTTAAATCCATTTGTGATTATCGAAGCAGGTAAAAGAGGTGTTGTTATGAAATTTGGTGAAGTACAAGATCAAAGACTTAATGAAGGGTTACATTTAATCATTCCGATCATCAATACTGTAGAAAAGCTGACTGTTCGGATTCAAAAACAAGATATTTCAGCCGAAGCATCTTCTAAAGATTTACAAGAAGTATTCACAGATGTTGCGCTTAATTGGCATATTATCCCAGCAGAAGTTAATAAAATTTATCAAGAAATTGGTGTGGAAGAACAGGTTATTGAGCGAATTATTAACCCTGCTATAGAAGAAGTATTAAAAGCCGTGATGGCCAAATATACAGCCGAAGAAATTATTACAGAACGAGAAGAAGTCAAAGCACAAGTTGATAATTTATTACAAACTCGTTTATCTAATTATCATATCCAAGTTGATGATCTATCTCTAGTTCATGTGCATTTTTCAGAACGATTTATGGAAGCAGTTGAAGCAAAACAAATCGCTGAACAAGAAGCTAAAAAAGCGGGTTTTACGGTCATTAAAGCACAGAAAGAAGCAGAAGTTATGGTTAATCTTGCTCAAGGTGAAGCTCGTTCCCAAATGTTACTCCAAGAATCCTTGACTCCAGAAATTCTTAAAAAACAAGCAATTGATAAATGGAATGGTAATTTACCGATTGTTATTAGTAATGATGCTTTACAACTATTAGATATGGAAGATTTAATTAAAGCTCCTCAAACTTTTTCTAAATAGCTATTTACAGGCTCAGTTTCTAAAATTTCTTCAAACGCTTGACAAATTCGTGTTTGAAAGCGTTCTCTATGTTTAAGTTTTAAAAAAGGTCGTACCCATTCTAAAGTTTTTGTTTTACCATTTCGATCATCAAGAATTTGAATGGCTCGTAAAGAACCTAACTTTAATTCTTTTTTGATCATCAGTTCAGATATACCTGCTGCGGCTACTCCTGTTTCTACCACTGATTTCACCATTTCACCTGTATTTAAAATTAAAATAATATTTAATTGAGTTTGCTTAATTCCCCAACTTAATAAGGCTTCTTCAAACTGTTGTTGAGTTCCAGATCCTGCTTCTCTCATTACCCAGTCTGTTTGAGTAAGTTCAGATAATAGAACTTTTTTTTGATGATACCAAGGGTGATTTTTCCCAACAATGATTTGCAGACAATCACTAGCGACACTTTTTTGTTCTAAACTGTTTTGCAAGGTTGATTTGACTTCTCCTTCGATTAAACCTAAATCAAATTGTCCCGTTGCTGTACCAAGACAAATTTCTTCGGTATTAGCCAAGGTACAATGAATAGAAATTCCAGGATAAGAATTTTGGAATTGACTGATTTTTTCAGGTAGCCAATAGTTACCAATCGTCAAACTTGAGCCTAATCTTAATTGACCTCGCTGTAAATTATTCAGTTCCTTGAGTCCGCGTTCAGTCAGCATTACTTGTTCAATGATTTTTTGAGCTTCTATCTGTAATAGTTTACCTGCATCAGTTAACTCAATGCGGCGACCAATTCGATGAAAAAGCCTGACACTGTATTCACGTTCTAAATTTTGAATCGCTGCGCTGACAGCAGGTTGTGTCACATAGAGTACTTCAGCCGCACGAGTAAAATGGAGGTGTTCTGCTACAGCCAGAAAGATGCGTAGTTGTTCTATTGTCATTACCGCCATATGGAGTTATGAACTTTGTATGATTTCATGTGTAAATTAATACCTAAGTTAAAATCGGATTTCAAAACAACTCAAATTGATTTACAATACAAATCATAGCGGATTTTTTGGATTTGTACAGGGTTTAATAACTTTTATGTATCAATTCAAAAAAAAGAACATTTGCTCTAATGAGTCAATTCGCTAGATTTAATTGTAGTTTGAGCATCGATTGACTCGTTTTTAGGTCGATTTTTTGGCTTCCTGTATTCACAATCAAAGTTTTTAGCGCATTCACTGCCAATTATGTCCATTTTTTCTTCTAATCAAGAAACTACTCCAAAGGTTAAAAAATACAATTCCTCTCGCATTCGAGATCATCTAGCGAATGAAAGAACTTATTTAGCTTGGATGAGAACAGCGATCGCATTAATGGGTTTTGGAGTGGTTATTATTCGTATACGAGCCTTTCATCCTCCAGAAGTTCCGCGTCCTGGTTATGGCTGGAAACTAGGGTTACTTTTTTCTTTAATGGGTTTATTAACAGTCTTACTCTCAACACAGCACTATTTTGCAGTGCGTCATGACATTGATGAAGATACTTATGAACCTGCCGATCGCTGGGTGATCTTATTTAGTTTAGCAGTTGCCCTTTTAGGAACAGGTATTATCTATTTGGTTTGTGCAAATCCTGTAACGTTTAGTAGTAGCATTTTAACTGAATAAAAAAATAAGCTGTTTTTCTAAACTTCTTGTTTGAAGTAGATTACAGCTTACTTATAAGATCTCTATCCAAGTATCTAAACCTAGAGGAAGTTAATCATAAATTTCAGTTTTTAAGAATTTTTACTGCTGATCATCGACAATAAAGAATTAGCATCCAGAATTTTGAACTGAATTAAGGCGATAATGACCAAAGTATAAAGAGTTGAAGACACTAAACCTGTAAATAGTTCTTTTTTAACATTTCGTGTTTGATTTTGGTTATCCATTAAATTAGCAGCTCCAAATTGGATCATAAGCATTCCAATAATATTAGAGAGCCAGTAGCCAATAATCGTACCAGGGATGAGAAATGAGGGTGTAAATAAATGACAAAGCCAACCAAAACCATAGGCAATAGGAAGATTAAAAACAATATCATTCCACCAGCACAAGGGAGAAAGTAAATAGCCCAGTCCCATTAAAAATATACTTCTAAGTTTTTTAATCATTTTTTTATTTGTTCCTTATCTAAAAAAAAGTTTAAGTCAAATCTAGCCTCATCCATAAGATTGACTCATTATGCAATCCAACGGTAGAGAGCTAAATCAGTAAAATTGATTGATTGTGTATCATAAATGTATTTTAATTATATTGTAAAACAATTGAAATATGTAAATTTTTTGCAACTATCATGAGTGATGCGGCGCAAAGATATTTATCTCTGATCACATCATCGTGTAGAGATACGATATATCCCCTCTCTACGATCAATCTTGGCAAAATCTGTTCATTAAATCTGATAATGCCAGATTTCCTCTTCTCGCAAGATAATGCGGTGTAGAGGAAGGCGTTCAATAAAGCCCTGTTGTTCTAATTGATTGAGTGTTCGGGTAATAGTGACACGTGTCGCCCCTAAGAGATCCGCTAAATCTTGATGAGTTAAACGTAAGTCAATTAGCTGCCCTGAAGCCGATTTACGTCCAAATTTTTGAGCTAACCAGCCTAGGAGTTTAAGTAACATCAAATCAACTTTACGATGAGCGCGAATCACTGTTAATTCTTCTAGTTGTTGCATTTGCGCTAATAAAGTCGCTGTTCGTTGATGACTGTCTTCTAAAGGTATTGCCAAAGCCTGTACTGAAGATAAACACTCGATATGATGAGGATCAATGCGGGTTAATGAAGTCCCCACAATTTCCCCAGGCCCCCATAAACCGATCGTGATCATGATTCCATCTTCAAGCCATGTTGCAGTTCGGATAATTCCGCTTTCGATCTGCCAAAAATGATGGGGTGTATGAGGCAGGAGAGAACGTCTTTCAAAAAAATATTGCTTCTTGAATTCTGGTTTATGCGCCAATGCTTGGGAAATGGTCATGGCAGTCTAAGCTATTGATAAAGTACACTAATCTTATCAAAATAATGTATTTTAATCAAGAGAAATTGATGATTAAGTGCGATCGCATGATCATCAAATCAAGAGCAACAGGGATTATAACTGTTCTAATTTACTTTGATTAACCCAACGCTTCACAAACTCACCGTTCTCTTGCCGAACTCTAATCTGTACTCGCTTCGCCCCTAATTTAACAACTTCAGCAGGAACTTTTTGAATTGCTTCGTGACTATGATGCGCTTTGTAACTCCATACAACTTGTTGCCCGACAACAAAAGTGTTAAGTTGTTCAGACACTTTTGGCAGGAGAGCAAAAAACATGAGATTGATATACATAACTCAATATTGATCATGATCTAAAGTGGACAAGGATAAAAGTAGAGACATTACGCTATCTCTACCCAAAAACTAATCAACTGATTTCGACTGCGGATAGTGATATTGAGCGTCTGATTCATCAAATCGGGCATTAATCGCCGCGATTCCTTGTTTCATTGAGCGCACGATATGAGGTGAACGGAATCTTTGCCAGATAAACCAGCCACAAGTCACAGCTAAATACAATAAGAACAAGTAAGGAAAAATACTATAGGGTGCGGGAGGAACAGGAAACAAACTATTACCAGGGACTCCGACACTACCTAAAATCGGTAGCATCATAAAACAAACACCCAAAAACGAGATGACCAAATCTAACAGACGGAGTTTACCGAGTCGATGCAAGTATACAGGAGCCGCCAGAGAAATCAATACATACACCGTCAAGAATCCAAAAGCACAAATCGCACCCAGATAACCCATACTCTCAAACAGTTTAATGCCAAACATCGACATCAGAGCAGGAACTAGGAAAACAATCAACGAACACATGGTAACGGCAACATGAGGGGTTCGGTTCGATAAATGAGTTCTTCCTAAACGAGAGGAAAATAACCCATGACGTGCCATCAAAAAGAAAATTCTTGACGCAGGATTAATACAACCGAGTATACAAGCAAAGAAACTAGCTAAAGCACCGACAGCTATGAGTTGTCCCAGAAAACCTAATCCGATTTGATTAGCAAGAAATCCCAACGGTTCTTCAGTCGTCGTAATAGAAACGCCCGTTCCCTGAAACGCCATCACTTCGATAAAAGTTGTCGAAATAAAGAAGACTCCCGCAAGTAAGACACTACCAAGAACAGAACGAGGGATTGTTTTAAGAGGGTTTTTCGCTTCATCCCCTAAAGAAGTAGCACTTTCAAAACCAGAAAAGGCAAACATTACCAGCACTAACCCCATAATGACATTGCTTGGTTTGGTGTCTTTGAGGGTTAACTGTGCCATATCGAGCGCAAAACCATGATGCGCCCAAATGATTAAGCACAAAATGGCGATTAAAGTTAGGGAAATTCCTTCCATCCAAAGCATTGCCATCGCCGATAATTGGATATCTTTATAAGCAGCATACCAAGCAATTCCAGCACCGATCGCTAATAACGTAATACTAGAAAGATGAATCCCCAAATAGCCAATAAAAACACTGCTGAAGTTAGCAAAACCGCATAAAGTTGACATTCCAGTGAACAGATAGGCTAAAACCAAACTCCATCCACAAATTACCCCTGCTGTTGGGCCTAAACCTTCCACAATATAAGAATATAATGAGCCAGGAGAAGCCGAACGTCTAGCAAATTGATTAATATTGAGACTGACAAAGACAAGACCGATAATACCAATCACAAAACTAAGCCAAGTGCCATTACCTGAGAGTGCTACCAATAAACCTAGATTTGATGCGGGTATGGTTGTTGGTGCAATCACCGCAAAAGATTGAGCTAAAACTTCTCCAAAAGACAGACAATTGGTTTTAAGTCCGTGTACACTTGAAGTCTCGGGCTTTGTTTGAGTAATCATAATAATACTTTCCGAGGTTTAAATTTTTCTAGATGGGTGCAGCGAGATCAATTAGTCTTGGCTAGGTTGTGTTGCTTGTTCTGTTTTGTGAAACATCATGTAACTAACAATACTGATCACGAGGATGATTAATCTTAAGATCGGATCTTCTAGAGTGTGATTTTCCGACAGAATCGAAACACCCAAGGCAATCAAGACAAAAGGAATGAAATAGGAACCGTAGCGGGTTAAGCTTTCTGCAACGATCGGAATATGAGATAAACGATAGGCGATATAACACCAAACGCCAACTAGGGTAAAGAAGATACTTAGAATGACTACCAAACTTCCCCAGGTGCAATTCGCAAACAAAGGAACATAAATCCCGATATTGTCACCCCCATTAGCGAATGTTACAGCCGCAACACCACAAGCTTGAGGCGACAGATAATTTGTTAAAGGTGAAAATGCTGAGTTTTGTTCAATATTTGGTGTTTCATCAGATTCTTCTTCATCAGTTTCCAACCACTGACGCACCCCTAAAATAATCGGTGTCAGTCCTAAAATACCGATCCAAGATGGAGGGAAAAATATTCCCCCCAAAAAACCCGATAAACTCATTAAAACAAGGATCGTGAAGCCTAAATACTGTCCCATCACAATATGACGACGACGCAACAGAGTATTAACCCGAGAAAAAAAGAGTAATAAGATAAAAATATCATCTAAATTCGTGGCGATAAAAGCTGCAATACCTGTGGGGATAGCCATAATTAGATTGTGCATGGTTTGAATTCCTCGATCAATAACTTAACAATTTCAAGTCTTAACAAGAGTTTTTTGTGGTGAACTATCAACTCATCATTAGCTTGATTGAGTCTCATTTTTTTCATTAATAAATATTTTTTTGTAAGTCTTCGAGCAATTGACTAGCTTCGTTTTGTCTAGATTGATGGGAAATCATATCAAGCCTTCTTATAAGATTTTGCCGAGAGTTGAAGCCATAGAAAAATATCAAAAACTCTTTTAGAATATATAGAGTTAGATAATTCAATATTTGCTTTTTTCTTTACAAATTCATCCTAAAGGAGAGTATTCCATTAAATCAAATATTCTTATTTTTCAAAACGATAAACACAGCTAATGGAAATTGAAATGCTTAAAACATCTTCAATAATCAAATACGGCATATCGATTGACAAACCGTAATATAAAAATTAATTTGTATGAGTAAGACACGCAGCGATCGTCACTCATGAAGGTAGCCTAAAAATATCAAAACTTGCAATGTGATTGATCGTGCATATAATCTCTGTATGATGAGCGCAAACCTAAAAACCGCTAAACTCGCCATCTAAAAATTCTGAGCTTTTTGACAAAAGGGAATAAGGGATCAGCCTATAAGGGGATGAATAAAGAGCGATCGCACTGTTATAAAAGTGATAAAGGTACCTACCATTACTGGTAGGATAAGAAAACTAATGGTTAATTTTTGTATCAAATTAAGTCATGAATATTAAATCATACATATCACGCTTACTTGCGCTTGTTCTAGTTGTTGTTATTGGTTTAGTGGGCTGTTCGAGTCCATCAGGGCTATCGGGGAACTATGGACAAGATACACTTACAGTGATCGGAACTTTAACTCAAGCAATTGATCAACCCGAAGATGCGCCAAATAAAGCAGATATTCAATCCTTAGCACGTCAACAAATTAATGATTATATCTCACGCTATCGTAAGGATACTAAATCGGGTGGATTACGTTCATTTACAACAATGCAAACAGCCGTGAACGCTTTAGCTGGATATTATACCGCTTATGGTAGCCGTCCGATTCCAGAGAAATTAAAAGCCCGTTTAAAACAAGAGTTTAATATTGTTGAACTCTCCTTGAAAAAAGAAGCATAAAAAACAGTCAACAATAAACAGTGATCAGTTAAAGAAAATACTGATAACCGAAAAGGGTTTGATTGTCAAACCCTTTTTTAAGTCTCTAAAATCCTTTAAGTTAATTGTTCCTCTATTTGAATACCTCGGCTGTGCATCGCTAGAGTAAATAAATCTGTTGATAAAACTTGTTCGACTGGATAAACACCAGGCTGATTAATTTTTCCATCTAGTATAAATTGAGCAATCGTTCCCGTACCACAACCTGCGGCGAAAGCAGTATCTTGATGAGCCATTGTTGCAGAATAAATCGCTTTTTGATTATTTTTAGTTCCTTTAATCTCGGCTCGCATGGCTACCCCAATTCCGCTAAAATTATCGGTAACTGAGGTCATGTTGTAACTGACTTTTGAGAAAAATTCTATTCCTTTTTTACTTTCAATCCAACTCTTCGGAAAAACATGAGCCGTAATCCAAGTCAGATGATTATAGAAATCGGGTATCGAACCAAATTTAGTAATAACATTCTTGACATTAAAAGAATCAGCAAACGTATAAGTTTCGGGCATATCAAACCAATAAACTCCCGTTTTTCCATAGGGTTTTGGAAACTGAATGACTTCTCGCTCTGTATAAGGTAAAACTGTTTTCCATTGACTATTTAACCAAGCATCAAAAGGATTTCTTAAACCTAAAAAAGTGGTTCGCATGACGGTAATTCCTGCACCCCCAGAACCTGCAACGACATAACTTAAATGAATGGTTTCTGCTGTATCTAATTTTTCAATACCTTGACGAACTATACTATTAGAAATACCTGGGAAAATACCTGTATTTAAAACGGCTGTTACCCCTGCTTTGATTGCATCTTCTTGATAAGGGACTAATTTTTGATAAAACGAACGATGATCGCTAACATCAATATAATTAACTTTTTCATCAATACAAGTTTTTAAGACAGTCTCATCACGATAATGAAATGGCCCTGCACAATGAATCACTAAATTTGCCTCTTTAATCGCTTCTCTAAGTCGTTTTATTTCACTTAAATCTAATTCTAAAAATTGTAGATTTGGCTTAGAAACAATTTGTTTTTGAGTACGTCCAGTAATGGTAACCTCTGCATCCGTATGCGTTAGAAGATCTTGAGCGACACTTTTACCGATTCGTCCTTGACCACCTAAAATTAATACTTTTTGTTGTGACATTTAAAGATTCTCCTAATTTTTTGAACTGATATTTTTTGGACTTGGTGACCAAGCCCATACAAGGGTCACTAAACCCTAATAAATAAGGGAAAAATAATGAAAAATCTCAATACATGGTATTAGAATATATTATTAAACATAACATGATCGAGATTCTTTTGTAGAGGTTTGATCGCTAAACCATTAAGTTTCTAAATGTTTTTTAACAAACAAGATTAAGCTCAAAAAATCTCTTGTTTATTTTTAAGCGGATAAAGACTGGCAATGACTGCAATCATTAACCACCATAAAGTGCTAACTTGTGGGCGATACCAAACTGTATCAAAGAAACCATGTGTTAAAATGCCAGCCATCCCCGCGATCGCAGCAATTAACCAAAATCCTTGTAAGTTATCTTGTTTTTGTAATCCTTGCAGTCGCCACACTCCAGTACTAAAGCTAATACCGAGTAAGCTCAAGAAACAGGTTAAACCAATCAAACCCGTTTCTACTGCCGTTTCTAAATAGATCGAATAAGCACTCAACGCCGAAAAGCGAGGCTTCATATACAAAGGATACACTTGATTAAACGCTTCATTACCAGGGCCAATCCCCAAAACAGGACGTGCTTTAATCATGTTAATCACAGATTCCCAAACATTGAGCCGAAAATTATTACTACTGTCATCTCGTCCTGCAAACATACTCAAAATACGGATGCGTAAGGGTTCAATAAAGATAAAGCCTCCCAGTAACATAATTCCCAAAAACCCTAAAACCAAAGGTAATAACCAAGTTCGCCAAAAGGGTGATAAAGAATGCCGAAACCAGACATACAGCAAGATCATAAAGACGACCATTAAAGCCATCATGCCAAGCCAACCGCCTCGACTATCGGTAAAATATAGACAAGCTGAGTTGATGACAAACAGTAATCCTGCTAAAGCTTTGGGTAACCATCCCTGCCACACAAAAACAGCCGCGAGACTAAATGCGATTGCAGGTAATAAATAAGCAGCAAGTAAATTAGGATTTCCTAAATAGCTATATGCTCTCGTATCCCCCGCCATTTCCGAAGTAGGATCGTTCCATGTCGCTAATTGTTCGGCCCCAAAGATTTCCTGACGAATCCCATATACACTAACAATAGCCGCCACTAACAGAAAAGCGGTAACTACTCCGTTTCTCCGACGGGTTGAACGTAAAACCCTTGAAGTTAAGGCAAAAAAGACCAAATAAAGCGTTAACTTAATCCATCCACTTAAGGCTGCTGCTTTGACTGGAGATAAAGCAACGGCTAAGGTAGCGATTAACCAGTACAAAAACACTAGCAAATGAATCGGTGTACTTTCAAAGGGATTCTGTTCAGAAATTGTTAAAAGAACCCAATAGAGAGCAATACACAACAGGAGAACACCGATTAAACTGGTGGCACTAAAAGGAGCGATCGCAATCAGTACACTAATCAAAACCGCGCCAATTTCTTCCGACCATTGTAATAAAAAACTGGAGTCGCGCCATCGACTAAAAATACCAAGCGATCGATAAATATAACTAGACTGTCGCCACTGAAGCGGAATAAGACTATCTAGGGTCAATTGTTTCAAGATGGCTATCATAGAACATTATAAATAATTGATACATGGGATTTAAGCAGACCAAGCGTTGTTTTGTCTACTGCTCCTATGACGACCAATTTAAGCTAAATGTTTTGCGAGAACCGATCGCGGTGCGTGACGAACCCGACATTTAATCGTCTCTTTCCCTAGACGTTGATGCGCTTCAAAACGATGACAACCCGAAAAACCGTAGTATGTGCCATCGACTTCTAAAACGTCAATCGGTTCATGTAAACCTTCTCTTTCAATTGATTCCATCAACGCTTGTACTTTTTGCGGATCGTTTTGTCGAGGTAATGGACGACGAATTTGAGCGATTGGAATTTCTTTGACTTCCATTGATCTGTAAAAAACTGATTCTTTCTTTGATCTTAACGTAAATTTCAAGTCTGACCGACGACGCTCATCATAGAAGAATAATTCTACTGATTTAATGACCAAAAGCCAATTAACTTTAGACTTTAGAGTGCCAATTGGTTCGGTCTAGACGATAAACCAAGCAGTCATCCTCACCAAACCGTCGAGGCTCAATAAATTGGAAGCCAAGACGTTCGTAGAAGTGGTGAGCGCGATGATTACTGGCAAGGGGATCAACAAGGATAGCCGATACTGAAGAGTCGGCAAAACATCGCTTAATGGCAAGCTGCATCATCTTTGTTCCATAACCTTTGCCTAAATCTCCCTCATCGCCGAGCCAAATGTCTATCGCTCGAAGATCTGCTGCAACCTCACCCCAATAATGCTCCTCCTCACGCGCTGGATCAATAATCTCGATAAATCCGATCGGACGATCTTCTAGTTCAGCAATTAATTGCTCTCTCCAATCAGGATTTCGACCAAGTTCTACTTCCCAACCCCAGTCATCGTTAGGATCACTCTCAATCACATGAGGTTGCTCATCCCAGTGACGCAACAACTCTAAATCAGCAAGGTTAGCAGGGCGCAGGGTAATCATAGCTTTTTTTAAAATTAAAATTGTCAACTTTAAGCCGATTTTAGGGAATTATTACACTAAGCAGAGTTGGTCTTGTATTGATTGGAACGGTTGTGAAACCCAGTGCGTCAAAACTTAATCTTCTTTACTAATGCCTATTTTCTTTCATTAGCGATTTTGTACTATTAATTTTTGTAACAAATTCGTTTTAATCAAGGAAAATAGGATAATGCTAAACTCTTAAAAAAGCAATCATCAAGAAAAAATGGAGACAAGTTCATCGAATCTTACTTTAATTAGAGCCGCTAAACGCATTTATCGAACCTACCACGTTTTGCACTCTAAAATCAATCGTCAACCTCAAGGAGTCGCCATTCATCGAGACAGTCATCGGGGTCAATTAATTTTTAGAACTAAACCCATTTTGTTACCTGGAGAATCTTTTATTCCCGTCAAACAACTTGAATCTGAAAACGGGTAAAAGCAGACGCACACCCAAAAAATCAGCCAACTCGCCTACAACTGACCTCTTATTGAGGTAGAGATTGATCTTGTAATCAAACTTAGGCTAGTTAATGGAAACCCTCTTAAACTTTGTTCTAACCTCATTTGTTTTTATTTTTGGTGCATCGGTAGGCAGTTTTTTAAACGTTGTCATCTATCGAGTACCTGCCGAATTATCTTTGTTATACCCGCCGTCTCGTTGTCCGAAATGCTTGCATCAACTGGGCAAAACCGAAAATATTCCCGTGTTGGGATGGTTACGTTTAGGAGGAAAATGTCGCTGGTGCAAAAACCCGATTTCCGCACGATACCCCATTGTCGAAGCTGTTTGCGGGATCTTATTTTGTTTAATATTTTGGCAATATACTTTTAGTTGGACAACCCTTGGTTATTGGGTATTAGTTTCTTGGCTTTTAGTTCTAAGTTTGATTGATTTTGATACAATGACCCTACCAAATGTACTAACTCAGTCTGGATTAGTATTAGGACTTTTGTTTCAACTCATGCTTGGATGGCAAAATGGAAATTTAATTCAGAGTTTGATGTTAGGAATTGGTAGTGCAGTATTAGGACTCTGGTTATTTGATATGATTCGCTTTTCAGGTGAAATTGCATTAGGACAGCCTGCGATGGGTGGCGGTGATCCTAAACTAGCCGCAATGATTGGGACTTGGTTGGGATGGCAAGCTTTACTCGTGACCGCCTTTTTAGCGTGTATATTGGGTTCAATCGGTGGAGTATTCGCCATGTTTTTAGGACGGCTCAATCGTGGTCAACCGATGCCGTTTGGCCCCTATCTTGCTCTCGGTGCCGTCTTGACAATCTTTTGGGGTAATACGATGATTGCTACATATAAATCTTTATTTTTCCCTCTACTCTAGAAAAATTGAGAAGTTACAACTCTTGATAGAATAAGATCTGTGTCCTGGATTACGATTAGAACAACATCAGCCCGTTGGGAGGCCGAATTAATGCAGCAAATCTTGTCAGCTTATGACATTCCCAGTCGTGTCCTAGATATTGGCTTAGGGATTTATTGCGGACAAGGAAGTCAAGCTGCATTGCAAGTACGCTCCTGGGATCAGTGGACAGCATTGCTTTTATTGAGTTCACCAGAAGATTAATTTTGGCTCTCGTGTGAAGTGGCAGAGGATTGTTTAGGTTAATATTATGTCTATATTTGATTGGTTTGCAAATCGAGAAAAATCAGAACCCCGTGTCCGTCAACAGCAAGAACGAGAAATTGCGGACGGTTTATGGACAAAATGCGAAGCCTGTGGTGCATTGTCTTATACTAAGGACTTACAAGCCAATCAATTAGTCTGTCTTGAATGTGATCACCATGAACGTGTGGACGGCGATGAACGCATTCAACAACTTATTGATCCCGATACTTGGATCGTTCTTAATGAACATATTCAGCCGACTGATCCCCTAAAGTTTAAGGATCGCAAACCCTACAGCGATCGCCTTAAAGACTATCAAGAAAAAACAGGTCTTACCGATGCGGTTCATAGTGGTACAGGTTTACTAGATGGTTTGCCCGTTGCTCTAGGAGTAATGGACTTTCGCTTTATGGGCGGTAGTATGGGATCAGTCGTCGGTGAAAAAATTTGCCGTCTCACAGAACACGCAACAGCCGAACGTTTACCCCTTATTATCGTTTGTGCATCGGGTGGCGCAAGAATGCAAGAGGGAATGTTAAGTCTGATGCAGATGGCTAAAATTTCAGGTGCGCTACAACGGCATCGAGAAGCTAAGTTATTGTATATCCCTATTCTGACTCATCCGACATTAGGCGGGGTAACGGCTAGTTTTGCGATGTTGGGAGATATTATTATCGCCGAACCACAAGCTACTATCGGTTTTGCAGGTAGACGAGTTATTGAACAAACCATCCGCGAAAAATTACCCGAAGATTTCCAAACTTCAGAATATCTTCTCAAACACGGGTTTATTGATACGATCGTTTCTCGAACTCAGCTTAAACGGACTTTGGCTCAACTGATTAGTTTACATCAGCCTTTTTTTCCTTTACCTTCTTCAATGAAAACGGAAAAGCATCCAGAACCTGAATTAGTCCATTTGGATGCTAAACAACTGTAACGATAGAAGATTGTGGGGTTTGAAAATTAAACCCCCTATACTCTAATAAATAACTCCTAATGCACCTGCACCTGCTGATGCGATCGCCGATAACAGAGCCGTAAAGAACAACCACCAAGAGGCGGTAGCTGCGGCTTTACGGGTTTCTTCAAGTTGTTTTTGTGCATCTTCTTTCATTTTTTCGAGACGATACTGTGTTTCTCGTCCGATGCGATCAGCGCGTTGTAAGATCCGATCGCGGGTTCCCTCAACTTGAGAAATCAAACGTTCTGCATCAGCTTGAGAGATATCATCACGAGAACTGATAACCGCTACCAATGTATCTCGATCTAATTGAGAGAAGCGATCGCGCAGAGCATCAAAACCTGCTTGGGGATCATCAAACAAAGTTCGCAAATCTGTTTTAATTCCGTCGTAATTAAGCTCAGGACGTTCTAAGCTATTCAGATAATCCCGAATACTATTAAGGATGCGATCAATTGCTGATTGTAATTGTTTTTGGATTGTTTGTAATTGTTCGATCGTACGTTCACGAACCACTAAAATTTGATCCACAATGCGTTTCGCGTCTGCTTCGGAAATATCTTCGCGTTGTGAGATTAAAGCAATCAAAGACTCGCGATCAATCTTAGAAAGACGATCCTGTAAGCTTTCTACACCCGCACGAGGATCATTTAAAAGTAACTGTACGTCTCGTTTGATTCCTTCAGGGTTGAATTCTTCCTTATCGGTAGAACGGAGATAATCAGCGATCGTACTCTGAAAATCTTGTACTTTTTGTTGTGTACGTCTTGCTAAACGACGAGGGGCATTCCCTATCTCTTGTAAAGTACTCTGAACATTATCAATCACTTGATTAACTTGTGTTTCGCTGAGATCTTCACGTTGGGAAAGTAATTTAACTAACGTATCACGATCCATTCTCGCTAAACGACTTCTGATCGCTTTTGCCCCTTCACTAGGATCATCAAGCAGTTTTTTGAGATCGCGTTGAATTCCTTCGGGGTTAAGTTCTTCCTTGCCTGTAGAACGTAAATAATCTGAAATAGAATTAACCGTTTGATCGTACTGATCTTTTGCTTTTCCTGCAAGTTCTTGGGGTGCATGGCGAACCGATGACCAAGTATTTTCGATTTGATCAATGACTTGGTTAACTTGTTCTGTGCTTAAGTCTTCACGGGTTGAAAGGAGTTGAACTAAAGATCACGATCAAAACGAGAAGCACGCGCTCTTAGTGCATTTGTACCTGCTTGGGGATCATCGAGCAAGAGTTGAATTTCTCGTTTAATAGCATCGGGGTTTAATTCTTCTTTGTGAGTATCTTTGAGATAGCTTTGCACCTTGAGCCATTGTTGATCAATTTTAGCTTTGATAGCTTCTCCTGCATCTAATGTTTCTCGTTCGACTTGTTTTTGAACGGTTTCTAGAGAAGGAATAATGATCGATATATCTTCGGGTGCTAGATCAGCGCGTGTCTCCAAGATATCTTTGTATGTGAGATAGTCGAGTTGCGAAAGTCGTTTGACTAGGCGATCGCTATCACTACTAGGATCTTCTAGAATGGGTTTAAAATTGAGTTGAATTTTTTCTGGGACGAGATCAGATGCAGGAGTATTAAGTAAATAGTGTTCGACATCAGCAAGCAATGTCAGAGTTTTTTCTCGTTCTATTGCTGCTTGTGTCGTCGCCATTGTTTCTAAGCGAATATCTTCTAAAATATTAGCTGTAGATTCAATTTGATCTTGAGTTAGTAAACCTTTCTGCTCTAACCAATTGACAAAATCGGAACGTTTTAAACCTTCTAACTCATATGCCATCATTTCAGGGTTAGCATCAGAATCATAAATCAACTGCTGAACTTCACGTTTAAGGGTAGTGGGTTTGAGTTGCCAGTTGTAAGCATTAAGCAGATAATTTTCAAGATCCGTCCGAATGGGGCTATAGTCACTTTTTTGATTGACTTGAGCTACTAATTTATCTTTTTGCTCACCTGCATAACCTTTAAGTTTTTGCAGTTGATTGAGTACTTTTTCTGCATCTAATTCTGATAAATCTGTCCGTCCTAAAACTAAGCCCATCAAAGAGTTTAAACTAAAGGTAAGAGCTTGAGATCCCCCTTGATCTGAAGATTGATTCCCTTGACGCATTTGTTCAACGAGTGAATCAATTTGCTCACCTAGTTTACCCCCGATCAATTCGCCTGGTGCGGCTGATCTCAAATAATCCACTAAAGACTCTATGGAATTTTTGGGTTTTTGCTGTCCTACTTTTTGCTTCCATGCCTTTTCGAGTTGCGTGGCTAATTGTTCTGCATCTCGTTTTGATAAATCAGTGCGATCGCTAATTAATTGAGCAAAGGTTTGACGATCTATATTGGGTAAATTTCCACTCTCTAAAACTTCATTAAATTCTGATGTATTGAGTAGCTTGTCAAAATCATTCCGAATACCTTGCCAATTTAATTCAGGGGTTCGTAATCTTTCGATATAATCTTGTACATTTTCTTTTAACGTTTCTGCATCAATGGCTGATCCCAACTCGCGTCTAACGGCTGCGGCTGCGGCTTCTGCGGTATTGACGACTTGTTTGCTCATCGCTTGTGAACCTACCATCGCTGCGGCAGTTCCCCAGATAGCTTGAAAACCAGAAGTAGCCGTATTGACGACTGAACCAATTAAAGATCCAACAGTAGAAGAACTGATCCAAACTAATAATGTAAAATAAGTTGCCCAGATCACTAATCCTATAATTGCACCCAAACCAGGAGAGACAAATAAACTTAGTTTAACTGCAAAAAATGATGCTGCAAATAAAGAAATCATCACACTAATAAGTGTTCCTAAACCGACGGCTAAACCGATTTTACGAACGGTTCCA
Organism: Chroococcus sp. FPU101; assembly: GCF_017312365.1. Lineage (GTDB taxonomy): Bacteria > Cyanobacteriota > Cyanobacteriia > Cyanobacteriales > Microcystaceae > Chroococcus. Next base: position 34,307 of record NZ_BLJI01000007.1, read on the forward strand.
CCAAAGCTCCCCGATGAGTTTTCGGAATGGGATGACGAACCACCTGCTAAAGAGATTCCCGCCGCAACACCTAAATTTGTAAACAAAAGTTGAAAGGCAAAAGCTAGAACAACACCTGCTATCAAAGCCGTAAAAAATTGCGGACCACTAAATACAAAAGATGCTTCTTCTGCTGAATTTATAGTTGTCTCAGGTTGTATTTGTGCCAATTCAAAGGGTAACAGAGAAATTTTCTGTATGATTATATTTTCTAAAAACATGATGAGCCTCTTGATGGAATAAGTTCTGTGTGTAAAAAAATCTTTAGTTGTAGTGAAAACTGATGATTTAATACAGCTTACTTTTAGTTTAAGTTTTACAAAAAATCACGCTTTAGCCATCCCTCAACAGTTTGAAAAATGTTACCTTGCTCAATCTTTGGCTCTATCTAAAGGAATAGTCCGCTAATTAAAAGAGTCCTTCTCTAGAAATATTTGATTATTGTTAGTGTTTTTGTTATTCTTTTAAAGGAAAATTAATAAACAATATCTAACTTTTTAGGCAGTTAACTGAGTTAGTTTATAATCTTAATTTTTTCAAATAAGATTAAACAATAGTTGTCATTAATTAAAAAATCTAAAAACACAAAAATCAGACACAAAAAGGTAAAAAAAAATGTCAAGTGCTAGGCTCAAACTACCCAGAGCAACATACAGAATTCAATTTCGTAGCGGTTTCACATTAAGAAGTGCTATTAATTTAATTCCCTATTTATCAGAATTAGGAATTAGTCATCTTTACGCATCACCCCTATTACTCGCCATGTTTGGAAGCACTCATGGCTATGATGTTTTTGACTTTGAACAGCTTGATCCAGACTTGGGAACTGAAGAAGATCTTGAGGAATTAGCCAAAACCCTACACAAAAATAATATGGGTTTGGTACTTGATATTGTCCCGAACCATATGGGTATCGGTGGCTCACAAAATCGCTGGTGGTGGGATGTCCTAAAACATGGCCAAAAAAGTCAATTTGCGCCCTATTTTGATATCGATTGGAAATCTCCCGACCCTCGTTTGCATGGCAAGATTTTAGCACCCGTATTAGGCGATCGCTATGAAACGGTTTTAGCTAAAGGTGAAATCCGTTTAGATTACGATGAAGACGAATTAATCTTACGCTATCATGAGCATACTTTCCCTGTTAACCCCAATTCAATCGAAATAAAAGAAGATACCATCTATACAATTAATACTGAACCAGACTTATTAGATCAGTTAATTCAAAAACAAAATTATCGCTTAACATTTTACGAACATGGGCCAAAAGAACTCAATTACCGCCGCTTTTTCAATATTATTACCCTAGCAGGTGTACGAGTCGAAGATCCGCAAGTGTTTAAAGAAGCCCATGCGCCTATCATACACTGGACAGAAAAAGGCTTAATCGATGGTTTGCGGGTTGATCATCCCGATGGTTTGCGCGATCCAGAACAATATTTACGCCGACTCCATGAAGTCACCCCCAATGCTTGGATCGTTGTTGAAAAAATTCTCGAACCGGGGGAAGATTTACCTGTGACTTGGCCCGTCGATGGCACCACAGGTTATGATTTTATGAATCGGGCGCAAGCAGTATTTGTTAATGCAGAAAGTGAACAGATTTTAACCGATTTCTATGGAGAGTTTACGGGAGAACCCACCGATTACGCAGCGATCGTAAAAGAGAAAAAACAGTTTATCCTAGAAGATATGCTATGTGCTGAAGTGGGTCGTCTGGTTGATTTACTAATACCCATTACGGCAAATCATTGGCGTTATCGAGATTTTTCACGAGATGAATTAAGAGAAGCCTTAATCGAACTTCTTAGCTGTTTTTCAGTGTATAGAACCTATGCACGGGCGCAAACTCGATATATTACTGAAACAGATGCCGCTTATATTGTCGAAGCAACAAAATTAGCTAAAGAATTTCGTCCCGACTTAGGTTCAGAACCCCTTGATTTTATTGCGAGTTTACTACTATTAAATCTGACAGGGGATCTAGAACAGGATTTTGTGATGCGTTTTCAACAGCTAACCGGCCCTGCGATGGCGAAAAGTGTTGAGGATACAGCATTCTATTGTTATAACCGTTTTGTCGCACTCAATGAAGTAGGGGGCGATCCGAGTCATTTTGGTTGTAGTGTCGAAGACTTTCACAAAGCATCACAGAAAGCATTATCCGAATGGCCAGATGCCATGCTAGGTAGTTCTACTCATGATACTAAACGTAGTGAAGATGTTCGCGCACGTCTCCTGTTACTGTCGGAAATTCCCGAAAAATGGATGGAAACGGTACAGCGTTGGTCAAAAATGAATGAAAAATATCGTCATCAACAATGGCCTGATCGCAATGCTGAGTATTTGTATTATCAGACATTAGTTGGAGCATGGCCAATATCTTTTGAGCGTCTTTATAACTACATGGATAAAGCGGTGTGTGAGTCCAAACAACATACCAGTTGGGCGCAACGCAATCCTGAGTATGACGACGCATTACGAGCCTTTATTAAAAATACGTTCAATGATGCCGAATTTATTGCCGATTTAGAAAATTTCCTGCAATCATTGGTGATTCCTGGCTATATTAACTCACTTTCTCAAACCCTGCTTAAACTAACGACACCTGGTATACCCGATGTTTACCAAGGCACAGAATTATGGGATAACAGTTTAGTCGATCCAGATAACCGTCGTATCGTTGATTTTGATTTACGTCGTAGTTTGTTAAATGAACTGAAAACTTTATCAATTGATGACATTTGTCGCCGTTACCCAGAAGGCTTACCGAAACTGTGGCTAATTCGTCAAACTTTGGGTTTACGGGCCAAATCACCCGAAATTTTTGATAGAAACGGTTTTTATGAGCCAATATTTGCCCAAGGTAACAAAGCTGAACACATTATTGCTTATAGTCGGGGTGGTTCAGTCGTGGTAGTTGTTCCTCGTCTGATTATGGGATTACAAACAGAATTCACGAGTGGGCAAAACTGGGGCGATACAAGTCTAAATTTACCAGTAGGGCAATGGCGCAATCAATTTACAGATGAGGTGATAGCCGATGAAACTGTATCGATATCTGATTTATTTAAACATTTTCCAGTGGCTTTATTAGTCCGCCAGAACTAAAAGTAAATTCTGAAAGATATGACTCATTTACTCAGATCTTTTTGCATTCCATAATCATGTATTGCAAACTCTATCTGGAGGATGAGTCTATCTTTTGCTATCGGTGGTAAACCTTTATGAAAACATAAAGGATCTTCGACAAATCCCAATCCTTTTCGTCCGCAAATGGTCTTAATATTTTCTTTTCCCTAAGTCTTCTCAATCTCATAATCAGTATATCCCCGTCTTCTTAGTTGATGTACAAATGGTTTGCGCTGATGGCTGCCTTGAACAACAACGTGTGAGCCACTTGTCTGATCAACGTCTGTTAAGTAAAAGAAAAATTTAAGAAATTGAAAATCATCGAGGTCATAATGGAAAAATTGAGCAGCTTGATAACGTTTTTCAGATTCAACATTAACAGCAAAACTCCACCACAGTTGATTACCAATGTGTTTTGGCTGAGTTTGAAAATAACGGCTTGCAATTTCCCATAAAACTGAATCTTGGGCTAATTGATTGATCGCTTGACTAAAAATAGCTGTGTTAAAGTAGTATCCTGTTAAAATTGGCGATAAAACTTGTTTTTGTATTTTGTCTTTTTCACAATAATAAAAGTTTAATTTAGAATTACGATTTCCATAGCAAGGAGTCTGTTGAGCAAAGTCCAAAATTTCTTCTACTATATTTGGCGGGAGAGTTAAACCTAGATAAAAACCATTGTGACGCAAAGTTTTTACAATCTGCTCAGGCTCAGCATCCGTAAAAATCGTATTTTTTGGCATTAAATAAGAAGAAAACTGAGAAATTTGCCTAGACCATTGGAGCATTAATTGTCTAAAAAAGCTAAATCGTCCTAAATAACGCATTAATAACCAGCAAGGATTATTAAGTAGTCCTTTAATTAACTCAATGATTTGTTCTCGAACTTTGTAGATCAAATATTTCCATTTCATATTCACTAACAATGGCTTTAATTAGTTTAAGTAGAATTATTAATCTTTTCAGTTCATTAAATCCTTTTATAATATTAGACCTTTTACATAAATAGCAAGAAAGTGGAACAATTAATGAGTATCAGATGGCTCCAGTTAGACCAGCTTTCTGATGTCGAACCAGTTTGCCTTGAACACTCTTTTTGCGGAACCATCATCAACTCGATGATTCACGCAGCGATCAATAAATTAACCAATGGGAACCTAGAACAACGATCGCTATTCTAGAAATTGCAGGATTAAGTCACGCGGTACACCGCCGTCGCACGGAGGTGCCTACGTGTAACCCTTATCGATCACAGGTCGGTAAAACTTATGATCAATTTGTTAATCTAGCTAGACTTATCTAACAAAACGTAATAGAATCCACTGTGATTTTATAAACGTTAGATATAGTAATTGCAAGTTCTTTCTTATAAGGAGTAGTAGAGCCAGTGGGTTTCTTTAGTCGCTTTTCTCTATCGAGAGATATGGGGATAGACTTAGGGACAGCAAACACCCTAGTTTATGTCTCAGGTAAAGGTATTGTCTTAGAAGAGCCTTCAGTAGTCGCCATCGACAAGGATAAAAATCCGCTTGCTGTTGGGGAAGAAGCCAAAAAAATGCTCGGTCGTACCCCCGGGAATGTGACCGCATTGCGTCCCCTCAGAGATGGTGTGATTGCTGACTTTTACAGTGCTGAAATAATGTTAGCCGAATTCATTCGCCGCGCTCATGAAGGAAATCCTTTAGGAAATCCTCGGATGGTGATTGGGATTCCCAGTGGAATTACGGGCGTAGAAAGACGGGCTGTTGTAGAAGCCGCCATGCGAGCAGGTGCGCGAGAAGTTGGTTTAATCGATGAACCGATTGCCGCCGCTTTAGGTGCAGGTTTACCCGTAACTGAAGCTACTGGAAATATGATTATTGATATTGGTGGTGGTACAACAGAAGTCGCGGTTTTGAGTTTACAGGGAACCGTTTTAAGCGAATCGGTACGGGTTGCAGGAGATGAGTTGACGGATTCGATCGTGCAATATCTCAAAAAGGTACATAACCTGATTATTGGCGAACGTACAGCCGAAGAAATCAAAATCCGCTTAGGTTCTGCTTATCCGCTACCTGGGGAAGATGAGCCGATGATGGAAGTTAGAGGACTACACCTCATGTCTGGTTTACCCCGTACAGTAACCATTAAAGGTGAAGAAATCCGCGAAAGTATGTCGGAACCCCTTTCTGTCATTGTCGATGCCGTGAAACGAACCCTAGAACGTACCCTACCCGAACTCGCCGCCGATATTATCGATCGCGGTATCATGTTAGCGGGTGGCGGGGCATTATTACGGGGCTTGGATACTCTGATTAGTCATGAAACTGGAATTGTGACTCATGTTGCTGAAGATCCCTTAAGATGCGTCGTTAAAGGAACAGGTGAAGTTTTGAAAAACCAGAAATTACTAGAACGGATTCTCAGCGAAACTTCTCGCACCGCCTAACGGTCATCACCCAAAGACAAAATATCCTTCTCAAACACCCATGTTTACAGTGCGACGTAAATGGACTCAGCACGGCTTACAAATCGTTTTAGTTAGTTTAGTTCTTCTCATCGCTTGGTTGATTCGTCAAACCTCTGGCGGGGCAATAAGAGAGCTTTATGCGTTGCTCTCACGTCCTTTCCAATCCGAATCAGCAAAGCTTCAAGAACAGCAACTCACTGACCGACGGGTATGGGAACTCGAACAACGATTGAAAGATGTTGAACAACAAAATAAACAACTCAAAATCTTAGTTAAATACTTTGAATCTCAAAAAAAACCCGTTGTTACCGCGCCAGTCATCGGTCGTAGTGCGGATGAGTGGTGGCAACAAATTATTCTAGGTCGGGGTAGTCAAGATGGAATCGCTGTCGGGGCGGCGGTTACAGGAATCGGCGGTTTAGTCGGTCGGGTGGTCGATACAACTCCGAATACAAGTCGTGTTTTGTTAGTCAGTAATCCTAGTAGTCGCGTAGGGGCATCCGTTAGCCGTAGTCGTTCGATGGGTCGAATTCAAGGACAAGGATCTCAAGTGGCGATGATGCAATTTTTTGAGAAAGTGCCTGATGTTAAACCGGGTGATGTGATTACAACTTCTTCAGTTAGCCGCTTATTTCCCAGTGGTATACCCATCGGACGAGTGCAAAAGGTCATGTTAGAAAAAAATCCCGCCCCAGAAGCCAAAATTGAGTTTACCGCAGCGATCGATAAATTGGAATGGGTTATTGTTCATCCTCTAGAAAATCCCCACTAAACGAACCGCTATGATCGCTAAACTTTCACCTCGACAACGCCAACTGTTAAACGGGTTATTGATGATTAGTTCAGTTGTGTTATGCCTACTGCTGTCGCCCACTCGTTTACCTGGGATGGAGTTGTTAGGCGTGGGGCCAAACTGGTTTTTAATTTGGGTGGTGACTTGGAGTCTGAAACACAAAGTTTTATCCTCGGTGATTGCGGGTTTAACCCTGGGTCTGCTTCAAGATAGTATGAGTTCTTCAATTCCTTCTCATGTGGTGGTTTTGGTCATCGTCGGATTTATCACGGCTCGTTTGCAACGCCATATTAAAGAAGACTTGATTACAATTGTTTTATTAGTTTTTATTCTGGCTTTAGTAGCAGAAGCAATGATCGCACTCCAATATGCTTTGATGGAACTCCGTCCGATTGACGAAATTTGGCTAGACTATCAAAGAATTGCTCTTTCTAGTGCTGTGCTGAGTAGTCTTTGGACTCCAGCATTCTACTATCCCCTTCATTCCTGGTGGGAAAAACTGCAACAATAATGACATCCCCTAGGAATTTTGTGAATTGTTCATTGTATGAGGTGTCGGCGTGTCAGATAACTTTGGTTCTAAAATAAAAAGACGCTTAGGTCAAATCCTTCATTCTCTGGCTAATCGAATAGAGACTGAACGCCCCGAACGACCGAAAACTCCTGCTGCCAACCGCGCCTCTAACCGACGCAGACGACGGCGACTGCCTCCAGTTGATTCATCAAGAGCGACTCCGACGGCAACTGAAAAGCGGCCAGACTCGAATCGTTCTCTGCTTCAAACTCTACACCCTGCGACTCAAGTAGTTTATCAAAATTCCCTAAAAATTGCCCAAAATGTTCATAAAAACCCTAAATTCTGGTTTTGGTTAGGCTTGGGCTTAGGGGCGAGTGCAAGTGCGATCGCGGCAGGTTTAGCGTTTGTTCATCTCGAAAGCGGTGTCCCCAAATCGGTTGATGATGTATTGACCTATACACCACCTGGAACGATGACCATTCAAGCCTCCGATGGTACCGTTTTACAAGAAATTGGCCCCGTAACCCACGATAAGCTCAAAATTTGGCAAATTCCTGATCACGTATTACAAGCCTTTATCGCCACAGAAGATCGACGTTTCCAAGATCATAGCGGGGTCGATCCCCAAGGCATTCTACGAGCAATGTTTTCTAATATTAAAGCAGGAGACGTAGTAGAAGGCGGTAGCACGATCACCCAACAACTCGCCCGAATTGTTTTTCTGTCCCAAGAACGCAGCATGGGACGTAAACTCAAAGAAATGCGAATTGCTCAAAAAATAGAAGAAAAATTTGATAAATCACAGATCTTAGAACAATATTTAAACTTAGTTTATCTCGGCTCAGGAGCATACGGACTCGGTGATGCAGCTTGGGTCTATTTTAGTAAACCTGTCGATCAATTAACTATAGCAGAAGTGGCTACTTTAGCAGGAATTGTTCCCGCTCCAAGTGTTTATTCTCCATTAGAAAATCCAAAAGCTGCCAAAGAAAGACGCGATCTTGTCATTAGAAGTATGGAAAAAGAAGGGTTTATTGCCCCCGAATTGGCACAGAAAGCGATCGATAGTCCTTTGGTGACCAATCCTAGCCCACTTAAGCGCATGGCACGCAAAGCTCCGTATTTTACTGAATATATTCAAAAAGAACTACCCAAATATCTATCCAAAGAGGTATTACAAGCAGGGGGTCTTACGGTAGAAACGACCCTAAATTCACGTTGGCAAAGTCAGGCAGAAGCAGCAATTCAAAGAAGTCTTTCAACCTATGGACGTTGGGAACGTTTTAAACAAGCGGCTTTAGTCTCGATTGATCCCAGAACGGGACAAATTAAAACGATGGTTGGGGGAAATGATTTTGAGAAAAATCAATATAACCGTGTGACTCAAGCCAAACGTCAACCTGGATCAACCTTTAAACCTTTTGTTTATACAACGGCGATCGCGGCTGGTGTTTCCCCAAATCAAGGGTATATGAACGCTGAATATACGGTAGATGGTTATAAACCTGAAAATTTTGGCGATAAATATACAGGAAATTATGTTTCTATGCGTCAAGCGTTGGCTTCTTCTTTGAATGTGGTAGCCGTCAAAATTTTGGTTGATGTCGGTTGGAACCCGATTATTAAAATTGCTAAGGCAATGGGCATCGAATCTGAACTACAGCCGACTTATTCCCTCGCTTTGGGTTCATGGGAAGTTACACCTCTTGAATTAACCAACGCCTACGCCACTTTTGCTAATGAAGGTGTTTATAACAAAGCTTATGGCATTAGCCGAGTTTTAGACCGTAAAGGTAACGTGATTTATCAAAATAAACCTGAAACTAGAGAAGCCATTGACCCCGAAACTGCTTCAATTATGACTTGGATGCTAACGGGTGTGGTTAATTCGGGTTCTGGTCAAGCGGCACAAATTGGTCGCCCTGTAGCTGGTAAAACGGGAACCACTGATAAAGCAAGAGATTTATGGTTCGTCGGTTTTGTCCCTCAGTTAGTCACAGGCATTTGGCTAGGCAATGATAATAATCAACATACATGGGGGGCTTCTAGTTCGGCTGCTGTGGTTTGGCGTTGGTACATGATGGATATCATTAAAGATATTTCCTATCAACCTTTTCCCCCGCTACCTGAGAAAATTGAGGGACGCAAACCCGTTATTAAAAAGGAACCTGTTAAACCGCGTAAAAGCTTCTATACGATGCCTGTTATCACTGAGGGCGCACAAGTTACCCCCAACCGTAGTACTGAAGAAAGACCCTCCAGACGGCGCAAGAGAGGCAATACAGCATCAGTTCAAGACGTCTCGCCAACTCGAACTGTGACCCGTCGTACCCGTTCCTATCGTTCTAGCGAGCCAACGGTAGGAGCCCCAACTCGTTCTGTGTCAATTCCGATTACTCCTGCTGTTGAAGCTTCAATCCCGATTGAGGTTTCGCCCGCCTCCGATATAGCTCCACCTGCGCCCCCTGCGGCTTATAAAACTGAGTAAATCACTATCTTTGAGCGATAAATCGTTTACGGAGGGATTCGGCGCGACGTTTAGCAATACTATTTTGCGGTTCGTATTTTAGGGTTTCTTCATAGGTTTCTAAGGCTTTAGCTGACATTTGTTTTTTCTCGTATATGTTGGCTAAGTTGTTTAGTGCAATAACATATTGAGGATATAACTTAATAGCATCTTTGTAGTTTCGGATTGCGAGTTCGTATTGTTCTTGTGCATAATAAGAGAATCCTAATGCGTTATAAATGAGGGCTTTATTCTCTGGATCAATTTCTCCCTCTGCTTTTAAGGCTTTTTGTAATAAATTAATTGCTTGAACATAAAGCTTTTTATCTAAAAACATACTGCCTAATTCATAATATTCTTTAGCCGTTCCTTTCTCTTCTTTAAGTTTTTTTTGTAAACGGCTAAAACGTCCTTCAAAACGCCGTGTTCTAACGATTTGGATTAAAACAAAAATAGCTAATCCAGCGACAAAAATCAGTAATCCTGATAAATAAATTACGGGTAAATTATCATCCATAGTTCAGTATAAATTAAGGTTGACGATTAACTGGTGAGGTGATCGGTAAACCCCAAAACATAGCTCGCTCTTTAAGCCAACCTGAGACGCGCCATCGTGTGATCGCGCTATTGACTTTTTGCCTTAAGCTTTCATATTGTAAACCTTTCGGCATTACTACACTCAAAGGCTCACCCGATAAAGCGATCGGTAATAGTCGATATTGGGGATATTCTTTAATCCATCCCGCTAAAACACTATCATCGGCTGCGAAGCCATCAGCCTTTTCTGATTCTAACAAGACCAAAGCCTCTTGATAGGACTCTACACCAATCAGTTGAGCGTCTGGAATTTGTGAACGCAAAATGGCGATCGTTCCCGATCCCTCTAAAACAGCTATTTTACGATTGTTCAGTGACGCTAAAGACAAACTAGGATTTTTTGTAACAATACTGGTACCGTCTAAATAATAAAAGTTACTAAAATCGACAATATGAGAACGCGAAGAATTCTGAGAAATTCTGGCAATGACTAAATCAACTTTTCCGTCTAAAAGGATGGGAATTCTCTCTAAATTACTAACGGGTTTAAAAATGACTGCTTGAGGATCACCAAATAACTCTTGCGCCAAATTTCTAGCGATATCGATTTCAAATCCTTGTATATTGCCTTGAGCATCCTTAAAACCCAAGGGAGGCATATTATCTTTTACTGCTACAACTAGCTTACCGCGTTTTATAATTTCTTCTAATTCCGCCGCTAGTGTTGAGTGAGAAAATAATCCTAAAAGAGTAATCAAAATAAAAGTCAAACTAGATATTTTTTTTAAATTTTTCATAGTTTTTTTGTACTATTTTTAATGAGAAAATGTCGTTTAAGCGTAGGAGAAAAAATTAAAGATGTCCGATCACTCAGGAAGCCGTATGCTTAACTCTATTCTCGGATTGTTTTATCGTGAGAAACTATTTGATAATCTGGAGTTAGAAAAAAGACAGAAACTGATTAAAGAAGTTCTTCAAATTGCTTGTTGGAGACATGACTGTAATTCTGGCGAAATTCTAGACGGTTATACCGATTATTTTGAGATCTGCTATTCTTGTCTATCATCTACCCCTGATCTTCAAGAAGGTTTATGTCAAAAATGTAGAGGAGAAGGATCAAGTGAGTGAAAAATAATTAATGTCCTTCCCAACGGTTTAAGGGAACACAATCAATATTTAATTGATCTAAGCTACGAGCAATGACAAAATCGACGAGATCCTCGACGGTTTGAGGTTTATGATACCAAGCGGGAATAGCTGGCACAATTTTAACCCCCGTTTCAGCTAAAGTGGTTAAATTTCGCAGATGAATTAAACTAAAAGGCGTTTCTCGTGGCACAATGACTAACGGACGACCTTCCTTTATTTGAACATCAGCAGCGCGTTCGAGTAAATCTGAACTTAAACCATTAGCCAGTTTAGCAACAGTACTCATACTACAGGGAATAATCAGCATTCCTTGAGTTCTAAAAGACCCACTGGCGATCGTTGCCCCGACATCTCCCCAACGGTGACAGCGTAATTTTCCTGATGTTAATACTTCTGCTTGTTCGCGCCAGAATTGTTCTTGTAAATCAGGTTCAGCAGGCATTCTAATATTATTTTCAGCTTGCCAAACCATGTAAGATCCTTTAGAGGCCACAACATCAATGGTATATTCTGCCTCTAAGAGAAATTTGAGGGTACGAACTGCATAAATCAGCCCTGATGCGCCACTAATTCCAATAATAAGCGGTTTTTCTTTAGATAATTCCTTCAAGCTCTAATTCCTCAATCATTTGAAGACCACGCGGATCACCTACTTTAAGTAAAGCTCCTTTGGCATCTTCTTTCACCCCTAAATCTTCATCTTCTACTAAAGCTTCAATTAAAGCATCGATCGCAGTCGCATAAACGACATTTAATGGGAGTTCTCGGCATAATTGCCCAACTGCCCAAGCACAGTTACTTCTAACAGCAGCTACTTCATCCCGTCTCAGGCTGCCAATTAAACGCGGAATGGCAGTAATTACGTCTTCATAATCAATTTTAGCGATTTGGGATAGACTACTTGCGGCCCACAGTCTAACCGCAGAAATATCCGTTTTTAGAGCATGAATCAATGGTTGGAGGGCGCGGCGATCGCTACAGTTTCCCAAAGCCCAAACAACACCTTTTCTAACATAACCGTTCCAATCTTTACTTAAGAGATTGATTAAGGGTTCTACGGCATCTGAACTAGGATTTCGTCCCAAAGCATAAGTCGCACTCACCCGCACTAAAGGACAGGTATCAGTGAGTAAATTAATTAAATGAGGAATCGCCCGTTCTTCTTGTAATTCGCAAAAAGCTCTTGCCGCCAACATTCGTTGTGGTGCATTGGGGGCTGTCAACAAGAGTAACATCGGTTCTGGATTTTGAAGTGAGGAGGAACTCTCTTCGATCGGGTCTAAGTGATCCAGAGGGCTATCGATTTCGTCTTGTAGGGCTAATAGACTAAATTCATCATCGTCATACATAATAGCTAGATTACCATTACCTCGATACACTTGGGAATTCTTAAGAATGATTTTGCTGATTGTTTCAAACTCTTTTTTTACATTTGCACTACCTAAAAGCTTGTTCTCAGTATCGTTGAACAACGCTCAAAAGCCTTAGAAATCTTGACTGATTTATCTTATTTAATACATATTAATGGCATTTTGTCAAGTGTATTTTTTTGCGCTCATCACCCATTTGATTAGCATTAAAATTTTGTTAACTTATATGAAGGAAGAACGACCAAAAAGCGTGAAGAAATAAGACGAAACAAATTTACGGTCAGATTTTCTTTCAAAGATCCACATCAACTAAGCATTATAGGTTATATCACGATGGCAGCAGATCAATTAATTCGTGCAACAGCAGCAGACGGTGGTATTAGAGCAGTAGGAGTGATTTCAACACGTCTTACAGAAGAAGCACGTCAACGTCATAAACTGTCTTATGTCGCAACAGCCGCGTTAGGTCGGGCAATGTCTTCGGGTTTATTACTGGCATCGAGTATGAAACGCGAAGATTCACGAGTTAATATACGCATCAAAGGTAATGGCCCGATGGGGGGTTTACTGGTTGATGCGGGTTTAGATGGTACAGTACGAGGTTATGTTGATAACCCAGATGTCGAATTACCGCCGAATGCTCAAGGTAAATTAGATGTTGGTGGTGCCGTTGGACATGAAGGCTATTTATATGTCGTTAGGGATGTAGGTTACGGCTATCCCTATTCTAGTACAGTTGAATTAATCTCAGGAGAAGTAGGGGAAGATGTTGCCCATTATTTGATGACTTCTGAACAAACCCCATCTGCTCTTTTAGTCGGTGTTTTTGTTGGACAAGATGGCGTGACTGCTTCGGGTGGAATTTTATTACAAGTGATGCCCAAAGCAGCTAGAGACGAAGCTTTAGTAGCCACTCTAGAATCACGAGTTAGTGAATTAAGTGGTTTTACACCGCTATTACGTTCAGGCAAAACATTACAAGAAATCTTTGGGCAGTTACTCGGTGATTTAGGTTTAGTCATTCTACCCGAAATTCAGATGGTACGTTTTGACTGTAAATGTTCTTTTGAGAGAGTTTTAGGCGCCCTGAAATTATTGGGTAAAGATGAGTTACTGGATATGATCGAAAAAGATAACGGGGCTGAAGCCACCTGTCATTTTTGTAATGAAGTATATCATGCGAGTAGCGACCATCTCATGCAGTTAATCAATGATTTACAGGAAGCTACCGTTTAACCACAATGAATGCTCGTGTGATTCCTTTTCGTGTGAGGATAAAGATAGTTTGACGCGTTTCTCAATCAACTTATGTCTATTCGCATCGGTAACGGTTACGATATCCATCGCTTAGTAGAAGGTCGATCCCTGATTTTAGGTGGGCTAAAAATTTCGCATTCTGTAGGTCTTTTGGGTCATAGTGATGCCGATGTACTAACTCATGCGATTATGGATGCTATGCTTGGGGCTTTAAGTTTAGGTGATATTGGGCATTATTTCCCGCCATCTGACCTGCAATGGGCAGGGGCTAACAGCTTGTTATTATTAGCTTCTGTTCATCAGATTATTCAAGAAAAAGGCTGGCAAATTGGGAATATTGACTCAGTAATTGTCGCAGAAAGACCTAAATTAAAGCCCCACATTCCACAAATGCGCGAAAAATTAGCCGAAACTTTAATGATTTCATCTGAGCAAATTAGCGTCAAAGCTACGACAAATGAACAATTAGGGCCAGTGGGACGAGAAGAAGGAATTGCCGCTTATGCAGTGGCTTTACTGGTTAGAAAATAGATAAGATTACGATTTTTAAGGAATTGCACAAAATTGCTAGATCTTTGCATAAAATCGGGAATTATCTATTTAAACAACTAATGACAAAAAATGTTTAAACGAATTTTCTGGATGTCCTTGGCGACTTTTGCAATTTCTAGTCAGCCAGCTATGGCTAGTAATTTTGTTCCGACGGTTCTGCAAACGGGTTTACAAAGTCCTAGAGGAATGACATTTGGCCCCGATGGTCAACTTTATATCACTGAAGCAGGTTCGGGTGGAAATGGGGCGTGTGTTCCTTCTCCTAGCGCACCTGGTGAAACTCTCTGTTATGGTGCCAGTAGCGCGATCGCACGTCTAAACGTACAAACTAATACACTTGAACGCATTACAACGGGTTTACCGTCTCTTGCTTTAGCCAATGGCGGAGATGCGACAGGACTTCAAGATCTCTCATTTGATGCCAATGGTAATCTATATGGTGTGATTGGCTTTGCAAGTGATCCCACGAACCGTGATACAGTGGTCGGGGTAAATGATTTTGCACATTTGATCAAAGTTGATTTATCAAATCCTTCTTCTTGGTCATTAGTCACAGATATTGCTAGTTATGAACTGAATAATAATCCAGATGGGACGGATATCGTTAGTAATCCTTTTTCGGTTGCGGTTCAAGGCAATACTATCTATGCAACCGATGGCGGAGGTAATGCACTTTATACGATCGCAGAAGATGGTACAATTTCTACGGTTACAGTCATTCCGCAGCGTGATGTATTTAATCCAATTCCAGGGTTACCGAATCCTTTTCCGATGCAAGCTGTCCCCACTGGAATAGCGGTAGGATCAGATCAAGCTGTTTATGTAGCTCAGTATACAGGTTTTCCTTTTCCTCCTGGTGGTGCCAATATTTATCGATATGAGCAAGGGGTGTTAGATGTTTATGCCACTGGTTTTACTAATATTGTTGATATCGCTTTTGCCCCAGATAATAGTCTTTATGTCCTTGAATATGCGACTAATGTTTTAGGGGGAGATTTATCGGGTAATCTATGGCAAATCAACCCGAATGGTACAAAAAGAAAAGTTTATAGCCAAATATCAACTCCTACTGGTTTAGCTATTAGTCCAAATGGTAACATTTATATTGCTAATCAGGGATATGTTGCAGGAGAAGGGGAAATCATTGAACTTCGATCTGTTCCCGAAAAACAATCACCAGTCGGTTTATTATTAGTAACTTCTGCCTGTGTTTTGATCTTTAAAACCAAAGGTAAGTCAAAAAATTCTTAAATAAGACAATCACTAGACAATTTAAACACTAACCGAAGCCACCCTGAAATGTATGAGCATATTACGTCTTAGGGTGGTTGTTCAGAAAAGTATTATATAAGGAATTTTGATAAGATCAATTGGCTACATAATCAAAACAATTGATTAAAGTAGGCTGTATGATTACCTACATTTATTCATTTAACTAGCCTTTATCTTGTTATAAAGATTGTGTTAGACTAATTTTCATTAACTCAAACAAGTCAGCCTAATCTAGTTCTTGAGAGAGCTAGAACGGAGGAACCAAAACAAGGGGCGTATTAAAGACATTTCCGACTCAGAAAAATCTTAAGGAAGTCTTTAAAGGGTAACTCTCAATCCTAGCCCGTCAGCTAACTTCGTAGGCTTTGAGAGGAGACTGGAGCATCAGCATTATTAAAATTGCATGATACCATCAGTGTCCTTGGCTGGTCTTAGTTTGCCTTCGACTTGGTGTAACTATGTCAATTCAACTACTTAATTTATCTGCGATTTTACTCACAGTAAAGTCAGCGTGGAAATCATCTAAACCCTTCTTTTTACGAGATTCTTTTCTACTGCCTTTAGCTGGATTTATTGGAATCATCGTACTGTGGTGGATAGTAGCATTATTTAATGATGATTTAATGCCGACACCACCCGAAGCTTTAATGGCTAATCTAGACTATATTCTTAATCCTTTCTACAATAGAGGCCCAGGTAATTTAGGAATTGGCTGGTTATTAATTGCCAGTTTAAGACGGGTTTTAATTGGTTTTATTTTAAGTGCGTTAGTTGCTATTCCAGTTGGCTTTTTAATTGGGATGTCGAAAAAAGCCATGTTAGCACTTAATCCCATTATTCAAATATTTAAACCTGTTTCTCCCCTTGCTTGGTTGCCCATTGCCCTAGCGATTTTCAATTTAGCTGATCCTTCCGCAATTTTTGTGATTTTTATTACTTCTTTATGGCCAACCATCATTAATACTGCATTAGGGGTATCTAGTGTAGATCAAGATTATCTAAATGTGGCAAAAGTTTTAGAAATGCCACGATGGAGACAAATTACTAAAATTATTCTTCCTGCTAGTTTGCCCTACATTTTTACGGGATTAAGAATTAGTTTAGGAATTGCTTGGTTAGTGATTGTAGCGGTCGAAATGCTGACAGGTGGCTTAGGAATTGGCTTTTTTGTTTGGGATGAATGGAATCGTTTAAACCTCAATTCGGTATTTTTAGCCGTCTTAGTGATTGGTCTAACGGGATTATTCTTAGACTATCTCTTAGGACAAATTCAAGCGTTAGTGACCCATCGTAAAGCAAAAGTTAGCGTTTAGTTTTTATTCGATAACCCTTGACTTTTAAATCAGGAAAAACTAACGATGAATGACAATTGGACACGACGAAAATTTATCTATACATTAGGCACAACGGCAGCAGGATTAACATTTTCTTCCTGTAGTATTAGTGGCAATAGAGGTCTATCACAGCTATCAGAAACAGCACGAAACGTCAAACCCATTATTGATCCAAGTACCCTAGAAAAGCCTAACTTAAAAGTTGGTTTTGTTCCTGTTAATGATTGCGCTCCTTTTGCGATCGCATGGGAAAAAGGATTCTTTCGCAAATATGGACTCAATGTCACCCTCAGTCGGGAGGCAAGTTGGGGAACCTCACGGGATGGCGTAATCTTCGGACGTTTGGACGCATCACCCGTTGTATCTGGTGCGGTGACGAATGCTAGAACAGGTGCAGAAGGCGCACGTCACGCCCCTTTGTGTGCAGCCATGACGATCCACCGTCACGGAAATGCGATGACGATGAATCGTGCCATGTGGGACGCAGGGCTACGTCCTTGGCAAGAATATAAGGGAAATTTAGAGGAATTTGGACAGGATTTCCGCAATTATTTTGATAAATTACCCATAGACCGCCGTCTTTGGGCAGTTGTTCTAAGTTCATCTATTTATGAATACTTTGTCCGTTATCTCACAGCGACTACGGGAGTTAGCCCCGATGAAGAATTTAGGACGATCATTATTCCACCGCCCCAGATGGTGAGTAATATGCGAATTGGAGCCATGCAAGCTTATATGGTTGCCGAGCCTTGGAACACTCGCGCTCTCACGCCATTAGGTAAAAAAAGTCAACAGGTGGGCTTCACTTTTGCTCAAGGTCGAGAAATTTGGCGGGGTCATCCCGATCGTCTTTTAGCGGTCATGGAATCTTTTATTCAAGAAAATCCTAAAACCTATCGTAGCTTAGTAAAAGCGATGATTGAAGCGTGTCAGTATTGCAGCGATCCAAAAAATCGTCCTGAAGTGGCTAAACTAATTACCGATCGTTCTTTCACTGGTGCTAAACCTAAAACAGGCCCCATTGATAAATTTACTCGTCCTGGTATTGTCGGAGAATACAATTATGGCGGGTTTGATGACCAAAAACGGACGATTAATTCGGAAGAAACAACGCTTTTTTTCGATTTACCTGAAGATTTAACACAAATTCCAGGTAATCACTCGACTTTCCTCTGGCAATCACATAGTATCTGGTTAATGACACAATCGGCACGCTGGGGACAAATTCCAGAAATTCCCAAAAATGCTGAAGAATTAGCTCGAAAAGCGTGGAAAACCGATTTATATCGAGAAATAGCCGCAGAAATGGGGATTGAGTGCCCCAAAGATGATTATAAAATAGAGCCGCCAGAAGCTTTTATCGACAAAAAAGGATTTGATCCGAGTGATCCCGTCGGCTATCTGAAAAGTTTTGAAATTAGAGCAAACCAACCCCAACTATTTTATTTATCTTAAAAAAAACTCAAATTAATATGACTCAATTCGATTTTTCTCATCCTTCCTCGGAAATGCTTGCCGATCAATTCCTAGAAATTGACAACTTAGTTAAAGCTTATCCAACTCCTGAAGGCGATAACTTTGTCGTTTTAGATGGCATCAATCTAACCATGAATTCAGATGAATACATTTCGATTATCGGTCATTCGGGCTGCGGTAAATCGACTTTACTTAAAATTGTTGCAGGTTTAGAAAAGGCAACATCTGGAACCGTATGTTTAGAAGGCAAAGAAGTTCGCAAACCAGGGGCCGAAAGAATGATGGTTTTTCAGCATTACTCCTTACTTCCTTGGTTAACCGTTCAAGAAAATATACGTCTAGCGGTAGATGAAGTGTATAAAAATGCCTCACATCGAGAAAAACAGCATATTGTCAGCGAACACATCACAATGGTTAATTTAGCAGCAGCAGCGAATAAATATCCCGATGAAATTTCGGGAGGGATGAAGCAACGAGTCGGTATTGCTAGAGCCTTAGCCATCCGTCCTAAAATGTTATTGATGGATGAACCTTTTGGCGCGTTAGATGCCTTAACCCGTCGAAAATTACAACTTCAAGTGCTGAAAATTTGTGAACAAAACAAATTAGCAGTGATGATGGTCACTCATGATGTTGATGAAGCGATCTTGATGTCCGATCGCATTATCATGATGAAAAATGGGCCTAATGCAACCATTGGTGAGATAATCAGGGTTCCATTCTCTCATCCGCGTGAACCCCATCAATTACGAGAGTCTCAGGAGTATTATGATCTTCGCAATCATGCTTTAGATTTTCTAGATCGTTATTTTACCCAAGATGATTGAGTCGTTACGTTTTGAAGCAGTAGAACGACTCAAAAACTAGCTAGAATAAAGAATAGAATGAGAACTAATATCAATAAATTTATAGTAAGCCAAGACACTGGAGCAAAGGATGACTCAAGCGACATCAACTCAAGCCCAAAGAGGCATTCAACTCACTGAATCCGCCCTCAAACACGTGATTATGTTACGAGATCAACAAGGCAAAGATCTCTACCTGCGTGTTGGCGTTCGTCAGGGTGGTTGTTCGGGAATGTCTTATATGATGGATTTTGATGATCCTAATAACATCGGCGAACACGATGAAGTTTTTGACTATAATGGCTTTAATATCATCTGTGATCGCAAAAGTTTACTATACCTTTATGGTCTAGTCTTAGACTACAGCAACGCCATGATCGGAGGTGGTTTTCAATTTACGAACCCAAACGCGGCTCAGACTTGTGGGTGTGGTAAGTCTTTTGGTGTTTAATAGTAAGTTGGGGTGGGACGACTTACCCACCTAGCCACAAACACCAAGCGTAAAAAGAGATGACAGAAACAGAAACAACGACACTTTTTGAAGAAGGATTAAAACGTTATCAAGCAGGAGAAGAACCAGAAACCTTACTCCCTGTGTTTGAAGACATTTGCAATCGCGCCCCAAAAAACGCCTCGGCTTGGGCTTGTGTAGCATGGTTATACTTATTAATGGATAAACCTAAAAATGCCCTCAAAGCTGCCCAAAAAAGCGTCAAACTGGATGCCACGTCACCTCAATCTAGAATTAATCTTGCTCTAGCCCTTCTAGACTCAGGTGAAAAGGGTGTACGTCCTCATATTCAAGTGGTTCAACAAATTATGACCCTTGATGCCGATATTCGTCAAGATATCGAAGAAAATATCGAAGATGGACTAAATAGAAAACCCGACTGGGATAGCCTAAAACGTATTAAATCTTGGTTAAATAGCTAAAAATTCTATGGGAATTGAAAAATTATTACTTATTGGTCTAAAAGCAGATGATTTTCGTCATCCTCTTGATCTACAAGCAACCAATACTCTTAAACAACTCCCTGGTCTTGATGTCGCCATTAGGAGCATACTAGGGAATGTAGCCGAACAGTTCTTTTATCTCAACAATATCGCCTCTAGTGTGTTGGTGAGTGAAAAACAACTGCCTCATCTGCATAAATTACTTATCGATGCTTGTTCTACCTTAGACTTAGAACCCCCGCAACTCTACGTTCAACAAAACCCCGTCCCTAACGCCTATACTTTTGCGATGCGTGGGAAACAGCCCTTTATGGTGTTGCATACATCACTCATTGATATGCTAACTCCAGAAGAAATTCAAGCCGTAATCGCCCATGAACTGGGACATCTTAAATGCGAACATGGTGTTTATTTGACCATTGCCAATATTATGGTACTTGCGGCGGGACTTTTACCCAGTTGGGGAACAGCGATCGCTCAGACCCTACAAACCAGAATGCTAGAATGGGTCAGATGTGCTGAATTTAGTTGCGATCGGGCGGCTTTATTGGCTGTACAAGATCCTAAAGTTGTCATGTCCGTTTTGATGAAACTTGCTGGCGGATCTCCTACTCTAGCCCCTCAGCTTAACTTAGATGCGTTTGTAGAACAAGCTAGAGCCTATGAAAATTTTAGTTCAAGTGAACTAGGCGAAATGCTTAAATCAGCGCAAACTCAACAGTTAACCCATCCCGTCCCTGTTTTGAGAGCCAAAGAAATCGATCGTTGGGCTAGTTCTCCTGCTTACTCTAACTTGCTTTTAAAGCGCAAAACAGGCTATAATAAACAAACGCAATTCAAGGGCGAATGGCGGAATTGGTAGACGCACCGCACTCAAAATGCGGCGGGGCAGCCCCCCGTGTCGGTTCGAGTCCGACTCCGCCCATAAATATTTAGATTGATTTTGTAATCACTAACATTTCATTGCCACCTTTTTGGAGTTCATATTGAACTTTTTCGATAAAAACCTGATATCCTTTGTCCGTAAATTCTCGGATAATCGCATCTAAATAAGGAGATGGTTGCAGCATCATCGTTAGTAAAGGAAAAATCCTGACTTCTTGACTTACTCTTAAGATTTCATAAAGCGATTTGAGGTGAAATTCATAACTGAGTTGATCGGAATATAAAAAGAGAAAATGAGAACACAAAGCTAATTCAAATTGAATATCTTGAAAAGCGAGAAAAGGAACCTCTTGAGTTAAATAGCGTTGTTCTTGTTTTCCTTGTTCATAATCTTCTAAAAATAGATTGAGAGCTTTAATTCTATTATTCTTTAAACCGTCAGGAGATTGATGATATGTCCAAACCCAATCGTTAGGCGTATTTTTGACTTGCTCAATAATATTATCAACAACTGCATCAAATCTCTGTTTAATTTCATTTTTATTAAATTGATAAATTGGGTCAATTGAGGTAACCTTTATTCCTTTGCGCTTCGCTTCTGCATTAAAACTCGCAGGCCCGTCACCCACACCTAAAATCGCTTTTTTAAAATCAGCATCGGATAAATTAAAGATTTTGCTGTATTCATCAAAAGTGCGACCAAAAGGAACAATCTGATCTAGTTTGACAACCATATTTGACGCTTTTCAACACTAAAAATAATTGGGATTAGAAACACAACCCCTACAAATTATATTGTAGAGGTTGGAAGTCCAAACCCAATCAGAAGCTATCTATTTATGATGTCCATTGCCATTAGTGGCTAAAATGTGATCGGTTAATCTGTCGGGGACTTCTTGTAAATGATCATATTCCCATTTAAAGAAACCGACACCCATCGTCAGCGATCGCAACTCAACAATAAAGTTTTGCATCTCTGCTTGGGGTAAGTGTGCCATGACCTCATCCCATCCTTTCCAGTTAGATAACCCTTCATAACCTAAAATTTGTCCACGTCGTCCACTGACTAGTTGTAAGACTCTTGAGGTATATTCAGCAGGAGCAGTCACGATCACCGAGACAACAGGTTCTAATAGAATAGGTTTACATTTTGGCATCCCTTCACTCATCGCAATACGGGCAGCCATTTTAAACGCTTGTTCCGAACTATCTACCGAATGATAAGAACCATCAGTTAAGGTAACATCCACATCAACTACAGGGAAACCTAACGGCCCATGTGACAAATATTCCCGTACTCCGACTTCGACTCCTGGGATATACTGTCTGGGAACCACGCCCCCGACGATGGTTTCATGGAAATGGAACCCTTCCCCTCTCGGTAAAGGTTTAATTTCTAAATGAACATCTCCAAATGCACCATGACCTCCCGTTTGATGTTTATAGCGTCCGTGAGATTTAGAAACTTGACGAATTGTTTCTTTATAGGGAATGTGAGGTAAATGGGTCGTCATCGGTAAGTTGTATTTACGACGTAAGCGATCTAAGGCAACTTGTAGATGAATTTCCCCTTGTCCCCAAAGAATGACTTCTTTAGTATCGCCGTGTTGTTCCCAATATAATGAGGGATCTTCTTCGAGTAGCTTACTCATTGCCCCACTGAGTTTGACTTCATCTTTACGGTTTTCTGGTGCGATCGCCAGTGCGTAAACGGGTTTTAAGCGATGA
Source organism: Chroococcus sp. FPU101 (assembly GCF_017312365.1). Lineage (GTDB taxonomy): Bacteria > Cyanobacteriota > Cyanobacteriia > Cyanobacteriales > Microcystaceae > Chroococcus. Next base: position 57,102 of record NZ_BLJI01000007.1, read on the forward strand.
GCTTTGGGTAATTCGGCAACACCATTCATGTTACTAGCCGTCATGCCCGTTGTTAGTCCTTCTAAACGACCAACCGCGACTATTTCCCCGACCATTGCCTGAGTAATGGGGTGTTGTTGTTGCCCTAAAATACGATAAATGCCACCCGCACGAACCCCGTTGAGTAGCATTCCATCGGTTAATGTCCCTTGCCAAACCCTGACGAGGGAAAGGCGGCCTCCTTGTGCTGTAAAGTAAGTTTTAAGGATTTGAACGATCGTATTATGATCGGTTGTGGGGGTCAGTCCGCGACGAGAGGCGGTAATAGCAGGGGCAGGAGCTTCTTTAATCAAAGCATCTAATAGTGGGCGCACACCATAGTCTTGATCCGCAATGCCAAAGAAAACGGGTACAATTTGATCCGCGCTAAGTTCTAGTTTGAGGTCTTGGATAATTTCGTCTTGGGGGGGATCAATGTCTTCAAGGAGTTCTTCTAAAAGATGATCGTCAAATTCGGCGATCGTTTCTAGCATTTCTTGGCGGGCGGCGTGTTCTTCTTCTTTAAGATCGTCAGGAAGCGGGACGGGATCGGCGGGACTGCCCTGATGATAGTGGTAGGCTTGTTCGGTAATGAGATCGATATAACCAACGAGTGAGCCATTGCGATTAATTGGATATTGTAATGGAATTAAAGGACGGCTGGAAACTTCTTTGATCGCGTGAAGCACATCCATAAAATGAGCATTAGAGCGATCCATTTTATTAATAAAGAGTAAATGGGGAATTTCCCAATCATCGAGGAATTTGAGGAGAGGGGCTAAGGTTAAGACTCGCTCAATCACTGGCTCACAAACAATAATAGCGGCTCCTGCACCAACTAGCGCATTATAGGTTTCCTGTGCAAATTCAATTGAGCCTGGACAGTCGAGAAAAGTAAAGTTAATATCTTGGTAAGTGGTACTAGCGGTAGAGACTTCCACACTCATCTGACGTTCTTTAGCTTCGGGTGAACTGTCTCCAATGGTGTTACCTTCTGTGACTTTTCCTTTGCGCGTAATGGCTCCAGTCAGAAATAGAAGGCTTTCGAGTAATGTGGTTTTACCGCTAGAATAAGGGCCGACAATGGCCACATTACGGGTGTTTTCTATGGCATTTTGGTTCATCTGATTTACCCCAAGAATACATTAAGAGAACATTGGCTCAACACTGCTTGTTTTTGTCCCAATTCGCCAAGATTCAGTGTTAAACTCTTAGAGAAATGATCCCATATGAATTTTTCTCTATGATTTGAAGAGTAGCGCATTTGTGGGTAATTAGAACAATATTGCAACTTCTCTTAAAGCAATTTTCATCTATTGTTAACTAAGTTAAATCAAGATTAAGTTTTGAAAATAAAGATGTAGTTATATCAGTCTTTTTCAATTAGATTAAAGTTAAAATATTTTTAATTCATTTACTATTAAATTTTAATACTGTGTTTTAAAATACAAATTAAGTTCTTTGTGAAAATCACTGCTTTATGTGAATTTACGGAATTCTCTACCCTAGTAATAACAAGAGTTTGTTGCCTATTTCCGTAGTTTCAACGATGCTAATGATTATTAATTTTTGTTATTCTCAAAAGTATTGAATTGATATGATTAATAGATATTTGAGGAGCTAATTAATTTAAAATTACTTTTCAATCATGGAAATACATTAGTATTTTAGTGCATTTAATCAAATTGGGAATAGAGAGAATGGCTTACCGTTAAGAATATCCATATCAAGCATAATCAATCGGAATTCGGGTGCAAACAAATGATAACAAAATTGTTTAGACTTTTCTTGAGTCTTGCAGGTTATCTATTGTCATATTGCCTAAGTTTTTGATCTATCCCTTACCAAAAAACATCTAATACACTCATGACTGAGCAAATTACTACTCCTGCCGAGTGTTTGCAGCTAATCTCACAAAAAAACAAAACAGGTTGTTTAATTATTACTGATCCAAAAGATCTATCCATTCAATGGAAACTCTATCTAAATCAAGGACAGATTAATTATGCTACCAGTTTAGTCGGTCAACAAGAAAGACTTACCTATTTAGGTCAAAAATTTAAAGCCCCTTTAAACTTTTTGCGTCCTGACTCTGAAATGGCGGAATATCAGGAGATTTGTAATTATTGGCTAACTCAAAAATTGCCGATTATCGAGCTACAACAATTATGTCTTAAACTTACACAAGAAACCTTAATACAGGTATCAGCTTTAGAACAAACTTCAATTACATTTTTACCCAATAATCAGTTACAGCCGACTATACTTAACTATTCTTGGCGGGACTTTTTAGCGCAATTTCAGGCTTCAATTAATCACTGGAAACAACTAAGAACTGAAATTGCCTCACCTTTTATCCGTCTGTGTTTAGATTCTCAAAAAATATTCCACTTTTATAAAGCTTGGCAAATTTGGAGCAAAGAGCGAGAATTTTTAACCGTTTTTGGAACACAATCTCTTTCAGCATGGCTACAAAGTTTAGCACAAAAAAAATGTTTGTATGAGATAGCGACTCAAATGCAAGTTTGTCCTTTAACCCTTGGTTTAAAACTTCAACCTTTGGTCAAAATGGGAGCGATTCAAATTTTTCCCTTTCAAGAAACCACTACAGAAACAAACCTCATCACGACGAGTCAACCCCAATTAACGAACAAAACAATTATCTCAACTCAACCTTATAAGCTAAATGAACCAAATACAATAGCACTTTCTAGAACGCTTAATCATCAACCAGAAAAGTCGGTCATTTTAAGAAATACGTCAACTGCAATCGTTGAAAAAAAAGACACTCACACCAGTTCTTTAGAGAATAGCTTTAAACAAAATAATTTTTCACGGCATCGTGACGGTTCACCACCTTGTATCGTCTGTATTGATGATAGTAAAACTGTACAACAACAAGTAACTAGAACTCTTTCTACTGTAGGGTATCAAGTGATATCAATTACTGAGCCTGCATCAGCTTTAACGGTCTTAGTTCGACACAAACCCGTTTTGATTTTGCTAGATATCAATATGCCAGAGATTAACGGTTATGAGTTGTGCCAAATGTTAAATCGTTCTCGCATTCTTAAAGATATTCCAGTTGTCATGTTGACAGGACGCGAAGGACTTGTGGATCGTTTGCGGGCTAAGTTTATTGGGGTTAGTGAATATTTAACTAAACCGTTTGATCCGAATGAATTAATTGAAGTAGTACACAGATTAACAGCACTTTCCTGTTCAATATAATTTTTTTGATGAATTAGGGAATATTAATACTAAGACGTATTGTATATATAACAAGTAAGAAGCTTTATGAAATCCATTCTAGTGGTTGAAGATACTCAAGCAGAACGTTTACTAATTTCTGCTTTATTAACTCATGCAGGATTTACAGTATCGGTCACTGATAGTTCAGAATCAGCTTGGGAATGGCTACACAACAATCCTCAACCCGATCTAATTTTGCTTGATATTATTATGCCTGGTGAAAGTGGTCTTGATCTATGTCGTAAAATTCGCGCTCATGAGAACTGGCAAAATCTACCAATTTTATTTTGTAGTTCAAAAGCAGAAGATTTTGATCGGTTTTGGGCCCTGCGACAAGGTGGCAACGACTATATTACAAAACCATTTGTTCCTCAACAACTCGTTGATACAGTTGAACGTTATGTTAATTGAACTGATTGCTAAAAACTCTTATGAACCCAGAATATTTCAGTTTTCAATTAGCGGACGCGCTCCGAATCGCTCTACCGTTGCCTCATGTTGAAAAAATTATTCAGATTCCACAACAGCAAATTTGTCCTCTTCCTGGAATGGCTTCTTATTGGGCTGGAATCACCAATTATCAAGGTTCACTACTCTGGATTTTAGACAGTGAGCAATTTTTTGATTTAACGCCTACTCCTTCTATCAAAAAATCGAGTTGGACTTTGATTGTGATCACGCTTCAAACACTTGAAATGCGACGACGAATCGCCCTCAGTGCTAAAGCGTTGAATGGTATTTTATCGCTAGATCTAGATAATTCTTCTTTCTTTCCTCTCTCACCTCAGTTTAAAAATTTATTTACTACCTCAATTATTTTAGAAGAAGAAATCATTTTAGTTTTAGACACAGACTCTTTTTTTTCTAGCTTATCTACCTCAAATTTTGGCTTGATTAATGTTTAGTTAATCAGTTCCTATTTTTTACTTTGTTACGGATTCAATTTCATGTTAGATACTTCAACCAATTCTCAATTATCAAATCAAACTGATTCTAACCTAACCTATCGAGGATCTATGTACAGCCAAACAAAGCCTGTTAATGATAATAGTGTTGATTTAGCAAATGAATGTATTAATAAAATTTTAGCGGCGGGTAATCTTGAAAAATCGGGTGATCTAACTGGTGCGATCGCGCTCTATCAAGAAGTCATCGAACTTGATACCAGTGGGAACTATAGTGCAGTTGCTCAAAAAACCATTGAAGCTTTAACAAAACAACTAGAAACCATTGAGAGTGTTTTTACTCTCGCGCCATCAGAAACGCTTGATTCTAAAGTTATTGATTCTGAAGTTGCTAAAAAACCTCTCATACAACGTTGGCTACAACGGTTTTATGATCTACCCATTCGGACAAAACAACTCGCAACATTATTACCTTTAGAATTGCTGTCTGTTTTAGGAACCGTTGGTGTCGGTTCTTATCTGATCGTCAATAATGGTCAAGCCCAATTACTCCAACAAGCCAAATCTGAATTAGCCGTTTTAGAGATTAACTACAAAGTTAAGATGAATCAAATGTTTTTTGGTTTTGGTGGTATGGCCACTAATCCAGCAGTTATTAACGCGGCATCCAATAGCTTACCTAACTCATCAGTAACAAGTACATTACGCTTTGAATTATGGAATCGTAAGATTGAAATTGCTACATTAGTGGATAAAAAAAAGCGCATTGTAGCATCTTCTAGTTTACCGCGTTTTGGTACACTTTATGATCCACATGAGTTAGTAACAAAAGCCTTATCATCGGGTGAACAAATCATCAGTACAGAAACCATTTCTTATAATGAATTGGCTAAAGATAGTCCTCGTTTGGCTCAACTTCGAGCGCAAGAATTAGGAATCGATCCAGCAACTAAACCTAATTTTGTTATTCGCTATGTAGTAACACCCGTTCGTGCTTTAAATTCCCAGATTGTTGGGGCTTTAATTTCTGGAGATATTGTTAAATCGCCGATTGCAACTAATACGGTTAATGCTTTTGAGAGTGGATATAGTGCCGTTTATTTAGCTCAACCCAATCAAACTTTTAAATTAGTGACCTCTGTAGTTAAAGCTAATTCTGCGCAAATGGATACTAATAATCTAACCATTTCTAACAATCCCATTTTAAAGGAGGCGATTACAGCAAAAGACGGTCAAATTGTCACAGGGAGAGCCAAGCTAAACAATAAACCCTATACTCTAGCCGCTAAAGCAGTCAGAGACAATCACGGTGTACCAGTGGCAGTTTTAGTACGCGGAACTTCTGAAGAGGGTTTAAATGCACTGATTTTCAATAGTTTAGCCCTACAAGGATTAGTTTTAGCTTTAGCATTGGCTCTCGGTCTTGCTTTAATCTATTTATTAGCACGCACGATCGTTAATCCCATTGAAAAATTACAGAAAGTTACCGAAGCCTTTGCATCTGGCGATCGTCAAAAACGAGCCGAAGCTTTTTCCCAAGATGAGATCGGTCAATTAACGAATACTTTTAACACATTAGCGGATAACATTGTTATCTCAGAAAGTTCCCTCGCCGAACAAGCTAAACAACAAGAATTTGAAGCTAATAAACAACGCCAAGAGAAAGAAAGCTTACAAAAAGAAGTCGTAAGATTACTTCTTGAAATTGAAGAGGCACAAAGAGGAAACTTAACGGTTAGAGGAAAAGTGACTGAGGGTGTTGTTGGCTCAATTGCCGACGCATTTAATACAACCATTAGCAAACTACGGGATTTAGTCTTGCAGGTTCAAGTCGTCTCTAACCAAATGAATGAACTTTCGCAAAACGGTTCAACGTCAGTCCGTCATTTATCCGAAGCCGCTTCTACACAATCGGGTGAAATTAATCAAGCCTTACAAACCGTTGCAGAGATCAATACATCAATCCAAACCGTTGCAGAATCAGCCACCGAAGCCGCTAAAATTGCTCGTCAAGCCTCCTCAGAAGCCACTGAAGGCGATTTAGCAATGGATAAAACCGTCAATAGTATCGAAACGATTCGGACAACCGTCGCTAGTACCGCCAAAAAAGTGAAACATCTTGCTGAATCGTCGCAAGAAATCTCGCAAATTGTCGAAATTATTTCAGGAATTTCCGAAAAAACGAACTTACTGGCTTTTAATGCCTCTGTAGAAGCAGCACGGGCGGGCGAAAATGGACAAGGTTTTCGGGTTGTTGCTGAAGAAGTTCGTCGTTTGGCTGACCGAGTGACGGAACAAACTAAAGAAATTCAAAACCTAATTTACAATATTCAGCAAGAGACAGCGACCGTATTACAAGCAATGGAACAAAGTACGAGTGCGGTTGTGACAGGTACAGAATTCGCTTTACAAACGAAACAGATTTTACAAGGAATTGCCGCAACTAGCCAACAAATCGACACCTATCTCCAAGAAATTTCGAGTAGTACCACGATGCAAACTGAGGCATCACAACAGGTGAATCAAACGATGGAAGATGTGAGCGCGATCGCGATAACAACCTCATTAGAAGCGCAAGATGTGGTGAACTCATTACAAACCTTGGTCGAACAAGCCAAAGCACTGCAATCATCGATCGCTCAGTTCCAGTTGCAGTCCTAATTCTTTTAATTTATTTAATGATCTTGCCCTAAATTCCTATGATTCAGTTAGATGAAGCAACTCTGGCCGCAATGACCCAAGAGGCTAGAATCTGTTTTTTAGAAGAAGATGCCCCAGAGTATTTACAAGCCTTAGAAACGGGTTTACAGAATCGCCATGATCCGAATTTTATCGAATTACTCCGAGCGACCCACTCTCTCAAAGGTGGTGCGGGGTTAGCGCAACTACCCAGTTTAAGAGAGTTAGCCCATCGTCTCGAAGATCTTCTACAAGCGATTCAACTGCAACAGGTAAGCGATGTCGCTGAAAGCTGGACTCTCTTAGAGTGGGGCGTTTTTGAAGTGGCTAATATCTTGAATCATGCTCGTATGGATCAAGTAATTGAGGCTGATTTTGCTCTTTTAGAAATTTTAGCCTCCTTTACACCTACTGAATCGGAAGTATCTACAACCGAGCCGAACCCTACTTTAAATTCAATTCAACTCACCCTGATTCAAAAAGCACTAACTCAAGATTTAGAAGCGTGTTTGACCAGTGTTGAGGCTTTATCACCTGCTGATGCACCCGATGTGATCACTGATGTGCTAACCACCTTTTTTGATCAATGTCTTTTATTAGGTGAAACTCTCGATTTACCTTGGCTAGTTGCCGAAATTGAACCCCTAGAACTGGTTTTAGCTGAGGCTACACCCGAAGAAGCTTTAGCGATTTCTCAACAAATTCTTAGTCAATTACGGTCTTTAAGAGATCAATATTTAATAGAGGTTTTAGCACCCGACCCCGTTGTTAACCCGTCTCCTGTTCCACAAGAAGAAAAAATAATTCTTTCACAAGTCCGCGTTCCTCTAAAACGATTAGAAGGAATGACTTATCATGTCGAAGAACTGATCTTGACGCGGGAACGTCTCCGTTTACAACAAGAGCAATTACAACAGGCTAACCAACGTTTAAAGGATTTATCACAGGTTTTTGAACCGATTCGAGAGCAAATACAATTATTATATGATCAGCTTGCTCTAACTCCTGTTTACTCAAAAAGTATCTTTCCTGCTCAAAGTACCTCACAACTCGATTTTGATGCTCTAGAATTAGATCGCTATACTGACTTACACAGTAGTTTACAAACCTTTCAGGAATTAATCTTAAGGATTCAAGAAACACGCTTTGATTTAGACTTAATCAATCATGATTTTGCTGAAAATTTACAGCAATCTGAAAATAATTTAGATGGACTTTATCATCAACTCACTCAATCTCGTTTAGTTCCTTTTCGTCTTTTAGCGCAACGCTTTATCCCGCAACTGCAAAGCCTTAATCGACGCTATGGAAAATCCGTCGATTTAGTAATTGAAGGAGATGATACTTTAGTTGATCAAGTGGTACTGGAAAATTTACAGACCCCCTTGACACATTTACTCAATAATGCCTTTGATCATGGCATCGAATCGGTTAGGATCGTTTGGCAACTGGCAAATCAGAAACCGCACAAATTCTACTTTCAGCTAAAGTAGAAAATAATATTTTGATGATTCAATTAAAAGATGATGGGCAAGGTATTAATTTAGTTCGCATTTATCAACAAGCTAAAGAGCAAGGTCTTTGTAACCCTGAGTCTACCTTTGAGGATTATTCAAGCGAACAAATTCTAGATTGGATCTTTCAGCCTCATTTTTCAACGGCTCAAACAATTAATGATTTATCAGGTCGCGGTGTCGGTTTGGATATTGTTCGGACGCAGATTCAGCGTTTGCGAGGTACGGTACAAGTTAAAACGCAAGCGAATCAAGGGACAACATTTACATTAAAGTTACCGCTTAATTTAAGTTTAATGTCTCTGTCTTTGGTGCAACTCGAACAACGTTTGATCGCTTTGCCGAGTTTAAGTATTCTTGAATCGATGCCCTATCATGAATTAAATTGGCTTGATGATCGCCATACTACAGTAACTTGGCGCGAACAGGTTTTACCCATCATCTCTCTAAATGAATTATTACCCTGTCCTCAGTTACCATTAGAATCAATTAACCCTCGTGTCGCTTTAGTGGTTGCTGGTTCAGCTACACCTTTTGTTATTTCTGTCAATAGTTTAATTGGTGAACGTTTATTAATTATTAAACCTTTTGATCAAACGATTATTACACCCCCTTACTTAGCGGGCTGTACGATTTTGGGAAATGGGGAAATCGTACCCGTTTTATTACCTGAAGCTTTTGTGATCAATAATTCATTGATACCGCTTAAATCAACGCCCAAAACTAAAGTTAAAACACCGACGATTTTGGTTGTTGAAGATTCTGTGGCGACGCGACGCTTATTAGAACGAATTCTGACACGGGTGGGGTATACAACTTTAATGGCTAGAGATGGACAAGAAGCACTTGATCGACTTGCTCAACATAGTGATGAAATTCATTTAGTGATTTCTGATGTAGAAATGCCTCGTGTTAATGGCTTTGAACTCTTACAGCAAATCCGTTCTAACTCAGAATGGCGAAATCTTCCAATTATTATGGCAACTTCTCGGACAGGCGATCGACATATTCAACAAGCGATGCAACTTGGGGCGAGTGCTTATTTAGGTAAACCCATTCAAGCACAGGAATTATTAACAACTGTTGAAGTCTTGCTATCGGAGCAAAAAACTTAATTTTTTGCCAAACTAATCAAGTCAATCACTAAGTTTTTACTACATTTTTAATACTACTAAAATTTTGTAACATAACCTGAAAAGTAAGAATTATAAATCCGTAAGCAAGATTGGTGAACCTTTATGTGTTTGCGGTGAGGCAGCATCCTCAACTGTTACAGCAATTTTTGAAATCAATTCCTTAGAACGATAAACTCGAGGAACCGTAAAAGTTTGAGAAACAGTTCCTTGAGCATCAACAACAAATGCTTCTGTTAGGATAGCTCCTTTGCTGTCAGTTGTGTAAGGGGCATCTTGCTCAAGCACTGTCCATAAAACATAAACTTTTCCTGGTGGCAAAGGAGGTAGATTTTTTATGGTCAGTTCAGCTTCGAGATTATTTGGGTTAACTACTACTTTAGCCTCAGCCACCTCAGCCGCTTTTGTTCTTTCAAGAGAATAAGTAAGAGTTTCAAACTGTTTTTTAACAGGTTGAGTAGCTTTTAGGGTTTGCCGCAGACGGTAATTGTCTAAGCCCAAAACCAATACTAATAGAGCAGCGATACCACTAGCAATTTTGTACCACGATAAGGAAGATCGCTGGCGTAAGGGATGGCGGTGATTAGTTTGAGCAACAGCCGCCTGAAGAATAGTTGAACGAAGATGAGGAGGGGGTTCTACTTCTGGGAGGGCATAGGGCAAGAGTCCCAAAGCTTCTTCTAAACGATTAATTTCTATAGACAATTGAGGATTCTCTGCCAAAAGTTGCTCTAACCTCTGTGCTTCTTCGGGGCTGAGATCGTTAAGAACGTAACCAACCATTAATTCTTCTAACTGTTCTGGAGGTAAAAATTCAGTCATAATGCCACTATCTCACAAAATCTTCTAGGGTTTGTCTTAGCTTCAATAATCCGAGGCGGGAGCGAGTCTTGACGGTTCCTAGGGGGATCTTTAGCCGTTGAGCAATTTCTGTATAAGTAAGACCTTCGTAATAGAACATCTCCAAGACTTGACGCTGGTTTGGCGAAAGCTGCGCTAAGGCATTTTGAACTTGCTGGGAACGTTCAGCATAAGAGGCTCGCTCAAATGGAGTGTTCGTAAAGGTTTCGGTAGGTTGGGTTCTACGCCATCGCTCAAGAAAATTAAGAAAAGCACCGCGAGAGCGAAGTTTATCAATCGCCCGACAACGAGTCATAGTAGTTAGAAAGCTACTTACAGAGCCGCGAGACGGATCGTACTGTTCTTTACGCCAGAGTGCCAAGAAAATCTCTTGGGTCAAATCTTCTGCTTCTTGAGAATTTTTCAAGATCTGAAGTGCTAATCCATACACAAGCCTTCCATAGCGGTCATAAAAAGTGTCTAAAGCCGAAATTTGTCCAGCTTTTAGGGACTCGAATAACTCTGTATCTGTTGGCGATATTGGAAGTGTCGGATTGTCGCTAGAGTCGTCAGAATTCATATCTTTTGAAGAGTAGACTTAAAACCATCATTAGAAAAGCGATGCCCAATCATAATAACGTAGCTAAGTTCATCATTAGCAAAGTGCCTTTTTATAGCCTTTAAGATAATACGAATGAGCAAGCCGATCGGTTTTCTGATCAGTGTTGATCAGGAGAAATTGTTAAGAAAGATTGCAATTCAGACTTGAAATAAATCTGTAGCAGCATCTCCTCCGTAGTTGTACTAAAGCTGTTAATCAGTGAATCGGCATTCATTTTTTTAAGGCAGAAGCCTAACTATCTAAGCTAAAGACGCTTATTTCAGTCCCCTTGAATGCCTCCTTTAGTTAAGCATTTCACTTACGGAGGGAAAAGTTCCCATGAAACTCGATAAGAACAGTCAACGTATTGCTGCACTAGCGGTAGCCACAGTGTTTACGCTACTCGCTACTGCTCAATCCTCCAATGCCTCTAGTATCCAGTTGATCGGTCTAGACAACAACAATAATCTATTTTTATTCGACTCCAATAATTCCAGTCAAACTCAGACTCGCTCTGTAACTGGAATTACTGGCAATTTGCTAGGAATTGACTTTCGTCCAGCCGATAATCAGCTTTATGGTCTTACGGACACCAGCAATATTTATACGATTAACACTGCTACAGGTGCTGCTACTTTTGTAAGTTCTCTCTCCACTGCATTCACTTCTGGATTTGAGTCAGGTATCGATTTTAATCCAGTCCCCGATCGCCTGCGGATTGTTGGTAGCAATAACCAGAACCTACGCGTTGATGTGGCTACAGGTGCAACTACTGTTGATGGAACACTTGCCTATGGCACTGGAGATGTTAACGTCGGAGTTGAGCCAAATCTTACCGCCGCGGCCTATACCAATTCGTTTTCGCCCTCCCCTGCCCCAAACCGCACAACTGAGCTATTCGGGATTGACTTTGGTCTTGACATCTTAGTCCAACAGAATCCTCCTAATGCTGGCACCCTAAATACAGTAGGTTCCCTTGGCGTTGACTTTGGTTCGACTGGGGGGTTTGATATTCTCTCAACTCAAAAGGGGAACAACATCACTAACATGGCTTTCGCTGCTTCTGGCTCAAGTCTATACACCATCAACTTATCTACTGGTGCTGCTACTACAGTGGGTACGATCGGTAACGGTAACGTCACTATTGTTGGACTTGCTGCTAGAACTGTTCCAGAGCCTAGTACAATTGGTGCTTTACTCGGTTTTTTGACTTTTGGCGTGATGACTCGTTTCCGCCGTCGTCTTAAGTAGCTTAACTAAATAGACCGCTAGGAGGTATATAGCGGTCTAAAAATAAATATTTTAACGGATGAAATAAGGACAAACTACGGTGAAGATACTGAGAAGCGAAAGTAACCTAACACAATGACAAAGAGGCTTGAAAGCTTTCAGTAAACAGCCATTCAAAGTGTCAGCCTTGAATGCTACGAGTCAAGTTCATGCAAAAGCAAAATCATTTACACTCAAATTCGCTGCTTGAATGTTCTGCAAGATCGCTAGGTTTTGCCCTAATGCGTTAAGAATTGTATTAGCCCCGTTTTGAGTTATGGTTAACGAATTAAAGGTTAGATTGGTATTAGCAAAACCGATGACATCAGTACCTGCCGTGAAATCAGTAATAATATTCTCTTGATCGCTGAGATCCTCTTCGTCAGTAACTATCCAGAATTGATCTACTCCTAAACCCCCTGTTATTAGATTATTGCCGCCACCTGAACCAACAAATAGGGTGTCATTGCCTGAACCTGCCAGAATGCGGTTATTAGCACCAGCAAACAGAATATCATCACCACTACCGAGGTCAATTCGGTTGCCACCAATAGCAAAAGTGACATCGACGGTATCATCACCACTACCTGTAAAGAGAATTTGCCCTTCGCCGACAAATCTTTTAGCATCAGGTCTAACACTATCAAATGTGTCATTACCTGGTGTTCCATAAGCGGTCGATGGAAGTGGTGTTTCAGGGGTTCCTAGTCGTGGATCAAGATTGAGTGGTTCGCTTAATTTGAGGGTAATGATTTCATTGTTGTCGATGTCAGACCCACGACCAATGGAGAAGGGATAATTATTATCGTTGGCAACCAGTAGGGTGGTTTCATCTAGAATGATCAGGTTTTCAATGGTGACAAAGGGAAACGTAAAAAGTTGACTACCATCGCCATTGAGATCGTTAGGATCAGCAATATTCAGCAGATTGACCAATTCTTCTTTTTGGACGTAACCGTTTTGATCCGTTTGGGAAATATCAATCTTATAAATTTTCTTGAACTGGGCTGCTGTACTTTGTCCATTATCCCGTTCAATGATTAGAAATTCGGTTTCGTTGATCGGGGTAAAATCACCGATCGCATGACTGGCATTTTCTAATCCGTAGTAACCCACCAATTGATCAGCGAAGGTTTGAGTTGCTACGTCAAATTCATAGATCCGTAAAGCATTAGCCCGATCGCCTGTCACTACGCCTTCAAGTATTGGATAAAGGGTTTGGCGGTCTGGACTATAAGCCATTCCTTCAAAACCTTTAGAATTAGCCAGATTAGCGACAGCCGTTCCAGCTAGTACATCTGGATTACTCAGGGAGCGAACTTGATCCGCAACAATTTGATCTCGTACTTGATCGCCCGTTGCGGGAAAATCAGTAAAAAAGCCATCTACTCCTAGTTGAATAAACTGTTGATATTCTTGTTCGGCCGTTTGTGGGGTTCCATCTGGGTTGAGGACAAGGAAACGTTCTTCATCGCGGAAGGTGTAGGGATGGACTTGTAGCCCTGCTGCATGGGCATCTTCAATTACGGGTAAGATTTCCCCTGTCAGTTGTTCGCTAATTTCTGCAACCCCATCTCTATTACCATCAACGGGTGTAGCTAAAGGTTCGGTTAGTACAAAAGTTCGTTTCCAAGGGCCAATCCCACTGGCATAGTTAGCAACAAAATCTGATAGGAGGTTTTGGCTATCATCACCTTCTTGGTTAATCAAATCACCGTAGTTCGTTTCAGCAGTGATCACATTGCTGCCATAAACCGCAATTGGATCAAAATTCGGATCACTAAAATTTGCAACAATATCGTAGGGTTGAACATGGAATTCATCATACAATTGTACTAAAGGTGTCTTTTCTAGTTCAGTTCCTGCTAAAAGGTTGTTTTGGAGGTCTAAGAGGTTGGCGACTTCAAACGACTGGATAAAAATACGATCGGGATCGGTAAACCCTTGATCTAACAAAGTTTCGACTAGATTTTCCTCTAAAGATAGATCCAAATCATCAAAGTAAGTTGGGTGTTTGGTTTCGGGATAAATACCGATTGTTTGACCCGTTTCAGCTTCTACTTGTTGGACAAGATCAATGATTTCATCTAAAGTTGGGATTTCGTACAAGTCGTTAAACTCTTGAGGGCGATAGGAACGAGGTTGACGCGCCCGTAAAGTTTTAATTTCTTCTAGAGTAAAATCATCGGCAAACCATCCACCAATTAGAGTACCATCCAGCATTTTAATGGTGACGCGATCGGCAAATTCAGCTAAGGTAGCGATGTTAGTGGTTGCTGATAGAACAATCGGACTTCCTTGAGCATCTAACTTAATTGCACCATTTTCATCAAGTTCTACTTGAGCAAGAATTGGTTCATGACGGGCAATTAAAACGCCATCGCTAGTACTGACAAGATCTGGCTCGATAAAATCTGCCCCTTGTTCAATAGCTCTTTTGTAAGCTTCTAGGGTATGTTCTGGTAACTCGCCACTAGCTCCACGATGACCGATAACTAAAGGTTCCTGACCTTCTAGGGTATTCAGATTGGTAATATTAGGGGTAGCAATCGGAGCATCTAACAGAACGCCATTACTATCAAAATGGAGTAGATAGGGGCCAAATTCATCGCCGATCCAGATGGTGCCATCATCAGCAATGACGAGCGATTCTACGTCAAAATCGGTACCTGTAAGCAAGCGATCGTCGGTATTTTCATTAACAATATCAAAAGGAATTAAATTATTAGGATCGCCTAGTTGAATAAAATCTGTCCATTCAACTTCACCAGTCCCATTCGTTTCCGTTTTAAAATCTGGCTCGACTTTATAGATTCTTAGTAGAAAGTCAGCACTATTGGATTTTGCACCAAAACCGTTATCGGAGAGAAACCAGTAATTTCCATCATTGGTAAATTGTACGCCACTAAAACCCTGTACAGGTTGGCTAGTAAAAGGTGTCTCACGATTTTCGGTGTCAATAAAATTACCCGATGATGGGCCAGGAGCAAAGGTATCAGCAGGTAGGGAAGCAAAACCGATTAATTCAACACTACCAGTAAGGGTTTCGCTTGGAGTTAAGTTGCTCCATTCTCCCCCAAGATTAAAAATATATGCAGGTGTATCGGTTCGTCCATGAATAATCGTCATCTTGTTTTACTCTTATGGGAAAATGTCTTGATGACTTTTTTAAGAAAGACAGCAGTTTTTTAGTCAATCAAGCATATTTTTACCAACTTAACTATTAGCAAGTTTCAGGATGCTTGACTAACGAGCAATTCCTGAGACTAGACTTTCAATAAGGTATAGAGCAAAATAGCTCGAAATGTAATTGATTACTAAAGACTCTCCATTACTTCTGTTTTTCCTAAAAAGTCATCTTTTACATTTACTAACTTCTCATAAAAATCAAAAATGGAGGTTAAAAAAAGGATATCAATTTATTAATTTCTGGTTTACATTATGAGATGATGTTTATGTCAAAAAATGAATATGATTATCAATAATTTTAAACTTTCAATTGTTATGTATTATGTAATACTAGGCAACTATCTTAAGGAATAATTCTAAATCCTATAAAAAAGTGATAGAAAGACCAAACCCCTACACTTATTTAAAAAGTCCTATCAATCAGATTTAGCATAGGCAATACTAAGAGAGATTAACTTAAAATATTTTTAACCCCTTTCTCTTTTTTTGTAGAAAGGGGTTAAAATGGTATCTCATTTCTGACAAATGGATGAGCCTGTGATTTCTCGCCCTTGTCAGATCAAGTTTTAACTATGATATGAATGTTTAACGATTAGAAATATCTTGACCCGCATCTTTAGCATTTTCGCCTACTTCTTTGGCGGTTTCTTTAATACTGGTGGTAATTCCTTGTCCAAATTGCCCAAAGGCTTCTGCTGAATCTCTAGTGATATTTTTGACTCGTTCACCTAAAGGTACATCCCCATCTGCTTCCGCTTTAAATTCACCCGTTGTTTTAGGTCTTTCCGATTTTACACTGGTTTCGTGTAATTGATCGCCAATTCTTTCGCCAATTGGTTCTTTAGCCTGTGCTGAATTGATATTGGTTGCCACAAGTAGCACCGCAAGTAAAGTAGCTGCAATCAAACGTTTTTTAAAAGAAGAAATTAGATTTCTCATTGTGATACTCCATTAATGGTTACAAGTTGTATTAGTTAGTTTTTAACCAATCATTTTTTTTCCACACCTGTTTAGATTAACGGTTCACTTTAGGTTTATTCCTCTCACCAAGGTTGTATTCTGCTTGGTCAAAAAGAGCATTTTTATCTTGAATAAAATTTAATAAATCTTGACATTTCGATTTTTTTATGCTCAAAAAGCAGTAAAGACGCTTCGTTCCGAAACGTCTCTACTCTTGAAAATTGGAATTATTCAGCATTCAAAGGCTGGATATTAATGATCGTGCCACCCATACGAGTGATGCGGCGCATTTCTTCGTTCATGCGGTTATAAGGAACTTTAATAAAAACATTACTGCTTTGACGAAATTGATAACTATTCTTATCATTTTCGTCATTTTGTTTAAGTCCTGCGACTTCGTAGACAAAGACGCGACTTGCAGAGGGGTTGCTATCTGCACTTACCATAGCAGCTTGACCTAGCATAATTTTCTTTTCTCCTGGTGAGTTTTAAGCAATAATCAAGTATTAGGCTCAATTCTTATATCGATAAATAAGGAGATAAAAGACCGTTTTTAGCGGCTTTTACCTCCTCATCTTTTAAGCGTCGAGACTAGCGGGCGTAATACTCGCTACTTTTCCGCCGAGACGGTTGATTTGTTGTAAGGTGTTGTTGAGTTGTTCATAAGGGACAATCAAAGCCTTACTACTGCGTCTGACACTGGGATAGCCAGGTTTGCTAATGGCGGCAATTTCTACGCGATAGAGTTTGCCGACATCCCCAAACGCTACGTTACCACCTAATGCTTTAGTCGGTGTATTTCCTGCTTTAGATGGACGATATGCCCAACCGTTGTTATTACCCGAAGGCCCAATAATCGCAGAAGCCGCATTTTGGGCTAATTCTGTACCTAAACGAGTGGTGCTACCTTCAATTTGAGAGCGATCGCTGTTAGCATAACCCCGATACAAACGGAACATCCGCGTAAAACCGACGGTTTTTTGTCCAGTTTGAGTCGCAAAACCACGATAATAAGGGACTATATTTTCACCAAAGTTTTCGATATACTCATCAGAATCGATATAAGAATCGATATCCGCGTCATATCCTTGACTTTCGTATAAATCGAGGTGATAAATGACTTCAGATTCATCGTAGGGCGCACGACCTAACAGATGCTTGTAATTTAGTTCGATGACGCGGGTCTGAAAATTGCCATAAAAGAATTTTTTCTTGTACAATTCAGATTTAGCGACGGCACGAACAAAGTCACGAACTGAAGTCGAACCATTGGTTAAAAGTGATTCAGCACTTTTGAGCCGTTCGGACTCCATGATATAATCGTTACCCAACACCTGACGGTAAACGGCCCGAATGATGCCTTTTGCATCTTCTGTTGTCCAGTCGGGGCGGAGTTCTAAAGGTGTGGAGTCGCTAAATGCAGTGGTACCTAGACGGGAAGCTGCTGTGGTAATAGCCACGTTAGTTAGTCTCCTTTCAATGATGATTAAGCTAATGTAATGCTGGCGACTTGGCCACCTTGACGGCTAATTTCTTGGAGTTTGTTGGATAGTTGTTCATAAGGAATGAGATATTCTTGGTTAGAACGACGAACACGGGTAGTACGTCCTGGTTTAGCACCTTGAATGACTCGCACGCGATAGAACTTACCGCGATCGCCTCCTGATAATCCCGATAGTGCTTCTCCTGTTTCGCCAATATAGACGGGAGTTGCCGAGTTTTGGGCGACTTCTCGCACGAGTTTGGATTTAGTGCCGTTGCCCGATGTGCGATCGCTACTTGCATAGCCTCGATAAAGTTGGAAAATTCGGCTAAAACCAACGGTTTTTTGACCATTTTGCGTGGCAAAGCCGCGATAATAGGGAACAATCCAATCGCCAAAGTTTTCTTGATATTCAGCAGAATCAATATAGGAGTTGATTTCTGCTTCGTAGCCTTCTTGGTTATACAAGTCGGTATGGTAAGCAATTTCTGATTGATCGTAGGGCGCACGACCTAACAGATGCTTATAATTCAACTCAATAAATCGGTTTTGCGGTTGGGTGTAGAAGAATTTATTGCGATAGACTTCTGAAAGGGCTAAGGATCTGATAAAGTCTTTTACACTAATCGAACCGTTGCGGAGTAGTGATTCTGCGCTGGTTAATCGTTCGCTGGACATGAGGTGATCGTTGCCCATTACCTGACGATAAGCGGCACGAATCACGGCTTCTACGTCTTCTGCTGTGCGGTTTCCCCGTAATTCTACAGGATTAGCAGAGACATAGGGTTCATATCCTAGCCGTTGGGCGGCTGTTAAACTGCTCATGAGTATCACCTAACTGTTACGTTTATATAGATATAACAAGGCCTGGACAAACAGCCGATTGCTAACCCAATTGCTAACAACCTCCTGCTTTCCAGGCCGTTAATTCCCTAGATATGACTAGCTTAGGGCGTTAATTGCATAGTCGAGGTAAGAGTTAGCTTCAACAGCAGGATCACCACTTAAACCGTGATTAGCTTTGATGTATTTGAGAGCTTCAACATACCAGCTAGGAGATAATTCAAAGGTACGGTTGATTTCGTCAATACCAGCAATCAAGTATTCATCCATGGGGCCTGTTCCACCAGCAACTAGACAGTAGGTTACCATGCGGAGGTAGTAACCGATGTCACGAGCGCATTTGTCTTTACCACGTTGGTCAGCCGCGTAGTTAGGGCCTTGCATTTGAGTGGTGTAGGGGAACTTGTTGTAGACTGCTTGAGCAGCACCTTGGGTGAGTTGGCTTGATTTTTCGGTTAATGCTTTAGCAGCTTGTAAGCTTGCGTTAGCTTGACGGAAACGACCGAAAGCGGTTTGGATTTCGGTGCTGCTAAGGAAACGTCCTTGAGAATCAGCAGCAGAAATAGCTTCTGTTAAGGGGGTTTTCATGATGTTGGTATCTCCCAATTAAGTTTGCAAAGTTTTCCTACACGTTACAGACAGGCGGTATGCCAGTTAGGCGTTACTTAATATAAATTAAGCAACAGCAGCAGCAGCCCGATCAAAGTAGCTAGAGATTTCAGCCATTAACGCACTGCAATCACCTTGAGTGATGCCGTTACGGTCGTTAGCGATCGCTAGAGCAGCTTCTTTCATTTTTTGAACACCAGAGGCAACGGAAGCACCAGGAACTCCTAAAGCTACATAGGTTTCACGTAGACCGTTTAAGCAACGATCTTCGAGTACACTAGCATCACCTGTGAAGGTAGCGTAGGTTACATAGCGTAAGATGATTTCCATGTCGCGTAAGCAAGCAGCCATGCGACGGCTGGTGTAAGCGTTTCCACCGGGAGCAATTAGTTGAGGCTGTTCAGCAAATAAAGAACGACCTGCATTAGCAACGATTGAAGAAGCGTTGCTGGTGATGCGGTTTACTGAATCCATACGCTTGTTGCTTTCTGCAACCATTTTGGTCAGTGCATCGAGTTGGTTGGAACTTAAGTATTCACCACGAGCATCAGCTTGAGCAACAACTCTTGTAAATGCGTCAAACATTGGATCTATCTCCTACTTGACTTTAATTGATTATTTGAATTGATCCCCTTTTAGGGGTTTAGCTTTTTAGGTCACTTGGTTGGTGTACCTGAGAGACTATTTTAAAGGTTTTTTTGATCGTTTTCTCAGTTTGTTGTAACAAATCCTAAAAAAACTTTACCTTTGTCTCATAAACCTCGAAAAGGGGACAAACATTTAGTTTGTTTAACGTTGATTGTTATTTTTACCCCTCAAATAATTTTTATACACTGCTATCGTGTCTTGATCTATTACGTCTTGTTAAGTTTTTTGCTGTTCTTGTGTAAAGAAATGTAAACACTAAGTTAAAGGCGAGGAGGGTCATTTGGTAGTTTCTTCTCAAAAATTTAGATTTTCTTAATATTTTTGTCAAGAAACTTGATGTTAACCTACTTGATAGGCTAGTGTGTCACTTTTTGATCTAACACTTAGGCAGAGGCGCAAGATTAAGAACAGGATTAGGATTAAGGGATTATTCTGTCTGGTGTGACTTGCTGTACCATGAATCCTGAGCCATCATCAAAGAAAATTCATCTGGAAATTAGGATTAACGCTACTAATCCTCTTTTACTAGAAGGTTTAGAGACATGGTTAAAGTTAGGTTTGATTAATGAAGCGCAAGTTAGAAAGATTAGTCAACAATATTTAATTTGTTCTTTGCCAACAGTGACTAGCTTATCTTCTGTTGATTCGCTACAGGTTGTTGAGTCAGAAAGTGTAACTCAATCAACTTCATCTAAAATCCGAACAAATCTTATTCAAACTTTTTTCAGTCAATTCATTACTTCTTTTCGAGAAGAATTAAGTTTACGTTGGTTATTGTTTTTAGGCTTATTTCTAGTCATTGTTTCATCTGGCGTTTTAGCCGCTAGACAATGGCAAAATTTTTCGCCTATTGAACAATATTTAATTCTCTGGTCTTATACCTTAGTCTTTTGGTTGATTGGTTTTTGGTCAAAACGACAAAATAATTTGCAACTGACTTCACAAACTTTACAAGCTATTACATTATTTCTAATACCGCTTAATTTTTGGGCTATGGATACTTTTCAATTATGGCAACAAAGTTTAGGAAGTGGAATTATTCTTACTGCAACTCTTAGTTTATTAGGAATTTATTATTATTCTCGTCAGACTAATTATAATCTCATTGGACAAGGTAACTATATTGTTTTAAATCTTTTACATTGGGGTTGGCTAAATACAATATTTTCTATTTCGGCTATTTATTTTGGAACTGTTTTAACGGCGATTCATTTAACATTTTTGAAGACAAACGAACTTAAAAGAAATAACTTTAGCAAATTTTTACTAATCTATGGATTATCCATTTTATTAATTAGAGGAATCTTTTTTGTCAAATTATCTTTAGCCTCATTAGGTTTAGCAATTAGTCTTTGCGGATGGTTGCTTAGAAAACAAACTGAAAAAGTTACTCTTTTAGATAAAGTTTTAGATATTGTCGGTTTTATTTTACTGATTTACGGTTGGGTCATTGCTTTCTTTAATGGTGTAACTTGGCAAGCATTAGGAATTACCGCATTAGGTTTACATTATTTTTGGGAAAAATTACGCACAAATTGGAAATTAATCAATTTATTCGCTTTATTCATTATTGGTTTTCAAAGTTTGTTTTTGATAGAAGATTTAATCCCGATTGAAATCCGAAAGAATATTAATAACATTTGGTTGCAGTTTAGTCAAACTCCAGACTATTCTCTATCAATTTATAGTCTGACTTACTTTCCCTATATTTTACTTTGGGTTTGGTTTACAGGTTGGCTAGATCGTCAAGAAAAACCAAAATTAGCTAGTTTTGGAGAATGGTTAACTCTCGGTTTAAGTATTTGTTTAACCAGTGTAAGTTTAGAATCAATTGCAGGACGATCGCTAAATTTATTACTTTCTACAAGTACACTGGTTTATGTAATCTCATCTCGTTCTTTAAGAGTTCCATTAATTTATTTTACTCATGCACTTGGTTTGCTGACTATTATCTCTTGGATTGATTGGCGTTTTAGCTCTCTAAATTTAACTCAGTGGGGCTATTTTTTAATTTTATTAACAGTTGGTGAGTGGTTAAATAGTCTGCGTTATAAACCGTTATTACCTCGCAATAAAAAACAATGGTTATTTTTAAGTAGTTGGCATTTTGGATTTATTTTATCCATCTTTAGTTTTTGGTCTTTTCTATTTTCATTAAATCAATATTTTGCTCAAGGAATAAAGCAATATAGTATTATAGCCTGGCTATTTATTCCAAGCTTTTTAACAATTATTGCAATCATAACGCGAAAAAAACGCAGTAGACAAGCAGCTTTATTCAGTAGTTTTTCTTTTGTTTTTGCACAGTTTTTAACGCTTTGGCAACCTAGTATTAGATTAATAAGTTTGGGATATTCTGCAGGAGTAATGATTATTAATAGTTTTTACTACAAACGTCCACTTACAGCAAGACTACCTATTCTATTAATTTTTGTTCTGGGAACTTGTTGGATTTTTGAACAATGGTTGATAGAAGGAAATATAATCACAGCTTTCTTTTTACGAGAGTGGGTTTTATTCAGTGGAATTTATCTCACTTGTTTATGGTTAATTAAAAATTGGATTAAACAGCGATCAAATAGAATATCATCAATTTATACTATAGCATTAGAGCAAATTGCTAGTGTTCTTTGTATTTTTGAGTTATTTCGATTTACTTTACATACTTTTTTATTAATCTTCAATGAATTTAATACATCTTGGCACTGGCTTGCAACAGCTATTTTAATCGCATTTAGTTTAGTTTATCGTTATTGGAAAGAACCCTTAGAAATCGCTGTTTATGGTTCGCTTTTATCTATTGAATTTGTAGTCATAGAAAGTGTTTATTTATTTAATGGCTCAAAATTAGTAATTTCTGCCATTAATCTATTTTTAGCTTTTGTTAGTTTTTATTTAACTCGTTTATTATTCTCTCAGTCTCCAAGATTTAGACAATTGAAGAGTTTACAGATCTCACCTTTATTATTTGCAGGAATGGTAATACTTTGGCGATTTGGAGAGTTTACAAGTTATACAGGTATATTAACTTTAGGCGTGGCGATTGTTGGGTTATGCGTCAGTAGTCGCTTTCCTCTAAATAAAGCTTTAATTTATTTATCTTTATTTGGTATTACTTTAGCCTTTCACGAAATCATTATTTATCAATTGTGGAAAAACATTAACTATTCATTAGCCAATGAGTTAATTAGTTTAAGTTTAATGCAAGTAGGTTTAGCTTGTATTTATCGATTATTCATCTGGTCAAGCAGAACAAGACAATTTGAAGCAATTCGTCATATCCCTTTAGGAATTTTAGAAAGAATTGCTGAGATCAACTGGGGAATTTCTATGATCCTTAAAATCTTAGCTTTAATCAGTGCTGTCTTTTTAGTTCCTCAATCTTACCCTAATAGTATTCTTTTTTGTCTTACCTTGATAGTTTCTATTTATGCCTTATTTAAAGCACGTTATACAACTTTAAAAAATCGATGGGTTTATCTAGGCTTCTTTGATATTTATCTTACCGTTATTTTTGCTCGTTGGATTTGGCAACAATTAGAAATATTAGATCCTTATTTTGGCTTGAGTTCTGTCATCATCGCTCTAATCATTTATAATCTTCCTTGGGCTAGATGGGGATGGCATCTTAAAGCTTGGCGCAATGTTGCTTATAGTGTATCGCTGATTACGGCTGTTCTCACCTTTTCAGAAATTTCTAATTTTAGTTTATTTGCCATTGCAGGTTTTTATATTTATTTAGCCTTCCATCAAAGAACAATACGCTGGAGTTATATCACTGTAGTTATTCTTAATTGGCTCGATTTTCGGTTCTTAGATAGACAAAATCTAACTGATATTTTTTACTATACATCTGCCATTGGACTATCTGTTTTATATCTAGCTCAAGTTGAACCCAAACTACAAGAATCCCATAACCGAAAAATCCGTCATTATTTAAGAATTTTAGGCAGCAGTATTATTAATGTCCCTGCTTTAGTGTTCTATCAAGAAACAGGACTGACACCAGCAATAATTAGTTTACTAACAGTTTTAGTAGGTTTAGGATTAAAAATTAAGGCTTTTCTATTGGTGGGTACACTTACCTTTATGCTGACGGTTTTCTATCAACTTATTGTACTCAGTGTTCAATATACTTTGCTAAAGTGGATTATTGGTTTAGTGGTGGGTATTCTGTTAATTACTGTTGCTGCTAATTTTGAACGAAGACGGGAACAAATGCTAAACCTCATACAGAATTCTTTAGAACAATTCAATAGATGGGATTAAAGCCAATAAACCACACAATCGAAGTAATTTGTGCTACGATTTGGGATAAATTTAGATATTTGCAAGACCGATGAGTAAGGTTTTGGTTTTGAATGCTTCTTATGAACCGCTAAATATCACGAGTTGGCGAAGGGCGGTTGTGTTGTTACTAAAGGGAAAAGCAGAACAACTTGAACACAATGGACATTATGTGTATGCGGGTTTTCCTCTTCCTTCTGTCATTCGGTTACGTCACTATGTCAAAGTCCCTTACAAAGAAATTCCGCTAACCCGACGCAACATCTTAGAAAGAGATCACCACACGTGTCAATATTGTAGTTATAAGGGGGAACATCTAACACTAGACCACATGATACCCCGTTCCAGAGGTGGAGGCGATACTTGGGAAAACTTGGTTAGTGCTTGCGTCAGATGTAACGTCAAAAAAGGAAACCGAACCCCCAAAGAAGCAGGAATGACACTCCTTAATCAACCCCGTAAACCTTACAGTAGTCTACATTTTGAGCTTTTAAAACATACAAGGGGCAATCTGAATCATGAATGGCGTAAATATGTGATTGGCATTTAAAAAAGATTATTGATTGATTGTAAGACGCAATGAAAGCTAGACCTCGAAGACTCATCATCACTTCTAGGTTAGAGAAATCGGAATTTTCTAAAATTGGATACTCACTGACCTTTCCAAAAGCCGATATAATATGATCTTTCTCAAAGAGAGTAGGTATCGATGTGTTAAAAGGAAGAGATATTCTGAGAATCACAGACCTTAGTCAAGAAGAAATTAAAGATTTATTAGACTTAGCCACTCAACTGAAAAAAGGTGAACTCTCACTCGCTTGCAAAAAAGTCTTAGGATTATTGTTTTATAAAGCTTCAACACGGACACGTGTTTCTTTTACTGTAGCTATGTATCGCTTAGGCGGTCAGGTTATTGATCTCAATCCCAGTGTAACGCAAGTAGGTCGCGGCGAACCGATTTCGGATACTGCTAGGGTTTTAGACCGCTATTTAGACGTTTTAGCCATTCGTACCTTTGAACAAGAGGATTTAGAAACCTTCGCTAATTATGCCGATATTCCCATTATTAACGCCCTGAGTGATTTAGAACATCCCTGCCAGATTTTAGCCGATTTATTAACGATACAAGAATGTTTCGGTACTTTGAAAGGTTTAACCCTTGCTTATGTCGGTGATGGTAATAATGTTGCCCATTCTTTACTCTTAGGTGGGGCTATCATGGGGATGAATGTTCATATCGCTTCACCTCAAGGTTATTACCCTGACTCAACCATTGTCGAAACGGCCTCTACTTTAGCTGCATCGGGTGGTGGCAAAATTTTAATTACAGAAGATCCTATAGATGCGATCGCAGGTGCACACGCATTATATACTGATGTTTGGGCGAGTATGGGTCAAGAAGATTTAGCCGAGTCTCGAATGCCGATTTTCCAATCCTATCAATTAAATACAGATGTACTAAAAAAAGCCGACTCAGATGCGATCGTTTTACACTGTTTGCCCGCCCACCGAGGAGAAGAAATTACCGAGGAAGTGATAGAAGGAAAACAGTCTAGAGTCTGGGAACAAGCGGAAAACCGAATGCACGCCCAACAAGCTTTATTAGCCAGTGTACTAGGTTTAAAAGAACAGCAAAATTTCTAACCATTTTTAGAGATCTATATGTTCTGACACACGTTAGCATTGAATTAAAAGTTAAAAATTTTGAGAACGTATGGCAGCAGAAGCAGAGGTTAAAAAATATTTTGCCTATTGGTTTGGGTTAGGTAAGCGGGTTGTACTGAAAAATGGTCACCAAACCCTGCTTCCTCAACCTATTTATACTGGACAAGACTATTCAAACGAATTTAAAGCTGTCTGGCAACAAATCATCGACCCAAAAAACGGTGATAGTTATTTAGAAGGAACCGAAGAAACCATACAAGAACTGTTATCCCCTGCATGGGATGTGAGTTCTTGCGCTAGGTGTACGATGCCCGTTCCGCTAAAAGTTGCCAGTCAGCCGTCTTTAGTGTGTCCTTGTAATGATTTAGAGACTTGGCCAAATACAGAATTACCCTTACCCCGTTCACCCATCGATACACAAGACCGCTTACAACAAATTCGTCAACGTTTAGGTAAAATTTAAACCTGTTCAGCCAATTGTTTAGCATCTCGATGTCGGGGAACTTCATAACTAAAAAAGTCATAGGCTAGTTTTGTATTCGGAAAAATAGCCTGTGCTTCAGTTAATAAATCATGGACATCTAGAGGATTGCCTGGGGCATAACGTGGGCTAAAATGAGTCATAATCAGAAGTTTGACTCTAGCAGCTAAAGCAACTTGGGCCGCCATCGTTGAAGTAGAATGTAACCTCTCAAAAGCCATTTCTGCATCTTGATGGGCAAAAGTCGCCTCATGAATCAGTACATCAACATCTTGGGCTAGTTTAATCGCTGCTTCACAAAAAACGGTATCAGTACAATAAGCTATTTTGCGCCCTGGTTCCATTGCCCCACATAAATCTTGTCCGCGAATTCGTCTACCATCTGGTAACGTGACACTTTCACCGCGTTTTAATTGTCCATAAATTCTTCCTGCTGGAATACCTAATGCTTTTGCCCGTTCTGCATCAAAACGTCCTGGTCTATCCTTCTCGGCAATACGATAACCATGCGCGGGAATACGATGTTTTAGTAACTCACCGCTAACGGTAAATTCTTCATCTTGAAAAATGACCCCCTCCGAAACAGTATGAACATTAATGCGATGTCCGATATTCATATAAGAATATTTGGCACAAGCGCGTAAATATTCCCCTAAACCACTGGGGCCATAAATATCAATTTCTTGACCACTTCCCGCTAACCCGCAACTGGCTAACAGTCCCATTAAACCAAAAATATGGTCGCCGTGCATATGGGTAATGAAAATTCGCCGTAGCTGAGAAGTGCGTAAATCACTCCGTTGTAGTTGATGTTGCGTTCCTTCTCCACAGTCAAATAGCCAAAATTCCGCCCGTTGCGGTAAACGCAAGGCAACACTCGAAACATTACGCGAACGGGTAGGAACACCTGAACTGGTTCCTAAAAAAGTGATTTCCACAGTTTTTTGAAGGTTTAAATAGAGTTTATCGGTTTTTGTTGTTAAGCACGGGTGTCTAAATTATAACGTTCACATGAAAAAACTCGCTCTTTGTGTTAGTCTGATCGCTCTACTTGGGCAAACTAAGAATAGTTAACCCAAATCTTAGGTTAAACATAATGTTGGCATGGCATCCGCAAATCGAACCGTTGTTACAAACAAGACAATATGACGCTGTAGCCCAATTTTATGAGGAACAGTTAGAAAAAGAGCCAGAAACTTTATCTTATTACTGGTATTTAGGTTTATCTTATCTCTTAAATAATAATCAAGAAGAAGCTCAAGCAACATGGTTTTTAGTCTTAAGTCAAGCTGAACCCGAAGACATTGATGCTTGGATTACAGAATTAGTGGAAGTTTTAGAAACAGAAGCTATTTGTCAAGAACAGATAGAAAATCTTACAAACAGTTGGTTGATTAGAAGAAGTATCCAAGAAATTGTTCCTAAATATGTCAATAATTTATTACACATAATCCTGCTAGAAATACAGTTAAAACAATTTTTACCTGAACAGTTAGAAGACATAAAGATTATTCATTTATTAGAAGAATTGCCTAGCAAAAATATTGACAATGAATTGTTATTACAAGTTTTAAATAAAATCATAGCTTTTCCAAGTTTAGAAGCTCTTTCTTTTTCTCAAGCTAGTTCTAAACACCTTGAACAAGAAACTTTTATTACAACAATCTCACAACTTGCTACAACTAGAGCTTATGATTTTGGTCAAGGTCATTATGCTAGTGAATTAATTAAATTATGTTTAGCATTTAAGCCAGATAATATAATATTACTCGATCAAATATTTTGGTTTCAGATTATTGATAAAAATTATACAGATGCTTTAGATTTAGCCAAGCACTTTTTTAATAAAGTCACTCGAACTGATTTACAACTTTTCGCTAATTATAAAATTTTATTGGTGCTATTAAATCAAGGTGAATGGCTAAAAATTGATGCGATCGCAAAACGTCATTTAACATTAATTCAAGATTTACTTAAAACAAATTCAATTCAATTACACCCTTTAATGAAAGAAAGTTTAGTAGGATTGACTACACCAATATTGTATCTTCAAGATAACCCATCAGAAACACGGCAGCTACAAAATCAAGTTTCTAATTTATACAGCCAACAATTTTTGAGTGGTAATAATTATTCATATACCTCCTTTAAACCAAAAACACAATCTACTCCTCTTAAAATCGGCTATTTAGGGCATACTTTTCGACGGCATTCAGTAGGATGGCTATCTCGTTGGCTAATGGAATATCATGACAAAAATAATTTTCAAATTCATTTATATGGGATTAGTCAACCAGAAGATGACCTAACTCAATTGTGGTTTTCTCCAAATGCGTATAAAAGTTATCAATTGCCACGAAATCCTCAAATGGTCGCCGATCAAATTCAAGCAGATGAAATTGATATATTAGTTGATTTAGATAGTTTAACTTATAACCTTACCTCTCAAGTCATGTGTCTTAAACCTGCCCCTATTCAAATAACTTGGTTAGGGATGGATGCTAGTGGAATACCAGCTATTGATTATTTTATTGCTGATCCTTATGTCTTACCTGAAAATGCTCAAAATTATTACTCTGAAAAAATCTGGCGTTTAAACAAAACTTATTTAGCCATTGATGGTTTTGAAATAGGAACACCAACTCTAAGAAGGGAAGATTTAGAAATTTCCAATGATGCAATTATCTATTTAACTGTACAATCAGGTTTAAAACGTCATCCTGATACGATTCGATTGCAATTAGAAATTATTAAAGCTGTTCCTAATAGTTATTTACTCATCAAAGGTTTTGCTAACTCAGAAATTATTCAAAACTTATTTAAGAACTTGTCCGATGAAATAGGCGTTGTCTCAGAAAAACTGATATTTTTACCACAAGATAAAGATGAAGAAACCCATCGAGCTAATTTACAAATAGCTGATATTGTGCTAGACACCTATCCTTATAATGGTGCAACAACTACTTTAGAAGTTTTATGGATGGGGATACCATTAGTTACTAAAGTGGGTGAACAATTTGCCGCTAGAAATAGTTATACTTTTCTCAAGAATGTGGGAGTTGATGACGGTATAGCGTGGACAAACGAGGAGTATATTCAATGGGGCGTTAAACTCGGAACTGATGAAAAACTCCGCCAGAAAATTGCAACTCAACTTAAAAAATCTCGTTCTACTGCACCTCTTTGGAATGCTCAACAGTTTACAAGAGAAATGGAACACGCTATAATTTAAAGTTTGTTTTTGCCGAAATTTAAAGTTAGATTTTGCCGACCCATTTTTTCAAAACCTAATAACTTCAATATATAAAATTTTTGGTAGAATTTTTTTTAAAGCTTGAATTTGCCGAAATAGCAAATTTAAAGTTTGACATTGCCGAAATAGTCTAGACTAGCTATGATGTTTTTATTAGTAAGCTTGTTTTAATTTTAGGAGGGATACCCATGCTCTCTGATGCTGAATTTCAAACATGGTGTGATAGTTTGCAACTCTCCCAACAACAAAGAGATTTGGTTAACCAAATTCGGACTTCCCCACCTGCTCGTAGAGTAAAAGGAGGAGGAAGAAACGTTCATGGCCCCTATGCTAGTTCAAAAATGGGTAGAACGATTCAATTCGAGTCTCATACCGTTGAACTACCAGCTATTACTCAATTCTATGAATATGACGACACAGTTTTAGAATATTGGGATCAACCGATTAAATTTAGTATTAAATGCTCACCGCAAGGTAAACAAGCCACCACTATCGGTCATTATCCCGATTTCTTCGTGTTGAGAAAGAATCATTGTGGTTTTGAAGAGTGGAAAACAGAGAAAAGACTGGAAAAACTTAGTGAGGAACAGCCTTATCGCTATCAAAAAATAGAAGGGCAATGGGTAGATGTTATTGTTCAAGAATATCTCGAAAACTTAGGATATTATTATTATCTTCGCTCAGATAGTGAAATTGATTGGGTCAAATATCGTAATCAGAAATATTTACAATCCTACAAGCAAGGGTATTTAAAGCAACTATACATTATTGATGAGCAGGTAGAAGCTAATCTGAAAGAAATTATCATAAATTATCCAGGAATTAACTTTACCACTCTACTTGAGAAGGCGAAAAATGCCACTATTGATGATATCAATACCTTAATCTCTCTTGAAAAAGTTTATGTGAATTTAAGCGAAGTAGCCTTAGTGGAACAAGAGAAAGTTCATTTATTTCGTGACCAGGCTACCGCAATGGCTTACATCACGGCTTCTCATGATTATCGTGAACCCATATCTAGCAGTGTGCAGATGGTGGATCTTAAAGTAGGGTCATCATTTTTGTTAGATGGTAAAAGCCTCACCATTGACCATATTGGGGAAAGCAAAATTATTGTTAGAGGAGAACAAGGAATTATTCGTTGGCAATTCGCAGAATTTGAACAATTAGTCAAATTAGGAGAAATCAGTAATCTTCAGACAGAAAGCCACACCACTTTAAATGAGGAAGGATGGCAATACTTTTTAGAAGCCAGTCCTAAAGCGTTAGAGACCGCAAACTATCGTTATGCAGCTATTAAACCTTTTTTAGATGGAAAACCTTATAATTCTCAAGAAGAAAACCTATCAGAACGAACCTTACGTCACTGGAAAGCCAAATACCGAAAAGCACAACAAGAATACGGAAGTGGGTTTATTGGCTTAATTCCCCAACACAAAGGAAACTCAACACCTCGCTATTGTGATGAGGATTTGGAAATAATTGATCAAGTAATTGAAGAACATTATGAATCTTTTACACAAAAGAACGTTTGGCAGACTTATGAGATTTTGAAGGATAGATGGAAAGAATTAAGACAAATATCTCCTTTGCCAAGTCATACCTTTTATTACGAAAGAGTGAAAAAACGAAACAGTTATCAACAAACTAAAAAAAGAATGGGTTCTCGTGCTGCTAATAATTATTTGGGGCCTTGGTTAATTCGACCTACTACCCCCCGTCATGGAGATCGCCCCCTTGAAATTGTGCATATTGACCATACACAGCTAGATATTCAGTGTGTATGCCCCTATAGTGGCAAAAACTTAGGCAGGCCTTGGGTAACAGGTATGATTGATGCCTATAGTCGGCGAATTCTAGCTTTATACCTCACCTTCGATAATCCAAGTTACCGTTCTTGTATGATGGCTATTCGCATCTGTGTACAACGGTTTGGACGGTTTCCTGAATGGATTGTTGTGGATAATGGAAAAGAGTTTAGTTCTACTTATTTTGAGACATTGTTAGCACGTTTTGAAGCTAGTAAAAAGCATCGTCCCAAGGATTGCCCTAAATTTAGTTCAATTATTGAACGTTGGTTTGGCTCACAGAATACGGAATTTATCAATAACTTGAGGGGAAATACCCAAATCATGAAGCACGTCCGCCTTGTTAAAAAAGCAAATAATCCAAAGAATTTAGCTGTCTGGAATTTAGAAGAATTATATGATTATTTGGCGTTCGGTTATGCTTATGGAGTTTATGATAGTACAGAACATCCTGCTTTAGAAGGAATGTCCCCTCAAAAAGCCTTTGAATTAGGAGTTACTAAAACGGGACATCGCCCTCATCAATATATTAAATATGATGAGCAATTCAAGATTTTAACCTTGCCCACAAACAATAAGGGAACAGCCAAAGTTATCCCTGGTAAGGGAATAAGAATTAATTATCAAGATTATTGGACAGATGAATTTTATAGCGTTGAGAATCAATCTGTTCCCGTGCGCTACGACCCCCTAGATTATAGTGTTGCTTATGCTTATGTTAATAATCATTGGGTGAAGTGTTTATCTAATTATTATATGAGGTTTCAAGGTCATTCAGAGAAGGCAGTAGAGATAGCCACAACAATTGGCAGACGAAAACGCCAAAGCTATAATCAAAGTCAATATCTAGGCTCTAAAGAGATTGTTGATTTGCTTAATAACGCAGAAGAACATGAAGAGTTATTGCTACAAATTCGACGAGATCAATCAGCTAAATTAGTCTATAATTTAATTGAAGGAAAGCTGAGTAGTGCTGTCTTAAATGCAGCAAGTATTGAATACCCTTCATCTCAAAATAATAGAGAAATCGAGAAGAGTATTTTAGAAATAGAAGAAGATGTTTTACCTTCTAGTTTATCTAGAGAAATTAACTTTGATAACATTCAAGCTTTTGCTGAAGAGGAATTATGGTAATGGATAAAGAACGTCGTTTTCCTCAAGAAATTTTACAAGAAACAACAGATAACAAACTTAAGTATTTTAAAGATGTGATTGTTCCTCATCGCAATATAAGACTAATTTTAGAGCAGCTACTAAAGAATGCTATAGA
Organism: Chroococcus sp. FPU101; assembly: GCF_017312365.1. Lineage (GTDB taxonomy): Bacteria > Cyanobacteriota > Cyanobacteriia > Cyanobacteriales > Microcystaceae > Chroococcus. Next base: position 89,809 of record NZ_BLJI01000007.1, read on the forward strand.
ACCAGATGATGCTTTAGTTTATCTGGTGTTTGGCGTAACAGGAGTAGGCAAATCACGATTAAAAGCAGAATTTGAAAAACGATTGCTTAAACATTTTGAAAATGAAATTATGTCCAATCCTGGTAGTTTAGTAGTAGGAGGAATAGAGGTAGATGGTGCTGAAGGAGGAAAGTTTAACTATTCTGATTACTATATTCAAGTTTTGGAGTCATTAAAGGAAGTATTAATCGATTATAAAGAAAATTATACAATTAATTTTGAGAATGATAACGAAGATAATTTGATAGGAGATCACGAAGGAAAAAATGCTAAAGCTTTGCGTCGAACGATGCAAAAAGTTTTCTTACATCGTCAGTTAAAAGCTTATACCCTAGATGAAGCACAGCATTTATTTGATGTGGCAGGAGGAAGACAAATTAATGTTCAAATGAACTGGCTGAAATCAATTGCGAATAAAACTCAAACAGTTCATGTTTTATTTGGTACGTATGAACTTTTAAAATGTCAAGAAGTGAATGGTCAAGTAGGCAGAAGAAGTGAAGATTATTATTTACCTCCCTATTATCTAGATAAATCGCAAGATCAACAAGAATTTATTAAAGTAATTAAGACATTACAGCAGTATTTACCAGTTGAAGATGAACCACAATTAGAGGAACGTTGGGAATATTTTATGGAATACTCAATAGGTTGTGTGGGGATTCTTAAAAGTTGGTGGTATCGCGCTCTCAAAAATGCTTTAGATGATGTGGCTAAAACGGTGAGAATGAAAGATTTTAAAGCGAGAGAATTATCAGCAGGAAGACGCAAGACCATTCAAAAAGAGTTAGAAGCAGGAGAAAGCCGTTTAGCCTATTTATATAACGAAGAAAAAGCCATCAAGCCTGAATTGACTGATTCTCAACCGACAAAGAAAGGTGGAAAGGTTGGAGAACGTAAGGTAGGGAGAGACTTAGTAGGAGTTAATCAAGAGGGATGAGTATTTATGAGGAACTTTGGAGTCCCAAACTACTAGAAATCCCTCAACGAAGTCGGTTATTTAGTCTTAAACCTGTAGGGATAGGAACTCTAAACACAGAAAGCCTCAGTAGTTATCTTAATCGTTTAGCACAAGAGCATTGCTTAACCTCACAAAAGCTCATTATGGGAGAAATTGCACCACTTATTCTGATTAATGAGGACAAGTCAGAGCTATTAACCAAAAGTGTGAATCATTTATTGGGAAATAGTGATGCTAAACCCGCCATTAACGGAATGCGGCAGATGACGAGACAATTAGTAACTGTTTTAGAGCAGTTAACCATGCGACAAGAATTGCACTTTTTAACCCTTTTGAGTTGGAAAGGGTTGATTTATGACCGAGGACTATTTCGGAATAATCGTGCTTGGTGTCCCTGCTGCTTGGAAGAGTGGAAACAGGAGAAGAAAACGATTTACGAGCCGTTGTTATGGTCATTTAAAGATGTGGAGGTATGTTTGAGCCATAAACAAAGGTTAGTTGATGAATGTCCCCATTGTGGTTCTAGCTTACCTGTCATAGCCAAGTCATCGTCATCGGGTTTCTGTTCTCACTGTTATCAATGGCTAGGAATAGAAACAGAAGGAAAAGAAGATATAGAAAAATATCGAGTTAATATTCAAGGCATTGGTGAATTAATTGCGCTAACTCCCCAATTAGAATACAAACCCATTTCAATAGAGTTAACCCGAAAGTTACAGTTAATTTTATTAGTGTTTGAGCAAGCAATCGGTAAGAATTTAAAGTTACTTGGAGAGTTGGGTAAAATGATGGAACAATTAAAAATAGCGACTAAACAGCATCAAAATAAACCTTATCATTTGGTAAAGCTAATAATTCCTGTCTGTAAAAAGGCAAAGATTAGCGTATCACAATTATTTCTGGCTAATTTTAAGGAGTTCGGAGAAATCTTGTTTGAGAATTTTGGCTTAAAGTTAAGATTATAGAAGCAATGTGAATTTCATTCACCAAATTGGGCTATCTAAGTAATAAACACAATTTCTTATTCATCAACTAAAGATGTCCTCGGCGAACCAAACCCCTGAAAATCAAGCCCGTGACCTTATTGACCAAAAACTAGCTCAAGCGGGATGGGACGTTCAAGATAAAAACGCCATCAATTTTAATGCCAGCTTAGGAATAGCCGTTCGAGAGTACCAAACCGATGCAGGATATGTCGATTATGCGCTTTTCGTTGATAGAAAGCCAGTAGGGATTATTGAAGCTAAACGAGACGAAGAAGGACATCGCCTGACTGTTGTAGAAGAACAATCAAGAGAATATGCTGATAGCAAATTAAAACACATCAACAATCAACCCCTGCCCTTCATTTATGAGAGTACAGGAAAACTGACTCGCTTTACTGACCGCCGTGACCCGAAACCTCGTTCCCGTCTCGTTTTTTCTTTCCATCGTCCTGAAACCTTCCAAGAATGGTTGACCCAATCGAAAAGCTTACGGGATAGACTTCCTGATATTCCGACACTTGACCCGACTGGACTAAGAAATTGTCAAGTTATAGCGATTAACAACTTAGAAAAGTCATTTAAGCGTAATCTACCTCGTGCATTAGTTCAAATGGCAACAGGAAGCGGAAAAACCTTCACTGCTATTACCGCCGTGTATCGTCTCTTAAAGTTTGCTGACGCTAAACGGGTATTATTCCTCGTTGATACGAAAAACTTAGGAGAACAAGCCGAACAAGAGTTTATGAGTTTTGTTCCTAATGATGATAATCGAAAATTTACCGAACTCTACAATGTTCAACGTCTCTCATCTAATTATCTCGCTAAAGATGCTCAAGTCTGTATTTCCACGATTCAACGTCTTTACTCCATTCTTAAAGGTTCACCTTTAGACGAGGCAGCCGAAGAAACGAACCCAAATGAGATGGTACAACGTAAACAACCTGTTCCCGTTGCCTATAATCCGAGAGTACCGATTGAATTTTTTGATTTTATTATCATTGATGAATGTCATCGCTCCATTTACAATATCTGGCAGCAGGTTCTAGATTATTTCGATGCGTTTCTCATTGGTTTAACTGCTACTCCCGACCTTCGTACCTTTGGCTTTTTTAATGAAAACATAGTCAGCGAATACACCCATGAACAAGCGGTCATGGATGGGGTGAATGTCGGTTATGAAGTCTATACTATCGAAACTGAAATCACTAAAAATGGTAGCCGTTTAATTGCTCAAGAATTTATTGAAAAACGGGAAAAACTGACGCGTGAGAAACGCTGGACACAAATAGATGATGAAATTGTCTACGCAGGAACACAATTAGACCGTGATGTGGTTAATCCTAGTCAAATTCGTCAGATTATTCGCACGTTTCGGGATAAACTGCCTGAAATCTTTCCTCATCGTCAAGAAGTTCCCAAAACTCTTATCTTTGCTAAAGATGATAGCCATGCCGATGATATCATCAACATGGTACGAGAAGAATTTGACGAAGGGAATGATTTTTGTAAAAAAGTAACCTATAAAGCTAAAGAAGACCCGAAATCGGTGTTATCTCAGTTTCGCAATGGTTATAATCCTCGCATCGCTGTTACAGTTGATATGATTGCCACAGGAACCGATGTTAGACCTCTTGAATGTCTTATCTTTATGCGGGATGTAAAATCACGAAACTATTACGAACAGATGAAAGGACGAGGAACGCGCACCCTGAGCCATGATGAGTTAAAAAAAGTTTCTGGTTCTGCCCCATCTGCTAAAACTCACTTTGTGATTATTGATGCCGTAGGTGTAGAGAAATCTGTTAAAACCGATAGTCGCCCCTTAGAAACAAAGCGTAGTGTTCCCCTCAAAGACCTAATGCAAGGGATAATGATGGGGGCAACTGATACTGAGGCTTATACTTCTCTTGCAGGACGATTAGCCCGTTTAGAACGGCAAGTCACCTCAGAAGAAGCCCAAGAAGTTCAAAATTTGACTCAAGGAGCAAAACTAGGAGACATCGCCCAAGCGTTACTCAATGCGTGTGACTTAGATGTTATAGAGGATAGGGCGAAACAAGATTATCAAACCGATAATCCTACACTTGAACAGCTAGAAGCAATACATGAAAGCTTATCCCGTCATGTTTCTGGTTTATTTACAGGACAACTCATTGAATATTTAGATAATGTCCGCCAAGTTCATGAACAGTATATCGACAGCCTTAACTTAGATAAGGTAACTTATGCAGGATGGAGCCAAGAACAGCAGACACAAAATGAAACGCTGATAACTGACTTTAAAGCTTTTATTGAAGTAAATAAAGACGAAATTACTGCCTTACGGATCTATTATAATTTACCCTATCAACAGCGACCTGTTACCTATCAAATGGTGAAAGAAGTGTTAGATATACTGAAAAAAGACCGTCCTCACCTTGCACCGTTAAGGATATGGCAAGCTTATGCACAAATAGAACAGGTTAGCAGTCAGCCGATTAATGAGTTAACTGCCCTTGTTACTTTAATACGGCGAGTTATTGGCTTAGATGAAACCCTAACCCCTCATGAGAACCGTATTAATCGTGCTTTTCAAACGTGGGTTTTTCAAAAACAGGCGGGTGCCTCAGTAAAATTTAATGAAGAACAGATGCAGTGGCTACGAGCAATGAAGGAACATATTATCAGTTCTTTTGCCCTAGAAAGGGAAGATTTAGACTATGCACCTTTTGATAGTATGGGAGGTTTAGGAAAACTTTATCAGCTTTTTGGGGATGAGATGGAGGCTATTATTGAGGAGTTAAACACTGCTTTAGTAGTGTGAAGAAAAATTCTAAAGAAATGAATAAGTAATAGAATAATGACGGGAACAAACGGAAAAATAGCAGATTTGCCGAAAGGCTGGATACAATTACAATTAAAAGAAATATTTAATCCAAATCGTCCAAAGGTGTCACCTCAAGATTACTCAGAGTTACCTTTTATTGGAATGGAACATATCAGTTCTCATACAATGAAGTTATTGGGAACAGAACAAGCTAAAAACCTGAAAAGTAAAGCAGTATATTTTCATCCAAATGATATTTTATATGGACGATTGCGCCCTTACTTAAATAAGGTATTTAAGCCTGATTTTTATGGCTTGTGTTCTGCAGAATTTATTGTTTTTCCTGAAAATGAAGCTATAAATCCAAAATTACTTCAATATTTCTTGAATTCTGCTAAATTTGTTTCTTTCGCCTCTCATCTTAATGAGGGAGATAGACCTAGAGTTGGTTTTGATGTAATTGGCAATTATTATATAGTACTTCCTCCCTTACCCGAACAACATCGCATCGTGGAGAAAATCGAAGAATTATTCTCAGAACTCGATAACGGGGTAGAATACCTAAAAAAAGCTAGACAAAAACTTAAAGTCTACCGTCAAGCTATTCTAAAGTGGGCGTTTGAGGGTAAACTTACCGAAGCATGGCGCAAAGAACACCAAGACACCCTAGAAGATGCTGAAACTCTCCTCACTCAGATTAAAGCAGAAAGAGAGCGACACTATCAGCAACAGTTAGAAGAGTGGGAAAAAGCGGTTAAAGATTGGGAAGCAAGCGGTAAAAATGGCAAAAAGCCTACTAAACCTCAACAATCAAAGGAGTTACCCCTGTTAACCGAGGAAGAATTAAGCAAGTTACCGAGTTTACCTGATGGATGGTGTTGGGTAAGACTTAATGAGATTTCTGAGAAAATAACTGACGGAGAACATTCAACTCCAGAAAGAACAGAAAATGGTTACTATCTTTTATCAGCCAGAAACATTCAAAACAGTTATCTATCTTTTGAAAAAGTTGATTATATTCCTGAAAGTGAATATATAAGGATAATTCAACGATGCAATCCAGAAGAAGGGGACATCTTAATATCTTGCTCTGGTACGATTGGTCGGATTTGTAGAGTACCCAAAAATATACTATTTACTATGGTGAGGAGTGTTGCTCTTATCAAAATACAACATAATAAATATTTATCAAAGTATTTGGAATATCAATTGCAAGCTCCCATACTTCAAAAAGTTATTCACTCTAAGAAAAAAGCAACGGCTCAAGCCAATCTGTTTTTAGCTCCTATTAGTGAATTACCTATGGCTATTGCTCCTCTATTAGAACAAACTCAAATTGTTCAAGAAATTGAATCTCGCTTATCAATTTGCGACAAATTAGAAGCCACCATCACCGAGAATTTAGAAAAAGCCGAAGCTTTACGCCAAAGTATTCTCAAACTTGCTTTTGAGGGAAAACTCGTATCTCAAAACCCTAATGATGAACCCGCCAGCGAACTCTTAAAACGTATTCAAGCAGAAAACTCCAATGAAACATCAAAATCTTCTCCTAAACAACTTGAATTGGATGTCACATCTGCATGATTTCATTCTTGATTTTTAGAACAAACTTTCTCATACAAACCCATAAATAAAACTTAGCTGATGAATACTGCCTCTATTGTTTCCAAAGTTTGGAGTTTCTGTAATACCCTACGAGATGACGGTGTAGGCTATGGAGACTACCTAGAACAACTGACTTATCTCTTATTCCTAAAAATGGCGGACGAATACGCCAACCCCCCCTACAACCGCCAAAGTGGTATCCCCTTCGACTACGACTGGCAAAGTCTCCGTACCAAACGAGGCTCAGATTTGGAAGCTCATTATCTTGTTGTATTGCGCGAATTAGGTCAGAAAAAAGGGTTACTCGGACAAATTTTCACCAAAGCCCAGAACAAAATCCAAGACCCCGCCAAACTCTACAAAATCATCGCCATGATAGACGAAGAAAACTGGGTGATGATGGGTGCAGATGTCAAAGGTGATATTTATGAAGGATTATTAGAGAAAAACGCCGAAGATACTAAAAGCGGTGCAGGACAATACTTTACCCCTCGTGCGCTGATTTGGGCAATGGTGGAATGTTTGCGCCCTGAACCGATGAAAACTATCGCTGACCCTGCTTGTGGTACAGGCGGATTTTTCCTCGGTGCTTATGACTTTTTAGTCAAAAACTATAGGTTAGACAAAGACCAAAAAGAATTTCTCAAAAAAAGAACCTTTCGAGGTAACGAAATTGTCGCTAATACCCGACGCATGGCACTAATGAATATGTTTTTGCATAATATTGGCGATATCGACGATGAACATTGCTTTATTGCCTCTACAGATGCCCTCATTGCTCCACCTTCTGAAAGCATGGATTATGTTCTTGCTAATCCTCCTTTCGGGAAAAAAAGCAGCCTCACTTTTACAAATGAAGATGGAGAACAAGACCAAGAAGACTTAACCTACAATCGTCAAGACTTTTGGGCAACCACGTCTAACAAACAACTTAACTTCGTTCAGCATATTCGCGCCATGCTGAAAACAACAGGAAAAGCAGCCGTTGTTGTGCCTGATAATGTTCTTTTTGAAGGCGGTGCAGGTGAAACGGTCAGAAAGCAACTTTTACTTAATACCGACCTGCATACTATTCTAAGACTTCCTACAGGGGTTTTTTATAAACAAGGGGTTAAAGCCAATGTCATCTTTTTTGATAACAAACCCGCAGCTAAACACCCCTGGACAAAAGAAATTTGGTTTTATGACTTCCGTACTAATATACATTTTACTCTCAAGAAAAATCCTCTTAAAAAAGATGATTTAGGAGATTTTATCACTTGTTATAGCCCCGTAAATCGTCACAATCGTACAGAAACTTATTCAGAAAATAACCCAGAGGGACGCTGGCGCAAATTCACCTATGAAGAAATTATCACACGCGATAAAACCAGCCTTGATATTTTCTGGCTTAAGGATAAAAGTTTAACCGACCTCGATAACCTTCCAGCACCCGATATTCTTGCTCTAGAAATTCTAGAAAACTTAGAAGCTGGATTGGAGAGCTTTCGTACTATTATAGGAAGCTTGGAAAATAGTTAGACTCAGATTGATTCACACCTCAGTTAAATCAAGGTGGAATTTTAAACAACGCCTAACGGCATTAAGCCACGAATCGCATCGCCTCTCAACGTCCTACACGCCGACGGGCCAGTTGAACAACGCCTAACGGCATTAAGCCACGAATCACTTCTTGCTCTAATTGAAGAATTTTTTCAAGGTTACTTTGAACAACGCCTAACGGCATTAAGCCACGAATCACTCCCAAAGGTAGCCCGTTTGACAATCCGCCCTAACGTTGAACAACGCCTAACGGCATTAAGCCACGAATCACACCGTCACTACTAAATCAACACCATCGTTACGCACTTGAACAACGCCTAACGGCATTAAGCCACGAATCACAGTCAGCAAGCTAAGATTAGATTATGGATTGGGATCTTGAACAACGCCTAACGGCATTAACCACGAATCACATCACCAAATTTTCTACTGAATACCGTAACAATAGCTTGAACAACGCCTAACGGCATTAAGCCACGAATCACCCCAAAGACGAGAACCTTTGTCTGATGAAGGCTTATTGATAATCTTACAAGTATCTTTCAAACTAAGATATCAAAAATGCAAAACTTATCACCTTTTTTTTGTCTGTTACCACTTAAATCTTATTTTTATAAGCCTTTTTGTGAAATTGCAAGCATCTTCTACCTCAACTAAATCTGCATATCGCTTATCTTGTCAATCTTTTCACCATTTCTCTACAATAAATTTTCTTACTATTCAAAGATACTTGTTAAATCGGTGATTTAATCATCGTCCATGCTAAATCAGGAGGCAATAATCTATCTATTTCCTCCACTCGATATCTTAAAGAACGGGTATTTCTTATCCCCACATGGTCAACCCAATAGGGTAAAGTTAATCGTCCTCGATTATCCCTTATCACCCACCGCCTTACTCCCTCTGGATACTCTTCAGAGACAATTTTTATAGTCTTAATCAACTGGTCACTTTCCCCTAGGAATAGACAGCCAAACCGTTTTACTAACTGAGGATAGTCGAACGCTGACTGTATTCTATCCCTTAAACTTGGTTGTCGCTTCTCTCCGTCAGAACGAAGCCAAATCAAACATTTTAGATTAGACAAAATCTCTTGATAAGAGGGATTAACATTTTCTGGATGACTAAAATTAGCATTCTTAAACCGTCTCATCTGACGCAAAATCTGAGACTTTCTAGGTTCAGATAACATTCCAATGGCTATTTCTATCCCACAATGACGATAGATATCCGTTTCACCTACCAACGACAACAACATTCCGTACACCGTTGCTGGAGGAGGAACAGGATAAGTTCTCCCTATTTCTCTTGCATGAGACTCTCGAAAAGTCGCAAATGGAACATCTAAATAGAGAATTAATGGTGTCGTCATTGTGATTTTTCCAACTCCAAATCTCTTTTAATAACCGCTTTTAAAGCTTCAATCAGTTCATTCCGATTACGGTTAAGATGCGCCTTACTAAGATTTGACTGCTTAAAATTCTCCAACTGTTGTAACTCTTCAACAATTGACCCCCCAATCCAAAGATCATCAGGGTTAATTTGACCGCATTCCACCTCACCTATAAAGTCTTTTGTCAGCTTAACCTGCTTTCCTTTCCCATGACCATCACAAGCTTCAAAGCAATAGGAAATATAAGAAGCAAAATGACTCGTCCATTGAAAAATAAAACTATCGGGACAAAAAGGATAATTAAAAATATTACTATTTCCTCCTACTTTGGGAAGTTCCATAATCCCATCTATCAGAGGAAGAATCCGAGAAGGGTCTTTCAGATGAGTAGCGTTAATGCCAAAGTAATATTGGTAGCGGGTCGCATGATATTCCGTGAAATGAAGCGATGTACTATCCTTTTCTCTCCCGCTTTTTGCTCCTAACTTTAATGTCCCATCATAGGGTGTTAACGAAACAGCCATATTCATCCCTAATGCACCCATTCGCTGATTAGGAGTGCTAAGTTTTGTTTGTTTCTTTCTTTTCTTCGTTGTTGAAGCATCCCCTTCTGTTTCGGCAGACTCCAATAAAGCAAACCCAAAAATGTCATCATCTAAAAATTGTTCTGGGTCAAAATCCTCACTGGTTAACCGATTTATATGTTCATCTTCATCCCAAACTCTATTTATAGAATAAGCTTTCTTTTGAAGATAAAAGCGTAATGCCCAGCGAATAGCACTTGAACTGACTAAAGAATGAATTTTACCATACCAATAAACTTTTTGTAATAAAGTTTTATTTCCTTGCCTCATACCATGATTTAAGGATGCTAAACCATAACGAGTAAGGACAGTACCATAAAGATAATAATTTAGAATTTTATTGTCATTATTATTCTGATTCATCATTTACTCCTTCTAGTTTTTGAGTGTCTGGAGATGAATTTTCATTCGTATTAGTATGTTTTTCTTTGGGTTTATAACTTGCTATCGCTAACAAAGACCAAACTCTTAACTTTTTCCAAGAAACTTCTTCTATTATCAATAAAACTCTATCTTTATTTTCATAGAAATACTCATTTAATCCTCCCCTAGCCAAAAAATCTGCTAGGTATTGCTGAAACGACAATTCATCATAGCAACAATTCAACTCTGCCCTTAATCGTTCAACTCTTTTTTCAATGGGAGCTTCTTTTCCTTTGTCTGTCTTAGCATACACTTTAGCAAAGTAGACCGACATGGCGTGTTGAAAGACATTAACGAAGGTCAGACACTTTTCTTTTTGTTCACTACCTTCTACCATAAATTTCACTCCTCTGCGATTGTAAAGTAGCTGTTTGAATAGATATCCTTTTGAATCCTCTACAATCAATTTTTCCCAAAAATTAGACCACCAAGGGAGTCCTCGTACTAAGTTCTCAGCAATCAGTGACCGAATTGAATTAACTGTAATAAGGTTTTTTTTAGAATTAATGTGTTGATAATTGGGCTGAAACTGTTGTTGAACCACTTGATAGGTGATTAAAATATCCTTATCAATATCGATTTCTTTAATACTCATCACAGTTCGTTGATGAGACATTTTATTCATTTTTTCATATAACCAGACTTGACAAGCTTGATAGTAGTTATCGTCTTGTTGAACCTCATCTAAGCTGTAATAAAGTAAACCTGCCTCCTCAATGCTGCTAACATGAAGTTGTTTGACTGCTAATTGTTGTAATCGCCATCGTCTTTGAGAGGCTTCTTCAAAATTATTAACTTCAGGAATTACCACAAGGTAACGATGGGGTTTCCTTTCCTTCAAGTCTTCTGAAGGAAAATGGAGTAACCAGTAGTGACAGACAACGGGAACGAACAATAAAGCGAAAGCATATTCAGGTTTAGCTTCCAGTTTCGTGACTTTCTCCAACATGGCATGACGTACTACTCCCCCTAGATACAACCAACTCGTAAATTGAAGATAATCCTGTTTGAGTTGTTGGGTATTTATCTCGCATAAATGTTGTGCAAAAGTTTGATGAGCGTACCAAAGAAGTGGTTTGTATTGATACTCCACTTCTTGACTTTCAACCGTTAGTTTTGTTTTAGCCTGATTCCCTGCTTTGTAAAACTTATTATGACGCAGGAAAATAGCACATATCCCTTCATGGATGTGGATTTTCTGTTCTAATTCCATTGCATCATTTTCTAATCCTGCTAATTGAATTAACCCCCTATCATCGAGTTGAAAGGATTCTTGCATCAACCATGAGAGCGCAACTACATCACTCCCTGCCCAGAATAATTCAATAGTATCGGGAGTCAACAACCATGAAAGATGTCCAGCACGATTTCGAGAATCAGGAAATTTCTGTTCTAATCGTTTTAACGTCATGTAAAGTCCCGTCATTCCTACACGGTGCATTATCGTTGTATCGGAGGCATCGAGAGACAGGGAAATTTTTGGTTGAGTAGCAACTATCATTGCGTCTCCTCCTCTTCCTTAGTACGAGTTGCTGGAACAAACACCCCGCACATCATCTTGCGTTTCCCCCCAATTCCCCGTTCTTGCAAGATTAAAGAATCTTCTGGGTTGAGTTCACTGATTTTTATACCAAATCCTCGTATTTTAAATTGTCTTCCTTGCTTACTAATGGTGAGTTGTCGCCGTTGGGGAGTTCCATCTTGTCGGGTAAGAAGTTCAATCTTTCCCTGTATTCCTAAATTATCCAGTTGCCGTTGAACGGCCTCAATAAAAGTAGAAGGGTTTTGAAAACCAGTAATGACGACTAATCTAGAATAAAGACTTTCCGAGGCAATCAAAGGTTGATAGTCGGGAATATTTAGTTGATAAGATTCTTGACCGATTTGAAACGTTTGAGCAGTTAAGTAAGGATATATTAAGGGAATTTGTTGATGATGAATGCGAATTATTAAACGAGATTGCTCATTGAGTTCAAGAAAATTGTTGCTAGTTGGAATTCCAGCAATAGGATGAATTCCAATAGAATTAAGTTCATGAAGAGGTGGACAAATACGGGCTAAGGCAGCGTAGATAATATAACCATTATCAAGGGGAATCGGTGCGCCTCTAAGCTTAAAGGTTAGGTCTAAATATTCTTCACTGTTTATATGGGTAGCTATCATAGATGAACAGTGTTAGAAAAATTAATAGTAAATATTAGAATAATTTGAAAGAAACAAACTATAATAGTACACTATAACTTACTTTTAGAATTTTGCAATATCTCAAGTTAATTTTAAGAAAAATTTTAGCTTCTTTAAACATTTATGGACATAAAGCTTACCCAAATTCAACCCTACTCTGAGGATGAGCTATGGAGTCCAGAGAAGTTTCCAATGCCTGAGCGAAGTCGCTTACATCATTTAGAACCGATTGGCATAGGAACTCCTAAAGTTGAGAGCTTGACCAGCTTTGTTACTCGTTTAGCCAACTCACACGAGGTTTTTCCCAGTATTTTATTATCGAGAGTTATCAATCCTCTCCTACAGCAAACTTTTATTAAAAATTATACAAGTAGAGGACTAAAAACATTTTTTAATCGTTCTCATGCTTTAAATGGGTATGGAACTATAGCCACTGATTTTTCAAATGTTATTAATCAATTAACGCTTCATAATCAACTACAATTTTTAACATTAATACCCTTTTCAAATATTTTAGTCACAAAAGGTTTATTACGCCCCTATAAAGCTTGGTGTCCAATTTGTTATCAAGAATGGAAACAAAACAAACACTTGATTTATGACCTACTACTTTGGACACTAAAAGATGTAACAGTTTGTCTGATACATCAATATCCTCTAATACAAAATTGTCCTCATTGTTGTCGTCAAATACATTGGTTAAGTTGGAAATCGAATTTAGGCTATTGCTCATACTGCTCTCAGTGGCTAGGAATAGCTCAAAATAAAGCAATTTCTAACAATTCTCAAATAGTTAATCAGGAAAGATGGATGGTCAATGCTTTGGGAGAATTGCTCGCTAATGCTTATCAGCTATCTTCCTTACTAACTCCAGAACATATACAAAAATCTTTTAATATTGCTGTAGAAAAATACACTGATGGTAATATAGCGGCTTTTGCAGCAATGCACCAAATTCCTAAAAATACTTGTTGGGGATGGTATACAGGTAAAAATTGTCCTTCTCTTTCTGCTCTACTACAAATTTGTTATTCTCTTCGTCTTTCTTTATCTCAATTCTTAATGCAGGATTTTCAACAAACAGCTACTACTCTTAATAAACTAACATTTGAGCGTCAATCTTCTAAAAAGGCACGATTATCGCCTCAAAACTTTAATCTAGAGCTAATTGAAAACACTTTAACTACGATTTTGTCTCAGTCCTCTGAATCATTACCAACGCTCATAGATGTTGCTAAACAATTAAATATTAATCGACGGCTTCTCTCACGACATTTTCCTGAACTATGCCGTCAAATTGTAGATAAACGCCGTCATTATCAGCATCTTTGTCATATAGCTTCTATTGATAAATGTTGTCTTGAAATTGAAGAGGCTATTATTACACTCGGCAAATTAGGGGAATATCCAACAGAAGCTCGTGTATGTGAGCTTATTAGCAACCCTGGATATTTTCGCTATAAGAAGGTTCGGCTGCTTTATAAGAAAGAAGTTCAATCTATTATTAGGAGCTTGTAATGCCTTATCAATAAACTATTAAGACAAATGGTTATAACTTGAGCTTTCACAAATCTAGAGTTACTCGTGTAATATTTGTACTATTAAGTTGTGTCAGGAGCCACGAGTCATTTTTTTAAAGAATAAACTTGCCATCAGCATGAATACTTTTTATTAATTATCTCATAAAATGTAGTTAATCTTTATTTCATTCGTCAAGAGAAATGATAGAATTAATACTACTATATTAAATAAATTAAAATAGAGGAATTTGTAATGTCAAGCCCTCAAACTGGTATCGAATGGACAGATAAAACTTGGAATCCAACGACAGGATGCGACAAAGTTAGTACAGGTTGTAAGTATTGTTATGCGGAGGCAATTACAGAAAGATTTGCACAAACTTTTCCTCAAGGATTCAAATTAACTTTACATCATAACAGACTTAGTGAACCCAAACATTGGAAGAATCCAAGTAGAATTTTTGTTAATTCTATGAGTGATTTATTTCATGAGCAAATTCCCTTAGAGTTCATCGAAAAAGTCTTTAATGTAATACATGAAACACCTTGGCACATTTATCAAATTTTGACCAAAAGACATGAACGCTTATTGACAATTGCTCCACAACTGAAGTGGACAGATAATATATGGATGGGGGTATCTGTCGAGAATCAAAATTATGTTTCCAGAGTGGAATCTCTTCGACAAATACCAGCTAAAATACGTTTCCTTTCTTGTGAACCTCTATTAGGCTCATTAAAATTAGACCTAACTGGTATAGACTGGGTCATTGTGGGCGGAGAATCGGGACTAAAACATCGACCACTTCAACAAGAATGGGTTGAAGATATATTGCATCAAGCTCAAGAAGCAAATGTCGCTTTCTTTTTTAAGCAATGGGGTGGCAAGCATTCTAAAGCAGGTGGTCGTCTTTTAAACGGACAAACCTGGGATGAAATGCCTCAGTCTTGGGAAAGTCATTTACAGCAGTGGAAAGCCAATAATCTTAAGCAAAAACAACTAAGTCTTATTTAGCTTATTGATCTTTCATAAAAAGATAAAGCTATTTTTTCAGAAAAATCTAAGTTGTTTTGTTGATGGCTGTTTAATAATATCATTCTTCTGTAAATCTGGCTTTTTTCCATTAAGTAGCTTGTCGTTTCTTATAACTTCAATATCTCCCTCCATCCTTAAAAAATTAATAAGTTTAACATATTGTTCTCTATTGGCAGGATTTAGCTCCATAGTTTTCTCACATAAATTGAGAAAAGTAATTTCTTTCTGATTATAGATTAAATCTACTAATTGCTGATGAAGTTTTCTAATTGAATAATCATAATTATTTTCTGTAATATCAAATTCTAGAAATGTCTGATTTTCTTCATAATAATCTGTTGTTCTAAAAGTATATCCGTAAATCTCAAAATAATATTGATATGATAAATTATTATTTTGCCAAAATGAGTCTTTGATAACTTGTAATGCAGTTAAACTTTTAGATAGATGGATGAGATAGTATAAAGGTCTAGTATCTCCTTTTGGAACCATAGAAAAAGTAAATGCTTTTTCAAACTTACCTCTTTCTCTAAAAAGTCTCATGGATTCATTTCTTAAATAACACTGTACCGATGCACTGCTTAAATCAGTTATTTTTTTTAAATCGTAATAACTATCTGCTTCAAGAATATCATGGAATGCTTTTTGAAGTTTGGTATCTCGTTCCGTGATAAACCTAGCAATAAAATCAATCATAAATGTATAAAGAATTTCTGATTTAGTCAAACTATGTATCTTTCTAATACTATTCATTGAGACATCAGTCCAACCACAAGGATCTAAAAGAAAAAATGAATGGCCTCTAAAATGCTCGGCTCTCAGTATGCAAAAATCAATCAATTTCTCGAACTCACCGTGAAAAAATTCACATTGTTCGGTTCTTGTTCCAAATTCATCCTTAAAAGTGTGAATTTTTTCATCACACAACTCGTCTAAACCAGCACGCGGCATAGCATAATTTTTAAGATAATCTAAATGCTCTTTTTGATTATCTATAAATATATATTGAACATTAAGAGAATAATTTCTTTGAGATTTTTTATATCCTTCTCTAACTGCTTGTATTATTTTAACTGGAGAGCCATACCACATATCTATCTCTTGAGAATCTTTGTATAGTCCACCTCCACAAAATCCATCTATAAATGTAAAATTAGTTACTCCATATCTACCTTTTCCATATAAAGTATGTATGAGATTGACAATATAAGTCTCTAGAATGTAGTGTTTGGCTTTAGTGTGAGGCTCGGCTTCTGGTATGACGCTGCCATCAGCACTCCAAGCAATATTTTGTCTTCTCATAATCTTCTTTACCAGAGTAAGATATATTAACTAGGATAAGTCTACAAAAGGTTGATAGACCTTAATTTTCACAACAGATATCTCGTTTCAATAACTGATAACATCTATTATGAGCGATTGAATTTTCTATCTTTTCTAATATTAATCCTATTCGACATTTACAAATCAAGCTTTACACATTCTTCATTAAAAATAAACCTATCTATACTGTTCTAAGGTTGTACTCTTAAGCAAGAGGTACATTTTAGTTATATTTTTATCTCGCTACAGATTCGACAACCGAGTTTTCTAGGCTGCCTTTAAGTATGCAAGGTTTTACGTTAAGCTAAATTCACACTGCGTATTGATGAACGATAGAATCTTCACAATAGAGATAGTTAATAATGCACATTATTTTTCTCTTAAATTTTTAAAGCATAATCTTGCCGCTACATTTTTAAGGCATTACTTTGCCGCAACGGCAAAAACAAACTTTAAATGACAGCCTATCAACAAATGTATGCTCAATATATATGGACGTAACTGGATTCGAACCAGTGACCCCATCGATGTCAACGATGTACTCTAACCAACTGAGCTATACGTCCGCACAGTCCATAATCATAGCATACTTTTTTAAATAAATACAAGATGTTTATAGATTTCATACACTTATTTCGCTTTATGGGCCGAGTTTTGCTAAAATAACGAACTGTTAATGAGTGTAGCTACGAAGAGTAAAAATCTTTGAGTCAATCTATCGAAACCCTTAGTTCAGACACTTTGTCGCAGGAACTCGCTGCAATTCAACAGACGGGTTCTAAACGCATTGCTTTACTCGGTACGCGCCATGTTCCCATTACTCATCAACAGTTAATTGAAATGATGACGTATGCTTTAGCATTGGGTGGTAACCGAGTGATGACTTCTGGTGCCACTGGAACAAATTCTGCGGTGATTAAAGGAGCAATGCGGGCTGATCCTAATCTTTTAACGGTTATCTTGCCCCAAAGCTTAGAAAGGCAACCTAGAGAATCACAAGATCAACTTAAACAAGTTATCCATCTAATTGAAAGTCCAGAAAATGATAATCTTTCTCTTGGTGAAGCAAGTTCAATTTGTAATAGGGAGATTATTTCTCGCTGTCAGCAGTTGATTTGTTTTGCGTTTCATGACAGCCATACGCTTTTGCAAACCTGTCACGAAGCAGAAGAGCAACGTAAATTAGTTACTTTATTCTACTTTGATTAATGAATGAATTTATCAGTTAGTGCAATTCTGCTCTATTCTATTTTGGCGGCGTTTATCTTGATCTATATTCCATTTATGGTCGTTGGATATGCTCGTCTTCAAGTAGGATATGATATGTCGGCTCCGCGTGAAATGTTTGATCGATTACCTGCTTATGCCAAACGAGCAAGTTGGGCGCATCAAAATGCTTTTGAGACGTTTATGCCTTTTGCGGCATCCGCTATCTTAGCTTATGTGACAGGTGTTAATTCTAATTTAGCAGCAGGAGCAGCGATCGCGTTTGTGGTCGCTCGTTCTCTTTATCCAGTGTTTTATATTTCTAATATCTCAATTGCTCGTTCTCTAATGTTTGGCATCGGTTCATTGAGTACTTTTACGCTGTTTGTTTTGAGTATTCTAAAAATTCAGTAACTTGAAAATTAAAGGAGGGCTAAACCCTCCCTTAGATTCCTATTCAATCCGTAAATAAAACGGCAGTCTAGTATAAATCCCTTTAGGATCATTAAAACTTTTAAAAATAATCAATTCATCTTTAAGCTTCAAAACATCCTGAGTTAATTGAGCCGAAGCAGGAGTAAAATCACTAATCTCGGTTCTAAAAAGCCTGTTCAAGAATTTTTCTTCCCAAGTTTTTCGATTAGGATATTCTTCTAGACTCCAATTGTTTTCTAATTTTGCAATTTTGACAGTATATTGAATCGCTTCTTCTAAACCGCCAATTTCATCAACTAAACCAATTTTAAGAGCGTCTTGACCTGACCAAACTCGCCCTTGTGCAATTTCTCTAACTTTACTTTCGGGTAAATTACGTGATTTGGAAACTTTATTAATAAATAAACTATAAATTTCATTAACAAAGTTCTGATAAATTTGTAATTCTTTCTCAGTTTTTGGTCTAACATTGGTACCCAAATCGGCTAATTGTCCAGTTTTTACGCTATCCCAAGTTAAACCATTATTATTACCAATCTTTTGGAGATTGAATAAAATTCCAAAAACTCCGATAGAACCCGTAATTGTACTTTTGTCGGCAAAAATCCGTTTACCACCTGTCGAAATCCAGTAGCCTCCCGAAGCAGCAACATCACCCATCGAAACAATAACAGGTTTTTTCTCGCTTAAACGATTAATTTCCCTAAGAATAACTTCTGAAGCAGTAGCACTTCCCCCAGGGCTATTAATTCTCAAAATAACTGCTTTTATCTCATCATTATCTCTGAGTTGACGGAGTTCTCGCGCATAACGATCGCCACCGACTTCGTTTGCTTCTCCTGCACCATCAACAATTGTGCCATCTGCGTAGAGAACTGCAATTTTGTTAGTATTATTTTCATTGACTGATGTTAAAACACCATTCGCATAGCTATCTAAACTAATTTGACGGAAAGATTGATCTTCTTGTTTAGGTTCTCCTGTTATTTCCTTCAATTGGGCTAAAACTTCATCAAAATAAGCAATTTTATCAACTAATCTCGCTTGTTTTGCTGCTTGTGGTTTGAGGATACCTTGATTATCTGCGATCCCTTGTAGTTGATCTCGATCAATCTGACGACTGCTGGAAACTTGTGTTAAAAAATCCCCCCAAACACTATCTAATAAAGTTCTAATTTGTTGACGGTTTTCGGGACTCATATTCTGTCGAGTATAAGGTTCAACCGCAGATTTAAAATCACCCACTCGTACCACTTGAACACCGACACCAAATCTATCTAAGGCACCTGCATAAAATAGAGGTGCTACACTTAAACCATTAAATTCGACGGTTCCCATCGGGTTAATCATGATTTGATCAGCAATTGAACCTAGATAATATTCTTTCTCACTCCATTCCACATCATAAGCTAGGATTTTTTTCCCCGATTTTTTAAAATCTGCTAAAGCTTGACGAATTTCACTTAAGATGGCATAACCACTTTCATCAATGCCACCTTTACCATAGAGAAAAATCCCTGAAATGCGAGAATCTTCTTTTGCTTTGGCGATGCTTTGTAAAACTTGTCGTAGAGTGAGCGAGGTATTATTATTTTGAAAAGCTTGAGCTAGAGATGAAGCAGGTTCGGTATCTTGTATTGTGGTTGATAAATCAAAGACTAACATCGATTTGTTATCAACTGATGAGCCGTTATTTTGTCCTGATCCCGCAAACAAAAGAGCCAATATTCCGCCAGTTCCTAAAATAAGTAATAAGAATAGTGCCGCTAAACTTCCCAGACAACTTGCAAAAATTTGTTTTGTGAATTGGCCCATTGCAGTCGATCAATAAAGAGTATTGTAATCTTTATGTTATCGCTTCTAACACGTTGGAATGTTTAAGATCAGCTAGAGTTTGATTTCCTGTACAAAAAAGAGCCGTTGTGATTTCCGCACTCAATAGTTGTACTAATTCGTGTAAAGCATCTAATGATTGATCGGCAGCTTGTAAAAAGGGTAACGCTAAACCCGCTAAATCGGCTCCTAAAGCGATGACTTTTGCCACTTCTAAGCCATTGCGTAACCCACCTGATGCAATCAAGGGAACGGTTGGAAATTGTTGGCGAATTTGGACAATACATTCGGCTGTCGGTATGCCCCAGTCCCCAAACGTTTCACCTAAGCGACGTTGTAAAGAATATTGCGATCGCTCACTTTCCACTTTAGCCCAAGAGGTTCCCCCCGCACCTGCAACATCAATCGCTTTGACCCCCGCCTCTAAAAGCTTTTGCGCCATTTTCTGTGAAATTCCATTCCCTACTTCTTTGGCGATTACAGGCACCGAAATTTTACTGCATAAATTATTAATTTTGTCAAATAATCCTTTAAAATTAGTATCGCCGTTCGGCTGAATACATTCTTGGAGGGGGTTAAAGTGAAGAATCAGAGCATCAGCTTCGAGTAGTTCGACAATGCGTAAACACTGCTCCAAATCATAAGCGTAATTAAGCTGTACGGCTCCAAGATTGGCAAAAATGAGGGCATCTGGAGCAAAGGAGCGCACGGCAAAAGTATCGGCGACCTCTGGCTTTTCGACTAAAACACGCTGTGAACCGACTCCCATCGCTAGTTTATGGGTTTGAGCGATCGTTGCTAGACGATAATTAATTTCTTTTGCTCTTGCTGTTCCCCCTGTCATCGAAGAAATCAGTAACGGTGCATTAAGCGTTTTACCGAAAAATGTTGTAGAGATATCGACTTCTTTGAGATCCAATTCTGGAAGACAGCAGTGAGTGAAACGATATTTTTCTAAACCATTGGTTGTTTGATGAAATTGAACATCATCTTCTAAACAAATCCGCAAATGATCATCTTTGCGAATCTGGGTATTACTCATATTGCCTCAGTCATCGCGTCAAACAACACTAATTCTAACCTTTTATCAACTCCACTGCATCTTTATGATCAACGGATTGAAGATAAACCTTAACCTGTTCTTCTTTAGATGTGGGTAGCATTTTTCCTGTAAAATCAGGATGGATCGGTAATTCGCGATGTCCTCGATCAACTAAGGTTAGTAGACGAATCACTTCTGGACGACCGTATTCAGTAACAGCGTTTAATGCGGCTCTAATCGTGCGACCTTTATAAATCACATCATCGACTAAAATCACCGTTTTACCCGTTAGACTCTGAGGAATTTTGCTTTTTTCGGGGGTACGGGTTTTAATGCGATCTAAATCATCTCGGTAAAAAGTGATATCAATGGCACCGACGGGAACTTTAACCTGTTCTAGGGTTTCAATTTGATTAGCCAGTAGATGAGCAAGGGGAACGCCTCTTGTATAAATTCCCAGTAAGATCAATTGCGACAAATCATCATTTTTTTCAATGATTTCTGACGCAAGACGATTTATAGTTCTACGAATTTCATCGGCTGAGAGGATTTGTATCAGTTGTTCTGACATAGAGGCTGGTTTAGGACAATCAATAGCATCAATCTACTAGATTAACTTGAGTATATACAAAAAATTGTCCCACTAAAAAAGACGTGTCTTACACACGTCTATGGCCGACTCATGATCACAAATTAGATAGATGCGCCTGCTGCGGGTGCGGAACCTGAGCGATCAACGATCGTTCTTAAAATTGTAATTTGTTGTTGAAACTCTTCATTTTCGAGGCTGGTTATCCATTGGTCAGCCGTATCGGAAAGTGTATAATCTTCGGGGAATGGTATAATAACACCTTCGTCCATGCCTTGCGCTAAAAAATACCAGAAAGCAAGTTTACTATTTGCTCTTAAAGATCCATACTCGCGGGTAATTTCATTAGAAACCCCATTTAGAATATCACGCTGAATTTGTAATTGTTCTTCTTGCGATTTTTCTTTAACTTGATTATATAATCCACCAGAAATCGCGGATTCAGCAGAACCAGGTGCGGCGATCGTGATTGAAGTACCCATTTTTTTATAGACGAACCACAATATCGCTAACTGTTCATCTACGCCAAATTGTCTAAAACTGTCGCTTAGTTGATTTGTATCTTCTGAAATAGGAAAAGAAACCATTAGTTATAAACCTCTAAATTCATCAGAACAATTTTTTTAATTGTTATTGATAAATCTTAGTCATGTTATTAATTCAAGACATCATACTCTTGACAGAGTTTTCATCAACTTTTTACTCAACTACGATTTATTCCTCAAGACAGAAAAAAAAGTTATAAAAATACAAATTTCGACCGATTAAATTCAGATCGCTTCTAAATTAGTCTCTCCCGTTCTAATTCTGACAATTTCTTCAATCGAAGATATAAATATTTTGCCGTCTCCTATTTCTCCAGTACTGGCACTGATCACTAAAGCTTCTAATAAAGAATTAACTTGATGCTCCTCAACAATAATTTCTAACTTGATTCGATTGACAAAATCGATCATATATTCTGCACCTCTGTACAAAACTTCTTGTTTTTTACTTCGACCAAATTGTCGTTGTTCTGAGACAGTCAAACCAATAACCCCCGCATTAACCAAGGTCGTTTTGACTTCTTCTAGTTTGTGCGATCGGATAATAGCTGTAATTTTCTTCATTACTAGAACATTAAATCTTTTCTTTAGCTTACGTCTTTCCCTGTAGGAAACTCATTAAATTTTCTAAAAAGGCGGTACTTAAACTACTATTATTGCTGCTCATCCTTTTTGTTTCTTCTATGGGATTAAGATCGAGGGAATTAAGCGACAGGTTAGGAATAGATGACGTAACCATCATCGGTAATTCTTCAACCAGATCAACGACAATCAAACGGAAGGCAATTTGTTGTATTTTATCAATAGGGATTTGTAGTTGTTCTGCGATCGCTTTTAGACTAACTTGGCCATCAGTATATTCCCAAACATTCCATTCTGCTTGATTGAGATGAAGCGTCGGTTTACCTTCACTGCGACTGGTTAAAGCTGAATGAATCTCAGGTAGTTTGTTTTGTAACGCACTCCAATCTTGTAAAGCGCGTAAACCTGCAAGGGTGACTTCTGAACCAAGACTACTTAACCCTGTCAGTTCAAGAGAGGGAATAGCAGCATTACTATCAAAAGTAAAATCAGCGTCGGGTAACTCAAATAAAGCACAGACTTGCTGCATGACTTGAGTATAAAATAAGAGTTTAAGCTGATCGGCTTGCAAAAGGTTATTTGCTTTGAAATACAATCCCAAGGGTGTTGTTTTTAGCTGTTCAGATGAAATCGATGGCAGAGAATTAATCCATCCTCGCTTTTGGATTAAAACAAGTAATCCTGTTTCGTCATTGCGATCGCTGGCAGCTACAATACGACCCTGACGGAACCAGATATAATGTTGTTTTGTTTCTTGATTAAAGGAATTTAGGGTGAGTAACCCCGTTTTTTGTCCTTGTTCAAGGAATTGGAATAGTTCGGGTAAAGAAAATTCTGATAATTGTCCTGTAATCAGCATAATCAGTCACAAATGAAGTTTAAAAACTAAACTAGACACTCAAGCATTAATTGTTTAACCAAAACGATTACTGCTTGAGCAACTGATCCTGTTTTGGTTGCATTTACTGTAATAATGGGGGGGCGGTTTTTTTCGTTAGTATAACCCAAAGCGATCGCCATATTTTCTGGAAACCAGGCCCCTGGACAATCCGTATGTGTTAAACCAATGATCATCGGAATTTTAGCGCGTTGTTCCATAAAATTAATGATGCGACGTGCATAACGAAATTCACTGGGACGGTTCGCTGGAATTAGGATCATATAAGCATGGGCTTTACAGATCAGAATATCCCACATAAAATCAAAGCGAGACTGGCCTGGCGTTCCATAAAGATGCAGAGCCATATTTGGACTAAATTGCAAACGACCAAAGTCAAAAGCAACTGTGGTTTTAGGTTTTAAAAGCTTTGTTTCATCGGTAGCTTGTCGATCTGTATCTACTACTTCTATTTCGCTTACTGAACGAATAAAAGTCGATTTACCTGCACCTACTGGACCTGTAATCACCAAGCGCATAATCTCCATAAATATATTATTCTCCCTAGTAATAAACTTATTAAAAAGGAGGAGATGATCAATCATTCATGACACCTCCTCATCTAGATAATCAGGATCTGGCTTAAAGGATAATTAAACTAAGAGTGTTTTGAGGTCTTCTAAAGCCCGTTTGATTTCTAACATTAAAACACCTTGCTTAACGGCTTTGCTGGCTAGTACCAGAAAAACAGCATCATTTCCGCAGCTTGTTAGAACCCCATACCCTTCATTACCTTCGACGTAAATTCGGTCAACGCCACCTCTTGCGAGTTCACTCCCAATTCTTTCACCTAGAGAAAGCATCGCGGCTGACATCGCGGAAACTCGTTCATCATCCATCCCAGGGGGAAGCGCGGATGCTAGTGAAAGTCCATCAGGAGTGACGACGGCTGCACCTTGAACGTCATTGGTTCCAGTAACAAAACCTTGTAAAACATTTGTTAATTTTCCAGTGTTAATACCCATAAATACCTCGTTTAGTTCAAAATAATCAAAAATCAGTTTATGATTGTCAATTGCTACACAACAGCAGCATCCGTCGCAATGAGACGACGGAATGATCCTTCTGTCCATCCAGATTCTTTTAAAACAGCTTTAGAAGAAACTTTAATATAAGCTTGTTCAATAAAGGCTAAATCAATCATGCAAATTTTACTTAGAGCATCTCTTAATTCGTTTCCTTTACTTTCTGCTTGTAGTTTTTGAGTAATTTCTCTAACAACTGTCGCCATCGCTGGAACGACGTGTTGTGGCCCAATTCCGACCCGTACATGAATTAAACCAATACGCCAGCGACGTTCAGCATAATTAGTTCCCCAAGCGTCCATTCCAGTGAACATCTCTTGAAACCATTCTATAAAAGTTTCTCTAAGACGGTGGATTCTGCCATCAGAAGCATTTAAAATGGAACTCATTTCGGGGTCACGACCGAGATAATCATAAAAACAATTGGTCATTTCTGAGACTACTGTTTTTCCCCAATCAGCATAAAAGTTTAAGATGGCTTTATCTGAATTGCTAAATAGCATTCGTTGTTCCATCTTTTGCATAAATTCTTGAGGATTTAATGTCATATTTTTCTCCTAGCACACAAACTAAACTTTTTTTACCTAAGTTGGAGTGACTTAAAGATCTCGGTTTCTCAGGATGGATTTGATAAAGTCCTACAAACGCTAAACACTATACTGTGTTGTAACTAACTCTATTTATCCCTAACAAAGTCGCTTATTGTAACCGCATTTATACGGATTTTTTAAGTAGCTTTATGATTAAATTTTTTGCTTAATTAAGAAAAATTAATTTATTTATCAAAGTATGATGATTTTTAAAGATGTGTATAAAAATTCAATCCTTAAATTTCTCATTTTGTCATTGTTCCATGTTTAAATCAATCAAATCTTAAAAAAATATAGATATTTTCAATTGATGATATGATCAGTTTGTCTAAATTAGTTTATAAATATTTACAATAACTATCTTTTTTATAAAAATGTGTTGCTAGTTACTGAATTGTTATTTAACTTCATCAATCAAGTTTTAAAAAACAATTAATTTTACCTAAAAAAACTTATGAATCAACAAATAAAAATCGATAATTTATTAACATTACTTATTCCACTTAGCATTATTATTAGTAGTTTATTAATTGGAATTTTATTTAAAAGATATTTCTTTGCTCGTTTATTTAAAAGTCGCACTCTTCAAGGATGGAAACTTGATACTATTCTCGTTGATCCTCTGCAAAAAATTAGTATTTTTTGGTTTTTGTTGGGAGGTATTTCTCTTTCATTACGAACTCTTCCTTTTCAATTAAGTATTATTTTAGTCGCTCAAAAACTTTTATTAGCAACTTTTTTAGGATCATTTACGGTTCTGTTGGCTGAAGTAGCCGTTACAATTCTTAGGGTTTATACGACAAAAGATGATGGAATTTCGCCTTTAACAACTCTTTTTGATTTTCTGTTAAAAGTTACTGTTTTTAGTATTGGTTTTTTACTCATCTTACAGTCGGTGGGAGTCAGTATAACCCCATTTTTAACGGCTTTTGGAGTTGGTGGCGTATCCATTGGTTTAGCTTTACAAAATACTTTATCTAACTTAATGTCTGGGATCAATATTATTACTTCAAAAAAAGTACGTCCAGGAGATTATATCCAACTTAAAACGGGTGAATCTGGTTATGTTAGAGATGTAGAATTAAAATATACTATTATTCAAGAAATTACCGAAAATTTAATGGTTATTCCCAATTCTAAAATTATTACTTCAAGTTTTAGAAATTATAGTTTACCTGATAAATCAATTATTCTATCTGTTGACCTAGCTATTAGTTATGATAGTGATTTAGAAAAAGTAGAACAAATAACACTTGAAGTAGCTCAAGAAATTCTGAAAAAATTTAACAATTCTAAAGATAAAATATATTATAAACCTTTTATTCGCTATCAACAATTTGATTATTTTAGTATTAATTTAACAGTCTATCTCAAAATTCGAGAAGATGAGTTTTTTGAACATATCACCTTAAAACATGAATTTTTAAAAAAGTTACATCAGCAATATAGAGCAGAAAATATTAATGTTCCGTTTCCTTTAAAATTAGCTTATTTACCTAAATTTAATGATGATATAAATTTTGAGACAGAAGAAGATAATGATGTAATCAATTAAATTGATGTTCAATTTTTAATTTAGTTACAATCCAAAAAATAAAATAGCTTGCACACATAGTTACGTTAAAAAAACTGTGTACTATGATAGTGAGTGACCTTTCACTACTAAGCTATGAAGTTAAGTCTAGAAATCATACTGCTATTGCCAGCTTTAATAATCTTATTACCTAGTCTTGTCTTTTTTATAGAATGTTTAGCAGCGAGCCAAGCGAAGATCGATCATCAAGCCATTTTAGAAAACGATCAAGAAGCGAATCCTAGAGTGACAGTTCTTGTTCCCGCACATAATGAAGCCGATGCGATTTCTAGCACAATTGAAAGTATTTTACCGCAGTTAACAAGCACCGATCAACTGATTGTCATTGCGGACAATTGTACTGATACAACGGCTCAAGCTGCTCGTCAGTATCCGATAATTGTGATCGAAAGATTTAATATCGATCAGCGAGGTAAAGGATACGCTTTAGACTATGGGCTGAAATATCTCGAAAAAGAGCCACCCGAAATTTTGATTACAGTTGACGCTGATTGTTTTGTAGAGTCAAATACCATCAAAACTATAGCTTGTCTAGCCCATCAAAAGCAACGACCCGTTCAATCGACCTATCTAATGGAGCATCCGATCAATCCTACAGTAAAAGATCTAATTTCAGCTTTCGCCATTAAAGTCAAAAATTTAGTGCGTCCTATTGGTTTAGCACAGTTAGGACAACCTTGCTTACTCACAGGTTCAGGGATGGCTTTTCCTTGGTCTGTTATTCGACAAGTTTCATTAACCAATAGTAAAACAACTGATGATATGCAGTTGTCCGTCGATTTAGCACTCGCAGGCTATTCACCGTTTTATTGTCCACAAGGCAGGGTAAAAGGGCGTTTAATGGCAGACCAATGGGCAGCTAGTCAACGATCGCGCTGGGAACATGGTCATATTGAAATGATTTTGACCGAAACACCTCGTTTACTAAAAGCCTTTAGAGAGCAAAAACGTCTAGATTTACTAGCACTTGCTCTAGAGATCAGCGTTCCTCCTCTATCTCTTTTGGTCTTACTTTGGTGCTTAATGTTGATTATTACTCTAATTGGTGGGTTATTGGGCTTATCTTGGCTTCCAAGTGGTATTCTTGCAGTGGCGGGTCTGATGATCATGATCGGTGTTTTTGCCGCTTGGTTCAAGTTTGCTCGCACCGAGATTCCACTTAGTACTTTAAGAGATATTGTTAGATATTTAATCTGGAAAATTCCGATCTATTTCGCTTATCTTAACAATCCTAAGAGTCGATGGCTTGAAACAGAACGAGACAAAAATTAAAGATATTAATTGATGAGATCTCAACTAAGCTTATGTCTGTTGTAGCGATTAATACAGAATCCGTACAAATCAAAAACGGAGATTTAGCTATTGATGCTTATCTCGCCATGCCACAAGAAGATCTGACTTATCCCGCTATTATTGTGGTGCAGGAAATTTTTGGTGTTAACGATCATATCCGAGATGTCACCCGTCGAATTGCTCAAGAAGGATATATTGCTATTTCCCCAGCCATATATCAACGTCTTGCCCCTGGGTTTGAGACAGGATATACCCCTGAAAGTATTGCTATTGGGAGAGAATACAAAAACCACACCAAAGCAGACGAATTACTAAGCGACATTCAAGCAACCATCGACTATCTGTACACCTTACCCCAAGCCCAAAAACAGGGAGTAGGTACCATAGGCTTTTGTTTTGGGGGTCATGTCGTTTATTTAACCTCGATTTTAGAGCAAGTTAAAGCGACAGCCTCATTCTATGGTGCAGGAATTACGACTGGAACACCTGGAGGAGAAGGAACAACTCTAGAACGAACCTCAGAAATTAAAGGAACCATCTATGCTTTTTTTGGAATGCAAGATGCTAGTATTCCCGCGACACAAGTATCGGAGATTGAAACCCAATTGCAAAAATATAACATTCCTCATCAGATTTTTCGCTATCAAAACGCAGAGCATGGATTTTTTTGTGATGGGCGTGCCAGCTACAATAAATCTGCGGCCCAAGATGCTTGGTATCATGTGCTAGAGTTGTTTAAGACAACTTTAAAAAATTAGTGGGTGACGCTCTGAGGTAATTAGACGTACACTGGAGACGAACCCCAATTGAAACGTTTAGGATTTTTGTAATCATGCCATCGCCATCTTTTTCCATGGATGATTTTGTACAAGCTTTGGATCAATATGATTATCAATTTGCCAAAGGACAAATCGTCAAAGGTAGAATCTTTCAACACACTTCAGATGGCGCATTTGTAGATATTGGGGGAAAATCTCCAGGTTTTGTACCGTTACGTGAAGCCTCGGCTCAATATATTACTAATATTGCTGAAGCTTTACCCCTACAAGAAGAAATGCAGTTTCTCATTGTCGCTGAACAGAATGCAGAAGGACAAGTCACCCTATCGCGTCGTCAACTGCTTATGAGACAAGCGTGGGATCATATCGAAGAAATTGCCGAAAGTGATACATCAGTACAAATGCGAGTCAGTGGAGTCAACAGAGGTGGAGTGACTGGAGAAGTAGAAGGGCTAAAAGCATTTATTCCCCGTTCTCATCTCATTGAAAAAGATGATTTAGATGCTTTAGTCGGGCAACTGCTAACTGCTAATTTTCTGCAAGTCGATCGAGAAAATAATAAGCTTGTTTTATCTCAAAGACAACTGGCTAAAGCCGCAGCTATGCAGCATTTAATTGTTGGGGCATTAGTCGAAGGAACAGTGGTCAAAATTCAGCCCTATGGCGTATTTGTTGATTGTCAGGGAGTAACTGGTTTATTACATATTAAACAGGTAAGTCAGTCTCATGTCGATGCGTTGACAACTCTATTTAAAATTGGACAGAAAATTAAGGTCGTTGTTGCCGACATCGATGAATACAAAAATCGGATTTCTTTTTCTACAAAAATTTTAGAAGCTTATCCAGGCGAAATCTTAGAAAAAATGGATGAAATGATGGAAAATGCACACGATAGACTAGAAGAGGCGAAAGCCAGACAAACACAAAATCCTGATTAATATTTGTGTTGAAATAAGATCAGAGAATCAATTCTTTGTCTAATAGCAAAAGTCGACGGGCTGTGGCGACGACCTGCGCGCCCTGCGTGTGTTTGCCCCGTAGGACTTCTGCTATAAGCCGCGAAATTCATTTCACGGTGGACTATGGAACTAATATTATCATCGCCTTAATTTTTTAACTTATATTTATCAAAAGTGACAATAGACCATCACTCTTCTTGTTAACATGGCTTTATAACAATTAATGGCTCAAAAAAGAACAGAAAAGGAAATCGAAGCATTAGGATAGATAATCATGGGTATGAAAGATAAATTTCAATTTCCTCGTGTTGGGAATCTTCTTTTAGTTTTAGCAGGTGCTTCATTTCTAGCGTATCTATTTTTTCCTCGTTCTAATAACATTCCAGAACGAACCCTAACACCTTACAGCGAATTCTTAACCAGAGTCAACAACGGAGAAGTTAGCCAAGTAAAACTAGCAAATCAGTTGATTCTTTATCAGCTAAAATCCCCTTTAGAAGGTTTAAAAGCACCAGAAGGTTTTAATATTCCAGATAGTCCAGTCTCAGTGCCTCAAAACTCACAAAATCCTTTTCATACTGCCCCAGAAGCCGATCAAAATCAATATCCCTTACGACAGCAAGGAACTATTTTAGCAACGATTCCCATTAATGATCCCAATTTAGCGACTACTCTTCAAGCTAAAGGAGTTACTTTTGAAGCAGCACCACCCCCTCAAAATGCTTGGTTTAGTACACTCTTGGCCTGGGTTGTGCCTCCTCTGATTTTAGTCGCAGCGATGCAATATTTTCTCCACGATGATAGCCGTCGTTCCTTGGCGTTTAATAAAAATTTAGCTAAAGTTTATGATGGAGAATCAACAAGGATTACTTTTAGTGATATAGCAGGGGCCGAAGAAGCCAAAACTGAACTTAAAGAAATTGTCGAATTCCTTAAAGAACCCGATCGCTTTAATCGCATTGGGGCTAAAATTCCTAAAGGTATTTTGTTAGTAGGGCCGCCTGGAACAGGTAAAACACTACTCGCAAAAGCGGTTGCAGGAGAAGCCGAGGTTACATTTTTTAGTATTTCTGCATCCGAATTTGTCGAATTATTTGTCGGTACTGGTGCGGCGAGAGTACGAGATTTATTTAAACAGGCTAAAGAACAAGCCCCCTGTATTATATTTATTGATGAGTTAGATGCGATCGGTAAGTCTCGCAGTTCGAGTAATGTCGCTAGTGGTAGTAGTGATGAACGAGAACAAACCTTAAATCAGTTACTCACCGAAATGGATGGCTTTGATGCTAAAGAATCGGTCATTATTATTTTAGGGGCGACCAACCGTCCAGAAACGTTAGATCGAGCATTATTGCGTCCAGGACGGTTTGATCGTCAAGTGTTAGTAGATCGCCCAGATTTAGCGGGAAGATTAGCAATTTTAGAGATCTATGCCCAAAAAGTGCAGATCGAGGAAGATGTTGATCTAAAAGTGATTGCCACTCAAACCCCTGGTTTTGCAGGTGCAGATTTAGCGAATCTTGTCAATGAGGCGGCTTTATTAGCAGCGCGAAATCATCGTGAAAAGGTTTCTCAAGCGGATTTAAAAGAAGCAATTGAAAGAGTAATTGCTGGTTTAGAACGGAAAAGCCGTGTTTTAAGTGATAAAGAAAAGAAAATCGTCGCTTATCATGAAGTGGGTCATGCTTTGGTCGGTGCAATTATGTCCGATGGCAAGAAAGTCGAAAAAATTACGATCGTTCCTAGAGGTTCATCAGCTTTGGGTTATGCTCTTTATACTCCAACGGAAGACCGTTTTTTAAGCAGCGAAAAAGAACTCTGTGATCGAATTGCTAGTTTATTAGGTGGAAGAGCCGCCGAAGAGATTGTTTTTGGAAGTGTCACAGATGGGGCATTTAGCGACCTACAACGAGCTACTGATATTGCTGAGGACATGGTTACTCTTTATGGAATGAGTAAGGTTTTAGGCCCCTTAGCCTATGAAAGGCAACCCGAAAATAATTTCTTAGGCAATGGCGGAGCGAGTATGCGCCGTTTTGTAAGTGAAG
This sequence comes from Chroococcus sp. FPU101, assembly GCF_017312365.1. GTDB lineage: Bacteria > Cyanobacteriota > Cyanobacteriia > Cyanobacteriales > Microcystaceae > Chroococcus. Next base: position 121,668 of record NZ_BLJI01000007.1, read on the forward strand.
AGACTTCTAAGGTCATTGATAAAGAAGTAAGGCAACTCGTTGAACAAGGTTACGAACAAGCTAAAACTATTTTGACTCAAAATCGAGAGTTATTAGAAATAATTGCACAAAAACTATTAGTTACAGAAGTTGTTGAAGGTGAAGAATTACAGATGTTATTAGCAAAATGTAAGTTATCTTAATTTTATTTTTTTTGAAACTCGGATAAGATCCAAGAAGTCACTTTCCCGTGATTCATTTGACGACTACGACGTAATGCTTCTTCTAGTAAAGAGATTTCTAACCCTGAAAGAACTTGCGATTGTTCTATTCGACGACTGCCTTGATTTTCGATCATAAATGCGATGATTTGAGCATTTTGTGCATCAATAATCCAATATTCACGAACGCCTATTGATTCATATAATAAGCGTTTTTCACCTTTATCATCGGCAAGAGAACTGTAGGCAACTTCTATCACTAAATTTGGTGGGGGAAAATTATCTAAACTAATAATGGTGGCATCCCAAGGAATAATTTCAGCTTTATCACCAAAATAGAATGATATGTCGGGTTGTATTTCTGTATATCCTGTTTTTCGATATGTACAATTATCGTGACCATCAATGTCTATTTCTTTAACACTTGCAAATAAAGCCATTCCAACAATAACAATATAATGATTTCTTGAATGGGGATTTCCAAGGGCTGCCATTTCGATTCTCATCCGTCCGTTGTAATAGTAACATTTCGCTTTTTCGTAGGCGAGATCTTCAGTAACTTGTAAGTATTCCTCCCAAGTGGCATTAATCCAAGTATCCGTAACTGGTTTGATTTGTAGCTGGCTCATATTATTTTTATAATGAGGGTTTGGAATCCCTACCCCTAGAGATTTTGTTGATTAATATAAATCTAGCAATCCAAACTCTACATTTACGCAGGAACTTCGATTTTTTCGTGTCCTGCTAATTCAAAGGCTGCATGAGCAGCTTTTAAAGCTTTTATTCCTTCTTCAATACTGACGACACAACTAATTTTAATTTCAGAAGTGGCGATCATTTGAATGTTGATTTTTTCTTTAGCTAATGCTTCAAAGAAACGAGCCGCTATACCTGGTTGTCCCACCATTCCAGAACCGACAATACTAATTTTTGAAATATTATCATTGATTAAAACTTCTCCTGTTCCCAGTTTAACCGCTAATTCCTCAAGAACGGTTTGGGCAGCAGATACATCATTTTGGGCAACGGTAAAAGCGATATCTCGTGTCGGTGAGCCATTAATGATACGACATCGTTGCGATTGGATGATCATATCAACGCTGATGTTTTTTTCGGCTAGGGTATTAAAGATGAGAGCAGCCATACCAGGACGATCGCTCACATGACGGATCGCGATTTGGGCTTGTTTTGTGTCTAAGGCAACACCGCGAACAGGAACCCCAGATTTTGCCGTATCAACCGTAGAAGTAGCGGGGGACTGTTCCACATCAAAGGCTTGACAAAGAACTTGAATTGCTTTTTTCCCTTGGCTTTCATCAATAACACAACTGACTTTTACTTCAGAAGTCGAGATCATTTCAATATTAATCTCAGCATCCGCTAGGGTTTTAAACATTTTCGCTGCGATCCCTGGACGACCAATCATTCCTGCGCCAGCAATCGAGATTTTAGCTACTTTTTTCTCTACCATCACTTCGGATTCTTCAGTCTTGTTGGGATGGCTGCGGAGGGCAGGGGCGATCGCTTCGGCTACTGCTTCGGCACCTTTGAGCATTTTTTGAACAACGGTAAAGGCGATATCATTACTATTGCCTTCGTGAACCGATTGAATAATCAGATCTACATCTACGTTTTGGTGTGCAATTTCCCTAAATAGTCTTGCAGCAATACCTGGACAGTCGGGAACCCGTAATAACGCGACTTTGGCTTGATCTGCGTCATATTCAACTGCATCAACCGCTTTAGTAAGTTCTAACCCTTGTAGAGAACGCGGTTTTGGTTGGGGTGAAACAACTCTTGTACCAGGGTGATCGCTCCAACTCGAACGCACAACTAGAGGGACACCAAAATTTTTAGCAATTTCGACGGCTCTAGGGTGTAAGACTTTTGCCCCTAAGCTGGCAAGTTCTAACATCTCATCACAGGTGATCTGCTCCATCAATTGAGCCTCTGGAACGATACGAGGATCAGTTGTGAGGATGCCTGGAACATCGGTATAGATTTCGCAAAAATTGGCTTTGAGGGCTGCTGCAAGGGCTACAGCAGAGGTATCCGAGCCTCCACGACCGAGGGTAGTAATCTCTAAATTATCACCCGCACAAATTCCTTGAAATCCAGCTACTACGACCACTTCCCCATCATTGAGGTGCCGTTGAATGCGATCGGGTTTGATTTCAAGAATCCTAGCGCGTGTGTGTTCAGCTTCGGTTACAATGCCGACTTGCGCCCCAGTTAGGGAAGTTGCGGGCTGTCCGATTTCATGTAGGGCGATACTAAGGAGAGCGATCGTAACTTGTTCACCCGTTGAGAGTAACATATCCATTTCCCGACGCGAGGGGTTTGGGGAGATGTCTTTGGCGAGATTGACTAAACCATCAGTTGTTTTACCCATTGCAGAAACGACGACTACGACTGTATTTCCTGCGGTTACGGTTTGAGCGATGCGTTGGGCGACAGATTTGATGCGTTCAACTGATCCGACGGAGGTTCCTCCATATTTTTGGACAATCAAGGCCATGGTACTTACTTCTTGGGTGAGTTACAAATATGATTTAGATTAATACTGATAGTATTTTTGGGTTTTAGGTTGCAGGTTTGATCTTTTCCTAGTGCCGTTCTTCATTTTAACTGATTCAGTTTTAGTTTGTAGATGAAATTAAGGGATGTAAAGACGACCAACTCCCAGATAGTTATAGTTATCAATTTCAAGAATTATCTCAATGAAACGACTAGCACATATTTCTCGATAGCTGTACTCATAATTATTTATCTTTAGCATTGTTTCTAGATTAAACTTAATAAAAATTGTGCTAAAATTCTATTTCTTTCTCGACTTCGATGATTTCTGTATATTCATATCCATTGGAACTACGAACAACAAGGGGATAAGTTATACCATCAATGTTAATTGAATCTTCTTCGCAATCGCGTTTAGGGGAGTGATAAACTAAAATATATTCTTTACCGATATATTTTCTCATTTCTGTTTCTACTTCGCCGCGCCATTGAGTTTTAGTGACTAAGACAATTAATTGATTTGCAATTTGAGGTATTGCTTTAGCCACTTGTCTACGATAAATTTCATCTAAACTGCCAAAAGGTGAATCCATAACCATCGGAAAGGTACTACTATCTAATCCAATAAATGTATTTTTTTGACTCCAATCTCTAACCCGATCAATAATTCCACCAATAAAGGATAAACTTAAGATCTGATTTTCTCCAGTAGATGCTGCAACAGGTACCGCTACCCCTGATGTATTTTCAACCAGTCTTATTTCATAGTCACTATTAATTCTAGGAATATATGGAGTAAAAGATATAGAATTAAAGATGTCTTGGACTCGTTTTTCTAATGATAAGCGAAATTGACTTTCGACTCGTTTTCTGACTTCTTGTAAACGTTCTATCGCATCTTGTGTACTATTGATTCTTTTTTGTGCAAGAGCTTGTTTTTCTTCTTTAATTTTTTGTTTACTGATTTGTTTTTCTAATGCGTCTATTTCTTTAGTAATTATTTCTTGTTGTTGTTTAATGACTCCTTGTTCTAGAATCACTTCTCGAATTGATTCTTCGATTTCATCTAAGCGTTTTTGTAAATTTTTTAAATCTTCATCTGGTGCGTGTCTAAATTTATTTTTAATATTATCTAATTCAGTTTCTACTTGAGATAATTCGAGTCGCCATTGTTGAATATTAGACTGATCCGTATCAATATTACTCCAAAAATCCTTGACTTGTTTTTCTAATTCAATAACATTTGATTCAAGACGAATTGCTGCTTCTTCAACATCTGCTATTCCTGCTTTATTTTTCCAGCTTTGGACTTGTAAATATTGGTCTGTTCCTTCATTAAGGTGACTCCCACAAATACATTGTTGTCTGTCTAAAAGTTGTTCAATAAATTTTTGTTTAATTCCACTGGGTAATTCACCTTTATTTCGTAATTCTTCAATTAATTCATAAAAGGAGGAATTAACTTCAGTAAGTAAAATCGTGTATCCTTTACTCGATAACGTTTTTTTAATTTTTTGCTTGGTATTAACTAAATTATTGCGTAATGTCTTTTCGTGTTTTTCTAATTTTTCTTTAAGTTGTTTTAATTCTTCTGCACCACTTAATTCTAATAATTGCTGTGTCAAGATTTTTTTGAGTTCTTCGTATTGCGATAGTTTTTGAATTTGATTTTCTTTATTTTGATTAATTTTTGTTTGTTCTTGCTCTAACTTATTTTTTTGTTTCAGTAATTTTTTGATATCAGATTCGCCTAGTTCATTTAATTCATCTTGTAGTGTTTTTTTTGCTTTTTTTAAATGTTCAATAGCTCGATCTAATATTTTGACACCTAATAATTCTTTAGTATCTTCAGCAATGGTATTTTTTTCCGAACTCCGAAAAATATGATCGATATGTTCACCATCAAAGAAAAAGTATTGATATAGACTTTCTGGTAAAATTCGATTAATGATTTCTTCGGGTTGCTGCATGGGAGGATACCAACAACCGTCATCACCAGCAAATGACATAAAAAGTTGAAGTTGTCCATATTGAATTTTATTATCTTGATCTCGATAAACAAAACATCTTCGTTTAATTTGATAGCGTTTGTTTTCGTGTTCTAGGATAATTTCTGCCCAACATTCAACCGATGTACCGATATTAACTTCAGAAATGGCTCGTTTATTAACTAATAATTCTGGAGAAGCAAAAGCTGCCGTAAATTGTTGATAAAGTATCCAGGTAAACGCATTTAATATTGTTGTTTTTCCTGCTCCATTATTGCCATGTATCATCGTCGTATTCTTTTGACCAGAGCTTAGGATAATTTCTGGCGTTTTTCCATAAAATTGACGAAAGTTACAAAGTTTAATGGATAGAAGTTTCATATGACAATTTCTTTAATAATTGTGAGAATATCATCATTAATATTGCGCGGTGCTTTAAGATACAATTTATCTTTTTCTAATTTTAGTACCTGTTCGATAATTTGACGCACTTCTGGCGAAGCAGTAGTAATCGGTTCTTGAATATTATCTAAATTAGAATCAATACTCATTGTTTTAAGGTGGGACTTAGCCCACCCAATTAAATCATCTGTTATTGTCGAACTTGGGCAAAAATTTCGGCTAAAATTTCGCCTGCACCCTCATTCCTAACTTTGTTAGCTAGTTCTATTCCTAATGCTTCTGCGTCACTGGCTTGCCCAGAAACCGTATCTTTAATTAATCTTTTTCCATCTAAACTAGCTACCATTCCAGTTAGTGTTAAAATGCCATTTTCGATTTTAGTATTGACTCCGATAGGAACTTGACACCCCCCCTCTAACTCTCTTAAAAATGAACGTTCAGCATAACATCTATCGCGTGTTTCTTCGTGTTCTAGGGGTTTTAAAACTTCTAGAATTTCTGGATCTTCAGTACGACATTCAATCCCTAAAGCACCTTGTCCAACCGCGTGTAAAGAGATTTCTGCGGGGATAACCTGATGAATACGATCGCTCATTCCTAAACGTTGTAAACCTGCAACAGCTAAAATAATTCCATCATATTCATCTGCTTCTAATTTAGCCAAACGAGTATTAACATTGCCACGTATATCTTTAAAAGTCAGATGGGGGAAATGATGACGTAATTGTGCTAACCGTCTAAGAGAAGAAGTCCCAATAACGGCACCTTCGGGTAAAGTATCTAACTGTTTATCTTTATTTTTTTCTGAAACCACTAAAGCATCAGCAGGATCAACCCGTTGTGTGACACATCCTAACATTAATCCATCGGGTAAATGAGTTGGTAAATCTTTTAAAGAATGAACCGCAAAATCAACTTGTTTTTCTAACATTGCGACTTCTAATTCTTTTGTAAATAAACCTTTATCACCAATTTTTGCTAAAGCGACATCTAAAATTTTATCCCCTTGGGTACTCATGGTTTCGACATCAAATTGTCGAGTAGGGAAATGCTTTTGTAATTCTTCTTGTACCCAATATGTTTGTACTAATGCCAGTTGACTTTTGCGCGAACCAATACGAATTGTGCGAGTTGAAGGAGAAACGACCATAGAAGGATTGATCCAGATAATATCAATATTAGAGACTCGATCTAGGGTATCGCAGAGATAGACCCCATTTCGTAGATCTATCCCCTTGATGTCTAAAATAGTTACATCCTGTAATATTTTGCTGTTGATTCTTTTTACTTTTAACCAGTGACGAACTCTAATCTCAGCAAATGAATCGCCTATAATCTAAGATGGTGTGAGCGCGTCTGTACATAGTATATGATTCTTCGAGGGAAACCAACGCGTAAGAAAAAATCATCTCGATCAGTTGTGCGATCGGGTCTTCATCAGCTATGGTTAGTTTTAGGTTTGACGTTTGCTACTGGTGTTTGGTGGGGATATCGAGAAGTCAAAAGCTTCTTTACACCTCCAGAAGCGATCATCGTCTTGGGGGGACATGAATCACGAGAACGTTTTGCTGCTAAATTAGCATTAGAACATCCTGAGCTACCAATTTGGGTTTCTTCGGGTAGTCCTAAAGCCTATGTTAAACGAATTTTTGCTAAAGAAGGCGTTAATACGAACCCCGCTCATCTTCATTTAGACTATCGTGCAGTGGACACGGTAACCAACTTTACTACCCTCGTTAATGATTTAAAAAAACATGGTGTAGATAGTGTTTATTTAGTCACTTCAGATAATCATATGCGTCGTGCGCGAATTGTCGGTGAAATTGTTTTAGGGAGTCAGGGTATTATGATTAAACCCCTTGCAGTCCCTTCTGATGCACCATCTGAACCGATTGAGAAAAGTTTACGCGATGGAGCTAGAGCCGTATTATGGTTAATTATGGGGTCAACTGGCGAAGATTTAAAAGATCATTAAAATTATGAGTAATTTAATTATTTGGCAACAGGATCGTACACCTGCCGAAAACGCTGTACCATTGACACAAATCGAGCAATGGTGGCAAGATTTGAACTTAAAACAGGTTTCTTGGCAACAACGATTAATCCCTGAGAATGGAGAAATTAATTGGGAAGCGCAACGGTTTGATGAAAATATGACCCTTGAAATGCCCCAAATTCGCGGAATTACGCTGTATTGGCACAAGTTCACTTTTGAGGACGAACGCAGTATAACGCCTCAGAAACTCATTCTAGACCCCGTAGCTGAGACGTTAGAGATCTACCCCCAATCCCAATCTAATCTAGTGATCCGCATTAGCAAACTGGGAGTAATTTATCAAAAATTTGAGCTAACTGATCCGTTGATTGTCGGAAAAACGACTGATAAGCAAACGATTTTGTTATTGCGCGATAAACAGCAACAACTCGAAATTAAAATTCATCTAAGTTCAAACAGCTTGAAGCAATTGCTAAATACTTTACAAGCTGACTAAGACTCAATGTTTTTTTCCCTCTTCAGTATTGAGAAAGTTGTAACGAGTTGCTTGGGAGTTACGACGACTCATTAGACTCCGTAATACTTCTAGATCTTCTTTATGTTCTAACACGTATTGTCTTAATTCTGATTTACTCATTTGTGCAAAATCTTTATTCATTTTCTAAAAACTCCCAGTTTCCTTGCTGTTAAAATAAACACTGGTAAAGATCCCAAACAAAATGAGACGATCGCTCGCAATTCTACTCACACTCAGTTTAAGCAGTTGTAATAATGCTTTATTGATCAATCCTCAAATTCCTGTCGGTGGGTTAAATAGTGGTGTATCCGATGAATATCCCTCCTATAGTGCTGATGGAAGATATTTAGCATTTGCATCCGATCGCAATGGACGACGTAGTATATATTTATTCGACTCACAGCAGCGTCAACTGGTTTCTTTACCGAATCTTAATCGACGTGATTCGATGCAGGATCAACCCTTTTTAAGCCAAGATGGTCGTTATCTTGCCTATGTTTCTACAGAACGGGGTAAAACCGACATTATGGTATACGATCGCAATTCCCAACGTTCAGAATTATTAACCGCAAATGTTCGAGGAACAGTTCGTCATCCAACCATTAGCGGTGATGGAAAAAAAGTCGCCTTCCAAACCAGTCAAGGGGGACATTGGAATATTGCGATCGTTGAACGAAAATAATCTAACTAAAAAGTATTCCTTATAGTTCCCTCTCCTCACAGAAGAGGGCTAGGGTGAGGTCTATCTTTTAATTTTCCGTGAATAACTCTTGAGAGCGTCGAGCAACAGGCCAGTCTTCATTTTGTCCACCAATAATTAAACGCTTAATCGTCACAAATTCTTTACTCAGTTGATAGAGTGCATTAATTAAAATATCAATCCCAATTAAATCACTGGTTCCTAAATCAAACCAACAGCGTCCCCAAATTCCCTGATACTCAAAATCTGACATATTGTGCATAGGAGACATCAGAATATCCTCAACGGAATCTGTACTGTAGTACATATAACTAATGTCAATTCCCATGTCTTGTACTTGGAGATTTTCGGCATTAAAAGCACCCAATTTTCCTAAATAGAACCAAGAATCAAACACCTCTTCTATATATTGTTGTTCCATTCCAGAGGGGGTCGTTTCAAATTCTAACCAAATCCACAGATCAAAAGGATTAAATTCTCTAAATTCAATTTTCATAAATCAAAACTATACAGAAGGAGTATCAAAAGATTGCCGCACTTTCCACAAATAACTCGCCACTAAATTCGTGACAATATGGGCTAAGGTGGGTACTAATAAATTACCTGTGACCATTGCACTATAACCTAATGCGAAACCCACTACCGTCGCCCAAAAAACATATGGCCATTGTTGAGACCCGCTAAAATGAAGTACCCCAAATAAACAACTTGACACAATGACGGCGGTTAAATCAAGTCCCAGTGCAGGTAACATTACACCCCGAAACAGTAATTCTTCGCTTAACCCTGGTAAGAGTCCCAACCAAATTAAATCGGGCCAAATTAACGGCTTAATTACTAATTCTAAATAAGTATCCGCACTACGACGATAAGCGGGCCAAATTCGATACATCAAGCCACTTCCTAGACTAATACCCGTAGAAGTGCTAAACTCAACCAGACCGCTTGTAATGTAAAATGAACTTCAAGAATCTTAATTGAGCCGAAATATTGCCAGACACGGGCAATCATTAATAAAATAATCGCCGTCACTCCCATAATAATGAGAATTTGTCTACGGGTTAAGGGTTCAAATTCGGGATTTTCAGAACTACTCACAAGACATTAGATAAGCAACGAAGAGGGAATATTGAGGGATTGAGTGACTCGAAACTAATACCCGCACGATGGGCGACTAAAAGACCAAGTGCCTCTATATACGAGTTTACCTTAATTGCTTTAATCCCTATGGGTTCGGGTGAAACTTGCATCATTGTTTGATTATTTTCTACGGCAATAATTACGGTTTTTTGTTGACTAAAACTCAGGATGGCACTACCTCCACACGCACTTTCAGGAATAATGACAGCATCAACTTGATCTGTCCAAATGCTCTCATGAGTGGGTTGTGTTACGAATTGTGGCGCACGACTCAGACCGACTAAAACACAGGGTAAGAAAGTATAACCGATTTCTTCGGCAGCCGATTTAGGGGAAATTGATGGATCAAGGGGAAGTGGTGATAAAGCGGGAGCATGAGCCGCAGGAATGCGAAATTGTCGTACGATGAGATGAGATATGACCGCTTCTGCACCTGCTAGGGGATCGACACCGCAACCATGACGATATTTTTCTAGAGCGAGACGATCAAGATCATCGGGAAACCGAGCAACGATCGCAATTGCTTGAGCTTGGGCTTGTTGGATCAGGGCTTCGGCGGCTCTCAGTAAACTACCAGTGTTACCGATCGTTCCCCAACTTGCACCCGATGCAGAGCTTCTTAATTCCACATCCAGAGGGGCATCAGTGACCACGTAATCGGTTAAATTAAGTCCCAATGTAGCCCGACATCCTTCAGCCACTTGCAGGTGCCTAAGCCTCAAATCTGGCTCAATGGCGCGATCTAATATTAAACCAACTCGGTTTTGATGGACACTTTGTAGTCCCCAATGCCCTTTAGCAAACTGATCTAAACCAAAACCCTCGACATAGAAAGCGTTAGGGAGGGGCCAGTACAATTGTGCACCATTTAAGACATTGGGATGAGTGATCAACCGATCACAACTTTTGGCGATTGCACGAGCCACAGGTAAAGCATCCCCCGCGTAGCCACCAATTGTCGCACCAATTCCCGTCGGTATGATTAAAACAACGGTATAAGGTTTCACGGTTTCGTTACAATGGCTTCGACTTGTACGGTTTCCTTTTCTTGATCGACTTTGGTAATTGCCCAGCGTAGGGGTTTACCGTGTTTTTCTAATTCGGCTTCGATTTCTTGTTGAAGTTGCAAAGGGTTTTCTTGTAGATCGATTTCTGCGCTAATAAAATGAGTGGTCATGGTCTTATTGCAATGATTGGTTCTAACAGTCTACTATTTTTTGGTTTGCAGTTCGGGGGTTTGAGAATTGATTGACGGTTCCCACAAACGGACTTGAAAATCAAAGCCTCCAGTGGCTAAATAGCGACCATCGGGACTAAAAGCCACACTTTCTACCCAATCTCGGCATTTTTCGGGCCAGCCAAGGGATTCTCCAGTAACGACATTCCAAAGTCTGACGCCATCGTTACTAGAACTAGCCAGAACTTCTCCATTAGGATGTAAGGCAATCGAGCGAATTCGATTATGATGACCGATGAAAGTATATAACAATTTTTTACTTTGAACATCCCACACTTTAACGGTGCGATCTTCACTACTGGTAATTAATTTACTGCCATCTGGAGTATAAATAGCCCCTGTAATGGCTTCAGAATGTGCCGCAAACTCTGAAAGAAAAACCCCTCGTCTGATATCCCAAAATTTAATTTTACCTTGGTCATCCCCACTGGCTACCGTAGTTCCATTGGGATTTACACCAACAGCATAGGCAGGTTCACCAATTCGAGTTAAAGTGTAAAGAGGACGACGATCGCATAAACTCCAAACTCGAATCCCATCTAACCCTGCACTGACTAGAATTTGACCATCTGGAGAGATTGCTAGATCCATAACAAGGGTGCGATGTTCGACCGAAATACCGATATATTTACCGTTTGGCCAGTTCCAGAAGTTAATACCGCCATCTTCTCCCGCACTGACTAACGTTTGTCCAACGGGATCAATTGCTAGGGCTTGAACCCCTCGACGTTGCGCTCTAATATTAGATTTTCTTTTTCCGTTACTGAGATCCCAGATTTTTAAATTAGGTTGGTTACGATACCCACCAGCCAAAATATATTTATTATCGGGACTAAAGAGAAGTGTATCTACGGTACCTTCTTGATCGCCAACAATTTTCACAAAAGCAACGGATCTCCATTGCTCTGGATCACTATCAATAATTTCTTGGGGTTGGACTTCTGTCGGGGACTGTTGATTATTTGTAGGGGATGAGGGAAGTTCTGGTGCTAGAAGTTCTGGTGGGATGCGTTCAGGTTCGGTTTTTGGGGGACTAGGGGGAAGTTGGGCTAAGGTTTGATGATTACCAAAGCTCAGTAATAGTGAAGCTATTCCCACTAAAACCACCGTATTTTTATGTATCGAGTGAACGAACCTCATAGGCAAAGAGCAGATCATATAACAGATTTTGGGTTTTATCTTATCCTTATCTGGTTCGTTTTGCCAACTTTTTCTTTATTCTTTAGCCAATACTCCATTAAGAAAAATATCGGCAATACCTTCGGCCATTTCTTGAAGAGATGCGGGTGAAGCATCAGGGAGAATAGTTTGCTCGGAAAAACCTGCGATCGCAAACATTCCTAAAAAGACTTGTGCGACAATTTTGGGATTCGTTCGACGATAAATGCCTTTATCCATTGCCGTTTGAAAAAATGCTTCAGCAACATCGGTCATTTTTGCAATGACTTCTAGCTGTATTCGTTCTCGTAATTCGGGGTGATATTGGGCTTCAACAAAACAAACTTGTAATAAATCTTTATTTTCTCTCATCCTTAGCATTCGACGGCGCATGACTTGAGCGACTGCCTTATAACTGCCCATTTCGCTTAATTCTGTCAGTAAATCGGTTAATATATCGATCCATCCAGCCGTAGCAACTTCAATGAGGATCGCTTTTTTATTAGGAAAATAACGAAACAGTGTCCCTTCAGCCACATTAGCGGCGGCGGCTAAATCTTTGGTGGTTGTGCCATCATACCCCCGTGAAGCAAATAACCGTAAGGCTGCGTTAAGGATGCGGCTATGAGTTGCTTCTTCTGCTCCGCTTTCCGATGACCCTCGTTGATAAATACTTTGCATAGGACTTTTAAAGATGAACACTGATCTCGATATTTTCCATCATGCCACTGATTGCTAACTGAAGTTCTTTCTTACTCCTAAATCTTGACATTTTAGTCTAGCGGCTGAACATGGACGAAGCGAAAATTGGCTAGACTACCGAAAGATACGGTACAAAAGGATTATTGATTTAATGGACGCAATTTTAGAACAAGCAGGAAAACTCAAAGAAGCTTTAACCGATTTTGTTTTTGATGCAGAAGGAGATTTAGCGGTTGCTTTAGAAACCTTTAGTGCCGAACAGATGGCGTTAGCAACTCAACAAGAAATGAATCAACGCAATTTATTAGTAGATCGTTTTATTGCTGAAGGAAAAGTGGGGCAAAAAACACCGATCAAACTCTTTCTAGAAGCTCACACTGATTTATCATCTAGCGATCGGCAATTGCTCCAACGTTGGGAAAATAGTTTTTTAGGTTTGTTTGAAATTATTACTATTTTGGATGATGGTTTTGAGTTGATGAATTGGACAACGGCTAAACATTACATCGTCAAACCGACTGACCAAAAAATGCAAGAAAGTATGAAGCGATATAAAATCGGAGAAATTTTATTAACTCAAATTGCTCCTCTAGAGGATTATTGGATTTTTTCTAGTCCTTGTCGAACCTTTGGCAAATTAGGAAAACCTAAATTAGCGGTGGCTATTGGTAATTTTAAACAGAATTATGGGCTACATTTATATAGTGATGCACCAGATTTATTAGCCGAAGCTTGGATATCGGTCGAAAAGTCTCATCAAGATTTTGTTAAGTTTTTTGGTGACGATGAGATTACTTTACCTGGATATCAACTGAATCAAAAATTTACTGAATTCCAAAACACTAATCTACAAGAAAAACTAGAAGCCACTGGACTAGATGGAACTAAAACCATACAAGATCTAGCGCAAGAAGCAGGAATATCATCTGATGAAATTGAATCTGTAGCAACAGAAATGGGTGTTGATCCAACAGTCTTTAATAGTCAAAAAATTACTAAAATGGTTCAGCCAAAAATGGAATTACCAGCGTATCTCAAAAAAGCAGAACAAGTCACTGCGTTTAGTCATCCGCGTTGGGGACAAAGTTTTTTAACCAACTACTCTGATTTTAAAAAATTGCTAATAGAAGATGAAGTAAATGTATCAAATGCTGAAACATTAGTCATGCAATATTTAAAATCACCCGAAGTTAATTATGGAATATGGCAAAAATTAGTTCAGCAAGATCCCAAATCACTAGAATTGATTTTACAAAAAGTTTTAAATCGTCCGACATTTGTTTTAAAACAAGATTTATCGTCTTTGATGAAAGAATTTAAAAAACCAACAGAACCCATTTTACCGGAAAGTGCAAGTGTTCCACTTCATTTACATACTCTATTCCAAGATGCCGTTATAGAAGTTAATAAAGATAAATCTAAAAATAAAGCGACTAAAAAAGCTTCTGGAAAAGGGTTTTAAGCTTTTTTCATAACGAAGAAATTGCGATCTATCTTTAGATACTCAATGATTACAACTGACGATAGACGCGATTAAACTGTCTCCTAAGTGATGATTGTAGTGTGATAAATAAACGACAAGATTAGGAGATTAATAAAATGAATATTATTGCTTGGGTGGTTTTAGGTTTACTTGCTGGTGCAATTGCAAAAGCGATTTATCCTGGTTATCAAGGCGGCGGTATCCTCGCTACAATTATTCTAGGTATTATTGGTGCTTTTGTCGGCGGCTCATTATATAGTTTCTTCAGTACTGGAAGTTTACAGCTAGTGGCATCTAGTTTAAGTATCCCTGGATTATTTGTAGCTGTTTTAGGTGCTTTAGTTGCTATCTTCATCTGGAGTCTAATTAGCCGTAGTGCAGCATAAAAATACAACTGTTGATGCGTGTGAATTAATTAATCCTATAGTGAACCAAGATAGTGAGCTTCTTTTATAGACTTTCCTTTGCTGGAGAGTCTATTTATTTTTTTTATTATTGCGTTTACTTTACAAAAACATATCAATCTTGCTTTGCGTCTGCTTTAAGTTTTAGGATTCAAAATGGAGAACTCAAGCTGTGAGAAAGCATGACAGTTACACAAACCTACCAAACGCAACCGAGTTTAGTTTCTCGTCTGATTAACGGGATTTTTGCCATTAAGCCGATTTATAATGTGGCTAAACACCAAGCTCGTCAGATGATGATCACACGCGCTGAAAAAATTGGTGTACCTTGGCGTGATAATGTTAATCAGTTACGATCGCATGATTGGGAAACCGAAAAAGCGTCCATAGAATCCCCTGATCTGGTTTATCCTAATTATTATCTTGGTTCGATTCATGCTTACTGTAACGGTGATCTAGACTGGAAGGCAGCATTAGAAGCGGAGTCGGCTGCTTATACAGTGCATTCTACGATCTGGAAGGATACTGACGGGATTAGTGTTAATGGTGATCCCAAATTACGTCAAGCTTATCATAATGTTTTAAAAACCCAATCGGATCTTAATCCTCAAACTATTCTTGATCTCGGTTGTAGTGTCGGAATGAGTACCTTTGCACTACAAAATATTTATCCTCAAGCAAAAGTCACAGGATTAGATTTATCACCCTATCATTTATCAGTAGCACAATATCAAACTAGAAAACGACAAACCAAGATTAATTGGATTCATGCTAACGCAACATCGACTCATTTAAGAGATCAATCTTTTGATTTAGTCTCATCTTTTTTAATGTTCCACGAAATTCCTCAAATAACAGCAAAAGAAATTTTACAAGAAGCGCGGCGAATTCTGCGTCGAGGTGGATACTTTGCCATGATGGATATGAATCCCAATTCAGAAGCTTATCAAAAAATGCCACCCTACATTTTTACTTTACTCAAAAGTACAGAACCTTATCTTGATCAATATTTTACACTCGATATTACCTCAGCATTGTTAGAAGCAGGGTTTACATCTCCTCAAATTACTATTATTAGTCCGCGTCATCGTGCCATAATTGCTCAAGTTGCTTAAAAATTTGGCAAAATAAAGCAGGGACTATTCTACGGTTTCCCTGCTTTTTTTTATGAAACTTGAAGTAACAAGACTCCAAATGTTTTTAGTATAGATTTTCTTCTTGATGGGTGGTGATCGTAACATCCGACGTAGGATAAGCGACACAAGTTAGAACATAACCTGCTTCAATTTGATCATCATCTAAAAAAGATTGATCAGATTGATCGACGCTACCAGACTCGATTTTACCAGCACAGGTCGAACAAGCACCCGCACGACAGGAGTAGGGTAAATCGTAACCTTGTTCCTCAGCTACGTCTAGAATGTACTCATCATCAGGAACATCAATTGTATGATCTCCATCGGGAGTTTTAAGAGTTACTTTGTAAGTGGCCATGTGTTACTCCTCTTATAGTGTATCCAAGGTAAAACGGCAGTCTTATTAAAGCTTGACTGTTTTTTAAAGCTTTTTCAGTGAGCCTCATTTTTGATACTACGGGAAAAGTCTCCAGAGTTCGACTCGCATTAGTAATGAAATTCTTAAATAAACTTAAAATAAGTTTTTCTTATTATTATTGTAGTGAGAGCGATCAAAAATTTGCAAAAGTATATACTATTTATAAACTTGAAACAATAATGTTGCACTAAGTTTACTCATTATCACCAGATTTGTTGACAAAAATAATAATAAGTATTAGTTATAGTTATATAGGCAAATGATCAATCGTTTTAGGCTAATAAGTCATAATTAAACTTAATGATTGAAATAAATCAATATTAATGCAAAAAACATTGAATGAAGCAAATCGATTTTTATAAAATGGCTAAGAAAATTAGATGAATTCACCTTTAAAAGTTGGCATTGTAGGAACAGGATATGCAGCCCAAAAACGCGCTGAAGCAGTACAAGAAGATCAGCGATCGCAGCTTCGTTATTTTGTCGGAAATCGTCCCGAAAATATTGAAACATTTAGTCAAACCTACTCGATACCTGTTTTAGACTCTTGGCAACAACTCGCCACGCACCCAGAATTAGATTTAATCATTATCGCCAATATCAACCGAGATCACGCCCAAATTGCTAAAACCGCATTAGAAGCAGGGAAACACGTTATTGTCGAATATCCCCTCGCTTTTACCACCACTGAAGGACAAGAATTAATACAGTTAGCCCAACAACAAAATAAACTACTTCACGTTGAACATATCGAATTACTCGGTGGACTACATAACACCATCCGCCATTATTTACCAGAAATAGGAGAGGTATTTTTTGCCCGCTATACAACAACCGCCATCCAACGGGTTGCCCCGCGTCGTTGGACATATCATAAAGATTTGTTTGGTTTTCCTTTTATTGCAGGACTTTCTCGTATTCATCGTTTAACGAATCTGTTTGGGACGGTTGCGTCGGTTTCCTGTCAATCTCGTTATTGGGATGCTCCAGAAACAGGTTATTTTACCTCTTGTTTGTGTGATGCTCAAATTCGGTTTACGAGTGGACTAATGGCTCAAGCAACCTACGGCAAAGGTGAGGCTTTTTGGTATAGCGATCGTACTTTTGAACTGCATGGCGATCAAGGCAGTTTAATTTTTGTTGGAGAAGTGGGAAAATTGATCAGAGGTAAAGAAGAAACCCCTCTCGAAAGTGGCCCGCGTAGCGGACTCTTCAAAAAAGACACACAACTTGTTTTAGATTATTTATTTGATCAACAGCCTTTGTATGTCAAAGTAGAAGAAAGTCTTTACGCCCTCAAAGTCGCTCAAGCTGCCGAACAATCTTCCCTCACAGGGCAAACGGTTTTTCTTTAAAATGCTTCATACAACCTTACGCCACAAAAGACAAACGACTCTCGGTCTATGTCTTTAGATTTCTTAACGTGTACCTACTTCGCTTGAAAGTAGGTAGGAGAAAGTATTTCAAATTGATAAAAAAATGTAATCTCGTATACAGCACGAAATCTCTTTATTATTTTCTCCACTTAGACTATAGTAAATGTAAGCTTCGTTAATTGATCTAGGATAACTCCGATGAGTCTAAGTACATTGTCAACTGCTCCCACCTTGAATTACTCCATCACAATGATCAAAGATGAAGTCCGTCAAATGGTGGAGCAAGGCACGATTAATCGCAATCAACCCATCTACACCCTATGCCAGTACATTCCCCCTAGAGAGTGGGTTTGTGTTGAATGCGAACTCGAAAGATGTGAATATTTATTACGGGATCAAATTGGCGATTTAATTGCTGGTGAAAATTGGGATAACGACTAAAAAAAGAAAGTCACAACATATAGAACTACACGCGCTCAGAGCGATTAAATTGATCCTTAAAAAATAAACCCTTGTTTGTTAACCCTATACCCTTGTTTTGTAGAGACGTGATATATCGCGTCTCTACGCGTATGTATTGTCAAACATTAACTGCTGTTTTGGGTAAATCAAATAAAACCATCGTCATATATCGATCAGCCCACTCACTACCGAAGGCTTTTTCTAGCACCCGACGAGTTTTATCATTTTGCTGCTGCATACTACAGTAATGATATTGTCCTTCTAGATGTAAAGTTTGTTCGACTGGGGGTAAAGGTTTCGCGGCTAAAGCGTTCTTACAGTGAATGGCTAAGAAATCATCAACTCTACTGAGAAACAGATCTTCTTCTTCTGAGGTTTCGGGACGAATAAATAAACAAAACTCAGAGAAAATATCACCCCAAGTCGGTAAAGATCGAGGCTGTGAGAACTGTAGAGGTGATAAAGCAGAAAGAGACTTTTGATATGACTCTGGAAGATTTTTTTCTGGACTGGTGGGTGATAAATCAACGATCGCAGCACTAATTCCCCCACGTCCTGCTACAATATCACAACCAAACATCGGTAAGCCATATTCAGGGCGAGGAAACATCACACAATGAAGGATATCTAAGTGAGTTCCCACCTTAGCTAACTCTAAATGAAGCTTGCGAAATTGGGGCGTTTGATAGCAACGATTTTCGATCACTAGCTTTTCTTCTTCCAGTCGTCCTTCTACATAGCCTAATCCTTCTGGCAACTCATACAAGGACAAGCTTAAAGACTGCTGCCAATGCCTAAGAATAATCTCTGCTAGCTTTGCAATTAAGGGATTGAGTTTTTCATAGATAGCAGACTGGGAAAGCTCTAACATATCAAATTTATCTTACAAGTTTGCTACGCTTCATCCTCTACTATAGAAGAGAAAGGGATGCTAATTGAAGGAGTAAAAGGATGTTTGGTTTAGGTTGGCCCGAAGTCGCTATTATTGGACTGGTTGGAGTCTTGATCTTTGGCCCGAAAAAAATCCCCGAAATCGGCAAATCACTAGGAAAAACGTTACGCGGTTTCAAGGAAGAACTTAATAATCCTTCTACCGATGACGAAGAATAAATTCTGTTACGGAATGTTAAGGATTGTTAAATAGTCGATAGAAGTTGCTCAGTAAGCGATCGCATAACTCGCTCATGTTTAAAAAAGCTCGTCTAGAAAAAGTTTTTCAAAAACTTGTAAAAAAGATTATTTTATCGCTATACTAGATAAAGCGACGCGGGATAGAGCAGTCTGGTAGCTCGTCGGGCTCATAACCCGAAGGTCGGTGGTTCAAATCCGCCTCCCGCCATTATCATCAAAAAATTAGTAGAGACGTTCTTTTAAAGAGCGTCTTTCTATTTATATATAGATAAGATTTGGGTTAGTCAAACTCGACAATATCTGATGAGCCGTATTTTCCCTCTCATTACTGCTCTTACAAATAGAGTGTTAAAAACAGAATTAAAAATAAACAGTTTTTTAGGTCTAGGCTTGATTACAAAGAATCCTTAGAGACGTAATTTGTCAAAAAAATGTTGCAAAAGTTTACTGATTTAAGAATTTATGCAGTGGGAAAGACCGATCAATAACCCGCAAAAATATTAACTCAAAAACGTTAGAATTGATGCAGATTGCTAGGCAGAGGATAACGTAAATAAATGGCCGTTAAGTTGCAAAAACCGATTTTGGTAGCAGGAATCGGAGTGACTGCCCTCATGGGACTTGGAGAAACCGTTCATAGCCGATTCTTCCATCTAGGTGAATGGGGTTTACTTGGAGCGATCGCAGTAGGAGCAGGTGCTTGGTTAATGCGTCCTCAAAGTTCAATCGATTCTCTAGTGTTACCTCCTTCTTTAACAAAAGAAACAGTTGATCAAGCGATTGCAAAAACCGAAACGCTGATTAATTCTTTAACGTCTGAAGTGCCTGAAACAGAAATTATTCCATTGCGTGAAAAAATCAATCAGTTACCCGCAGAATTTAAAAGACAAAACTTACAAATTGCGATTACTGGCGCGAGAAAAGTCGGTAAAACAAGCCTTAAACAACAACTAGAAGCTCAAAAACTCGGTGATAATCTAACATTTGTCGAAACGCCTCCATTATTGACTGAAATCGAAACAGAAGAACAAAAAGCCAAAAATCTAGCATTAGCCTCAGATTTAGTCATCTTTTTGATTAATGGTGACTTAATGGACTCAGAATGGCAAATTATTAAAGAATTAACCGCAGCCCATCAAAGAATGCTGCTTTTGCTTAATAAACAAGATCAATATCAACCCGAAGAACGTGCTATTGTTATGCAACAGCTACAACAACGGGTTAAATCCTATATTCCATCTTATGAAATTATTCCAGTAGCGGCAGCACCCAAAGAAATCATCGTCCGTCAACATCAAACGGATGGAACTCTCAAAGAATGGACAGAAAAACCAAATCCAGAAATTAAAGATCTAATTGAACGTATTCAATATATCTGCCAAAAAGAACAAGATCAACTTCTGTGGGGTTCAGCATGGCGTAAAACCATGAATGTTAAACAACAAGGAAAAGCGATCTATAATCAAGTTCGCAAAGAAAAAGCATTACCTGTTGTCGAGCAATATCAATGGATTGCTGCTGCTGCTGCTTTTGCTAACCCAGTCGCTAGTTTAGATTTATTAGCAACTGCCGCGATTAATGCTCAAATGTTAGTCGATTTAGGATCAGTCTATCAACAAAAATTTTCCCTTTCCCAAGCACAAACCGCCGCCACTACTATTGGTAAACTGATGGTGCAATTAGGAATTGTTGAATTAACGAGTCACGCGGTAGGAGGTTTCCTGAAAAGTCATGCGTTAACTTATGTTGCTGGTGGTACGGTTCAAGGAATTAGCGCAGCTTATCTGACTCGGTTAGCGGGTTTAAGTTTAATTGAATATTTCTCTGAACAAGAAGTTGTATTAGATCCCGAAGCTAATCTAAATGTGAAAAATCTAGAACAAAAACTCAAACAAGTTTTTGATGATAATCAGAGAATGGCATTTTTACAAGGTTTTGTTCAACAGGCAATTTCTCGATTGTCTTTGGATAAGACTGCTACAACTGTTAGTTAACTTGAAAGAGGTGGGAATAACCCACCTTTTTCGTTAGTGAAGAATAATCTTTAAACATTACTTCCCATACGAGTTTCATCGACGAATGCTTCAGTCGAATTATCGATCGCACGTCCTTGTCTTCCTGCTGGTGTATGGATAAACAGAGTATTTCGATCCACTTTTTCTTCGGGTTTAGGAGGTAGATAGATCTCGTATGTTACGGGTTTTTCGTGATCAGCTAACAGTAATTTAGGATCATACACACTGTTAAACTTCCACAGCATTTTGACAAAGTTAGTTTGACCTTTTAGTAAATGACGTGCTGCAATTTTAGCCGTTGCTTTGAGTGCTTTCATCCCTAAATGTTTTTTGTTTAAAACCTGTTGCGTTTTAACCAGTTCTTCATAAAATTCATTGAGTGGTAATTTAGTCGGTAAAACTGCGTGCTGGATATCAAATAGACGATAATCACGGGTTGTCAGTTGACGAGATTCGGTACGCCAAATTTCCGTACCAGGATAGGGAGTATTGACGCTGATATTGACAATTTCAGGAATTTCTAAACACCATTGGCGAATGGTTTCAAAACGTTCTTTATCCCAATCTGGATCGGCAATAATATTAATGGCGACTGTAATGCCAAGCGATCTAGCACATTCAAGGGCTTCAAAATTTTTAGATAGGGTGACTCGTTTACGGAATTTTTTTAATCCTTCTTCGTCAATTGCTTCCACACCAAGGAACATATATTTAAGTCCAAGGGTTTTCCAGAAACGAAAAACATCGGTATTTCTGAGTAAGACATCGCCCCGTGTTTCTAAATAATAATTCTTTTTGATGCCTTTACGCGCGATCGCTTCGCCAATTTCAAAACCGTGTTTAGCTTGCACAAAGGCGACATCATCGACAATAAAGATACCTGGTTCTTTGATCTGTTCGAGTTCTGCAACGATCGATTCAGTTGATTTTACTCGGTAACTACGTCCGTAGAATGTCCAAGCACTACAGAAAACACAATCCCAAGGACAACCTCGACTAAACTCGATAGATGCACAAGGATCTAAAACCCCGATGAAATATCTACGACGATGACGCAATAAATTACGATTTGCTGTAATGTCATCAAGATTTTCGACAAAAATCGGTGGTGGGCCTTGTCCGTCTAGAGTGACCACCCCAGGGACTTGTAAAATCGCTCTGTGTCCTTGTTTAATGGCGTTTAGAAGCGGGGCGATCATTGCCTCACCCTCCCCCTTTAGGACACAAGCGATCGCGCCTCCTGCTTGTTCTAGGAATTCGTGAGCGATAAAAGATGCACTATGACCCCCGACAAAGATAAAGCTATTGGGTAATTTTTCCTTGGTTGCTTTGGCTAAATCAATAATTTCAGGAACATTCGCCAAATAATTACAGGAAAAGCCAATTACATCAGGTTTCCATCGATTGATCATGCGGAAGTAATCTTGATGGGTTTCCGCTTGCAGGTCAATCATTTTAACCTCATGTCCTGCTTGTTCTGCTGCGGTAGCCACTAACTCTAATCCTAGTGGTTCCAAGCGTAGGAAAACCTTAGTATACATCAAAGGGCCAGGATGAACAGCTAAAAATTTCATGCAATCTTCTCCTCTCGTATGCCATCAATCTAGCCCATTTCTGTAAACGAGGAACGATTATTACAGAGTTTTTTCATTTCTGTCTCTTTTATAGAAATACTGTGCAGGAGTTAGGATCAGTTCTCCTGCCGATACTGTTAGATTAAGCTCAATTCTCTAAATTTCTACTCAAGATCATAGCTTATGAGCGCGAATGTGCTGCACCTTCTGCCCCCTCAGAAGCGGGAGTGCTAGACTGATTCGACTGAGTGGCATTTTCAGGAGGTGTTTGATTAGCAGACGAAAGATGATAATAGCCCCATTTCCAGTCATTAATTTCGGGCAGATCTTCGCCGTGTGCAATGATGTACTGCTTATGCTCGGTTAGCTTATTACGAATAATCTGCTTAACATATGCACCGATCTTTTTAAGTTGAGGTACGCGATCAATGACATCCTGTGCTAGATGGAAACGATCTAAATCATTTACAACAACCATATCAAATGGCGTAGTGGTTGTTCCCTCTTCCTTGTAACCTCGAACGTGAATATTAGCGTGATTAGTGCGGCGATAGGTGAGCCGATGGATCAGCCAGGGGTAGCCGTGAAACGCAAAGACGATCGGTTTGTCTTGAGTAAAAATTGAGTCAAAGTCTTTGTCTGATAAGCCGTGCGGATGCTCGGTTTGCGGCTGAAGTGTCATCAAATCGACGACATTGACGACACGGATTTTGAGTTGTGGAAAATGATGTCGTAAGAAATCAACCGCCGCTAGAGTTTCTAAAGTTGGAACATCACCCGCACAAGCCATGACTACATCAGGTTCTCCACCTTGATCATTACTAGCCCACTCCCAAATCCCCAAACCAGTTGTACAGTGTTTGATTGCTTCATCCATGCCAAGCCACTGTAATTCGGGTTGTTTGCCCGCTACTATCACATTAATGTACTGACGACTGCGGAGGCAATGATCAGCAACTGAAAGCAGTGTGTTTGCATCAGGTGGCAGATAAACCCGTACTACTTTGGCTTTTTTATTGGTCACGACATCCAAAAAGCCTGGATCTTGATGACTAAACCCATTGTGATCCTGTCGCCAAACATGGGATGTCAATAAGTAATTAAGTGAGGCGATTTCTCTACGCCAAGGAATATCAAGACAGCTTTCTAACCACTTCGCGTGTTGATTGAACATCGAATCTACAATATGAATAAATGCCTCATAGCAGGAGAAAAAGCCATGACGACCTGTGAGCAAATAACCCTCTAGCCAGCCTTGACACATATGCTCACTAAGGACTTCCATCACTCGACCATCGGGCGCAATATGGTCATCTGTCTCTAGAATTTCTGCCGTAGATACTCGATTAGTCACTTCTAAAACTGCACCGAGACGATTGGAATTATTTTCATCTGGACTCATTACCCGAAAGTTACGGCTCTCCAAGTTCAGCTTCATCACATCTCGAAGAAATTGACCTAGAATTCGGGTTGATTCGGCCATTTCGATACCTGGATCGGTCACGGTAACGGCATAGTCTCGGAAAGAAGGCATTTTCAAAGCTTTTAGCAACAAACCACCATTAGCGTGTGGGTTTGCCCCCATCCGTCGTTCGCCTTTGGGTGCTAGTGCCGCTAATTCGGAGACGAGTCGCCCCGATTCATCAAATAATTCTTCGGGTTTATAGCTTTTCATCCAGATTTCGAGTAACTTGACATGATCTGGATTACTCGCCATTTCTGCTAGGGGGACTTGATGCGATCGCCAATAGTCCTCTGTCTTTTTGCCGTCTACCTCTTTTGGCCCTGTCCACCCTTTGGGCGAGCGTAAGATAATCATTGGCATCTGCGGACGCTTCTGATAACCATGAACTCGTGCTTCCCTTTGAATACTTTTAATTTCTGCGATGACGGTATCGAGAGTAGCAGCCATCAATTGGTGCATCGCTTCTGGTTCGGAACCTTCAACAAAGTAGGGTTTGTAGCCATACCCGACAAACAAGCTTTCTAATTCCTTTTGAGATAAACGAGCTAGTACTGTAGGGTTAGCAATCTTATAGCCGTTTAGATGCAGAATGGGTAAGACAGCCCCATCATGAACTGGATTGAGAAATTTATTAGAATGCCAACTGGTCGCTAATGGCCCTGTTTCAGCTTCTCCATCACCCACTACACAAGCAGCTATTAAATCGGGGTTGTCAAATACTGCTCCATAGGCATGGACGAGGGCATATCCTAATTCACCCCCTTCATGGATCGAGCCTGGCGTTTCAGGAGCCGCATGACTGGGAATGCCACCTGGAAAGGAAAATTGTCTAAACAGATTTTTCATCCCTTCTAAGTCTTGAGAAATATCTGAGTAGAATTGACTATAAGTTCCTTCTAAATAAGTGTTAGCCACCATTCCAGGGCCTCCATGTCCTGGCCCCGCAATGTAGATCATGTTTAAGTCTTGAGACCGAATGACTCGATTAAGATGCGCGTAGATAAAATTTAAACCAGGCGTTGTCCCCCAATGTCCGAGTAACCTCGGTTTGATGTGTTCGAGTGTTAGAGGTTCCCGCAATAGGGGATTATCAAGTAGATAAATTTGTCCAACCGATAGATAATTGGCAGCACGCCAATAAGCGTCAATTTTCCAAAGTTCATCTGCGTTAAGAGTTGACTGTTGCGTTGAAGTGGCTATTGTCATAAAAATCTATCTCGCTAAGAGTAATTGCACTCGTTAATGTCTAGAGTGAAAAAGTTAATTATTTCCTGTGCGATATATCTATTGCATTTTGTCCCTCACTATACTAAATGTCAGGATGTACTTCCTCAGCCTTAAGGGAGATGAGCAGTTAAGGATTAGTAGCCAAACCTGATTGATTTTTATATTTGAATATCCAATTTTTTAGATGATCACAAAAATAAAATCAGCTATTCACATAAGAAAATAGCTGACTTGTCAAGTTTTATTTAGATAAATTTACAAACTAGAAAGAACGGCTTTCGCGGCGGCGATCGTCCGATCAACATCCTCATCTGTATGGGCTAGTGAAGTAAATCCCGCTTCATACTGAGAGGGAGCCAGATAAACGCCGTGTTCGAGCATTCCACGATGGAAACGTCCAAATTTAGCGGTATCAGATGTTTTAGCATCTTCATAGCTATGTACAGATTTTCCAGTAAAGAACATCCCAAACATTCCGCTAATTTGTCCACCGTAAACCTCGTGACCTAAATCTTTAGCAACTTGTAATAAACCATTCGTGAGACGCTTAGTAATACGGTCTAATTGTTCGTAGGTTCCAGGACGTTGTAATAACTCCAGCGTTTTAATTCCTGCTGTCATCGCTAAAGGATTTCCCGATAAAGTACCTGCTTGATACATTGGCCCCGCAGGTGCGACGAGTGACATAATATCTTTACGTCCACCATAGGCCCCAACAGGTAAACCACCACCAATGACTTTACCGAGAGTGGTTAAATCTGGAGTAATGCCGAATTTTTCTTGTGCGCCACCATAGGCAATACGAAATCCCGTCATTACTTCATCAAATACCAGTAATGCGCCGTTTTCTTGAGTTATTTCGCGTAATCCTTCCAAAAATCCAGCTTCAGGAGGAATAAAACCCGCATTTCCAACAACAGGCTCAAGAATGACACCAGCGATCGCGTCTGGATTTTCAGCAAAAAGGGCTTTAACGGCTTCTAAATCATTGTAGGGTGCAGTTAAAGTGTTATTGGTGGTAGATTTCGGCACCCCAGGGGAGTCGGGTAAGCCGAGGGTAGCGACTCCAGATCCTGCTTTAACCAAGAACATATCAGCATGACCATGATAGCAGCCTTCAAACTTGATGATTTTGTCTCGACCTGTAAACGCCCGCATTAGACGTAAAACAGACATACAAGCTTCGGTTCCAGAGTTGACAAAACGCACCATCTCGATACTTGGAACCGCATCAATCACCATTTCTGCTAAGATATTTTCTTGAACACAGGGTGCGCCGAAACTGGTACCCTTATCTAAAGCTTCATGCAGGGCGGAAATTACATCAGGATGGGCATGACCACAAATAGCAGGCCCCCAAGTGCCAACATAATCAATATACTGATTTCCATCTACATCCCAAATATAAGCCCCTTTAACGCGATCAAAAACGATCGGTTCTCCCCCAACTGATTTAAAAGCACGAACAGGAGAACTAACGCCCCCTGGCATTAATTGTTGTGCGGCTGCAAAAACTTCTTTTGATTTGGCGGTATTAAACGATGTTGTACTAACCAATAGAATCTCCTTTTAAATTGAGTGTGTGAGTTTGCGCTTCTTAAGATGGATTTGATCTGTACTTATCTAATTATCCTACGAATCTTGAGGCAGACAACAAGACTTAAACCCACAGACTTTATTAGTTATCACCCAAATGAGGACGCTGATTCAAGCCCTTGGTAATGCTTTGTAATATGTTAATCTTGATCCCCTGAATAGACATTAGTGCAGTAGGATAGGTTTGGAAGTAAAGACATATCAATAGTAAATTTAGAAAGTATGACCGTTAAACCGAGTTGGCTCAGAGTTAAAGCCCCCCAATGGGAAAGAGTGGGAAGTGTTAAAGAGATTTTACGAGATCTTGGCTTAAATACGGTTTGCGAAGAGGCTTCTTGTCCAAATATTGGGGAATGTTTCTCTGCTCTTACAGCAACGTTTTTAATTATGGGGCCTGCTTGTACTCGTGCTTGTCCTTATTGTGATATTGATTTTGAAAAAAAACCAAAGGCTTTAGATCCAACTGAACCTTTACGTCTTGCTGAAGCGGTAAAACGTCTTAATTTAAACCATGTAGTCATTACTTCAGTCAACCGAGATGATTTACCTGATGGTGGGGCTAATCAATTTGTGCAATGTATCACTGAAGTTCGTCAAATTTCTCCTAAAACAACTATAGAGGTTCTAATTCCTGATTTAGAAAGCAACTGGGACGCTTTAGCAATCATTTTAGAAGCAAAGCCCGAAGTTTTGAACCATAATACAGAAACCATCCCTAGATTATACCGCCGTGTCCGTCCTCAAGGTGATTATCAGCGATCGCTAGAATTATTACACCGTACTCGTACAATTGCGCCTTGGGTTTATACAAAGTCGGGTATTATGGTGGGTTTAGGCGAAACCGACGAAGAAGTCCGTCAAGTGATGGATGATTTACGAGCAGTTGATTGTGATATTCTCACCATTGGACAATACTTACAACCGTCACAAAAGCATTTAGGGGTACAAGACTTTATTACGCCCGAACAATTCGCCTCTTGGCAAGCATACGGAGAAGAAATCGGCTTTTTGCAGGTGGTTTCGTCTCCTCTGACTCGTAGTTCCTATCATGCTGAACAAGTTCAAGAATTGATGAAACGTTATCCACGTTTAAGAGTTGATTAATTTTTGTAACAAACAACCCATCTTTACGGAATTTTTACCTAAAAATTGTAGTCACTCACTGTGAACGAAGCTCATTAAGACGATTGCTGGTCTTCCCAATAAATCAGTGACGCTAATTACAGCCATCAAAAATTTTTTTTCATAAAAAAACTTTTTCGACCTGTAGTATTTAGTGAACATCTTGGGAAAGCTAATATTAAGCGTCGCTTAAAAGCCTATTTGTCCCCGCAGTCGCCATAGAGAGTGTGCTATGTCACTAAAATCCTACCTGTATGATCAAAATTCATTTGCTCCTTTCCCTAATGAAACTGAAATCGATGATTCTTTTTCTGAAACATCGATCAATTTAGAAACTGAGCATATAGCAATGGTTGGAGAAACACAACCGCGTCGTAGTATGACGACTGATCTCGTTAGATTGTATCTACAAGATATTGGGCGTGTTCCTCTCCTCAAAAAAGACGAAGAAGTTCAAAAAGCGCAACAGGTACAGCGTCATCTTGATCTAGTCGAACTACGCTCCTCTGTATCTAATGCAACTAATCCTGTTTTACACAAATATAATCATCTGGTCGAAGTTCATGATCAATTATCCTCTCAATTAGGTCATCGTCCTTCTTGGGAACGTTGGGCGAGTACAGTCGGTTTAACTAGCTTTGAATTAAAGACGGCTGTTAGTGAGGGTAAAAAATGTTGGGCGCAACTCGCAGAACTTGAGATTTCCGAGTTAGATGAGATCATTGCTTTGGGTATACGGGCAAAGGAACAGATGATCAAAGCGAATTTACGCTTAGTGGTGTCGGTAGCTAAAAAATATCAAAATCGCGGTTTAGAACTACTTGATCTGATACAAGAAGGAACGTTAGGTTTAGAGCGAGCAGTTGAGAAATTTGATCCGACAAAAGGTTACCGTTTTAGTACATATGCTTATTGGTGGATTCGTCAAGGCATTACCAGGGCGATCGCTACCCAAAGCCGTATTATTCGTATCCCCGTTCATATTACCGAAAAACTCAACAAAATCAAAAAGGCACAGCGCAAAATCTCTCAAGCAAAGGGACGTACCGCAACAATGGAAGAAGTAGCTAAAGAATTGGAGATGACCCCCCCTCAAGTTAGAGAAATTTTGATGAGGGTTCCTCGTTCTGTCTCTTTAGAAGTTAAAGTAGGAAAAGAAAAAGATACAGAATTAGTTGAGCTTTTGGAAACTGAAGAGATTTCACCAGAAGAAACATTAGTTCAAGAAGCCCTACAAAAAGATTTAAAGAATTTATTATCTGATTTGACCACACGCGAACAAGAAGTAATTCAATTGCGTTATGGCTTTAAAGATGGTAAATCTTATTCTTTAGCCGATATCGGTCGTGTTTTAGAATTATCACGCGAACGAGTTCGTCAAATTGAAACCAAAGCCTTACAAAAACTACGTCAACCTCGCCGCAGAAATTTGGTGAGAGACTATTTTGAAGCTTTGTGTTAAACAATAAAAGTAAATTTGTATTAATCTTAACAGTTTGGTTATCCATCAATAACCAAGCTGTTTTTTGCTCACAAATTGATGGATAATCCTGATTCACTCATGGCTTTTAATAAACTATCTTTAACCTCCATATTAAAGCTTTAAAAATAAATATCTAAATATCATCCCATCCCGATACACCAGAAGACATCACATAACTCGTGACAGTTGCTTCAAAGAAATTCGCTTTGGTATGCGCTTCTTTTTTAGTATCAGAAAAACGCTCTAAATGACTATAAGGACTCTTATTATATTTGTCGTCTTGGTAAATAGGTTTAAGTCCGATCGCTTTAAGTCGGATATTAGCTAAATACTTCGTATACTGTTCTGTACTGGTTTCTGTAATTCCTAAAATATTATTACCAACAATATGATTTGTCCAATGACATTCATACTTTACCGCAGTATCAAACATTTCGTAAATCATATCTGATGAATGCGGAAATATCTGCATCGCTTCAGGAAGCAATTTTTGATAGAGTCTCACATGACTAAGTTCATCTCGATTAATCATTTTAAAAATGTCGGCACTTCCAGGCATCAACATACGTGAAGCTAGATTATAATAATAAATAAAGCCATTGTAAAAATATAATCCCTCTAGTAAATAATCAGCCAAAAGTGAAACAAAATAATTTTCTGCTGTCGGATGATCGATATATTTTTGATAGAGTTTTGCGATAAATTCACAGCGTTCTCTTAATATTTGATCAGTTCGCCAAAAGTCATAAACATCATTTCTTCTTTCGGCTGGAATAATTGTTTCAATCAGATATTGATAACTTTGATTGTGCATTCCTTCTTGTGATACTTGTTCTGCCATACATAGACTAACTTCGGGTGCAGTCACACTACTTTTAATGTGTGGTATGTTACAAGTCTGAACAGAATCTAAGAATGTTAAATACGAAAGAATACCATCATAAGCATATCTTTCATCATCGGTTAAATTCCAATAATCTGTAACATCTTGGGTAACATCTAAGCGGTGCGGAATCCAAAAGTTCTCTCTCATTTGTTGATATAAACCAACAGCCCAAGAGTAGCGCACATCATTAAGCTGCATGAGGTTTGTTGTATTACCAAACCAAATTGAACGATTTTCGGTGCGATCGTCACCACTTGGATTAAAGATAGGATTAATCGGCATTGTATCCGACAATTTAGTGTTAATAAATACCATTTTTTTTGACTGTATAATCATTATTAGTTTGATTATACTAACAATTTTTATTCAAGAAATCAATCTTTTTATTCTGGCAAATACTCCAAATTTAAGACTTCTTCTAAAGTAAAAGGTAATTCAATTGGAAATGTATTAATCGGTAAATCAGTTTCAATTGATGCTTTTCGTCTAGCTTTTTGGTAACATTCTAAAAAAACTTCTCTAATAAAAGGCTTTAAACTTGGACTTTCTTTCAAATCTTCTTCTATTCTGTCTCTATGTTCGTCTAAAGTTAATCGCCAAGTATTAGAGCGTCTTTCTGATTGATATTTATATTTTAGCAAATGCCAAAGAACAATTGTTAAGTTACTTTTAAGTAATTTTTTCTTGCTATTTGCAATGTCTGTGATTTCATCAATTAAATTTTCGAGATCTAATTCAGAAAATTGATGGTTTTGTAAAAGTTAAATTGTCTTTTCCATCCATAGGTAGTAATCTTGTTCATATAAACTAGAATTAAGATTCATATTTCACCACCAGACACTGTATAGTGACATTCTATCAACGCCAGCAAAAAAAATAATAAAAGTTCAATGCGAGATTATACTTACATTACACTTTCAATTTGCACAAGAGGAGCAAGTATTATCAGATTCTTTAAAGTTATCTTTTTGTACGGTTCTGATGTAATAAATCGCTTTACATCCTTCTTGCCATGCCATAATTAATAATTCAAAGATATCTTTGGCTGTTATTTCTCTATCGGGTTCATTGGGAAAATAAATCCCTTGGTTTAAATTAAATAGTAATTCCATTGAAATCCCAGTATCAATCCATTGCTGCATGATTGAAACTGCTTTAATCACTTTCTTTTGATCTAAGGATTTATTTTCAGGATAGAACCAAAAATAATCTTTAATAAATGGGGGAGCGATCGGGACTGTCCCTTTAGCCCATTTATCATAGAAGAAACGGCTATACACGGGAAGAATACTAGCGGTACATCCTTGGACTAAAGAGGATGAGGTATTCGGTGCGATCGCAGTAATATGAGAGTTACGGATGCCGTATGTTTGAATATCTTCGGAAAGTTTCACCCATCTTTCGGGTTGAGAAGCATTCAGGGTAAACCACTCTACATTTTTTGAGCCAATTAATTTACCTTTTGCCCACTCACTTTCAGGAAATGCTTGATATGCACCCCTTTCTTTACTGAGTTCCATTGAGCTTTGAGTACACCAATAGCCAATTTCTTCAAAGAGATAATTAATATTAGTTAAATGCTCATAATTTAATTTTCGTTTTGCTAACCAGTCTGCTAACCCCATACAACCTACGCCAATGGTTCGATAGCGATCGTTATGATTTTTGGCTTCAATTAAGGGAGGTTGGGTAATATCAATTGTATTATCTAAAATTCGCACTGAAATTCGACAAGCTTGCTCTAATTCTGAGGAGGATTCTAGATTTGCTAAATTTAAACTGACTAAATTACAACAGTGAGCCAATTGTCCTGGCGTAACATTAGAAAACGATTCGACACATAAATTAACTCCAGGAATGTACCCTTCATGCTTATTCGGATTAGCTCGGTTAATAGTATCTTTAAACGCTAGATAGGGCATTCCCGTTTCGATCTGACTTCGCATGATCGTTTTAAACAGTTCTCTAGCATTAATTTTTTTATAAAGCGTAATTTCTGTACCGATTTTCGCTTCAATTTGTTGATAAACCGTCTCAAACTGTTCGCCCCAAAGTTCGGCTAGTTCTATTCCTAATTTAGTTTTGATTTCATAGGGATCAACTAATGTCCATTCCTCTTTATTAATCACACGACGCATAAATTCGTCACAGATTACCAATTGTGGGAAAATGTCATAGGCTTTACGGCGTTGATCTCCGTTTTCGGTTTGCATTTCTAAGAAATCGGGTACATCTAAATGCCAGATGTCTAAACTAATAGTAACTGCACCTGCGCGTCTTCCACCCTGATTAACTGCGATCGCGGTATCATTGAGTAACTTGATCCAAGGCACAACCCCACCAGATGCGTTAGGTTTGCCCATGACATGACTTCCTGTAGCGCGAATACGACTAACATTGACTCCAACACCACCACCATTTTTAGATATTCTTGCTGTGTTAGTAATTTCCGCGAAAATACTTTCTAAATTGTCGTCCATTGACACAATAAAACAGCTAGTCAAAGAACCGTTCGGAACTCTTAAGTTTGCTAAGATTGGCGTAGCGAGAGAAACTTTACGAGATGCGATCGCTTGATAAAATTGTTTTGCCCACATTAAACGATTTTCGCTTTTTTCTGGACTGGCTAGGAGTAAGGAACAAGTTAAGATCGCTTCTTGAGGCAATTCATCACTTAGTAGATAGCGACTGGTTAATAATACTGCTCCTGCGTAATCATAATCTATATCCCAGTCTGGATTAATCCAAGAACTCGCTTCTTTGAGTTCTTCTTCTGAATAGGCTAAGATCCTATCATCATAATGCCCTGCATTTACTTTAGTCCGAACCGTTTTTTCATAATTTCCGTACTGATATCCGCGAGATACGAGTGTATCTTTCCATAAACTCCAAATGTGAAGTCTTCCAGCTACATAACGCCAGTCTGGTTCTTCGGGACTACACATTTCTAACGCGCAGTTAATTAAATTATCTTGTATTTCTCTTGTCGTGATGCCATGCCGTAGACGAGTCGTCAAACCCGCTTCTAAAGCAATTGAATTGACATCTAGGTTACAACAAGCCCAGTCTACAACTGCTCTAATTTTACTGATATCCAAAACCGTCGATGATCCATCGCGCCGTACTACTTGAATTGGCTTTTCTACTGATGTATTTTGTCCAGAAGTAGTACGAGATGTTGAATCAACTCTGCTGCTATTGATAGCGGTTTGAGTCAGTAAAACTTGTTGCATAGATTAGACTAAAAAAACGATGTTTTTTGTGGGTATTAATGTACTACTTTCTTTAAGCAAAGTCAATAGTGCTTTTTAGTTATACCACACATATGGTGTTAGTGATAAGTCTATTACTCTAGATGTAGATCTTAATCATTAATTATTTTTTAATGTAAATGGTAGTGTTCAATACAGCATCATTTTTTGATAATCTAAAATCACTCAATAGACCAACAAAAATAATCGATTAGCGAGTCAAACAAAATATTAGGCTTTTTGAGCGCAATTCTTTTTAGTTTTATTAAATATTTTAGTTAAAAAAATCTTGCTTAAAAAAACGATAGAAACAATTAAAGGACAATCTATTAAAATAATAAAATTGTCCTAAGTCGTCAATTAATATTGATTAGTATTAAGCTTGAAGTAAGAAATCGGTGGCTGTTAATGTCAATCCATTGGTTAAATCGGCAAATTGACTTCCCGTCCCAAATCCTGCACCTAAACCATTTTGGTTGTAGAACAAGCTTCCTGTCGATTGAATATAGGTAATTAGAGCAGAACTTGTCTGCGCTAGAGCAAAACTAGCAACTGAAGTAAAACTTAAACTACCCAAACTGGTAAAAGTTGTTTTATCCAAAACAAGCTTATCGAAACCCCGAACGAAATCAGTAATGATATCTATACCGATCGTTCCTGCATTAAAGATAGCACCTGTATCGAAGACAAAACGATCATTTCCAGAACCCCCAGTCAGACTATCTGTATTAAGACCACCAACGAGGATATCATTTCCACCGACACCATTGAGGGTATCTAAACCCGCTCCGCCATAGAGCGAATCATTCCCATTTCCAGCGAGTAGATAATCATTCCCTGCACCCCCATCAAGGAATTCGTTAGCTGTATCGTAAGCTGATACAGTACCGCTATCCAAATAATCATTTCCATCACCGCCATAGAGTAAGTCGGCACCAAAACCACCGTAGATCGTATCGTTGCCGCCACTACCGAGTAGATAGTCGTTTTCCGTACCACCATCAAGATAATCGTTACCATTATAGCCATTGAGGGTATCTAAACCTGCTCCACCATAGAGCGAATCATTCCCATTTCCAGCGAGTAGATAATCATTCCCTGCACCCCCATCAAGGAATTCGTTAGCTGTATCGTAAGCTGATACAGTACCGCTATCTAGATTGTCATTTCCAGATCCGCCATAAAGAGCGTCGGCACCAAACCCTCCATAAATCGTGTCGTTGCCGCCATTTCCCGATAAAGAGTTGTTGTAGCTGTTACCTGTTATCGAGTCACCATAACTACCCCCTACTGCATTCTCAATGATACACCGCCCCCCCTGGGAATTAGCGATCGTATATCCTCCCGAAATACCATTGACTCGATTAATATAACCACCTGCATTCGGATCGTTATTAGCGATCGAAGCATTGTTTAGATTAATCGTTACGGAATTAGTGGCGAATTGTCCCGAAATTGTATCGCTCCCTCCTGCATCCCAAATGCAAGTCCAATAAGTTCCTACGCCATTCGTCGTCGGTAGATAGTAAGTATTATTTCCTGTATTGTAGGTCGTATTAACCCCATAAAGGTATTGAATAGTAGCGATATCGAAGGCCATCGGGCCACCGATATATCCCCAGTTTGTATCATACCCAGGTGAGTATGAACTATTGATGTCAATATAAGACATGACAGTCCAAACATATTGATTCAGTCCATAATTACCTGTATCTGTGAAAGGACTTCCATCGACTCCTGGAAAAATCGTCGAACGCCCTCCATTATCATGAGGATGGGCTAAACCCAAAGCGTGGCCGATTTCATGAACATAAGTAAGATAATCATAGCTACCAACGAGCAATTCTGAGGTGGGGTTGGTTGAGTAAGCTTGATAATTGATCATCACATCTCCCTGGACATAGGGAAGGTCAATTTCTCCTGGTGGCATTGCTAGGCCTAGACTACCACCGATCGTTGCTGCGGTGACACTATGAAACGTTATCTCAGCAGCGTGATCGTTATTTCCTGTAAATTCTAAGCGAAAGTTAGCCACATTTGCCCAAGATTGTATGGCATTATGAAAAGCTGTTTCTTCGGCTGGATAAAGGTTAGTATCCCACGTTTGATCATTGATAAACGAATAGGTTAACCGCCGACTGTCATTTTCAACACGCCAACGACTTCCCCAAAGCAAACCATTGATATACGTCAAACCTGTAGAAGAAACATTTGTAACTGCTCCGACGAAAGTAGACATTTTTCTAATTCTCCTAGAATGATGAAAATAATTGCTTCAAAATATCCCGATTGTTCAATTTCGAGAGCCTTATTTGTTTACATGGATAAGAGATTAGGGAACAACAAAATGTTTTGACAATAGGTCGGTTAATACCTAAAATACGATTTTGCTTAGGATCACTATTTTTAGTATCTTTATAGTATCGCTATTTATAAAATAACTCGCTTTTTACATTTTGGTTCAGTTTTTACTTAGTCTTAAAGTCACATAAAGTGGTGACTTGTCTATTTCAAAACATGACTGTATTTCTTCCAACGTATTTTCAATAATTTTTTTAAAGCTTAATTGTAAATAATTTTATATATAAGATGAAGTATCAATTTATTTTTGTTAAATTTTATTAATATTGATTATGAATTTATAAAATAATATAAATATTTATATTTATTGTTGATTAAAGGAAAAAATTAACTAGATTGCTAGAATTGCTTAGGTGTTTTCTAAAAAGAAAGTAATAATAGATAAAAATAAGAAAGCTTTCATAAGAGTTCCGACAAGTTGCTCATCTTGGCAACCGTTATTTACTGAGGCTTCTTAGAGTACTGAAATTTTCCTGCCGAGCCAAGTAAGCTACTGTTATCGAGAAGATAAGACCATTTTTCTAGAGTAGTTATAGCTCATCCTACTCCCCTCTCTACTTGTAAAAAAGGGGTTGGAGGTGAGGCCAATTAACCATCTCTAGCACGATTGAAAGCAAATTGGTAGCTCGACAAGGGAAAAAAACAGATTGCTACTCCGTCCTGAGATACAAAGACGAAAGAGAGTCTGACAGATTAAGTCAAAAAGGGTTTTCTGAGGAAAATGTTAAAAAGTATTACGAAATTACAGCGAATGTGAACAGAATATCTGAAAATGATTGGGTCAGCCTGCTGTGGAACTAGATCTAAACAGTGACGGTAAATCATAAAAATTAAGATTTGTCAAGCTTTTTAGATAAAATATGTTAAAAGTTAATATTAACGAGACAGCCACAGTAGCCGATTTTGGTATAAGATATCAGCTTAAGTTTTTAAGTTCTCATTTACACAGGAGGAATCCATCAATGAGTATCGTCACGAAGTCTATCGTGAATGCAGACGCAGAAGCCCGCTATCTCAGCCCCGGTGAGCTAGATAGAATCAAAGCTTTTGTTACAGGTGGTGCAGCCCGTCTTCGGATTGCTGAAACCTTAACGGGTGCGCGTGAAACCATTGTTAAACAAGCAGGCGATCGTCTTTTCCAAAAACGTCCTGATGTTGTTTCTCCCGGTGGAAATGCTTACGGCGAAGAAATGACCGCTACCTGCCTACGTGACATGGACTACTACCTACGTCTAATCACTTACGGAGTAGTTTCTGGTGATGTCACCCCCATCGAAGAAATTGGCCTAGTCGGTGTACGCGAAATGTACAAATCTCTAGGAACCGACATCGGTGCCGTTGCTCAGAGCGTTCGTGAAATGAAAGATGTCGCTTTAGGATTAATTGCTGCTGACGATGCCTCAGAAGCTTCTTCTTACTTCGACTATGTGATCGGCGCAATGCAGTAATTCACTGTCAAAGACCTTCACTTTTGTTCGTAACGATTTTCACCCCTGACAAAAAAAGGAATCATAACCATGCAAGACGCAATCACTTCTGTCATCAACTCTGCTGACGTTCAAGGTAAATACCTTGATGGTTCCGCTATTGACAAACTCAAAAATTACTTCTCTTCTGGTGCATTACGTGTTCGTGCTGCAAGTGTAATCAGTGCTAATGCTGCTGGTATCGTTAAAGAAGCTGTTGCTAAATCTCTGTTGTACTCTGATGTTACCCGTCCAGGTGGCAATATGTACACCACCCGTCGTTATGCTGCTTGCATCCGCGACTTAGACTACTACCTCCGTTATGCTACCTATGCAATGTTAGCTGGCGATCCTTCCATTCTTGACGAGCGCGTTCTTAACGGCTTAAAAGAAACCTACAACTCATTAGGAGTTCCCGTTTCTTCGACTGTTCAAGCGATCCAAGCAATGAAAGAAGTTACCGCTAGTCTGACTGGTGCTGATGCTGGAAAAGAAATGGGTGTATACTTCGACTACATTTGCTCTGGCTTAAGCTAGACTTCCTGCTCAAGACCCCGTTATAAGGAGTCCATTAAGGTTCGGGAAGTCAAGAGTGAGTGCTAGCTGGTTAAAGGCTGAGTTTATCGGTTTTGACGATCTAGTATTGGCTCCTGACTCCCGACCTTTGTCGTATAAGATTAAGATAGACTCTCACTACAAGACTTTAGGAAGAATCAGGAGAACTTATACCAATGCGGATGTTCAAAATTACTGCGTGTGTTCCTAGCCAAACTCGCATTCGGACTCAACGCGAATTACAAAATACCTATTTCACCAAGCTTGTTCCTTATGACAACTGGTTCCAAGAACAACAACGCATCATGAAAATGGGCGGTAAAATTGTTAAAGTTCAGTTAGCTACTGGCAAACCTGGTGCAAACACTGGATTACTATAATTTTAGGTTTGATACGAAGCAAGGGGAGGTCTTTTGACCTCTTTTTGTTGTTTCGATTTTTCAGTTCTAGGAAGTATGTAATACCAATTAGCTACCCCTACGGTGATCTGTTGTTTTAATAAATAGAAATTATATCAAAAATTAACCCACCTCTTAATTTTTAAAAGGTGGGCTTATATTGTTAAGGTGCAACCTAAATTTGAGGTCATCCCATAGTTTTAGAAAACTCGCCCTTCAGCAAATCCAAACTCGATGTAATGACGGGTTGCTCCTACTAAATCCTGACCATAGACCGCTTGCAAATCTGGATTATCGTTTAGATAGGAAAGAGGATTAAAAATAGCACGCTCTCGTCCTTCAGATGCGCCAATCGTAATATAATGTTCAGCACCAGCAGCTAGATTATAGCCATATGCTGTAATTAAATCCCCATAAGAAGCAATATAAATATCGGAAGAAAATCGATCATCTGTTCTTCCTTCTTCATATCCTTCAGTGAGATAATGCTGTATTCCTGCATTGAGATTGTAGCCGAATGGATTAATTAAATCATCGTATCCTGCAATATATTCTGCTGGATTGAATAAGTTGGGATTTCGAGCTTGAGCAAAACCAATATTGAGATAATGCTGGGTTGCTGCTGCGCCATCTGTCCCAAATGCTTCAGTTAAATCTCCATAAGAGGCAATATAACGTAATTCATCAAAACTATCCAATGATCGGTTTTCACTATAGCCTATTTGTATATAGTGGATTAAAGCCGCATTAGGATTATTACCAACAACTTGCAGGATATCAGTATTAGAAGCCAGATATTGTGCTGGACTAAAAGTGTTGGTTGGCCGCCCTGCTGAGTAACCAGATGCAATATATTGCTGAGTTACGGCGGCTGTATTTAAACCGAATACAGGGATTAAATCAGGATTTGACGCTAGATAGAGCAGTTCATTAAAAGAATCCATGGCTCGGTTTTCATCATATCCATTAGCAATGTAATGATTCGTTCCCCCTGCAAGATTATAGCCAAACTGGGTAATAAGATCTCCATAACTGGCAATATATTGGTCGGCTTGAAATAATAGAGGATTCCGATTTTGAGCAAAACCAATATTGAGATAATGTTGAGTGGCTGCTGCCCCATCTGCGCCAAATTGTTCGACTAGGCTACCGTAAGAGGCAATATAGCGCAATTCATCAAAACTATCGGCAGAACGTCCTTGATTGAAGCCAGAGGCTATATAATGAACCAGAGCCGTATTGGGATCATTCCCGAAAAGTGTTAACAAATCGGTATTAGAAGCCAAATATTGTGCTGGACTAAAAGTATTGGTTGGCCGTTGCTCTGAGTAGCCAGATTCAATATATTGCTGAGTTGCTGCCGTGGGATTCAAACCAAACTCGGAAATTAAATCAGAATTTGACGCTAGATAGAGCAGTTCATTAAAAGAATCTGTTGCTCGGTTTTCATCATATCCAAGTACAATGTAATGATTCGTTCCCCCTGCAAGATTATAGCCAAACTGGGTAATGATATCTCCATGACTGGCAATATATTGGTCTGGTTTGAATAATAGGGGATCTCGACCTTCTAGAAAGCCAAACGTTAGATAATGAGATGTGGCAGCCCTGCCATCTGTTCTAAATGTCTCAATTAAGTCTCCATAAGAAGCGACATAGTTCAATTCATCGAATCGATCTGGAACTCGTCCCTCATTATAGCCCGTTTGCAAATAATGAAGTAAGGCGGGATCGGGATTATTGCCCAAAACACTGAGCAAATCAGTATAAGAGGCCAAATATTGTTGACTATCAAAGGTATTTA
Source organism: Chroococcus sp. FPU101 (assembly GCF_017312365.1). Lineage (GTDB taxonomy): Bacteria > Cyanobacteriota > Cyanobacteriia > Cyanobacteriales > Microcystaceae > Chroococcus. The sequence goes on from NZ_BLJI01000007.1 coordinate 161,838, forward strand.
AAGGTCGATTTTCAAATCGTCCGCGTTCGATATATTGTTGGGTGGCCAAGGCTGGATTAAAGCCAAATGCACCAATGAGATCAGGATTTGACGCTTGATAAAGTAATTCATTAAACGTATCCACCTGACGCAATTCAAACCGTCCAGTACTAATGAAATGGTTGGTTAAAGCGTCTAAGTTATAGCCATAAATATCCGCTAAGTCTAAATTAGAGGCACCATATTGAGCAGGATCAAAAGTAGTAGTAATCGGCAGTTGAAAAGTATCTTGTGCCGTTATACCCGCAGCATCCGTGACGGTTACTAAAATGGAATAGGTTAACCCCAATTGATCTGCCGTTGGTGTACCCGAAAAGGTGGCGGTCACAGGATCAAAACTGAGCCATGAAGGTAACGCAGAGCCATCTGCTAAAGTAGCAGTATAGGTCAGCACTTCATTGGGAGTCACCAACAAATCAATATCTGAAAAGGTAGTAACGGGAATCGTATAAGTTAGGGGATAATTAACGCTCCACAGTTGATCGGGTAGAGGATTGGCTAAGGTCGGCGCGTCATTGATATTAGCTGTGGATAAGCTAAAGTTAGTTGATGCTTGTAATCCTGTTGAGTCGGTGGCACTTACAATAATGGGTAACACACCAATATTATCATTGCTCGGCGTACCATTAAAAGTTCGGCTGACAGGGTTGAAGATTAACCATGACGGTAAGGGTTCTCCTGTAGTCAAACTAGCACTGTAAGTGAAGGTTTCATCAAGATCGAAATCAGTGAAGGTATTTTCAGCAACCGTAAATGTAAAATTTTGTCCTTGGGTGGCATTTTGATCGGGAATCGGATTTGCTACTGAAGGCGGATAAGCCACATCTTGCACCGTTAGAACAAAAGTATCAGTAGTAGTTGCCCCAGAGGTATCTCTTGCTATAATCTGAATGGCGATCGCACCAACATTGGTATTGTTGGGTGTTCCCGACAGAGTAAGAGTTGTTGCGTCAAAGCTTAACCAACTGGGTAATGCTGCACCTCCTTCTAACTGTGCGCTATAGGTAATACTATCCCCCAAATCAATATCGGTAAAGGTGGTGTTAGGAATTTGGTAACTAAATGCCGCATCTTCTATAGCAATCTGATCAGAAATGGGAGTGACTATAACAGGAGCGTCATTAACATTGAGAACCGTTAAGCTAAAACTATTTGAGGCAGATAATCCAGTTGTATCAGTGACAGTAACTACAATCTGCAGCCGAGCCACATCGCTGTTGCCTGGCGTACCAGTAAAAGTCTGGGTAGCAGGATCGAAGTTTAACCACGCTGGTAGAGGTTCACCTCGAATTAGAGCAGCACTATAGGTTAGGATATCACCCTCATCAGGATCTCTAAAAGTATTTGCAGGTATGGTAAAGTTGAGTGCTTCTCCTTGAGAAATTTGTTGAGTTGGGATGGGATTAAGTACATTAGGTACGTCGGGCCCATCATCGATAATTAATCGGAAGACATCATCGGCCATCCCGCCGCTTGGATCAGTAGCGACTAATTTAATATCGAGAGTGTCTTCTGAATCTAATGGTGCTACACCACTAAAAGACAGATTAGAACTATTAAAACTGAGCCAACTGGGTAAGGGTTCATTATTGGACAAGGTGGCTACATAGGTAATTACATCGCCCACGTCGGGATCGATAAACGTATCCCCAGGCAATGAAAACGTAAAGAATTGACTCTGTACAACAGTTTGATCCGATATAGGAATGTTTAAAGCAGGTAACTGATTATCTTCATCCATAGTGGTTATCTAAGATTAGTGTTCTGATTAAGTTCGGTTAATGGTTAATAAGAGAAGATTTTAACACTAATATGAAATATGAGTGTTTAGACTTATCTAAAAAGAGGAGTTAAGCATTAATCAAAAATTAATTTATGCAGTTATAGTGTTTCTTTTAAAGGGTGATGAGTAGCGAAATCATTTGGATTGGCAAGCTTCTGGAGATTTTAGTTACTCAAAGATGATAGAAAGATGATGAAAAAAATTGGAGATTCTCAATACAAGAGATAGCAATTTACCCCCTGAATGTTATGACATAAAAACCGAGTTTACAACAACGAGTTTGTAAAATGACATTTATTCAAGGAGATAGAAGCAATGACGATTAAAAAAGAACTTATTGACCAATTGCTTGCTGATTGCATTAATTCTGCCAAAATCATGCGAGAAACAAGATTGCTTAAACAACTGACTATGTAACTTGAGTTTTGCTTAGGGATAAAGCAAAGAAATTGACTTCGATGACGCTTTCATATAACATCGTCGGTAAGATAATTTGACGCGCAAAGATATTCGGACGATTTTGATAACCAATTCTCAGGGCATCTTTAAAGCCTTTGGTGATTAATAATACAGTACGGTCTCCTTTTCGTTCTAATAAAGCATTCGTCGCTACTG
>NZ_BLJI01000008.1 GCF_017312365.1 Chroococcus sp. FPU101
GTCGAACATTTATGGGACGAGATTCGAGAAAAGTATTTTTCTAACCGTCTGTTTCTAAGTTTGGATAAAGTTGAGGACACTTTGTGTCAAGCTCTTAAGGAACTTGATTCTCAACCCGAACGCTTACGCTCCATGACTTATTTTCCTCATTTGAGAATTACAGTCTAATTCGCAACTTAGTATCACTAATCGTTGTCCCACTCGGAGCAGGAAAAACTAGATCTTCTGAATTGTGGTGATCCATTTTACGTTCTTTGAGCATTTGAGCTATTTTCGCCGTCAGCGTTATGGTTCTATCTTTCCCCGTTTTAGTAGTTTTGCGGTTTCCTCTCGATACAGATTCACCGATCCAGACGCTTGAACAGTCATCAGCAATATGTTTCCATTTGAGAGCAACCGCCTCTCCAAAGCGGCATCCAGTCCCAAAAAGGAATGTCACAAAATCGGCGTAATGCCGATAGTAACGGTTATTTCTGAAGGTATCTACAATCGCTTGAACTTCGGTAACTGTAAATGGTTTAACCTTTTGTTTAGGAACAGGCTTGACTTTACCAATAACGTTAGACCAAGGATTGTGGCTTAAACTCTGTTCTGCCCACTTCCAACACGCTTGCACCAAAATAAGATAGTCTTTAGCTGTTCTAGTAGAAACTTGTTTCCGCAAGTATTGGACAAAACCATCTGCATCATCCTGATCAAGCAACTCTGCTGGTTTGGAAGGAAAATATCGTTCTAGATGCTTCAAAGTCGCTGTGTAGCGGCAAAGACTACCAGTGTGCAGTTCTTTAGCTTTTGTCTGTGCTTCTATAAACTGCTTAAATAAATCAGCAACATTTAGGTGCTTTTGTTTTGAAGAAGTTGCTTTAGGGGGCTTGTACTTAGAGAGTGTGGCATCAAAGTTACCAGAAGCAATATCTAGTTCGATCTGGGTAGCTTTTGAAAGAGCAACTAAGCGATTGACTTTAGAATCAGGCAAACCGACCGCAATTGCATACCGTTTTCCTCCATATGTAAATCGCAGTCTCAAGCGTCCATCGTCACTCTCAACTTTGACTAAGCTCGTGTCAGTGGAGACACCGTTCGTTGAAAGTTCTCTTAAGGAATGATATTCTGGTTTTATATTTCCTACCATTTTCCTACCACTATTCGGTTGAAAAACGCCTAAAAAGACCCAACCTAGTAGACCGTGTTGACACTAAAAGAGTGCTAACTCAGTGGTCTTAAAAGTCTTAAAGGCTTATCTGTAGTAGGATTTAAAGCAATCGGGATGACACGATTTGAACGTGCGACCCCTTCGTCCCGAACGAAGTGCGCTACCAAGCTGCGCTACATCCCGATATTTAGTCACTTCTTCGATTATATCATATAATGTTATTTTTTGGATTAGTCTCCATCAAATTGAGTGACGCGACGCACTTCTAAGACATCACTAAGATTTTTTAGACGTTGAATGCTGTTTTCCAGTTGTTCATGATCCCGAATTTCGATGCTGAGAGAAATTAACGCGGGTTTGCCGAAACTGGTTTTAACACCTGCATTACAGACATTAATATTTTGGTCACTTAAACGAGTTAATATGTCTCGTAGCACACCGACTCGATCGATCGCTTCTATTTGTAGATCAACTTGATAGGTTTGCGCTCGTCCGTTGGTTTCAACGGGGTTCCAGTGTACAGGAATCAGTCTTTCTCCATCAATTTGCTCAACATTGGGACATTTCTGACGATGAATGGCTATTCCTTTAGCCCCTCGACTGACAAAACCCAAAATCGGTTCACTAGGTAAAGGATTACAACATCGTGCAATATAATACACTAATCCTTCTACTCCTGCGATCGGTGATTTACTCTTCGTGGTTACATTAGTCGTACGGGTAGAGGTTTGGAGCAAAGAGGGATATTCTGGAACTTTGGTGGTTTCTCGGACACGGTTAACGACATTAAATAAGGTTAACTCTCCATATCCTAAACCTGCAAGTAAATCTTCTACTGACTGATAGTTGCATTGTTTGGCTACTGTTTGCATCCGTTCCGATTTTAGCAACGCTTCTAAGCCATTTTTTCCGAGTTCTTTTTCTAATAAATCTCGTCCACGAGCAATATTTTCGTCACGGCTACAACGCTTAAACCATTGACGGATGCGATGACGTGCGCTAGGTGTTACGACAAAGTTTAACCAATCTAAACTAGGATGGCTATTTTTACTGGTCACAATTTCAACGATATCACCATTCTCTAAGGGTGTATCTAAAACTGACCAACGTCCATTAATTCGCGCTCCTTTCATATGATGACCGACTTCGGTATGGATGCGATAGGCAAAATCAACGGGGGTAGCACCTCTAGCTAAGGCAATGACATCACCATCGGGAGTAAACACGTATACATCATCCTCAAAAAGATCCCCTTTGAGTCGATCCATGTACTCTTGTGCATCTTTAACTTCTTTTAAATCATTTTGCCATTCAATGAGTTGACGCAACCAAGTAAATTTATCATCATCCGATGTTGCCGTAAAATTCGATCCCCCTGTTTCTTTATATTTCCAGTGAGCCGCAATTCCAAATTCTGCGATGTGGTGCATTTCTAGGGTACGAATCTGGATTTCTAGGGGACGACCATTTAAACTAACAACAGAAGTGTGTAAGGACTGATAACGATTAGGTTTCGGTAATCCAATATAATCTTTAAAGCGTCCTGGAATGGGAGTAAAAACATCATGGACGATCGCTAAAGTTCTATAACACTCTTCATTGGTTTCGACAATAATTCTAACCGCAGCAATATCAAAGATTTCGTGAAACTCTTTTTCTTGTCGCTGCATTTTACTATAAATGCCGTAAAGATGCTTCGGTCGTCCTTTTATTTCAAGAATTTTAACACCAATTTTCTGTAAACGTTCTTTCAGAATATTAGATATTAAATCTAATCTAGCTTCTCGATCAACTCGTTTCTCTGCGATACAAGATTGAATCTCTCGATAAGACTCTGGTTCTAAATATTTAAAGCATAAATCTTCTAATTCCCATTTAAAACTTCCTATCCCTAAACGGTTCGCTAAAGGTGCAAATATTTCTCTAGTTTCAAGGGCGATGCGTTTTTGTTTTTCGGGGTCAAGCGGTTCTAAGGTTCGCATATTATGCAGTCGATCCGCTAATTTTACAACGATGACGCGCACATCTTTCGCCATAGCTAAGAACATCCGACGAAAGTTCTCTGCTTGACGTTCTGTTTTACTAGAAAAATTAAACTTTGATAACTTAGTGACTCCTTCCACTAACTGACGAACTTCTGTGCCAAAGCGTTCCTCAATTTCCTCTACTGTTACCTCTGTATCTTCTACCACATCATGCAGAAATCCTGCTGCAACCATCGCCCTATCACCACCTAGATCTCGCAGTAACCCCGCTACAGCAATAGGATGAGCAATATACGGTTCACCTGATTTTCGCCGTTGTCCCTCATGAAGTTTGTATGCAAAATTAAACGCTTGACAGATGAGATGACTATCTTCCTTTGATGTTCCTGATGCGTCATCTAACAAACATTGTTGTAGCCATTCGGGAAGCTCGACGGAAAAGCTGTCGGTTTCAGTTTTGTCGGGTTGGGTTAAGGTGAGCGTGTTCATATTCATTCAAAAGGGGTTTTGGGAGTCACTAACATTAAGGCGAGGAATTAAGCTGTTTATTTAATTTAGCTATTCTTTTCATTAATGTGTTGATCGATTAATGAAATAAGTACATTAATTTGATGCTAGGTTGACGAAGAATCAACTTCTGCCAATTTCTTTAGCATTGATGGAGGGTGGAAATCCGAAAAAAGCGGGTTTGTTTTAATGTTTTGAGCTTTAAAACAAAACTAGAACTGAATTGATCTTATGATCAGATGCACGAGGAACTTTATTTTACAAATTTTAACTCAGATTGTCATGTATGTTACCATCTTCTCATCAAAAAGTTTATCAAAATTTTAAGGAAGCGTTAAAAGCCCTACAGGAAGCCGTCAAACACTCATCTGAGGAGCGACAAACTACTTATCATCGAGTAGAACATTTGTTTTATTCTGAGGTGATCCCATTAACCGAAGCTGAAATTAATCCAGAAATTGTTTCGCGTTGGCGTTCTATTCAAACGGAACTACATCGAATGTTTAAACTTTTGGCAACTGATTGGTTATTTTTGTGGTCATCTCGACAGATGGCGACGAAACAAGAACGATTAAATGTATTTTGCGATCGCATTGAGCAAATGATCAAATTTTGTCGCATTTTATTAGAGGAGACGGATCAATCTTAACAAGGAGCAAAGACGCATGAAGCAACCGATATTAAGTGTAGAAAATTTAAAGATTGCTTATCCGAGTCACCTCAAAAGACCAAAATGGGCTGTCAATGACGTTTCATTTACCCTATCACCAGGGGAAAAATTAGGTTTAGTGGGTGAGTCGGGATGCGGCAAATCTACAATTGGACGCGCTTTGATGCGACTACTGTCCGAAACCACCGAAATTCAAGGGAATATCTTCTATCAAAATCAATCGCTTTTATCTTTGTCGGGATCAGCTTTACGTCTATTTCGAGGGGAAGTCGTTGGGTTAATATTTCAAGATCCAATGACTCGTTTAGATCCATTAATGACCATTGGGGATCATTGTATCGAAACCCTCAAAGCTCATCAAGGAAATCTTTCTTATCGTCAAGCCAAAGAAAAAGCAATTTCTATTTTAGAAAAAGTCAAAATACCGCCGAACCGTTGGAAACAATATCCTCATGAATTTAGTGGAGGAATGAGACAACGAGTAGCGATCGCACTAGCATTACTCCTCAATCCTAGACTGATTATCGCTGATGAACCGACCACCAGTTTAGATGTTACCGTAGCCGCCGAAATTCTTCAAGAATTGACCCGTTTGTGTAGCGAAGAACAGATGGGATTATTGCTGATTTCTCATGATTTAGCCATGATTGGAGAATACTGCGATCGTATTGCTGTGATGTATCAAGGTCAGATTGTCGAATCTGGCTCAGTCAATGATATTTTTTTACATCCTCAACACAATTATACTCAGTCTCTCCTCAAAGCCGCTTTACATCTTCAAGTCACTAAAAAAGAATTAAAAAAACCTAACTTCATCACTTCCCCTTTATTAAAAGTACAAGATTTAAAACAACATTACACCCTAGAAGGTAACTTTTTTGAACAATGGGTTACAAAAGAAAAAAAATTCATTAAAGCAGTTGATGGGGTAAGTTTTGAACTCTATCCTGGGGAAACATTAGGATTAGTTGGTGAGTCAGGTTGCGGTAAAAGTACTTTATCTCGTACCATCTTGCAGTTAATTCGTCCCACCTCTGGAATCATTCAATATGAAGAAGAAAATTTAAGTAGTTTATCTACTTCTAAAATGCGCTTCTTAAGAAAAAAGATCCAAATGATTTTCCAAGATCCTCATGCTTGTTTAAATCCGATGATGACAATTGGTGAAAGTATCGCTGACCCTTTGTTCATTCATCATCTAGTCACCACACCAGAAGCCGCTAAAAAAGAAGTTTTAGAAATGTTAGAAAAAGTTGGATTAACACCAACAGAAGATTATTATTGGCGATATCCGAAACAATTATCTGGAGGACAACAACAAAGAGTCGCTATTGCTAGAGCATTAATTACTAAACCTCAATTAGTGATTTGTGATGAACCTGTGAGTATGCTTGATGCGAGTATCCAAAGTCAAGTTTTAGAATTAATGTCTGATTTAAAGAAAGAATTAAAACTTACTTATTTATTTATTACACATGATCTGTGGGTAGCGCGATATTTTTGCGATCGTATAGCAGTGATGAATAGTGGTAAAATTGTAGAAATTGGTTTAACGGAAGATGTTTTTAATCATCCGCAACATCCTTATACTCAAAAGTTATTAAAAGCGGCTCCTTTAATTCGTTCTCAGTCGGCGTAGTTATTTGATATAATTCGATTTGTTAATAAAATGAGTAATAAAAAAGAGTGTAACTAATTACACCTTAGACAATTCAATCAATTTTTATGAAGAAAAATAGCAAATCTTATATTAGTCTAGTCGTTCTTGGAATTAGCTTATTGCTTTCTAGCTGTGGAGATGAAAATGCGCCACTAACAGACCAAAATTCTACCAAACCAAACCAGACAGCGACTAATATTCAAAATAATCGTTTAGCAACCATTAAACAGCGTGGTAGGTTGATTTGTGGGATTAATGGACAGCTACCTGGTTTTAGTTTTGTCAATGAAAATGGTGAATATTCAGGGATGGATGTCGATATCTGTCGTGCGATCGCAGCCGCTTTATTTGATGATCCCACTAAAGTAGAATACCGTACATTGAGTACTCAAGAACGCTTTACCGCCGTACAATCAGGTGAAGTCGATATCCTCAGCCGTAATACAACTTATACTTTAAGTCGTGATACATCAGTTGGTCTAGAATTTGCCCCCATTACTTTTTATGATGGTCAAGGAATTATAGTTTCTAGAGCCAGTGGGATAAAAACGATAGAAGCATTGAAGGGAAAAACCATCTGTGTACAGGCTGGAACGACCTCAGAGCTTAATCTGACTGATCAAATGCGAAAACGGGGTATCGATTATACACCCGTGGTTTTTGACGATGCTGATGCCATGTACGCCGCTTATCAACAAGGTCGTTGTCAGGGTGCCACTTCAGATCGATCGCAACTAAGTTCACGACGAACTGCTTTTCCAAAACCCGATGATCACATTGTTTTAGATGCAGTCATTTCTAAAGAACCTTTAGCGGTAGCAGTCGCTAATGGTGATACAGCTTGGTCAGATGTAGTGAAATGGACGATTTATACTTTAATAGAAGCCGAAGAACAGGGAATCACTTCCAAAAATATTGGTACTTTTACTAACAGTCAAGATCCGACGGTTAAACGTTTTTTAGGAACGGAAGGCGAGTTAGGGACAGATATGGGACTGTCTAATGATTTTGCTACTCGTATTATTACCCATGTGGGTAATTACAGTGAAATATATGAGCGAAATATTACTAAAAATTTAGGTCTAGAACGCGGTTTCAATCAACTTTGGACAAAAGGAGGTTTGTTATATTCACCTCCATTCCGTTAAATAAGTAACTATTACAGTACATTTTTTAGGTACTCAATGAGTTTATTTAATAGTCAAAAAGAACTTCAATTTATTGATTTATTTTGTGGCTTGGGAGGATTTCGCATTGCGGCCGAAATTGCTTGTAAAGAGCGAGGGATCAAACCTAAGTTTATTTTTGCTAGTGATATTGATTCTGATGCTCAAAAAATTTATCATGCTAACTTTGGTGAAAAACCTCAAGGTGATATTACCCAAATTGAAGCCAGTACTATTCCTGATCATGCTATTCTACTAGCTGGATTTCCCTGTCAACCGTTTAGCATTTGCGGTGACTTAAAAGGATTTGATGATATTCGCGGTACCCGATTTTTTGATATTGCTCGTATTCTAAAAGAAAAACAACCATCGGCTTTTATTTTAGAAAATGTTAAACAGTTAAAAGGACATCAACAAGGCAAGACCCTACAACGAATTATAGACACATTAAATACTTTAGGTTATTATACAGACTATAAAATTTTAAATGCTCTTGATTTTGGCTTACCTCAGAAACGTGAAAGATTATTTATCGTTGGTTTTAGAAAACATTACTCTTTTGTTTGGCCTAAACAAAAAATTAAAATGAAATCTTTATCCGAAATTCTTGAACAATCAGTTAATGAATTTTATTTTGCTTCAGAAAAAATACGTCAAAATCGTCTTGATAAAACAATAGGAAAAAAAGAATATAATGAACCTACAATTTGGCATGAAAATAAAGCAGGAAATATAAGTGTTTATCCTTATTCTTGTGCTTTAAGAGCAGGAGCATCGTATAATTATCTATTAGTTAATGGAGAAAGACGATTAACAGAGCGTGAAATGTTGCGACTTCAAGGTTATCCAGATTCTTATCAAATATTAGGGAGTTATCAAGCAATGCGTAAACTTGTGGGTAATACGGTTGCTATCCCTTGTGTTGTTGCTGTTATTCAATCTGTACTAGATATACTATTGAAAAATTCTGAACCAACTCCAATAGTTACGCAACTTAGCTTAATGGAAATGTAAGGAATAAATTAACTATGTCTAGTGTTCAAGAAGCAAAAGATAGACTTGACACAATTATCAAAAAAGCTAGAGTTGATTTTTATAAACCGATTCAAATTGCCGAAGTTCTGCGACGTTCGCGTTTACATAATGATATTGATATTTTAAATAAAGAAACTTATCAAAATAAATCTATAAGATGGAGCGATGAAATTACAAAACGATTAATTGGTAAAGTTTCTACGTCTTCAGCTAGATATCAACATGATGTATGGAACACAACAGAGATGCCACCAGAATTACTAGAAATTCTTGATAGAGAAAATCAAAGAACTCAAGGTGTAGTAGAACGTTATATTTATTTTAAATTTAGCGAAAGACAGAAAACAATTCCTTATATTGACAACACATCTTATAATCAATTTGAATTAAGTGATTTACTTAAATTATTTAGAGTTAATTCTGGTATAAAGCGAAGTATTGATAAAGCATATGAAATTATAACTGATAGTTTATTTGAAACACTTGTAATAGCACTTGATAATAAAATTACTATTAGTATTCCTATAGATAAACAAGATTTATTAAATGAATTTTCTGATTTAGCTAAAGTCTTACTTGGTTTACAAAAAGGACAGAATTCTTGGGAATTTGCAGCCCATATTTATCGAGTAGGTGTGACTAATGCAGCAGATAGAGGTCTAGATATGTGAGCTAATTTTGGGCCTGCAATACAAATAAAACATATTACACTTGATACAGAAAGCGTAAAAAAAATCACAGATCAAATTGAAAGTGATCATATCGTTATCGTTTGCCGTGACATTGATACAAAAATTATTCAATCAATAACGCAACAAATTAGTTGGGATCAAAGAGTTCGTGGTATTATTCAAGAATCTGAGTTAATTACTTGGTATCATCGTTGTTTAAAAGGTAGATACTCTAATGAGTTAGCAAATTCGTTAATTAAATGTTTAGCAAATAGTTTTAGAAAAGTATTTCCTCATTCAGTCGCTTTAGCAGATTTTTTAGAAAGAAGGCAATATTTCGATTTAATAGTTGATAGCTTTTGAATGACAAATAACGATATAAATAAGCTAAAAATATAAATATAGACTAAGAATAAAACGTTTTTCATTAAATTTAGGTTAATTTTTTAACAATGAACAATGATAAGTTTTCTTTTTTGAGAGATGAACGAGTATTAAAAGTTGCCGTACAAATCTTTGTTGTTTTATTGGTAATTGTTCTTGTTTTAATATTCGGTTACAATTTAATTCGCAATTTTCAAAATTTAGGTTTAAGTTTTGGCTTTGATTTTCTTAAACGTCCCGCATCTTTTGGCATTGGTGATGCTGCTATATCCTATCAACCAAACGATTCATATTCTCGGGCTATTTTAGTGGGTATAGTTAATTCTCTACGAGTTATTATTGTTGGGATTGTTTTAGCTACTCTTGTTGGAATCATCACAGGTATTGCTCGTTTATCCGATAATTGGTTAATACAAAAAATAGCTACAATTTATATAGAAGTTTTTCGGAATACTCCTTTACTCCTACAATTATTTTTCTGGTACTTTGCTGTTTTTCTTAGACTACCAACGGCGGAAAACACAATTAATTTTTTAAATCTGTTTAATTTGAGTAATTTAGGTTTATCTTTACCTTGGCCGAGTAATAAGATAGCATTAATTATTTTATTACTTCTTATCATTTTTAGTGTTTATTTATGGCAAAAACGAACACAAGCGGTTATGGAGCAAGATTCATCAAGTAAAGTTTTATCATGGATTTTATTAACAATAGCAACATCTATAATCTTAATTCTTATTTTTGGTTTAAACTGGCAAATTCCGCAATTTAATCCAACAACATTATCTTTTGTCGGAGGTTTAACCCTATCTCCAGAGTTAGCTACTTTAGTGATGGGTTTAACTTTTTATACGGCTGCTTTTATTGCAGAAGTGATAAGATGCGGTATAATATCTGTTAATAAAGGACAATGGGAAGCAGCAAAAGCCTTAGGATTAAAACCATATTTAGTGATGCAACTGATTATTTTTCCTCAAGCATTACGGGTGATTATTCCTCCTTTGACTAGCGAATTTCTCAATTTAGCTAAAAATTCAAGTTTAGCGATTGCCATTGGTTATAATGATGTTTATGGAATTGCTAATACAGTTGCTAATCAAACAGGACGCTCAATCGAAATGCTATTAATTGTTATGTCTAGTTATTTGATTTTTAATCTAATTATTTCAAGTTTGATGAATTTATTTAATAATTTAGTTCAAATCAAAGAAAGATAAATATTAAATTTGATAAACTTATTTAAGTTAATCTAAACATATTATGCGTGTTAACAAAGTTATTAATCTTATTAGTCAATTCTTACTAGGTCTATTATTTTTCTGCTTCATCAGCTTGTCACTAAATGGCTTAAACTAATTAGCTGTTGTTACAATACCTTAAAAAATGCTTGTTATAACAGAGAATAAAACTTCATTTACCTATATAATCTAATTAATTCTATAATGGAACAAACTCCAGAGAACTTAAAAACTTTGAATTAGTAGGAGTTAATCAAATGTCAGAAGATAGATTAGAAAGACTTGAAAAAATTGTTGAGTCTAATGCTAAATCAATCCAAGCTTTAAGTGATGCTGTAGCACAAGACCGCCAAGCACGTTCAAAAGAAAAAGAAGAAAAAGCCAGAGAGCAAGCACAGCTTTATCAGTATTTAGGAAGAATAGCGGCGGCTCAATCCTCTTTTTATGAAGTACAAGCGGATTACTATCATCAATTAGCTATCTTAGCAGAACGCCAGACCAAAGCTGAAGAAAAACAAGCTCAAATGCGTGAAGAAATTTTAGCCATTCTCAATAGAACAACACCGCAAAACGATATTAAACAAGCTTAATCACATCAATTTAGTTTGACTGCTCAATTAAGAGAAAATTTAGTTAGTATAACCCGAAATTTTTGTATCACGCTGATGATCAATCAGCGAGTATTTAACTTATAAAATGAATTACAATTCTTATATTAATTGGTTGAAAAATAACTTATTTAATACTTGGTATAATAGCTTACTCACAATTATTACTCTAGCTGTTGTATTTTGGTTTGGTTCAAGCTTCATACAATGGGTATTAACTGAGGCACAATGGAACGTTATACTCGCTAATCTAAGATTATTTTTTGTTGGTCGCTATCCACAAGATCAAATCTGGCGTATTTGGATAACACTCGGTTTAATTATTGCTCTGGCTGGTCTAACTTGGGGATATTTTACCCGTACAGGTAACTTATTAGATAGTACTAGCCTCATCATTTTAGGAATTTTATCACTAACTTGTATTACGCTGCCACTGGCACGCTTCGCGCACGCTATTCCCACTAAAATTTATTCTAGTCTATTACTTTTTGTTAACTTAGTCCTTTTAATCGCCACTGGATTTTTAGGAAGATATATCAGTAAGCGTTTTTCTTTCTTAGGTTCTTATTTATCTTTGTTATGGCTAATTAATTTTTTAATTATTTTATGGCTTTTGCAAGGTGGTTTATTTCTAAAACCGATTCGATTAGATGATTTGAGTGGTTTAATTCTAACGCTTTTAACAGCAATTATTAGTATTGTACTTTCTTTTCCGTTTGGTATTCTTTTAGCATTGGGAAGACAAAGCACTTTACCTGTCATTCGTTGGTTATCGATAGCCTATATTGAAATTATTCGCGGTTTACCCTTAATTGGCATTCTCTTTATGGCACAGGTGATGTTACCTTTAGTCTTATCACCCGATGTACGACTTGATCGCGTCATCAGAGCGATTACAGGATATACTATCTTCAGTGCTGCATATTTAGCCGAAAATGTCCGAGGTGGATTACAATCAATCCCTAAAGGTCAATACGAAGCAGCCAAAGCACTCGGATTAAGTACCCCATTATCTCTAGCTTTAATTATCTTACCCCAAGCCTTAAAAGCGGTCATCCCTTCAATGGTGGGACAGTTTATCAGCTTATTCAAAGATACATCTTTACTGGCGATTATTGGTTTAGTTGACTTACTCGGAATTTCTCAATCAATCTTAGCTAACCCTAAATATATCGGACGATACGCAGAAGTTTATCTGTTTATTGCCTTGATCTATTTTATCTGTTGTTATGCCATGTCGATCGCCGCCAGAAAGCTAGAAAAGAAATTAGCCACAGAATAGCCTAGAACTCCTTTGCATCGACAGTTACTCAAAAAATAAGCTAAACTGGTAATGAGTTTGTATAACAGAATCAAGAGATAGCTAGTCAGAAAAATGAACAATCAAGAGACATCCTCTAAACCGATTCGCTCATTGGATGATGCTTTGGAGCAATGTCAAACTTTAGGGATGCGTGTCAGTCGTCAACGCCGCTACATTTTAGAATTATTATGGCAGGCTAACGAACATTTGTCAGCCAGAGATATTTATGATCGACTTAATCTACAGGGAAAGAATATCGGTCATACTTCGGTATATCAAAATTTAGAGGCTTTGTCGAGTCAAGGTATTATCGAATGTGTTGAACGATGTGACGGAAGACTCTACGGGAATATTAGTGACTCCCATAGTCATGTGAACTGTATTGATACTCATCAAATTATGGATGTTCATATCGAATTACCCGAAGACCTCATCAAACAAATTGAAGCGCAAACAGGTGTAAAAATTACAGAATATCGGATCGATTTTTATGGATATAAAAACCAGAAGGCCGTAAACTAGCTAATAAAAATTGGTACAATTGGGTAGAAATTTGTGAGCGATCGCACTATTGGCCTATTATTAATTGATGATGACCCGATTTTTCGACTGGGACTCTCTCAAGGACTGGCATTTGTCTCCGATCTCCGAGTCACTGCGCAAAGAGACACCGTAACAATTCTTAATCAGTCTGTTGAGCCATTGCCAGATGTCATCATTTTAGATCCATTATTTCCTGCGTCTAGTGGCCCTAATTGGGTATTGTGTCAATTTTTGCAGCAAAATTACCCTAAAGCCAAAATTTTACTCCTTAGTTCTCAGCTTACACCAACTGATTTAGATCATGCTCAAAGATTAGGGTTGCATGGCTATTGTCCCAAAGGTACCAATTTAGATAACTTAATTGCTATTATCCGTCAAATTGCATCAGGTCAAGCTTTTTGGTCTTCTGTTTCCGCGACGACAAACCCCGTTTTATCGATTCGTCCTACCCATTGGCTGATTCGTGTGGCACAATCAGGAGTAGAACAAATCGACCAAGAATTAGCTAAAATTTTGGTTCAACTCAAAGATGTGAATTTGTCAAGATTTGATGAAATATATTGGAATGGCAGAAAACGCGAATTACTCTCCGCATCTTGGTTAATTCGGAAACTGTTACCCGTTGAAGTTACACCCAATATTACCCCAACTCCTGTAGAACTGCCAATTACACAACCCTTTTATCAGTCAGCATTATCTGTTGTCAATAATAGTTTACCTGTCATAAGTCAGTCTCGTTCTTTGAGTAGTGCAACTGTTTATGAAGAGACTTTAGAGAAACTTCGATATAGCTTAGACAATTTAACCGATGTTCCGCTAGAAATTGATATTCTACAAGCGGTGAGAAAACGGGAATTACTTTATATTGTTTTTGAACAAACTCGAAAAATCCTTGATGAAATTAAGTTTTTAGAACTTGAGTATACAGATTTATTGAAAAGAAAAGATTTAATTTTACTCGAAATCTGGCAAAAATCAACACATAAGTTCTTAGAAGTGAGTTACGCTGAACGAGATAATTTTTTCAGACAAGAAGTAGATCGAATTTTATTAAAAGATTTAAAATTAGTTGAAAATGATATTTTAACTAAGATTCCTTTTGTTAATGAATTATTTGCTTATTTTCTCTTTGATAAAAGTTTGGTGATTGATCAAGTTGAATATCGAGTTGATTCACCCGAAGAAATTTACAGAGCCGAAATTTTATTAGAAAATCTCATTATACAGATTTCTAATGGCGTGATTGCAACAGTTTTGAATAACTTCCCTGAATTGGAATTAATCAAAAAACATCTTTATAATAATCAATTTATTTCATCAAGAGAAGTGGCAAAATTTCGGAATGATTTATCTTGGAAATATCGCAAAGATAAATATATCGAACATCCACAAGATATTTTTGAAAGTAAATATCGTCTGTTTTATTTCAATGAAAATAATATTAAACAAGTTTTTATCTATGCACCTCGCCAAGATGAACTCTATCAATTAAATGGTATTCCCTGGTTAGTGACGATCGGATTAGAATTTAGAGATGCAGTTGCTCCTAGACTCAGAAGTATTTTTTCTTTCTTGGGTAAAGGCGTAGTTTATCTTCTAACTCAGGTGGTTGGCCGAGGAATTGGTTTAGTTGTACTAGGGATTCTGCAAGGAGTCGGCAATACTTGGCAAGAACTTCGTTACAGTCGCAATGGTCAACAAAAGTAAAATAACCTAAATTAGAGATAAGCAGAGATTGGTAAAATCTAATCTAAGTTAAATTCAGGCTTTTTAAGCTGTTTAACTTTCTTCTAAAGACTAAATCTTTTTAGGTTTTGATTGATTTTACCTACGAATGGTAGCTTTTTTGAGCATTTTGGGGGTAATTTCAGGACAATCCGAGCTTTCCACGTTCTGTATAAACGATCACCCTTACGTTAAAACACTTTGTCCATAGTAACGGATAAAAAGAAGAATTACAATGCTCCTGCGGCAGTTTTATCTAATACTCCACCACTGAGATGAGAAGTCAGATTAACTGCTTGTACAAGAGGTTGAGTATCAATCCCATCCAAATAATCAATCACGCTAACCGCACCATTTCCCTGTTTAACATTCCAAAAATGCTCAGGTTTTAAACCCAATAGATAACAGAGAATGACTTTATTAATTGCATCATGAGCGACAACGATTCCGATTTTATATTGTTCAGAATCACCATAGATTTTAACTATATTATTCCAACAAGCGATCGCACGATCCCATATTTGCTGTAAATTCTCGCCTTCAGGCATTTGTACGGTTTCGGGTTGAATTTTCCACTGGTGTAATAACCCTGGGAAAGTAGCCTCAATTTCGGTTTCTAATTTTCCTTCCCAGAGTCCATGACAAATTTCGGTTAAGTCGGGTTGTAGATCTAAAGGAATGTCTGGATGATGTTGTAGAATGATTTCTGCGGTTTCTTTAGGACGTGCTAGGGGACTACTAACCGCAAAATTAATATTAACATCTTTGAGAAAATCGGCAGCTTTTTGGGCTTGAATTTTGCCATTTTCATTGAGTGGGATATCTCGAATACCTTGGAATCTTCCTTCGCGGTTCCATTGGGTTTCCCCATGACGAATCAATAATAATCGTAGTCCAGTTTGAGCAGGACGAGAAGAGGGGAGAGGAATTCCTAAATGCGCGGTTTGATTAAGGGATTCAATTTGTACTGGATCGCCTAAACCACCCGAAAAATTTAAAATATTGATGCAGCAATTAGATTGATGAATAGCATGATATTTATTGGGATGGATACCGATCGCGCTTAAAATCAGACAGCGATTAATACCATTATGTCCGACGATTAAAATCGTTTGACCATCGTGTTTGGCTAAAACTTCACTCCAAAAATCTTTAGCTTGCTCATACAACGCAACTAGCGGATAATGTTCTTTTTCCCCATCAGCACTCGACACCATCATTTTAAACTCATGGGGGTTATGGTGCCAAAGACGGTAATCATCAGGAAAATTTTCTTTTACTTCATCTTTTCTCAGATTTTCCCACAAACGTAAATCGACTTCTAAAAGGCGATCGCTAACGTTAATTTCAGTAGAATGTGTTAAACACCCCTGAAGAATTTCGGCAGTTGTTTTAGCGCGTTGCAGGGGACTAGAATAAATTGCATCGATTTTAAGGTCTTTAAGAGCCTTTCCTACTTTTTCCGCGTCACTGCGTCCTTTTTCAGTCAGAACCGATAGATCCGATCGACCTTGGATTTTTTGCAAAGCATTAAAGTTACTTTGTCCATGACGTACAATAATCACCCGTGTAGCCAATCGATTTATCCTCCTTTAAACACAGCATATCCGAATTCTAGATTACAAGGAATACGACCCATCCGTAAACTGTTAATGAGCCGAAGAAAGCATCTAAGTTAACTATTGAGAAGTTTACAATTAACGATTGGGTTGATTTACTGGTTGTGATCCAATTTCAAAACCCGCCGACTCTAGTAAACTTTCCCAATCTTGAATTAGAGTTGTATCATTAGGCTTGCCATCCCGCATCAAAGTAGCCAGTTGAGTTAGTGCATCGTACCAAATTCCATTAGCTGCGAGTATGGCGATACGATCTCTTGGGGTCGCTTGTTGGATTTGATGTTCTAATTCTGGTTTAATACTAATGCGTTGAATCCATCCTTCGACAAAAATCGGATTATCTTTTTCACAATAAACTAAAAAATACCAGTGATAGAGTTGATCGGTTGTAAGAGTTGTTTTTGCTGCTGCTAGGGGGACACCGACAACACCTGATGCTAAGTGATCATGATTAATAGTAGTTTGATAGACGGTATTTTGTTGCTCATCCTGTAGAACAAATTCAACTAGATCATCATCTTGCAGTGAGTAAGGAATATAAAACCATAGACTAGGAGAACCTGAAATCGTTAGTCCTCCGACTGTTTCCATCGAGTTCATCTGCTGTGTTGGGACTAAAGCGGTTAAAGGTTGGGCAGTTGTTTGGCACATTTCACCACGACTAGCACCTCCTCTAGCACGTCCTTTCGGTAGTCCTCGGTTGGGTAATGGTGGCGGGGTAAAACTTAGTTTAGTTCCTCCAGATGATGTGACTTGTGCCGATGTCACTACAGAAAAACTAATTAGAGTTGTTAAGGTGAGCAGAAATATGATCGCGCGGAGGTAAGTTGGACGATGGCGTTGTTTGATGTTCATAAAAATTGCTCCTGTTTTGTGCCGAGATGAGATACGTCATTAGAGTACTGGTACCGATGATGGCTAATAGCGTTGGGATGAAAGGTAACCAACAACTACTCATGACTAAACTAAACCAACAGATGACATACCAACCTCCGCTCACCACTACAATACTTATCAGTCGTTTTTTCAAATTTTCTGTAAATCTTAAAGAAACAATTATCCCTCCGATGAAGGCACCGCCCCAAATACATAAAACATCACCCCACCTCGGCAAAAACCATAATAGGGGACGTTTGTCAAGAACTGCGCTAAGAATCTGACTGACTAAATGTGCTTGTAGCAGAACACCCGATAACTCGGCTTTGGGTGAATGGTTTGGACTATATGGGGTTAACCAATAATCACCGAAACTAGGAGCAGTAGTACCAATAAGAATAATTCGATCTCTGATGGCATCGGGATTAACTTTTCCTGTCAGAATGTCGGATAAGCTAACTTGAGCCGCTACAGGATCAGCTGCACGATAATTTAATAAGATTTGATGTCCCCAAGTTTCAAGGTTTTGATAAACTCCTTGATGATGATTAAGATTTTTAAAGACTGTTTGACCGATTTGTAAATTTTCGTCGGGCGTCCAACTCGGTAAAATGCCTTGACTTGCTAGATAATGAAAGGCAACTTGCACACTAAAACTATAGGAAGCTTGACACGGTGATGCGGGTTCGGGGGTTAATGCGAGTAAGTGACGACGGATTTTTCCATCAAGATCGAGCAAGAAATCGCTGAAACCCATTCTAGCTAATGGAATTTCTGGGGGTGGGGCAATGCCAGGATCATCGAGTGAGCGATCGCTAACTTTACAAACGCCAATCAGATTTTCTGCTTGACTAATTTGCTTTTCTATGCTAATTGTGTGGGCAGGAAAATCACGATAAATATCTAAACCGATCACTCTCGGTTGATACTTTTCTAATTTTTCGAGGAGTTGGAGTAAAGCGGGGTCACTTAAAGAGCCTTGTCGTTCTTTGGGGTTTTGTGCTTGGATATCTGCTTCGGTGATAGTGACAACTAATAAACGTGGATCGGTTTTTTCAGTGGGACGAAGTTGAATGAGGTGATCAAATGCCATCAGTTCTATATTTTGTAAAAAACCAAGATGGCGAGTCCCCAGAACTAATCCTGTTACTGCTAGGCTCATTAAAACAACCTTTCCTAGCTTTTGTTTTAAAGTCAATGCGGTTTGAGGGACAGGTTTAGCGGTTGCCCCTCGTAACGCTTGCCATGTTGGGGGCATTTGGGCAGGATTTTGATAGATAACGGGTAGCCAAGTCGCACAAGGATAATGATGTTCTAATCCTTGTAGTTGTTCTCTTGCTTGCCGAACTGATAAATAAAAGGATTCACCCTGAGAAAAAGCCATTAAGAAATATTTTAAAAAAGTTTGTGCCACCTGATCGGGTACAGGTTCGCGCATGACCAGAATTTGGGGAATGTGGAGATCTGCTAGTTCTTGAGCTAATCCTAATCCATCACAAGAATTGAAAATCGCCACTTTTAACCCTTTTTCGACGGCTTTTTTAAGAGCATATTTCATTTCTTTTAGAGTTAAACTATCGGTTTGATTAAGATAGATGCGATTTTTCGTTTCATCTAAATTGCTCGTCTCATGGTGTGGTGGACATTGTATGGCATAACCCGAACTATGTCCTGCGAAGAATAGAATATCCCATCCTTGAGCATCCCATAATTGTTCTGTCAGTTGTTGTCGTTCTGGCTCAATGAGAAATTGAATATCTGCGTCAGGTAGTTGTTTAAGAAGATGAAGATCTGCTTCTGTATTAATACCTGTACTATTTCCTAAAATGGCGAGAATTCGTACTTGACGGCGGGCGATCGTCGGTTGTCCAATTTGTTCATAAGCGGGTGAACTGAGGGCGATTTCAGCTTGAGGATAATGCTCAAACCAGTCCCACAGATGCCAAGGTAATCTTTGTAAAAGTGGATCTTCAGTCTGTAAAATAAGCCGTACAGGATCAGATGGGCTAATTTGTTCGAGCATTTTTTCTCGAATCGCCCGAAAACTCTCAGCATTAAGCCAATGATTAAAATATCTTAATAATGTTCGAGACGCTTCTATACAGTGATGAGTTAAAGAAACATTACTAATAATGATCGTTTTTGGTTCTAATCTTGTTGTTTTACCGAGTTGTAGATAGGAGGTTTGCCAAGCATGATAAGCCAGTGGAAGATCGGGTGCAGCAGGAAGTTTACCCATGATTTCGATGTTCGGCTGACTGCCTTCTTCACCCATTTGGAGAATGACAGGAAAACCGTTATCCCAATTGCCTTGACCCAATTTTAATACAACTAATTTCCCCATATTTTAAATGACAAAATGTTCGATAAAACTGTGATGACCCAGTGTGAGCATAATTTTAAAATATTCGCCGATTTCTCCAGTAAAAATTAATTGAATTCCATTGTCTGCTTGTCTAGCTTGTGCTTCCATAAATAAATGATCAGCTTGATCACAGATCATCAGTTGTAGTCCAAGGGGTAAATAAAGTTCAAATTCAGTCGGATAAACTTGTACATTGATCTCGACTCGATCTTCTGAAATAGCTTTGAGATTGATGACTAAGACGATTGTTTGATGACTAAAAGTGATTAATTTGCCACGTCTAATTTCAATAATAGACCTCCATTGGCTCGATTGAAGTTCAGCTAATGCCCCACCTCGAAAATTGAAAGCAGGTGTTACATGATGAGAGTTAAATAGGGTTTGATACGCTTCCCATCCCGCATCAAATAAATGGTTAAACCAGTGACTTAAGTTAGTTTGAGGAGTTGCGGTGTTTTGCAGTTGATGTAAATGAGTAAAGATTTCTTCAATCGGTTGTAAGTCGCTAATGGATAAGGTTTCTTCAAGGGCAGTGGGGGTAAAGCCTAATAATTTTGCTTCTGTGTGATCTTGATTAATTTGAACAATCACATAACCAATGCGAGAGTGCCACACTTCAGGAGGAATCACGCAAAAATGATCAGAAGTTTTAATGGGGCGACATTCTAAACGACCAATTTTCGGAATGTCAAGATCAGCAACATCAGCACATAGCCGTAATACTGGGTTCTGGCTATCACTATTGGCTAAATTTGTCTTTACACCTAGCATCTGTAGATAATCATTCACGACACTAACAGCGATCGTATTTAAACGAACCTGTTCAGCCTTTTCTAAAGTGGGTTGTTCGAGCGCGAACTGTTGTGCTGTAGAACGGATGGTTAGGGGAATTGGTAAAAGTAAGGCGGATTGCATAAAGTTTAATTTACAGGTATCCTTGCGATCGGCCAAATTCTCTAAGACAGGGCAAACATCGACGCTGATAAAAACTACTCAAGGTACTGGTTGAAACGCCCCACTCACAAGATAAGGTTTTCCAAGGTGTTTCGGGGGGTAATCGTCGTAAAATCAACATCTGACAGGTAATGTTTGGGTGATCTCTTAAACTAATTTGGCTTAATTGATTGTGTTCATCGGTTTCTACCCATTTTTTGATCTCGTCAAGCATTGGGGGAATATCTGGTTTCGCGCTTTGCTGTTCGACTAGACTAGAAGCATCAACCTCTGTAATTTGCTTTATTTGAGTTTGTTGTTTTTGATTTTCTAAACGAAAATCCTGTAATCGTCGCTTGAGATAAGCATTTAACCAAGTAATCACACTCGCTTGTTCAGGATCATAAGCTTTACAGGTTTTACTCTCACAAAGATTGTTGCAAAAATAAATCCAGGTCTGTTGTAAAGCATCTTCATAATAAGGCGTGTTTTCTTTCCAGAGTTTATTAGCGATTAAACGAATAATTTGCGTCAAATATTTTTGACGTGATGGGGAACCTATCGGATGACGACAGGCTTCTGCAATTACTTCGTTGAGTTGTTCTCGCAGAGTCTCCATGAAGCGAATACAATGTGAATAATAATTATTGAGCGATCTTATAAAATTCAGTGTATCGTTCTTGGGAACTCAAGGAACCGCTATGTTACGTTTTTGTAGCCTCCTGTTGTTTTCCTGATTACTTATCAGGTCAGCCAAATACTTTTACGCAATTTATTAAAATTTTTTTTCGTAATATTTTTAAACATCAAAATGCTTGACCCATACTCAACAAAAGAGCTAAAGGCGAGGGTGACGTGTTTCTATTTATCCTAAATAAAAACACTTGTCGCTAAATTTCTCATCTAAGTAAGTTTGAATCGTCTACGTTAGTTAATCTTTTAAATAATAATGTTGAGGGATAATTTGCATTTTTTCCCAATTGGTTAAAGTATAGTAAAGCTGTTGAGCAATTCCTTTATTTGCTTGATTAGTTAAATGAATCGCATCAATAAAAACGGGACTGGGGAACTTAGACGGCAAATAATAAAAGTTTTGAACTTTAACATGATTGGGATGTACTTTTGAGAGTTGTTGACCGCCTTGTGCTAATTTTTCATAAGATTTAGACATTTTCGTCAGATAATCCGTTCCTAATTGCTCACGGATGGTTCGTTCTTGTGAGGAAAGTCTTTCAATCGGAACACCTGTTATTTCAGGTTGAATGCCGACAATTACAGGAATATTGAGTCTGGCACAAAGACTAATCAACTGTTTTTGATTATCCTGATAGCGTTTAATTCTTTTGTTTAATTCTTGTTCATTTGTCGGTAAATGTTGAACCAGTGATTTACCTTCGACGGGCAAAACTAAACTATCATTTGCAATAGACGGTTGTGGTTTAAATAAAAGATAATTAACGCTTTTCACTAAATAAGTTTTGTCTAGCCATTGTTTTAAAGAAGAACTAAAAGCAGTTTTAAAATGTTCTGAAGCATTTTCTAAAAAGTCATCTAATTGAGGAACATCGGTTTTTTCTCGATAACTCGGTAAAATTAAATCGGAATAGCCGTCTAAAACAATAATTACATCTGGCTGATAGGGTAAGATTTCTAAAGCCAGTTGTGCTAATTCATTACCCGAACTATAACCTGGTACCGCCGCATTAATCACGCGATATTGTCCAGGGCGAATTTTAGCCGCTAGTTTAATGAGTCGTTCACGATCAGGTTTAAAAAAGGGAAACACATCAGGGCGATAGGTTTGAGGTGATTTAGCTTGGTTAGCTATCCGTTGTTGAAGTAGTGTTTCGAGGTGATGGGCGATCGTTTCTTCGTTTTTGGGTGTACCTTGTCCAAAGGCAGTTGATCCCCCTAAAAGAAAAATTCTAATTTCATTTTTCGGTTTAGCTAAGGGTAGAGGTGCTTGATCCCGAAATCCTTGAGCATTAATTTGCCAGTATGGTGTCTTTTGATTACTGAGTAGTTGATAGCCAAACGATGAACTACGTTTGACGACTAAATTGCCATCATCGGGTAATCCTTCGATGGGTTGTTGATTTTCAGTCAAAAATTTTAAGCGATAGGCTTCATTGACTGGTGAGATTCCTGCCACTTCATCGCCTTTACCACTGAGACCAAAAAACATTCTTGCACCCAATTCTAGTACTAGGATTGATGTCGGAATCGCAAGTCCTAACCAAAGTAGAGAAATTTTACGATTTGTTTTTTTCGGTCTGTAGTAAGAATTACGATATCGGTTTGATCGACGACGCAGTAATTTTAGCATTTAGTCTATTCCTCAATTTGATCAAGCGACTGGTATAGCCTCTGATTATCTTATGACGAATTGATGGCAAGGATTGCTCCCTGATACTTTGTCATGATAAATCTCGCTATAATCGGTGACTGTATAAAAATAAAGTAAATTTCATGGCTTATAAGTTACTATTTGTCTGTTTAGGTAATATCTGTCGTTCTCCTGCTGGGGAGAATATCATGAATCATCTTATCAAACAAGCTAATTTGAGTGATCAAATTATTTGTGACTCGGCAGGTACCTCTAGTTATCACATCGGTTCATCGCCTGATTCGCGGATGAGCACGGCTGCGGTTCGTCGCGGAATACCAATGCAGGGGGTAGCTCGCCAGTTTAAGCCGTCGGATTTTGAAGAGTTTGACCTAATTCTGGCGATGGATCAAGAGAATTATCATAATATTCTGGCGTTTGATCGACAGGGAAAGTATCGAGATAAGGTCAAAATGATGTGTGACTATGCAACTCATCATTCAATAAAAGAAGTTCCTGATCCGTATTATGGAGGAAAAGAAGGCTTTGATCGCGTTTTGGATTTGCTCTTAGATGCTTGTCGCGGGTTACTGGCTCAAATCGAACAAAAAATCCTGAAAACAGATTAAAGACGCACTTTCTATTACGTCTTTAACCCGATGTGCTTAACTATTAACAACGGTTCCCCCATTGGGATGTAAAATTTGTCCTGCGAAGTAAGACGAGTCATCAGAAGCTAAAAAGACGTAGCTTGGGGCAATTTCTTCGGGTTGTCCTGCGCGTTGCATAGGGACTTGTTTCCCGAAGTTGGCGACTTTATCTTCAGGGAATGTGGAGGGAATTAAGGGTGTCCAAATGGGGCCGGGTGCCACTCCATTGACTCTAATTCCTTTTTCGACTAATGATTGAGATAAGGAACGGGTAAAAGCAACGATCGCACCTTTGGTTGAAGAATAGTCTAGTAGTTCGGGACTGCCTTTATAAGCAGTGACCGAGGTTGTATTAATAATCGCACTACCTTTTTTGAGGTGGGGTAAAGCGGCTTTAGTTAAATAAAACATCGAAAAGATGTTTGTACGGAAGGTTCGTTCTAATTGTTCGGCACTAATTTTTTCAATGCTTTCTTGGGGGTGTTGTTCGGCTGCATTATTAACGAGGATATCAAGTTGTCCTAGTTCATCAACGGTTTTTTCAACGGCTTGTATACAAAAGGATTCATGGCCAATATCACCCGCTATAGTAAGACATTGTTGGCCGATTTCTTCTACAAGTTGTTTGGTTTTTTGAGCGTCTTCATCTTCATTAAGATAAACAATTGCGACATCTGCACCTTCTTTAGCATATGCGATTGCGACGGCTCGACCAATCCCACTATCACCACCTGTAATCAGAGCGACTTTATTTTGTAGTTTGCCACTACCTTGATATTGAGCATCATCAGATTTAGGACTCGGTGTCATTTCCGATTCTAGTCCTGGTTGCTGTTCTTGATGCTGGGGGGGGTTGTAAGGTTTGTTGATCGCTAGACATAATATTTACTAATAGTATTTACTTCATATTTAAAAAGCCCCTAAAGAGGGGCTAAAAACAACCTAACGGGCATCTGTACCCTGATTAGGTGATCCTTCCTTGGCAGTTGTATCTACGCCAGGGGCTTCTGCTTCTGCACCAGGACGGACTTCGCCTCGACTGGTCATCTCACCTTGACCTGTTCTGCGGGCGATGGGTTCAATGGGTGTATCGCGTCCGCTAGAAGTAGCTGTGGTGCGCTTCGATTTTTCAGTCGGTGCGCCCACTTCGTCTACTTCATTAAATGAGAAGTTATTGGTATTTACGCCTGCATAATTGATTTTATCAAAACGAACAATAATGGGATATAAGATACCTGTTCCTTTATCTACAGAAGCAACAGTTCCTACATCATTAAACCAGTAGGATTCTTTACGAAGAACTCTGACCTTAGAACCACGTTGAATCATGGGTGTATTCCTAAATATTTTAAATTTGGTTTTTCGCTTTGTGCGATACAAAGAGTATAGTTTTAATTTAGGACGTAGAGCTAGTTTCTCAATCACGCTTAAGAAATGTTTGTGTAATTGTCTAAAGGCATAGATCAGAAACTATCTTATCTATCGAAAGACATAAAAAGAGGAGTAAGATGCGTCTGATTAAAGAACGTCTACTTACTCCTGCGCCTAAACTGCTACTTTTGAACGATTGAACGATCAAACTTGTTTCGATTAGCGAATATTATCAGAAACGTCATCTGCTGCTGATTTAACGTTTTGTTTTAGATTTTCAAATCCTTTTTTGGCTCCTTCGGCGACACCTGATGCTGTATTATTCAATGATTCACCATATTGATTGATTTTATCGCCTACTTTATTAGCTGAAGCTGTTTCTTTAAGATTTTCGACTGCTTGTGGGGGAGTAGCGGCACGTCTATCTAAATTCTTTTTGGCTTGTTCAACTAAATAATTTGCTTTATCTCCAGTTTTCTCTTCTCCTGGTACAGTATCTTTAAAATTATTCATGGTGTCGGGTTTTAGCTCATCGGTCTGCGAGTAAGCTTCTTTCATTTGTTTAGCTTGAATTTTTTCAAGGGGATAGTTTGCCGATGAGGTAGTGGCATCATGTTTAGTGGGTTGTGCCGAATAGGGATTAGTAGAAGAAGCATTGGGACTGGTATTATCATCAGTCATCTGCTCATCAGAAACTTTAGAAGATGAATAGGTATTTCCAGAAGGGGTTTGACTACAAGCTGTATTAACCATTAAAACTAGACCAGCTAGGAATACAATTAGAATCCGAGCTAGTGAAAAACGTTTAATGTTCATGATATTCCTCCGAACTTTTTATAAAGCTTTTTGATTGGTTTAAAGATCTTAAAGATCGCTGATTTCTACAATAACCAATCATTTACGTCCTTTTACTCTACCTTTAGCTATTAATTCTTCTCCATCTTTAGAATGACTTACTTACATAAGAAAAGCAAAGTCTTTTTCTTAAAAACGACCTCAATTCATTGATTTAACTACGTTTTAAATCGCTGTAATTTTCAAAAATATAGAAATATTAAATAATACTATAGAATTAAATCTATTTATTAATATTTTTAGATTCACTTTTGGTTATGGTTTTAAACCTAAAATCTTAATCTTTACAATCTTCGCAAAACTTAACAAATGTTAATATAATAGAAAACAAAAAGACTAAGTATTATTTCCTAGTCATTCAATTTTATGAACGGTTTTCAAATTCCTTGGTTAACAGCCATTATCTTTTTTCCTTTAGTTGCGGCTTTTGCCATTCCTCTAATACCAGACAAGGAAGGTAAAACGACTCGCTGGTATGCTTTGTTGATTGGTTTAATCAATTTTGCTCTTATTATTAATGGGTTTTGGAGTAACTACGACATCACCAACACTCAATTTCAGCTTAGAGAAACTTATGCTTGGGTTCCTCAAATCGGCTTAAATTGGTCTTTAGGTGTTGATGGTGTGTCAATGCCTTTAATTGTCTTATCTGGCTTAATCTCAACTTTAGCGTTGTTAGCCTCTTGGAAAATTGAACGTAAACCCAAACTATTTTATTTTCTAATGCTCGTTCTCTATAGCGCACAGATTGGGGTTTTTGCGGCACGAGACTTATTATTATTTTTCTTGATGTGGGAACTTGAATTAGTTCCCGTTTATATCTTAATTTCTATCTGGGGTGGTCAAAAACGCCTCTATGCTGCGACTAAATTTATTTTATACACTGCACTTGCTTCTATTTTTATTCTAGTGGCGGCTCTTGGGTTAGCCTTCTATGGTAATCACTTTACCTTTGATATGGCTGAGTTAGGTCTAAAAGAATACCCACTCGGCTTAGAAATGTTGGCTTATGCAGGATTTTTAATTGCTTTTGGCGTAAAACTTCCAATTTTCCCCCTACATACTTGGTTACCTGATGCTCACAGTGAAGCTTCAGCACCCGTTTCAATGATTTTAGCGGGCGTTCTCTTAAAGATGGGGGGTTACGGCTTAATTCGGATGAATATCGAACTATTACCCCATGCTCATATTAAATTTGCACCCTTGTTAGTGATTTTAGGTGTGATTAATGTTGTTTATGGTGCTTTTGCTGCTTTTGGACAAACGAACTTAAAACGCCGTCTTGCTTCTTCTTCTATCTCCCATATGGGTTTCGTTTTGATTGGTATTGCTTCGTTCACTGAAATAGGCATGAATGGAGCCGTACTACAAATGTTATCTCATGGTTTGATTGCGGCGGCTTTGTTTTTCCTGTGCGGTAGTGCTTATGAACGGACTCATACTTTAATGATGGATGAAATGGGAGGGTTAGCGAAACAAATGCCGAAGATTTTCGCGCTATTTACAGTAGCATCAATGGCATCACTCGCATTACCTGGAATGAGTGGTTTTGTCTCAGAATTAACGGTATTTTTGGGAGTTGCTAACAGTGATGTTTATAGTTCTACTTTCAAAGTCGTTGTTATTTTCCTAACGGCGGTGGGTTTAATTCTGACTCCGATTTATCTATTATCGATGTTACGAGTGGTTTTCTATGGTAAAGAAAATTCTAATCTAGTTTTAGATGGGTTTTCCATTGATGCTAAACCTCGTGAGATTTTTATCACAGTTTGCTTATTACTGCCCATTATTGGCATTGGTTTATATCCAAAATTAGCCATGAGTACCTATGATTTGAAAACCGTAGAAGTAGCGGCTAAGGTTCGTGCTAATCTTCCAGTGGTAGTAAAACAAAAAGAAACCTCAAGAACAGCCAGTTTAATTTCTTTTTCTGCTCCCGTCATGGCTCCTCAAATCTTGGATGTCAGGAAGTAAAGAAAAAATTTAATCAAAAGATGAGGTGGGTTAGGCTCACCTTTTTTTGTACTGATTTAGAGAAAGATGATTAATAATTCCCAGTGAATGATGAAAGGTAATTTAATTAGTTTATAAGACCATCAGAGAATTTATTTTCTGGCAGTCTTAATGTTCTAACAATCACCTCAATAACTATCCTTTAACACACATCACTTGTTTAAGCGTAGCCACAATTTCGACTAAATCCGCTTGTTGATTCATCACTTGTTCAATGGGTTTATAAGCTCCTGGAATTTCGTCAATAATTTTATAATCTTTACGACATTCCACCCCTTCAGTTTGCTGAATCAAATCATCTAAAGAAAAGTGTTTTTTAGCTTGAGTTCGAGACATCAAACGCCCTGCACCGTGAGCGCAAGAACAGAAACTATCGGTATTACCTTTTCCTTTAATAATGTATGATTTGGCTCCCATTGAACCAGGAATAATTCCGTAATCCGTTTCTCTAGCACGTACCGCACCTTTTCGAGTCACATAAACATCTTCACCAAAATGTTGTTCTTTTTCGGCATAATTATGATGACAATTGACAGATAAAATCGGTTGAGTTGGTTTGCCACCTGCTAAATGTTTTTCGACAATCTGTTTAAACCGCGCCATCATAATTTCTCGGTTCATTCGGGCATAGTTTTGCGCCCATTGTAAATCACGCCAATAGGCCTCAAATTCAGAAGTACCCGCCACGAAATAAGATAAATCAGGATCATTTAATTTAATTTCTGCTAACTTAGCTAGATTTTTTGCGGTTGAAATATGACACTGAGCAAGCTGATTTCCAATACCCCGTGAACCTGAATGTAACATTAACCACACTTGGTCATCGGTATCTAAACAAAGCTCAATAAAGTGGTTGCCACCACCGAGAGAACCTAATTGTTTAATCGCTTTTTTGTCTAAGTTTTGTACTCCTTTGTGTAAATTTTTAAATTGTTGCCAACCTAACCAGTTAGTCACATTTTTTTCGATTTCTTTATTTTCATCAAAACCAACAGGAATAGCAGCTTCAACATCCAAACGGATTTTCTTTAACTTACCTTCTAATTGGTCAGCATGAAACGGTAATTTTAGAGCAGCGACACCGCAACCCACGTCTACTCCAACGGCTGCGGGAATGACGGCATCTTTTGTCGCAATGACTGAACCGACTAAAGCACCTTTTCCAAGGTGAACATCGGGCATTAAAGCGACGTGTTTGTAAACAAAGGGCAGAGAAGCAACATTTTTCGCCATCTGGGTTTCATGGGGGGCTAAGTCATGACCCGCCCATGACAGAATCGGTGATGCTGTCTGCATATCTAACGTTTTGTAAGGCATATATTTAATACTGTTGTATATTACAAGTATAATACATCAAGAGATGATGTCAAGTTCTTAAGATCTAGTCGTTGTTTTAAGAGGCAAGATAGAATAGAGACGACCTACCTCATTGAACCAATTGATATGAGCCGTCCCTTAAAAAATTCAATTCATCAAGAATTTAAAAACCAAGTCACAATTTTAGGTAGTTTTTTAGGTATTTTTTGGATTGTAGAAATTTTAGATCGTTTTGTTTTTCGTGGTCGGCTTGACGTTTATGGAATTATTCCACACAATATAATCGGCTTACGAGGAATTTTATTGGCACCGTTTTTACATGGTAATTTTAATCATTTAATTGCTAATTCAATCCCGTTTGTTATTTTGGGTTGGTTGGTGATGTTACAAGAAACCAGTGATTTTTTTATTGTTACTGGAATCACCATGCTCGTAGGTGGTTTGGGTGTTTGGTTTTTTGGTGTTCCAGGTTCAATTCATATCGGAGCAAGTATTTTAATTTTTGGCTATTTAGGATTTTTGTTATTAAGAGGTTATTTTCAGCGTAATTTCGCTTCGATTCTGCTCTCACTTGTAGTAGGTGTGTTGTATGGGGGAACGGTATGGGGTGTCTTACCCTCTCAACCGGGGATATCTTGGCAGGGACATCTATTCGGTTTTATCGGCGGTATTATTGCAGCGAGAATGATTGCTAGAGAAAAACGCAGATATGGTTCCTAATCAAGATGTTTTATGTTCTATGTCTTTGTGTGATCGCCTTAAGATTGCTGATATAATCGGATTAAAGGAATATTAAGATTAGTTAAATTTTCTTGAATCCATTAATCTATAGATCTATATAGCAACCCCTATCGGCTCCCTATAAGAGCTACTTGATCCCATGACTGCTTACGATGAGTTTTCACTTGAACCTTGTTCCATCAATTCATCCGACAAGCCCGAGGAAGCTTGCGGGGTCTTTGGTGTTTATGCCCCAGAAGAAGAGGTTGCTAAATTAGCCTATTTTGGTTTGTATGCCCTACAGCATCGGGGTCAAGAATCGGCGGGGATTGCCACTTTTGAAGGAGACACTGTACACTGTTACAAAAACATGGGGCTAGTGTCTCAAGTTTTTAAAGAAGATATCTTAAAAACCTTGCCAGGTGATTTGGCTGTTGGTCACACTCGCTACTCGACGACAGGATCAAGTCATCGGGCCAATGCTCAACCGGCTGTCGTTGAAACTCGTCTAGGAACTCTTGCTCTAGCACATAATGGTAATTTAGTCAATACCTTAGAGCTTCGTCAAACCCTAGAAAAACGGGGCTGTGATTTTGAGACAACAACCGACTCAGAAATGATTGCCGTAGCGATCGCACAAGAGGTCAATAGCGGACAAGATTGGCTAGAGGCGGCGGTTAATGCCTTTAAACTCTGTTCAGGAGCCTATAGTTTAGTCATTGGGACACCCTCTGGATTAATTGGGACAAGAGATCCAAACGGAGTACGCCCACTGGTACTTGGCGAAATCGAAACAGACGACGGAAAAACCCGTTATGTTTTAGCTTCTGAAACCTGTGGTTTAGATATTATCAGTGCTACATATATTCGAGATATTGAACCGGGGGAACTGGTTTGGATTACTGAAGAGGGCATCACCTCGCAATATTGGGCCCAATCAGAACGAAAACTTTGTATTTTTGAAATGATTTATTTTGCTCGTCCTGATAGCATCATGCACGACGAGAGCTTATATACCTATCGTATTCGTTTGGGAGAACAACTCGCCAAAGAATCCTATGTAGATGCCGATTTAGTGATGGGTGTTCCAGATTCGGGAATTCCTGCGGCGATTGGATTTTCGGAAGTCTCAGGAATTCGTTATGGTGAAGGACTCATTAAAAATCGTTATGTGGGACGTACTTTTATTCAACCAACGCAACACATGAGAGAACACGGGATACGGATGAAATTAAATCCCCTTAAAGATGTTCTCAATGGAAAACGCGTGATTATTGTTGATGATTCAATCGTCAGAGGAACCACCAGCCGTAAAATAGTAAGAGCCTTACGAGAAGCAGGGGCAACCGAAGTTCATATGCGAATTTCCTCGCCACCCGTCACCCATCCTTGTTTCTATGGTATTGACACCGATAATCAATCACAATTAATTGCCGCAACTAAAACGGTTGAAGAAATTGCTCAACAAATCGAAGTCGATTCACTCGCCTATTTAAGTTGGTGCGGTATGTTAGAAGCAACAGGCAAAGATCCAAATAGTTTTTGTTCTGCTTGTTTTAATGGTGATTATCCAATTCCCATTCCCAATAGCGTTAAAGGTTCTAAATTAATGTTAGAAAAACTGGGAGTCTAAATAAAGCGCGTCTCCATCATGGCGCGTTTTTAAAGATTAACATTTTTTTAAAATCAATTTTGAAGTAACCTGATAAGCTAGACAGAGAAACTTATCAGGTTATTAATAGCAATGTCTAGCCTTTTAGAGCAAAACTTAAATACTAATAACTCAACAACCACTTTAGAAAAGGCCTTCGCTACAGCACAAAACCTATTGTGGAACTTTAGTTTAAGCGGCGATTTTAATACCGATCTTCGTTATATTTTTGGTCATCAAATCCAAGATACAACAGCCCAAGCCATTTTTCAAGCCCTAACGCGACAAAGGGCATTTTCTCTAGAAATTGTCGCCCAAAGTCAGATTAATAACGCTTTAGGTGCCTATGCTCAACAAACTAATACCATCTATTTATCGCAAGAATTTATTGCCGAAAATATTAACAATTATCAAGCAATTGCAGCCGTTTTACTCGAAGAAACAGGTCATTACATCGATTCTCAACTCAATCGTGTCGATACACCGGGAGATGAAGGAGAACTTTTTGCTGCGATCATACAAGGACAAACTTTAGACACAGCAACACAAAATCGGATTGCTCAAGAGGACGATCAGTATACAGTAAATATAGATGGGCAAGAAATCCAAATCGAACAAGCAACCCCAGGGGTAAACCCTGCCTTTGATCTGATTGGTTTAACTCAATTACGAAATGATCCCCAATTTGCGGGAATCGATGGCAGTGGGTTAACTGCTGTAGTCATTGATACGGGATTAGATCGAAATCATCCATTACTACAACCCCACTACCGAACGGGTGTTGATTTCGTCAATGGTGGTGACAATCCAGTCGATAACGAAGGACATGGTACACACGTATCAGGAACCGTCGGTGCAGTTGATGAAAATATCGGTGTAGCCCCACAGGTGGGATTAATTGGCTTACAAGTCTTTCAAAACGGAGGCGGGGCATCGAATTCAGACATTGAAGAGGCTTTAGAATGGGTCTATAATAACCGCCAGCAATACAACATTGTCGTCGTTAATATGTCCTTGGGAAGTGGCTTTTACTCCTCACCTAACCAAGTTCAAGGCGATATATTATCCGATGACATTCGTAGACTAGAGGAAATTGGTGTAACAGTTGTTTCAGCAGGGGGAAACTCTTTTAAAAACAACGAATATCAAAATTATGGCGCACCAGCGATTTACAGTACCCTCGCCGTCGGTGCCGTTTGGCAAGATGGAGTTAATCAAGGAGTTTCATTTGGCAGTGGTGCGATCGACTATACTACAGGAACCGATCGTGTTACCAGTTTTTCACAGCGTCTAGTTGCTAATAACACCATATTTGACCTGGGGCTTTTATTAATAGCACTTATCCAGGGGGAGGACAAAATAACCTAGCAGGTACTTCAATGGCATCCCCCCACGTCGCGGGTGCAGTGGCACTAATGCAAGAAGCCGCGCTACAGTTTGGAGGACGATTGCTGGCACCCTCGGAAGTTGTAGAAATAATGCGAGGAACTGCCGATAGTATTTATGATGGAGACGATGAAGATGATAACGTCCAAAATACGAATGTTTCCTATCCACGTTTAAATGTCTATCGGGCGATTACAGAAATTAAAAACCGCTTTGGTAATATTACCCCACCCCCACCAGGAGGCGGTTCAGGTGATGCCAATGGAACGTTTGTCGGTGCAATTATCGGCCCGACGTTAGATGGTTCTCCCGTCAATCCAATTTTAGGTTCAATTGGAATTGATGGACTTTCGACCAATATTGGTAATACCGATGTCGATATTTATCGGTTTCAACTCGTTTCACCTGGAAACGTTACGATTGCTTTAGGCACTAATCCCAATAATCCAGCCGATTTTAATACTCAATTACGTCTTTTTGATAGTAATGGTGCGGAAATCGCTTTTAATGATGATAATGGGACAAATACCTTTTCGACGATTCAAGCCGCTTTAAATACAGGTACCTATTATGTTGGTGTAAGTGGATTTAATAATAGGAGTTATAACCCAAGTGTCGCGGGAAGTGGTGTCGGGGGAGAAACAGGAAATTATTCTTTACAGTTTAGTCTCAATAATGCTGATCCCAATGGGTTATTAAGTGGTGCAGTTGATGTTAATTTAGGAAGCACTCAAGATCCCTTAGTCTTCGATGGTTTAATTGGTGCTGATTATGGTGTACCCGTTGGTGTCGCGGATGTCGATTTATTTAAAATTGTAGTACCCGATAACGGTACTTTATTTGTCGATATTGATACGCCGTATAACAATGATTATGTTGATTCATTTTTACGTGTTTTCGATGAAAATGGTAATCTTTTAGTCGATAGTGATGATGATTTATCCTATGATCGAGCAGGAAATCTGACAGAATTTACCGACTTTTCATACCCTAATCTCGTTTTTGAAGATCCCTTTGATCGACAATTCTTTAACGGACACGAAACCGATAGTTTTGTCGCGGGAACGGTTGATAGAGGTGATGTCTACTATATTGGTGTTTCAGATTATTTTAATAGTGATTACGATCCCACCACATTAAACGGTCGTCGTAATAGTGGAGATGGTGGACAATATCAATTAAACGTAACTTTTGTTAATAATGATCTTAATGGCAGCATTACCCAAGCGATTTCAGATACTAGTTTACCCATTGTAAATCGTGCTGGGACGATCGGAGCCGATGGTGATCCAGTAACAGGAGGATTATCTGATGTTGGTGACAAAGATGTTGATTTTGTAAAAGTTCGTTCGGCAAGTACAGGAATTTTAGAAATTGATATTGCTTCTTCTATCAGTAATCCTATTGATAGTGTCGCCTTTATTTACGATGCAAATGGAAATCAATTAGCCCTCGATGATGATCGCTCATCTCTAGATCTTAATCCACTGATTCAATATCCCATTGCTGCCAATCAAGATTATTATGTCGCAGTCACGGGATACGGAAACAATAATTTTGATCCCTTTGCCCTCGGTAGTGGTACGGGTGGTGATACGGGTGAATATACCTTTAATAGTCGTCTGCGTCCCTTATCAGATGTGATCGTTCTTTCGGATAATGCAGTTAATTATGGTGCGGTACAAACCCTATCTTTTTATCAAAAACTCTTTTCTGAATTGGGTAAAGATAATGGTTTAGTTACAGGGGCGACGGATGTAGATATTTACCGTTTTACTCCTAACATCACGGGTAAAGTTGAGATTCGAGTTGATGCGAATGAAGAATTCGGGGCTGATACTTTCTTACGTCTGTTTGATATTAATGGGAATGAACTGGCTGTTAATGATAATGAGGCGAGTAATATTAGAGGAAGTGTCTTACGAGTTGATTTATTTGCAGGTACCCCTTATGTCATCGGGGTTAATGGTGCAAGTCTTGAAGCACGTAACTATGATCCGATTACAGGGGCAGGAGGAGCCGCAGGAAGTGAAGGCACTTATAATATTATTGTTCAACAAGCGATCGATCCTGCACAATATGGGGCTTCCTATCCCGATTTGATCGTCAATATTGGCTATAATTTACCCGCTCTCAATCAGCATTATCAAGATATTGGACGCTTAGAGGGCAGAAGTCCAGACTTATTCGATGAATTGCGTTATACGGCATCAAATCCTGATTTAATTCCAGTATTCCGTCTTGATCCTGCGGGTGCGACTCAACATTATATGCAATCGGGATATTTTGAAAACCGTTCCTTATTTGCTTTCGATCCGACTCAGTATGTAGCATCTAATGTAGATTTAATCGGTGTTTTTGGATACAATTTTACAGAAATTACCCGTCATTATGTACAATCTGGGTTTTTTGAGTCGAGAAGTCCAGACTCATTCGATGAATTGCGTTATCTAGCTTCT
Organism: Chroococcus sp. FPU101; assembly: GCF_017312365.1. GTDB lineage: Bacteria > Cyanobacteriota > Cyanobacteriia > Cyanobacteriales > Microcystaceae > Chroococcus. Next base: position 35,190 of record NZ_BLJI01000008.1, read on the forward strand.
AATCGTGATTTAATTGGAGCGTTTGGACTCAATCTGGGCGCAGCAACCCAGCATTATATACAATTGGGTTATCAAGAACCTGGACGCTCTTTAATCTCTTTTGAAGCCGATCGTTATATTGCCTCCAATCCAGATTTAATCCAAGCTTTGAGTTACAATTTGCTAGAGGGAACGATACACTACATCAATCGTGGTGCCTTAATTGAAAACCGTTCTACAACGAGTTTTAATCCAGTTAACTATCTGAATCGTTACTCGGATTTACAGGCGGTTTTTGGCGGAGATTTAACGGCAGCGACTCGTCACTTTATTGAATCAGGTTATTTTGAAGGACGAAGCGGTGTTTAATCTGATTTTGCAGATGGATATTGTTTTAGAACTTCTTTAAGATACTTTCCTGTATAGGATTTTGGGTTTTTGGCGATGGTTTCGGGTGTACCAACGGCTACGAGTTCTCCTCCTTTATCGCCTCCTTCTGGCCCTAAGTCAATCACCCAATCTGAACAGCGAATGACATCTAAATTGTGTTCAATGACAATAATCGAATTACCTTTATCTACAAGACGCTGTAAAACATTCAATAAGTGATGCACATCATAAAATGATAAACCTGTTGTCGGTTCATCGATGAGATATAGCGTTTTACCAGTAGGACGACGTGATAACTCAGCAGCTAGTTTTACCCGTTGTGCTTCTCCTCCTGAGAGGGTGGGCGCACTTTGTCCGAGTTTACAATAACCTAAACCCACATCCACCAACGTTTGTAGACGATTAACTGCTTTGGGAATGTTTTGGAAAACGTCTAAAGCTTCTTCTACCGTCATGTTTAAAACATCCGCGATCGAAAAACCTTTATACTTGACTTGTAAGGTTTCTCGGTTATATCTAGCCCCTTTACAGACTTCACATTGGACATAAACATCGGGTAAAAAATTCATTTCAATGACATTAACACCTTGTCCAGAACACGCTTCACATCTTCCCCCTTTAACATTAAAAGAAAATCGACCTGCTTGATATCCTCTTGCTTTTGCTTCGACAGATTGGGTAAAAATTTCTCGAATCACATCAAAAACGCCAGTATAAGTCGCAGGATTAGATCGAGGGGTTCTACCAATCGGAGATTGATCAATAATAATCACTTTATCAACCGCATCTAAACCCTTAACTTTCCCCAATTGTTTCGGAAAAGGAACTTGTCGGGTTAAATGATGTTGTAGTGAAGGATAGAGGAGTTCATTGATTAGAGTCGATTTTCCCGAACCTGAAACTCCAGTGATACTAACCAGTTTTCCTAGAGGAATTTCGACATCAAGATTTTTTAAATTATTTTCGTGACAGTTTTCTAAAATTAGTGAATATCCATTACCATCGCGTCGTTGACTGGGGGTACCAATGACTTGTCTACCTGATAAATAAGCCCCCGTTAAAGATTCTTTCGCTTCGAGTAAAGTTTGTAAATCGCCTTGACAGATAATCTCACCGCCATGTATCCCTGCTTTTGGCCCAATATCAACTAAATAATCAGCAGCGCGAATCGTTTCTTCATCGTGTTCGACGACAATTAAAGTATTTCCAATATCTCGAAGTTTTTTAAGAGTTTCTAACAGTTTGCCATTATCTCTTTGATGTAAGCCGATACTTGGTTCATCTAAGACATAAAGCACACCCGTTAAACCTGCACCGATTTGTGTAGCAAGACGAATTCGCTGTGATTCTCCACCCGATAATGTCATTGCTGCCCGATCTAATGTCAGATAATCTAAACCCACATCAATAAGAAATTGTAATCTTGCTTTAATTTCTTTGATGGCTAATTCTCCAATTAATGCTTGTCGAGTCGTTAGGTTTAAATGTTTACTTCTGTCTAAACAATCTCGAATTGGCACACTTGATAAATCAGTAATACGATATTGTCCTAAACGAACCGCTAAAGCTTCGGGTTTTAGTCGTTTTCCTTGGCAAACATCACAAGGCTGATTGACAATATATTTTTCTAATTTTTGTTTAACGATTTCTGAAGTACTTTCCTGATAACTTCTATCTAAAATGTTTAAAATTCCTGCAAACTTTTTATGATAGCCTTTACCAGAGTTGTAGCGAGAGTCATCCTCAAAATAAATCGGCTCATCACTGCCATGTAATAAAATGTTTTGTTGTTCTTTGGTTAAGATTTTCCAAGGGGTTTGTAATTCAAATCCATAGGCTTGACTAACACTATATAACAGTGATAAATAATAGGAATTGTCTTTATCTGACCAAGGCGCGATCGCAGAGTAAACGGGTTGTCCAGGATCAGGGATAATTAATTCAGCCGAAAAAGTTTTAAAAGTTCCTAAACCGTGACAATTAGAACAGGCACCATAGGGAGAATTAAAGGAAAATAAACGAGGGGATAATTCTTCCATCACTGCACCATGTTCAGGACAGGCGAAGTTTTCTGAAAAGACAATCTCTTGGGTTTGATTTTCTGCTGTTTCGTCGGGTAAAATTTCAATAACCGCTAATCCGTTAGACTGTTTTAAACACGTGCTTAAAGAGTCTACTAATCTTTCTTGAATGCCTTCTTTTTTAATCAGTCGATCAATAACAATCTCAATATGATGGCTTTGGTTTTTTTCGAGTTCGATAGAGTCGGTTAATTCTCTGACTTCTCCATTAATCCTGATTCTGGCAAAACCTTGGGACGCTAGACTAGATAGTAATTGTTTATGGGTTCCTTTTTTGCCTCGCACTACTGGCGAAAGAATTTGAAAACGGGTACGATCGCTCAGTTCTAAAATACGATCGCACATTTCATCAATGGTTTGAGGAGCGATATTGCGATCGCAAATCGGACAATGAGGTTCACCCGCCCGACCAAATAATAGGCGAAAATAGTCGTAAATTTCTGTAACTGTTCCGACGGTTGAACGCGGGTTATGTGAGGTCGATTTTTGATCGATGGAAATGGCTGGACTTAACCCCTCAATGGCATCCACATCGGGTTTATCGAGTTGTCCTAAAAACTGTCTTGCATAGGCACTCAGAGACTCGACATAGCGTCTTTGTCCCTCTGCAAATATCGTATCAAAGGCTAGAGAGGATTTACCCGAACCTGATACCCCAGTAAATACAATGAGTTGATCTCTGGGTAATTCTAAATCAACATTTTTTAAATTATGTTGTCTTGCGCCACGAATTCGGATTGAGTTGCTGTTTGACATAGTACACAGCTTAATAGTCCTTAATCATCATAGCGTTGTTTTTTTATACTTTGTGATAGGTTATTTTAGTTGATCGACAAGGTACACTGACAAACAAAGAAGATTAAATTTAAGATTATGTCGAATCGTCTCGCTCAATCTCAAAGCTTATATCTCCGTAAACACGCAAATAACCCGATTGATTGGTGGTATTGGTGTCCTGAAGCACTTCTTAGGGCAAAACAGGACAATAAACCGATTTTCCTTTCGATTGGTTATTCTAGCTGTCACTGGTGTACGGTGATGGAAGGTGAGGCGTTTTCGGATAGTACGATCGCAGAATACTTAAATCGTCATTTTCTCCCGATTAAAGTCGATCGAGAAGAACGACCCGACATCGATAGTATTTATATGCAAGCACTACAAACGATGATCGGTCAAGGGGGTTGGCCGCTTAATATTTTCCTGACACCCGATGATTTAGTACCGTTCTATGGGGGGACTTATTTTCCTGTTGAACCGCGTTTAGGTCGTCCTGGTTTTCTACAGGTGTTACAATCGGTGCGTCGTTTCTATGATGAGGAAAAAGAAAAGCTCAATCAGTTTAAACAAGATATTCTAGAAATTCTCCAACAATCGACGATCTTACCCCTTAGTGAAGCAAATTTATCGGCAGATGAATTATTATTTCGTGGTATAGAAATTAATACGGGTGTGATTAGTACGAGTGCTAACAATTTTAATAATCCCAGTTTTCCGATGATTCCCTACGCTGCATTAACCCTTCAAGGGAGTCGCTTTGAGTTTCAATCTCGCTACGATGCAACCACTACCGCTACTCAAAGAGGGGAAGATTTAGTATTAGGGGGGATTTTTGATCATGTTGGAGGTGGTTTTCACCGTTATACCGTCGATGCAACGTGGACAGTTCCCCATTTTGAAAAGATGTTGTACGACAATGGTCAAATCGTCGAGTATTTGGCTAATTTGTGGAGTAGTGGCAAAGAGGAGCCCGCATTTAAGAGAGCGATCGTAACTACAATACAATGGTTACAACGGGAGATGACGGCACCTGAAGGCTATTTCTATGCAGCACAAGACGCAGATAGTTTTGTTAATCCTAGCGCGTTAGAACCCGATGAAGGGGCGTTTTATGTGTGGTCATACGAAGAGTTAGAACAGATTTTAGATGATACGGAATTTGCGTTACTCAAAGAAAACTTTACAATAAGTCCTCAAGGGAACTTTGATGGGAAAAATGTTTTACAGCGTCGTCAAGAAGGGAAACTATCAGAAGCGGTTGAAAGTGCATTAGATAAATTATTTACGGTTCGTTATGGTGTTTCATTACATCAAACCGTTCATTTTCCACCTGCAAGAAATAATGAAGAAGCTAAAACCGTAGAATGGCCAGGGCGTATCCCCGCAGTCACCGATACTAAAATGATCGTAGCTTGGAATAGCCTGATGATTTCAGGTTTAGCGCGGGCTTATGGAGTTTTTGATGATATTTTAGCTTGGAGTTTAGCCACTAATGCAGCACAATTTATTTTAGATCATCAATGGGTGGCAGGGCGTTTAATGCGTCTCAATTACGAAGGAGAAGCATCGGTGTTAGCACAGTCGGAAGATTATGCTTTTTTCATTAAAGCATTACTCGATTTACAGGCAGCGAATCCTTCTGAAACCTTGTGGTTAGAACACGCGATGAGAATTCAGCAAGAATTTGATGATTTATTTTGGTCATTGGAAATGGCTGGTTACTACAACACATCATCGAACAATAGTCAAGACTTAATTGTTAGGGAAAGAAGTTATATTGATAATGCTACACCTTCAGCCAATGGGGTAGCGGTAGCGAATTTAGTCCGTTTAGCCAGATTAACCGACAATTTGGAGTATTTAGAACGGGCTGAACAAGCTTTAACGGCTTTTGGAGCAATTTTAGCCCAATCACCCCAAGCTTGTCCAAGTTTGTTTGTCGCCTTAGACTGGTATCGTTATGGAAAGTGTGTCCGTTCTACAGCAGAAACCTTAAAACGTCTGGTACCGCAGTATTTTCCGACAACTGTTTATCGAGTTGATGCTTCCTTACCCAATCATTACACAGGTTTAGTATGTTCTGGCTTGTCTTGTTTAGAACCTGCCACCAGTTACGATCAATTATTGGGACAAATGCAACAAATATCATTAGCACCCTAAGCTTTTTTTCGAGTGGTTCGAGTAGAAGTTGTCTTTTTAGCGGTGGTTGTTTTTTTAGCGGTTGTCGCTTTAGTGGTTGTTTTGGTCGTAGTTTTTTTGTTAGATGCTTTAGTAGATAAAGCATCTAAAGCTTTATCTAGGTTGATAGTTTCTAGTGTTTCTCCTTCTGGCATTTTGGCGTTGGTTTTGCCATGTTTGATATATGCACCATAGGGCCCACTATAGATATTGACTGGTTCATTGTCTTCGGGATGTAAACCCAGTTCTTTAAGTGGTTCTTTTGTACTGGTTTTGCCGCGTCCTCGTGTTGATTTCGGTTCCGCTAATAATTGTAAGGCTCGTTCTAGAGTAATGGTTAGAACATCATCACCTGCTTTAATAGAACGATATTCTTTGCCGACTTTACCCTGGTCGTGAACCACATAGGGGCCGAAACGTCCTAAACTGGCTTGAATTTTGCCATCGGTAGCGGGATGTTTTCCTAGTGTACGAGGGAGAGAGAGTAACCCAACAGCAGTATCTAGGGTGAGTTCTTCAGGTTTTGTGCCTTTGGGTAAAGAAGCGCGTTTTGGTTTTTTGTTTTCTTCAGTGACTTCCCCAAGTTGAACATAGGGGCCATAGGTTCCTATAAGAACAAATATCGGTTCTCCAGTTTCAGGATGAATACCTAATTGTTCGGGGCCTTCGGTTTTTTGTTTGAGGAGGACTTCGACTTGTTCGGGGTTTAAGTCAGATGGAGTTAAGTCAGCTGGAATTGATGCGGTAATCGTATCTTCCCCTAGTTGTACTTCGATATAGGGGCCAAATTTACCAATTTTTACGATCGCATTTAAGTTTTCTAGATTAATTGCCTTAGCGGTACTGGGATCGATCTGGCTTTCTCTGACTTTAACCTGATTTTCTAGTCCTTTTTCCCCTAAATAAAAAGTTTCTAGATAGGGTAACCATTTCGCCTCACCAGTAGCAATTTCATCTAAGGTTTGTTCCATTTTAGAGGTAAAACTGGTATCAACTAAATCGGGAAAATGTTCCTCTAATAAGCTAACGACAGCAAATGCGGTAAAGGTGGGAATCAAAATTTTATTCCGCATCTGAACATAACCGCGATCAATAATCGTACTAATAATACTCGCATAAGTACTCGGTCGGCCAATTCCTTCGCTTTCTAAAGTTTTGACTAAAGATGCTTCACTATAACGGGCGGGTGGTTGGGTTTCGTGTTCGATGACATTCAGTTTTTTACATTTAGGGGTGTCACCGACTTTCAGATCGGGTAAAATTACCTCACGATCGTCTAATGCGGCATCAGGATCATCTAACCCTTCCACATAAGCGCGGAAAAAGCCAGCAAAATCGATTTTTTGACCCGAAGAACGAAAACCCGCATCTTCTACTTGTATATTAACCACGACTTGAGTTAGACGCGCTTCAGCCATCTGAGAGGCTACAGTACGTTTCCAAATGAGGTCATACAAAGCAAATTCATTGCCAGATAGTCCCGTTTCTCTGGGTAAACGAAACTCATTTCCAGAGGGGCGAATGGCTTCGTGGGCTTCTTGTGCGCCTTTTGCTTTGGTGGTGTATTGACGCGGTTTCGGACTGAGATACTCTTTTCCATACATTTGTGCTACACAAGAACGGGCGGCCGCGATCGCCTGATCAGACAGATGAACCGAGTCGGTACGCATATAGGTAATGTAACCCTGTTCATACAAACTCTGAGCAACTCGCATGGTATCCCGCGCCGAGAGTCCTATTTTGCGGTTTGATTCCTGTTGTAACGTCGAAGTGGTAAAAGGTGGGGCAGGTTTGCGAGTGACGGGTTTTTCTTCAACTTGGGTCACTTTCCACGTTTTATTTTGAATGCGTTCTTTAAGAGCGATCGCATCGGCTTCATTCAAAACAACAACATTACGCCCTTTAATAATTTGCCCCGTCGTCGGCTCAAAATCACTTCCTGTAGCGACTTTTTTGCCCCCCAGAGTCACCAAACGCGATTCAAACCCATTTTTTTCTTTTTCTAAAAGTGCCTTCAAATCCCAGTATTTTGCCTCTTTAAAGGCGCGTCTTTCCCGTTCTCGTTGCACGATCAGACGAACGGCGACTGACTGAACACGACCTGCGGATAAGCCCCAAGAGATTTTTTTCCAAAGCAGAGGCGATAGAGTATAACCCACCAAACGATCTAGAATACGGCGAGTTTCTTGGGCGTGTACCAGATTTTCGTCGATCTTACGGCAATTCTTCAAAGCGGCTTGAATGGCTTCGCGGGTGATCTCATGAAAGACCATTCGTTTGATTGGGACTTTGGGGTTTAGTAGTTGTAATAAATGCCAACTTATGCTTTCTCCTTCGCGGTCTTCGTCTGTCGCCAGAATCACTTCATCCGCGCCTTTTAGGGCTTCTTTGAGTTCTTTAACGATTTTTTGCTTCGATTTGGGAATCACGTAGAGTGGATCAAAATGATCGTTGACATTAACACCCAGATTAGCCCAGGGTTTATCTTTATAGGCTGAGGGGACTTCTTCGGCAGACGCGGGAAGATCTCGGACGTGTCCCATTGATGCCTGAACTCGGTAATCTGAGGGCAAATAATTACTAATGGTACGGGCTTTGGTTGGTGATTCGACGATAACCAGCTTGGACATGGGCTACTACTTATTAAAGACCTGCTATAACTCTATTACTACTATAGATACCGACATAAAGGGAAGAGAAACAATCCAAGGTACAATCTTTTGTAACGGTTTTTTAAGATGAGGAGGTTTAAAAATAGCCTCACAATTTTTTGATTGTAGTCGTTGTCAAACAAAATTGGCAGAATTTTTTTGAGTCAATAGGTTAGGATCGACTGGAATAATCAAAACCTGAGACTTTACGGCTTGATTGGTACGCCACGAATGACGGGTGTACCGTGTCCTCTTCTAAAATACTTAGTAAATTTTTATTGAGCCTTATGGATTTTTCTAGTGTTGTTGCGTCTCAGTTAAATGTAGGAACAATTATCCCCGAAATAATTGTGACTTTAACTTTGATGGTCATTCTGCTCGGGGATCTGATTTCAGGGCGTAGTGCATCACGTTGGCTGCCTTATGCTGCGATCGCAGGGTTACTCGCTTCCGTTGTTTCCCTCTGTTATGCTTGGGATAATCCCAATCCCATCTCGTTTTTAGGGGCTTTTAATGGCGATAATCTCAGCATTGTCTTTCGCGCTATTATTGCCCTCTCAACGACGGTAACGATTTTAATGTCGGTTCGCTATGTCGAACAGTCTGGAACCTCTCTAGCCGAATTTATTGCCATTATGCTAACGGCTACTTTAGGGGGGATGTTCCTTTCTGCGGCAAACGAATTAGTAATGATTTTTGTTTCTTTAGAAATGTTGAGTATTTCGTCTTATTTGATGACGGGATACATGAAACGTGATCCTCGTTCTAATGAAGCTGCCTTAAAATATTTACTGATTGGGGCATCTAGTTCCGCGATTTTCCTTTATGGTATATCTCTACTGTATGGTTTATCGGCTGGTGAAACCACTTTAAACGGTATTGCTGCACAAATTACCGATTTAAGCAGTAAAGAATCATTAGGTTTAGCCATTTCTCTCGTTTTTGTTATTGCGGGAATTGCTTTTAAAATTTCTGCGGTTCCTTTCCACCAGTGGACACCCGACGTTTATGAAGGTTCTCCAACTCCAGTAGTGGCTTTTCTTTCGGTTGGTTCAAAAGCAGCAGGTTTCGCGTTAGCCATTCGTTTATTAGTCACCGCGTTTGCCCTAGAAACGAAAGAATGGCAGTTTATTTTTACTGCTTTAGCTATTCTTAGTATGGTACTGGGGAATGTAGTTGCTTTAGCCCAAACTAGCATGAAACGGATGTTAGCTTATTCTTCGATTGGACAAGCGGGCTTTGTGATGATTGGTTTAATTGCGGGAACAGATGCAGGTTATTCGAGTATGATTTTTTATCTACTAATTTACCTGTTTATGAACTTAGGAGCATTCATCAGTGTTATTCTGTTCTCCCTACGCACAGGAACTGATCAAATAGCCGAATATGCTGGATTATATCAAAAAGATCCATTCCTAACCCTGTGTTTAAGTATTTGCCTTTTGTCCCTGGGTGGTATTCCTCCCCTCGCTGGATTTTTCGGTAAAATCTACATTTTCTGGGCAGGTTGGCAAGCGGGTTTATACAGTTTAGTTTTAATCGGATTAGTCACCAGTGTTATTTCGATTTACTACTATATTCGTGTTGTCAAAATGATGGTTGTTAAAGAACCTCAAGAGATGTCAGAATCGGTTAAAAACTATCCTGCGATTAACTGGAAATTATCGGGAATGCGTCCGATACAAGTTGGAATGATGATTACTCTAGTCGCCACATCTTTAGCAGGAATCTTATCAAATCCTCTGTTTACTCTAGCCACAGATTCGGTAACCAGTACCCCTATGTTACAATCTCCTGCTGTTACTGCTCAAGTTTCAAAAAAGTAATTCCTTGACATTTTTGATTGTTTAAAGAGGCGTTTCATGTTGAACGTCTCTTTTGTTTTTAATAGAATTTAATAGTTATATAATAGAATAGCAATTCTTATTCTTTCTCATGTGAAAAATTATCCTTACAAATTTATTGATTTATTTGCGGGTATTGGAGGTTTTAGATTAGCTTTTGAACAAGCAAATTATCAATGTGTTTATTCATGTGAAATTAACGAAGCTTGTCAGAAAGTTTATTTGGAAAACTTTGGAGAAATACCCAAAGACAATATTACAAAAATTGATATAGATAAAATTCCTTCATTTGATGTTTTAACCGCAGGTTTTCCGTGTCAACCTTTTAGTATATCGGGAAAACGGCATGGCTTTCTGGATACAAGAGGTACTTTATTTTTTCATATTTGTGAAATTATAGCAGCTAAACAACCTAATGTTATTGTTTTAGAAAATGTTAAACATTTAATTCATCACGATCGAGGTAGAACATTAGATACAATACTCTACTCATTAGAGGATTTAGGATATTTAGTAGATTACAAATTATTGAATGCTAAAGATTTTGGTGTTCCACAAAACCGAGAAAGAATTATTATTATCGGTAGTAAAAATAAAAAATTTGATTTTAGTCTTATTAGAACAATCAAACCTACACCAATTTTAAAAGACTTTTTAGATAACACAAGTGAATTTGAATATCTACAACCAAGTGAATATACAATGATCGAAAATCCTAAACAGCAAGATTCAGGATTAATTTTTGTTGGTTATCGTAATAAAAATATTTGGAAAAAAGGAATTAGACCTAATACTGAACATCTTTCTAGAGTTCATCATCAACCTAATAGAATTTACTCTGTTGATGGTGTGCATCCGACAATACCGTCTCAAGAAACTTCAGGAAGATTTTTTATTTATTTACCTCAAGAAAATACTGTACGGAAATTAACAATTAAAGAATGTTATCGTTTAATGGGATTTCCTCATGATTATAAAATTCATTCTAATTTAGCGGAAGCTTATAAACAGATCGGGAATTCTGTTTGTATTCCTAAAATAAAAGAAATTGCAAGACAAATTAAATTCCAAATTCTAGACAAATTTAACGAAAAGCAAACTATTCAGTTCAACTTACCCACAACAATACAATTAGAATTACCACAAATTAACTGTATGAATCATAAAGAAAAACTTTTAGAAATCTACGATAATACAGCAAATATTGAAAACGTACAAGCATTACTACCAAATGAATATCTCCTATATATTGCTGATATTGCTCAAAATTGTTTTAAACAAAAAGGCGTATATACAGTTTTAATTACTTTACTGGTTCATAAAATTCTTGAGCCAAAACAAGATATCAGATATCATCAAGCAGAAATGTCAAAAGGCTTTTCAGGTAGAACAATTGATACTAAATATATAACTCCAACTTTAAAAGAATTAGGACTTCCTGCAATGGCTGAAAGTGGCTGGTTGACTCGTTCACTTGAACAGCCTTATCCATACACTCTGGATTATAATGGGAAAATTAGTAATCAAAAAGTTAAAAAAGCTTTTTTAGAAATCATTGATTTTATTGAAAGAAATCCACAACAAACTGAAAATATTGTAAAATGTATTTTCTATGATGTTAAGAAAATTACTGAAGCTGATGTGATAAAAACCACTAAACTTGATAACTCTGAAAAGCTAGATATCAAAACAATAATAAATGCTTTAGAATATCACTTTAACTTTAATTATAAAACTCATGGTGCTTCTAAATTACCTGTTTTAGCTTTTTATGCAATTTATCAGCGTTTAATAGAAGAAATAGAAAGATATAAATCATGTACATTGAAACCACTGGGAAGCCATACTGCATCTGATAGAACATCTAGAAGTGCAGGCGATCTTGAAATCTTAGATAAAAATAAGAAACTTATAGAAGTTTTAGAAATTAAACATAATAAGCCGATAGACTTACAAATTTTATTAATTGCCAAAGATAAAATTATTAAATTTAATCCAAGAAGATATTGTATATTTACAACAGCTAATATTAATCAAGTAGACAGTAAAAAAATTGATGATGAAATTCAGAGTATAAAAAATAGTCATGGCTGTCAAATTATTATCAATGGAGTCATACCTACTCTTAGTTATTATCTTAGATTACTTCACTCACCAGAAATGTTTATCGAACAATATTCATCATTAATTGAAATCGATCAAGAACTTCAATCTATCCATAAACTTAAATGGAATGAAATTTTATCAACAATAACAGAAAAAGAAAGCTAATATTTAATAAAACTTAAAAAATCTAAAATCTTGATTCCATCAACGATACAAGAAGACATAATCAAACTGAGGATGTTCACAAAATCATTTTTTTTCTACAATTGCTGGATAATCTTGCATGAAAGTGACTATCATGACTGACAGCATTCCCTCTTTAGATGTTATCCTCAACTGTTGTCAAAGAAGTTCTGTAGGAAAACTTTTACCCAATGCTTTCTATGTCCACACTTGCGCTTTAACGTCTCTCGACCCTATCTTACAAGAATATGAGCGTCGCGGGAGAGTTACAGAAATCACGCAAAAAGCCACTCTCGTCAAATTTAGTTTAGATAAACCCAATATCTCTTATTTATTCTACCCAGACTTCGATCAAGACCCTCATCCTAGTTTAACGCTGAGTATTGTTGTTGATCTCAACACTCTAGACTATAAAGAATGGAACTATCAAGCATCCGATAACCCACCTATTTTGCATCGTAAAGAAACCTTTGTCACACCTGACTATCCTTTGTATCCAGAATTTGCCCATTTAACTCGTTTAGAAGTTACATTAGGACTTTTAGAACAGTCTCGCATGATTGGAACCCGCCAAGAATGGGAATACCGTCTTAAACGTTTAGGTATTGCGTTATTAGGGCATTATTTAGTTTGTCCCCTTAATCTTCAGTATAATCGATCGGTGATTATTGATCGCCACAAAGCAGCAATTTTTCGTAAAAGTCTATCACGTCCTGTTCGTTTAGCATTAGAGTCAGGGTTATTTTCAGAACATACCACTTTTTTTGATTATGGTTGTGGATATGGGGGAGATATCGAACACATTTCCCAACAAGGTTATCAAAGTTCGGGATGGGATCCTTATTATTGTTCTAATAGTAATTGTCTTCCCGCAGATGTTGTTAATATAGGTTATGTGATTAATGTTATTGAAGATTCTAAAGAACGACGCGAAGCTTTAATCAAAGCATGGGAATTAACCCAAAGAGTTTTAATTGTTTCAGCACAAGTTTTAATTAATGATAGTAATCAGGGTTTGGTCGCTTATGGTGATGGAATTATTACCCGTCGAAATACGTTTCAAAAATATTACGAACAGGAAGAATTGAAAGTATATATCGATCAGGTTTTAAATGTAGATTCGATACCCGTTGCATTAGGAATTTATTTTGTATTCCGTGATTTGACACAAGCTGAAGCGTTTCGTCTGTCTCGTTTTCGTTCTCGTGCGACAACTCCTAAAGTTAAAATATTACTCAAACGTTTTGAAGATTATGAAGATTTACTTAAACCTTTAATGAATTTTTATACCGAACGAGGACGTTTACCCGTTTCAGGTGAATTAGAAAATGAGTTAGAACTAAAAGCAGAATTTGGTGGTTTTAAACGTGCTTTTCAAGTCATCTCACAAGTCACACAACCCGAAGATTGGGAAATTATTTCCGAAAAACGTCGTCAAGATTTATTATTATATTTTGCTTTAAGTAAATTTAGTGATCGTCCTCAAGCAAAAGATTTAGATTTAATACGAAAAGAAGATATTAAAGCCTTATTTGGAGGATATCAGCAACTTTGCTTGATGGCAGATCTCATGTTAGCGAGTTTGCGGGATTTGAAGAAACTTTCTGATTTGTGTACTGCAATTTCTATAGGTAAAAAATTTAAAAACTCATTAATCATTCATATTAGTGCTTTAGAAACTCTTCCGACTTTACTCAGATTATATGAAGGATGCGCGAGTGAAACGATTGGACGATTAGAAAAGGCAAATATTATTAAATTATCTTTCCGTCAAGCTAAAATTACTTATCTTTATTATCCTGATTTTGATTTAAATCCTCATCCGACTTTACAAACCAGTATGGAAATTGATTTAAAAAGTTTACAAGTCCGTTATCGAGATTACTATGATGATGAGAATCCACCGATTTTACATGAAAAAGATTGCTTAGTTTCTCCAGACTATCCCAATTATGAAAAGTTTGCTAAGTTAACTCAACAAGAACGAGACTGGGGACTGTTGGATGATTTAAAAGCCATTAGTCATCAAAAAGAATGGTTAAATTGTCTAGAGTCTCACTGTGCCATGATTAAAAACTATAAACTGTATTGGCGTAAAGATGCTGATTCTTATCAACTTCGACTCTTGAAATCTCAAATCAATCAAAGAAAAAAGAAACCAATTAAAGATAACCATGTTCAGCGAGAAAACCTAGACTAACATCTTCTGAATGAGATGGACTTCTGATTAATTTTTCGACATATTTACCTAATATATCCCCTTCTAAATTAACCCAATCACCTGTTTTAAGTGACGATAAATTCGTTTCTTGATATGTATGGGGAATAACAGAAACTTTAAACCAATTTCCGTATTGGTCACAATCAGCAACGGTTAAACTAATTCCATTAACTGCAATACTTCCTTTTGAGACAATATAACGAGCAATAAATTTTTCCCATTCTTCAGTTAATGTTGATGGTGCAGTAAAAATCATTTCCCAAGATGTTTCAGTCGAAAAAGATTCTAATAGCGATCCTACTCCATCAACATGACCCGTGACAAAATGACCCCCTATTTTACTCCCAACTCGTAAAGATGTTTCTACATTAACCGATTCTGCGCTCTCTAGACGTTTTTCTAAAGTTGTCCGCGATAGGGTTTCGGGTGAAGCAGTCGCAATAAACCCATCGAGTAAAATTTCTTCTACGGTTAAACACACTCCATCGACTGCCACACTATCACCGATCGCTAAATCGGATAGTATAATAGAGTGTGCCGTTTCAGCGATCAGTACCATAAATCGATCTTGTTCAAAGGGTTTAAGTTTTCCAGTCGCTTGAATTAATCCTGTAAACACGATTTTTTTCTGAGAAAATAGTATAGAGTGACCCGACCTTCTAGAACAAGATAGATTTTTTCTGAAGTTCTTTGAAGATTTCTCTAATCCTAGGGCATACTGTGAGTGTAGCGTATCTGTGAACCGATCCTCACAGAGTCTTCTTAGACTGCTAGGATAGTCTTCAATGGTCGCCGCTAATTGTCTCCTTGTTCCTTCTATTCCCTTGGTGCTGATCCAACAAAGAGAGGCTGTATGATCGAAATGAAAGTTGCTGGAATTGCTTTAGACGCGATGACTCGTAGTCCAATTGTTTTACTTAAAGATGGAACTGATCGCCGTGCTTTACCGATCTATATTGGACAAGATCAAGCTAAAGCAATTATAGGGGCATTAGAGCAACAGAAACCCCCTCGCCCTTTAACTCATGATTTGATGGTTAATTTTTTTGAAGTTTGGGGCATGAAACTCGAAAAAATTATTATTCATTCATTACAAGATAATACATTTTATGCGGTATTATGTTTAGCTCAAGGTGAAACTAAAAAAGAAATTGACTGTCGTCCCAGTGATGCGATCGCCATTGCTTTACGAACCGACAGCGCAATATGGGTGATGGAAGAAGTAATAGCTGATGCTTCAATACCAGTAGATAGAGACGCAGATGAAGAGGAACGAAAAGCGTTTCGTGATTTTGTCTCCAATCTTAGCCCAGAAGAACTGATTAAACGAGCCAAGTTTAACCCAGAAAACGGTTAAAATGCAATATCGACGGTTTGGCAAAACGAATTTACAGTTATCGGTTTTTTCTTTAGGAACGATGCGCTGTTTAGAGTCTCAGTCTATTTTTGAGGAAACTTTAGCACAAGCGATCGCACTTGAAATTAATCATTTTGAAACTGCAAAAGGATACGGCAAAAGTGAAGATTATCTAGGAACTAGCTTAAAAAATTTATCGATTCCACGAGAAAAATATTATATCACCACGAAACTTTCACCAACGGCTGATCCGAAACAGATGACCCAGTGGATCGATGAATCTTTATCTCGTCTTAACTTAGATTATATTGATTGTCTGGCTTTACATGGTATTAATACTTGGGATCATTTGAGTTGGATCACATCCGCTAATGGCTGTATAAACGCATTACAGCAAGCAAAACAAGCAGGAAAAGTCAATCATATCGGGTTTTCGACACACGGATCTTTGGATCTCATTCTTGCTACTCTCGAAACCGACTTATTTGAATTTATTAATCTTCATTACTATTATTTCTTGCAGCGTAACTACCGCGCTATTGAACTCGCATCAGAAAAAGATCTCGGAATTTTTATTATCTCACCTGCGGATAAAGGAGGCCGTCTTTATACACCTCCCGAAACGCTCTTGAAATTATGTGACCCCTTAACCCCGCTAGAATTTAACTATCGGTTTTTATTGAGCGATCGTCGTATTACTACCCTCAGCATCGGCCCTGCTACCCCTAAAGAACTCCTAGATCCCCTGCAAGTGGCTGATAATGTCTCCCCTCTCACAAATGAAGAAAAGACCATCCTAGAAAGCTTAGAAACGCATCTGGAGACCGTTTTAGGGAGTGAGCAATGCCATCAATGTTATCAATGTTTACCCTGCCCTGAAGCGATTAATATTCCAGAGATTTTACGGCTACGAAATTTGGCTGTAGGTTATGAAATGACTGATTTTGCTCAATATCGCTATCGAATGTTTGAAAATGCGGGTCATTGGTTTGCGGGGAATAAAGGAAGTCGTTGTACAAAATGTGGTGAGTGTTTACCGCGTTGTCCCGAAAATTTAGATATACCTACTTTACTTTTTGATTCCCATCAGCGTCTAAATGGTGCATCTCGTCGTCGTTTGTGGGAATAATAACAAAGGGTTAAAGTAAATATTTGTTCTTTAACCCTATTCATTCAAGACTTAACAGATTATTGACCAACTGCACTACGCATGAAGTTGATCCGTTCTTGGAAATCTAGCTGTTTGATTTTATCGGTAAACTCTTGGGTTTGGTCAGGTAATTTATAATCATCAGGTACTTGAATTACCGTTCCTTCTTCCATGCCACGCGCTATTAATAACCAGCTTTCCATTCTAGCACTGCTATCAAAAGCCTGATAAGCTTTTCCGATTTCATTATCCGCACCCTGAAGCATATCCCGTTGCGCTTGTAGTTGTTCTTCGGGGGATAAAACTTTAATTTGATCATAAAGCGTATTACCCATCGTTTCTACGGAAGTGGGAGGTGCGGGATTAAGTTCATCTTTAATGTCTAAATAACCAAACCAGAGTAAAGCAAGTTGTGTATCGACATCATAACCTTGAAAGAGATCTAAAGCTTGCTGAGTTGTCGGATTAGCGGTGTAAGTCATGAGATTTTCCTTGAGGTTTAACAGTTTTTTTGACACGACAAAGAAGTATTTTTTCTTCTCTTACACAACTTAACAACTGCTCTACTAGAAACAACCCGATAAAAGATAGATCTCTTATTTACTAAATTAGACCGATGTCACACGTGGGAAAAAGTATATGCTATTACAAAAAATTTTAGGGTTTGATGACAAACCCTAATTAGAATTAATCCTGTCGATAAGCAATCACCGCATAAAATGGATCAGCACCCCCCATCCCTAACATTTGGAGAATATTGGGAACAACTGAAGTACGGTTAATTACTTCGGGTTCACTAAAACCAGGAACCATCTGAAAATAGCTTTTAACCAATTCTACGCGACTGGTTTCGGTTCCATCGCGCCATGCTGCGATCGCTTTTTGATAAAACATTCGGTTAGAAAAGCTTATAATAACCAGTCCACCTGGTTTTAAAATACGGTGAATTTCAGCAAAAATCGCTTCAGGATACTGGATATACTGCACCGAAACCGCATTCAAAACAGCATCGAAACTTTGGTCTGGATAGGGTAACTGAGGATTTTTGTTAAGATTTTGGATAATATAGTGGTTTAAACGCGGATTTTTTGCCAATTCTTCCTCATTTAATCCGTGTCCCTCAACATGAGCAAATACTACATCATCAGGAAGATGCGACACCCAACTACTCATCATGTCTAAAATACGAGTATTAGGTTTGAGTCTTTCTCGATAGAGATTCGTCAGTTGATCGATAAATCCTTGATCAACATGAGTCACAAACCGAGGATAGGAATAAAATAAATCGTCTGTGGTGTCGTCTAACTTGGTGCGTTGTTCAGGTCGCAATAACATAACAAAAAGATGTATAAGAGGAATCCTTTTTACAATTATTAATAATTTGTTTGAGAAATGGGGAGTCAAAAGACTGACTTTGTAGAATAGAAGAAACTAGGACTTTCAAAAGTCCTATCGGTTTGGCTAAACCTTGTACAATGTTGACCAACAATCTCTCATTCACGGGTGACGACTTTTTAGTAACGGTATTATCTCTATGAAAAACCTTAAAATTTATGTAATTGCAACTGTCTTTGTGCTGGTACTATTGGTTGGAACAGGTGTTTTATTGACCAGTGGTAAAGCAGTCGGACAATCTCTTTTTGGAAAAAGCTTTGCAGAAAAAGAACTCAGAAATTATGTATCTTCCGTCATGAGACAACAACTCAATGGGGTTAGTTGTCAACCTGTTGATACAGATTCTAATGGCTATGTTTCCTGCGACTACACCACTGTAGCCGAACCAGAGACCACCCATTCAATTGAGTGTTCAGCTTGGGGGTTAGATGGCTTCCTCAACCGAGGTTGCAAAGCCCGTTCAATTCTACCCGTTCGCTAATTATCTTCTGAAAAAGATTGTTCATCTTCTTCATCTAACGCCATTCCCTCACTATAAGGACGTTGTTGCGGAATGGCGGCAATAATCGCATCAATCACTTTACCCACTGGGATGATCTCTAGTCCCGTATCATCGGGGTAAACTTGTCCTTTGGGGACGATCGCTCTTTTAAATCCCAGTTTGGCGGCTTCTTTTAAACGGAGTTCCATCTGGGAAACGAGGCGAACTTGTCCCCCTAACCCGACTTCCCCGATTAAAACAGTACGGGGATCGACCACGCGATCCCGAAAACTGGCTACAACTGCGATCGCAATCCCTAAATCGGCGGCGGGTTCTTCCACTCCCAACCCCCCCGCAGAAGCGACATAAGCATCAAGTTTAGAAAGCGGAATGCCCACTCTTTTTTCTAAAACAGCGAGAATTTGTTGTAAACGGCTATAATCAACGCCTGTAGTGGAACGACGCGGCGAAGCGTAACTGGTGGGACTGACTAAGGCTTGTAATTCAACAACAATGGGGCGTGTACCTTCACAAGCTACAATGGTCGCGGTACCAGGTGAAGCATCATCCCGACTACCTAAGAATAACTCAGAAGGGTTGGTGACTTCGACTAAACCATGGTCGACCATTTCAAAGATACCGATTTCATGGGTAGCCCCGAAACGGTTTTTTACTGAACGTAATAAACGATGGGAGGCATAACGATCGCCCTCAAAATAGAGTACCGTATCAACTAAGTGTTCCAAAACGCGAGGCCCTGCGATCGCCCCTTCTTTTGTCACATGACCGACAATAAATAAGGTAATATTTTCCCGTTTAGCGACTTGCATCAAAGCTGAGGTACATTCTCTGACTTGGGAAACTGAACCGGGGGCAGAAGTGAGGGCTGCAAAATAAAGGGTTTGGATACTATCAATGACGGCAACTTGGGGTTTGAGGGATTCGAGTTCGCGTAGGATTTCTTCTAAATCGGTTTCGGGTAAAACATAAAGATGATGATCAATATTCTGCGTTTCTAATGTAGCCTGTTTCTTTTTGCCATTACCGTTCGTTTCTTCTTCGACAACTCCGACTCCTAAACGTTGGGCGCGTAATTTAATTTGTTGCCCTGATTCTTCGGCAGAAACATATAAAATTCTGGGTAAACGTTGGGCGAGTTGGTGGGCTGCTTGTAGTAGTAGTGTCGATTTTCCGATCCCCGGATCACCCCCAATGAGAACCAATGAACCAGGGACAATTCCGCCCCCTAAAACTCGATCTAACTCAATATACCCTGAATTAAAGCGTGTTTGCTCAAGTTGCGTAATTTGGGAAAAACGCTGAGAGATTCGAGGTTGTGCGGGGCCTTCGGTTTTCCCATGAGTACGGGTGTTTGACTGCCAACCCCCTCGATTGGTCAGGGGATTATTATTAGAAGAGAGCATCTGTTCTTCTAGAGTGCCATAAGTGCCACAATTGGGGCATTTTCCAAACCATTGAGGAGACTCGGCGGCGCAAGCTGTACAAATATAAATCGTGCGAGATTTCGCCATATTTTTCAGAAAAGTTGAAAAATTTTGATAATAGTACCGTTATTTGTCAAGCTTGAGCAATAAAGGTAAATTTTTTCATCATCTTTCTATTGTATCGAAAAGCTAGACACAAGTTGAGTGAACTAACCGCGCCAAAATAAACATTGACTGATTCCTCTAGGACTAATACTAAATCCGAGTTCGATTAGGGATTAAAATCGCTGTCTCAAACAATAAGTCGGATAAAACGTTCTTCCAATCTGGGTTTTAGACCGTTTTAATCAACTTCACCATCTTTAATGATTAGAAAATAAATTAAGAAGTTGTTGATGGCAACAACTGATATTCTGACACTAAATACTGCTTCCGTACCGCCTTGCCTCTCCTCAGCTTTTCCCAAGGCTTAGTCGTATTCCTAGCAACTTTAATAAAAGCCTAAGATTACGCTCTACGATAACGATAAAAGGATATTCTAGAAAGGTAAATCATAACTTAACTTCAAAAAGAGTAACTGTAATTCATTAAGGAGTGTTGAGTAACTTGGAAGCTCACAAAGAAAAAATCCTTGTAGTAGATGATGAAGCAAGCATCCGACGCATCCTAGAAACTCGTCTTTCTATGATTGGCTATGATGTTGTAACGGCGGCTGATGGTGAGGAAGCCTTAGATACTTTCCGCGATACCAATCCCGATTTAGTCGTTCTCGATGTCATGATGCCTAAACTAGATGGTTATGGAGTTTGTCAAGAACTTCGCAAGGAATCAGACATCCCAATTATTATGTTAACGGCTTTAGGTGATGTTGCGGATCGGATTACTGGACTCGAACTAGGTGCCGATGACTATGTAGTTAAACCCTTTTCGCCCAAAGAACTCGAAGCCCGTATTCGTTCGGTTTTGCGACGTGTGGATAAGAACGGCGCGCCAGGGATTCCTAGTTCTGGAGTGATTACGGTTGGATCGATTAAAATTGATACGAATAAAAGACAAGTTTATAAAGGAGATGAACGCATCCGACTGACAGGGATGGAATTTAGTCTGTTAGAACTTTTAGTCAGTCGTTCGGGTGAACCGTTTTCGCGTTCCGAGATTTTACAAGAAGTTTGGGGCTATACTCCAGAACGTCATGTAGATACCCGTGTGGTTGATGTCCATATCTCTAGGCTTAGAGCTAAACTAGAAGACGATCCAAGTAATCCAGAATTGATTATTACGGCTCGTGGAACAGGTTATCTTTTTCAACGCATCTTAGAACCAGGGGAAGAGAAAGATTAATTTCATGTCTCAAGGTGATCCAAATCGTATTATCAGATTATTGCCCTTGTTTGCTGGTGGTTTGGGAGGTTTACTGTTACTGATTAATCGTTTCAGTACAGAACAGTTGTTACCCTCTCAAGCCCGTTCCGATGTATTAGGGGTGATTTTAAGCGGTGTGTTGATTTTAATCGGCTTATTGTGGCGACAAATTCAGCCCCGTTCCCCTGATGCGGTTACTTTAGTCGGTGAGTCGGGCATGGAATTCGCCGAAAATCTACCTGAACCGATACAAACGGAACTCGCTTGGGCATCCCATATTTTATTAACGAATACGGTGACTAAAACCTTGGTGGTTTATTATCAAGGAAAAATTTTACTCAGACGCGGCATTTTAGCACCCAACAAAGATGTAAAGCCAGGTAAAATCCTACAAAGAGTCATGGAAACTCAAAAACCCGTTTATTTAGTGAATTTGAAACTCTATCCAGGAAGCATTGAATTTGATTATTTACCTGAAAACACACAAGGTGTAATTTGTCAACCTATTGGTCAAAAAGGTGTATTAATTTTGGGTGCCAATGCCCCGCGTAGCTATACCAAACAAGACGAAAACTGGATCGAAGCGATCGCAGATAAGTTAGCTGTGACACTTGATGAGTTAAGCTAGAAAAAAGATTTTTGATGATTGATGAATTCAACATTAATATTAAGTTAAGTCATTAGCCGAACCCTAAAGCAATTAGTCCAATGAACTTGGAGTTTGAACATCAAATCACCGATTTACAGTCTCATCATCTAACCCGTCACTGGCAACACGTCAACCCAGATGAATCCAGTTTTTATTATTTTGCCTATGGGTCTTGTATGTGTCCTGTAGACTTGAAACGAACGGTAGGAGAAAATGTCTATTCCTATGTCGTTGGTAAAGCTATCCTAAAAGGCTATCGACTCGGTTTTCATCGTCGTTCTTTGCATCGAGACTGTGGTGTATTAGATATTGTCAGCCAGCCTCATTCTAGCGTTGAAGGGGTATTATATCATCTTCCTTGGCGATTTAGCGATCGCTTAGATGAACGGGAAGAAGTGCCACGCAATGGCTATCGTCAGGAAATAATCGAAGTTTCTTGTCGTCATCAAGTTTATACGAATGTCCGTACCTACGTCGTCGTTGATAAACTCAAAGAAGAACTCGCCCCGAATGATTGGTATTTTAATGTAGTGATGCGAGGGGCGGTGACTTGTGGACTTTCAGAGGACTATTGCTGGCAATTATTCAATCATATGTATCGTTTGCAAGAGCAACAGTTAAAAGTAAACAAGCTATGATAATTTGTGATTATCACCCATAAATCCTCACTCTGCCTATGTCTCCCGAACTTCCACCAACTAACGTTTTGGCCCTCGATGCTGGAATTGATGCTAGAACTGAAAAATGGTTTGAGTATCCGATTAAAGTTTATCCCCATCATACCGACTATGCGGGTGTGGTCTGGCATGGGACTTATCTGACTTGGATGGAAGCAGCAAGAGTAGAATATTTAAACACCATCGGGATTAATTTTGCAGATTTAGTCAGCTTGGGTTGTGATTTACCAGTGGTTGATTTGTCAATTCGTTATCATCGTGCATTACGTTTAGGTGAAGAAGCAATTCTTAAAGCCCGCATGGATGAGATTACAGGTGTTCGACTCAACTGGGATTATAAAATTCAGTCACCTGATGAGCAACAATTGTATATTACAGCAAGAGTAACCTTGGTTGCTATTGATCGAGAAAAGGGAAAAATTTTACGACAACTGCCACCATCGGTTAAAAATATTTTACTTAAGCTAGTGCGCTCATGAAACTAAGTTTAGTTAGGTTGATTTCGGCTGACTGACAATAACGAAGTTGAGTAGAATTAAAAGTTGATGAAACTTTTGGGAGTGCTGTATCTGCTACAACACGACTCATTTGAACAGTAGACGGTGCTAAATCTTTCATTAAAGTCGAATTTGTATCGCTTAAATTGGGTTGAGACAAACTTTTATTCAGTAAAATATTGTTCCCTGATGTTGAGGTTAAGACCTGACGAATTTGGCTATCGGTTAAGCTATTATTAGCACTGAGTAATAAAGCAACAACACCCGATACTTGAGACGCAGCCATCGAGGTTCCACTTTGAGAACTATATCGATTATTAGGGAAAGTTGCATAGATTCCCGTACCAGGTGCCGTTAAATAAGCCATGTTTGCATTATTTCCTGCTTTATTTGACCAAGATGCTATTCTTCTAGATTTATCGACACTTCCGACTGCTAGTCCCCAATTTAAGGCATATGCAGCAGGATATTGTGGGGTGGTTCCTCCAGAATTTCCCGCCGCCATCACAACGACTGCACCTTCATTACTAGCATACTTGATCGCGTTTTGTAGTTCATTAGTACCAAAAAAGCCACCTAAACTAACATTAATCACTTTTGCACCATTATTTACAGCATAACGAATACCATTAGCCACTGATGACCAGTTTCCTACCCCTCTATCATCTAACACTTTAACGGGCATAATTTTAGAGTTATAAGCAACACCTGTCACACCAATGTTATTTCTAACTCCAGCAATGGTACCCGCGATATGTGTACCATGACCTCTAATATCTAAAGTCTTGTTGTTATTTTGAATAAAGTTCCAACCATAAACATCATCTACATAACCGTTACCATCATCATCAACGCCATTATTAGCAATTTCGTTTTGATTACTCCAGATATTAGCACTTAAATCAAGATGATTGCGGTCAACGCCAGTATCTAATACTGCAACAGTGATATTTTGTCCAGTATAACCATGGTTCCACACCGCAGGAACATTCATTAAATCGCTATCCCATTCATTTCTGCCTAAGTTTGGCACACTCGGAATAGCATTGACTCCTAAAACTTTGGCTAATGCTGCTGAAGCGTTGATTAAACCGTATCCTGACGAACTATAAACATTATTAGAGTTAGTAATGGTAATCGTTTGATAAGCAATGTTGTTTGTTTCATTACTTTCAATAACACAATTATTACCATCACTTACCGCAAATAAATAATAGACTCCTGCGCTTAATGTATTGCTGAGTTGTAGTGATACCGACTCAATAATATTGGTCGATGATTGAAGCTGATTGACATCTTCTGAGTTTAAATAAATATCAGAGTTATCTAAGGTCGTATCATTAGAAAGATAGAATTTAGTAGTGTTTGCACCAGCTTGATTATTGCCAAGGTTAGTTAAAGTGTAGTTGACGTTAAGTTGAGTATTAATAACAGCCGTAGTCGGTAACGATAAAGTTGTAATTGATAAATCTGGTTGCGGGGCGTTCGTTAGTTCTATGGTTTTATAAAACAAATTATTATTTTCATTGCTTTCTGCTACTGCCCCAAGACTGTCGGCTTGTGCTATTAGATAATAAGTTCCAATATTGAGTGTATTATTTAAGTATACTGAAGCCGATTCGGTTCTTGTGATGCCCGCTTCTACTGTAGTAATATAATCTGTCGTTAAACAAAGATCAGAACTATCTAAAGTGGCATTATTAGACAGATAAAATGTAGTGAGGCTAGTGGCTGCTTTACTATTGCCTAGATTAGAAACAGTGTAGCTGAAATCGAGTTGAGTTGCGCTCGTCTGTTGTGCGGGAACTGACACAGATTGAATGACTAAATCAGGTTGTGACACGGGGTTGAGTTGCAGAATTCGAGAGGTAATATTATTAGTTTCGTTGGTTTCAGTTGCAAAATTAAATCCATCTGCTTGAGCCAATAAATAATATGTTCCAGGATTAATATTATTATTAAAATAAACTGAAGCTGATTCACTTCTACTCATTGTTGCACCTAATGGCGAAACAGCATCAAAATTTAGATAAGAATCACTACTGTCTAAAAATATATCTCTAGACAGATAAAATTTAGTAACGTTAATTCCAGCTAAAGCGTTACCTCTGTTGGTTATAGTATAGGAAAAATTTAGAGACTGCCCTACGTTTGCAGATATTCCCCCTGATATATTGTCAATAGTTAAATCGGGTAATAAATTACTAATTGTACTGGCATAAGCGATGCCTGTAATCGGATCATGAAGATCCTGTGGTCTATCTTCAATTTGTTTTAACTCAGTAATTGGCTCTAAGTCGAGTTGCGTAGAATTATTTAAAGTTAAAGAGTAGTCTCCGTGAAATGGCGGATTAATCACCCTATTTTGTTCACTAAAATATAAAGAATTCCCAGAAATCTCGGTTGTATTTTCAAGATATTCAGTAAACATAACTATCGTTCCCCAATAACTCTATTCTTTTTATATGTTATCTTTCTCACCAGAGAATAGACTACTGTAATTTAACGTATTTATTTTTATTAAGCTTATTTTAAAACTCTAAAAATTGTTTAAAACTTTATATTTTCTGTTTCTAAAATACTTATTTGACAAACAATAAAAGTCACAATTAATACAGAGAAAGCTTTTTGAAACTTTACATTTTTAATACAAATTCTCTCCGTAAAATTACTGACTCGTGAGGAGGATCACAGGTCAAGACCATTTACGATCGCTAATTAAGCGTCAAAAAAAGCACGACTAATTTCAATCGTGCTACAAAGAATTAAATTTTTAGATTACTTTTTGATTTCTTTAGCCATTTTGCGGAAGATGTCCATATTGGTATCAACAGAACGGCTACTTTTAACACTCGAAGAAGTTGTCGAATTCGCGCCATTATTATTAACGCTTGATGGGGTCGGTTTTTTCTTCATCGATTTACGGATATACTCAGGGTTCCCTAGACTTTTAGCATCATCATCACTTAGATAATAAGCATCTTTGTTTTGAGATTGGTCATCCGTTGAGTTTGGTTCGTCTACATATTTCGTTTTATTACCAAATAATCCAAAAAATCCCATGATCAAACGTCCTAGCTAAATCGAGTAAAAGATAAGATAATCTCATATTAAATTTTATCAAAATTTATCAGAAAAGGTGGCTAACCATGCTAAACGATTATTGAAGCTTGAGCGAGTGTATCATAGTCTAGAGTACAAAGCTGTTGTAGAGGTTGTTCAATCAATCCTTTTCCGCGTAAAAAGCCAGTATTTGCACCAGGACACAAGTAGGACAAGGAAGAAGACGAAAACCGATCGCTAATTATTGTTACATTTCTTAACTGTCTGGGCCAATGAAAGGTTTTAGCGGTTCTCAGTGGCATTGGTAGACCCTGTTGATTCGGTAGCAGATGTCGTCCTGTAAACAAAACACCATCATGTTTTCCCCAGTATAAACAAGCTGAACCGGGAGAATGACCCGATGTCCAGAAACCATAACAATCAGGGGTTAACATGACTTCTTCTCGAAAAAGAGTGACTGGGATATCGGGTAATAAATAGGCTTCTTGTTCTTGAACCAAAATCTCGCAGTTTAATACAGATTGGAGAGATTTAACCGATTTTCCGTGATTACCGCGATGAGTTAGAAACCACCAACGAACCCCCATCTCTTGTAAAAAACCTTGATTGACTGGATCTGGGGCAGGAGAATCCAGCAAGATGTTGCCGCCATTTTCTACAATAAGATAAGAAGTACCGCCCAGTGTTTCTCGGTTTGGAGAAAAAGCGAATAATCCGTCCAAAAGTTGTCGTGGTTTTTTCTCTAACCTAGACGACGGGGCAGAAATTTCAGACAATAGAGGAGACGCATCATTTGATGGATGCTGATCTAAATTAGATGACATAACGGGTTTAAGAAATCGCAGTAAAAATGTATTTTGTAGGGAAGAAAAAACAATTTATGCTCAAAAGCAATTAATGATCATTAAAGATAATAGTAGTGCAAGCATTTGTTTAATTTTAAAAACATATTGATTGATTTAGGCTAATATTTATGGAAATTTGGTTGCTCCTAGCCGTATTAGGAATCTTCACATACATTATTCTCAAGCGTAGTGTCGCTAATATGACTAAAACACCGCTTGG
The DNA here is from genome assembly GCF_017312365.1 of Chroococcus sp. FPU101. Taxonomy (GTDB): domain Bacteria; phylum Cyanobacteriota; class Cyanobacteriia; order Cyanobacteriales; family Microcystaceae; genus Chroococcus. Next base: position 62,741 of record NZ_BLJI01000008.1, read on the forward strand.
ATTGATTTGGTTAGTCATGATGACACCTGCCATTATTTGGAGTGTCTGGTGGCTTGTGTATGGCGAGGATCAACCGATTCCGCCTCTTCTATTGATTGGGCCTTTTGTGTTGTGTCCTCTCCTCTATTGGTGGTTAATTTCAATCGGACGACCCCAAAAAGAGAAAAGTCAAAGCCAGCAAGTGCCTTTACAAGCTTCCCTATCTGACAATAACATTAATCTTGAATCTGAGACGAATCAATTATCTGAAGATTCTGCTAAGGTACGTCCCATTACCCCTTCAGAAGAAAAAGTATTACGCGATTGTTTTCCTTGGGGAATTTATTATCTACAACAGATTGATTATCGTCCTCAAGCTATCCTCTGTCGGGGCAAATTACGCGCTGTTCCTGAAGATGCCTACAATACGGTGAAAGTTAATGTAGAAAAAGAATTTGGGGATCGCTTTTTAGTACTTTTCCAAGAAAGTTTACAAGGACAGCCTTTCTTTGCCCTTGTGACAAATCCCTGGGCTAAAAACGAAAATCAAAACGACGCGAAGAGTGAAAAATTAACTCGTCCTGGTTTAGCCTTAGCTTTACTCATAATTACTCTGTTTACCACAACTGTCATGGGGGCTGAACTGAGTGGCGTAACCTCCGAACAGTTAGAGGGTGATCTTAGCTTACTATTACAAGGACTACCATACAGTCTCGGTATTATTACAGTTTTAGGAATACACGAATTAAGTCATTATCTCACGGCAGTTCGTTACAAAATTCGAGTAACATTACCTTATTTTATTCCGATTCCCTTTTTCCTAGGGACATTTGGGGCGTTTATCAGTATGCGTTCCCCTGTGCCTAATCGCAAGGCTTTATTTGATGTGGCTATTGCGGGGCCTTGGGGTGGAGTCATTGCGACGATTCCGCTTTTGTTCTGGGGATTATCTCTATCTGAAACCGTCCCTATTGATCCAAAAGTATCTAGTCTTCTCAATTTTGAATCCTTAAATCCTCGTTTTTCTTGTTTACTTGCGGTCATTGCTAAATTTGCTCTTGGTAGTAACTTAGAAGCGGGACAAGCGATTCATTTACATCCTTTGGCGGTTGCTGGCTATGTGGGCTTAATTGTTACTGCTTTAAACTTGATGCCTGTCGGACAACTTGACGGGGGTCATATGATTCATGCCATGTTCGGTCAAAAAACAGCGATCGTCATTGGTCAATTAACTCGTATTTTAATGATCTGTTTGGCTGTTATTCAACCTGAGTTTTTACTGTGGGCCATTATTTTATTGTTGATGCCCATCAATGACCAACCTGCTTTAAATGATGTCACAGAATTAGATAATCGCCGAGATTTTATTGGTTTGCTATCTCTAGCTTTATTACTGCTGATTTTACTCCCTTTACCTAGTGCAATCGCTCAATTATTGAATATTTAAGCCGAATCGAGGGGAAAAAACATCTGTGAGCCTACTCAAAATCGTTATGACTATGATATAGTTGTAACAGAACTTAAAAATACACTTCTATAGAGATCGATAAGGAGAGTTGCAGCAATGACTGAAGGATGCTTACGAGTGGGTCAGCAGGCCCCTGATTTTACTGCAACCGCAGTAGTTGATCAGGAATTTAAAACCATCAAACTATCTGACTATCGTGGCAAATATGTCATCTTGTTCTTTTATCCCCTAGATTTTACCTTTGTTTGCCCCACAGAGATAATTGCATTTAGCGATCGTCATGAAGAGTTTAGCAAGCTGAATACAGAAATCTTAGGCGTTTCTGTCGATAGTGAATTTTCCCATCTAGCTTGGATTCAAACTGATCGTAAAAATGGTGGAATTGGTGATATTACTTATCCTCTAGTAGCGGATCTCAAAAAAGAAATTAGCACAGCTTATAATGTGTTAGATCCAGATGCGGGGGTCGCTTTACGTGGACTCTTTATCATCGACAAAGACGGCGTTATCCAACACGCAACCATTAATAACCTATCATTTGGTCGTAGCGTAGACGAAACCCTTAGAACACTAAAAGCCCTTCAATATGTACAATCCCACCCCGATGAAGTTTGTCCTGCGGGTTGGCAAGAAGGTGACAAAACCATGAACCCTGACCCCGTTAAATCGAAAGTCTATTTCGCTTCGGTCTAATTAACTTAATGTAATCTTTCAACCCAGTTGTCACTAACTGGGTTATTTTGTGGGCATCATTTGAGAAAATACAATAAGCCCTGATAATTTTTTGGCTAATCAAAGCGACTCAAGCAAGCGTGAATATGCAAACTCTTCCAAACCCCAAAGCTACAGCAACCACCCCTGAATTTGATACCACCATTCACCGACGTAAAACTCGTCCCGTTCGAGTCGGAGATGTCATCATTGGTGGCGGTTATCCCGTCGTCGTTCAGTCGATGATTAATGAAGATACTCTAGATATCGATGGTTCTGTTGCTGCCATTCGGCGGTTACATGAAATTGGCTGCGAGATTGTTCGAGTCACCGTACCCAGTATGGCCCATGCAAAAGCCCTAGCAGAGATTAAAGAAAAACTAGCCAAAACTTATAAACCTGTGCCTCTAGTGGCAGATGTGCATCACAACGGCATGAAAATCGCCCTAGAAGTCGCCCAACACGTCGATAAAGTTCGGATTAACCCCGGACTATACGTCTTTGAAAAACCCAAATCCGACGTACTGAATATAGTCAAGCGGAATTCGATGAAATTGGCGATAAAATTAGAGAAACGCTCAAACCACTGGTTTTAACCCTCAAAGAACAGAATAAAGCGATGCGAATTGGGGTTAATCATGGTTCACTCGCCGAACGGATGTTATTTAGTTACGGTGACACTCCTGAAGGGATGGTGGAATCGGCTTTGGAATTCTTAAAGATTTGTGAATCATTGGATTTTCGCAACCTAGTCATCTCAATGAAAGCTTCTCGCGTTCCCGTTATGTTAGCCGCCTATCGTTTGATGGTGAAACGGATGGATGAGTTAGGGATGGACTATCCGTTGCATTTAGGAGTCACAGAAGCAGGAGATGGCGAATACGGACGCATTAAATCAACCGCAGGAATTGCCACCCTATTAGCAGAAGGAATAGGCGATACCATTCGCGTTTCTCTCACAGAAGCCCCCGAAAAAGAAATCCCCGTTTGTTATAGCATTCTACAAGCCTTGGGAATGCGGAAAACAATGGTAGAATATGTCGCTTGTCCGTCTTGTGGTCGTACTTTATTTAATCTAGAAGAAGTCCTACACAAAGTACGAGAAGCCACGAAACATCTAACGGGTTTAGATATTGCTGTTATGGGATGTATCGTCAATGGGCCTGGGGAGATGGCTGATGCAGATTATGGTTATGTCGGCAAACAAGCGGGTTATATTGCCTTGTATCGCGGTCGAGATGAGATTAAACGTGTTCCCGAAGATCAAGGGGTTGAAGAGTTGATTAATCTCATTAAAGCCGATGGTCGTTGGGTTGAACCGTAAAATAAGCCCCTTCCTGTAAAAGGAGAGGGGAAGAGAAGGTAATAATGCTTTTTGAACTCTTAAAACCTGCTTATCCTCTAGCTTTTTCGGCAGTTAGAGGAACTTTAGAAGATACTCATCTACAACTATTAAAAACCCTAAATTGGATGGATCAGACACGCGATCGTCCTATGGTGCGTTGGTTAGTATCTGAATTAGAACAATCTTTCTGTCATACGAATCCCCGTTTAGCACAAAATTTATGGGGACTCAATTTTAGTAACCCTCTCGGTTTAGCCGCAGGTTTTGATAAAGATGGTTTAGGGGCAGGAATTTGGAATAGTTTTGGCTTTGGCTTTGCAGAATTAGGGGCGATTACGCTGCATTCTCAATCGGGTAACCCCCGACCTCGTTTATTTCGTTTACCACAGGATAAAGCCGCTTTAAACCGCATGGGAGCGAATAATCAAGGGGCGGCGGTGATGGCACGAACTCTAGAACATACTTGGCAGAGACATCCGCGATCAATTCCCATTGGCATTAATTTGTGTAAATCGAAGATCACAGCTTTAGAAGATGCGCCGCAAGATTATGTCGGGAGTTTTCAGTACCTCAAAGATTGGGCGGATTATTTTGTGATTAATGTGAGTTCTCCTAATACCCCAGGATTACGCGATTTACAAGGTGGGGAACAACTTGAACCAATTCTAGCGGCTTTAGCCACAGCCAATGAAAATCAACAACCCATTCTGATTAAAATTGCCCCTGATCTCGATTGGGAGGCGATTTCAAACATTCTTAAACTAACTCAAACCTATCAATTAGCGGGAATTATTGCCACAAATACGACGATTAGACGAGATTTACAAACCAAAATCTTAAAAGAAACGGGTAATCCTTTGAGTGAGGAAGCAGGGGGAATCAGTGGTTTACCGTTACGGGAACGCTCAACTGAGGTAATTCGTTTTATTTACCAAGAAACTAAAGGACAACTGCCGATTATTGGGGTCGGTGGGATTTTTACGGCTGATGATGCTTGGGACAAAATTACGGCGGGCGCAAGTTTGTTACAAATGTATACAGGTTGGCTGTATCAAGGCCCTTGGATTGTCCCTTCTATTTTAAAAGGATTACTCACTAAACTCGATGTTGCAGGACTATCCAATATCTCTGAAGCAGTCGGCTATAGAGAATAGCGATCGCGCCATATCTTGTAAAATTCTTGACCAAAAAGGCTTGACAAATTAATTGTTTTTAAATTACTATAGGAATTGTCGCAAAAATTGGGATTGTAGTTCAATTGGTTAGAGCACCGCCCTGTCACGGCGGAAGTTGCGGGTTCGAGCCCCGTCAATCCCGTAGAAAGCCTAATTTTTAGTTTGCTGTTTCTAATCCTAGAAGACATTTAATCATTCTTCGAGGAGTTCAAAATCAGATTTAGTAGCACCACAGACGGGACAATACCAATCATCAAGAATATCTTCAAAAGCCGTACCTGATTCAATCCCCGAATCTGGATCGCCTTCTTCTGGATCGTACACGTAACCACAAACGCTACAAGTATATTTATTCATAATGCAATGCCCTGGGATTTTATTTTGAGAACTGCCAGTCATTATAAAGCTGACTCAATTCTCAAAAAAACTTTGCTTAATCATCATTCACACTTCAATAAGTGATGATTATTGAAAAAAGGTAAGGTTTGGCAACCAAACCCTAACAATTTTAATGATGTATGAGGAACTAAACATTAAAACGGAATAATAATACATCGCCTTCTTGCACGACATATTCTTTTCCTTCACTGCGGACTAACCCTTTTTCTTTTGCTGCACTCATACTACCTAAAGTGACTAAATCCTGATAAGCAACGGTTTCAGCCCGAATAAAACCTCGCTCAAAATCAGTATGAATGACACCTGCGGCTTGTGGTGCTTTCATCCCTGCTAAAATTGTCCAAGCGCGGGTTTCTTGGGGCCCTGTCGTTAAATAAGTCCGCAAACCGAGTAATTCATAAGTCGCTTTAATTAACGATTTTAACCCCCCTTCTTCGACATTTAGAGATGCGAGAAATTCTTGTCGTTCCTCTGGGGATAAATCGACTAATTCCGCTTCAACCTGTGCCGAAATAATTACAACTTTCGCCCCTTCAGTTTCAGCTAGTTTACGGACTTGTTCAACCCATTCATTGCCAGTTGCAAGGTCATCTTCAGAAACATTAGCCGCATAAATAATCGGTTTGCGGGTTAAGAGTCCTAATGATTTAATCAGTTCTTCTTCTTCGACGGTTAAAGATACTTGTCTCGCGGGTTTTCCTTCATTTAACGCCGCTATAATGGGTTCTAATATTATTAATTCAGCTTGCGCTTCTTTGCTATTTTTAGCTTGTTTGCGTACTCTTTCAATTCGTTTTTCAACCTGTCCTAAGTCAGCTAAAGCTAATTCTAGATTAATAATTTCAATATCACTAGCAGGATCGACTGAACCCGATACATGAATAATATCAGGATCATCGAAACAACGAACCACCTGTACAATTGCGTCTACTTCTCGGATATTCGCTAAAAATTGGTTTCCCAGACCTTCCCCTTTACTAGCACCTTTGACTAATCCTGCAATATCAACAAATTCGATGCGAGTCGGTACAATTTTTTCAGATTGCGAAATTTTGGCTAATACGTCTAAGCGTTCATCGGGAACTGATACAACACCAACATTAGGTTCAATAGTACAAAAGGGAAAGTTAGCTGCTTCTGCTTTGGCATTAGCGACTAAGGCGTTAAATAGGGTCGATTTGCCAACGTTGGGTAGCCCGACGATACCTGCTCTTAACATAGGAATTAATTAATAAAATCAGAATAATAATCTTAACGATAGTCCGATTAACTACTCTAACACGGCGCGGAATTTCTCGGCTTCAAAACAAATGACAGGAAAGATCTTACTCTCCTGCCACAAGAAAATTAATTTTGGATTTTTAGATGCTACGACGATATGAGGTTTCTACATATTGAGCAGGAATCCAACCACCATTGTCCAATTCTACCCAGTTGTTTTCTCTGCGTCCTGTTAAGATTACTCGCTCACCATTAAGCAGCCTTCCTGTGATTTGATTGGCTGTACCAGGGCCTGAATAAACCTCCAAGTCTTCACCATTGGTTTTAACCAATCCTTCCGTGCGTTCTGCACCTACCGTTCTTCGAGTATTATAATTGTCATCATCGGTAGTACGTTGTTTTCCTCTGGTTAAAGCAATGAGTAGAGGAATGCCAATTAAAGGTAGGAGTAACCATAACCAGGGACTAACCCCTCTAGTTGCTTCTTGCGCATTATCAACCGCTTGTCCTGCTGCTTGGCCTGCATCAAAAGAAACGCTTTTATCGCCTTGGGTGTAACCACAGGTTAATCTCGCTTCTGTCCCACCTTTGACCAAATTAAGAACAACTTTAACACGATCACCTGTCGCGTCATAAGGTTCAACGGAAAGAATATCCTTTAAAGTGTAACCGTCTGCTTTGGCTTTATCGATACAAGCGGTTTTAGCCGCATTTGATAAATCAGGGGCAATGGTTCCCTGCGCTTGAATAGGTGACGCAACTGCTAAAGTCGCCGCGCTGATTATAGCTAATACGCCAGCTTTTTTTAAATTGGTTGTTTTCATTATGGAAACCTCTGTTAAATATTGCCAAAATTAGCAAGTTATGAGTAAGCAGTGATTCATCTTGCTCAGAGTTAAAAATCAAATGTTGCAATCAACCTTTTATTTAAGTCAATCGGTAAAATGATTAATGACTCTATTGAGTTTAGTAGACAAATCAGTGAAAATCAGGATTCAAAGTTCAGGATGCTTAAATTTATATTTTACAGCCTACAGGATAACACTGATCTAATTTGACTACAACCGTATAATGTCTGTGTTTATACTAAATTAAGTATTTCTTAAGATATAGACGCTTTTTTAAAGAGATATCAATCACTTTCGCGGTTTAAATTAGATTTTAATATAATTAATTAATAACTCTGACTTAGATGATGCTTAAATCAGCAATTCAATTAGCCGAAAAATTAGCCGATGTCTCTGGAAAGATTATCTGTCAATCCTTTCGCCAGCCTTATTTGCAAACTGAGACTAAAAGTAATGAAGTCTCTTCTATTGTGACGATTGCCGATCAAAAAGCTGAATCGGCAATGGTCGAATTAATCTCTTTAGAAGCTCCTCAAGATGGAATTATTCGAGAAGAAGGCGACAATATTAGCTCAGAGAGTGGACTGTATTGGGTACTTGATCCAATTGATGGAACTGCTGCTTTTACTAAAGGATTGCCCATTTTTGGAACTTTAATCGGCTTAGTTGATCTCAACAAAAATACAACTATCTTAGGAATTGTTAATCAACCAATCCTCAAAGAACGATGGTTAGGAGTCACAGAAGAAGTCACGCGACTTAATCATCAACCGCTGATTAATGTTTATGCAAAAGAGACAAACAACAAGTTACAAGATGCTTGTTTAACCTCAACAACCCCACTGATGTTTATTACCGAACGACAAAAAGCGATCGCAACTCAATTACAACAAATCTGCAAACGAACCGCTTTTGGAGGAGACTGTTATAACTATGTTTCCCTTGCGTCTGGGTGGAGTGCGATGCCAATGGTGATCCTAGAATCCGATCTCAAGTATTATGATTTTTGTGCCTTGATTCCTATTATTGAAGGCACAGGGGGAGTGATTACAGATTGGCAGGGACAATCGCTTAATGCAACATCTACAGAAATTCTAGCGGCTTCTAATCCTGTTTTACATCAACAAGCCTTAGCCGTTATTTCAGGTTAAGTTAAGTTTCATGAATTGTTTTTTAGGAGTGATCGACAATGTTTAACTTTTCTGGAAATCGTCCGACTAACTTAGGGATAAAAGATGGCAAATTAGCAGTTTGTCCTGGGAGTCCTAACTGTGTTAATAGCCAAAGCTCTAATCCACAATCAAAAATCGATGCTTTACCATTTATGACGATCGCAGATTTAAGGAAAGTCATTGAAAGTATGGAAAGAACGACAATCATTGAGGAAACGTCTAACTATCTATATGCTGAGTTTAAAAGTAAACTGATGGGTTATGTCGATGATGTTGAGTTTTATTTAGACCCCAGTGATAATTTAATTCAGGTTCGTTCTGCATCTCGTTTAGGACAATCTGACTTAGGAGTGAACCGCAAACGGGTTGAAGAAATTCGTTCTAAACTAAAATCCCTTTAAATAATTTTAAGGTGGCTCATGTCCACCTTAAACATTAAGACTCGTCATAGGTCTCGAGATCGAGAAGATAGAGATAGGGTTCAATTAATTCTTGACGCTGAAAAGCGATCGCTCGTAATAAATGCCAATCTTGTAAAGCTTCAAAAGGATTATTGTAGTCATCTTGTTCCAAGCGACCCGCCAAATTAGCAACATCATCGGCTGTAAGCGTTGCGATGTCTTGTATTAATACATCTAAGGTGATCATCTAAGATACCTCCTTTGAGACTATTTTGACTAGAACAATCTTTTCATATTATTCTAACCTTAATTCGTTATAGCGGTCTTCTATTTTGATCACGGCAATTTTTTTTCAAAAGAGCTAAATTCGTAAATAAAAGAAAAACGATACAACAGAGCAATGTTACAACTCAACAAACCCTCTACACCTCAATCAACGAACCAACTTCCAAACGGATCGAGCAAGGCTAGTACATTTAAGATGCTTTGGGCGATCATCAAACCCTTTCAATACCTTGAAACGATGCACAAACGCTATGGCGATTTATACTTAGATGTTTTTTCAGCCTTTCCACCCACTCTCATCATCAGCGACCCACAAGCGATCGAAAAAGTTTTTACCCTATCACCTGAATTATTTCTATCAGGGCCAGCTAATGCGATCTTACAACCTCTGTTTGGCTCAACTGCAATTCTATTTCAAGATGGCGAACCTCATGAAAAAAAGCGTAAATTATTAATGCCTCCCTTTCATGGTGAACGGATGCGAGCTTATGGACAACAGATCCATGATATTACCCTTCAAGTGATGGCAGAACCTATCAAAAAAAGACGATTTACTGCCCGTCCCGTAATGCAGGAAATCTCACTGAGAGTCATTCTTAAAGCCGTATTTGGACTCAGAGAAGGAGAACGCTATGAAAAAATTCGTTCAACATTGATTGAATATCTCGACTTTTTCAACATCCCCCTAAATGCAACTTTCCTATTTTTTCCATCATTACAAAAAGATTTAGGGGCATGGAGTCCTTGGGGTCGCTTTGTACGTCGCAAAAAGATACTTCTTGAGTTAATAGACGAAGAAATTAAAGAAAGACGAGAACAGCAAAATTTTACAGGTGAGGACATCATGAGTTTGCTACTCTCTGCTCGTGATGAAGAAGGACAAGCAATGAACGATGAGGAATTGCGAAATGAGTTATTAGCTTTACTTTTTGCAGGACACGAAACAACGGCACTTGCTTTATCATGGGCTTTATATTGGATACATTATTTACCAGAAGTGCGGGAGAAATTATTAGAGGAACTGTCTACAATCAATATAAGCGAGGTTGATCCGTCTGAAATTGCCCGTTTACCTTATTTATCAGCCGTTTGCTCAGAAACCCTTAGACTTTATCCAGTGGCTCTCTTTACCTTCTCGCGCCTTCTACAAGAACCAATGGAATTAATGGGCTATCAAATTCCTCAAGGTATCGGTTTAGCAATTCCAATTTATATCACCCATCAACGTCCTGAACTTTATCCAGAACCTAAAAAATTCAAACCCGAACGCTTTTTAGAACGTCAGTTTTCTCCATATGAGTATCTTCCGTTTGGGGGTGGTAACCGTCGCTGTATTGGTGCGGCTTTTGCTTTATTTGAGATGAAAATTGTTTTAGTCACCATCTTAACGAATTATTCCTTAGCTTTAGCCCAACAAAAACCCATTTTACCTGTACGTCGTGGGATTGTTTTTGCCCCTGCTGGTGGTGTCCGTTTAAAAGTCAAGGATAATTAATAATTATTAATTTAGTCTGCTCAAGCAACTTGAAGCTCATAATGCAAAACTAGAAGCTCATCTTCTTGTAATATAGCCATTGCATATTCTCGACCTTGATGGTCAGAAAACTCTACTAAATAGTGTTTTCCATCTTGTTCATACACTTCAACAACTGTTCCAACTTGACCACTGGGTAAACCTTCTATCCCAAACTGTTCGGGTTCAACTAAAGTTAATCTTTCTAGAGAAACTGGATGAATGATAGCAACAGTATCTAAAATCTGAATATTTTTCATCTGATTTCACCTGATAAATGCAGAAATAAGCTTTTGCATTGATATTTTTGCTTGATTGCCGTTAGGTAGTTTCATGGCTCGATCTTTGAGCGATTATATTCTAGGGGGATGATGTTGATACCAGTGATGGGCAATATCAATACGACGACATAACCAAACTTTCTCATGTTGCTGTACATAATCTAAAAATCGGCCTAACGATGCAGCACGTCCAGGACGACCGACAAGACGACAATGTAAGCCGATACTGAGCATTTTAGGGGTTGTTTCACCTTCTGTGTAGAGAACATCAAAGGAATCTTTAAGATATGTAAAAAATTGATCTCCTGAGTTAAAGCCTTGAGGAGAGGCAAAACGCATATCATTGCTATCGAGGGTGTAGGGGATGACTAAATGTGGCTTGCTATAATCATAGTCCCAGTAGGGGAGATCATCGGCATAACTATCCGCATCGTATAAAAATCCGCCTTCTTCTACAACAAGTTTTCGGGTGTGGGGACTGTTGCGCCCTGTATACCAACCGAGGGGACGACTTCCTGTAACTTCGGTATGAATTGCGATCGCTTTTTGTAGATGTTCTCGTTCCGCGTCTTCACAAAAATACTTATAATCGATCCAACGATAGCCATGACTTGCAATCTCCCAGTCAGCCTCTTTCATCGCGGCTACGGCTTCAGGATTTCGCTCTAGTGCCATCGCAATTCCATAAATCGTAACAGGGATTCCTTTTTGAGTAAACATACGGTAGAGTCGCCAAAAACCCGCCCGACTGCCATACTCGTAGATCGATTCCATACTCATGTGTCTAAGTCCCTGAAACGGTTGCGCCCCAATAATTTCCGATAAAAATGTTTCTGATGCCGCGTCTCCATGCAAGATACAATTTTCTCCCCCTTCTTCGTAATTAATCACGAACTGGATGGCGATACGGGCTTGATTGGGCCAATTGGGATGAGGGGGATTTTTTCCGTAACCGATTAAATCTCGTGGATAAGCTTGCGTCATTGTTTCAGCACAATTTGTATACAACCTACATTTTATCCTTCTAAAACTTTTAACAAAACTTGTCCCATCTCTTGACATCCAACCTGTTTCATGTTGAGGGACATGATATCACCCGTTCGATAACCTTGATCTAACACTGCTAAAACACCTTGTTCGATTTTATCGGCGGCGGCGGCTTCATTTAAACCATAGCGTAACATCATTGCAGCACTTAACACCTGTGCGAGAGGGTTGGCTTTATCTTGTCCCGCGATATCGGGGGCCGAACCATGAACAGGTTCAAAAACACCAGGCCCAGAAGATCCTAAACTTGCTGAGGGTAACATTCCAATACTCCCCGTTAGCATTGCTGCTGCATCGGACAGGATATCGCCAAATAAATTCCCTGTAATGATCGTATCAAACTGTTTCGGGTTGCGGACTAACTGCATCGCTGCATTATCGACATACATATGAGACAATTCGATATCGGGATATTTTTCAGATACGGCAATCACACGATCGCGCCATAATTGAGAGACATCTAAAACATTGGCTTTATCGACTGAACAAAGTTTGCTTTTACGTTTGCGGGATGCCTCAAACGCAACATGGGCAATGCGATCAATTTCTGACTCTGTATAAGCCATTGTATTAACGCCACGTTTTTCCCCTGTTTCAGTGGTAAAAATTCCCTTGGGTTGACCAAAATATACCCCCCCTGTCAGTTCCCGAACCACCATAATATCAACTCCCTCAACGACTTCTTTTTTGAGGCTAGAAGCGTCAATCAGTTGGGGTAAAATTGTGGCAGGACGGAGATTAGCAAATAGATTTAAGCCTGCACGTAAGCCTAAAAGTCCCGTTTCAGGGCGTTGTTGACGGGGTAGATTGTCCCATTTATAACCCCCAATGGCCGCCAGAAGAACCGCATCACTGTTACGGCAAAGATCTAAAGTTTCTTTAGGGAGAGGTTCACCTGTTTCATCGATCGCTGCGCCCCCAATTAACCCTTCTTGAAATTTAAAGCTAAGATCAAACTGTTTTCCTATGACATTAAGCACTTCTACGGTGACGGCTAAAATTTCGGGGCCAATACCATCGCCAGGTAGTAGAGTGATACCATATTGCTGAGTCATAGTTGTTTCTCGATTTGATTGGGGACGATCTATTATCTTACTGCTTAAGAGGCTGATCTGCGTTTTAAAATAGGAAGACAAACTTAGAAGATGATAATGAGATGGATAGGTAATAATCACGCGCCCAATGTCCGATCGCTTTATGCTTTAATGCTTAACGAGCATCTAAGTTCATATTTACATCAGCAACTAGAAAGTCGTTGACGAAATGAAAAAGGTTTATAACTGGCTAGTTACTATTTTTCAATTATTGCCAGGTGGCGGCAAAATCCTGGATAGCTATATTTTGTCCCAATTATTTCCCGCTTTTTTATTTGGCGTAGGGCTTTTATCAACTTTGGGGGTTGCTATTGGGAATCTTTCGGATTTAGCCAATAAGGTGTCTGATGCTAATTTACCTATTTTAATAGCTGTAGAAATTCTATTATTAAAAGTTCCTGAGTTTGTTTCTTATGCTTTACCAGTTTCGGTTCTTTTAGCAACACTCACCACTTATGGACGCTTAAGTAATGATAGTGAAATCATTGCAATTCGCAGTTGCGGTACCAATCTTTTTCGTCTGATTGTACCCGCTTTTCTGTTAAGTTTAATGGTCACAGGACTAACTTTTATTTGTACCGAGTTAGTGGTACCTTCCGCCAATTACCGCGCTACATCACTTTTAATCACTTCTATCAAAGAAGAACATGAATTTCGACAGACGAAAGATATCTTTTATCCTGATTATGAAAATATTATTTTACCTGATGGGCAAACGATTCGGACGCTAAGAAGTTTATTTTATGCCGAACAATTTAATGGAAAGGAGATGAAGTATTTAACGATACTACAATGGGTTGAACAACGCTTAGGACAAATTGTTATTTCTGATTCGGCTTCTTGGAATGCTCTAAAAAATACTTGGGATTTCTTTGACGGCACAATTTATCAAATTGCTCCTGATGCCTCTTATAGTGAAGCATTTCCCTTTGAACATCAACAATTAAAGTTTCCTAGAACGGTTTTTGATTTTGCGAGTCAAGGAAGAAACCCCTATGAAATGAATATTGCTCAAGCTCAAGAATATACTAAAATTTTAAAATTGAGTGGGGATCAAAAAAAAGTTAGACTATTTAAAGTTCGTCTTCAACAAAAAATCGCTTTTCCGTTTGTTTGTATTGTTTTTGGCATCGTTGGTTCGGCAATTGGTTCGGGTTTTGAGCAAATTGGACGTGGAACCAGTTTCGGTTTAAGTGTTGGAATTGTTTTTGCTTATTATGTGCTTGGTTTTATGACAGGTAGTATGGGTATCGTTGGGGCGATTTCTCCTTTTTTATCCGCTTGGCTACCTAATATTTTAGGATTGATTTTAGGAATAGTTTTAGTCCACGAAAGAAATAAATAGAGACGCAATTGCTCACGTCTCTACTTAAAATTTATGACCAAACTTGGCAACTTAAATCACCTGATTTTTGTGAGAGTTTGAGGTTTTCGCCATAATCAACAGGACAATCAATTACAGTGGGTACATCTTGTTTAAATGCTTCTTCAAGCGTCGGAATTAAATCGGCAGCAGATTCAACGCGATAGCCTTTGAGTCCCATACTTTCGGCAAATTTGACAAAATCGGGATTGCCAAATTTAACAAAGGAAGATTGACCAAATTGGTTCATTTGTTTCCATTCAATCAACCCATAGCCGTTATCGTTGAAGATGAGGGTAACAAACGGTGTACCGACACGTAAAGCGGTTTCTAATTCTTGACAGTTCATCATGAAACCACCGTCCCCTGTCACTGCAACAACCCGTTTATTGGGATGAACCAGTTTAGCAGCGATCGCACCAGGTATCGCAATTCCCATCGCCGCAAAACCATTAGAAATCAAACAAGTATTCGGGGTATCACAATGATAATGACGCGCCATCCACATTTTATGTGCGCCGACATCTGCAATAACAATATCTTCAGGCCCCATCACTTGTCTAAGATCATAGATTAGTTTTTGGGGTTTAATCGGGAAACCTTGATCATTCGCATAAAACTCGTAATCTTCGACAATTTCATGACGTAATGCTGCTGTGACTGGAGTAGGACGATTTTGGCGATCGGATCGTCTTAGTATATCTAAAAGTGAATCAGTAATATCCCCAATCACTTCCACAAGCGGAATATAGCTACTGTCAATTTCAGCGTTTTTCATTCCAATATGAATGATCGGAATATTCCCTTGAGGATTCCATTTTTTTGGAGAGTATTCGATTAAATCATAACCCACCGCAATCACTAAATCACTGCGATCAAAGGCACAACTAATTAAATCTCGTTGTTGCAGTCCCACACTCCATAAAGCTAAAGGATGAGTATAAGGAATTGTCCCTTTACCCATAAATGTATTCGCTACTGGAATATTAAGAACCGTCGCAAACTCGGTTAAGGCTTCGCTTGCATTAGCTCGTATTGTTCCATTTCCCACTAAAATTAAGGGATTTTTGGCTTTAGAGATCGCGTTGGCTGCTGCATTAAGACTACGATAGGATGCGTAGGTTTTTTCCTTGCTATCAATTGATAGGGGTCGCCCTAATGCTGACATCGCGGCAATATTTTCGGGTAAGTCGATATGAACCGCCCCCGGTTTTTCGCTTTGGGCAGTTTTAAAAGCTTTACGAACAACTTCAGGCGTAATACTGGGACGCACAATCTGTTTATTCCATTTAGTGACAGGCGCAAACATCGCTACTAAATCGAGATACTGATGTGATTCGATGTGCATCCGATCGGTTCCTACTTGTCCAGTAATGGCTACAAGCGGCGCACCATCGAGGTTAGCATCAGCAACCCCTGTCATTAAATTCGTTGCCCCAGGCCCCAAAGTTGAAAGACAAACTCCTGCTTTTCCAGTCAACCGTCCGTATACATCGGCCATAAAAGCCGCCCCTTGTTCGTGACGAGTTGTGATGAACTGGATCGAAGAATCTCTTAAAGCTTCTAATATGTGTAAATTTTCTTCCCCAGGTAATCCAAAAATGTATTCTACACCTTCATTTTCTAAGCACTGAACTAGGAGTTCGGCTGTGTTTAGTTCGCCCATAATTTATACCCCAAGCACCATTCACCGTTAATCTATTTCCTTCTAAGACAGCGTAGCCCGACAGAAGAGTCGGTTTGACAACTAATCCGTCGGGTTATTGATCGTGGATGAATTTTCCAAAGTTCCCTAAAAATTTAACAAATTCTATCTATTTCTATTCTGACTTAATAAAGTCGTTTTGGGCAGAGCGAATTTTATTAAGATTTAGAACGTTTGATCTTTAATGGACAAAACCTAATTAATTCTAAATGCAGAAATAGCAAAAAATTAATAAGTTTTTTACATATCAGTATAAATACTAACATCATCCTTTATTTTCTTTTTTGGAATTGACCCACCCTAAAAACTATGATTTTGGTTTATAAGTAGAAGCTACGTTTAATTCTTTTAGCTGTTTAGCATCAACGGATGACGGGGCATCTGTCAATAAACAACGTGCTTGTTGTGTTTTTGGAAAAGCAATCACATCTCTAATTGATTCTTCACCTGCTAATAGCATCACTAAACGATCTAAACCATAGGCAATACCCCCATGAGGCGGTGTACCATATTCAAAAGCATCTAGCAGAAAACCAAATTTACTATAAGCTTCTTCTTGGGTTAAACCAATGGTCGTAAAAACTTTTTCTTGGATTTCTCGTTGATAAATTCGTAAGCTTCCCCCACCGATTTCGAGCCCATTAAAAACCATATCATAGGCTAATGCTCTTGCTTTTGCCAAATTGTCGATATCTTCGGGATTAGGTGCAGTAAAGGGGTGATGTAATGCCTCTAAACGTTTTTCGTCTGCGTTCCATTCAAACATTGGAAAATCAGTGATCCAAAGTAAGTTAATTTTTTCTGGATCAATCAAACCCATCAATTCACCAATGACTAGGCGCAAGCGGCACAGAGACTTATTCACCGTATCTTGATCACCTGCACCAAATAGTAATAAGTGTCCTGGTTTCGCACCCGTTCGATTTAAGATTTCTTGTTTTTGTTCATCGCTTAAATTATCTTTAATCGCACCAATGGTATCTAAGTCAAGATTTTCTCTAACTCGAATATAAGCAATTCCTTTCGCACCAGCAGCAGTTGCTTCATTAAATAAATCACCACCTGGTTTAATCCGCACATTAGAAATCGCATCATTACCATTGGGAATGGGAAGAATTTTAACTAATCCACCATTTTTGATAGTTTCAGCAAATACTTTAAATCCTGAATCTTTAACTACATCTGAAACATCGACTAATTCTAACCCAAAACGAGTATCAGGCCGATCACATCCATATTTCGCCATCGAGTCAGTATAGGATAAACGGGGAAATGGACGCGGTAAATCAATATTTTTAACGGTTTTAAAAATATGACTCACTAAGGCTTCATTTAGATTTAAAATTTCATCTAATGACATGAAACTCATTTCCATGTCAAGCTGTGTAAATTCGGGTTGGCGATCGGCTCTTAAATCTTCATCACGAAAACACCGCGCAATCTGATAGTATCGATCCATCCCCGATACCATTAATAGCTGTTTAAATAACTGGGGTGACTGGGGTAGCGCGAACCATTCCCCTGGGTTGGCTCTTGAGGGAACTAAATAATCTCTGGCACCTTCGGGTGTAGAACGAGTCAGAATAGGGGTTTCTACTTCGATAAAGTTTTCTTCATCTTCAAGAAAACGACGCATCGCTTTAACGACTTGATGACGTAGCTGCAAGTTTTGACTCATGCTTTCTCGTCTAAGATCAAGATAGCGATATTTGAGACGAACATCTTCTCTAACTAACTCCGCATCGGCACTCGAAATGACAAACGGTAGTTGTTTGTGTACTGCATTCAGAAGTTCGATACTTTCTGCATAGATTTCGACTTCTCCTGTTGCTATTCTGGGGTTTAAAGACTCATCAGGTCGTTTGCTGACAGTTCCAATTACTTTGATGACATATTCATTTCTCACGCTTTCTGCTACAGCATAAGAATTCGGTGTCCGTTGTGGATCGCTGACAATTTGTATCGTTCCTGTGCGATCCCGTAAGTCAATAAAGATCACTCCTCCATGATCCCGATGTCGATCAACCCAACCAAAAAGGGTTACTGTTTCTTTGATCTGAATTCCTCTAAGTTCGCCACAATAATGAGTTCGCATGATTCTTTTATCGATAAGCTTTGCTGATAATACAATTCGTAGTATTTCTAGAATAACCAGATTTTGACGCATTGCCCATTATCTAGCATTTTGGCGACTCTGTACGATCCATTCAGGATTTGTTTTTATTCATTATGACAGGTTGAGTGTTTTGTGGTGTTGCCAAAAATTTCTTAAAATTTAAGATATCTGGAAAATTAAGATAAGTTTGGTAATTAAATCTATGATTGAACCTAAATTAATAATTGAGCCTTCTTACTGGCTAAGGGAAGGTATTCAATTAGAAAAAGTTAATGAGCATTATCTATTCAAATTCACTCCTCAGTTACAAGCACGTTCTGATGAATTAATAGAACAAAGCAAAAATAATTTACTTACGTCACAAGAAAAGGCAGAATTAGAAAGTATATCTGAATTAGCTCAAATTTTTACTTATGCTAATTCGATTTTGACTGTTAAACTAAAATGGTATCCGACTACATCTGAGAATTTGTTGCACAATGAGCTAAATATCTCTGTGAATACTGCCACTCGCCAGAGTTTATAAGTAGCGATCGTTTCACGGTCGATCATATTTTACCTAGATCTTTAGGCGGTTCCGATGAGTTGGATAATCTTGCATATGCTTGTCGTCGCTGCAATGAGCATCATTACAATTTTTTGGTCGAAACTGATCTGATAACTCAACAAAAAGTTCCTCTTTTTAACCCTCGTTAGGAACAATGGAACGAGCATTTTATTTGGAGTCAGAATGCACTAACAATTTTAGGAAAAACTTCTATAGGTAGAGCAACTTATAATAGGCTAGATTTGAATGATGAACATCATGCTAATGGTTTTATTCAAAAATCTAGACAATTATGGATAAAGCTTGGTGTTCATCCACCTCAAGAAGATTTATCAGAAAGATAGTGACTATATATTACTAAGTTTATTAAATAGGCATTTCTCTTCCCCACGAATCATGTTGAGCCAGTAGTATTAGATACAAGCAAAGGAGAATTACTTGAGACAATCTATGGTCAGGCATAAGGTAGCTTATTAGATTTTTTATTTGCTCAGAGTATACAAAAAATTCTAGCTTTCTTAAAAGTTTATGGTACTCATTAAATAAAACTGGATTTTCTTCAATTTTTCCTCCTTCTACCTGGTTATCCTCTAATAGGTTTTTTAGTTGCTCAATTCCTTGCTTAAAAAACTGCGTATTTTCTTCAAGTAATTTAAAGATTTGCTGTGAGCGTTTTATTGCAATTTGATATAGCTGCTCTTGCTGTTCTGTAAGACGCTCAAAAAAAACAGTCAAGAACTTTTCAAGCTCTTGATGTTCAATTATTGGATTTTCTTGATAATCTGTTTGAATGTGAATTATATTATTGATATCCTCGCACCATCTTGAGATCCTATACAATTCTTGCTTTTCTATCAGTTCATAGTTATAAGCATTAAAAAAATAATACAATATTTTATAAAAAATATGCCTTGTATACATTTCATTTGATTTAGATAGAGTTGAATAAGAATCAGTGTAGTCAGCAATATCTTTTAATGCTAAGTGAGCTTCTATATCTATTTCGTCTATCAATGGTTTGACTTGTCTTCGCCAGTAGTTAAATTGATCTGAATATTTTTTTAGATGGTCTTCTCTAAATTGTCTCCCACGTATATCATTGCTAACCCTTAACTCATTACCAATTGCTGACTGACCTAGTAAAGTTCTCACAAGGTTAGTAAATGCCATAATTAATCGTCTATCATTGAAGATTAGATCTTGCATACAATTTAAGATAGTAGGTATATAAGTATTATAGCAACTGAATTAAAAAAGCTAGGGTGAACTGAAGCCCACCCCAAAAACCCTAATTTTGTCCTTTCTCAACTTCTGCAACCATTAATAATGTTTTCAGGACAGAATCAGGATTTAAACTCATTGAATCAATCCCTAATTCAACCAAAAATTGAGCAAATTCTGGATAATCGCTAGGTGCTTGTCCACAAATTCCAATCTTACGACCTTTGGCTTTAGCAGTTTCAATAGCCATTTTGACCATCCGTTTTACCCCTTCATTTCGTTCATCAAATAGATGAGAAACTAAAGCAGAATCTCGGTCAATTCCTAATGTTAATTGTGTTAAATCATTGGAACCAATCGAGAAACCGTCAAAGATTTCGGCAAAGCGATCGGCTAAAATAACGTTACTGGGTAATTCGCACATCACATAAACTTGTAAGCCATTTTCACCCTGTTTTAATCCATGTTTAGCCATCTCTTCAATGACTCGTTTTCCTTCTTCGGGAGTGCGACAAAACGGAATCATCGGAATAACATTCGTTAACCCCATTTCATTCCGTACAATTTTCATTCCTTGACACTCGAGTGCAAACGCTTCTTGGTAAGATGGATCGTAGTAACGCGCTGCACCACGCCATCCTAACATCGGGTTTTCTTCTTCGGGTTCAAACTGACGACCTCCTAAAAGATTAGCGTACTCATTTGATTTAAAATCAGACATTCGCACAATGACAGGTTTAGGATAAAATGCGGCTGCAATCATGGAAATACCACGCGCTAATTTATCGATGAAAAATTGTGGTTTATTGTCGTAGTGTTTCGTAATTTCGGCGATTTCTGCTTGTAGATATTTGTCTTCTAGTTCATTAAACTTCAGCAACGCCATCGGGTGAATTTGGATGTGATTGGCGATAATAAACTCTAATCGGGCTAAACCGACCCCATCTGACGGAAAACTCGCAAAAGAAAAGGCTTGCTCTGGATTACCAATATTCATCAGAATTTGGGTTCGTGTTCGAGGTAAGTTATCTAATGCTGTTTCCTTAATCTCAAAAGGTAATAACCCCTCATACACCTTACCTTCTTCCCCCTCACAACAAGATACTGTCAATTCTTGTCCTGTTTTGATGAGTTCCGTTGCTTGGTTACTCCCGACAATTGCAGGAAGTCCCATTTCACGCGCTATGATGGCTGCATGACACGTTCTCCCACCTTGGTCGGTAATAACTGCGCTGGCCTGTTTCATTATCGGTTCCCAGTCGGGGTCTGTGCGTTTGGTGACTAAAACTTCGCCTGGTTGGAATTGATGAATTTGTGAGGGTTCTAGGATGACTCGTGCTTTTCCTTGTCCAATGGCGGCTCCGACACTACGACCTGTGGCTAATACTCGGCTACGTTGTTTGAGTTGATAGAGTCGTAGAACATTGCTTGTTTTGTTCGATTGTACGGTTTCGGGACGCGCTTGTACGATATAAAGGTCGCCTGTTAAGCCATCTTTAGCCCATTCAATATCCATCGGGCTATAGGTTCCTCGAACGTTTGAGTAATGATCTTCGATTTGAATGGCCCAACGTGCCAGGGTTAATATTTCTTCATCACTTAGACAGAATTGTTCTCGTTCTGCGCGACGAACTTCTATATTCTTGGTTAGTTTGGTGCCACCTGTGTCATAGACCATTTTCAGGGCTTTACTACCCAGACGTTTTTCTAAGATGGGTTTATAGCCTTCTTTTAAGGTCGGTTTAAAAACAAAGTATTCATCGGGGTTAACGTTGCCTTGGACGACGTTTTCGCCTAACCCATAAGCAGCAGTTATTAGGGCTGCATTTTTAAATCCTGTTTCGGTATCAATTGAGAACATAACCCCAGAAGTCGCAAGATCAGAACGTATCATTTTTTGTACTCCTACCGAAAGGGCTACCGAAAAATGATCAAAGTGATTATGATGGCGATAGGAAATAGCACGATCGGTAAACAGTGAAGCAAAGCATTGATGACACGCTTCTAGTACGCCTCGAATCCCCTGGACATTGAGATAGGTTTCCTGTTGTCCTGCAAAACTCGCGTCGGGTAGGTCTTCTGCGGTGGCACTCGAACGGACGGCTACATCAACACATTTTTCAATATATTCGATGTCTGGATTTTCGCAATTGATATCACCACAGCCATAACGTTCGCCTAAAATACCATAGGCTTTTTGGATTGCTTGAGTGAGATCATCGGGAAAAGGAGTATTTAATATTAATCTTCTGGCTTGCTGACCTTTCTCTTGTAAATTTCTAACATCATTAACATCAAGATCTTTAAAAAGTTTTCTAAGTTTAGCTTCTAACCCTGCTGATTCAATAAAGTAATGATATGCTTTTGAAGTTGTCGCAAAACCTGTAGGTACATTAATTCCTTTTGGGGTTAATTGTTGAATCATCTCGCCCAATGAGGAATTTTTACCACCTACTAAATCGACATCTTTACTATTTACTTCTTCAAACCAGAGAATTAAGGCGTTATTTCTTGAGGATGGCGCAGCATTAGATTGAGGTGAGGAAATAACCATCTCTATTTTAAACTCCTATGCTTTAATCTCTCTAGTCTAGCGAGTTTTTTCAGAGATGATCCCCAGTTTTATAATAATTATTTACATCAATTATTAACTCTGCCATCTGGCATCGTAGCACCTCGCAAATTTACGCCCGTTAAATTGGCACTCATTAATTCAGCACGAGTTAAATTAGCATTTCTTAAGTCCGCACCTGTTAAATTGGCTCTAGCAAAAAAAACTTCTATTAATTCAGCCTCAACAAAATTAGTCCCCGATAAATTGGCACGACTCAGATCAGCATGATTCATTCTGGCTAAACTTAAATTAGCTTGACTTAAATTAGCACGACTGAGCATTGCATGAGTCATAATCGCACTTTGAAAATTCCCGCCCATAACTTCGGTGTGCATCATTTTCGCCCGAACTAAATTGGCACCAGATAAGTTAGCACCCACTAATTTAGCACCCACTAAATTCGCATCTGTTAATAAAGCACCTTTCAAATTAGCACCACTTAAATCGGCTTTTCTTAAGTCAGCATCTCTCAGATTAACTTCTTTTAAATTAGCACCACTTAAATTAGCCCTAGCTAAGTCAACTCCTTTCATATTTGCGCCTTGTAAATCAGCTTTATATAAATTAACTGCTTGTAAATTGGTGTTATAACTTTTCTTTTCTTGGCGCATATTAGTTCCTCGTAAACAAGCACCTGTTAAATTAGCACCACTTAAATCGGCACCTCGTAAATCGGCACCAATTAAATTAGCATCTAATAATATTGCTAAAGTGATATCTGTTTCTCTTAAATTTGCACCCTGTAATAAGACACCATGTAAATTTGCACTGCGTAAATCCGCCCCACTTAAATCCGCTTGATTTAAGCTTGCTCCACTTAAATTCGCACCGACTAAATTGGCTTGTGTTAAGATAGCTCGATTGAGATAAGAAAATAATAAATTTGCGCCATGTAAATCGGCTTCATTTAAAGTTATTCCAATTAAATCAGCACCGACTAAGTTAATTCCAGGTAATTTTGAGCCACTAAAAATAGTTTCCCCAGAAGCATATCTATCAATTAATTCTTTTTTATTCATCATTAAATTTTCCTTAGATAATCCGTTGTAAAGCTTGAACAATAATGCCAGCAGTTTGTAAACTGGTATCTTGCTCAGGTAGCCGTTTTGCCGCCACATAAAGTCGCGATTCTATTTCTTTTAATGGGCAATTTTTTTGTAATAATTGTTCTAATAAATCATCTAGTGTATAACTACTCAAAGTTGACCAATCTTGCCCGCTTTGATCCCAAGGATGAAACAATACAGAATATAAAATAATTTTGGCTCTAAGGGGATTGGTAAACTGCACTATATCTAAGTGTAATTCAAAAGGATCATAATCTCGACTTAAAGCGTTATTAGTCGTTATTGAAGGAGGGGTTGTAGGTTTAACTAAATTTAATTCTGTAACGATTTGAGATTCATGACAATCAATAATTAGAGTATCCTGTTTAGACGCATTAACCGATGACTTAACGCTTGGTTGAACATGAATAATTTGTGTATCATAAACTTGTGCTTCGTTTAATTGAATTGGAATATATAAACTATTCATTTGGTCGATGATTAAATCAGCGATCGCTACATATAATGTTTTTTTATTAATATTTTCGGCAATGCGATATAAACTCTCTTTTAATTTAAGTTTTGTTGGATTGTTTTGACGTAAAGTCCAAATTAAATTTTTTAAGCCATAACTATCAATAATTTCTAAATGATTTTCCCATTTATTTTTAGCAGTAGCAAAAATCAATTTTTTAAGACGTTCAATTTCTGGATGATTGGCTAAATTATTAATAATTTTTTCTAAAATAATTTGTTCTTCACTCAAATTTTGCTCAACACAGTCTAGATTAGCTGTTGTTTCGATCTCTGAAGAGACAAACTCAGTTTTATGGATCAATGTCGCTGGAGTATTACTATATAATTTTCCGACTTCATCAATAATTACTTTAGCAACCGCCGCATAGACTTTAGGACGATTTAAAGTTTTAACAAGCTTGTAAACCGAAAAAGTTAATTGTTCATTAGAAGGCTTTAAATAAATTAATTCTTGAATTAATGCTTCTGTAGAGACACTATTAACAATATTGGGGTCATTCTCCCAATATTTTTTACAAATGCAAAAAATGAGTTTTTTAATCCGAAGTGTTTCTTCATGGGTATTTAGATATTGAACGACTTCATCGAAGACGCTTGCTGACAGTTGCATAGTAACCTCAAAGAAGCAGTGAGCGATATTCTCTTCCTTTATTTAAAGAGTACCCATTGAGCGCGTAACTATTAACTGCTTCCTTAAGTGAATTTGATCAAGAGGTGGGTTAATCTGGCAATGGACGACCTTTGGGTTCAGGTAGGACAGGATAGGGTTGATACGGCATTGGAATATACTGAACTGAAGGACGACCCCCTTGAGGTTGGGGATATAATTCCATTAAGTCATAGATAGATTTAGGAAGCCCTACGGTGATGGGTAGTCCTAATGCGGTGGCTTCTTCGACAGTAATCGGACAATCATGGGTAATTTGTCCTGTCGTCAGTTTATCAATAATAGTTTCTATATTTTCTGGTGCGATTTTGGCTTTCGGAATGTCATCGAGTAAGAGGGTTCGTACAAATCTCTGAACTTGGGCCTGTGCTTTTTTTGCTAAATCCGCCATAAGCAGGGTTTGATCGTCTATTTTATCAATGGATTTGCGTTCGACAACTGAAATAATACTTGCTGCGGCCATTCCACCTAATTGGGGGTCAACTGGGCCTAAAACGGCGTTCGCATCCATCACAATTTCGTCTGACGCGAGGGCTAACATCGTGCCACCACTCATAGCATAGTGAGGAATAAAAACGGTAACTTTAGCAGGATGACGAATTAAGGCCCTAGCAATTTGTTCAGTTGCTAAAACTAATCCCCCCGGTGTATGAAGGATTAAATCAATCGGGATATTAGGAGGGGTAAAACGGATGGCGCGTAAAACTTGTTCAGAATCTTCGATCGATATGTAGCGCGATAGGGGTATTCCTAACAAGCTGATTGACTCTTGACGGTGGATCAAAAGAATAACACGGCTTTTTCTGGATTGTTCAAATGTTTGTAGAGTACGAAGGCGTTGAAATTCGATGCGACGACGTTGCACAAGGGGTTGAATGGCAGAAATAAGAAAGAAAATGCCAATAATTTCACCAAGGCCAAATGACATAAGATTTTTTCAGTTTTGTAAAATTTGTTCGTTTTAAAAGTGATTTTACTTCTAAGACGACAAAAAAGGGGTAAAGATCATCCCAAGGATAAATCTTTTGCCCCATTGTTTATAAACTATCCACTACAAAACTTAAAGGGCTGTTTTTCCGTTACCGTTGCCGTTGCTGTGTCCGTTGCTATGACCATTTCCATTGGCTAAACGGGGTTGGATCACACCATAGCCGCCATGATTTCGACTGTAGATAACATTGATTTCATGGGTATCTCGGTTGAGAAACATATAAAAATCGTGATCGACTAATTGAAGTTGTACTAAGGCTTCATCAATTGACATCGGTGGCATGGCAAAATATTTCATTCTGACGACTTCTTGAGGAAGTTCGGGTAAACGATCGCCAATTTCTACGGGTTGCGTTTCTACTTCTGTCCCTAATTCTCCTGCTGGGATCAGGACATGACTTTTCTTATCTTGATGTCGTTCTTTATATTTACGAAGTTGTCGGGCAATTTTATCAGACACTAAATCGATACTTGCATACAAATTTTCACTACCTTCTTGAGCCCGTATTACAGTTCCGTTAGCATATACGGTGACTTCTGCTTTATGTCTGTCGGCAATTCGCGCATTCCGTTCTACTGATAAATGTACGTCTACCTTGGTCGTTATTGCTTGAAAATGTTTAACCGCTTTTTCTAATTTTTCCTCTACATAATCATGAATCGCTTTAGTAACAGTAATATTATTGCCCTGAATTAAAAGCTTCATAATTGATGACTCCATCTGTAATCTAGGTTTCAGTTAGGTTGAAAAGCTTGATTAACAAGTCTAAGTGATTGATTTTCACTGCCTTGTTTAGTTGTCGGATAAATATGAACCGCTCAATCTGGAATAAACCCAAATTTTGCCTTTAAATGTGATAACTTGTTTTTTTGCTCTAGCTTCAAATGCAAGTAAAACATTTAGATCTTAATAATGATCATAGAATAAATTAATCAGGTCTGATCCACTTAGCATATTGTAGATAGTGAATAGCCAACACTATTTTAGATTAGGCATTTGAAATTAAGCATTTGAGATTAGGTAATGATCCCAACTCTATTTCTTTATTTTCTGAGTTTCTTTTTCTAGAAGGATTTTGTCTAGAAAGATGTACGTTCCTCTCTTCTCTTGTTAGTTTTATTCTAAATCATTTTGTAAGATTTGTCCCTAAATTAGTTGAGGAATCCAGATTCAGGGATGGCAAAAGATGAGTTTACCTCCAAATCTATTTGATACTTTTAGATTAGCATTCTGTAGCCTATAACACATCGCTTTTTATGGTCTTTTTATTTTCCTTTGCATCCTTTTACATTCGTTAACAATTTACCACCACTCAAGTATAGTTTTAATACAATCCTGTCCAAGATATGTGTATATTTACACAAATGAATGTTTCATCACAAAGACGATGCTTATTGCAAATACAGAGCGTGGTACCTTATGCTAAGGCATGGGAAGAACAACGATCGCTAGTTGCTCAACGATTGGCTGATCCGACTCTAGATGACATCCTGTTATTACTCGAACACCCTCCAGTCTATACACTGGGAACGGGTGCAAATCTTAAGTTTCTTAAATTTGATCCTACTCAAACGACATATGAAGTGTATCGGATTGAAAGAGGTGGGGAAGTGACTTATCATTGTCCTGGGCAGTTGGTTGGCTATCCGATTCTTAATCTACGGTATTATTGTCAAGATTTACACTGGTATCTGCGACAACTCGAAGAAGTGATCATTCAACTGCTCAAGGGATATCATTTAGATGGACAAAGAATATCAGGTTTGACGGGTGTCTGGGTAGAAGGCTATAAAGTGGCAGCAATTGGAATTAAGGTGACGCGCTGGATGACGATGCACGGTTTTTCCCTTAATGTTTGTCCCGATTTAACTGGGTTTGCTGCGATCGTCCCTTGTGGGATTGAAGATAAACCCGTCGGTAGTCTCGTTCAGTTTTTACCCCATCTCACGTTAGAAGAGGTACGTCAAGATTTATTAAGATGCTTTGCTGAGGTGTTTCAGGTGCATCTCATTGATTTAAAGATGGCTGAAGGGTTCCCAGTTTAAAACGTCTTCTAGAATTGCTTGATAACCCTGTGTATTGGGATGTAGTCCATCTTCACTAAGATGTGAGCGACCCCATTCTTTACCTTTATTCATCCAAAGTTCAAATAAATCTAAATAAGGGATATTTTTCTCTAAACAGGCTTTTTTCGTGGCTTCTTTATAACGATATTGGTCAAAATGATTGTAGTAGAAGCAATCCAAAAAGGGCATTTTGCTTTCATCAACTGGAACCATCCCGATAAAAAGTACAGGACAGAGTTGTTGTGCTTGAGTAAGTAAAAGGGAGATTTGTCTAGTAAAAGTTTCAAAATCGGTAAAAGATTTACCATCAGGACGACTCAACCGCGCTGAGTCATTCACTCCCACAGAAAGAATGATTAAATCGGGAACTTTATTTTTAAGTTCTCCACGTAGGCGAAATTCTTGTTCTAGTCGATCTGCTACTTGAAAAACGCGATCGCCCCTAATCCCTAAATTATATAAAGTGTGACCATTCGTTTCGCTCCCCATCCACTGACGGCGTAAACGTTCTATCCAGCCTCCCCCAATTGGATCACCGTAACCATATACTAAACTATCTCCTAATGCCACAATCTTGAGAGGTTGTCTAGAACAAGAAAATAAAGTACGCTGATCAGGTTTAGCTAGGGATTGCATAAAATCATCACCTTTTACTAATTTTTTAACAAAATTATACAAAAATGTTTCTAAACGTTTCTTAATGTTTCTCAATATTTGAGTGGAACCTATTATATTACATGAGTCGCTTTTAAGGAAATATCTGTATTGATGTACTAAAAAAGAAAATCTATACTTTTTTGTAACCTATCTAGCCTTAAACCCCAATCGAAGTAAGCTACAATACAAGTTCACTCCATCAATATTCCGTCTATGCAGAAAAGACACACTTTTGATTCATCCCAAATTATGTATCGTGCTGACGAGTTAATGAAAGCTGCATCCAATCGGTATCGGATTACTGTACAAGTCGCCAATCGAGCTAAACGCCGACGTTATGAGGATGTTGATAGTATTGATGATCCGATGATGAAACCAGCAATTCGCGCTATTATCGAGATGTCTGACGAACTGACACAACCCGAAATCATTAGCGACTAAATTAATGAAGAGAAGTCAATTGACCCGACAATTTTGGTCATTCTTCAAAATTTTTGTGGGGATAGCCATTGGGTTATCCCTCTCGTTTGGGATCGCTCATTTAACCCACGCACAATCGATCCGTCCTGAATATGTTGCTAATATTGTTTATCAACGTCTTCCAGACATTCCTAAAGAAAATCAGTACATTCGGAACTCAACTAAAGAAGTTGATCCAGATAACACACTGATTAGTCGATTAATACGCTACAACCAAGATATACAAAAACGCCCAGTTCTATATCGTTTCGATTGGAAATTGACCCTAGCTGATTATTTAGGGGCAAATGAACCCGTAAAAGAAGAACTTTACCCTGGAAGAAATACTTTAACTGTTAATCCCTATAAAAAAGATGTAGAAGCAATTCGGAGTTTGAACCGTCGTCAACGAAATGATTTAGTAAATGTTCTAGCGAGTGTTTACAATCCGCAACAGAACTTACCTAACACTCCACAACCATCTCCACAATCATCCCCTCAACCGTCACCCGTCACAACACCCCAAAAACCTAATTTTTCTCAACCTGGGGACTCTCAGTTATTAAAACCCTAGTCATGACACAACGTTTGATTAAACAAGGGTTAGGATGGCGGATTGGTTGGAATTCCAATACAGACATTTATCGAGGGTTAGTGGGGACAGATGATTGGGCGATCGAATTAACCGAAGCTGAATTTAAAGATTTTTGTCGTTTATTTGAACAACTAGCCCTTTCTATGCAGCAAATGTCTCAAGAGTTGATGGATCAAGAACGAATCGCCTGTGAAGCCGAAAGTCATCTAATATGGCTAGAAGTAGAAGGATTCAGTAATGCTTATTCTCTCAGAATCCTGCTCTGTGAGGGTCGTCGCTGTGAGGGGTATTGGCCAGAAACGGTTACAAAAGAATTATTGCAAGCTGTTCAAACAATTTTAGTTTTTTAGTTGCTTTTTTACACCCATTTAGGTTATAGTTATAAATCGTTGACATCGGGGCGTAGCGCAGCTTGGTAGCGCACTACTTTGGGGTAGTAGGGGTCGTGAGTTCGAATCTCGCCGCTCCGATTTAATTAAAATGACTTGTAAAACAGGTTTGGTCAGATGACCAACGGTTTAGAACCTCGGATGAGTGCTAAGAATTCATCTGAGGTTCAGTCATTTTTTCATTCTGCTGTTCATTTTTGAAAACGACCAAAAGCCGAGAATACTGAGAAATAATAACCCCATTACACCTGCTAGAGGATTTTTATCAACTCCTGTAATTAAAGGAGACACGGTATTTGTATAAGTGATTAACTGTCCCACTTGAATCACATAATATCCCCAAACTAACCCGCCATGTAATCCGATACTCATGCCTAATCTACCTCGGTTACTCTGTTTTGCCCAACTAAACGTTAATCCGAGTAAAATCAAAGCGGGAAACTGAGGAAAAGTACGAATAATTTCTGTCAGGGGTTTAAGAAAATGCAACGACGCATAGAGTAATGTATTGCCCCAAATTGCCGCAGTGGGTGAATAATCTTTTTTCAGTTCATCTAAAATCCAACCCCGAAAAAACAATTCTTCAGCAAAACCAATTCCTAAAGAAACGAGTAACCCTTCTAAAATAATTCTTCCTATCGATGCAGTTGGGTTTTTAAACGTTACCCAGCCAAAAATCGCTTCAACAATGAATAGTAGCCAAACTAAAAGAAAACCAATATTTAAACCATTAATTAACTCAATTCGATTATTGTATGTCCACCCCAGACCGTAATGTCTTAAACCTGTAGGATGTTGATGAACTTGACGACTCCAACGACGCAGTAACCAAAGAAACTCAGCATATAAAATTACCATTGTCAAGATAGTGACTAAATTGGGATCAGAATGGAAAAAAAAGTAAATCGGAATGGCGAAAGGGAGCCATAGCGAGACTAAAATTAGGATGAAAATGCCCAGCCTTAAGGGTGCTGGGTAATTAGCTAGACGTTTATTAAACACT
Source organism: Chroococcus sp. FPU101 (assembly GCF_017312365.1). Classification (GTDB taxonomy): domain Bacteria; phylum Cyanobacteriota; class Cyanobacteriia; order Cyanobacteriales; family Microcystaceae; genus Chroococcus. Next base: position 93,656 of record NZ_BLJI01000008.1, read on the forward strand.
ATTTTTGAGGATACTTATTAATTACTCATCAGGTTCAATGGTACTGCTTAAGCCATGTGCTTTTAACGTTTCGCTGTAAAACTCCGCGTGTTCTAAAGCGCAAGTAATTACTAAAGCTAACCCATTGGTATGAGCTTCCATCATAATATCAACCGCTTGAGGTTGAGTCATTCCTGCGATCGTTTGCATGAGAGTTTGTACAACGTGCTCCATCGAATTATAGTCATCATTATGGAGTAGAACTCGATATCGGGGTGCTGGTTTACGAACGGTTGAGGTTGAACGTTTCTCTATAACTTCTGTAGAAATCATTTTTTTCTTTTCTTTGGTAGGGATTGAGTTAGAGAACATAGACCACTTCTTATCATAATCAAAGTTTTGCTATTCAGGCAGCCATAATTAGTCTGAATTGGCCTGTTGTTGTTACATCGAGCAACGAATTGGGAATAATGAATCCAAGAAGCTTGTTTGAGCAATCAATGATTGAGCCATCAATCTAAATATTGCTTAAATTGGCGATGGGCCAAGTTATTCGTGATGGTAATAATAAGAAATTTGTATAAATAATCGATACAAACGCTTGAAACCATCAATTTAACTTATAAAATTGCTTGAGAAATAAAACGTCATTTTTCAGGATTAGCACCGAAAAACAGTCGTTTTATAGGATTGACAGAAACATTATTCGATTAAGAGCGTCTAACAATCCATTCCAAAAATCTGTCCCCAGAACGAGGTATTGAATTTAAGGGAATCATTAGACAGGCTTGTCTAAATTGTAAAACTAAGCTAACCTTTCATAGATATCATTGCAATAGTTTATTTTTAAGTGAGGTGTTTAACACTATTATTTAAACAAGCTCAAGCAAAAACTCTGTAAAAAAAGCGTAATTATCATAGAGCACACACTCATCGAGTCATATTAAACACTTATGGGTTGATGACACACGCTCAAGGTTTATTTTGAAAGAGGCACGTATGAAAAAAATGGTAACAACTCCCTCATCTGTAACAGAATCCACCGAATATACCACCGATTTTTTGACTCATTCGTCAGAAGCAACGATCGCCATTAATGAGGGAGCAAGCCGCATTCGCTGTTCACTACTTCTGGGTTTAGCAATTTCGATGGGAGCATCTAGCTTTTTGGTGGTTAACTCAAGTCAAGCTGCTTTCGCCGCAGACGTTACACCGCTCGAAACAACTTCAATCGAGAAAAACGACTCAAACCCATCACTGATCATTAATGGGTCGATCTCCCCTCAACAGCACGAAGTTAAACCAGGTGAAACGCTTTTTTCACTGTCTCAAAACTATCATATTGAACCCGAAGCGATCGCCGAAGTCAACAACATCAGCCCGCAAACTGATTTAGTCGTCGGACAAACGATCAAAATTCCTACATCTGAAAATCAATTATCGACCCGACCCGAAAAAATATCATCTGTCGCGCTGGATCAATCCCTTAATAATCTTAAAGAAAGCCGCCGAAAATTGCAGGAAAGCCTCGCGGCCTTACGGTCTAATCAAATCATCGAACAACCTACATTACTCGCCGAAGCCCCCACATCTGAAGAAGCCACCGTACAACGCGCTAGTGATCCCATTGCTGAAATTGATGAATCTTCCTCACTAGCTATAGAATTAAATCGTCCCATTCCAATTGCTGTACCAACTCCAAATACAGACAGCATTCAAGTTTCTGATGAACCCACGCTGATTAGAGTTCCAGAAGTGACAACAACTACCGAACCACAAACGACTTTATCAAGTCAACCCATAAAAGTAGAAGAGTCTAGTTCAGTAGTCCCTCAAGAAACTTCAACTCAAACCAGTGTTGCTTTACAAAGTCCTAAACTGATCACACCGACTCATGAAACCCTGTATCAAGTACAGCCAGGAGATACTATTCAAACGATCGCCCAATCTCACGGCATCTCAGTACAAGCATTAAGCGAAGCCAATCAGATTACAGATCCTAATACGATTAAGGTTAATCAATCTTTGATTATTCCCTCAAATTTTCAACAGTCGAGCTTTAAGCGCAAACTTCCACCCGTTCCCTCAGTTAAACCTATTACGGCGACCCCCGTCACTACCACATCCGAGACAGCCATCGCCGCACAACCCGTTAAGATTAATGTAGAATCGGCGACACCAACCTATACCGAGAAATTACGAGATGACTTCGCTCATTTGGAGCAAATCGAAGAACCGTCAACTCAATCAAATCAAGTTTCTGTCAGTATTCCTGTTGATACTGACATTTCTGAAACTCCACAACCTCGTAATTCAGAGTGGGATAGCTCCAGAAATTCAGCCTTTAAACGTCCTCAAAATATTGAAGCCAAACCGACTAGCAGTGAACCGACTATTGTAGGAACAGCCGCCATTCAAGTTGAGCCTTATCTGGATGATCTGCGAATTCCAGTCGGAACTACTGTAGACCCTGAAATCCCATCTCTGCCTAATCCTAATCAATATTTACCCGATACTCAACCCACACTTCAAAACTTTATTTGGCCCGCGAAAGGTACCTTAAGCTCTGGTTTTGGCAGACGTTGGGGACGAATGCACCGAGGAATTGATATCGCGGCTCCAGTTGGAACACCTATCATTGCGGCAGCTAGTGGAGAAGTGATCTCATCGGGCTGGAATAATGGGGGTTACGGCAATTTGGTTAAAGTTCAACACGCCGATGGTAGTATCACTTTGTATGCTCACAATAGCCGTTTGTTAGTACGTCGTGGACAACAAATTCAGCAAGGACAACAAATTGCTCAAATGGGTAGCACAGGATTTAGTACAGGGCCTCATCTCCATTTTGAAGTACATCCGAATGGAAAAGGTGCTGTCAATCCGATGGCTTTTCTACCCAAGAAAGAGCGTCGTTAGAATTGTGGGAAAGTTAAATGCTTTCCCTTTTTACCGAAAAAAAGTTGTTCAAAAGTTTCAACTTTGTTGTATAATTAAATATTGTGGAAAGAAACGGCTCAGTAGCTCAGTGGTAGAGCAGGGGACTCATAAGCCCAAGGTCGCAAGTTCAACTCTCGCCTGAGCCATTTTAAAATGTACAGTAACAGATTAATGTCGCGGTAGCAACTTAGATCTTGATCAGCCTAAAAGATTGGATTAAATGGTTGAGCCACTGTTGTAATTCTGTAATATGTCTAATAACGAAACTTTAAAAAGTGAAAAATAACTGTTCAATAAACGACACAAGCCGACACAGAAACTCAAAATTTCGACGAAAAAACGCTGAAAATGCTCAAGTTTATGATTTATTTCGTTATTTTATTTCACCTCATCAAAAATTAATCTAACAATCCTCATCAATTGCTAAAAAAAATGCTAGATTTAACATTAAGAATTTTGATACGGCAAGATGATGAACTCAGAACAAGACGAGAAAGATCGTGAACTACTAAAAGATGTCATGGCGGGTCGTACTTTTACACTTGCTGATCTGATTGCCAAAGAAGGAGGAGATTTTTTAAAGGGTGAATCTCCAGTACCAAAATTATTACAGGTTAAAACCGAACTCAATTTATTGATTAAAGAAAATGTGTCTGACTCACTAGGAGCCTTTAAAGCTACCCTACAAGACCTAATAGAAGAGAACGAATTAAAAATAGCCAAAAACTTAGATCAGCCTTTAATCGTTTTAGTTAAAATTATAGAATCATTAATTAATAATCCTAACTTATTTTATGAATTTGTCAGACGAGTTGATATGAAATGGGGTCAAATTTATGGGAAACGTCCTCATTTTCAAACCCCAGGTGATCCACCTCATCCAGATGATGATTATACTCATGAATCAGTCCGCCAAAAGCTTGTTGATTTTTTAAATATTTTGAAAGCTTAATCATAAATCTTCTATATCTAAAGAACAAAGACAGCAAAAACACCAAGTAAACCAGCAAATATTAAATATAAAATGACTGGAAGTAATAACTGACGGAGCAAGATGCCCTCCCGACCCATTAATCCGACCGTTGCAACCGCAGCAACAATGTTTGAGACAGCAATCATGTTTCCTGCGGCGGCTCCTACACCTTGCAATGCCAGAATAACTGATGTTGAAGCATCGATTTGTCTAGCCACCCCAAACTGAAATAAAGAGAACATCATATTGCTGACGGTAGTGCTTCCAGCAACAAAAGAACCCATCAGTCCAATGACAGGGGCAAAGAACGGCCAGACTTGACCCCCTATACTAGAAACCCCATCTGCTAGAGTAAGGGGCATACTGGCTAGTCCTGAAGCATTCACGTCAGAGTTGATAAAAACTTGAGCCATTGGTACGGATGCACCAATCGCTAAGGCGGTTCCCAGAAGCTTCTGCCCCGCTCCAGCGATCGCTCGTTTCATCTGCTCGATTTTCATGTGATGCAGAAAGTAAGTGAGGCACACCACCAAGAGAAAGACGGTCGCTGGAAGAAAAAGCGGCTTTGTCGCCACAGTAACATCTGTTCCAAAAATATTAGAAAAGCGAATCTCGATCGCTTGAAGCCACTCATCAACGGCAAATATCGGGTACGGGAAAGTACCAGAAATAGTCCCAGCAACACATAGGGTAGCCAAGCGTGCAACGCCGTCATTTTCACTGGTGTATTTGAAATTTCATAACTGGCGGTTCCCATCCAAGTAGTCGGCCATTGAGTGCGATCGGGAAAGTCCCAGATTTCCTTCGGGGCCAAAAATCCTCGCTTGGCAGCAGGAATTACGATCGCCAATCCCACCAGCCCCCCAAATAGAGAGGGGAACGCTGGGCCAAGCAAAATAGCAGTCAGTGCGTAGGGAATCACAAAGGCGAGTCCAGCAAATATGGCAAACTTAGCAACGCTTAGGCTATCTTTCCAAGATTTGCGCTTACCAAAATAGGCATTTAGGGTTATGACTAACAGCAGGGGAATAAACATTCCAATCACACCCTGAATGATTGCCGTCTTAGCACCAATAAGATTCAGATAATCAGAGAAATTCGACCCTAAGCGGGCAACTTCTTGCTCAACCGCCTCAGCACCTTCCAAACCGCTATTAATACCAATAAAAATCGGAGTTCCCACTGCTCCAAAGGGAGAAGCCGTACCTTGGGTGAGCAACAATGCTAGTACGGCTGCCATTGGGGGAAACCCAATCGCCACCAAAAGCGGTACACAAATTACGGCTGGAGTCCCAAAACCCGAAGCCCCCTCAATAAAATTGCCAAATAACCAAGCAATCAGGATCACTTGAATTCGACGATCGCTAGAAATACCTAATAAGCCTTGACGAATTTTGCTAATCGCTCCCGACTCTTGTAAGGTGTTTAGCAACAAAATAGCACCAAAGACAATGTAGAGAATTTCCAAAGTGACGATCAGTCCTACCACCGTTGAAGCAGCAACTTGGATAAAAGGCACTTTCCAGAGCAGCAGTGCAATGATCACTGTTACTAGGTAAGTAACGGGCATTGCCTGAGTAGCTGGACGATTGGCAACCACTAAGAGCAAAAAAGCGGTTAGAATCGGCGTAAAGGCCAGCAGCGAGTAGAGGGCTAGTTGCATAGTTGACTCTAAATAGGGTTAGGAACAAGGTTGACCATAATTGTATGAATTTTTTTTGATGATTAATGATTGTGGAAAAACATGGGGGGTAGAGCTTTTGCGCCCTTTACAAAGACTTGTTATTAAACAGGTGCTTTTGCAGAAGCAGAAGGCTTATAAACGACTTCATTTTTCAAAGGTTGCCCTTGTTCAAAATCAGTAATATTAGATAAGGTGGTAGTAGCGATACTATAAAGAGCCTCTTGAGTAAAGAATCCTTGATGAGCCGTAATTACAACATTGGGAAATGATTGTAGTAATTGAAAAGTATCATCTTGAATGATGGTGTCAGACAGATCTTGGAAAAATAGAGCTTCCTCCTCCTCGTATACATCAATACCAAGGTGACCAATTTTGCCAGATTTAATCCCTTCAATTGCTGCGGCAGTATCAATTAAGCCACCACGACTGGTATTAATTAGCATCACACCAGGCTTCATTTGCTCAATCGTATTTGGATTGATTAAATAATGGGTCGTGCTCATCAATGGACAATGCAAAGAAATAATATCTGAGTTTGCCAGTAACTCAGGTAAAGTAACATAACGGGCATTTGCGAGTGCTTCAAATTGAGAATTAGGGTAAGCATCATAGCCCAGCAATGAACAACCAAAACCCTGCATGATTTGAGCAAATATCATACCGATCTTGCCCGTCCCCACTACACCAACGGTACGACCATTTAGATCGAAGCCAAGTAACCCTTCTAGGGAAAAATTGTCATCTCGAACACGGTTGTAGGCTCTGTAAAGTTTTCGGTTTAGCATTAGCACTAAGCCAACTGCGAGTTCAGCAACGGCATAAGGAGAGTATGCAGGTACCCGCACGACTTTAATTCCTAATTCTGCTGCTCGCTTGAGATCAACTTGATCGAATCCAGCAGAGCGGAGTGCTAGAATGCGAGTCCCATTAGAAGCGAGAATCTCCAGTGTTGTTGCGTCGGCAATGTCATTAACGAATTTACAAACGGCGGGGAAACCTGCTGCTAGTGCGGCGGTATTGGAGTTGAGTTGGGTATCAAAAAACGTCAAATCGTGATGATAGTCAGCATTGACCGCTTCAAAAGACTGGCGATCATAGGATTTGGTACTAAAAAAAGCAACTTTCATAAGACAAATTGAAGGTAAATGCGATCGCTATTGTTGGTAATTAATTCAGAGACAGTATAGAATTCTCAAACTGTCTCCGTAAATGAATAGGCTTACTTACGTTTGAAGGCTGCCATTCCAGCGTAATGAGCCTTGCTACCCAATTCCTCCTCAATCCGAAGTAACTGATTGTATTTAGCGAGACGCTCACCCCGACAGGGCGCACCCGTTTTAATTTGACCTGCATTAGTAGCTACGGCTAGATCTGCAATAAAATCATCAGTGGTTTCGCCAGAGCGATGGCTGATCATACAAGTGTAACCACCCGCTTTCGAGTCGTTAATGGCGTTGAGCGTTTCGGTAATTGAGCCAATCTGATTAACTTTTATTAAGGAGGAGTTACCGACCTGATCAGCGATCGCCTGTTTGATAATTTTGGGATTGGTGACAAAGATATCATCGCCGACTATCTGGATGCGATCGCCTAAACGCTGGGTTAACAGTTGCCAGCCTTGCCAATCTTGCTCGCCCAAACCATCCTCAATCGAAATGATCGGATACTGATTGACCCAACTTTCCCATAATTGAATAATGTCTTCGGTGCTTTTCTTGCTTTGATCAGACTTATAAAACAAATAACTACCATCTTCTTGATAGAGTTCGGTAACTGCGGGATCGAGGGCCAAGCAGACTTCAGTGCCAGCTTTAAGTCCAGCTTTTTCAATCCCTTGCATAATGACTTCGATCGCTTCTACATTGTTTGACAAATGGGGTGCAAACCCTCCTTCATCACCCACACCTGTGCTGTATCCTTTTTTCTGTAGAACTGATTTTAAGGCATGGAAAATATCGGCTCCCCATTCGAGGGCGATTGAAAAAGTAGGCGCACCCACGGGAACGACCATAAATTCTTGAAAATCGATATTATTATCAGCATGAGCCCCGCCATTAATCACGTTGAAGCAAGGCGCAGGCAATAGATTCGCAGAGTCTCCGCCCAAATGCCGATAGAGGGGAATTTTTTTAGATGAAGCAGCCGCACGAGCGATCGCCATCGATATTCCTAAAATGGCATTAGCTCCCAGATTTTTTTTGTACTCAGTGCCGTCTAAGTCCAGCATTTTGTTATCAACAGCCGTCTGGTCGGCTGCATCCATTCCCATCAAAGCAGAAGCAAGTTTAGTGTTGACATTAGCCACAGCTTGTAGTACACCTTTACCATCGTATCGCTTCGGATCACCATCGCGCAATTCTAAGGCTTCGCGGCTTCCTGTGGATGCACCAGAAGGAACGGCTGAACGTCCTAGGCTGCCATCTTGTAAAATAACATCGACTTCAACAGTCGGATAACCGCGAGAATCTAAGATTTCTCTAGCATGAATGGATTGAATATTTGTGTTCATTATTTTTACCCAAATTTAATTAAAACAATAAAGATTGGAAACAGAATGGCACTCATATTAAATAGATGATTTGCGTCTTTTCCCCTCTGCATCTGCTGCTTTGAGTGAGGAGAATACTAGATCTGGAGTCACAGGGATGGGTTCATTGTGAATAGTTTCACCCTCTAGACATGATGCTTGAGCCACTTTCATGAGCTTTTCGTCACTTATTTCACTTAATCCGATGTCGGCTAATGTGGTTGGCAGACCAATTGATTCGCAAAAACTGTAAACCTCATCGATGGTTTTGATTGGCTTGTCTGTTAAAAATAGTGAAGTGAGTGTGCCAAAAGCCACCTTTTCACCATGATAGTAATGATGAGTTTGTTCTAGTACAGTCAGTCCATTGTGGATGGCGTGGGCGGCTGCAAGTCCAGCACTCTCGAAACCCAAACCACTAAGAAGTGTATTTGCTTCGACAATGTGATCCAGAGCAGGTGTTACGATGTGAGTCTCACAAGCTGTCTTTGCTGTCAACCCATATTCTAAAAGAGTTTCGTAGCACAGTTTTGCCAATGAATAGGCTGTTCTAGAGCCAAGATCCCCAGTCATGTTAGGAGCGTATTTCTTCATACAGGATTCGGCTTCAAACCAAGTAGCAAGAGCATCTCCCATTCCAGCAATCAGAAAGCGCACTGGTGCATTAGTGATAATCTGTGTGTCCATTAACACAAGATTAGGACTGTGGGGTAGAAATAAGTAGCGTTTGAACTCACCTTCGCTCGTATAGATGACAGATACGGCACTACATGGGGCATCACTGGCTGCAAGAGTAGGGATGATGACAACGGGTAACTTAGCCTCATACGCTACTGCTTTGGCTGTGTCCATGGTTTTGCCACCACCTAATCCCACGACAAAATGAAATTTCGCCTCGTGGATTATATTAAGTAAGCGATTAATCTCTTCGTCTGAACACTCGCCGCCGAATTTCTCAATAAATACATCGACTCCATCTTTCATATAGGGTTCAAAATCTGAAAGGAGTTTCTCATATACAAAGGAATCGCAGATCACAATTCCCTTTTCTCCATATCGTGATAACTCCTCGCCGAGTCTTTTCCTCGCGTCTCTACCTTGAACATAGCGTCCAGGAAATATAGTGGTACTGAGCATGGTTTATTTCCTCTTAATCGTTTTTGAGATATTCATGTAACGCTTTTAATCCGAGAAGATACACCAGAAAAAACAGTAATATTAATGGAGTCACCTTGCTCAGATTCACACACCTGTTGATCATGCTTCCTCACGAGCCTGCAATTCTTTAGTCAAATGAGTGCGATCGCCGAGTCGTTGGAGCAATGGGCCATATGTACTAAACTTCACCACACTAACTGAACCCACTCGCATTTCTAGGCGATCTCGATAACGTCCTAAATCGATGCCCAGTAAATTACAAAGAATAATCCGAATCGTCGTTTTATGAGAAACGATCAAAACATTGCCATCGGAGTATTTCGCTTCAATTTCTGCGATGACTGATAAGGCTCGGCTTAATACTTCTACGGCTGTTTCGCCACCAGTCGGAGGATTCCAAGACGGTTCGGTCATCCAATTGATGCAATCATCAAGATAATGCTCTCTAACCCAATCTGGGGTTTGTCCTTCCCACTTGCCAAAATCCATCTCTTTGAGTCCAGAGCGTAGTTGCATTTCGACTTTATTCGCTTCACACAAGGGTTGAGCAGTAGCGATCGTTCGTTTCATAGGACTGACATAAATTCCCGCCCAAGGTAAGGCTTGATATGCTGCCGCGAAAGCTTGGGCCATCCGTATTCCTTCTGGAGTGAGTTCAGGGTCACTAATGCCACTGTAGGCTCCCGACTGGCTATAGGATGTTTCCCCATGTCGTAGAAGATATAATGTCAAACTCATTGGTGGGTGGCTCTAAAATCTCAATATTAAAGGAAAACTGTGTGAGAAATGAGAATTGATTATTGTAGGTTAGTTTGAGATGGCACAACTCAACCTACAAGGGAAGTTATTTGAGCCACAATTTTAAACGGCTGTCATTTGGAAGGTGGCTCCCAATGCTGCCATCATTTCATCTGGCGTGATTCTGCCATCACTATCAAGATCGAGCGCATCAAAAATAGCATCTAATCCCATCCATTCTTCGCGAGTGATAAAGCCGTCCTCATCGAAATCGTATGCGGCAAAGATATTAGTTGCAGCAACGCCGACTTTGGCTCCGCTTTCGAGTTGGGTCAGACGGTTTGCTAGAAACATCTCCAAAGATTCTAGAGCTTTGCTAAACCCTTTAATCCCTTCGGCAAGTTTTTCGGTTGCCATGTGATTATCGGCGTGCATTTTGTCAAAAGTGGCTTGGTCAATGGACATTTTTTCAATATCCATTTTTGCCGCCAAATCGGGGTCAAGTTTGCGGGTTAATTCTCCAGTCGTTTCCTGCAACTGGGTCAATTGTTTAGGGCCAATTGTCAGCAAGTCACAGCCTGCTAATTCAGTAACTTGGCTAATTTTACGGAAACTGGCACCCATGACCTCAGTAGGGTAGTCAAATTTTTTGTAGTAGTTGTAGATACGGGTAACGGATTGGACTCCAGGATCGTCGGCTCCTTCGTATTGCTGACCTGTGTTTTTAGTGTACCAATCGGTGATCCGTCCAACGTAGGGTGAAATGAGCGTGGCTCCCGCTTCGGCACAGGCGATCGCTTGATGAATGCCGAACAACAGCGTCATATTCGATTGAATACCTTCTTTTTCTAGGATTTCGCCAGCCTTAATCCCTTCCCAAGTCGCGGCGATCTTGATCATGACACGTTCGCGGGGTGTGCCAGCTTTTTCAAATTCAGAGAGCAGAAAACGACTTTGCCTAACCGTAGCTTCGGTGTTGTAGGAAAATCGCGGATCAGCTTGAACCGAAACACGTTGCGGCACAATGTCTAGAATTCTTTTACCAAAGGAGACCGCGAGGCGAGCAAAAGCCAGTCCAGCGATTTCTTTTTTAGTTGCACCCGATCCTGCATCTTTTTTCGCTTGAAGTATCGTTTCATCGACGATTTCTCGATATTCTGGCATTTGAGCCGCCGTCGCAATTAGTGAAGGATTGGTGGTGGCATCTTGAGGCATAAATTTCTGAATGGCTTGCAGATCACCTGTATCGGCTACTACAACGGTGTATTTTTTGAGTTGTTCAAGTAAATTTGGCATAGTTAGATCCTTAGTTCAATGTCGATGTACAGTTGGGCTTGAATAATTCTTTGTTTGCACACGGAGTCGTTCACAGCTAGAACAGACCTTCTTTTTTAGCCATATACAGCATCAGATCGATGACTCTTGCTGAGTAGCCCCATTCGTTGTCATACCACGCCAATACTTTATAGAAGTTGGAATTTAAAGCAATTCCAGCTTTAGCATCGAAGATACTGGAGTGAGGATCGTTGTTGAAGTCGGTAGAAACTACTTCTTCGTCGGTGTAGCTCAGGACTCCCTTTAGTTCTCCGTTTGCTGCTACTTTCATTGCTGCACAGATGTCTTCGTAGGTGGTTGCTTGTGTCGTCTTAAAGGTTAAGTCCACCACTGAAACATTAGGGGTTCCGACTCGGAACGCCATGCCCGTCAGTTTGCCTTTGAGTTCGGGCATCACGAGGGCTAACGCTTTGGCGGCTCCAGTAGAGGATGGGATAATGTTTTGGCTCGCTCCTCGTCCACCTCGCCAGTCTTTTTTACTGGGGCCGTCTACGGTTGGCTGAGTTGCCGTCATGGCGTGAACGGTAGTCATCAAGCCTTCGGCAAGACCAAAGTTTTCATGTATCACTTTGACTACTGGAGCTAAACAGTTAGTTGTGCAGCTTGCGTTAGAGACGATCGCATCTTTAGCGGGATCGAATTCTTGGTGATTCACACCTACAACAAAGGTACGAACACGATCTGGGTCTTTAGTTGGAGCAGATATAACAACTCGTTTTGCTCCAGCTTTTAAGTGATTTTCGGCTCCTTCAAGGGTGGTAAAAAGTCCCGTAGATTCTACTACATAATCGGCTCCCAGTTTGCCCCAAGGGAGTTCGGCTGGATTTCTAATCGCCATACAATGAATAAAGTGCCCATTGATTTCAATTCCATCTTCTTTAGCCTCTACTGTGCCTTTGTAGGTGCCGTGTGTAGAATCGTATTTGAATAAGTAAGCTAGATTGTCCGCAGGAACTAAATCATTTACACCGACGATTTCAACTTCAGGATGATCCATTGCAATTCGAGCAACTAACCGTCCGATACGACCAAAGCCATTAATGCCAATTTTAAGTGTCATGGCGAGTCTCCTGATTAAGATAAGTTTAAATTGTTGTTTGATTAGCTATACTTTGAAACTTCCGTCTTTACCGAGGGAGTTTTTGGTGCTGTTCTGACGATAGATAATCATTAATTGTTATGTCATGATGATTTTTCGTGGAAATTCTAAGCAACTTGCCCTGAATGTAAAACAGGTGATCTAAAAATGCTCCCTTCAGACTTTCGACGCTCATTCGAGTGTCCTTATCTTCAATCTGAATATTGTTGGTTGTCATGCTAACCATAAATAGTGTTGCTACTGTTTCTATTAGTTCCCTAGATTGGAAATTAAGGTTGATGTATAGCCTTTACAGTTGATTAATGCCATCACTTAAATTGTTTTTTTGGCTGTATTAATGCTTTTAAAAAAACAACTTATTTTAGTACAAGGATTTCTGATAAAGGTTACCTAAATTTTATATCCAGTCAGATAAATAAAATCTTAATTTATTATAAAGTTTAATCTTTAAACAATATTGATTTTTTTAAATGTTAGTTATAACCTACTTCTTAAATTAACATAAGTTTGTAAATATAGTATTAAATAAATTTTGACAAAGCCTTGTATCGTAGAACACTTATATTATAAGTTATTCAGTTTATTCAATGTGATTGCGTGATCAGATCATAATTTTGGCTTGAGTAACTTATGAAATATTTTTTAATACTACAGCCATTAACTAAGTTTAATCAAGTTTAAAAAATTAAGCAAAAAGTTTTAAAAAAACTTATTAACAAAATGTTAGAAAAAATGATTTTCAACCGCTTTAGACACAATTGAAGCTATTGGATAGTACAGAATCAGTGAAAAATCTAAAGACCCTGAAAGATGAGAATCGGGACTCATTACCCTAGTTTTATAATTTTGCGCTCAGTATAGTTTAAATCTTTTTTGGATTTCTCTAAAATTATGCACTACTGTATATCCAATTTTGTGTTTTGAAAACCCTGTCTCATAGTAGAAATAAAAACGATCGCGGTTGAAGCATATATAGTAAAGATGTCTAATCCGCGATCGCCGATACTCACTAGCGATTATTATTAACTTTAAAAGACCATCACGTTAACGACTAGCGTAAATTTACGCAAATTTGTTTTTAGGTTAAGGAATGACCGCAATTAGCGCAGAAGCGATCATTTGAATTGACTTTCGCACCACATTGACTACAAAAGTTCGGTGTTTTCACGGATGGTGATCCCATTTTTAACTCCATGTCACCCATTTTCATTTCCATCGTGTTAAGATTCATTTCCATGTTGCCCATTTTTAATGGCTGCATAGGTTGCATGGGTTTCATTGAACTAACAGGCTTTTTTTCGGTCGGTTTGATCGGTAGCGGTTCATTTTGTTCGCTTGATAAAGTTTCTTTTGACACACTCATACTGCTACCTTGAATCAAGATATTGTATTCTCCTGTCGCAGTAGTAATTTTAACGATCGTCCCGCGAGAAGTCTGATTAACTTGCGGTGGTGTCGTCCATGTTCCTGTTTGATATCCGCTACTTGCTTGCTGTTGTTGTCCGCTACTACCACTTGATAGGGTAACAAAGGTTTGATTTGCCGAATTTTCTAAATATAGGGTTTGACCTGTACCCAGTTCACAAACATAAGACATAATGATTAAGTATAAAGTGCTGCTTCTTTTTAGTCTAAGCAAAAAAATTTTCTTGCTGCCTACTCTTAATAAGATGTGACTTTATAATTAATAAGGGTCTGGAAACCCCAAACCCTTCAAATTTATAGTTCTGTAATATGGACTATTCGGGTAAAACCTGACGGATTCGTTGTTCTAAACGTTCTAGGTCTAACCCCCCCTCATCGCGGGTAATGCGTCGTACTGTAGAATTGACATGACCTAACTCTAACAGCAAATCTTGAAGAATTTCCTGTTGTTGACGCGCTTGGGTGACTTCTTGTGGTTCTTGTACCAAATCGCGAATTAGGGTATCTTCAGCACGAGAGGCGATAATAGGTTGTATTTGTCCTTGAATATAAACAAAGCTTCTTCGTCCTGGCCCTCTGTCCTCATCTACGGGGATCACTGCTGTAACTTGATCCGAACGAATGTACTTACCGTAACCTAGGTGAACAAGTACTGATTGCTGTATTTTCATGCTGCTCTCTTTTCTAACCTTCTTCTATTATACTTGTTTCAAAATGGCTTTTAGAGTATACACAGAGCGGTTTTCACTCTATTTACAGAGCAATTACCACCCAGTGTTTTTATAAATCAAATAGCTTAACTTTCTCTAATCTCGATGAATACCTTGCTAGGAAAATTTAGTTTTTCTGGTCAGTCGAGGGAGTTTTTTTGGGAAATTTGATCTATTTGTTGACACTCCCCGCCATTTATGGTGGGGATTCTTTGTTCTACGAAGTTACTTGCTCTGACACAATTACTTGAGCCAAAGTAGGGGTATCTTCTCCCAAAGCGTTTAGGCTGTTCTCCAACCAACTTCCTGTATGCCCTACAGTAGTTAATCCTTTCTTTAAAATGTTACGTGCAGCGTTTTCGTCACGGCAAATTGTTAAACCGCAACTGCATTGATGAGTAAGTGTTGACAAGGTTTTCTTGACTATATTTCCACAATTTGAACATTCTTGACTTGTCCATTGTGGGGGAACAGCAATCGTTATTTTACCAAACTTAACTCCAAAATATTCAATCCATTTTCTGAGTTGATACCAACCTGCATCATTGATACTTTTTGCTAAATGATGATTTTTAACTAGATTCTTAATCTGTAAGTCTTCATAGGCGACAACATCGTTAGATGTCACTACGCAACGAGCTAATTTTTTGCTATGTTCTTCACGCTGCCTACTTACCTTAAGATGCAACCTAGCTAATCTGTTTTTAGCTCTTAGATAGTTATTAGAAACGGGTTGACCTTTCTTGCTCCGTCCACATGGCGAGGAAACCTCGCCGTGGGCGGTGCGCTTCTTAAATTTACGAGAAACTTGCTTTTGTAGTTTCTTCAGACGCTTTTCGGCTTGACGGTAAAATTTAGGATTTTCTTCTGTATGACCAAAATTATCGACATACAGAAATTTTAACCCTACATCTAAACCGACTGCTTTTCCTGTTGGCTCTGACTCTTGTTTTACATCTACAGATATACAGAACTGACAATAGTAGCCATCTGCACGACGAATTAATCTAACTCGCTTTATATCAGATTCGTTGTAAAAATAGATGTCTCTTGAACCAACGAGCTTTAAACGCCCTATTCCCTTTTTATCAGTAAAAGTTAAATGCTTTTTAGTTTTTACATCTAGTTTCCATCCTGACTGTTTATACTCAACTGAACGAGTATTTTTTTGTCGGGTAAGAGAGAATACGTCACCGTATCCCTCTCCCCACAGAACCGAACTTGACAATTTCTCATCATTCGGCTCTTACTCATGACTAAATTTCCTGTGTAAGTTAATGTGGCAAGTCTTATGGACATGGACGAGGTTCGTTTCCTCATCTGTACCACCTTCTCGTACAGGTAGTTTGTGATGTGTGTCCCATTCTTCACCATTGAGCAGATGTTCTCCACATACAGGGCATTTCCATCCTTGGTTTATTGCCACTTTTTGTAGTTTACTTCCGTCGCTGAATCGTGTTCTACCATATCTGGTTAGCCTTTTCTCCCAGTAGTCCCTCATGTCTGGATCATCTGGTGATGTGTCCAGCTTGACTTTCACGTGTCTAACTATCGGGATTTTTGCTAGTTGTATGATGTTAATCAGTGTTTCTCTGCCCTTCCTATTTTTGGTTTTGGCTTTGAAAACCCAGTTGTCTCCTCCAACTCTTCCAAAATAGTAGTATCGTATCCATTTCGTTTTTCTTTTTCCATGTTTTTTCCTTGCCCATCTTAATAAAGGATGAACTAAGTCATGGTCAAGACTTGCGAATATCTCTTTGGCTACGGAATGTTTGTAATAGTTACCCCATCCTCTAATTATTGGATTAAGATATCTTATAACGTCGGCGGCTTCAACATTAATGTGTGATTTTAACCACTCTTTAATCTCTCTGCGCTTTGCTATAACCTTTTCTTTTTGAGGCTTGATTAGGCATTTGCCATTGTAGCTTCTTACATTAAACCCCAAGAAGAGGAAAAAGGATGGAAAGTATTCAATTAAAAACTCACGTTGGTCATGACGGATTGTTACAGATTAAGCTTCCTTCTGAGATAGCTGGCTTAGAGGTAGAAGTGGTGGTCATTTATCAGCCAGTGGACAAGACAGAAAAAAGAAGCTGGTCGCCAGGATTTTTTGAGAAGACATTTGGGGCTTGGGTTGGTGAACCAATGGTGAGAGAACCACAAGGAGAGTTCCCCCAAAGAGAACCCTTAGCATGATTTACCTGTTGGATACCAATACCTGTATCGCCTATATTAATCGCCGTAATCTCTCAGTTAGAGAGCGTTTAAATGCTTTATCACCATTAGATGTAGCTCTTTGCGATGTGGTCAAGTACGAGCTTTACTATGGGGCTTATCGAAGTTCAAGACAACAGGAAAATCTGGCTACTTTGAGAGAGTTTTTAGTGAGTTTGTCAGTTTACCTTTTGACGGTCAAGCGGCGGCGATTTGTGGTTACATTCGGGCTTCTTTAGCCGCTAATGGTACTCCGATTGGAGTTATGACATCCAAATTGCTGCGATCTCTTTGGCGAATAACTTGATTTTAGTTACTCATAATGTTGATGAATTTAGTCGAGTTGAAGGATTAATGATTGAAGATTGGGAAGTCTAATTAACATGAGTTCGGGATAAGAAAACAAAGAAAAGGAAATACTCAGCATCTTTGTTATACACATAGTTTAAAAACTTTATTTTGTGACGTTGATGATGATTGCCAAAATTTATAACGGTTAAGTTTTTTTCTCTTTGCCATCTTGGAGTTGTATAAATTCTTTGGTAGTATCCATAAAAATTTACTGATTTTGTATAAATTTAAGTCAAGAATAGGATGCACTATTTAAGCAAAAAATACATCCTAAACTTTTAATTAAAGCTTTCCTTGCAATGCAGCATTACACCGTTCGCAAATCGTTGGATCATCTGGGAATTCTCCAACATGAATCGAATAATTCCAACACCGATCGCATTTTACCCCATCTGCTTTGACAATTCCTACAGCAACGAGATCTGACTCACCTTGATAGTCTGTTTGTTTAATTGCATCCATCGAGTCTACTAACTCAACCTGGGAAGATAAAAACAGATAACGCAGTTCGTCAACACGATTACCCGATAAACTATCAGCAGGATTAAAATTCGCTAATTGTTGTTTTAAATCCTGATCCGATACATAAAGTAAGGTTTTTGCGTCTAATGATGCACCAATCATTTTATTAGTCCGCGCTTGTTCCATCACTTTATTAACTTCTGTTCGAATTTGACGAAATTTAGCCCATTTTATGGCTAATTCTGGATTATTCCACTGGGAATCAAGTTTAACCCAACCTGACTCAAAAACTGATTGATAGGGTGTCGAGTATGGAATATATTGCCAAATGTCCTCCGCTAAATGGGATAAGACAGGTGCGATCGCTTTAGCTAAACATTCGAGTGCTACTGCATAAACTGTCTGACAACTGCGACGACGAGGGGAGTTAAGATCAGAAATATATAATCTATCTTTAGCAATGTCGATATAAAAGTTAGACAGATCAACTACACAGAAATTTTGTACAGTTTGGAAGAAACGGAAAAACTGAAAACTCGAATAAGCATCCGTCACTTCTGTAAAAACTTCCGAGATGCGATGCAACATATATCGATCCATCTCTGGTAATTCTTCGTAAGGAATTGTGTGTTTTGCTGGATCAAAATCATGTAAGCTTCCGAGTAAGAATTTAGCTGTATTGCGGATTTTATTACGAACATCAACTAATTGCTTGAGTATATTTTGACCGAAAGCTACATCAGAAGTATAGTCTACCGAAGACACCCATAAACGGATAATATCTGCACCATAAGCAGGTTCTTTTTCCTTGTTTTTGCCACCGTTGATGATGGTTAATGGATCAAAAATATTGCCCTCGGACTTACTCATTTTACGGCCTTGTTCATCTAAGATAAAACCATGAGTTAACACTGTCTGATAGGGTGAAATCTCATTTGCGGCAACACTGGTTAAAAGACTTGACTGAAACCACCCGCGATGTTGATCCGATCCTTCTAAATAGATATCCACTGGATATTTTAACTCAGGCCGAGCATCTGTAACAGCCGCCCAAGAGGAACCCGAATCGAACCAAACATCCATTGTATCGGTACCTTTGCGGTAGGTATGTCCATTATTTCGATAGCTTTCGGGTAACAATTCTTCTACTGAAAGTTCCCACCAAGCATCAGACCCTTTTTCTGCAAAAATAGTTTGTACATGGTTGATGGTTTCTTCCGTCATTAAAGGTTCGTTAGTTGCCTCATCATAAAAAACTGGAATAGGAACTCCCCAACTACGCTGACGAGAGATGCACCAATCAGAGCGATCGCTTACCATAGGAGTAATACGGTTTTCTCCTTGTGCAGGTATCCATTTTACTGTTTTAATTGCTGCTAGTGCTTCTTCTCTAAACCCTTCTACGGATGCAAACCATTGTTCAGTTGCACGAAAAATCGTCGGTTTTTTGGTTCTCCAGTCATACGGATATTTATGTTCATAAGATTCTTCTTTGAGTAATGAACCTTTTTCTTGTAGTGCATTGATAATCACTTCATTTGCATCTTTAAGAACATTCAAACCCTCAAATGGCCCTGCTTCTGCGGTAAAATTCCCTTTATCATCAACAGGAGAAAGAATCGGTAAACCGTAGCGTTGTCCTACGATATAATCTTCTTGTCCGTGTCCTGGTGCGGTATGAACCAAACCTGTACCCGAATCTGTTGTAACATAATCTCCACCGATCACAATTTCACTTTCTCTGTCAAATAAAGGATGACGATAGGTGGTATGTTCTAACTCTTTTCCTTGGAGGGTTGCTTTGACTGTTAAAGAAGTATTAAAGGTTTCCGATAGTTTTTCAACTAAATCTACTGCAACGATGAGATATTTATAATTAGAAATTGGCTCACTTGATTCTACTACAGCGTACTTTAGATCTGGATTTAGAGCAACCGCTAAATTACCTGGTAATGTCCAAGGGGTCGTTGTCCAAATTGCTACACCCAAATCAGGAAGAAACGGGGTTAAAATTTCTGTAGATGCTTTAGTGACGGGGAATGCTGCATAAACACTCCTTGAGGTATGACCCTCTGGATATTCTAACTCTGCTTCAGCAAGTGCCGTTTGTGAACTTGGACTCCAGTGAACAGGTTTTAGTCCGCGATAGATATATCCCTTGAGTACCATTTGTCCAAAAACACCAATTTGTGCCGCTTCGTATTCGGGACTCATCGTTAAATAGGGGTGATCCCAGTCTCCCCAGACTCCAAACCTTTTAAAAGCTTCACCCTGTACTTTTTGCGTCTGGAGGGCAAAATCACGCGCCCTGTGACGTAATTTGAGAGGGGTTAAGCCTTCTCTTTCCTCTTTTTTCATACTTTGCAGTACTTTAAGTTCGATAGGGAGTCCATGACAGTCCCAACCTGGTACATAGCGAACTTTGTATCCTTGCAGTAATTTGTATTTATTAATAATATCTTTGAGGATTTTGTTTAGCGCATGGCCCATATGTACGGCACCATTCGCATAGGGTGGGCCATCGTGTAAAATAAAGAGTTCATTAGGGTTATTCTGTGACAATTTCTCATAAATCTGGTTTTCTTTCCAAAATTGTTGAATCTCTGGTTCTCGCTTGGCTGCATTCGCCCGCATATCAAATTTCGTCTGGGGCAAGTTTACGGTGTCTTTGTAACTCTTTGCGTCTGTCACAGTTCTAATAGAAGTTCGTTATAGGGTTTACTCTTTATTCATGATATTACACAGGGCTTCAATTCCGCTTCGAGTAAAGAACTGAAAGTAATCTTATGAAAATTTAGCTACAATGGGTAGTAAAAATATTGTGGATGTAATTAATAGGCTACCAAAATGAATTTTTTTGATTTTTTATCGACTGGTGTGACTTTATTAGGACTGAAAGATAAAATTGTTAATGGGTGGGATAAAAGAAAAAAGCGAAAGAAATTATCTTTACTTACTATACAGAATGAAAGCATTAATTATAAACCACTTAAGAATTGGTTAATAGCTCAGGAATGGGAAGCTGCAAATCAAGAAACAAAAAGAATCATTTTATTACTTAAAAAAGATATTGCATCAGCGACTATTTTAGGTAATTGGGGAATAGAATATTTATTCAAACAACATCATGAGCATTTACTTCATATAAATAAATTATGGATGGATGCTAGTGATAATCATTTTGGATTCACTTCTCAACTAGAAACTTGGAGAGACTTGGGAGGTGTAATTAATTGGCGGACTTATTACCAGTTAACAGACTGTTTTGGCTGGACAGCATCGCAAAAATTAAAAGAATTAAAATATTCACTAAATACTCCAAAAGGGCATTTACCTACATTACCTTTTTCACGCCCCTTTCATGAAAATAGAGTAAGTCTACCTTATTGCGATGGTTTAACTAGAGGAATTCTAATTAAAAATCCTCCAGTTTTGTATTTTTTAAAAAATTTTGAATCTTTTAGTAATATATAAAGATAAAATAAGCTAAAAAAAATTTTTTATTTACCATTCAACTGTAACAGGATAGTTTTCAAATACTGGATCACGACTTACTAATACTGCTCTTTCTGATATAGCTTGAGCAATTAGTAAACGGTCAAATGGATCTTTGTGATGGAGCGGTAGACTATTCAAAGATAATACATGATTTAGAGTAATGGGTAAAATTGCTAGATTATTAATCTGTTGCTGATTATTAAGTATGTCTGATAGAGATTCATTGAGTATGAGCTTGCCGAGTTGCACTTTAATTTGAATTTCCCAAGCACTAGCAACACTAAATAGTAGACTATGTGTTGAATCATTGCAAAGCTCTAAAGCTCGTTGTGATAATTGTACCGATTGACTATTCCACCAAATAAAAGTATGAGTATCTAATAAAAGCTTCATTCTTCCCCTAACCAAAATTCATCGGGTAGCGGTTCATCAAAATCTTTACTCATGATAATCGCATTGGGATGTAAGTCTTGTTTTCGGGGAGAATTAGAATTAAATGGATTAATAGAAATTATACGCGCTAAGGGGATATTTCCATTAGTTAATACTATTTCTGTATCTTCTTTTAGAAGTGATAGTAATTCTTTGATGCTCATCTGAGCTTCAGCTATATCAATTATTTGAGTCAACATTATACAAATATGAGAATTTATCTTAAATCTATCCTACCTAAATTTTAAAGCTAGTGATCGTTTTTTTGTTTGTTTTGGGAACCCTATTAATAATTTAATCACGGGGTTCAAGATGAAAGATTTTCTAACAGGTTTAAATAACCATATCTATCAACAAGATGACTTAAGTAACAATTGGAGAAAAGCTATTAATTTAGGAACAGCGCGTACAGGGAAACAATTTAGTATTAATGGGTTTTTGGGTGGTGTCAACCGCAGAGATATTTATGATAGTGTCGATCGTCTTCAATTTAATGTTAACAGAAATTTACATTTAGAACTCGATACCGATCCCAGTGTAATTACTGAATTAGTTCGGTTTGAAAGAGGTCAAGCTTTTGTGGTCGATTCCATTGAGTACGGAGAAAGCTTATCATTAAATTTATCACCTGGCCGTTATGGTTTAAGCTTTTTTGTAGAAGGTGATTTGATTAATTATCACGTTAATGCTCAATTTTCATCGATTTTCTAATAAACTAGCTGAATAAGTATCCAAAAATAAATGAGCATCAGGATGATGTCGTAAAATAGAGACAGGATAAGAAACGGTAATCTTTTCTTCTAATGCTGTTTTAACAATTTCTGCTTTACTGATACCTGATGCTAAACAAATAATTTTTTTAGCGGATAAGATGGTAGGAATAGTGAGGGTATAAGCATATTGAGGAACTGCATCAATTTCAGGAAAGTTATTTTGTTTAACTTGTGTTTGTCGGGTCGATTCTTCTAATTTAACTAATTTTACCCAATGAGGGTCATCAAAATTAGCAACACTCGGTTCATTAAACGCAATATGACCATTTTGACCAATACCGAGGAAACATAAATCTATAGGTTGTTTGTTTAATAGATTAGCATAGCGATCGCATTCTATAATTGGTTCAGTCGCATCACCTTTGATGTAGTGAAAATGCTTTGGTTTAACTCTTTTTTCAACCCGTTCTCGCAGATAATAACAAAAACTAGCAGTATTTTCCGCTTCCACACCGAGATATTCATCTAAATGAAATAATACTAGACGTGACCAGTCTACCCCACCTAAATCAATTAGCGCATCTAAAAATTGTATCTGAGTATTTCCTGTTGCTAAAAGTAGTCTTGCTTCAGTTTGTTGGTCTAGAATACTAATAAGATATTCTCTGACAATTTGAGCCGCACCTTGAGCAAGTTCAACCTCACTAGGATAGATATTAACCGACAATTGATTAATTTGAAAGGTTTTAGGAGTATTGCTAATAAGCATCATTGAAGGAATCTAAATCTTATCTAAGTTTAACAAGGCTAATAATCAGTAGAATATCATATATACTTTATCCAAGATAAACCGATGAATCAAGCTCTCTACGATCAAGATTATCAATTATGGATACAAAATACGATTAAACACCTTCAACAAAAAGAATTTTTAGAAATAGATATCGAACATTTAATCGAGGAATTAATTGATTTGGGTAAATCAGATAAAAAAGCATTAGAAAGTAATTTAATGATTTTATTAGCACATTTACTTAAATTAAGAGTGCAAGCGGATGTACCTGAATCAATGAAAAATAGTTGGTTAGCTTCAGTTGATGAACATCGTAAGAGAGTTTTAATAGATTTAGAAGAAACGCCTTCCCTAAAGTCTTATCTAACAACAGCTATAGAAAAAGCCTATAGTAATAGTCGTGATTTGGCAATTAAAGAAAGTAAACGAGCTAAATATGGGGTACAAATTCCTAATGAAAACAATTATCCTCTAGTTTGTCCTTTTTCAATCGAACAAATTTTAGATGAAGATTTTTATAGTTAAGTTAAATTATAATTTATTTTATCACAATTTAATCTCTCAATTATTATATATGTAATAATTAAACTTGATCAACTGTCATTTTGGGTAACATTAAAACATAACGATAACCCGACTCTGGTGAACCTTGAACGATGATTTTACCGCCCTGACTTTCGGCTAAATAACATCCTAATAATAGTCCTAAAAGTGACTGAGGATGTTCTTCTGAGTTTTTTAAATTAATTTCTTTAAAACGAATCAGATTAGCTTCAATTGAATTGGTACTGACAAATTGCTGTTCGGGTAAATCAAATTGATCAACTGTTGTCGTTGATAATAATCCATCTTTTTCTAAAACTAAACCTTTGTTTATTAATGAAGGATGAAAACTCACTTGAGGTAAACCATCAGCTAACCAAGGATGAGAAACCCAAATCGCTATATTCAAGGTGTTACTGCGTCTTGAAATATGGATTCGGATTTCACCACCTGATTCTGATGATTCTAAAACACTAATCACTAAATAATAGATCGCTTGCTTAATTTTATCTTTATCAAGTAACCAAATTCCTTTACCTGGTTCGACAGAAAGTCTTAATTCTTGACGCTTCTGTTTAGCCATTTCTGATAAATCATTAAGAATCTGCTGACAAATTAATTCAACATTAATCGGTGTTAAGTTTAATTTAGAAGCATTTTGCTCTGCTACTCCTAATTTCAGAATTTCATCAACTAATGCCGTCATTTGATGACCACTATCATTAATAATTTTAAGATAGTCTTTTTGTTTACCACTAAGTTGGCCAAAAACTTCACTTCTCAGAATACTAGACATTCCGACGATGGCTGTTAATGGGGTTCGTAATTCTTGAGTAAATCCTTTAAGCAGTCGTAATTTAATATCACTAATGGAGTAAGAGTTATTTTGTTTTGTTGGTGAATGTTCATCGGGTAAAATAGAATAATGATTGTCTTCTTTTGCTGGTTTTAAACTCAGCCATTCGGATTCGTTTTGGAGACGTTTTAAGACTAGATTATCTCGTTCAAACTCGCGTAGACACCATCTAGCAGTAAGAGTTAAGAATTCTACATCTTTTAAAGTAAATTGACGCGGAGTTATATCCATCACCGCTAATGTACCAATACACTGCCCATCGCTTGTCATGAGAGGAGTACCCAAATAGGAGCGTATATTATAATGTTGAGTTAAAAGACTGCGTGCAAAAACAGGATGATCGTAAGTATCTTCAATTTGGATGACTTGTTGGCTATCAACGACATAGGTACAAAAAGCTTCTATTCTCGGAATCTTGCGCGATGAGGCAATTTGATTCATTAATCCGAGTTGTGATAATCCTATAGCAGATTTTAGGTAAAGATGATCATAGACCATGATTCCTAAAATACAAATAGGGGTTTCTAGATAACGGGCCGCCATTTGGGTAGCTTCGTCAAATACGGGTATACTATCGGTTTCTAATAAGCCAAAACCCTTTAAAAGATTGACTCGCTGTTGTTCTCGAACGGCTGGGGTAAGACCATCTAAACGACAAAAAAGTCTATTCATATTCATTTGCATATCGACTTTGACCCTTGAATTGTTCGTTTGTACTTGCATTACCTTACCTTTCTCACTCGGCCTCGTTGTATCGGGTTTTGACAAGCACTTCTTTTTCTGATCGAGCAAATTTCTATCGAACTTTAATGATAAAAACTTCTCGCGTAGAGAATTTTTCTGTGCTGCTATCCATACAATTCCCAATTTAGGGAAATAATAAACATTTTAAGCAAAATTTCTTGTTAGTAATGATTGTACCCTTGAATATAGGTAAATTTAAGGCTACAGCTAAGAAGAATTTGAAAAAATCAACCCAATTTTTACGGAATTTTAGTTTTATTGACTGTTATGTATCGTTATTTATGCTATGAAGGTATTTTAAAAAGTAAAGATTGATGAAGACGGTTAAATGCAGTTGATCAGAAACATAGGTTTTAACGGATTGTGTAAAAGCGACAACAAGTTAAGCGAGGAGCCAAGTCAAAAAACGATACAATTGTTCTAGAGATAAAATAAAAAGATCTTCTGATTGAGGGGGATTCTCGCTATGATAGAGAACTTCTCAATCATAACGCCAGCCAACCGATCGCACACCTTGGGTTAAGACAAAGATGGTATACGAACCCCTACATCACAAATATCGTCCGCAAACCTTTGGCGACTTAGTAGGACAAGATGCGATCGCCAAAACCCTAATCAATGCGATCCTGAGTCGCAGGATTGCCCCAGCATACTTATTTACAGGGCCTAGAGGAACAGGTAAAACATCCTCAGCCCGTATTCTAGCGAAATCCTTAAATTGTCTAAGCAGTGAAGTCCCAACCCCAACACCCTGCGGTCAATGTGAGGTGTGTCGTGCGATCGCAGTCGGTTCGGCTTTGGATATTATTGAAATTGATGCAGCCAGTAATACAGGGGTCGATAATATTCGGGAAATCATTGAGCGATCGCAATTTGCCCCCGTTCAGTGTCGCTATAAAGTATATGTGATAGACGAGTGTCATATGCTTAGTACGGCTGCGTTTAATGCCCTTCTCAAAACCCTTGAAGAACCGCCAGACCGTGTAATTTTTGTTCTTGCAACAACTGACCCGCAACGAGTTTTACCAACGATTATTTCACGCTGTCAACGTTTTGATTATCGACGTATTCCTCTACAAGATATGGTCGATCATCTGAGTAAAATTGCTCATTTAGAAGACATTGATATTGATCCAGAAGCCGTTACATTAGTCGCCCAAATTGCTAACGGTGGACTCAGAGATGCAGAAAGCTTACTCGATCAACTTAGCTTACTTTCAGAGACGATTACAGCCGAAAAGGTCTGGGAATTAGTCGGCGCAGTTCCCGAACGAGATTTATTAACCCTCTTACAAGCGATTCACTCCAATCAAAGCGAAACAATTCTTGATCAATGTCGTCATTTAATGAACCGAGGACGTGAACCCCTAGTTGTTCTCCAAAATCTCGCTAGTTTTTATCTTAATTTACTCATTGCCAAAACAGCCCCTCATCGTCCTGATATGGTAGCCGTTACTGCTCCAACTTGGCAAGATCTTTGTACAGAGGCTTTGCAATGGGATCTGACTGAAATTCTGAGAGGTCAACAACGCCTTAAAGATAGTGAAATTCAACTGAAAAACACAACTCAGCCGCGTCTTTGGTTAGAAGTTACCCTGTTAGGCCTACTGCCACAAATTTCCGTTTCTAATACGATATCTGTGCCTGCGGTTACTCCCAAAACCGTAACGCCTGTTATTACGTCACAACCCAAACCCGAAGCCGTTCCATCCATACCACAACCCAAACCCGAACCCGTTGCTACTCCTGTTCAAAACATTAAACCAATTGAAATTGAACCCGAACCCATCACTACATCAACCTCGCAAGATTTTAATTTAGAGCAAATTTGGCAACAAGTTATTCAAGTTGTGGAACCAACAGCGAATAAAAGCTTATTCAAAGGACATTGTACTTTACTGAGTTTTAATGGTTCTGTTGCTGACGTTAGTATTGTATCTGATGGTTTATTAAAAGTTGTTCGCCAAAGAGTTCCTAGTCTAGAAGAAGCTTTTATTAAAGTCTCTCATCAACCCGTTAAAGTTAATATACACCTTGCTTCATCTACACCTAAACCGCCTCAGAAAGAAAAACCCTCCGAACCCGTTAACCCAGTTTCAGCCCCTCAAAATAATATCGTAACCATTCAACCTCAGCCCAAAATCGAAAAACCGTCCGTTGTTTCCGTGCCAAAAGCGGTTATAGAAACGCCTTCTCCTAATCTTTCTCAACCTACAGAAACAAACATCAGTGATCCTGACCTTAAATCTGCTGCTGAAAATTTTGCCAAAATTTTTGAGGGTGAGATTGTTATCATCAATTCCAAAATTACAGAGGATGAGGACACGGAAAACGCAGACTCAACAACAGAAACAACCGATAAACCCTTTCTTGCTGGTCGTCCGACCTTAAACGATATTTCAGATGATGAAGATATTCCCTTTTAATGGTCAAAACGAATCAGAATATTAGAAGATGACTATCACCGATGTGCCTTGAGAAGTATAACAAAATCCTCATAAGAGGGGATTACAAGGAATGTGGAAACATCCATAATAAAGAGGAGGTGTCATTTTTGCAAAAAAACTTAATATGCTAAATATAGATTAAGGCACTATTATTAATCGATTCTTATGGCCGCTTCTAATTCCTCTACTCACCATTCTGGTTGGCTAAAAACGCGATGGGATACTCTTAACTTTACCTCCCGTCTTCTCATTTTAGCTCTCGCTGCACCCCTAATTGTCCTCAATATTTGGGCATTATCTGCTATTTTTGGCTATTTTAAATCTTTATTTGTCATTCTCTTGACAGCTTCCGTTTTTTCGTTTTTACTCAGCTATCCCGTCGATTGGTTAGAACACAAAGGTTTAAAACGAGGACAAGCTGCCGTTTTAGTTTTTTTTACAACTTTGCTGATTGTTTTAGCAGTCGGGGTGATTCTTCTCCCCTTAGTTTTTACACAAGCACAACAATTAGTCGCCCGTTTACCAGAGTGGTTAGATTCGGGACAACGACAGTTAATGAAACTTGAACAACAAGCTGAAACGATGGGTTTACCCGTTCATTTTGATGGTTTAATTACTCAAATTAATAGTCAACTGGGAAATGAATTACAAAATTTAGCGGGAAAAACTTTAAATTTGGCGTTAAATTTTACTGTATTTACATTAGTAAAAGTTGTTGATGTTTTACTGGTCATCTTTTTAACTTTATATATATTGCTGCATGGTCAAACCGTTTGGTCAAGTTTAATTGATTGGTTGCCGAGGAAAGTACAAAAGCCTTTTTCTCTAACATTACGTTTGAGTTTTCAAAACTATTTTTTAGGCCAGACAGTAAGCGCGACTTGTATGGCAATTGGTCTAGTTTCAGGCTTTGTATTACTAAAAATTCCCTTTGGTTTATTATTTGGCCTCACAATTGGAGTCATGGCGTTGATTCCCTTTGGCGGTACAGTCGGCATTATTTCTTTTACTTTATTAGTGGCTTTGCGTGATATCGGTGCAGGATTACAAATGTTAGCAGTTGCCCTAGTGGTACAGCAAATTGTCGAAAATGGCATCGCACCCCGTATTTTAGGCAGTGTGACGGGTTTGAATCCTTTTTGGGTCTTGGTGTCTTTATTAATGGGGGCTAGGGTTGGCGGACTTTTGGGGGTAATTGTCGCTATTCCAATGGCAGTGATGATTAAAGAAGCCTTAAAAGTAATCCGTAGTGCGCCACAAGGAGAAAGATTATTTGACCCCGATGTTCATACAGAAGCCGAAAAACTGCCAACATCGGAGGAATATCAGAAAATTGTTAAATAGTTAACCTAAGTTTTGTTTAAGGAGCAACTTATCATACCTGTGAATTTTATCAAAAATTTCATTTTTATACATAACTAGATTTCTAGGTTATATCCAATTAGCTCATGGGGGGTACAAATTGAAAAAATTAGTTAACCTTTTCTCGGTCTTCCCAGTGTTGTAATATAAATGACTGCTTCATCGGTCGGTATTCCTAAAACTTCATTGACTTGATCATCAAAAAAGCCACCAATTCCACTGACTCCAAGATCTAGATATATAGCAGCTAAGTTTAAGCGTTGTCCTAAATGTCCTGCGTCTAAATGTAAATAACGATAAGCACGATCGCCATACCGATTGACAGCTTTCCCCAGATCAGCCGTATGAAAGACAACGGCGGCGGCATCCCGTCCTAATTCTTGTCCCAAACACAGATAATGTAACTCACGACGGAAATTCTTAAACCGAATTTGTCTTAATTCTTGAGATTTGGGCGCATAATAATAGCATCCTTCTTCTAGTCCCGCAACCCCAGAAACCGCAATAAAGGTTTGCAATAAATCTAAATCAAAATAGTCTGGCGCAGGATCGAGATTTTGAGCGATATAATTTTGCGGTTGATAGGTAAAGTTTAGTAAAGCTTTTAACTCATCTAAGCGAATTTCCGCACCACTATAAGCACGAGTCGAACGCCGTTTTAAAATTGTTGTCTCTAAACCTGATAATTTGTCTCCCCAACTAATCGGATACATTTGAGTAGGAACTTTTAGACAAAAGGGAAAATTATATTTATCTTCTATTTGAGTTTCTTTAGAAATCGCTAATTCAGAGGTATGTATTTCTGTTGCTTGGTGAAAATACGTCAATAAATCACCATCAGCCAGCTTGGGATAGTTGCGCTGAGTTCCAGACGGTAAAGCCGTGATTCCAGGGGATAAATGCTGTTTAATATCTAATAAATCGGCTAAGGGAATAACTGTCATGACGCTTTCGACTTGCCAATCAAGATACAATAAATCATTCATCGCCTGATCTAAAAAACCACCAATCAGATGAGGACGATAATCGACGATCGCACTAGCTAATTCAATATTACCCAACAAATGACCCGTATCTAAAAATATACGACGATAGGCTCGATCTTCATACCGCCACGCCGAACGATAAAAAATGGCTGTTGTAACTAAAGCAACTTGGGTATTATCTAACGCAGAATGCCATAAACAAGCCGACTGTAAATCCTGCCAGACATCATTTTCCCAAAAATGAATCAAAGAATGGCTTTGAGGTTGATAGTTATAAAGTCCTGGGGGTAAAAATGGAGTCCCCCGCGAGATTAAATACAGTTCGGCTGGATACAAACCCCCTGCTGATGGCGCAGATCTTAAATATAAGGGTATTCCCATTGTCGGAACTTTAGCCGTTAGACCATAACTATATGCCAACAGTTGCGATAGGCGTTTTCCCATTACAAGATTAGCATCACTCGAAGATGAAACCTGACTGGATAAATAGGGTTTAAGATCAAATGTATTGCCAATTTTGTATTCTTTAAAAGGACTTGGCTGATTTTCCCAGTCTAACGATTTATTTTTTGCTGCGATCGTCTGAGGATCATATTTTGTTCTCTCATGATAATACTCGGCAATTGAGACTGGTAACTCGCTCATAACAATTGATCTGAGGTGGTTTTTCTTCTATCGTAACTTTGTTCGAGCCTGAAAGTTATATTAAATAAAGCAAAGTTTCCTAGACTAATTTAAAAATACGAATGCTAAAAATCTTTGTTGACCGAGGGGGTACATTTACTGATTTAGTAGCAGTATCCGATAATCAGACTATCATTGATCGGTTATTACAAGATTCTAAATTCTTGATTGTTCCTTTACCTAACCAACAGTGGGTTATTCTCTACAAACTTCTTTCCGAAAACCCCGAACGATATTCGGATGCAGTGATTCAAGGCATTCGAGATATTCTTCAGATTAATACAAATGAACCGATTCCCACCGAACAAATTGAAGTGGTCAAAATGGGAACGACAGTAGCGACGAATGCTTTATTAGAACGAAAAGGAGACCGTACTGTATTATTAATCACCAAAGGCTTTAAAGATGCCCTGAGAATTGGTTATCAAAATCGTCCGAATATCTTTGCGCGTCAAATTATCTTACCGACGATGTTATATGAAAGCGTCATCGAAGTCGAGGAAAGATACGATACACATGGCAATGAATTAATTCCTGTAAAGAAAGAACAAGTTAAACAAGACTTACAACAAGCTTATGATACAGGGATTAGAAGTTGTGCGATCGTTTTTATGCACAGTTTCCGCTATCCTCAACACGAAACACAAGTCGCCAAAATTGCCAAGGAAATAGGTTACACGCAAGTTTCAGTATCCCATCAAGTTAGCCCACTGATGAAACTGGTTGCTAGAGGTGATACTACGGTTGTTGATGCGTATTTATCTCCAATACTAAAGCGTTACGTCAATCAAGTCGCCAGTCAATTACCCAATGTGCGATTAATGTTCATGAAATCTGATGGGGGATTAATCGATTGCCATCAGTTTCAAGGTAAAGATAGCATTTTATCGGGGCCTGCGGGGGGTATTGTTGGGGCAGTTCAAACCAGTATTAGAGGAGGTTTTAATAAAATCGTCACTTTTGATATGGGAGGAACTTCAACCGATGTCGCCCATTATAACGGGGAATATGAACGACAACTCGATAGTGAAATAGCAGGTGTTAGAATGCGCGTTCCTGTATTGAGTATTCACACGGTAGCTGCGGGAGGTGGTTCAATTTTATTCTATGACGGTTCACGGTTTCGCGTTGGGCCTGAGTCAGCAGGTGCAAATCCTGGCCCTGCTTGCTATCGTAGAGGTGGGCCCCTAACGGTTACTGATGCAAATGTGATGTTAGGAAAAATTCGCTCTGATTATTTTCCTCAGATTTTTGGAAAGGAGGGAAATTTACCCATCGATGCAGAAATTGTTCGACAAAAGTTTACTGAATTAGCACAAACAATTCAAAAAACACCCGAAGAAATTGCGGCAGGATTTATGACAATTGCAGTAGATAATATGGCTAATGCTCTTAAGAAAATTAGTCTACAACGGGGTTATGATGTATCGCAATATACCTTATCAACTTTTGGGGGTGCAGGAGGTCAAGTTGCTTGTTTAATTGCCGATACATTGGGAATTAAAACGATTTTTCTCCATCCCTACGCGGGGGTATTAAGTGCGTATGGAATGGGACTAGCAGATATCCGAGTGATTAAAGAAAGTGCAGTCGAACAAATCTTAACTCAGGCTTTATTATCACAATTAGAAAAACTGCTGACATTGCTCGAAAAACAGGCGAGAAATGAGTTAAATACAGAAAAATCTACTAAAGACGAAAAAGTTATCAAAAAAGTCAGTTTAAAATATCAAGGAACGGATTCAACTTTAACGGTTAGTTTTGCGCAAGATCTAGCGATGATGCAAAAAGAGTTTGAAACAGAACATCAAACTCGATATGGCTTTATTCAACCGCAAAAAGCGTTAATTGTCGAAAGAGTTTCTGTAGAAGTTATTCAAATAGTGGAAACACCCGAAGAAGCACTAATGACGCGGACTCGTTCTCTTGATGAAATGCCCGATCCTGTAGAAATTGTTCAAATTTTTACTAAGAATTCTTGGCAAGAAACACCCGTTTATCGGCGTGAGAATTTACAGCCTTTTGATGAAGTTGTGGGAACTGCTATCATTATCGAGAAAATTGGTACGATTATCGTAGAGAAAAATTGGATAGCAAAATTAACAGAAAACAATCATTTAGTTTTACAACGAGTCTAGAATCTAAAAATAGATAAACAAAAAATTTTGTAGGGATTTGGTCAGTATACCCCTACAAAAAATCTATAATTTTCACTAATTTAAGTTGTAGAAATTCTACAATTTTAGTAGATACCTAACCAGTGTAAGAATCCTTGTCCTGTGGTGACTTCAATGATTAAGGCAAGTAAAAAGCCAACCATTGCTAACCGACCGTTCCAGATTTCAGCAGAGGGGTTAGAACCGAATTGAAATTTGGTGGCAAATTCACCATATTTCCGTTGAGATTGCTGTTCGTAGTAGTCTACAGGTTGTTTGCTTTCCATGATTAAATTCCTGAACAAGTGTGAGTTATGTAACTTGACTTTTAATATAGCGTAAAATTTGTTTACATTTCTTCATACTTTAGATAGAACTAAAATAAAAAACACCTGATTTAAGTATCAGAGACTACTAAAAGTGCTGATCGATTGAGGAGCATTGACAGTTAAATCTAAATTATTTAAACTGCAAGCTAAAAATCCTTGCCCTAAATTTAAAGCCGAAAAAGGACTTTCTTCAGGAATCATAAGAGATGCTGAGATAAAACTTGGATTAACTTTAAATTGACTGTTGAAAGAGAGTAAATCACGTTCCTTGCGACTAAAAGAAGAACCCCTAAATTGAGGTAGCCACAATTTCGTTAGATTGAGCCATTCTGACTGGCGAGAAAAAACACAAAGAGTACGATCTTTTTGAGTAACCAGCACTTCTGAGTTTTTCCATTTAAAATCAGCAAATTCTTTCGGTAAACCCCAGATTTCGCGCCCTCCTCTAATTGAATCTTCATGATCCACATAGATATGAGAAAC
Organism: Chroococcus sp. FPU101; assembly: GCF_017312365.1. Lineage (GTDB taxonomy): Bacteria > Cyanobacteriota > Cyanobacteriia > Cyanobacteriales > Microcystaceae > Chroococcus. The sequence continues at coordinate 127,277 of NZ_BLJI01000008.1, forward strand.
CCAAAAACCGATATGCTGTTGATAGCGAACCAAAGCAGGAACAACGATTAATTCATGGTATTCCAAAACTGACCCCGCTTGATAGGAAGCCAGATAAACACCGCCGATACTTTTTCTAGGTAAAATCGGAATAATTTCTAATTTTGCTGGAATAAAAGGTCGAGATACTTCAATACTAATCTGATGGAGACTGATTAAAGCTTTACCTGTTAGATGCCAAGGTGCAGGAGGATAGCTCATAAGCTTTCTATTGAGCAATAATGATTCACATTTATTCTGAAATAGGAAATAAGAATTAGGATGGTTCGTAAGACAGATTATCCAGCATTAATCTTTTTTAGTTAGATCCTGCTGATCTGACTCATCAAGGGTAGCCACAGGATGACTTAGTAATTAGTCATGCTCGTGTACCATAACACAAACAAGAATCAAAAGCTTTGTCAAATTCGGTTAGCTCGTTTTGATAGGGTGTGCGATCGCAAACTTGACACGGTTACTGACTAGGTTATTTAGTTTATCGTCTATTCTTCTGACTTTTTTATTACAGACTAACGTTAAATTAAACGACTTAATTTATTTGTATATAGACAACCATTTTATATATAATTCTAGAGAAAGCTTGATTCACTAACAGTGTAATACCAAAAATGCTTAAGTTTATTGATTTATTTGCAGGGATAGGAGGCTTTAGAATTGCGTTTGAAAATTTAGGCTGTCAATGTGTTTTTTCATCAGAATGGAATAAATTTTCACAAACAACTTATGAAGCCAATTTTAATCATAAGCCAGAAGGTGATATCACTTTAATTCCCACTTCAGAAATTCCCGATCATGATATATTAACGGCGGGTTTTCCTTGTCAGCCTTTTAGTATAGCAGGAGTAACTAAACACAATGCTCTAGGTATTCGTCATGGCTTTGAGCATCCTACACAAGGAACTCTATTTTTTGAGATCGTTAAAATTATTAAAGAAAAAAGACCTAAAGCATTTATTCTAGAAAATGTCAAAAATTTACAGAGTCATGATAAGGGCAAGACATTTGAAGTAATTAAAAACGTTCTCTCACAGGATTTGAATTATCATATTCACTATCAAATTTTTGATGCTCGTTCCTTGGTTCCTCAGAATCGAAAAAGAATATTTATCGTAGGATTTGATAAAGCTATTAATTTTAACTTTCCAGAATTGCCAGATTTTAAGCCTAGAATTAGAGATATTTTAGAAAGTGAAGTCGATAGTAAATATACTTTAACTGACCATCTCTGGAATTATTTACAAAAATATGCAGAAAAGCATAAAGAAAAAGGAAATGGTTTCGGTTATGGATTAGTAGATCTAGACGGTATAGCTAGGACTTTAAGTGCTAGATATTATAAAGATGGAGCAGAAATTCTAATACCACAAGTTGGTCAAAATCCACGCCGTTTAACACCGAGAGAATGTGCGAGATTAATGGGATTTCCCGAAACATTTATTATTCCCGTTTCTGATAATCAAGCTTATCGACAGTTTGGTAATGCGGTTGTTCCTCCTGTAGTCGAGGCTATAGGTAAAGAAATTATAAAAAGTCTGGATAATCCTGTTCAAGTACTGGTCAAGCCACCTCTAATTATTAATCAATTAGAGCTTTCATTAGTTTTTTAAATTTAATTATTTATGAGCAATATGCAGAAAAAATATAATTTTATTAAGGAAGAGAATCAACTAATCAAAACAATTAAAAATGCTTATTATATGTTGCCAGTTCTCTCTAAAATAGATGAGATTTTAAAGGAAGATAATTCAATTCATTATCAAGACGCTTTTAATTCTCTTCACGACATTATTCAAGGTTCAAAACACGAAGTACTAGAATTAATTAATAAAAGAAAAAAAAGTGGACTAATCAAAGATATTAATCAAGCTTCAAAATCTGTTGTAGGTAATATTTTTCCTTATTCCTTGATGTACATTTTTTTGAAAAACAAAGAAATTCAAAATATTGAACAACATATTTATATAACTAATAGAAAAACTACTGTTAAAGGATTTGACAAAATATCGACGATAAAATTAGCTGATGGTGAAACACAAAAACCAGATTGTGATTTAATTATTTACTCGTACCCTAAAAATTCTACTGGAGCTACTTCTTCTAAGATAACCACTAACAAAGATAAAAATACAGACTGTCCTAAATGTATAATTCTATCTTTGAAAACCTCTTTACGAGAAAGAGCCGCCCAAACTTACAAATGGAAACTTTTATTAGAAATTGCTAACGAACATAGCTCTAAAATTAAAGAAAAATATGGCATTGTTTATGAGGCTCCTGAAGTGCCACTCATTTGTTTTGTAACAGTCAATTTTTATAATGAAATTAACAATCCTCAGCAACGAGGGATGTTAAAGTTTTTTGATAGATCATTTTTAGCTAAAAAAGTCAATAAAGAAATTAAAAAAGATTTGAAAATTATTAATGAAGAAGAGACAATAGAGGAAGAAAAAACGACAGAAATAAGAAAACAGAAGCCCAAAGAATTCATCAGTCCTTTGTCTGAATTAGTAAATCTTGTTAATGAATTTTTTCAGTTAGATAATAAAGAGTAACAGAAACTGATAAATATTTAGTAATCTTTGTTAGCCCAAATATGTTCAACCCATCGCAATGTGATCCAGTTTATCTCGAAATCTTTAAAAATCTCTATCAATCGATCGCCGAACAAATGGGCATTACCCTACAGAATACGGCATCATCGGTCAATATCAAAGAGCGTTTAGACTTTTCATGTGCAATTTTCGACCAAGAAGGCTTATTAGTCGCCAATGCCCCCCATATTCCCGTACATTTAGGCTCAATGAGTGAAAGTGTTCGCAGTTTAATTGAAGATGACAAAAACACGTTACAGTCGGGAAATGTTTACTTATCCAATAATCCCTATAATGGAGGAACACATTTACCCGATGTCACGGCAATTACACCCGTTTTTGCTCAAAATCAACAATTTATATTATTTTACGTCGCTTCACGAGGACATCAAGCCGATATCGGAGGAATTACCCCTGGTTCCATGCCTCCCCATAGTAAAACCATAGACGAAGAGGGAATTTTATTTGATAACTTTTTGCTCGTTGAACAGGGTCGATTTAGAGAAAAAGAGTTACGAGAAGTCTTAGCTAGTAATCTATATCCAGCGCGAAATCCAGAGCAAAATATAGCCGATTTTCAAGCCCAAATTGCCGCAAATGCTAAAGGAGCGCAAGAATTACAAAAAATGGTCGCTCAATACGGACTACCCACCGTACAAGCATATATGAAATTTGTGCAGGATAACGCCGAAGAATCCGTGAGAAAAGCCATTGATGTATTAAAAGATGGTGAATTTAGTTATCTGATGGATAATGGCGCACAAATTACTGTAAAAGTAACAATAGATTCTAATAATCGTAGTGCAACCATCGATTTTACTGGAACCTCTCAACAACTAGCCAGTAATTTTAATGCACCGAAAGCCGTCACTCAAGCGGCTGTTTTGTATGTATTTCGCACGCTAGTCGATGATAATATCCCCCTCAATGCTGGATGTCTCAAACCTCTACATCTGATTATCCCTTCTGGCTGTATGCTAAACCCAACTTATCCCGCAGCTGTTGTCGCGGGCAATGTCGAAACCTCGCAGCGGTTGTAGATGCCTTGTATGGTGCTTTGGGGGTTCTCGCAGCTTCTCAAGGAACGATGAATAACTTTACCTTTGGCAATGAGCAATATCAATATTATGAAACTATTTGCGGGGGTTCGGGTGCGGGTGCTACTTTTGATGGAACCGATGCAGTACACACCCATATGACCAACTCTCGCTTAACTGACCCAGAAGTGTTAGAGTTTCGTTATCCCGTACTCGTAGAAAGCTTTAGTATTCGTCCGAATAGTGGAGGAAAAGGTAAATATAACGGGGGAAATGGTATTACTCGAAAAATTCGCTTTCTTGAACCAATGACAGCGAATATCTTATCCAATCATCGCATTATTCCGACCTTTGGTTTAGCAGGAGGGAACGCGGGAAAAGTGGGTCAAAATTCAGTACAGCGCGAAGATGGCACAGTCAAAGAAATAGAAAGTACCGCTACTGTCGAAATGAATGCAGGTGATATCTTTATCATCGAAACACCAGGGGGTGGCGGTTATGGTGGGATAATTGATAGTTAATTTACTTATAGAGGTGACGTTGGTATGTCAAACTCAAGCAATTTTAGGCTAAAAAAGCTTGAATTTTTTCCATAAGCAATTAAATGAGTCAAAGTGAGGATTTTTAGGTAAAAATGAAAAGAGTATGATAATGACTAGATCTAAAACATGACTGCTACTCAAGAAACCAATTTAAAATCAGAAATTCCTGTTCATCAAACGTCTAATCCTTTTTGGACGGTTTTTAGTTCGACTTTTCTCACGATTTTTTTAGCGGAAATGGGGGATAAAACCCAGTTAGCCACTTTATTAATGAGTGCTGAATCAAAATCACCTTGGGTTGTGTTTGCAGGTTCAGCAGTCGCTTTAATCTCAACCAGTTTATTAGGTGTTTTGATCGGTTATTGGATTTCAAGACGATTATCCCCTAAAACGCTCGATATAGCGGTTTCACTTTTATTATTATTCATTACCGCCCTATTACTTGGCGATGTTCTTTATTCTTAGATTTTTAGATTATGAATTGGCAATTATTTGGCTTGACTTTTATGACGGTTTTTCTAGCAGAATTGGGCGATAAAAGTCAACTGGCTGCGATCGCATTAGGAGGCAGTTCTAAATCACCTCGTGCGGTTTTTTTAGGCTCAATTACTGCTTTAATTTTGGCTAGTTTTTTGGGAGTAATTGCAGGTGGTAGTATCGCTCAATTCTTCCCTCCAAAACTCTTAAAAGCCTTGGCTGCTTTGGGTTTTGCTTTATTAGCTTTAAAAATTTTGTGGTCAAGTTTGTTAGAGGAAACCGAAACTTAAACAAGTATAAATACTTAATAAATGTGATAGCTGTTACACAATTTTTTCACCAATGCTGCTTAATATTTGTTATTGTGGATTTTAACAAACTGAAATATTAATATCAGCCATTAGTAGGTTTAAACATGGTTTTATCTACTGTAAAGCCATCTGTCGATGTTCAAGGTCTTAAAGAAGTTTGGGCAACTCTTCAAAAAGATAGTTGTCCGTATCATTACAACTTCCATATGCACACGATTTGTTCTGATGGACAATTATCTCCTGTTGACTTAATGGAACAAGCGGTCAAAATTGGACTCAAAGGAATGGCAATTACAGATCATCATTCCGTAAAAGGTTATCAAATCGCTCAAACTTGGTTAGATGAAAAACATCAATTAGGTTCTGACGCTCGTTTACCTCATCTTTGGACAGGTGTTGAAGTCACTTCAGACTTATTCGGTACAGAAGTTCATTTACTCGGTTATGGTTTTTCACTCGAACACCCCGCTATGACTCGCTATTTGCAAGGGGAACGCCCGAAAGCAAATGACGCATATGCAGTTAATGTGATTCACGCCATACATCAAGCAGGGGGTTTAGTGGTTTTAGCCCATCCCTCGCGCTACCATTGTTCAGCAGAAAGGCTGATTCCTGCTGCGGCACGACTTGGCATTGATGGGATAGAAGCTTTTTATGCTTATGGCAACCCGAAACCTTGGACAACCAGTATTAAAGAAACGGAAAAAGCGTTACAACTGAGCGAAAGTTATCAGTTATTCAATACTTGCGGTACAGATACACACGGCAAAAGCTTGTTACAACGTATTTAGGTTTAATCGTTCCCAAGTTAGTCGTTTACTGGCTTCTGACAGATGCCATCGCAGCAGCTTGGCGGTTTGTCCGATTTCAATTCCACGTAAGTTGATCGCTTTACGGGGTGATTCTGTGGCTAGTGCGATCGCTATTTCTGGTTCACAGAGGCCCCATCTGACTAAATTTTCTACTCCTTTAAATAAAGGTAATGTAGTTCCTGCTAAGGTACCATTCATTAAACGCGCTGTTCCCTCTTTAACTTCTATTTGACGACTATCCCAAGGATAAAAACCATCATCTAAACCGATGGGGGCTAGGGCATCACTTATTAGGAAAATTCCTTGTTCATAGTGACTTGCCCGCAGCAGAAGATCGATCATGGTTGGTGAAACGTGACGACCATCAGCAATTAATCCACAGTATACATTTTTATTGACAATGGCCTCAGCCAGTAAACCAGGTTTGCGGTGGTGTAGCGGTGGCATGGCATTAAACGCATGAGTTACCATTGAAGCACCCCAAGCAAAGGCTTTTTTAGCTTCTTCGACGCTGGCGAGTGAATGTCCTAAACTAACAATAATTCCTTGATGATGAAGGTATTTAATGACTTCTCCGTTAAGGTCTAATTCGGGGGCTAGAGTTACAATTTTGACAAGATGTGTATAGTTACCAAGTATGTCTTCTATTGCTTCTAGACTCGGACGAAGTAAGTATTCTGCTGCGTGTGCGCCCCGTTTTTCGACGTTTAAAAATGGCCCCTCTAAATGAACACCTAAAATTTTGGCCGTTTGGATATTCGTTTGGGGATGCTGTTTAATATATTGATCGATAATTTTAAGCGATCGTTGTATGTTTTCGACTGAAGTAGTAACTAATGTTGGTAAAAATCCATCTATTCCTTGTTTCCATAAAAAGTTACAAATATCTTCTAAGACAAAGTTATCCGCCTCTGTTAGTTCGGGAAACGCTTTGCCTAATGCCCCATTAATTTGTAGATCAACTCCCCCTAATGAGATCCAATCCCCCTTTAGATCGATGATTTCTCCAATTTCTTCTAATGTTGGATTAATTTTTTCAATGATTCCATGAGGGTTAATATAGATTTGTTGTAGCTTTTCCAAACCTATAATGCGGGCGTTGACCAGTGTTATCATATAAACAAGAATTGCAAGAATTTAATTTTTTATTTTAAGGCAGAAACGCGACGCACTTTTGTTAAACAGTTTCTTGACAAATTCGCTTTTTTTTGCAAAAATATTTTTATAATGGAAATATTTGCACTTTTATAAAAATACCTATATTTCGATTATGAATAATTTTTTCTTATAAACAAGAATAACATAAAAACAGTTTAGTTTACTAAAAATTTTCTTTTTTCCCTCAAAAAATTCTCATGAATCAAGCAAAAATCGGGATAATTATGGGGAGTGATTCAGACCTACCCACGATGAAAGAAGCGATCGCCGTTTGTGAAGAATTTGGCGTAGTTTGTGAAGTGGGAATCGTTTCAGCCCATCGCACCCCCCAGAGGATGTATGAGTATGCGTCTATGGCTCATCAGAGGGGTTTAAAAGTGATTATTGCAGGTGCAGGAGGGGCAGCCCATTTACCTGGGATGGTGGCATCATTAACCCCATTACCCGTCATTGGGGTTCCAGTGACAACGAAACAATTAAACGGCTTGGATTCATTGTATTCTATTGTACAGATGCCTGCGGGTATTCCAGTGGCGACAGTTGCGATCGGTAATGCTAAAAATGCGGGATTATTAGCAATTCGGATCTTAGGCGCGAATGATCCAGAATTGTTAGAAAAAATGATGGAATATCAACAGAGTTTAAATCAAATGGTCTTAGATAAACAGGATAAATTAGACACAGTGGGCTACAAAATCTATCTAGAACAGATGTTCTAATTTTGGAGAACGCGGACATTTTGAGGAGCGATCGCAACTTTAACGTATTCTTGGGGTTGATAGCTATCTTGATTAAAAGAATTTTGTTGACGCACACTTAACACACTTTGTGGGCTCAGACGCACTAAATATCGAGTATCGGTACCCAGATAAACCACTTCTTCGATGACACCCGTATAACCCTCTACATCAGACGTAGTAGGATAAAGGAGCGCTTTTTCGGGACGAATGACGAGAGTAACAAACGTTCCCACAGGTTGAGGAGTTGAACTATTGATCTTAAACGGTAGCGTCTCATCTACTAATACTACGCCTTGATCTCCCTGTTGTTCAACGACTCGCCCAGTTAAGAGGTTACTTTCCCCAATAAAATCAGCAACAAAACAGCTTTGCGGTTCTTCGTAGATTTCTCTAGGGGTTCCGACTTGTAACAGTTTACCCTGATACATCACAGCAATGCGATCGGACATGGTTAAAGCTTCTTCTTGATCGTGGGTTACATAAATAAAAGTAATGCCTACTTTTTGCTGCATATGTTTTAATTCTAGCTGCATTTCTTGACGAAGTTTAAGATCTAATGCCCCTAGTGGTTCATCTAAGAGTAATACCTTAGGTTTTTTGACTAAGGCACGTGCGAGGGCGACTCGTTGCTGTTGTCCCCCAGAAAGTTGACGCGGATAACGATTTTCTAGACCTTCTAGTTGTACCATATTTAAAGCATCGCTCACCCGTGTCCGAATTTCTGTACGTGATAGCTTTTCCATTTCCAAACCAAACGCGATATTTTCAGCTACTGTTAGATGAGGAAAAAGGGCGTAACTTTGAAAAACCGTATTAACAGGACGATGAAACGGTAGACGTTGTGCCATCGGTTCACCTTGAACATAAATTTCTCCTGATGTTGGTAATTCAAAACCTGCAATCATTCTCAAGGTTGTAGTTTTGCCGCATCCAGAAGGGCCTAAAAGAGAAAAAAATTCACCTTCTGCCACTTTTAAATTAAGCTTTTCGACGACAGTAAAATCTTTTTTTTGAGAATTTTTAAAGGCTTTAGAAACATTAATTAATTCAACCGAAACCATCTCTTATTTACCGACTCCTAATTTAGCTTCCGTCCACGCTTCATCATAAAAACGGGTTGCTTCTCCGACATCTTGAATAAACTTTAATTTTTTGTACACTTCTGATGGCGGATAAATTGCAGGATTATCGAGTTCAGTTTTATTAATGAGTGCTTTTTCAATGGATACTTTATTCGGTGTTCCATATTTAATAAAATTAGAGTTTTTAGCACTGATTTCTGGCTCTAATAGAAAATTGATAAATTGTTCGGCTAATTCTTTGTGGGGCGCACCAGTGGGAATCGCAAAGTTATCTACCCAAATCAAAGAGCCTTCTTTGGGTATTACATAACGTAAATCTGGATTTTCTTCCATAACTTGAAACACATCACCACTCCATTCTACAGCAATATCAACCTGTCCTTGATCGAGTAAAACTTGTCCTGTATCGGGTGCAAAAGCTGCAATATTTTCTTTGTGTTGAATTAGAAAATCTTTGGCTTTATTAATTTCTTCTGGATTAGTCGTATTCGGATCGTAACCTAGATAGAGCAAAACTGCACCCATCATCATCCGCATTTCTTCAATTAAAGAAACTCGCCCTTTATATTTAGGATCAAACATTTCTTGCCAACTATCTAAATCTTGTTTCGTTTTTTTTAAGTTATAGCCTAAACCTAGAGTTCCCCATTGATAGGGTAAGCTATATTGATTATTGGGATCGAAGGGAGGATTAATAAATTTTTCATCGATATTTTTCAGATTTGGAATTTTAGTATGATTAAGAGATTCGATCATGCCTTCTTTTCCCATAATCGTCACTAGATAATCAGTGGGAAAAATAATATCATACCCAGGGTTACCCGCTTTCATCTTTGCATAAAGATCATCAGGCGATTCAAAAGTATCATATTGGACTTTAGCGTTAAATTTTTGTTCAAATTCGCTAAGGACATTGGGAGCGATATAAGTTGAATAGTTATAAACACTTAAAACATTTGACGTTTGAGATGAGTTTTCAGTTGATGGAGGATTATTTGCTGTACAACCAAAGGGAAGAATGACACCAATGAGGAACAGAAACAACAGTGAAAGCAAACGTTTTTTCATCAATGAAATTTTTTAGATAAATGTCTGGAATGATCATAACTTACATTTTCTATTTTCTCGTCTCATTCGTACTATTTTTTGTACTTTTCAATCGCGATTTGTGTTTTGAGTAATAATTTAGATAATTGATTACGAAGAAACAGAATGACTGTGTTTGCGATCGCACCGACAAAAAAACAATATCTAACCTATATTCTTTCTGACTCCGAGTCTGATGCACGTCTAGAAGTTGTTCCCGAAAGAGGAGGTATTATCACCCGTCTTTCACTCAAAGGAAAAGAAATTTTGTATCTAGATGAAAAACGCTTTGCCGATGCTTCTATGAGTGTGCGTGGTGGAATTCCGATTTTATTTCCGATTTGCGGCAATTTACCCGAGAATACCTATACACATAACGGACAATCTTACACGCTTAAACAGCATGGGTTTGCCAGAGATTTCCCTTGGGAAGTGATAGCCGAAGAAACGGAATCTTGTGCGAGTTTAAGTCTCTCCTTAGAAAGTAATACCACGACTTACAAAGATTATCCTTTTGATTTTCAGTACGTTTTAACTTACCAACTTCAGGGAAACCGTTTGAAAATTTTGCAGCAAATCATAAACCATTCGGCGCAAAAAATGCCTTTTTGTGTCGGTTTCCATCCCTATTTTCAAGTAGAGGACAAAAATCAGCTAGTTTTCGATATTCCTGCTACTCAATACCAAAACCAAATCACAAAAGAGATTCATTCATTTACAGGTGGCTTTGATTTTAATGAAGATGAGATTGATGTTGCTTTTTCTGATGTGACTCGCTCATCTTGTAGCTATACTGATCAATACCGTCGCCAAGAAATTAGCCTAACTTACTCAGATATCTACTCTACGGTTGTTTTTTGGACAGTTAAAGGAAAAGACTATATTTGTCTTGAACCTTGGAGTGCGCCTCGTAACGCCCTTAATACGGGTTTATCCTTGCATTATATCGATGCGGGTGCTAGCTTTAAATCATGGGTAGAAATCACAGTGAAAAACTTTTAGATTTAGCTCTTGCATAGACTAAATATCTATGCTAATATTAGAAATCGTGTGGAAAACACAACGGGACGCTAGCTCAGCGGTAGAGCACTCGGCTTTTAACCGATTGGTCTTGGGTTCGAATCCCAGGCGTCCCATAATAATAAAACATATCAGATCGGCTCAAGAGGTTGATCTGTATTTTTATTTTTCTAGAAAGTCCCTTAAACACGAAGGCTGATTATTTAGTCAGTTCTTTAGTCACTCATTAAGTATTGATTAAACTAAATATCGTAGCTGCTATCAATTGATTAATTTTATGAATCTTTTCAAAATTCTTGTCAAGAGCGAAGGATTAATATAGACTAATTGCAATAAATGATATAAATTGCATTGCAAGAAATAAATGCTATTAGAGCAGCCGTGTAATGGAGCGTATCAGAAAATCTGATTTTAGGGAAAACTCGAATGCAAATTACCAATCGTATTCAATTCAACAATCTTAGGGGAGATATTTTTGGAGGCGTAACGGCTGCCTTTGTTTCGCTCCCTCTAGCATTAGCCTTCGGTGTCGCTTCAGGAGCAGGAGCGATCGCAGGACTTTATGGTGCTGTCGGTGTTGGCTTTTTTGCTGCCTTGTTTGGGGGGACACCAACCCTCACTTCTGAGCCAACGGGGTCGATGACCGTCGTCATGTTGGCGGGTCTTTTTCAAATTATCTTTGGTTTCTTCAAACGTTGTCGGTATCTAAGTCAAATCTTAACTCGTTAATTAGCTCAAATCATGACTAACCTATCTTTCTTTTTATCGCCATTTTCTTTATTAGCAACCACTCCAGAGACTGAAAATGCACCAATTGTCCTAACGGGAGTATTACTAACCCTAGTTGTAATCTACATTGCTAGTAAAGTTGGTGGCGAATTATCTAAACGAGTCAATTTACCCCCTGTGTTGGGTGAATTGATCGGTGGAGTCATCGTTGGCGTATCGGCACTTCATTTAATCGTACTACCCGAAGCGGGGGCGAGTGCTGGCGACTCTGTGATTATGCAATTTCTACAAATGCTTAATCATCTGACTCCAGAGGCAATGGAGACTATTTTTCAAAGCCAAAGTGAGGTCATCTCTGTCCTAGCAGAATTAGGGGTGATTGTCTTACTCTTTGAAATCGGTTTAGAATCGGATCTTCAAGAACTCCAAAAAGTCGGCATCAGCGCGATGATTGTTGCAGTAGTGGGGGTAACCGTTCCTTTTGGTCTGGGTACAGTGGGCTTAATGACGCTCTTTCATGTCCCCGCCATTCCAGCGATCTTTGCGGGTGCTGCTCTAACGGCTACCAGTATTGGTATTACCTCAAAAGTTCTCTCAGAAATTGGACAACTCAAATCAAAAGAAGGACAAATTATTGTTGGGGCTGCCGTCATTGATGATGTTTTAGGGATTATCGTCTTAGCGGTAGTTGCCAGTCTGGCTAAAACAGGTGAAATTGATGTTTTTAATGTCATCTATTTGATTATCAGTGCGACCGTCTTTCTGGTTGGTGCTATTCTTCTAGGTAAGGTCTTCAATAAAACCTTTGTCGCTTTAGTGGAGCGTTTGCAAACCAGAGGACAAACAGTAATTCCCGCCTTTACCTTTGCTTTCCTCATGGCGTTTTTAGCCAATGCGATTCATCTAGAAGCCATTTTAGGTGCTTTTGCGGCGGGTTTAGTTCTCGATGAAACTGAGCGACGCAAAGAGTTAGATCAACAGGTAATTCCCATTGCAGATATCTTAGTTCCCATCTTTTTTGTAACGGTAGGGGCTAAAGCTGATTTAGGTGTACTTAATCCAGTCATTCCAGAAAATCGAGAAGGTTTAATTATCGCTAGTTTTTTGCTCCTCGTTGCCATTATTGGTAAAGTCGTCACGGGTTGGTCAGTTTTCGGACAACCTCAAATTAACCGTTTAGCGATCGGTGTTGGGATGATTCCTCGAGGAGAAGTCGGATTAGTGTTTGCAGGAATTGGTACGGCAAGCGGAGTTTTAAATAAATCTTTAGAGGCGGCTATTATCATTATGGTCATCTTGACAACTTTTCTTGCTCCTCCTTTTTTAAGGTTAGCCTTCAAAGAGTCGGAACCTACACCAGAGAGGGGGGAAGTATTGGATAAATCGCTTAGTTAGTCATCAATTAAGAATTCGGGGTTAATTGTTTAGAACAACTTTTCCAAATAATCCCCGATTCCTAATTTTTTCTTTTCCTTTCAGTAACTTATACAAGCCTTATTTTAATTTCTAATGTTAGTGAACCTACACTGACTCTAAAAATCAATTTTTATGTTAGAAGCCTACATCTTAGCGACTATCTTGTGCGGTTTTTTGGGAATCATTTTCAAAAAAAATTTGATTATGAAAATTATCTCGATGGATGTCATGAGTACTGGGGTCATTGCCTACTATGTACTGGTGGCTTCACGAGGAGGCTTATTAGCTCCCATCTTAGGCGAAACTAACAGTCGTGCCTATGCTGATCCCGTGCCTCAAGCCGTCATTTTAACAGCGATCGTCATTGGGCTTTCTATTCAAGCACTGATGCTCGTTGCGGTGATGAAGTTGGCTAAAGATCATCCCACCTTGGAAAGTGATGAAATCGAGAAAACGAATACCCCATGACTACCCTGACGATCATCTGGATTGCTTTGCCTTTTTTTCTGGGGTTTATGATCTATTTAATTCCCAGATTAGACCGCTATCTCGCTTTAGGTGTGGCGATTATTTCTGCTGCTTATGCTTTCATGCTATTTGCGGAGCCATCGCCTCTAAACTTAACATTACTTGATAACTTTGGCGTTACTCTAGAAGCTGATCGCTTAAGCGGCTTTTTTATCTTAACCAATGCTTTGGTAACCACTGCGGTGATCTGTTACTGCTGGCCAACTGCTAAAACAGCTTTTTTTTATGCCCAAACCATTATTTTACACGGCAGCGTTAATGCGACCTTTGTCTGTGCAGACTTTATCAGTTTATATGTAGCCTTAGAAGTTCTCAGTATTGCTGCATTTCTATTGATTGCCTATCCTCGGACAGAACGCTCAATTTGGGTTGGCTTACGCTATCTTTTTGTCAGCAATACAGTAATGCTTTTTTATCTCGTTGGTGTCGCCCTAGTCTATGAGAAGCATTATTCCTTTCATTTTTCGGGTTTAAAAGATGCTGCTCCTGAAGCTCTCGCTCTCATCTTACTCGGTCTTTTGACCAAAGCAGGTATTTTTGTCTCAGGGTTATGGCTACCTTTGACCCACTCTGAATCAGAGAGTCCCGTTTCAGCTTTAATGTCGGGTGTAGTGGTCAAAGCGGCTGTTTTTCCTATGGTTCGTTGCGCTTTGATTTACCCAGAAGTCGATCCGATTATACGGATCTTTGGCGTGGGAACAGCTTTACTGGGTGTGTTTTATGCCGTTTTTGAAAAAGATAGTAAGCGAATGTTAGCTTTTCACACAGTTTCCCAGTTAGGTTTTATCCTTGCGGCTCCTGAAGTGGGGGGATTTTATGCCCTGACTCACGGACTGGTAAAAGCGGCTCTCTTTTTAATTGCTGGAGTCTTACCGAGTCGCAATCTAAAGGAATTGAAACAGATTCCCATTGATTCTAAACTATGGCTGGCTTTAGTGATAGCAAGTTTTTCAATTTCTGGCTTTCCCCTATTAGCGGGTTTTGGAGCAAAGGTATTGACGATGAAAAACCTTCTACCTTGGCAGGTTATTGGGATGAATCTTGCTGCTGTTGGGACGGCGATTTCTTTTGCGAAGTTGATCTTTTTACCCCCAGGAGGAGAAGAAAAAAAACTACATTCTGGTTTTTGGTTAGGGGTAATTCTGTTGTTGGGTGGCTTGATTGCTGCTAATGGGGTCTACTATGAGGCTTATAGTTTAGCAAATACCGTCAAACCTCTAATTACGATCGCGATTGGCTGGTTAGCCTATTTTCTAGTTTTTCAACGTTTAGTCATCTATTTACCCCGTTTTTTGGAGCAATTCGAGCATCTAATCGGTGTAATGAGTCTTATCTTAATTGTGTTGTTGTGGATGGTGTGGACATGATTTTACATCTTATCTTACGCTTAACCATCTGGTTTTTACTCACGTCGGATCTCAGTATTGCTAATATTCTGATTGGCGTAGCGATCGCTGTTTTGCTACCATATCCCTATCCCTCTAGAGAAAAATTAAAGGATTGGCTCAAGACTCTAGGAAAAATCATTTTAGCCATTCCTCAAGCCTATTTTGAAGCAATCGAAATGATTTTACATCCTCATCATCGAGAAGATGTGACATGGGAGAAGGTTCAATCAGGACGATCGCTTGGTTTAATTTTCCTTGATATTTTCCTGATCACTTTCACCCCCAAGACAATTGTTTTGAAATATCACCAAGATGGTTGGTATGAAGTTCACAGAGTGCGACGGGGTAAACAGTCATGAACCTCGTTTTAATTGCAATGATTTTTACCCTCTTAATCCCGATTTATGTAGTGTGGCGGGATGAGCAGATCTGGCAGAAGATGTTAGCTTTTGGCAGTATCTCGACCAAAACATCAATCATGATCCTCGTTCTCTCGGTCTTGCGGGATGATTGGATGATTGGTGTAGTGGCGGTGATCATCCTCAGTGTGGGGAATGCTGCCTTGATGCTGTTAGCACATATTCTAAAACGTATGGAGAGCAAAAACTGATGATTGAGCTATTAAGTTATATCTGTCTTGGAGTAGGAATTTTTTTCTGGTTCTGGGGGACTCTGACACTGGTTGATCATCGCTCAGTCTTATTTAAGCTGCATGGTCTTTCGGTGGCGGATACTCTTGGTTCAATGAGTATCATCGTTGGATTGCTGCTAAAAATTCCGCGTGAATGGCCGTTATTGCTTTTGGCGATTATTAGTCTAGCCATCTGGAATACCATGTTAGGGTATGTTTTAGCCTATTGCTCCAGTGGTGGAGGTGATGATGAATAATCTCGATCTTCTGCTAATCGTTGCTCTACTACCGTTGGTCGCTTTTTTGCTGGTTCTTCAGGTCAATCCCTACCATGCTCTGGTGATTCGTGGCGTACTAGGGGCGATAGCGGCTTTAGTTGATGCGCTGTTAGGGGCGGCAGATGTGGCGTTAACAGAAGCTTTGGTGGGGACAATGTTGGCGATTATGCTTTATGCGGTGGCGGTGCGTTCTTCTCTAGTGTTACGTTTGGGAGTGATTCAAGATGAGTCGTCTGGACTTGGACAATTAATCAGTGAGTTACGCACAATTTTAGGGAAACGCTATTTGCGTCTTGAACTGGTACCTTATAGCAATTCTCAAGATTTAGAGCAGGGGTTAAGAGATAAAGATGTTCATGCCATCTGTACTTTGCGGGAATTGGCTAACAAAGAACAGTCATCCTATCAAACTCAAACCCGTATTCAAAGGATTTATGACATTCTACACAGTGAACTTTCTCATTCAGAAAGCATTTTGACTTATGTAACTGTTTCGGATTCAAAGGAGAAATAAGGATGAAATGGCTTTATGTTTTAGCAGCGATCGCCTTTTACTTAAAGGTTTTATTGATGTCCCATCGACTACCAGACGTATCGGATCTTGCTATTGTTGAGTCAATTGTTCAAGATAGTGGTGTACCGAATGCAGTATCAGGTATTATTTTCCGAAATCGTCTTTATGACACAATCTTTGAGGTGGTTGTTTTTACGATTGCTATCATGGGAGCGACTTTTCTCTTAGCCAATGAAAAGCCAATTCACAAGATTTATCAGTTTACCGACCAACCCTCAATTATTTTAGCTCGTTTAGGAGCTACGATTACTGCCTTGGTTAGTCTTGAGTTGGGCATTAGAGGGCATCTTAGTCCAGGTGGTGGTTTTGCTGCTGGAGTAGCGGGGGGGACTGCGATCGGTTTGATTGCCATTACTTCTAATTCGGAATCGATGCAAGGGATCTATCGACGTTGGCACGCTGCTACTTGGGAGAAAGTTTCTGTTTTAGTTTTTATTCTGCTATCGGTGATTACTTTAGCTGGATATGAATTACCCCATGGAGAGTTAGGAACTTTGTTAAGTGGTGGAATGATTCCGCTATTTAACTTTTTGGTTGCCTTAAAGGTTGCTTTGGGTTCTTGGGCGATTATTTTGGTTTTTATTCGTTATCGAGGCTTATTGTGAAGCATAAGCCACCTTATCCTAGTTTGCTTAGTTATCATGCTATGAAAACCTAAAAATATGGCTAGCTTTGTTAGGCGATGATCTCAGATTATTGTAATTGACGAGAAGCCAAAATATAGCGAAAAATATATTCAGCGATTTCTACTTGATTTTTAACTTTCTCTTGAGAATCTCCCCAAACGGTTACGCCATGTTCAAGAATCAGTAAAGCAGGAATATCAGGTAATTGATCCTGAAAACGCTGAGTAATTTCTTGTGCAATTTGAGGAACATTGAGATAATTTTTAAAAACGGGCATCATCACTTTTGGATTTTCTTCCCATATTCCTAAACCTTTAACCATTTCTATCGGTGGTAAGGGTAAATAATCACCTTCAATAAAAGGAGTCATTAAATTTGCTTCTACTGAATGAACATGATAACAAGCATTTGCATTACTGAAAAGAGAATAAATAGCCTGATGAATACTGGTTTCAGCAGAAGGACGATTGTTAGGATTAGGAGATTCTATCATTTCACCTTTTAGATTCATCCTAACAAAATCATCGATTTGAAGATTGCCTTTACTTTTGCCACTTGCTGTTATCCAAAAACTTTGATCAGGAAGTTTGGCGGATAGATTTCCTGCTGTGCCAACCATCCAACCTTGTTGATAGAATTGACTAGCAGATGTCATTAATTGAAAACGAGGATCATTATTCATTATGCCAATATTTAGATAAATAATTTTGAATATCTGTAAAATCGTTCCAGGGAATATAGGGTTTATGTTCAGCTTCCATATAATCGATTAAACGATCACGTGCAAAAACCAGATTAGCCGCACTAGCCATATTAATATCGGTTAAAGAATCTCCGATCGCTATCGATTCATCTACTGAATATTGTGCCATAACTTTCACCTTAGCAACCAATTCGGCTTGATCTTCAAAATCTGAACAAACTTTTAGATTAGGATAATTTATATTAAGATCGACGGCAAAGATAGCAAAGACTTTTTTAAGCAAACCCTCACGCTTTAAAACAGTTTCTACCATCTCCCGTAGTCCTCCTGAAACTACTACAAAAGGAACTTTCTGAACTTCTAAAAAATCCATAAATTCAGCCAAACCCGAACGAATCGGCTTGTCTTGAGCATAGGCTAAAATATCACTATAACAAGTTGAGGGAATTGATTCTAGAATCTGCCGTACACCTGCTCTTAAAGTTATTTGACGACGATACATTTTCGGCATCAGTTCGGCTGATAATTCGGGGGCGAATTCTTTCAGCATTCCTGCAAAAGTTTCAATTGCAGTAATTGTTCCATCAAAATCACAAAATACGACTTTTGGCAAGTGTTCTGGCATCTTTTAAAATTGTCTAATCTGAGCATTTATTTGCTATAGTTAATTATATCGATTAACTCCATCTTTTCAAGTTTAACGCCTCAATCAGATTATGGTTAAGATTATCAGTCGTCAATCAATCGGAAAACAAAGCGTTTATGATATTGGTCTAGAAAAAGATCATAATTTTATTTTAAATAATGGCTTAATCGCTTCAAATTGTTTTAATAAATCTCATTCAACGGCTTACGCATACGTTACTTATCAAACTGCTTATCTTAAAGCTAATTATCCAGTCGAATATATGACTGCTTTGCTAACAGCAAGTAGTGATGATAAAGATAAGGTGGAAAAATATCGAGAAAATTGTCAGAAAATGGGAATTACAGTAGAGCCACCTGACATTAATCGTTCTCAAAAACATTTTACACCGATTAAAGAGAACATTCTTTTTGGTTTATCGGCTGTTAGAAATTTAGGAGAAGGAGCGATAGATGCGATTTTAAAAGCAAGAGAATCAACCGAAAAACCATTTGAGTCATTAGCGGATTTTTGTGCAAAAGTTGATCTAAGAGTAGTTAACCGAAAAGCTTTAGAAACATTAATTTTGTGTGGTGCTTTTGACCAAATTAATTCCAACCGTAATCAATTAATACATGATGTAGAATTAATTATTCCTTGGGTACAAAAAAGAGCTAAAGAAAAAGCGACAGGACAAATGAATTTATTAGATTTATTGGGAAGCAATTTAATCAATGAGTCGTCACAAGAAAATGAATTTGAGCAAGCCCCAAGCGCACCAACCGTAGCCGATTTTTCTCTACAAGAAAAGCTTAGATTAGAAAAAGATCGACTAGGATTTTATATTTCTGAACATCCACTTAAAACGATGCAAAACTCAGCTACATTTCTTTCTCCGATTAATTTAAGTAATTTAACTGAAGCAAAAACCCGTAAAAAAGTAAGTGCTATTGTTTTGATTACAGCCATTAAAAGAATTACGACCAAACAGGGTAAACCCATGGCTTTTTTAACGTTAGAAGATGCTTCAGGGCAAAGTGAAGCGGTTGTTTTTTCAGATACTTATGAAAGAATTCAAGATCTCTTAGCAGAAGATAGACAGTTAATTGTTTGGGGAAAAGTTGATCGCCGCGAAGATAAAGTACAATTAATTATTGAAGATGTTGAATTAACTGAAAAAGCTAAATTAGTCATGGTTCAATTAACAATTCATGATGCTACTAATACTTCAATTCAAACTCATCTTAAAAGTATTATTCAAGAAAATATAGGTGATAAAAATAAAGGTAAAGTTCCAGTCGTGGCAATTATTGGCAATGGTAATGATCGTCAATTTGTTCGTTTTGGTGAAAATTATTGGGTACAAAATGAATCGACTGTTGTTCAATCATTAACTAATGCTGGTTTTGCCGCTTATACTGAACCCTTAGTTAAGATTTAATATAATAGTAGTATTTTCAAAGAACTGGTCGCTATTCTTTAAGCTTTTCAGGTGGTGGAGAAAACACACTGATTAACTCTCTTGTCTTAGGATGAAAAAAGGACAAATGATAAGCATGGAGATGATAACCGCAATCACTAGGAACGGCTAATTTTTCTGCTGTAATCATCTTAGGTTTACCACCGATATCATAAAGAGGATCTCCAAGTAAAGGATAGCCAACAGTTGCTAAATGAATCCGAATTTGGTGCGGTCTTCCTGTTAAAATAGTTACTTCTACAAGAGTTGTTTGAGCAGTTCTTTGTATCACCAGACACTCACTATGAGCCGAGAAACCATCAGGTGTGGCACCATAAATATAACCTAGAATTGAATGAGGTATTTTTCCAATAGGTTGAGTAATCGTAAACTGATTAGGTAAATCACTTTTTCCGACTAAAGCACGATAGATTTTAGTGATTTGACGATCACGCATTTGTTGACTTAAACTAGCTCTAGCTTGAGATGTTTTGGCTAATAACATTAGTCCAGATGTGCCTCTACCTAAACGATGTATTGGATAGGGAGTGTTTAAAGGATACTGTTGTTGCACCTTCGAGAGTAGAGTATGTTCTAAAAATCCTCCACCGGGTAATACAGGTAAACCTGATGGCTTGTCTATAATCAGTAAGTCTGCATCTTCGTATAATATGGCAAATGACAAAGGTACCTCAGGTTCTTGCCAAGGTGGACGATGATAGGTTAAATTTTGTCCCTTTTGTAGGAGTGTGTCTGGTGTTGCGGGTTGATTATTGATTAAAATTTGTCCAGATAAGATTCTTTCTCGCCATTCTTCCTTTGTGGAGTGATGATAGTGTTGAATATAGTAATCTAATAAAGTTAATCCTACTTCAGTGTGTTTGATTTGATTTCGGTACACCCAACCTTGATTCATTTTGATTTGAAAAAAACGTGTTTAATTGGGTAAAGGATATCAATGATATTCCCTTACCCTATTCTTTGTCTTAAGAAATAGTAACAAAATCAGTCGCTGTCAAAGTGGTTGTATTTACCCCAGTTAAGTTAGCTAAAGTTTCGCTACTTCTTTGGATCGAATTACCACTGAAGAACAAATCACCAAACGTCAATCCACCTGCTAAACCGATTTTATCAATTCCAGAAACAAAATCCGTAATCGTATCTGTTCCTTCACCACTAGCTAGAACAAAGGTATCAGAACCACTATTACCTGTGAGTGTATCATCATTCAAACCACCATTAAGGATATCTGAACCATATTCACCCACTAATATATCATTACCATTTCCGCCATTTAGCGTATCATTACCACCTAAGACTGCACTAAAATCGATACTACGGAGAGCAAAATTAGCTCCATTAATCGCACTTATGTCTAAGCGGGTAAATAACGCTTCATTAAAACTAGCGGTAAAAACACCATTAGTATCAATGTCATAGGTTTTCGTGCCAACGGGCGTAGTACCATTAAAAGCACTGATTTGTACTTCAGATTCCGAAGTGGCGAGAGTTACGCGGTCTAAATCAATCACCGCAGCAAGAGCCGCATATAGACCTTGAGTCGGTAAATTATACTGTAAAGTGGCTTGCAATACTTCTGAATCATTAATCCGTTTTCTCAGTTCTGTATTGCCATCTGTACTACCAATAATGCCGATCGCTTCTCCTTGATCGACGAAGAATTTATTCGTGCCAGTCGTCGTCAGTTGAATGGGGTTTAAATCATTAACGATCGTACCATCTTCGTTAACGGTGGTATTAGGATTATCGACACCATTGGTATTAATGGTATTGACACCGCCGCCATTTTGTGTTTGTCTGGCATCTCCCACAACTACACCATCGATAAGGGCTTGGGTAAATAGAGAATCGCGCTTTAAACGAATCTGTATGGCTGAATCATAAACGGTACTATCTTCGAGGTCGCCAATCAGTGTATCGTTTCCTGCAAGCCCATTCAAGAGGTCATTTTTGTTAAGTCCTTTAATGAAGTCGTTTCCTAATGCACCAAATAGGGTGTCGTTATTGGATGTGCCGATTTTAACTAATCCCGTAACGGCTGTTACTGATACATTGACGGTTGCAGTATCGTTGAAGGTGCCATCGCTGAGGGTGTAATCAAAACTGGCGTTACCTATAAAACTGTTATTGGGTGTAAAGGTGATGAAGTCATCTTCATAATAAAGAGGTGTGCCGCTATTGTTGAGGATGGCTGTACCGTTGCTAAAGTTACTGACACTCACGATGATTAAAGTATCATTATCAGGGTCGCGATCGTTGGCTAAAAGTGTGGTAGCACTGATATATAGTGGGGTATTTTCTTCGGTAGTTACTGTATCATCATTAGCTTCAGGTGCTGAGTTATCATCTAAACCATTAATCGTAATGGTAATTGTTTGTGTGGCGGTTCCATCAATACTTGATACGGTAAAGGTTTCGGTTTTGCTTTCTCCAGTATTGAGGTATTGTACAGCACTATTCGCAACGATGTAATTATAGTTTCCTGTGGGTGTAATACTCAAACTGCCTAAGTTTGATGCTGAACTGGTTACAGTTGTACTAAATTGGTTTTCTCCAGTATCGACATCATTTACTGTGAGTGTAGCCGTTGCGGTTAAATCTGGATTACTATCATCTTCAGTAACGGATGCGATGGAAGTGCCTGTGATGGTTGCAGTATCGTTTACACCATTAATGGTAATTGTGATGTTTTGAGCAGTTCCATCAATACTTGATATTGTAAAGGTTTCGGTTTTGGTTTGAGCCGTTCCTAAATACTGTACTGCACTATTCGCAACGATGTAATTATAGTTTCCTGTGGGAGTAATACTCAAACTGCCTAAGTTTGATGGTGAACTGGTTACAGTTGTACTAAATTGGTTTTGATTTGCATCAACATCGTTAACGGTAAGATTTCCTGTAGCTGTTAAGTTAGGGGTAAAAGCATCTTCGGTAACGGATGCGGTGGAAGTGCCTGTGATGGTTGCAGTATCGTTTACACCATTAATGGTAATTGTGATGTTTTGAGCAGTTCCATCAATACTTGATATTGTAAAGGTTTCGGTTTTGGTTTGAGCCGTTCCTAAATACTGTACTGCACTATTCGCAACGGTGTAATTATAGTTTCCTGTGGGAGTAATACTGAGACTGCCTAAGTTTGATGCTGAACTGGTTACAGTTGTACTAAATTGGTTTTGATTTGCATCAACATCGTTAACGGTAAGATTTCCTGTCGCTGTGAGATTGGGATTGCTGGCATCTTCTGTGACCGACGCATTGACATTTCCTGTAATAATTGCTGCATCGTTTACACCATTGATGGTAATTGTAATATTTCTAGTGGCGGTTCCATCAACACTTCTGACGGTAAAAGTCTCAGTTTTGGTTTGACCCGTTCTTAAATACTGTACCGCACTATTAGCAACGGTATAAGTATAGGTTCCTGTGGGAGTAATACTCAGACTGCCTAAGTTTCCTACTGAACTGGTTACAGTTGTATTAAATTGATTTTCTCCAGTATCAACATCGTTGACAGTAAGATTTCCTGTCGCTGTGAGGTTAAGATTGCTGGAATCTTCTGTAACCGACGCATTGACATTTCCTATAATATTTGCTGGATCGTTGATTCCTGTAATCGTAATCGTAGCGGTTTGGGAAGTACTGCCACCATTGGAGTCAATCACATTATAAGTGTAGGTGATGACAGAGTTCTGACCCGCATTCACGCTATCATAATCTCTGGGGTCGATATTTAAGCGATTTCCATTGACGGTAATGCCAGAAGTATTGCCAGTTGCCGTTAATCCTGAAATACTGAGTGTCTCTCGTCGATCTAAATCACTGGTACCCGTTAGTAAATCGAGGTTAAAAGATCCAGTATCCTCGATAGCAGTGGCAGTCAGGGGCGCACCCACCAATGGAGCGCGATTGGCACGCTGGAACACGGTTTGGCCTGTATTTTTACCGATAAAAGTATCCAAGTCCCCATCTAAGTCGATATCAGCAAAGGTGGTTGAGGCAGCACGCCCCACATCTTCTATGCCGAAGGGGTTAGTAGCTTCAAAAGTGAAAGAGGGAGATCTGACCGTTCCAGTATTGCGGAAAAAATTGGTATTGCCATAATAGTCACCAGAAAAAGCATCTAAGTCTCCATCCCCATCGATATCGTTCAAGGTTAGTGAACTAGAATTACCCACATTTGGCAGTCCGAAGGGGTTAGTAGCTTCAAATGTGAAGGAGGCAGTCGTCGCCGTTCCCGTATTGCGATAAAACTGAACATTGCCTGGATTATCAACACCAAAAAAATCTTCGTCTCCATCTCCATCGATATCAGCAAAAACGAGCGCAGAATAGAAGACATCGGTCGCAGGTAGCCCAGAGGTGCTGGTCTGTAGGGAGAAGGAGGGATTTGTAGCTGTTCCTACATTTTTGTAGAACCTGAGAGTTTCCGCAGTATCAAATCTATGGAATAAAGCATCCACGTCTCCATCTGCATCAATATCAGTAAAAGATAGAAACGCCAAACTAGTCGTCACCGTCGGCAGTCCGAAGTTATTAGCTTCTGGGGTAAAGATTGGCGCGATCGCTGTTCCCGTATTTCGGTAGATTTGAACTTTTCCTCTAAATTGAAAGTCCGTAGTACTTGGAATTTGAGTCAGAGAAAAGATGATCGCATCCAAATCGCTATCACCATCAATATCGACAAAGTTTGGGAAAGCAAAAAAACCGATATCTGTTAGTCCGAAGGGGTTAGAAACGGGAGCCACGAAATTAATTGCTGGAGGCGGGGCGGGCTGATTCTGGTAGTACAGCGTATTGCCGTTACTATTCCCAACGATTGCATCAAGGTCGCCATCGCTGTCAAGGTCGGCAAAGGTTGGCGTGGCAGATCCTCCCACATCTGTGAGTCCGAAGGGATTAGTCACTGGAGTGGCAAAACGGGGATCAATGGGAGTTCCTGTATTTCTGTAGTAAAAAGTATTGCCATCACTATTCCCAACGATTGCATCAAGGTCACCATCACTGTCGAGGTCGGCAAAGGTCGGCGTGGCAGATGCTCCCACATCTGTGAGTCCAAAAGGGTTGGTCAGTGGAGGGGCATAAATCGGATTAATGCGGGTTCCTAGATTTCTGTAGTAAAAAGTATTGCCATCTCGATTCCCGACGATTGCATCGAGGTCGCCATCGCTGTCGAGGTCGGCAAAGGTCGGCGCGGCAGATATTCCCACATCTGTGAGTCCGAAGGAATTGGTCACTGGAGGGGCAAAAATCGGATTGCGGGCATTTCCTGTGTTTCTGTAGTAAAAAGTATTACCATCACTATTTCCGACGAACGCATCAAGGTCGCCATCGCTGTCGAGGTCGGCAAAGGTCGGCGCGGCAGATATTCCCACATCTGTGAGTCCAAAAGGGTTGGTCAGTGGAGGGGCAAAAATCGGATTACGGGCATTTCCTATGTTTCGGTAGTAAAAAGTATTGCCATTTCGATTCCCAACGATTGCATCGAGGTCACCATCGCTGTCGAGGTCAACTAAGGTGGGTGTGGCATACAATTCCACACCGATTAATCCAAAGGAGTTGGTGATGGGATTTAAAAAGTTAGGATTAGTCATAATTTTTTCTTAGTGGCATTTTGCGGGAAGGAAAAATATTCTGTTTAAGCCAATCAGTTACAAATTGGTTTGGTAGATTCTCTAAATTTTGATTAAGACACCCCAATCATGAGTTTACAGGAGCAATGTTAGATTTAACGTCATTTTTAGTGTAAGATTTTGGTTTTTTAACAATTTTTAAGATTTGCGGCCTTTGAGCAACGCTTTAAGCTAATTCTAAGCTGTGTCTAGAATTTGCGATAACCAAATGGTTTAAATGTTTAACAATTTGAACGCTGTTTGCACAGTTTCATTAAGTGGTTTAAGTTGCCAATTCAATTTCTGTAATAATGGGTCTAGAGCAATACTGGTTAGATCGCTGATTTGATAAATGATTTGTATTATATGACATTCATTCTTTACCAGTTCGATTTCTAGGGCATGAACTAAACGTGTGCCGATACCAAGTCCTTGATAGGAAGGCAACACCAGCAGCGAGATCAGTTCTGCTATTCCATTGGTCAAGATTTCTGCGATCGCAAAACCAATTATTTTCCCTGCTACTGATCCCGAAATTCCAATCAGTTCCCCTCTTTGTGGTATATTTGTCCAACGTTGGCTTAGACGGGGAAATGTTAAATCATCGTAGGGCAGTAAATTACTAGGATTTAGGTGATAAACACGCTGATATTTAATCTGATCCTTTATTGTTCCTTCTCTTTGCAGGAGAGGGTTAGGGTGAGGTTTTGGTAGTCCCGCAACGGGTGCTGGCTGACCTAAACTTGGACTTTGGGCTGTGGGTTTAGTAATAACAATCCCCCCCGAACTGGGAAAAGTAACCAAACGTTGTATCTCATCATTTTGTAATCCTACTGCTTGCGGACGACGAACATTCGACAAAACCGCCACATCAAATAATTCTTCAACAATGCCATCGAGGTGTAACCAGTGGAGTACTTCTCCTGTGGAAAGCGAGATCACCATCAGTCCACATTGAGGGCTTTTTCCATCTTTGGCTAATCTTTCTTCTAAAACCAATCCAGTAAAAGTACGCGCCCTGAGTTTCGATAAACCGACTATTGCCACATCCCCCCAAAATGCCAAACCCCTCAGAAACCCTGGACAAAAAGCAATTGGGACAAATTTCTCACCCTCAATGTATCCCAGTTCACCTGTACCAGAATTGAGTAACCATAATTTTCCCTGATAATAACGGGGAGAATGAGGCATCGATAAACCTCTGATCATAATCTCATTACTCGATACATCAATCACCACACCGCCATCTTTGCGATGATTTCGCCATCCCGCCGCCGTATCAGTAGTACTGCAAGCCGTTACATAAGCGGGTTTTCCCTCCTTCATCGCTAACCCATTAAGATGACAACGGTCTTCAGCAACGAGTTTTGAAATAAAGGACGGTTGCCAAATCGGAACAAAACTATAATCAGGACTGAGAGTGGCTAAACAACTAAAATCAGTATTGACAAAAATAACATTATGTAAATTGTCTAACACCACATCATGAACATTGAGATCCCCTGTCGTGTAAGCAGTTCTTGGAACATAAAGACGATCCGCTTGCAGATCTCGCGAAGCGAGGGCGCAATTTCCCCACATCTCGCCCGCACTCAAGTGATTATCCAAACGCCAAATTTGATAGCGCGTACTTAGGTAAATCTGCTCATCGACTGCGTAGAGTCCCATTGGTTTATCGAATAACCGTTCATGGGCCGCAATTTTTCCCTCATTAGTTATCCCAATCAAAAAAAGACGATTAGTTTGATAGGTGGTAAAAGCAAGACTAACGTGTTCTTGTTGTAGCCAAAGAAGGAGAGAATCCGATGCAGAAATCTTTAAAAGAGGGTTAGACATGAGAGCCAAAAACGGAATAAGGTGAGATAGTGACCAGTAAATCGGTTAAAAAACCATATTCAAACAAGTTATAGCTTCGTTTAGTTGATTACTGTAATTTTTCAGTTACACCGCTTAACTTTAGAGTCTACAGAAGGGATGTTAAACATAGCGTAAATCTTAAGATAATATTTTTTTTCTTTACAATTTGTTATGTTCGTTGAAATTGAGTGTTTTTTCAATCATTCGTGTTGAACAGATCGAAGCCCTGACATAGAACGTAGGTAGCTTAATATAGATCAAGATATACAAGAATAATGCTTCTCAACTAGCGGATCAGCAATAATAAAGAAGAGACGATATAAGTCTAGCCCTTACTTTGACCTTAATATTTTTTGATTCTGAGACAAAATACTATGCAACCCGTTGAAACGCAAGTCACATCCTCTGAAGCAATGGATACCCCGAAGCTAGGTTTACCCGTAACGATTATTACTGGTTTCCTTGGCAGTGGTAAGACAACCTTACTCAATTATATTCTGACGAATCAACAAGGTTTAAAGACAGCCGTTTTAGTCAATGAATTTGGTGAAATTGGAATTGATAATGAATTAATTGTAGCGACTGATGAAACAATGGTGGAACTCAACAACGGATGTATCTGCTGTACAATTAATGAAGATCTCGTGCAAGCGGTTTATAAAGTTTTAGAACGTCCTGAAAAAATTGATTATCTAGTCGTTGAAACTACGGGTTTAGCAGATCCTTTACCTGTTGCACTGACTTTTTTAGGCACAGAATTACGCGATATGACTCGTCTAGATTCGATCGTTACTCTAGTTGATTGCGCTAATTTTAGTTTAGATTTGTTTAACTCACAAGCAGCACAAAGTCAAATTGCCTACGGTGATATTATTATTTTAAATAAAACCGATCTAGTCGATGAGGCTGATGTTGATGCTTTAGAAGTCAGAATTAGAGATCTAAAAAATGATTCAAGAATTCTTCGTACAACAAAATCACAAGTTCCCTTACCGTTGATTTTAAGTGTTGGTTTATTTGAGTCGGATCAATATTTCGAGCAAGTAGAAGATCATCACGATCACGAGCATGATCATGTACATGATGAACATTGTAACCATGAACATCATGATCATCATCACGATCATGATCACCATCATCATCATTCAGATCACTTAGAAAATGATGGTTTTACTTCGATTTCTATTGCTAGTGATCAACCTTTTTCCATTCGCAAATTTCAATATTTTCTCGATAACCAATTACCAGAGAATGTTTTCCGCGCTAAAGGTATTCTTTGGTTTGATGAAAGTCCCAAACGCCATATTTTTCATCTAAGTGGAAAACGGTTTACAATTGAGGATGACGAATGGAAAGATCAACCTAAAAATCAACTGGTTTTAATTGGACAAAATTTAGATCACGAAAAACTCAAAGAACAGATCAATCATTGTCTCTGTATGCCTTCTACCACTCGTGGTAAAGGTTTTGGCAAATAAATCTAATTTAGGGGTGGCTCAAACCACCCTTATATTGTATCTGGATCTACACCAAGGGAGCGCAATATTTCTTCTAATTGTTGGCTACGGTTTTGTGCTACTAAAGCTTGTTCTTCGGGGGATAAATAACGCCTTCCATGCTCATCATACCAGTATAGCCATTCACGTTCTACGCGATCGTGTACTCCCCACGCCCGTCCAATTCCTAAACCAACTTCAGGCATCCAAAACGGTTCACCGATGCGCCTTTGATAAATTCCATCAACCAAACAATACATTTCAAACGGTTCATGTTGATCTCCCATATTAACCCCAAAAAACCAGTCTAAACGAGTTGACCAGATAAAACTAAGGATAAAACGCAGAAAATTAGGGACTAGGGTTTGTAATTCGTTGTCCACTGGTAAATCGTCCGAGTCTAAAAGTTCGTCACTGGTAGGAAGTCGTAAGCTGGGGTCAAACTGTACCATAATGAGATAAATAATACCATTGTTCTAGTTTTTAAAATTATATATACTTTATGCGAGTCGTGATTCAACGGGTTATCTCTTCACAGGTGAAAGTGAATGAGCAAATTATTGGCAAAATTGGTCAAGGATTAAATTTATTAGTCGGAATTGCAGCGACAGATACAGAAGTAGAATTAGATTGGATGGCGCGAAAATGTTTAGAACTCCGATTATTTAAAAGCGAAACCGACGGCGAAAAATGGGAAAAATCAGTACAAGAAATTCAAGGCGAAATATTAGTCATTAGTCAATTTACACTGTATGGAGACTGTCGTAAAGGTCGTCGTCCATCATTTAGTGATTCGGCACCCCCGACAAAAGCTGAAACACTTTATAATCAGTTTGTTGAAAAATTAAAAACCAGTGGTTTAAAGATAGAAACGGGTCAATTTGGGGCGATGATGCAAGTGAGTATCGAAAATGATGGCCCAGTGACTTTAATTTTAGAAAAATAAAGACGCGATTAACCCGCGCCTCTACTTCATGTTATTATTTACTACCAACGGTGACGCGATCGTTACTAGCCGCATAAGCCGCTTTTTTCGCTCTGGCTTCCGCTTGTTTGAGAGGATCCATCCGTTTTTCTAACCACTTAAAGAAATAAGATGATAAGGTTGTTAGAACCAGATAAACGAGCGCAACTGCAATATAAATTTGAAACGCTTTATAAGTAGTTGCTACACCTAATTGTCCTTGACGAAATAACTCTTCAAAACCAATAACCGCCGCTAAACTGGTATCTTTAATCAGGGTAATAAATTCATTCCCTAATGGGGGTAACATCCGACGAAATGCTTGAGGAAAAATCACCTCTTTCATCGTTTCAGCATGATTCATCCCCAAAGATTGACAAGCTTCCCACTGTCCTTTATCAATCGATTCAATCCCACCGCGCATAATTTCAGCTAAGTATGCAGCAACGTTTAAACTTAGGGCAATAATCGCCGCAGGAAGTCGATCTAAACTAAAATCAAGTCCAATTCCTTTAAACAGTGCAGGTAATCCAAAATAGATAATAAATAACTGCACTAGCATCGGAGTGCCTCGGAAAAAATCGACATAAATTCTACAAATCGTTCTCAGCCATTTGTAGGGAGAAATCAGCGCAAGTGCAACCCCTGTTCCACCCAGTAAACCAAACAAGAACGATAGAGATGTGAGTAATAAAGTCCAAGGAACCCCGTAGAAAATCAGTCTACGGAACGTATCACCCCAATCAAAACCCGATTTTGTTGCTCCTTGTAAAGCGGGTGCAACTGGGGGTATAGTTGGAACTTTTCCAGAAAACCATCTTTGAAAAATTGCTTCATATTTGCCGTTTTCTAACAGTGTCGTTAAAGCATTATTGATGTCGTCAACTAGCGGCGAATTCTTAGGTAAAGCAATTCCATAATATTCTTCTGTAATTTGCTCTCCTACTACCTTAATTCCTGCTAATCCTGCTTCTTTAACAGCATACAAGGTGACAGCAGCATCATTAACTACAGCATCGACTTTTCCGTTAAGAAGTTCCTGTAAAGCTAATGCCGCCGAATCAAACTGAGAAACTTTGGCCCCTTCAATAGCGGTGGCTGTAGTTGCACCTGTTGTCCCAATTTGAACGGCGATTCTTTTTCCTTTTAAATCATCCAGACTTTTGATGCTATCGTTATTGTCTTGGACAGCGATCGCTAATCCTGCTTTAAAATAAGGACGGGAAAAGCTTAGAGTCTGTGCGCGTTCGGGTGTAATCGTCATCCCTGATACGGCTGCATCAATACTACCCGATTGCAAGGCTGGAATCAAACCATCAAACGGCAAACTCACCCATTCAATCGGTCTTTTTAATTCTTCTCCAATCGCTTCTAATAACTCAACATCAAATCCTGTGAGTTTTCCCGTCGCTTTATCCTGCATTTCAAACGGAGGGAAAGTGGGTTCTGTCCCAATTCTTAAAGGTTTACCTTCTTGTGAAATCGCTGGAATTGCACTGAGGAGAAAAGCTAAAATTAAGCCAATCATTCCCAATGCTAATATCCGTCTTTTTTTAAAACGCCTAAATATTAACATTTTTAGAGTTTCCTCCGCCTAAAATGAAGCGTATCGGTTGAAAGTTTAAAATATATGATGCCATCGTTAGTATCAATCCTAAACCTTGTTGCAAAATGTAACATCACATACAATAAGCCTGAAAAAACTACGATAATTTAAAACAACAAAGATTAATCAGCTTTCCTTCAAAGAGTTATGTCAGATTCGACAGCCGTTATCTCCTGTAATAATTTACGCAAAAGTTTTGGTTCTTTAGAAGTTTTAAAAGGAGTGACGAGTCAAATTCATAAGGGTGATGTCGTTTCAGTGATTGGCCCTTCTGGATGTGGCAAAACAACTTTTATTCGGTGCTTAAATCGTTTAGAAACGCTCACCAGTGGACAGCTAGAAGTGATGGGGATGGATATGTCTTCCCCTAAAGTTAGTCAATCGGCTTTACGAAAAATGCGTAGTAAAGTCAATATGGTGTTTCAGCACTTCAATTTATTTCCCCATTTGACTGTACTCGAAAATTTAATGTTAGCTCCTTGTAAAGTTTTGAAACATCCCGTAGCAGAATCCAAAGAGCGAGCATTTTACTATTTAGATAAAGTAGGTTTAGCCGCGAAAGCCGATTTTTATCCAGATCAACTTTCAGGGGGACAAAAACAACGAGTAGCGATCGCTCGTAGTCTCTGCATGAAACCTGAAGTGATACTCTTTGATGAACCGACTAGCGCACTTGATCCCGAATTGGTTGGTGAAGTTCTAGAAGTAATGCGAAAAATGGCAGAAGCAGGGATGACGATGGTTGTTGTTACCCATGAAATGCAGTTTGCCGAAGAAGTCGCTAACCGTGTTTTCTTTTTTAATCAAGGTGTAATTGAAGAAGAAGGAGATCCAAAAGTAATCTTTAATAATCCTAAAAGCGATCGTCTTAAAGCCTTCCTGAGTCGGATCAATAATTAAATTTTTTCAACAACTCTCCTTATTCATATTCTTCTCCTTGAGTCAGGGGAGGAATTTTATCTACAAGCAACCTCATCGAGTCCTAAATTGATAAAGCCTTTTGTTAAGACAAAGATCATTAGAGTGTTTAAGATCTATTATGATCAGTTTGTTCGTGGCTGCACATACACTCACTTATGGCGCGACTTCCCACTCTAAAATACGATCGAGGCACCTTAATTTTACATCCACCACCCAAGGCGAAAGCGTGGTTAGATTTAGCCGAATGGGACGATCGCATCGAAAAATATCGCATACGTGGCATTAATTATCGTAGTCTAATCGAAATCCTACAAGCTGAAAAAATCGAATTTATTGACCAAGCTAAAGAATTTTTCCCCTTAGAGTTAATCTCCAGTTTTGAACGAGAACCCTATCCCCATCAACAAGAAGCCTTACTTGCTTGGAAACAAGCCCAAAGACGCGGTGTAGTTGTTTTACCGACTGCTTCGGGAAAAACTTATCTCGCACAACTCGCGATGGAGTCTACCCCCAGAACTACTTTAATTATCGTACCGACTATTGATTTAATGCACCAATGGTATGCACAGATGTTAGCCGCCTTTCCTGATGTTGAAGTGGGTTTATTAGGGGGGGGTTCTAAAGATCGTAGTCCCATTTTGATCGCTACTTATAACAGTGCCGCTATTCATTCAGAAACATTAGGAAATTTATATGCACTCTTAATATTTGATGAGTGTCATCATCTGCCTACCGACTTTTTTCGGACAATTGCCGAAGATGCGATCGCGCCCTATCGTCTAGGTTTAACTGCGACTCCTGACAGAAGCGACGGAACTCATCAAGAACTAGATCAATTAATTGGATCAGTTATTTATCGTAAAACCGCCGAAGAACTCTCAGGAAAAGCTTTAGCCGAACATCAAGTCATTCAAATTAAAGTTAAGCTTTCAACCCATGAAAGAGAAAGATATACAAAAGCAATTCAGACTCGGAATGATTTTTTACGTCAATCTAAAATATCTTTAGGTAGTCTTCAAGGATGGCAATTATTTGTACAAGCAAGCGCGAAAACAGCCGTAGGAAGACAAGCCATGTTAGCCCACCGAGAAGCGAAAGAAATAGCCCTTGGAACCGATGGTAAGCTGAGAGTTCTTGCTGATATTATCTGTGAACATTATCCCGATACTATTTTGATTTTTACGAATGATAATGCAACTGTTTATCGGATATCCAAAACTTTTTTAATTCCTGCAATTACTCATCAAACTCCTGTCAAAGAAAGACACGAGATTTTAACACTTTTTCGAGAAGGCGAATATAAAACCTTAGTCACTTCTCATGTATTAAATGAAGGCGTTGATGTTCCTGATGCTAAAGTGGCGATTATTCTTTCGGGAACAGGTTCACAAAGAGAATATATTCAAAGATTAGGACGGGTTTTAAGAAAAGGACAACAAGAAAATAAATTAGCAATTTTGTATGAAGTGGTTGCCGAAGATACTAGCGAAGAAAAAACATCGCAAAGGCGACAAGGTAAAAAGCAAGAGTCTAAATATGCTGTTTCTTCGAGTAATAAACAATTAGAATTAATTCCTTTTCCAACATCTAAACCTGTTCCTAAAGCGGCTGAATCTTCTACACAATGGAAAACTGATAATCAGGAAATAAATGAAGATGATTAAAATTATATAAATTTGCTATTTAAAATACAACAAATAACAAATTTATGTTAATTTATTATTAATAGCGATTGGGGTAAAAAAGTTATGTTATACCAATTA
This sequence comes from Chroococcus sp. FPU101, assembly GCF_017312365.1. GTDB lineage: Bacteria > Cyanobacteriota > Cyanobacteriia > Cyanobacteriales > Microcystaceae > Chroococcus. The sequence goes on from NZ_BLJI01000008.1 coordinate 161,366, forward strand.
TTGAAAAA
>NZ_BLJI01000009.1 GCF_017312365.1 Chroococcus sp. FPU101
GCTACAATTCGCAACTTGGTATAATGTGCCAATGGACATCATTCTCGTTCAAAGAAAAGGGAAAAAGTTGAGTGCTGATGCAGCTCAACCGATTTGGCTAGCTTGTTTGATTGAAAAAATGCCATTACTCGAAAAAATTTGGCCGTTCTATCAACGACGCTTTGCCGTTGACCATTGGAATCGGTTTGCCAAACAAAGGCTACACTGGACTCTGCCAAAACTCTCGACTCCTGAACAAAGCCAACGATGGAGTGATTTAATGCCTTTGTTAACTTGGTCGTGCCGCTCGCTGACTTTGAAAGTCAGCGATACGGCGCACGACTGCCTTCCGCAGCAATTATGGCTGGCTCGTGAGATAGTAATTGATAACCCCCTACCTTGGCAAAAACCTCAGCACTCAGAGCAGTTAACTCCTGGAAGGGTTGCTCAATCTTTTGTCGGAATTTTAGTGGCGATTGGTACACCAGCCTGTGAACCCAAACCCAGAGGAAAGTCTTCAGGCTGGCCTAAAGGTCAGAAACGGCAGAAGAAAATCCGTTATCCTGTTGTCAAAAAACGCTATTCTCCCACAACTAAATCGAAAGAAACCGCCTCTTAATCCCTCATCATTCTTTTTTCTCTCTTTCTCAGCTTTTCCCCTTGTCTGAGTCACTTTTTGTGGCAAATTAGTCTAAACTCCAGATACAAGATGTTGATACAAAAGATACAAGATGTTGATACAAAAATTCACCAGACTACGATGGCGAGAATGCTCGAGAAAGAGAAATATTTTTGAGTTTGTCGATGATTGTCCAGACAATAGAGCGTGTACGCGATTACAAGCTCTAAGACGAATATGATCGAGTCTGAGTGCATTCCACCTTGTTGTAGGCAGTGTAAGTGAGCGTATTTAAACAAATACTGTGGCAATCTAAGCAATTATGAATATAATAGTGAATTTCTGGGTTAATTTGATTCAAGTTAACTGATGAATCATGATTTTTTCCTTAATTGTTTGGAATACAAGCAAAGTCTTTAACTTTGTATTTTTATCTTAGTTAACCCCTCACTTCTTCACTCCTGTCTTTTGCAGTAATTCAACATTTCAACTATTGATACTTTTAATTTCATCCTAATTTCATTTTTAGCTGTAACAATTTGTTATTAAAGTCTTCGTTACGATTTCTGAGCAAAAAATTATGGCTTTTCGCTTAACACACCAGTTAGCTAAACCTTTTAACATAAAGTTAGTTACTTAAAAAAGGAGTTCAAAGATATGTCCCTTCAACTAACTGTACCTAATATGGCTTGTTCTGCTTGTGGAGATACTATCACTAAAGCGATTCAAAAAATTGATGCCAACGCAACAGTAAAAGCAGATCCAAAAACCAAATTAGTCAGTGTTGACACCTCAGCATCTCCTACCGAAATTAAACAAGCGATTCAAAATGCGGGCTATACCATTACATAAAGGAGGCTAAAGTGGAAAATGCTACCCTCAAACTGCGTGGGATGAGTTGTGCTTCCTGTGCGAGTAATATCGAAAATGTTATTCGTTCTGTTGCGGGTGTTGAAAGGTGTTACGTTAATTTTGGAGCCGAACAAGCAACGGTTACTTATGACTCTAATCAAACTAGCGTAGCAGATATTCAAAGTGCAGTGGATGAAGCGGGTTACTCTGCACAACCGATCCAAGATGATCGACTGGATATAGAAGATGATAGCGAAAAACGGACACGACAAGCTGAAAATCGTGATCTAACCCGTAAAGTTTGGCTGAGTGGCATGATTAGTAGCATCCTCTTCATTGGTTCACTTTCTGCAATGACAGGTTTACCAATTCCTCTCATCCCAATGTGGCTACATCATCCATTGTTACAGCTTATCTTAACTGTACCTGTGCTGTTTTGGGCGGGTCGTTCTTTTTTTATTAATGCTTGGAAGTCTTTGAAACGTCGTACCGCAACGATGGATACTCTTGTTGCACTCGGTACTGGTGTAGCATTTTTATATTCACTTTTTCCGACTTTCTTTCCTCAATGGTTTATTACTCAAAATATCGAACCAGATGTCTATTTTGAGGCAGCATCAGTCATTATTACTCTCATCTTATTAGGAAAACTCCTAGAAAATCGTGCTAGGGGACAAACGTCAGAAGCAATTCGTCAATTAATCGGTTTACAAGCAAAAACGGCTAGAATCATTCGCAATGGACAAGAATATGATGTACCGATCGCTGATGTTATTTTAAATGATCTGATCCTAGTTCGTCCAGGTGAAAAGATTCCTGTAGATGGGGAAATTGTTGAAGGTTCATCCACCATTGATGAAGCGATGGTAACAGGTGAAAGTCTTCCAGTAAAAAAACAAGCAGGTGATGAGGTGATCGGTGCGACACTGAATAAAACGGGTAGTTTTAAATTTCGAGCAACACGAATCGGAAAAAATACATTTTTAGCGCAAATTGTCAAGCTCGTCCAACAAGCCCAAAGATCAAAAGCACCCATTCAAAGATTAGCGGATCAAGTAACAGGTTGGTTTGTCCCTGTTGTGATTACTATTGCTCTTGTGACGTTTATCTTTTGGTTTGTTTTCATGGGTAATTTAACAATCGCTTTAATCACCACAGTCGATGTTTTAATTATTGCTTGTCCCTGTGCGTTGGGTTTGGCGACACCTACATCCATCATGGTAGGAACGGGAAAGGGTGCAGAGAATGGAATCCTGATTAAAGGTGCAGAAAGTCTAGAATTAGCCCATAAAATCCAAACGATCGTATTTGATAAAACAGGCACGATTACCCAAGGTAAACCGACTGTGACCGATTTTATTACACTTAAAGGTATAGCTAATCACAATGAGTTAAATCTTCTACGTCTAGCGGCTTCAGTCGAACACGATTCAGAACATCCTTTAGCAGAAGCGATCGTACAATATGCCCAATCCCAAGGCGTTGAGTTAGCGAATGTTCAGTCTTTTGAAGCGGTTACAGGAAGTGGTGTACAAGGATTTGTCCGAAATAAATTAGTACAAATTGGCACACAGAGATGGTTTAAAGAATTAGGAATCAATACAAACGAATTACAACAGGATTGGGAACGTTTGGAATTTCTCGGTAAAACGGTTGTCGGGATGGCTGTCGATGGACAAATTGAAGCCATTATGGGAATTGCCGACGCGGTTAAACCCTCCTCCGCTAGTGCCATTCGGAATTTACAACGGATGGGTTTCAAGGTGGTGATGCTGACAGGTGATAACTATCGAACTGCCGAAGCGATCGCATCATTAGTCGGTATTAGAAAGATTATCGCAGAAGTACGACCCGATCAAAAAGCCGCACAAATCGAAAAACTACAGAAAAAAAGAAAGATCGTGGCAATGGTGGGAGATGGCATTAATGATGCACCAGCCTTAGCTCAAGCCGATGTCGGTATTGCGATTGGAACTGGAACCGATGTCGCTATTGCTGCTAGTGATCTTACTTTAATTTCAGGTGATCTACAAGGGATTGTGACAGCGATTCAGTTATCTAAGGCTACAATCTCCAATATCCGACAAAATCTATTTTTTGCTTTTATTTATAATGTAATCGGTATTCCGATCGCTGCTGGTGTTCTAATTCCTTTTTTTGGATGGTCATTGAGTCCTATGATCGCAGGAACAGCAATGGCGTTTAGTTCTGTATCGGTTGTTACTAATGCTCTACGACTACGGAATTTTCGACCCAAAATTATCTTGAATTGATTCTTTACCTCACCCCGCCTTCGGCACCCCTCAACTAATAAAATTAATTCCACTTATCCCCCTCCTTCAGGAGGGGCTAGGGGAGGTGGAGAGGGGGAGAGGAGAGGTCATCACCCCTATTGATTTAGATTGCGCTTTCGATCACCTTATCAATCAAACCGTATGCCACTGCTTCATCTGCAGACATGAAATAATCACGATCGGTATCTTTTTCGATCTTCGATAAAGGTTGTCCAGTGTGTTTGGCTAACAATTCATTTAATTCACTACGCACCCGTAGTATTTGTTTAGCCTCAATTTCGATATCAGTAGCTTGACGACGACCTGTCCCGCCGAGGGGTTGGTGAATCATAATACGACTATGGGGTAACGCCAGACGTTTTCCTTTAGTCCCTGCGGCAAGGAGAAAAGAACCCATCGAAGCGGCTAAACCAACACAGATCGTAATCACTTCACACTTGATATACTGCATCGTGTCATAGATCGCCATTCCAGCAGTGACTGAACCCCCAGGAGAGTTGATATAAAGATAAATGGGTTTGTTAGGATCGTCAGAATTGAGGAATAACATATAAGCAACGATCGCATTAGCAATACCATCATCGACTTCTTCAGTTAAAAAGATAATCCGTTCCCTAAATAGACGATCTTCAAGGTCGATCCACTGTTCATAGGAACCACCAGGCAGACGATAAGGAACTTTTGGAACACCGATAGGCATAGTTTTTTCCCTTGTGGTAGACGTTTACAGTTTGGTTGTTTCTAAAACGCGATCAATTATTCCGTATTCTTGGGCTTGAGATGGGGTTAAATAGAACGTACGATCAGAATCTTTTTTAATCCGTTCGACGCTTTGCCCCGTTTCTTTGGCCAAAATCTCTAAAATCGTGGCACGTTTATCAATTACTTCTTCTGCATTAACTTGGATATCACTCGCTTGTCCTTGGGTGCCTGTTTTCGCTGAGGTTAGGACGATTTCGGCGTGAGGTAAACTAACTCGTTTGCCTTTGCTTCCTGCGGCGAGTAGCAATGCTGCCATTCCCACCGCTTGCCCTAAGCAAATGGTTGTCACCTCAGATTTAATGTGTTGCATAGTGTCGTAGATAGCTAAACCTGCGATCACTGAAACCATTCCCGCACTAATATCGCCCATCCCTAGATCAAGAGGATCACCAATGGAATTGATATACAAATTAATTGGCTTACGATTATCTTCCGATTCGAGGTAGAGTAACGCCGAAATAACAGAATTAGCCACACCATCGCTTAACGGTTGATTAAGAAAAATAATCCGTTCTTGGCTTAAACGAGTATAAATACTTACCCACTGCCAATAAGGACTTCCAGGAATGTTATAAGGAACACGGCGGATATCATTGGTAATCAACATAAAAGCCTCAACTTAGACCAAAGCAGGAATCGGTTTAGGCAGATCTTTAACGCTTTCTAAGACTCGATCAATTAACCCGTATTCTTTAGCTTGTGGTGGAGTTAGATAAAACATCCGATCAGTATCTTTAGCAATTTTTTCGGGGGGTTGTCCCGTATTTTTGGAAAGAATATCTAGCATCGATGTTTTATTCGCTAGAACTTCTTTAGCGCGAATTTGAATATCGGTAGCTTGGCCTCTAGCACCTGTTCGGGGTTGGTTGAGAACGATCGTCGCATGGGGTAAACTAGCTCTAAAGCCTTTTGTCCCTGCTGAAAGAATCATCGCGGCAGTTCCCATCGCTTGACCTAAACAGATCGTATGAACAGGCGGTTTAATATAATTAATCGTATCGCAGATAGCAAAAGCTTCAGTTTCAAAGCCGATCGCATCTCCTGTATACCACGATGTCCCTGTAGAGTTGATATAGAAATAAATCGGTTTTTCAGGATCATCGAACTGTAGATACAATAACTCAGCAATAATCAGTTTAGTGACATCTACACCGATTTGACGCTTATACTGATCATCACTAAAAAGGGGCGTTCCTAAGTAGACAATCCGTTCCTTAAGGAGTAAGGAAGGTAAGTCTGGCGGTGGTGTACGGTAAGCTGCGTCCCCATAATATGCAGTTTGTACTGCTTTGATTGGTGATTCCATCTTAGTGTGTCTACTTATTCTTCAGTTGTCTTGAATTTGATTCTAACTTACTTCTGTAAGGGTTTTTCCAATCCTAAAGGTGGGCATTACCCCCCATAACTTTAAAACGACTCAAACCCTATCCAAAATTTACAGTCAAATCGCTCAAGCTAAGATATGATGTAATATGCAGCCTATCTGTTGAAGCTAATTTTAGAAAAATGCTTGCGTCTAATCAATCAGACGGAAGAAAATTTTTTTAAGATTCGAGCGATAAAAATACATTTGGCATGATATAACATTTTTTAATCCGATCTGTTGTCGCGTAATTTATAACTCACGCAAGTGCTGTTGCATGGTTCTGTCAGGAGGAATCAACCCAAAATGAAAAATCTATTTCGTGTTTGTGCTATTCTGCTAGTTTTGATCAGTGGACTATGGTTTAGTTCTCCCGCTAATGCGGTAATCTCCAGCCGTACTAATGAGGCTGATGCTAAACTCTCTACCGAATATGGTCAAAAAATTGACTTAAATAATAGTCATATTCGTGAATTTCGTGAACTACGTGGCTTTTATCCTACATTAGCAGGTGTCATCATTAAAAACGCACCTTATGATAATGTCGATGATGTTCTAAAAATTGCTGGATTAACCGAAACCCAAAAAGAACGTTTACAAGCTAACCTTGATAAATTCACCGTGACCGAACCTTCTAAAGAATTAATCGAAGGTGACGATCGGATTAATCCAGGTGTTTACTAAATCGATATTCTAAAAAAAATAACCCATCTCTATTTATTTAGAAATGGGTTGTTTTTTAACCGTTAATAAAAAGATTATTGATTTTGTGCTTGGGATAAGGTACCAACTGGAATATCTAAATTAACTGTTCTGCCTTGTCGATCTAACTGTAAAGAAAGACGTTGACCAATAGGTGTTTGCTCAACCAAATCCTGAACTTTACTCGGTTGTACAACTGCTTCACCATTAATATTAGTAATCACATCTCCCGCTTTAATTCCACCATTATCCGCAGGGGAATTCGGCATCACTCTGACAATCAACACGCCTTCATTTTTGTTGACCGTGAATTGTTGTTGACTGGCTTGTAATTGCTCTTTAAGTTCTGGGGTTAATTGTACCATTTGTACACCCAAATAAGGATGATCAACCTTGCCATTAGCAATCAGTTGTTCGGCAATAGTTTGAGCTTTAGAAATCGGAATCGCAAAACCTAAACCTTGAGCATTCCGAATAATCGCTGTATTAATGCCAACGACTTCACCTCTTTCATTGAGTAAAGGCCCACCCGAATTACCAGGGTTAATTGCCGCGTCGGTTTGAATAAAATCAACCCGTCTATCAGCGACTCCAATTTGTGAACCACTTCGTCCTGTTGCACTGATAATTCCAGTAGTGACGGTATTATCTAATCCTAATGGGTTACCAATTGCGATCGCCCATTCACCCACTTCTAAATTATCAGAATTACCCAATTTAGCAACAGGTAAGTTATTTGCTTCGATTTTAACGACTGCAACATCAGTTAAGGGGTCAGTTCCTAATACTCTTCCTTGATAGGTGCGACCATCTTTGAGAATAACAGAAACTTTATCTGCTCCGTCAATGACATGAGCATTGGTTAAAATCTTACCATCGGTACTAATAATAAAACCTGAACCCGTCCCGCGCTGTACCTCTTTATCTGGAAAAGCAGGCATTTGAGAACCAAAAAAGCGACGGAAAAAAGGATCATTAAACATCTCTGGTTGCTTGACAGAAACGGTTCGAGATGCGTTAATCTGAACTACAGCAGGCCCAACTTCTTTGACGACTTGGGTCACAAAATTGGTCGGTACTGCGATCGAGGTTTGGGGTTGAGTCGAGGGATTTTTTTGAGTTTGAGCAATCGCCGCAGGATTTACTATCTGCGGATTATTTAAAATATATGATCCGCCAATCCCCACACCTGCGCCCGTTAGCAACAATGCACCATAACCTATTACTTTATTTAAAGGGGAAGCCACAGTTTTAGTCATCTCTAGTCGATTATTTCTATTTTTTTCTATTTTAAACAATAATGAAAGTCAGCCAATCGGTGTAAGGAGCGTTCGGGAAAACGGCATTCGGCTGACACTTTCTAATATAGGCAACAGATGTGGCGTTTCAATGTCAATCGTATGAAATTTTGATTGCACGAAGATTTTGGCTTAGTTCAAAGTCTTTTAAACGTTTAGACTGCAACGCCTCTAGGTTAGATAAACATCAATACATTGGATTGAAATTAGGCTTTTTTAGCCGACAAAAGACCTCATAATTAAAAGCTTGTCTTTTTGGCACGCTCAGACTCAATATTGTATCCTAACTGCTTTAAGATATTTATTAAAAAAATATTAAATTTTATAATTAAAAACTTTTTTATAGATTGGTTGTCTTTTGAGGAAGATGTTATATTATCTAAAAAAAGAAACTGAAAACTAATCTGTGTGTTTACTGAAAAAATTCGCAAACTTTTCCGAGCAATGGCTTGACCGACAGGATATAATCGGAAATAGTTTAAAAATTTAATTTAAAAATATAAAATTTAGTTAATCAACTTATGAATAGTATTAAACAAAAAATTGAATCGATATTACATCAGTTGCCCGACGATTGTTCCGTAGAAGATATTCAATATCATTTGTATGTATTAGAAAAAGTGCGTCAAAGCTTAAATCTCACAGGAATTGAGAACACATTAAAGCAGGAGGATGTTGAGGGGATTCTCAGTAAATGGCTTATCGAGTAATTTGGTCATCAAAAGCAGTTGAAGACGTTGATGCAATTGCGACTTATATCGCCCGTGATTCCCCTTCCTATGCGGCTGCGGTGGTTCGTCGGATCTTAGACACCACCCGCCAACTTCAAGAAGAACCCATGACAGGTAAAATTCCACCCGAATTTACTACAGAAACGATTCGAGAAAAAAATGCTTACACCTATCGAATTATTTATCAGGTGAAAGATGATTTAGTATTTGTCGCTGCGATCGTTCATACTAAAGCTTTAATTGTCATGGAAGTATAAAATAGTATTTATTTAAGATGATCATGCAAACTTCCCTTTTGTCTTCAGTTAATGCCGATCGCATTTTACTAAATGATGTCAGTTGGGAAACGTATGAAAAATTACGAGAAATTTTTGCTGACTATTCATCAATTCGTCTAAATTATTACAAAGGTTTACTAGAGTTAATGACTCCGCTTCTGGGACATGAAATCTATAGTTGGACTCTTGGACGTTTAGTAACGATTTTATCTGAGGAATTGGATTTAGAGATTAAAGGCTTAAAATCCACAACTTGGCGTTCTCAAACTCAAGAAGTAGGAAAAGAGGCTGATGAGTGCTTTTATATTCAAAATGAACCTTTAGTTAGAAATAAATTAAAGATAGATTTACAAGCCGATCCACCTCCTGATCTAGTCATAGAAGTCGATTTAACCCATTCAGCCATTAATAAGTTTTTAATTTATGCAGGATTGAAAGTCCCAGAAATTTGGTGTTATCAAGACGGAAAGCTACAGATTTATTTATTAACAGCGACAGGCTATCAAGAATCTCAAACCAGTTTAGCTTTTAAATCTTTTCCAGTAAAGCAGATCGTTCAATTTATGCAGCTAGATCTGAATAAGGGAGAAAATGCCAGAATGAAAGAGTTTAGAAAATGGGTCAGAGAAATATTAAGTAACCAGAGTTTTGATTAAGCACAAAGTCTTAAGTTTAAAAAACAATCATTTCAACCAGTTGAAAATTCTCTTGAATATTGATTAATTTATCAATTTTTGATATTTTCGACTCAAAACTAGACGACAATTTCTACTATATCAGTTAGGGAATTTACTTATTAATTGAGGTAAATATTAACTCATATCAAGGATTAATGCAACAAAATTAATTTTTCTATGAATGACACCGTATTTCAATTTTAAGATTTTAAATTAGATTTACTTTTTTTCATACTTGTTTAAACAAAACTCAGGTTAAGTAGCTAACGCTTCACTATTTCGGTTATCACTCCCTGATCTAGTCTTTCATCTGAGGGATTCTTTGCGTTAATCTAGGCTATAAATATAAGTCCGCAAATGGAAAGAAGAGATATGACTGCAACGGTAATCGAAAATCCTCTCCTCATTGGTCAAGGACTACCGCCTTTTGAAAAAATTAAATCAGAACACGTTATCCCTGCGATGACGCAACTTCTCGAAGAACTCGATAGTGAATTAACCCAGTTAGAAACTAACTTAACCTCCACATGGTCGGGTTTAGTCGAACCTCTGACCCGTCTTGAAGAACGTTTAAACTGGAGTTGGGGAATTGTTGCCCATTTAATGAGTGTTAAAAATAGCCCAGAACTTCGTCAAGCTTACGAAACTATTCAACCGCAAGTCGTCCAATTTTATACGAAACTCAGTCAAAGCCAAGCCATTTATCAAGCGTTTAAAAATCTTAGTGAAAGCGATACTTGGTCAAGCTTAGAACCCGCGCAACAACGCATTATAGAAGCAGCAATACGAGATGCAGAATTATCGGGTGTGGGACTCGAAGGTGAAAAAAAAGAACGCTTTAACGCCATTCAGCTAGAAATGGCAGAAATCACCACGAAGTTTTCTAATAATGTTTTAGATGCAACTAAAGCCTTTAAACTAAAATTAACCTCACCAGAAGACATTGCAGGTTTACCCGATAGTTTACTGAGTCTAGCCGCCCAAACCGCCCGTACTGAAGGGGAAGAAAACGCGACACCGACTGATGGGCCTTGGGTGATTACTTTAGATTATCCGAGTTATATTCCCTTCATGAAATATAGCGCGAATCGGGAATTAAGAGAAAAAATCTATAAAGCATCGATTAGTCGGGCATCTAGCGGAGAATGGGACAATAATCCTCTGATTGTTCGAATTCTTGAACTTAGAAAAGAACAAGCACAACTACTCGGCTATGATAATTACGCTGAAGTCAGTCTAGTGCGAAAAATGGCGGGTAGTGTTGCAGAAATCGAAAAACTATTAGAAGAACTCCGTCAAGTCAGCTATGATGCAGCTAAACAAGATTTAGATAATCTAAAAGAGTTTGCCCAAACCGATGATTTAGCCCCTTGGGATATTGCATATTGGTCTGAAAAACAGCGAGAAGCTAAGTTTAGCTTTACTGCCGAAGAATTACGCCCTTATTTCCCACTCCCTCGCGTTTTAGATGGGTTATTTGGTTTGGCTAAACGAATTTTTGGTGTAACGATTACTTCTGCTGATGGACAGGCTCCCGTTTGGCAAGAGGATGTAAAATATTTTCAGATAGCCGACGAAACTGGTGAAGTAATTGCACATTTCTATCTCGACTCCTACAGTCGTCCTGCTGAAAAACGCGGTGGCGCATGGATGAATGACTGCATTGGACGGGCAACCATAAAAGTAGATAATCATGTGACAACCCGTTTACCTGTAGCCTATCTCATCTGTAACCAAACGCCACCCGTAGACGGAAAACCCAGTCTAATGACCTTTGATGAAGTGAATACGCTTTATCATGAATTCGGTCACGGTTTACAACATATGTTAACCAAAGTCGATTATTCTGGGGCGGCGGGTATTAATAATGTCGAATGGGATGCGGTTGAATTGCCGAGTCAATTTATGGAAAACTGGTGTTATGATCGCCCGACGTTGTTTAATATGGCCAAACACTACGAAACAGGCGAAACGCTACCCGAACACTATTATCAAAAGTTACTAGATGCACGTAATTATATGAGTGGTTCGGCCATGTTGCGTCAGTTACACTTTAGTTTAGTCGATCTAGAATTACATTCGCGCTATCAACCAGGTGGCAGTGAAACCCCCAACCAAGTTCGAGAACGCATCGCTAAGAATACAACTGTACTGGCTTCTTTACCCGAAGATGCTTTCTTATGTTCCTTCTCTCATATCTTTGCAGGTGGTTATGCGTCGGGATACTATAGCTACAAATGGGCTGAGGTCTTGAGTGCTGATGCTTTTTCCGCATTTGAAGAAGCTGGCTTAGACGATGAAAAAGCCGTGGCAGAAGTGGGACATCGTTTTCGTGATACGGTTTTAGCATTAGGTGGGAGTCAGCATCCGATGGAAGTGTTTAAAGAATTCCGAGGACGTGAACCCTCTACCGAACCGTTACTGAGACACAATGGTTTATTGCAAACCGCATAATAAATATAGGTGGGTCATTCCCCACCTTTCTCTTTAACACTTATGTCTCAATCTACTCCAGAACGAATTGTACGCCGAGGTCGCATTTTCGGTGAAATTCAATTGACAGAAGCAGAAAAAGTGTAACATCAAGTCAAACAAGAGGCTTTTTATTTACTACAGTCGCTCAATATAGTACAAACTGGAGAACTCTTGAATATGTCTACTGTTGAGATTTACGATCGCTCTTTTTGCGGTATCCTTGAACTGACAGGCAAGGATCGAGTACGTTTTCTGCACAATCAAACAACCAACCAAATTAATTTATTAAACTCTGGACAAGGGTGTGATGTCGTTTTTGTCAACTCAACTGGACGAACTTTAGAGTTAGCGACAGCCTATGTCACTGAAGAAAGCATTTTAATTGTAGTTTCTCCGAACCGTCGTCAATTTTTACTAGACTGGATGGATCGTTATATTTTTCCCATGGATAAGGTCACTGTATCAGATCTATCCCCAGAATTAGCGATTTTTACTTTACTAGGTTCTGAAAGTCGTGATTTTCTAGAACAATTCGGCATTAGTAGTAATATATTAGACCAAAGTGAAGCCAGTCACGAATTAGTCGCTCTAGCAGGCATTCAAGTCAGAATTGCGGTAGGAACAGATTTAGGACTATCGGGCTATACTTTAATTCTGCCCATTGCTCAAGCGGCAAAACTATGGAAAGAGCTAACCGAAAAAGGTGCCATACCAATGAGCGATCGCCAATGGGAGGAATTACGCATCTCCCAAGGTAGACCCATGAGCGAACAAGAACTAACAGAAGACTATAATGCTTTAGAGGCTGGATTATGGCGAGCCATTTCTTTTGATAAAGGCTGTTATATTGGTCAAGAAACGATCGCACGTTTAAATACCTACAAAGGCGTTAAACAGAGATTATGGGGACTTAAACTCAATCAAAGCGTCGAACCCTTGACCCCCATTAGTTTAGATGACGAAAAAATTGGTGTTTTAACTAGCTGTCTGGAAACAGATGAAGGTGCAATCGGACTAGGGTATATTCGTACTAAAGCGGGTGGGGCTGGAATGACTGTTAAAATTGGTGAAGCGATCGCACAAGTAATTGCAGTGCCTTTTTTAAGTCATGATTATTATGATCCGTCGTCGGAAACAAAATAAAAGTAATTAATAGATAGTTACTTCTCTATTGATCCCTGATAGAATTAATCCAATGATGTTTTTGCAAATACCCTTTGCTTCTTGATCCCAATTGTTGTAGCATAATCGACAAGTCATAAAAAATTTAATATTAACTGCCTAAGTAATAATGCTTTCAATTAATGAAAACAATTTTTCCAAGCTTGTTCTAGAATGTCCATATCCTGTACTGGTTCATTTTTGGGCCCCTTGGTGTGGACTGTGTCGGCTGATTCAACCTAATCTTTTAGCATTTCAAGCACAATGGGAAGGTCAAATACATTTAGTGGGAGTAAATGCCGATGAGAATTTTCGTTTAGCCAATAAGTATCAACTCCGCAATTTACCTACATTAATTCTCTTTGATGGCGGAAAGCCCATACAACGCATTGAAGGAATGACGAGTCGAGATGAACTACAAAAGATTTTAAACACTATAGCGATTCATTCTCTGGTTAGATCAGCTTAACGCCCTAAACTGTGAAGTTGATTGATGAGTAACGCACATTGAGCAGTAGTCTGTTCCAAATCTTCTCGTTTAGTCGAATGAGGTGGCTCGATCAAGTTTCCGATACGAACGGTTACTGGAACCGAACGAGGATAAGAAGAACCTTTGAGCAAGATTTTCTCAGTTCCCCATAGACTGACGGGTAATAGGGGAACATTTGCCTTAGCTGCGATTAATGCTGCCCCTAATTTCGGTTCAATAATTCGTGCATCTGGTGTACGGGTACCATCTAAAAAAATTCCTGCCGCCCAACCCTGTTCTAAGACCTTTAAAGCGGCTCGAATGGCATTATGATCGCTGATCCCTCGTTTAACTGGATAAGCCCCATAAAGGCGCATTCCTTGGTTAAGAAGAGGAATTTTAAATAATTCTTCTTTAGCCATATAAGCGACGGGACGACAGACTGCACAAGACAACAGCAAAGGATCAAAATAACTAGCATGGTTACTGACTAGAACAAAAGGCCCTTTTTGGGGAACATTTTCCACCCCATCGACTTTCCCTCGAAAATAAATATTGATGACTGGACTGACGATCGACCATTTGAATAGATAATACAGAACGAGACTCGATAAAGGTTCACGTTTTCTAATTAAGGACGTTTGGGCCATCATTAAGATTGATTTCCTCAAATATGTATATCAATACACAATATTAATATCTTGTCGAAACCCATACATAGATGATTTTATGTTTTATGAGCGAACTATCCGTTTAGCCGATACCGATGCAGCAGGTGTTATTTATTTTGCCTCGCTTCTGTCAATTTGTCATGAAGCTTATGAAGCCTCGCTAGAAGAAACAGGGATCAGTTTACAATTATTTTTGAAAGATACGTCAGTGGCTATTCCTATCGTTCATGCTGAGATTGATTTTTTCCGTCCCCTCTACTGTAACGACAAGATTAAAATTACCCTTAAACCCCAATGGCTGAACGAACATGAATTCGAGATTGAATATTTGATTGCAGGCATCTTACAACCCGAAAAATCAATAGCTAAGGCTAAAACACGCCATGTCTGTATTGACCCCCAGAAAAGATGTAAGATTACTTTACCTGATTCTTTCAGGGCTTGGTTTGGTGCAAAGAATTACTAAAAAATAGAGAAACTGTAGGAATGTTTACAAAAATTTCCATTTCTTAGATGGTAGAAAGTGTCAGGCTAGATTTATAAATAAATAGACGAAGACTAGCAATTTAATGAGGAGTTAAGAACTTGAAAAAAGTAGAAGCGATTATTCGACCCTTTAAACTAGACGAGGTGAAAATTGCTCTCGTTAATGCGGGAATTGTTGGTATGACCGTTTCCGAGGTACGTGGTTTTGGTCGTCAAAAAGGTCAAACTGAACGTTACCGAGGTTCTGAATATACGGTTGAATTTCTCCAAAAACTGAAAGTAGAGATCGTAGTAGAAGACAATCAAGTTGATATGGTTGTCGATAAACTAATCTCGGCGGCCCGCACTGGTGAAATTGGCGATGGTAAGATCTTTATCTCTCCTGTCGAACAGATTATACGAATTCGGACTGGAGAAAAAGACTTAGAAGCCATTTAAAAAAACAAGGGTGGGAATATTAATCCCCCACCCTTTAATTATAAAATCAATGCCCATTGAATTCGGCTTTAGAGATGCGTTCAGAGATCGGAATATAGGGCATATCGTGAAAGCCTGTATAAACCTGTGTCGGGCGAAAAATACGGTTAACTGATAATTGTTCTTTCCAGTGGGCTAACCATCCCGCGACACGTGCGATCGCAAAAATCGGTGTAAACAAATCATCTGGAATTCCCAATTTTCTATACACTAAACCTGAGTAAAAGTCAACATTTGGATAAATTCCTTTACCTCCTAATTTTTCTTCGACGACTTTTTCGACCTCCAAAGCAATATCGTAATATTTGTCTGACCCTAACTCAGAAAATAACTGTTCAGCCATACTCTGTAGGATGATAGCGCGAGGATCTTTAACCTTGTAGACTCGATGTCCAAAGCCCATAATTTTCTTTTTCTGTTCAATGAGAGATTCAATATAAGGGCGGACATTCGCAACCGACCCAATTTCCTCTAACATAATTAGTACTTCTTCATTCGCACCACCATGCAGAGGCCCCGCCAACGTTCCGACAGCAGAAGCGACTACCGCATAAGGATCAGTGAGAGTCGAAGCCGTCACTAAAGCGGAAAAAGTCGAGGCATTGATCGTATGTTCTGCATGAAGCGTTAAACAAACGTCAAAGACTTTAGCCGCATAGGGAGTAGGAATTTTTTCGGTCAGCATATAAAGAAAATTCGTTGCATAGTCTAGCTCGTCTTTGGGCATGACTGCATAATTTCCCTTGCGTACCATCTGAAAAGCGGCGACCATCGTTGGAATTTTGGCTAATAGTCGGACAACAGCTTGACGAATATAAGCAGGATCATCGAGGGCGCGACGGGCATAAAATAAACCTAATGCTGCTGCTGAAGTTTGCAAGGCATCCATCGGGTGACCATCATTGGGAAAAAGTTTGAGCATATCCCCAATTTGGTATTTCATCCGTCGATGGTAGCGAATTTCTGTTTCAAAAGATTCTAATTCGTCTTGGGTGGGAAGTTCTCCCCAAATCAGTAGATAGGCGACTTCAATAAAGCTACTATGAGTAGCTAATTCTTGAATAGGAATGCCACGATATTCGAGAATACCTTCTAGTCCATTGACATAGCTAATGCTTGATTGTGCCGCAGGAATTCCCTCTAAGCCGGGCTTATATTCGCAGACTGTCATAGTTTGTTTACCTGTAACGTTAAACTTAATCTAAAATTTTTTGATCTTAACACCCTCTCAACGCCTCTCATTCTACAAAAGAAGCTTTGATCTGCTCAAGCTTTTCTAAAATAACCATTTAGGTGAGGAGAGCAAAAATAAATTACTTTTACCAATGGGGTCACTTCCTACAGGTAATTCTAATCCAATTACACCCGATTTTTTGAGAACAAGTTTATCTTGTGGTTGTCCCCAAATCAATGTTTCTGCCCAATGTCCTAAGTTAGGCTCGTGTCCAACGAGGGCAAGACTTGACTCTTCTAACTTGTAGCGAGATTCTAGCCACCAGTTAACCCATTCTTGAATATGACCATTGGGGGCTAGGGCGGAAAATTCTTCTAATTCGTCACTTAAACCGTGTTTTTGTAAGATTTCTGCTGTCTGTTTGGCTCTCACTAAAGGACTGGTTAGGAGCAAATCAAAGTGAATGCCGATTTCTAAAAAACGTTGAGCAACTTTTTCGGTTTTCTGACGACCTTTGTCAATTAATGGACGTTCTTCATCATTTTTGTATTCTGTCTTTTCTGCGGCAATACCATGACGAATAATGTACAGTTGCATAGGTTTAATGGTGACAACAATTACGTCTAATTTTTATTCTAAATTTATTTTAGATAACTTAGATCAAGAAAAAATTCTTCCTGAGAAGTAATTGTTTTAGTGTTTTCTCAGATATTTACAAAAATTAACTTTTGCAATTAAGCTAAAACCGTTAAGCCCTGCAAATAATCGGTTAATTGTTGCTCATGATCGTGACTCAAATTTCCTAATGGTAAATCACTAGGTGAAAAGGCTTTGACTTCTGTAACTTCTAAAACATCTTGAATATTAAAAGTTCCATCAACATCGGCTTCAATTAAAATCGAAATTGAATGAATTCTCGGATCTCGATGAGGAGAGGAATAAACCCCCACCAAACGACGAATTTTTAATAATTTCAATCCTGTTTCTTCTTTAAGTTCCCGATGGGCGGCAGTTGAAATATCTTCACCCCAATCAATAATCCCACCAGGTAAGCCCCATTGTCCCGTATCTTGGCGACGGACTAAAACAATTTGACCATTAGGTAAGATCGGAATAATGGTCGTCCCCGTAATGGGATGTCGAAAAATTATTCCGAGTACCGTTTGAAAAATTTGCCAAAGACGACCCATAAACAATGTTAAAAAACTTAGATGGTTGCCTCAGAGTTTAGCAGAGTTTTGGCTTTGGTGATGGCCTGTTTTATCTGATCAAATCCCGTACCTCCGTAACTATTTCGTGCCGATACGACTTGTTTTGGTGCGATCGCATCATAAATATCGGCTTCAAACCCTGGGTGGAGTTCTTGCCACTCGTCTAAGGTTAAGTCTTTCAATAACTTACCCGATGCGAGACTGGTTTTAACCACTTTCCCCACCAAGTTATAAGCTTCTCGAAAAGGTACCCCTTTTGCGGCTAAATAGTCGGCGACATCTGTGGCATTAGAAAAGTCTTCGGCGACAGCTTGGGCAAGGCGTTCGGTACGAAAAACTAATCCTTCACTTAACAAAATTGTGGCGGCTTCTAAACAAATCTTAACAGTTTGCACACTATCAAAAATGGCTTCTTTGTCTTCTTGCAAATCCTTATTATAAGCTAGGGGTAAGCCTTTCATCAGTGTCAGCAAACCTTGTAAATGTCCAAAAACTCGACCCGTTTTGCCGCGAATGAGTTCGGGTACATCAGGGTTTTTCTTTTGGGGCATAATACTCGATCCAGTGGCACAGCGATCGGTCAGTGAAATAAAACTAAACTCTTGGGATGCCCACAAAATCACCTCTTCACTCAACCGACTTAGATGCACCATAATTAGACTAGCAGCACCAAGAAACTCAATGGCAAAATCACGATCGCTCACCCCATCAAGGCTATTATCATAGGGTTTATCGAAATGAAGCAAAGTCGCGCTGTAGTGACGATCTATCGGAAATGTTGTACCCGCTAAAGCTCCAGAACCGAGAGGAGAAATATTCGTCCGTTTGCGAATTTCTCCTAAGCGTTCCCAGTCGCGTTGTGCCATCTGAAAATAAGCCATCAAGTGATGAGCTAAACTAATGGGTTGAGCGCGTTGTAGGTGGGTATAACCAGGGATCAAGGTTTCTAGATGCTCATCAGCTAAAGACAACAGGACTTTTTGAAACTCTCGTAAAAGAGAACGAATTTGATCGATTTGATCTCGTAAATAAAGACGGATATCGGTTCCGACTTGATCATTACGAGAACGTGCGGTATGAAGTTTTTTCCCCACATCGCCAATTAGTTCAGTCAGTCGTCTTTCTACAGCAAAATGAACATCCTCTTGATCAATGCCTGGGTTAAATTTTCCGTCTCGATATTCAGCGCGTATTTGTTCTAAACCCGCTACGATCTGTTGACCTTCTTCGGGGGAAATAATACCCGTATGGGCTAACATTTGAGCATGAGCCACAGAACCCGTGAGATCATATTCAATCAGTGCGATATCAAAACCGATACTGGCATTGAATAATACAATTGACGGATGTAGGGTACCTTCAAAGCGATCGCTCCACGTTTTTTTCTCAGTCACAGCTTTTTGGGGGTAGTCAATAATAAGTTAGTAGGACGTAAAGCCTTTAAACATATATCCCACCACAATACCAATAATTAAAGCCCAAACTTGTCCAGTGACAACAAATTTATGAAAAGCTGTTTGCACATTACCGATAATATCGACATCTTTGTCACTAATGGTGGCTAAAAAGTTAATCATCGCAGGATGATAGAGCCAAGTTTGTGATCCCGTCATTAAACTTAAAAGATATTGTTCGGCCAAGTGAATCATAATCAAGTTACTCCTTGTGACTTATGCGATCTTCATCACAATCAAAGTCATATCGTCACTGTTATTATTCCCAACTCCGATAAATTGTTGAACTTGGTTGAACAAATAATCTAAAATTTCTTGTGGATTTTGCTCCATCTTACAGGCTTGATGTACTGCTTGTTGCCAACGTTCCTCCCCAAAGCGTTCCCCATTTTGGTTCATCGCATCCGTAAAGCCATCGGTATAGTAAACGATCGTATCATTTGATTGTAGTTGGATCTGAGCGTCTTCATAGTCTGAGTCTGGATCTAAACCGATTAACATTCCTTTGGTATCTAAAGCAAAAATTTGATGATTTGCTGTTTGCCAGATCAACGGTGGGTTATGGGCTGCATTACTATAAGACAAGATCCGCGTTTTGGGATTGTATTCAGCATAAAACAATGTCACAAAACGATGAGAATTATCTAAATCTGCATACATGACTCGATTGAGATGCTGCAAAATATGGGAAGGGGTGTGACGGTTTAAGACTTCTGCTCGTAACATTCCTCGCGTCATGGTCATGATTAAACCAGCTGGAACTCCTTTACCCATCACATCACCAATTACGATACTCCAAGGAACCGAAGTCGAAACGGTTTCCTCTGAATGATTAGAGCGTAGTTGATCATAATTGGTGGGAATGAAATCATAATAATCGCCACCGACTCGATTGGCTGTTTTACATTTTGCCGCTAAAATGACTCCTTGAATGTTGGGGCATTTTCTCGGTAAGAGACGTAATTGGATATCTGAAGCAATTTCAAGTTCTCGATCTTGACGTTCTTTGGATCGCAGTTCTAGGGTTAATTCATTATTGGCGATCGCTACAGCCGTTTGATCTGCTACCAATTGTAAGAGTTTGCGTCGGGTTGGAGTCCACACATATTGAGGAGGGCGGCTAAATACATAAAGCCTTCCTCGTTCGATATTTTTAACTAAAATTGGGGTGCAGTATGATTTCAGGGTGGGATTGAGAATTTGTCTAATTTGATAGTCTAGATAATCAGGCAAAGAAGCGTTCGCTTGAGGCGGTTGTTGAGTTAGCTCAGATGTATTAACTTGAGCGATGACACTTTCTAGTTTTTGACGAATTTCTTGACTGACTTGAGCATCTTGGAAATGAAGATGAGCCAGTGTAATTTGTTCATTGGGTTTGTATAAAATCAGTGCGCCGCCATCCGCATCAGTAACGCGGGCTGCCATTAGAGGAGTTAATTCTAAAAACTGATTTAAGTTATTAAAACTCCGTAGCGCAAACCCAAGAGAACTTAACAAGTTTTGCACCTTGGTTTGTTCCCGATATACACTCGCCACCAGTTCCTTAAGAGCTAAAACTGATGTCGTCTCTGGGGGAAATTCTCTGGGGGATGATGGCTGGTGAGGGAAGGGAAGGGCAGTCATGAATGATTAAAGGATTTATATTTAAAGAAAGTATATCGATTTTTGCGTAAAGATCTTGACAACTAGACGCTGATCTGGGCTAATGTGCTTAGTTAGACATAATAGTATAGTTGATTCGTTAGACAAATTGGCGAAATAATCACATTATTTTTTTAATGATTAAGAAGACCCAACTTGCTTTTCATCTAAGATTAGGTTGATCTACTTATTAATAATGTTGATGATGACTCGATTGACCCAGACTTTTTTTCTAGCCATCTTCTTATTGTTCGTTTACACCATGAACAGTACTGTTAAGGCTAATCCAGTTCCGAAGCTCAGTGACAGCCAAATTCAACAACAGCTAATACGTTTACCCGATTGGACGCAACAAAATCAGCAATTACAACGAACCTTTATTTTGAAAAATTTTGTTGAAGCGATTGCCTTTGTTAATCAATTAGTCGAACCGTCTGAACAACTGCAACATCATCCTGATCTTTTAATAAACTATAACAGAGTGACCGTTACTCTATCGACTCACGATGCGGGAGGAATTACACAAAAAGATTTTGATTTAGCTAATATAATTTCTCAAATTGCCGAAACTAGGACAGGCACTCAAAAATAAACACCGAATTAAATTAATAACCCATTTTCTTTGTGAGCTACCTATCCTAATTAAGAGAGTCTAGTTTTTTGGGCTAGATTCCTTTTCAGAATGAAACAGATCTTCACTAAATAAATCTTCAAGGTTGACTTGAGCGTCAAGTTCTAAAGATTCTGTTGATTCGGAATGATTTTCGTCTAACATTTTGAAGAAATCGAGGTCAGCATCAGGTTGATAAGTCTCAAATTCACTTTTAAAATGACCATTAGAGCCATTGGTGTAACCATTATGTGACATTTCTGCATCTAGATTTAATTCTTCATCTTTTGACGAATCAAATAAATCGAATATATCTAAATCAAGGCTTTGTTTGTCCTCTTTGATTTCTTCTGCTGATAGCACTAAGTCGGAATTTTCTTCATGTGTAAAATCATTGCTAACAAAAAAGTCTTCCGAAATGTTAGTCAAATCTCCCAGTTCAAACTCATTATTGTGAGCATCTATTTTGAAGGACTCTAAAAAGTCCATTTCATCAACTAGAGTTTGACTGTGAGAAAATTCGCCTTCAACCTTATATAAGTCTTCAAGTACGAGATTAGCTGGTTCGTTTTCTTCTGTCTGTGAGGTTGATTCAGTTTCTAATTGCATCGAATCTAAAAAGTCAATATCACCAATCAGAGTTTGACTAGCTAGGAATTCGGCTTGCTGACGAGCATCCATCATCTCGACTTCGTCGTCGTTGACTTCTTCTAAGTGCATTGAATCTAAAAAGTCAATATCACCAATCAGAGTTTGACTAGCTAGGAATTCGGCTTGCTGACGAGCATCCATCATCTCGGCTTCGTCGTCGTTGACTTCTTCTGAGTGCATTGAATCTAAAAAGTCAATATCACCAATCAGAGTTTGACTAGCTAGGAATTCGGCTTGCTGACGAGCATCCATCGCCACTTCTTCAGGTTCATCTGAAAGCTGACTGGTTAAATCTGCTAATTCTTCTAAACTAGAAATCTTTGCAATATTTTCTTCTTGAGCTTCAGTAAAAGACGTATCTAACAATGTATTTTTAGAGAAATCTTCATCCCAAGGTTCAGTAAACTGAGCAGGTAGCCTCATTTCGTCAGGACTTTGTGACATTCGACTGACTGATGAATCATATTCAGCCTCAGCCTGTTGTAGTTCAAGCATTTGAGATTGATAAGCTTGCTCTAGTTCCCGAATTTGATGTTGATGAGTTTTTTCTAATTCTACAATTTGATTTTGATAAGCTTGCTCGATCTCTTGGAATTGAATGTAATAGGTTTGCTGTTGTTCGGCAAGTTCAGCTTGATGGGCTGATTCAATTTCTTGAAGTTGAGTAGAATAAGTTTGTTGTAACTCCTCGATGTACGCTTGATGATGTTGCTCGATTTCTTGAATCCGTATTGGAATTTGTTCAGGTTCAGGTTCGGCAGAAGGCGTAACTGCTTTTTCTAACTCTAGGATTTGAGTTTGATAAGCCTTAATTTCATCTTGATAATCGAGTAATTGAGCTTTGGCTTGTTCTAATTCGGCTTCTAGTTTAGGAGAAACATTAAGCGGGCGTTGGATGTCCTCTAACTGTTCTTGGTAAGAACGTTCGATTTGCTCTAGATGGCTCCGATAGCTGACTTCTAAATTTTGCAATTCTGATTTAGCTTGGGCTTCATCTGATTTAGCTCGGGCTTCAGATTGACTTAAAGCTAATAGTTGCGCTTTTTTCTCTTTTAATTCGGCTTCTGCGTTCTCAAGATCTTGACGCGTCTGTGAATATTTTTGATCATATCGTTGAGCGACTTCTGAGATTCTCCCTTTTTGTAGGAAGTATGATACGCCTCCGCCCACACCACCGCCTATCAGCAAGGGTAATAAAATTTCTCCTATATTCATTTTGAATGACTCCAATTAGAAATTTACCTTTAATATGCCCAATATAGTCCCAGCAATTATCAAAAATGTTAAGAAGCTATGATTTTGGCTGAAAACCTACGTGCAACCGTGATCGAAGTGTTAAGATGCCTGAGACCAAGTTCTGTCAATCAGAGTTTCAAGAACACTTAGCTTTCTTTTAGTGTATCGCTGTAGGCATTTTTCCCATTAATTTTGATCTCTAGCAAAAAACATTCTTAAAAAAATGTGAATTTGTCCTCTATTGCTAAGACCAACGAAGACGGAGAATCACCCACAGGAATCGCGTGGCAATTAGTGGCATGAGTATGTCAAAATTGATCAAGGAATATTTTTGGCTGGAGTATGATTAAATTACGCTTAAAACGTTTTGGTAAAAAAAGAGAAGTGAGCTACCGAATTGTAGCAATGAGAGGGACTAGCCGTCGCGACGGTCGTCCTTTAGAAGAACTAGGCTTTTATAATCCTAGAACCGATGAAACTCGTTTAGATGTTCCTGCGATCGTAAAACGTTTACAAGAAGGCGCACAGCCTACAGAAACCGTTCGTAGCATACTACAAAAAGCTAAAGTATTTGAACAAGTCAATGTCTAATGTGACCACATTACCAGCTTATGCCACTGCTGCTAGTCCCGATTATTCTGGACTAGTTAGATTTCTCGTAGAACCGTTTTTAGAATCTCCAAGATCTATCAGTGTAGATTGTGAACAAATCAAACACAATCGACGAGTCTGGGTTCGTGTGGCGATTGAAGGTGGCGATAAAGGAAAAGTCTATGGGAGAGGTGGACGAAATCTGCAAGCAATTCGGACTGTTTTAGAAACAGCAGCAACCGCAGCCGGTCAATCTCTGCACATCGAAATTTACGAAAGCAGCGATGAAGACCAATTTCGACCTGAACCCCCTAGACGTAAACCTAGTATCAACAATGAACGACGACCACCGATTAATTCAATGAATCGTAAACAGCGTTCTCGTCGTCCTGAACCTCCAAGATTCTAATTGTCCAGAGACGTTGCGATTGCGCGTCTCTCATTTTTTAGGTAAAAATTCGCTTCAATCACCTAAATTTACAGAATTACATCGATTCGTGTCTTTCAAAATGGATTACTATAACTTTGAGAGTCACTATAATCTTACTTTACAGGGATTTTAATTATGATTCGTGCTTACGCTGCCTCTGAACCAGGGGGCGAGTTAACTCCTTTTGAATATGATCCAGGGCCACTAGGGGATGAAGATGTAGAAATTCAAGTCGAGTACTGTGGCATTTGTCATAGCGATCTGAGTATGCTCGATAATGAATGGGGTATAACTCAATACCCTTTTGTCCCTGGTCATGAAGTCGTCGGAACAATTACAGCAACGGGAACTAGAGTTAAAGATCGACAAATCGGACAGCGCGTCGGTTTAGGTTGGTTTTCCAGTTCTTGTATGGGGTGTGAGTGGTGTATGTCAGGAAACCACAACCTTTGTTTGACCGCAGAAGGTACAATTGTTGGTCGCCATGGGGGTTTTGCGGATCGAGTTCGCGCCCATCACAGTTGGACAACTCCTTTAAATGATGGCATTGATCCAGCCAAAGCTGGCCCTCTATTCTGTGGCGGAATTACGGTTTTTAATCCGATTGTACAGTTTGATATTAAACCAACCGATCATGTGGGTGTTATTGGAATTGGTGGTTTAGGTCACATGGCGTTACGGTTCTTAAAAGCTTGGGGATGTGAGGTAACTGCTTTTTCGGGTAGTCCAGATAAAGAAGTCGAAGCTAAGGAATTAGGCGCAACTCATTTTGTAAATTCCCGTGATCCAGAAGCCCTCAAAGCGATCGCTAGTTCTTTAGATATGATTCTTTCTACGGTTAGCGCGGATCTTTCTTGGGCTGACTATTTAGCTACCCTACGTCCTAAAGGTCGTTTACACGTTGTTGGTGTTGCCCCCAATCCTCTTTCATTTCAGGTTTTTCCGATGATTTTAGGTCAAAAATCGATTTCGGGTAGTCCCCTGGGCAGTCCTACAACCGTTGGTAAAATGTTAGACTTTGCGGCTAGACATGGTGTAGAACCGATTACAGAAATGTTTCCTATTTCTCAGGTAAATGAAGCTCTCAATAAACTCCGCCATGGTAGCCCTCGATATCGCCTTGTTTTAAAAGTTTCCTAATGACTAGCGACTTTTGGCCACTTCTTTTGCTCTTGTGGCCGAAGGTGCGCTTAAACTGCGAGAATAGAAAGCCCACGCTGTCCCCAAAAAACCGAGATAAGCAGCAATCTGTACTAAATATAAGCGATCGGTATATCCAAATAAACTACTTAAAAGAAACCCTGGAAATCGATCAACTGGTAATACTTTTTCTAAATTCCAAACCATCGGGCCTAATACACAAGAATGCACTTTTGTAAAGCGTCCATAGAAAAAACAAAGGCTTTCTGAGTTTCGATCAATCTGCGATAGTGTTGACATTGCCGAATCAAATAAACCTAAAGCAGTTACGACTAAGCCCGCAACAATAAACAGTAGGATAATGCCCATAATCTGGAAAAAACGGCGTAAATTAATCCGAATTCCCCATTTAAAGAGAGCCACACCTACGCCTGATGCTGTCAGTAAACCACCAATTGCACCTAAAGCAGCAGGGATACTTTCGCTTAATTTTGCTGTGATAAAAAGAACCGTTTCAAATCCTTCTCTAAGGACGGCAATAAAAATCAGACTGAAAATACCCCATTTAGAACTATTTTCCGATTTTAAGGATTGATTGACGGCTCCTTCAATTTGCCCTTTGAGGTGCCGACTCTGTTTTGTCATCCAAATCAGCATCCAACTGAGTAAAATAATCGCCAAGACGCTGAAACTTGCTTCTAACAAAGGTTCAACGACGGGGGCATAGGTTTTGTTAGCCGATTGCAAGGCATACATCAACTGACTCAAAAGTACGCCAAGCATCGCACTCGCCGTGATCGCAGTTCCTACTGCTGTCCAAACCCAGATATTAAGCTGACTACGATCTGATTTTTTGAGATAAGCAAGGACAATACCAACAACGAGAGCCGCTTCTACACCTTCTCGAAGGGTAATAACAAAAGTGGGTAATGCAGAACTCCAATTCATGTTTTTTAGTCGTCAAATTAGGAAAAATACGGGTAAATAAGGATTCTAAGACGGAGGGATAACCACACTTTGGCTATTTTGCTCAATTTTTTTAACTAATTGAGTGACTTCATCAGGTGTTTTGACAGGGGCGGCAGGTGCAACCACTTCTGGCCATGCTTTAGCTAATTCTGCCATTGTTGTCATCATGGTTTGATGCGCTTCGGGGTGTTCTTTTTCCATTTGAGGGGCGATCGTTTTATATAGGTCTTGTGCGTAAATGACGAAGCCTCGTGAATCTTGATATTCAATGATTTGAGAAATTTTACCATCGGCTATAGCCGCAGTATATTCAGCGTTGGCGGTTTCTAAAAGACCGTTAATCACTTGTAAAACAAAACTTGGTGACTGACGTTGTGTTTCGGGTAAAGCAGCGATCGCAGTTTGAATACTGGATATTGAGCCTTTAAACTCGGTTCCGACTTTTGTTGTGTCTTTTGCTCCCGCTTTGACTAAATCTTGTAATGCGATTAAGCTTCCTTTAAATTCTGGTACATTGCGTTCGTTAAGTTGATCTTCGACATCTGCATAAATTTCTTCTACGGGATGTCCGATATGAGGTTCAGCTTGATCGGGTTTTTTCAAATCTAAAAGTTCTTTAGCCACTATCATATGACCTTTCATTAAACCGAGTTTGGTCATATAATCTACGTCTTTAGCTTCTCCTGTCAGAACAATATCTTGAATTGTGACCATCTCTTTGATTTGATCGTATTGTTCTTGTGTGATCACATTTTTAGAAACCAGTTCCTCAGTATTTCCATAGGGGCGACTGGCTTGTATTTTATTGGATAATGCAGGAACACCTAATTTTGCTTCTAACTTATCTAACTCAGATAAAATCGCGCTATTAATATTAATTTTTTTGCCCCCGTGCATCGAATGATCCATCTCAGTCGGAGAACTAGTAGTCGTCGGAGCCGATGAGGTGGTTGAGTTATTCGATGTATTGTTACTACAGCCCGTGAAAGCCATCAAACTGGTAACAAGAGTTATTGCAGATATGGAGCGTAAATACTTTTGAGAAATCATCATCATAACAGTTAGAGTCATAAAAATTTTCAATAGGAAGAATAGTATATCCTAAAATACACTTTAATTTTTTGAGAAGCTTTATCAATTAAACAAAATTTTATCTTTTTTGCCTTAAGTTGTTTACTCTCGAACGTCAAAATAACCCATACAACCTTCTTCAGCAATTAGATCTTGATGGGGGTGGAACATAAACTTACCAGTGTAGGGATAGCTCAATTCTAAGATATGCCGTTCAGCAGTTCCCATGGTAATCACATCCGTTTCTTCAGTGGGGGTTAAGGTACGTCCTGTACGATACACTTGGAACATATTGGCATGAACATGAAATGTTGCTACAGGGTCAAATTCAATCATATTCAAGACATACAACCGAATCAGTTGATCTTTCCAAACGGGGATCGGATGGTGCATATAATAATCGGGTAACCCATTAAACGCATAGAGTTCATTTTTTTGATCATCATCAATGTCATAACCTGCCATGATTAAAACCATCTCATCGGCTGGGGGTCTGGGTTCTGGCGGATCGATAATAAACATTCCATAAAGACCTTTGCTGATATGGCGCGTTACAGGTGCAATATGACAGTGATACAAATGAACGCCATAGGGCTTGGCATCAAATTCGTAGATAAAAACTGAACCATTTCTGACGGGGCGCACTCCATCCATATTCGCCTCATGGATGCCGTGAAAGTGCAGAGAGTGGGAGTGTCCACCCGCTTTATTATAGAAAATGACCCGAATGCGATCGCCTTCTGTTGCCCTAAAAGTTGGGCCAGGTACTTGTCCATTGAGGTTCCAAGTAATAAACGTCACAGCTTCATTCAGTTTGACAGGGGTTGTACGGGCTTCTACCCTAAATTCTCGAATTTTACGACCATTTTCTTCAATAATCTTGCCATAATCGAAATGACGAGCGAAAGCTAGGGGATTAATCCCAATTGATTCGATTTTGGTCGTGTCGGATATTTCGGGAATCGGTACTATTTTACGTTGAGTCGGTTGTAAAGCCTTAAGTCCAACGGCTGTGCCGACTGCACCTACTCCTGTAACAAGTCCCCATTTGAGAAACTGGCGACGATTTCCTTTAATTAACTTGGTGAGATCTTGAGAATTAAACATCAGCAGAGAAGATTAATCACCAGTTGCGTTTTAGGTCAACTAGCAATAATTAAAATCAATAAACTTGTGAAAATTACAAATCATTTTTATCGTAACGTTTTTTTTAATAACTACTAATATTTCTCAACAATATCTTTAACTCTTAAAGCTCAAAAATTAACACATGGTTAAGCACAGTCTAATATTGTATGTATAATATGTGATTTGGCAAAAATTTACTTTTTTTGTTAATTAACCTGAATTTATGTTAATTGCGGGGGAAAGAAACAGATAAAGCTTTAATTGGGTAACTTTTTCTTTAGCAGCCATGACATCTCCTCCATAAGCTCGATATCAACTCTAGCAATGGAGCGAGGTTGTACATCAAAGTGGCAAATTGTGCCAAAGACTTGACCATATTGATCGACAAGCGGCACTCCACAGTAAGATTGTACCTCTTGTTGAGCGGGATGATTATGTACTCGTTCGTCGTTTAAAGAATTCTCCATCGTAAACTTTTGCCCAGAATTACGGACAAAAACGCAATAGGAAGTCATCGCGGGAACGTCGGGGGATGACTCTACCGTTGGATTTTCACGATCGTAAAAATAAATATTTTTTAACGCTTCATCATCAAACCGATAAAGACCACTGAATCGATGCTCGGTTAGACTATTAAGAAAAATTAATGCGGCTCGAATTCCTTTGCTAAACAGAATATTTTTTAGTAAAGGCAATGTTTCTTTATTTGACAGACGATTCATGAATAAAATACGAGGAACAATTAAACGCTCTATAACTATTGTAATCTTGATACAAGATAAAGTTTTTGTTAGCTTTAAGAATCAAAGTAAAATTTTAAAATACTATTAAGCTAGAAAGCAATAACTCTAGATGTTGGCAACTGGAATAATTATTCCTTCATAGTAAAATGAGTCGGTCGATAAACTTCTAGCAAGCCAAATGGATTCGGAAACCGTAATAATTGAGCCATCTGCACGATAAATTTGAGACTCTAAATTTGTAATTTTTTCTTGAGTTTTTAAAAGCTTTAAAATTTCATCCCAACGATTTGATTGAATATATAGATTATTTTCTGGACTGACTAAATGAGTGATCATTTGTTCAGGTGAATCATAGCCATACAGTTTAGCTAAATAATCATTAACACTTTGATATATTCCTTGTGATGATAATTCAAAAATACCGAGATCAGAATATTGAAAAAAACGATGGTACTTTTCTTGTGTATAAATCGCTTTTTGAGATTGTTCTTCTAGCTGTTGTTGCAAAAAACGAATTGTGAGTTGAGTTTCAACACGAGCAATTACTTCTTCAAATTGAAATGGCTTAGTAATATAATCAATTCCACCCACCGCAAAAGCTTTAACTTTATCTAAAACTTCATCTAAAGCACTAATAAAAATTACTGGAATATGGCTAGTCAAAGAATTAGCTTTTAGTTGTTGACACACTTCATAGCCATTGATTTGAGGCATATTAATATCTAGTAAAATCAAATCAGGTGGTGCAGATTGAGCCGCCGTTAAAGCCATTTGACCATTGAGGACTTTACGGACTTGATAACCTTGATCTGTTAGCATATTCGCAATTAGACGCAGACTATCAATCGTATCATCAACAACCAGAATTTTGAAACTTGGTTTATCAATTTTTTGAGCTAAAAACATTTAATTTAAACAATAAATTCATTAATTTATGTATATATCTTGAACATTTAATATTTTATTTTAATGTGTTTTGTGCTTTTTCCATGATCTGCTCAAACTGAAGATTTTCAACCAATGAAGTTAGAGTTTGAGATAAAAAAGCTTCAGATGACGGAATTTGTTGAATTAGCGTCAAAATTTGAGATTCATCGGCTTCACTTGCTGCTTGATAAAGTTGTTGTCGCCATGAGATAGGCATCACATTAAGATCTTGTATCATTGTATCATCGTTGAAAATAGAGTCAGTAAGCATTGTTGAATCTTGAGCAAAAACATATTGAATTCCAAGATGTTTAGCCATTTTTTCAAATATTTCTGCTGTTTGAAAAGGTTTACTAACAAAATCGTCACATCCTGCTGATAAAACGAGCGATCGCTTTTCTTCAAATGCACTCGCCGTTAATGCAATAATTACTGTAGCCTGTCCCATTGTGGTCTTCTTGATGCGTTGTGTTGCTTCATATCCATCCATCACAGGCATTCTCATATCCATCCAAATTAAATGAGGTTGCCAATTTTGCCAAATTTCTATTCCTTGTTGTCCATTTTCTGCTTCCTGAATTTCAAAGCTCAGGGGTTCAAGAATTCGGCGTAAAAGTTGACGATTTTCCCATTTATCCTCAACAATTAAAATACGATATTGAGGTTGTTCTGAAGCCAAACCGATCACTTTTTGAAAAGTTGTTAGTGGCTGTATATTAATGTCTTCAGCAATTTTTAAAGGAATTTCAAAGCGAAATAAACTGCCTCTTGCCAATTGGCTAGTAACCGTTATTTCACCACCCATTAGATTAATAAACTGACGACTAATAGGTAAACCTAAGCCTGTTCCTTGATTAGAATGTTGCTCTGCTTCGCTTTGAATAAAGGCTTCAAAAATACTGTTTAAATCATCATGAGCGATTCCTTTTCCAGTATCTTCAACTTCAAAAACCAGAGTTTTTTCTTGAGAGGTTTTAACTCTTAAAATAACTTGTCCATTTTCAGTGAATTTAATTGCATTTCCCAATAAATTGATTAAAACTTGTCGTAGCTTACTTTCATCCGTATAGATATATTGTGGTAAATCTGAGGCAATTTCAAACCGAAGTTGTAAACCTTTAGATGTAGCTTTAAGATATAACATTTCTTCAAGGGTTTTCAACAGATACAAAAAATCAAAGCTACTTTCTTGAAGTGTGATTTTTCCTGCTTCGATTTTTGCCATTGATAGAACATCATTAATTAATGCTAACAGATGTTCACCACTTCTACCAATAATTTCTAAGGTTTGCTCATGACTTTGTAATAAAAGTAAAGGATTACGAATTAAATCGCGATTCATCACTTGAGTAAAGCCAAGAATTGCATTAAGAGGCGTTCTCAATTCATGACTCATATTCGCTAGAAATTCGCTTTTTGCTCGGTTTGCTTTCTCAGCCGTTTCTTTCGCTTGTTGCATCGCTTCTTCGGCTTGTTTTCGTTGGGTAATATCTCGAACCACAGCCATCACTGAATCAAGAGAAATTGGCGAAATACTACAATCAAACCAGGTTAATTTTTGACTTAGCGATAAACTATATTCAAAATGTGTTGTTTGTCGAGTGTTTAAAGCGGTTTGAATATAACTTAAAAAAAGATCCGCTTGTTCAATGGAAAAAACTTCATGTAGGGTTTTTCCTAAAATTAATTCAGTAGATTGAATTAAGGTTTGATTATTCGTTGGTGCAATTTTTAAATACTTTCCTTGAGCATCCAAAACAAAAATCAGTTCCGTCATCGCTGCGAATAAAGCGCGTAACTCAGCCTCAGACTTAGCTTGAGCCGATTCAGCCGTAATGCGATCGGCTATTTCTTGTTGTAAAGCTTGTGCTTGTTCTTCGAGTTCGTGACTATAGTTTTCTAGCTGTTCACGTGACAAGGTTAACTGACGCGATAACCAATAAACTCCCATCATCAGAGTTGCAACAGACACTAAACCGACTAAAACAATCGTTGTAGCAAGACGACGTGCAGGTGCAAACGCTTCATCTTGTTCCATTTCCACCAACAACGCTAAATCTTGATATTTCAGCCAACGATAGACACCCAAAACTGGAATATCTGAATAGTTGCGATATAAACCTGAACCATTGATCCCCTGTATAGCGGCATCAATACCAACACTATTGACACCATTGGGAAACGCATTCATATTATTTAATTTATCCATCGAAATTAAAGTGTTTTTGGTAACAATTGAACCAACCAAATAAGTTTCGCCACTCTCACCTAAACCCGTACTTTCTCGGACTATTTGATCGATACGATCTAAGCTAAGATTTGCAAGTAATACACCTTGACGTGTTCCTTGTTTATCCCGTATTGGAGTTGATAAAGTAACCGATGGTTTCCAGTTACTGGAGAAACATAAAAAATTGGTGTAAAAGGCTCATTATAATTAACTTGATCGATATAAGTTATATTGGCTAAAATCTCATAGTTTCCTTCACGTTGTGGGTTAGTTGAGAGAATAATACGGTTACTCCGATCTAAAATAAAAACTTCTTTAAAAGGGAGTTTAATTTTTACTATATCTTTAAGATATTGGCTGAGTAATTGCTTGGCTTTTGGATAAGAAGGATCGCTGGGAGAATTATTTAATAATATTTGTAAATTGAATTGAACATCAGGAAACTTGATGAGTAATAAAAAATCTTCTTTTTGATCATCAAACCAACGGGTAATTTCCTCTTCTTTTAAAGTTGCTGTTACTTGTAAACGGTCAAATGCAGCTTGTTTTAAGGCTTCTCTCGCTCGTAAAAAAGCCACTCCACCAACGACCCCAAGCGTTAACAAGGATAAAAATAAAAATGCTCCTGCTACCTTTTTGGTTAAGTTCTGTTGCCAGAAATTCATTGCCATTCATCAAATATTTCTTTTATTCTCGCAATTGCTTCATCGGCTGCTTGTTCGGGAGGCACTTTTTCAATGATGACTCTAGAAAGAGCTTTTCCCCAAACATTTTCTTTAAGAACCATACTGTAAGCAGGATTATCAAAAGTGTAGAATAATCGTGAAGGATGCGTCACAAAAGTATGAGTTGCTTTAGAAACATGAGGATCTTTTGGGTTTGTCCAAAATGGATCTTTCCAAACTGATTTTAAGACAGGTGAATGACGACCTCCTGATGCTTTTAAATAAGTATCAATTGTGTTAGGTTTAATTAAATAAGCTAGAAAACTTTTAGCGTCTTTTTGATGTTCAGAGTCAGCAAATAAAATCACTTGCTGTACAGTTACCAAATAGCGCATTGGTTGACCATTGGGTTTATTAGGTAATTCCAAAAGACCTAATCTATTTTGATATGTATCAGGATCAGTTCGGACTGCTGTTGCAATTGAAAGAGTATCATTAGTCGTCATTAAAACTTCTCGATTGAGCATACTTCTGTTATTATCAGGATTGAGCCAGTGCAATGCTTTAGGAGAAAAATAGCCTTTTTGATAGGTTTGACTATACCAGTTTAAGAGTTTAATCATACCTTGACGCACTTGAGGATCATCAATTTGTAAGCGTCCTTGAGCATCTAAAATTTTAACATTATAAGCTTCTAATAGTTGCTCAAAAGTTTGATATGTATCACCTGCTTCTACAGATAAAGGTAAGCCTAAACCATACATATCAATATTTTCTTTTGCTTTTAATTGTTTTTGTGCTTTTTCCCAAAATAACCAAAATTGCTCCCAATCTTTGGGGATATCTTCTTCTTTATAACCAATTTTTTTTAGAATACCTTTCCAGTAGTAAACGTGTATGGTTGCTTGATGTATTGGAAGCGCATAATAACTTCTTTTTTTCTCAACATTATTATACAAATTAACAGATTTTAGAGCTAATTCTTCATAATCGTTTTGATGAGGTTTGATCACATCTGAAACATCTGCTAGTTTTCCGTCCCACGCTAAACGAGAGGTGAGGGATTTTTCACTTTTAAACATAGCAATAATATCAGGAAGCTCCCCTGATCTTAATTGGCGTTCAACTTTTTGGGAAAGTTCATCTGTCGTATAAAAAGACAGCTTAATTTTTTTACCACTTTGCTTTTCCCACTCTTGAACAAGTTTCTGTAATGCTTCGTCTTCTTCAAGTGTAAAACCTTTATCCCACCAAATTTCTAGCGTTTCTCTATCGAGTGTAGTTCCTTGTTCTGGAGTCCGACTCGCTTCTGTTGTCCCTGAACAACTCGCCAAAATTAATAAAAGCGGTAGAGTAACGACTGTTAAACCGTTTTTTAAGGAATTAAGAGTTAGGGGAGAACGCAGAGCAAACATAATATTTTACACTTTTCATAACTATCTCTGTTTGAATACTACACACAGACGATCAACGATTTCCGTAATGGAGTGTAAAGATTTGTAAGCAATTTTTTACAATTCAATTGTTATCTACAGTTTATAATTACATAGATTACTTAATCTGCTTGTCATGACACGATTTATTCACGACCTCTTCGCGAAAGATTATTGAGAAGAATTGTTATCGCTTTATGGACAAGTTAAACCTGATCAAAAAGTGGCAGGAGAAAAAAGAGAAATTGATGTTTTGTTTATTCCTAATACCACTTCAGAAATTATTACTCAAAATCTAGGTTTATTGGGGAAACTAGCGCAAAATGATGCAATTTTTGAGCCATTTCGCAATCCTGTGACAATTAATGAAATTTGTACCTGTCTATTAAAAGCTTTAGAAGTACGAGAAAGCATTCAGCGTTAGATCAAAAGAAAAAATGTACCTTCTGAAACGCTCAATTCTCCCTACTTATGGATTTTAACCCCTACGGCTTCAGAATCGATTCTAGAAAGCTTCCGCGCTATACTAGATGACTATGAGTTATCAGGTGTTTATTTTCTTGCCAAAGCTCTAAAAACTGCTATTGTCGTCATTCATCAGTTACCCAAAACACCTGATACACTATGGTTAAGAATCTTAGGAAGGGGTAATGTACAAAAACAAGCCATTGATGAACTAGAATCATTACCAAGCAATAATCAACAAAGATTAAGAATCTTAGAACTTTTTTATCAATTACAGGAAAACTTGAAAATTAATCAACGTTTGGAAGAAGACGATCGGGAGTTAATTATTGAGATTAAAACCACTATATCAAGAAAAACTAGCTGATGTTGAACAAAAAGCAATTGAGCGCGGTCTAAAAACTGGTCTCCAGCAAGGTCTCCAGCAGGGAGAACGCCTAGTTGTAGAAAATATGCTTAAAGTTCGCTTTGGTGAACTAGATGCTGAATTATCTGGAGTAATTGAAGCAATTTTAGCTTTACCTCCTGAAGAATTTACACCTTTATTAATGCACCTATCTCGTGAAGAGTTGGTCGCTAGGTTTAGAAGTACTTAATTTAGATTAAAAGTAGCAGGGTGAGTAAAGCCCGCTCTCAATACTACTCACTGCGCTGCAATTTTTGGTTTTGTTTTTCTTTGTGCTAAGAGCAAATAATCCTCAACTGGATTTCAAGATAATTAGAGCAAGTCGATGAAAATCAAGCTTAATTGTTTAAATTTACTTTTGAAAACCAAACCTTTTGTATCTACAACAACCAAAAATAAAATTAGTATTGTCTTGTTTGTCTTGTAAAGTATCCGAATATCGGGTTTTGATAACAAATGCTTCATTCAGCCAGGGATGAACCTGATACAATAGCCCTTTAGTCGTTTTTGAATAAAAGTTTATGGGTCGCGCCAACAGAGTTGTATTAGCTTATTCGGGTGGAGTGGATACTACCGTTTGTATCCCCTACCTTAAGCAAGAATGGGGAGTAAACGAAGTTATTACTCTTGCTGCTGACTTAGGTCAAGGTGATGAACTAGGGCCAATTCAAGAGAAAGCCCTGAGAAGTGGTGCAATTGAATCTTTAGTAGCAGATGCTAAAGATACTTTTGTTAAAGATTATGCTTTTCCTGCAATTCGAGCTAATGCTTTATATGAAAATCGTTATCCTCTCTCTACTGCCTTGGCTCGTCCGTTGATTGCTAAATTGTTAGTTGATGCCGCCGAAAAATATGGTGCTGATGCGGTGGCTCACGGTTGTACTGGAAAAGGAAATGATCAAGTGCGCTTTGATGTAGGGATTATGGCACTCAATCCTAAAATTAAAGTATTAGCCCCTGCTCGTGAATGGGGGATGAGCCGAGAACAAACGATCGCTTATGGTGAACGATTTGGCTTAGAATCACCAGTCAAAAAATCTTCCCCTTTTAGTATTGATCGAAATCTTTTAGGCAGAAGTATCGAAGCGGGGCCACTCGAAGATCCGATGACGGAACCTCCTGAAGAAATCTATCTGATGACCAAAGCGATCGCAGATACTCCCAATGAACCTGAATACGTCGATATCGGCTTCGAGAAAGGCTATCCTGTTAGTCTTAATGGTCAAACTCTTGATCCTGTTTCTCTGATTTCTCAACTTAATGAAATTACAGGGAAACATGGAGTAGGGCGACTGGATATGATTGAAAACCGTGTGGTAGGCATTAAATCACGAGAAATTTACGAAGCACCTGCTTTACTCGTTCTCATTGATGCTCACCGTGACTTAGAAAGCTTAACTCTTATCGGTGATGTTACTCACTATAAACGAGGAATTGAGGAAACCTACGGACAATTAATTTATCAAGGACTTTGGTATAGTCCACTCAAAGAAGCTCTTGACGCTTTTATTGATAAAACCCAAGAACGAGTTACTGGAACCGTTCGCGTGAAGTTATTTAAAGGAACTTCTAAAGTAGTCGGACGTAAATCTGATTATTCAATTTATGAACCCGACTTAGCAACTTACGGTGAAGATGATCAATTTGATCACAGAGCAGCAGAAGGTTTTATCTATGTTTGGGGACTACCAACTAAGGTTTGGGCTTCCAAAACAAGAGGATAATACAGTAAACAAGTAATTAGTCTAAAAAACTCAAAACTCTTAAATGGTTTACAACTTAAAAACATCAAATACTGATGACTGATAAGTGTATGGGTTTGGTCGCCAAACCCTTTTTTATACTTTTTGGTCAATTCTAAAAAAAAGTAATGGTTTTTCATTAACATCTCTTCTTTCAACCAATTTCATGCCAAGTCTTTCAGCTAGTTTTCGAGATTCAAAGTTTGGTTCATCACAACTAGCCATCAAATATTTGTACCCAAGCTGCTTAAAACCATACTGAATTAAGTAACTGACTGCTTCTGTCGCGTATCCTTTTTTGGTCGCATTTGGTAACAGTGCATACAGTAATTGTGGCTGTGGTTCATCAAAAAAATACCAAAAACCGACAAAACCAATCAATTCATGTGTTGATTTCGTGTACATCAACCACAAGCCAAATTGCTGCTCATCAAAGTTTTTTTGACTAACATTTATAAATTCTTGAGCCTGTGCAAGTGATAAAATCTTGTCATCACAAAGGTACTTTCTCACAAATGGATCAACTAAAACCTCATGAAAAACATAAAGCTCGTTTTCTGTAACCGC
This sequence comes from Chroococcus sp. FPU101, assembly GCF_017312365.1. Taxonomy (GTDB): domain Bacteria; phylum Cyanobacteriota; class Cyanobacteriia; order Cyanobacteriales; family Microcystaceae; genus Chroococcus. The sequence goes on from NZ_BLJI01000009.1 coordinate 37,779, forward strand.
TTTTAGTTGTAGTCTCTCAGTATTTAAAGACAGATACATTTCAAAGCATTCCTATTTTTGGGTTAATAGGTTAGTTCTTCTACAAGATTATCTTTATTTAATGCTTATTTTTTGCTTCCAGCAGGAACTGCTAAAGGTACAGCATCTTCAAACAAGAATTCATATAAGAATTTTTCTGACCATTCATGACCAAAATAGCTACTAAATAAGCCAGATGCGGGATCGCGATCAGCACTATATTGATCGTAATCTTTTTGTGCTTTAACAATCCGTTGGATATCTTCAGGATCAGTATAAGGCGTTGCGTTTGCTAAAGTTTCCCAGTACAAACGTATGTATTCTTGATAGGCGGGAAATAAACGAGTAACTACTGTTTCAGCATCGGTTTTCGCAAAAAGGATATTTTTAGAGAAGTACTGATTAGCGTCATAGAACTTCATTTCTAAGTTTTGTGCTAATTCATTGTATTTATCTCGAATTACTCGCATTGGTTCGATATATTTTTCTAGATAAGCTTCATCCCTAAACAACGGCTGAAAATCGAGAACGACTAGAATTTTTTTCTGTCCGAAGGCTAAAAAGTCAATTCCCAAAAGAGGGATATCATACTGATGACTCGGATAAATGACACTATTAAAAATTTGGGACATTTCCCCCGCATCAATATAGGTGTAGCGAATCTTGCGAAGTTCAGGACATTGATAACACCAACTTTTGATTGTTGCAGGGTTTCTACCGCGCTCACTGACTTGGTACTCTAATCCTGGGGGAATCGGACTACTTTGTAAATCAAAACGACCGAACAGTTCTTGCTCTAAAAATTCCTGAAACGGCTGAAACATAGACTAAGCTGGGATACTAAAACTCTAGAACGAGGATAGATGAGAGCCTTTTACATCGTCTCATTTATGAGAAACTAATTAACATTTTGTAAAGTTGTCGGCGTTGCTTGATTCAGTCAAGACAATTGTAACTTTGGGATTGACAGAAACTTAGATAACGATCGCGCTCTATCTCCCTTAAAATAGAAAAGGCGATTGTTTACTTATCTTTATATGGTTACTACCTCCTTATCTTTAACTGAAATTGCTCGAAATACTCGGACTGCAGCACGTCAGTTAGCGACACTATCGACTGATGAATGCAATGCAGCTATAGAAGCGATCGCACAAGCTTTAGAATCCGCTACACCCGAAATTTTGATGGCAAATGAAGCCGATTGTCAAGCCGCACAACAAGAAAGTATTTCCCAAGCGTTATATGCTCGTTTGAAATTAAGTGCAACGAAACTCAAAGCAGGAATTGAAGGGGTCAGAGATGTTAAAAAACTGAGTGATCCAGTTGGAACAGTTCAAATACACCGAGAATTAGATACAGGATTGGTTTTAAAGCGAATTACTTGCTCTTTAGGTGTTTTAGGGGTTATTTTCGAGGCGCGTCCCGATGCACTGATTCAGATTACCAGTTTGGCAATTAAATCAGGTAATGGTGTGATTCTCAAAGCAGGAAAAGAAGCGACGAAAACGTGTCAAGCACTTGTATCAATTATTCATAAAGCGTTAGCCGAAACGAAAGTTCATCCTGATGTAGTGCAGTTACTCACCACACGGGAAGAAATACGAGCATTATTAGATTTAGATGAATATGTTGATTTGATTATTCCGAGAGGTTCTAATGCTTTTGTTCGCTATATTCAAAACAATACAAAAATACCAGTGTTAGGTCACGCCGATGGAATTTGTCACCTGTATATCGATCGCTCTGCTAATTTAGAAAAGGCTATTTCGATTACAGTCGATTCTAAAACACAATATCCCGCCGCGTGCAATGCTATTGAAACCTTACTGGTTCATCAAGATATTGCACCTGAGTTTTTACCCCTTGTTGCAGAAGCATTATTCTCGAAACAGGTAGAATTAAGAGGGGATGCAATGACACAAAAATTGATTCAAGTTTCAGCAGCAACCGAGGAAGATTGGTTAACCGAATATAGTGATCTGATTTTGTCGGTTAAGGTTGTAGAGTCATTAAACGAAGCGATCGCACATATCAATACTTACGGTTCAAAGCATACGGAAGCTATTGTTACAGAAGACGAACAAGCAGCAGAAATCTTTTGTAGTCAAGTCGATGCAGCAGGAGTTTTTCAAAATTGTTCGACACGCTTTGCAGATGGGTTTCGTTATGGGTTTGGTGCAGAAGTTGGTATTAGTACCCAAAAAATGCCGCCGCGTGGCCCTGTTGGTTTAGAAGGTTTGGTAACGTACAAATATCAGCTTATCGGTGATGGGCATATTGTAGCGACCTATGCGGGTGATGATGCAAAACCGTTTACACATAAAGATTTAGGGTAAATCAGTATTTAGAAAAATAATACTTTTGCAAAATAGTATATTTTTACTGAGATAAACTACAGTAATTTGAAATAGCGATACGCTAGTTGAAAATATTATAAAAAAGTTGTTGATTTTAAAATAAACTGCTATTCTTGATCAAGTTGATTGTTTTAAAATCCTAACTTTGTTGAAGTAATCTAGTCTTACTAAAAGTATGTTTTATTAGATATTACTTCTCAAACACGCTTGCTTGATATGGTTTGTAGAAATTTAACGGAAAATAATTCGATATTTTTCAAATGAGTATTGAGTTAATAGAATTACTTAGATTTGGAAAAATTAATTATTTTCTTTCCAATGAAAACTTTGTTGTTCATTTTCAAGTGTTTTTCATCATGTTTTCTTTGGAATTCCTACAAATATTTTATCCAAAACCATTCAAAAAGCATTATTTACTTGTGTAAATAGTGTGTTAGTAACGTGTTAGTAACGTGTGTGGAACCTTGCTTGCCCCATCAATTAATCTAAACATAGGAGATGAAATAATGACTTTTCCAGCAGTTTTTCAACTGTCGAGCCTTAATGGAACAAACGGCTTTATTATTAATGGAATTAATCCAAATGACGAGTCGGGCTTTTCCGTGAGCAATGCAGGGGATGTCAACGGTGATGGATTTGATGACCTTCTCATCGGCGCACCAGAATCCAATGTCAACGGCGGTAATTCTGGACAAAGCTATGTGATATTTGGTAAGAGTGGCGGTTTTGGTACTAATTTTAACCTTTCAAGTCTCAACGGTAGCAACGGCTTTGCGATTAATGGGATTGATTTTGGTGACTATTCAGGTCGGTCGGTGAGCAGTGCAGGAGATGTTAACGGCGATGGTTTCGATGACATCATTATCGGCGCACATCGTGCTAGCTCCACTAACGTTGATGCGGGACAAAGCTATGTGGTTTTTGGTAAGAGTGGCGGCTTTACGGCTAATTTTAACCTGTCGGGTCTTAACGGTAGCAACGGTTTTGCCATTAATGGGATTAATATAGGTGACATTTCAGGCTATTCTGTGAGTGGCGCGGGAGATGTCAACGGCGATGGCTTTGATGACCTGATTATTGGTGCATTTGACTCAAACGTCAATGGCACTGAAACGGGACAAAGCTATGTGGTGTTTGGTAAGAGTGGCGGTTTTAGTGCTAATCTTAACCTTTCAAGTCTCAACGGTAGCAACGGCTTTGCCATTAATGGGATTAATCCTAATGACTATTCAGGCGTTTCTGTTAGTAATGCAGGGGATGTCAACGGCGATGGCTTTGATGACCTCATTATTGGTGCTGATGGTGCTGACCCCAATAGTAGTCGTTCGGGACAAAGCTATGTAGTGTTTGGTAAAAGTGGCGGTTTTAGTGCCAGTCTTAATCTTTCGACTCTAAACGGAACCAACGGCTTTGCTATTAATGGAATTGGTCAAAATGACTTTTCAGGCGGTTCTGTCAGCAGTGCAGGGGATGTCAACGGTGATGGGTTTGATGACATTATCATCGGTGCCTATTCGGCAGATCCCAATAGCGTTACTGGTGCAGGTCAAAGCTATGTGGTGTTTGGCAAAAGTGGCGGTTTTGGGGCCAGTCTGAACCTTTCAACTCTTAACGGAACAAATGGCTTTGCGATTAATGGAATTAATTCTTTAGACCGTTCTGGCGTTTCTGTGAGCAGTGCGGGTGATGTTAATGGCGATGGGTTTGATGACCTAATTATTGGTGCACTTCGTGCCGACCCCAATGGTGCCAGTTCAGGACAGAGTTATGTGGTTTTTGGTAAGAGTGGTGGCTTTAGTGCGAGTCTGAATCTTTCAAGTCTTAACGGAACAAATGGCTTTGCGATTAATGGGATTAATGGGACTGACTATTCAGGTAGGTCTGTGAGCAGTGCGGGTGATGTTAACGGTGATGGTTTTGATGACCTGATTATTGGCGCTTGGTCTGCCGACCCTAATGGCACTCAATCTGGACAAAGTTATGTCATTTTTGGACGGAGTACGGGAACAACTTTACCAAGTATTACTCTTGCGGTTTCTCCTACAAGTGTGACCGAAAATGGTACCGCTAATCTGATTTATACTTTTACTCGTAACGGTTCTCTGACTTCACCTTTAACGGTCAATTATACGATTTCTGGAACAGCCACTAGAGGAACTGACTACGCTAATATTGGGACAAGCGTCACTTTTGCTGCTAACTCTAGCACCACGACGGTTACCGTTAACCCAACAGGCGATACAACGGTTGAACCCAATGAGACTGTTATTTTGACTTTAGCTAATGGGACTGGATACACGATCGGTACTACAACACCAGTAACGGGAACCATTCTTAATGATGATACGCGCATTGCTCTGGCTGTATCTCCTGCTTCTGTTACCGAAGATGGTACAGCTAACCTCATTTATACCTTTACCCGTACAGGTGTTCTCACCAATCCTCTGACTGTAAACTATGGGATTACAGGAACAGCCACTAGAGGCACCGACTACGCTAATATTGGCACCAGTGTAACTTTTGCCGCTAATTCTAGTACTGCTAGAGTGACTGTTAATCCGACAGCCGATACAACGGTTGAATCTAATGAGACTGTTATTTTGACTCTAGCCAATGGCACAGGATACACCATCGGTACCACAACACCAGTAACGGGAACAATTCTTAATGATGATTCGACAACCTTACCGCGTATTACTTTAGCTGTCTCTCCTGCAAGTGTTACAGAAAATGGTACCGCTAACCTGATTTATACCTTTACTCGTACTGGTTCTCTGACTAATTCACTAACGGTGAACTACACTATTGGGGGAACAGCAACTAGAGGAACCGACTACGCTAATATTGGGACAAGCGTCACCTTTGCGGCTAATAGTGCAACGGCTAGAGTTACCGTTAACCCGACTGGCGATACAATTGTAGAAGCCAATGAAACGGTAGCCCTTACTCTTGCTAGTAGTACTAGATATACTATTGGTACTACAGGTGCAGTTAGAGGAACCATTCTTAATGATGATCCTGCATCTAGTTTCATAGCAACTAACAGTAATGATGTTCTAACAGGTAGCACAAGTGCTGATTCTTTAATTTTCTCTAATCCCTATGATAGAAACGCTCGTATTACTGATTTTACGCCAGATGATGATCTAATTGTCGTTTCTGCTTCGGGTTTTGGTGGTGGACTAACGCAAGGTGAGCTTTTTTCCTCTGAAGAATTTATCATTGGTACATCGGCTACTACTGCTACTCAGCGTTTTATCTATAATGATGCGACGGGTGCTTTGTTGTTTGACGCAGAGGGAACGGGTATGGCAGCAGCGATACAGTTTGCGACTCTAAGTGCGGGTTTAGCTTTGACTCACGAAGATATTTTCGTCAGTTAATTGTGTGATGGATGGTAGAGACGCAATATAAACTCGTCTCTACATTCATTTCACGGTAGAAAACCATTGATTATTTATTTTTCTTGGCTTTGGCTTTTTCTTGCTCTTTAGCTTTTTTCGCGGTGGCTTTAGCTTGTTGTTCGGCGATTAATTTGGCTTGACGGGCTTTTTCTTTTTCTTCCTCGATTTTTCTTAAGTAATAATCATAATCTCCGTTATACACTCGTAATTCACCATCTCGAATTTCAACAATTTTATTAGCGACCTGGGAGATAAAATAGCGATCGTGTGAAACAATTAACACCGTACCATCATAGTTTTGCAAAGCTTCCTCTAACATCTCTTTAGCAGGAATATCTAGATGATTCGTCGGTTCATCGAGTATTAAAAGATTAGCAGGTTGAAGAAGCATTTTAGCCAAAGCAAGACGGGCTTTTTCTCCACCACTCAAGGCAGCTACGTTTTTAAATGCGGTATCCCCACTAAATAAAAATTGTCCGAGAAGGGTACGAACTTCTTCATTTTTCCAGTCGGGTACTTCATCATGTATTGTATCCATAACCGATTTATCGAGATCGAGAGCTTCGGCTTGATTTTGCTCAAAATAAGCAGGAATAACGTTATGGTTCCCTAATTTGACCTTTCCTTCTGTGGGGTTCTCCATGCCCATAATAAAGCGTAGTAAAGTCGATTTACCTGCTCCGTTGGGCCCAAGAAAGGCAATACGATCGCCCCGTTCAATTAATAATTCTGCACCTAAGAATAAAATTTTGTCTTCGTAGGTATGAGTTAAATCTTTGATGATTACTACTTCTCTGCCGCTACGAGGTGCGGGAAGAAACTGAAAGCGGAGGGCCTTCAAATTATTGACTGGAGCCTCGATACGCTCAATTTTCTCCAGTTGTTTTTCGCGACTTTTGGCTTGAGTACTACGAGTCGCACTGGCACGGAAACGATCTACAAATTGCTGTTGACGTTCAATTTCTAGCTGTTGACGTTCGTAGGCACTCAGTTGCATCTCGCGGTTGAGGGCTTTTTGTTCTAGATATGAGGAATAGTTACCCAGATAAGTTGTTGATACTCCGCGTTCTGTTTCAACAATTTGGGTACACAGACGATCTAAAAATTCTCGATCGTGTGACACTATAACCATTGGTGTCGTTAAACTTTTCAGATAGTTTTCGAGCCATTCAATGGTTTCTAAGTCTAGATGGTTAGTGGGTTCGTCGAGTAATAATAAATCTGGTGCTTGTAGTAAGATTTTTCCTAAACTCATTCGCATTTGCCAACCACCGCTAAAGGCACTCACCAAAGCGTCGCCGTCTTCTGGTGTAAATCCCATTACTGGTAAAATCTTTTCTATACGCGCTTCTAAATTATAGCCGTCTAGTGCTTCAAACTGACGTTGTAGTTTATCGAGTTGGTGAATGAGTTGATCTAATTCATCCCCTGTCGCGTTTTCCATTTGGTGATGTACAAAGGATAATTTTTGCTGAATTTCGTTGGCTTCCGTAAAAACTGTCCAAAATTCCTCTCTAACAGTGCGAGTCTGTTCGACTTCAAATTCTTGGGTTAAGTAACCGATATGAAGGGATGCGGGGCGAATGACTTCTCCTGTTGTGGGGTTTTCTTTACCCATAATGATCTTAAGTTGGGTGGTTTTGCCTGCACCATTAACTCCAACTAAGCCAATGCGATCGCCTGATTTCACTTCCCATGTTACATTTTTAAGAAGCTCACCTGTAGAATACGTTTTACTAATTTGTTCGAGTCGTAGCATATTATAAAGACTGAATGGCTAGGGCTAAACCTTGACAAACCTGAGTCAAAAAATCTAAGTCTAAGGTGTCTAAAGTATCTTGGGCTGAATGATAATAAGGATTTCGCATATTTGCTGTATCCGTGACCATGATAGCATTGTATCCAACATCCCAAAAAGGTACATGATCACTGCGTCTGGTATCAGGAATGGGATAACCTTTTAATGGGACGGGTAACCATTCACAGGGTACGGTTTGACGTATATTTTGACTGAGTTTTCTTAAATCTGGCGTGGCTTCGATATTGCCAACGAGTGCGATAAAATTTCCTGTAGAGGGGTAAAAGTATTTTAATCCTGCGGGATATCGTTGAGAATTCGGGCGATGATCACAGTAACCGAGCATTTCTAGGGAAAACATCAGACGTATGGCTTGTTTTTGTTCTTTAATTTGTTTAGCATAGGCTTTACTGCCTAAAAGTCCATATTCTTCTAGATCAAAAGCGATAAACTGAAGAGGATATTTTTGAAGAGGATGTTCACTAAAAATTCTGGCTAGTTCTAATAATACTGCAACCCCCGAACCATTATCATCGGCACCCACAGAACCAGGTACGGTGTCATAATGTGCGCCAATTATAATCGTAGGCTCAGACAGGTTAGGATTTAATTTTAAGACAATATTTTCAAATGATTTCCCTTTGATTTCAAATGGATGACTTTCGACTTGTCCAAGATGGCTCAATTCTTGACGGATATATTCTTTAATAAAGAAATGTCCGCCATTCGCTAGATAAGGATCTCTTTCTCGGATAATTTGATTTAAGTGATTAATTAGATTTTGTTTAATGATTTCTGACATAATGAATTTTTGGCAAACGTACCATCATTCAAAAAAAGATTAATACAAGTGTATTTATTTTTTAAGTTCTTTTTTTAATCGTTCTAATTCTTCATCCATATCCCACTGCTGGAACTCTTTTTCTAAAGGATCAGTTTCTTTTTGATAACGATTGGTTGAATAACTTTGTTCTGCCCATGCTCTAGTATTAGAATTAGCGGTTGTTTGAGTATTTGCTTGTTTTGTTTTAAGTTCTTTTTTCTGTAGCTGTATTTGCTTAAATAATTCTTGTGCTTCTGTAAGACGTTTTTTGGTTCCTTCCATGCGTCCCCAAAGCTGATTACCCTGACGTAATAAAGCAGCTTCTCGTTCCTGTGCGGCTTGTGCTAGATCTAACCGATTAGCGTTTTGTGCTTTATTAATTCTAGTGTGCCATTTCTGAATGTCTTCGGCAATGGCTAGTATTTCTGTTTCTAAGCGTTGTTGCTCATTTTGCAAAGAACTGATTAATTGTGTGGTGTCCCGTTCTTGTTCTTCAACTTGATCGAGTAATGCTTGTAATTCCAGATGAGGATTATTTTTTAGGAATTCGTCGAGTTGCTGTTCCAGTAAGCGGCTGACATCATCGAATAGTCCCATAATGACACAATTTAAGTTTTTTTTACTTTAGCACTATTCTAGAGATAGTTTAAACCTCGATGATGGCTTTACTTTCTTCATTGTATATGACCGTTTGATTGCGTCCTCGTTTTTTAGCTTGGTATAATGACTTATCAGCCGCATTGATTAGGGCTAATGCCGATAAATGACGAGAAGGAATAAAAGTCGCCACCCCCAAACTAATCGTAATATAGGGTAAGGGTTGTGCGGTGTAATTAGGAATTAATAACTGTTGAACCGCGTTTCTAACTTCTTCAGCGACGGTAAAAGCCCCTTCTATAGAAGTATAGGGTAAAACTATCACAAATTCTTCGCCACCATATCGTGCCACTAGGTCAGCAGGACGTTTGACTGAGTGTGCGATCGTTTGTGCTACTTTTTTTAAACAATCATCACCCTGTAAATGGCCATATTGATCATTATAACTTTTGAAATTATCAACATCGCACAGAATCAGGGATAAAGGTTGTTTCTCACGACACATTCTCAGCCATTCAGTTGATATACATTTATCAAATTGGCGACGGTTAGCGACTTCTGTTAAACCGTCCAAATGGGCTAAACGATCTAATTCTCGATTTAGTTTTTCTAGTTCTGATGTTCTTTGTGAGATAATTTTTGATTGTTCTTTGGTTAATCTTTCTAATTCTTCGTTAAGTTGTTTAAGTTTAAAAGTTTGTTCTTTTAATTTTTTATCTTGTAAATAACTATGAACAGCTTCAACGACTGTTAGCTTTAGGTCTTCTATTTGCCAAGGCTTTGGAAGATACCGATAAAGTTTAGCATATTTGATCGCACGACCAACGGCTTCTAAATCGGCTTGTCCTGTTAGCATAATTGTGAGAGTATTAGGTGACATTGAATGGATTTTTTTTAAAACCTCATCCCCCTTCAAGTCTGGCATGATATAATCTGATAAAACCACCGCTACTTCTGAACCTTCTGCTAATAATTCGTTGACTAATTCGATGGCATCGGTTCCTCCTTCTGCAGTTTCAATAATACATTCTTCACCAATTGCTTTTTTAAGTTCAATTTTTAAACTATTAATAACAGTTGCTTCGTCATCAATACAGATAATTACAGGTTTACCCATGATTTGTTAATCCAGATTTTATAATGGTAATCAATTGCTCAAAATTCCAAGGTTTTGGTAGACATTCATATAGGTTAGCTTCTTCTTTCGCTCTAGAAATTGCTTCATCATCAGCTTGACCTGTTAACATGATTTTAACTATTTTTGGGTATTTTTCATGAACTTTTATTAAAAATTCATCTCCTTTAGTCCCAGGCATTAGCCAATCTGAAACAATGACTAAAATTGGGATTTTATCACTTTGTAATTCGTCGATAATCTCAATAGCTTCCTCGGCACTTTCGGCGGTTTCATAACTATAATTGTTTTGAAAGGCGTTCTTAAGCTGTATCTTTAAACTATCTAAAATTACTTTTTCATCATCTACACACAGAATAATCGGTTTATTCATCATTTAAGTTTCCTGATTTTGTTCAATAGGTAATGAGATAGTAAATGTTGTTTTTCCAGATCTAGAATGAAGTTCAATTATTCCATGATGTTTGTTAATAATTTTTTTGACTATATCTAATCCTAACCCGCTTCCTTCTCCTTGCGTTTTTGTAGTAAAAAATGGTTCAAATATTTTTTCTTGTATTGCTAAAGGAATTCCATGACCATTATCAGTAATACTCACTTTTACCAGTTGTTCTTCTTGCCAAACATCAATCATTAGAATGCCTTGATTATTCATGGCATGAATCGCATTATTAATTAAATTTGTCCAAACTTGATTGAGTTGATCGGGATAACAGGCTATCAAGGGTAGACGACGATAATTTTTAATAACTTCTATTCCTCTTTTTAACTGATTATGATAAAGAGTTAATATTGTTTCTATACCTTCAATCACATTCGCTTTTAAGACAGTCTCTTTAGATTCAAAGTAAGCATAGCTTTTGAGAGCATAAACAATTTTAGAAGCTCTCTCGGTTGCTGTGTGAATGGTTTTGGTACTGGTTTCTAATGTAGTTAGTTTATAAGTTTTTTCTAAAACTTGATATCCTTCGGGTTGTTTGAGTAGCGGTAAAAATTTTTCTAAGACTTCACTGGTATAAACTCCTAAATCTACTAATGTATCAGCTATTTCATCAGCTTGAGTAATCTGATGTGTTTCTAATATGTTTACTAATTGTTTTCTAATTTGTCTTTTTTCTCGACTAGAAAGATGTTCGGTTTGCTGTTGAAAAATTTGAATGATTTGTTTCATCTGTTCATGAAATTCTAAACTAATTTCAGGGTAAATCTTCGGAAGATTCATTAATTGTGATTCAAAAAAATTAGCAATATTTTCAATTGAGGAACGAATTGCCCCCATTGGGGTATTGATTTCATGAGCAATACCTGCAATTAAATTACCTAAAGCTGCCATTTTTTCGGTTTGAATAAGTTGCTCTTGAGTTCGGGTTAATTGCTCTATTATTTCCATTAAATATTCATTTTTTTGAGTCAATTTTTTTTGTAAGGAACAGAGATTAAGATGGGTTGCCACTCTTATTAAAACTTCCTCAACTTGAAAGGGTTTAGTAATATAATCAACTCCCCCTACTTGAAACGCTTTTACTTTATCAATTACTTCATTAGCCGCACTAATAAAAATAATGGGAATGTCCTTCGTTTTTTCTAGACTTTTAAGCTGTTGACAAACCTGATAGCCGTCAAGTTCTGGCATACAAATATCAAGTAAAATGAGATCAGGGGGTAATCCTTGGGCTGCCGATAATGCTAATTTGCCATTATTGACAGGTCTCACTAAATAGCCCTGTTGTTGTAAAATTTCAACTAAAAGTCGTAAATTAGCTGAAGTATCATCGACTACTAAGATATTTCCCTGTGGATTGAATTGATTCATTTTAGTTAAGATCGTCTGGAATTAATAAAAGTATTTTTTCATATTCAAAGTTATCTACATCAATTTGAATTGACTTAGCTAACTCTTCATCTTGAGTGCGAATCATGGCTATTATTTGATTAAGCTTAATTAAATCCACATACAACAAAGCTTGTTTTAATTCTACTAACCATTGGGGGGTTAAAGATGTGATTCTAGTCACGCTTGTTCTGTTATCTTTTTCTACAATAATGCTTGACTGTGGCTGAGATTGAGTATCATACACATAACTAACCCCTAAATGTTGACTCAACATTAAAAAAATTTCTTCTTCTCGAAAAGGTTTTCTTAAAAAATTGTCACATCCAGCAGAAAGAATGACGGCTTTTTCTTCTTCTAAAACACTGGCAGTCAGAGCAATAATAGCAGTTGCTTGACCTTTGGTGGTGATTTTAATCTGTCGGGTGGCTTCATATCCATCAAGTACAGGCATTCTCATATCCATTAAAATGAGATGAGGTTGCCAGTCTTCCCAGATTTCTATTGCTTGTTGTCCATTGGCTGCTTCTTTGACTTCAAAACCGATAGGAGTCAGCAATTTAACTAATAATTGACGATTGAGAGGTTGGTCATCGACTGCTAAAATACGGTAAGTCGGTTGATTGGGTGCTATAGCAATTACTCGTAAGGGGTGAATCTTATTTTCGATTTCATTAGCGGTAACAGTTTCGACTCGAATGGTAAAAGAAACCTTTGTCCCTTGATGGAGTACACTACTGACTTGAATATCTCCCCCCATCAGTTGAATAAATTTTTGACTAATAATTAGACCTAATCCTGTGCCTTCTTGAGTATTTTTACCTGCTTGTGTCTGTACGAAAGTTTGAAAAAGATCCGATAATTCGGTCTCTGCAATACCAACGCCTGTATCTTCGACTTCAATGCTTAGGATATAAGTAGTGTTTTGTTGCTGACTGACTTGTATTCTTAAAGCAATGCTACCAGAGGCAGTAAACTTAATAGCATTATTGAGGAGATTAATTAAGACTTGTCGTAACTTAGTTTCATCGGTGCAGACGTATCTAGGAATCTGCTCAGATAGCTCGAAAATCAACTGCAAGCCCCTTTCAACCGCTTTTAGTCTAAACATTTCCTCCAAGTCATCTAACAAACGGTACAAGTCAAAATTTTTCGGATTAAGGTTAATACGTCCAGCTTCAATTTTAGATAAATCTAACACCTGATTAATCAAATTCAAAAGATGTTCACCACTTCGCAAAATAATTCCGACATTTTCTTGATGCTCAAGGGGTAAAGTGTCACTCCGTTGCATTAACTGGGCAAAACCCAAAATCGCATTAAGCGGGGTACGAAGTTCATGACTCATATTAGCAATAAAAGTACTTTTGGCTCGGTTTGCGGCTTCTGCGGCTTCTTTGGCTTGTTCTAAAGCAATTTCGGCTTGTTTGCGCGACGTGATATCTTCTACTAATCCTTCATAGTATAATAACTTTCCTGCTTCGTCTCGAACGGCTCTTGCGTGTTCTGCAATCCAGATAATGCTACCATCGCACCGATAGACTTGAGCTTCAAAATTTTCGACAAAATCTTTTTTTTCTAGTAATACCTGAAACTGTCGTCGCCGATTTGGATCAACATACAGTTGTCCTTTAAGATTAGGTTGGGCTTGCATTAATGCTTCTGATGATGTGTACCCATACATCCTGACTAATGCGGGATTCACATTAATATATTGTCCATCAGGTGTGGTTTGAAAAATTCCTTCCAAAGCATTATCGTAAATACTGCGATACATTGCTTCTGTCGGTTGTTGTTGACTATTTTGGCTGTTCATCTCATATTATCGTCGATAGTCTATCTCTTTTTCACGATAACTTATTCATTTATCCAACCAAAAATAAATCCTCTAGCAATAGAGGATCAATACTTTACTGTTTAGTTTTATAACTGTTAACTAACTGAAGTTATTTTTTTTGTTTTTTAGCAGTTTGACGCTTGAAGAAAGCTCCCAAACCAGCCGCAGCACCAGCACCCAACATGGTTAGGGGTTCAGGAACCGCACCAACGTTATCAACGAATAAAACCATGTCATTGAAATCTCTGTCACTAGGGTTATAAAGGTCTTCCCAAGCTAAAATCCAATCTTCCCCTGGCTCGAATATGGGTCTGTTGTTACCAGTTTCAGAACCACGTAGATTTAATTGTGAGCCAGTACCACCGTAAACTAGAGCTTGAGGAGATCCAGCAATATTCTCGTCATCTTCAGTGTAGAAGATTCCAGAGTTTGGTCGGGGGGGTTGACCTGGAGAAGGAGTACTATTTATATAGAAACCAAAGTTAGCACTACTGATAAAACCAGTCGTCGGTAAACCTTCATTAGTACCAAGTTCTGTAACCGTAACATTATATCCACTACCGCTTGGAGTAAATGTAATTGTTGCACCTTCTTTTAAGTTCGCGTTACCTACATCATTGCCTTCAAAGATTTGGATAAGATTATTTCGGTTGTTAGCGTCGTAGATACCAAATCTGTTACTATTAGCCAAACCTGCTAGTTCAATAATCAGCGTAGTACCAGACTGTGCTGTATTAGGGCTTGCGGCACTCCACAAAGCGACATTAGATTGTTGAGTAGTGGCATTGGTAATACCAGAATTGATGTTATTTAAGATAGTCGTTATAGAATCAGGGTTGCCTTGATTTGTAAGATTAACGGGACGATTATTGAAAGCCGCCGCCGAAGCACTTTCTACACCGACTAGACTGCAAACTGTTCCTGCAGTAGCGATAACTGCGAGTTTTTTGAGTAATGTATTCATTTTGCTAACCTCAAGAAAATAGTAAAACTGTGTTTATATCTATTTCATTTTTTGTCTTACTATAAAAATTATTAGCTATCAATGTTAGAGATAGTGTATAGGTAATGTTAGACTTATGTATAACCTTAGAAATTAGCACGTATAACTTACTGTAAAACAGATGATTTTTTACAAAGTTTGATTTAGCCTTTTTATAAACTTCATAAATCATGCTTTGTGAATTGCTTTTGTCTATCATTACTCTAGAGTCTAACCGTAATTATACTTAGGCTGTTTACTATGATTCCGTTGCCGCTAACCGCTAATTCTGTTTATCAGCACACTCTTTATCGACGCTGGCATCGTCATCAAGCTAAGTGTCAAATTTTACGATCGCAACTCGGATTTAATCAAATTGAGTCTTCGCGTCCGACGACTTGCCAAGGGTGCATTCACTATCATGGTAAAGCTTATGGACAAAATCGGGATACACGTTCTTTTTTAATTTGTGGCTTTCATCCCTATGGCTGGACTGAAGCGGAGAATTGTCCAGATTATACTACTTAAAATAGGGGCTTGTTGATCAAACCCCCTGAAAAATATTATTACTTACCAACAATTTTTAATTAAGCAGTCGGTAGATTTTGACTCGCATAAGCGTCTACCGTGAATGCAGGCACACGGTTACTAAAATCGGTTTCTTGTCCAGTGACAGATTGAGCAAGTTGTTCAAAAGAATCAGAACGCCAGTTACGTTCATGGATGGGTTTCGTTTGTTCGCCTAAAAAGTAGGCTTGTGTACCGATAACTGCTGCTGCAACCCAACCGACTAAAAGCACTGCGAATAGGATTAACATTTTTTTGACCTCTTTGTAAACTTTTCTTTCCTTATGTAAATTATTGTAAAGAAAAATTGCCAAAAAAAACAACCTATGATTAGGTAGTGAAAACCGAACCCATCAGTAACAGCCTTAAGGTAAATATTTTTGAACGACGCTCCAACCCGTCAAGGAAACAAAACAAAAGGCAAGAAAGAGAATTATATTCGTCTTTACGTGAATGCTACGCCAGGATGGATAGTAATTTGAAATCATTAAGCCACTGGTTGCCGAAACTAAAACCAGCACCACAACCATTAACCCTGCAATTAAATGAGAAGAATGACCTAAACTTCCATAATGACCTAGAGTACCAACGATACCCACGAGTAGTAACAAAAAAACTAAACCGACCATAATTCCGCCAATGGTGTAATGTAGGGGTCTTAACCAAGTCGGACGAGGACGCTTAGAAACACGACGATTAAGCATCCAAATGCCACTAATTGCTAATAAACTATAAGCAAAAAGTGATAAACCCATTGACCAAGCTGCAATCTTCCACAGCCAAAGAAAAGAAGGTAAATCCAAGGGAAAACATCCTTTATTAATAAAGCCTATTGATTATTGTTGCTCGATTTATTTTTTATATGCTTAATTTCTATCAACAATTTACAAAAAAATTTGTATAAAATAGTACGAATGTCCTAAAATAAAAACAAGTTCAGTTAAACATTAATTCGCTGAATTCATTATTACATTAAAAAAAGAGGAAATTCAATGGAATCCCTCACCCAAGCTCAACAAGAGCTATATGATTGGTTGATTGAATACATTCGCTCAACACAACACGCTCCATCTATTCGGCAGATGATGCGAGCCATGAATCTCAAATCTCCAGCACCGATTCAAAGTCGTTTAGAACGATTACGCTCAAAGGGCTATATTGATTGGACGGAAGGAAAAGCCCGAACAATCCGTATTTTACGCCCTCCTGCACAAGGTATCCCCGTCTTGGGTGCGATCGCAGCAGGTGGCTTAGTCGAAACCTTTACCGATGTTGAAGAAAAACTTGATTTATCCAATATGTTTGGACAGCGTAATTGTTTCGCTTTGCGAGTCAATGGTGATAGCATGATCGAGGATCTTATAGCAGATGGTGATCTAGTCATTATGCGTTCTCTGGCTGCCGATGAACCCCTGAATAATGGAGAAATCGTTGCTGCTAGAGTCGCAGGACATGGAACAACTCTGAAGCGTATCTATCAACAAGGTGAAAAGATTACTCTAAAACCTTCTAATGCTAAATATCAGCCGATTAATATTATGGCTGATCAAGTAGAAGTACAAGGGATTTTAGTAGGCGTTTGGCGCGGCTACACTTAAAAACAAGTGATCAGTTATCAGTGAGCAGTGATCAGGAAGCCTATTAATTTGTTAACTATTCACTGTAAACTGTTAACTATTCACTGTTGACTGTAAACTGTTGACTGATAACTGACGATGCCCAATCCTTCTACTGTAGCTCCTAGTCAATCAACGCAAGTTGTCCAAAAACCCTACCCAAACTATAAAGTCATTGTTTTAAACGATGACTTTAATACCTTTGAACACGTCGCTAACTGTTTAATTAAATATATTCCAGGGATGACTCCTGATGTAGCTTGGAGTTTAACCAATCAAGTTCATTTTGACGGACAAGCGATCGTTTGGGTAGGGCCTCAAGAACAAGCAGAACTCTATCACCAACAATTAAGACGTGAAGGGTTGACGATGGCTCCTTTAGAAACCGCTTAATGATTAATAACTTAATTTAAGTGCATTGACAGGAACCTCATCCCAAGATTCAACTGTTCTTAGTCGTGTGATCCAACCCTGCTGTTTTTGTTCTTCGGTTAGATTTTTTGTCCACGTTTGGTGACAATCTTGGGCCGCTTGTTCATCACGACAAGCAATACAGGAGTAAATCAAACCACAGGGATCAATCTGTTCATTTACCCAAATCGTCATCTTTTTAATCCTTACTGTCTAGTTATTATTTAGGATAACATTTGATCCGCTTCTAATCCTCTAGTTTTTTCAGTGATTCTGCTTTGTGGGCTGCCAATGAGCCAGTTTTGTCACTTTTAACCAAATATTGAGGATTTTCTTGACTAGCAGCAACATGATGACCTTTAATCTCAGTGGGTTCTGTTAGCTTTTTCTCCACTTTACCGACAATCTTCTTACCAGACGAGTTCCATTCTACATGATCGCCTTTTTTAAATGGTTCAGTCATTACTTTTTACCTTAAATCAAGAGTATTGTTTTTAAAGTAATGAATCTCTCAAGAGCGCGTCTTCTGTCTGAAGTTAGGTAAACTTTTTTGTCTAACCTGAAAGTTGCTGATGATTTAATAAAGTTCATACTTCAGAAGAGTACAGGGTAATGAACCGTTATAAACTGCAATTCGGCGAGAAGTTCGTAAACCGACTTGTTTTCCGAGTTCTTTGTTTCCTGTCAGAATATAAGCTGTCCAACCTTTAAAGCGTTGTTTAAAAACATCACCCAGTTGTTTATAAAGTAAAGCTAATTCTTGGTTGTTTCCTAAACGCTTACCATAGGGAGGGTTACAAAGAATTACACCACGATCGCTCGGTGCTTCTAAATCTGCAATCTGTTTTCGACTAAACTGAATATACTCCTCTATTTGACAAAATGCAGCATTTGATCTCGCTTCTTCTAACACGGTTCGATCTGCATCACTGCCGAAAATCGGTGCATCTAAAGAGAATTTCTGTCGTTGATTTGCTTCATTTAAGAGCTTTTTCCACAGTTCGGGGTTAAAATCGTGCCATTTTTGAAACCCAAATTTAGAACGATATAAACCAGGTGCAATATCTAATGATTTTAGCGTGGCTTCGATGGGTAAGGTTCCAGAACCACAACAAGGATCTAAAAAAGGTAAATCTGGTGTCCATTGTGCTAAGTCTAACAGAGCAGCAGCAAGAGTTTCTTTAAGAGGGGCAACACCCATTGCTCGATGATAACCCCTACGATGCAAACTTCCACCCGAACTATCTAGACTGAGTAAACAGCGATCGTTTTCGATATGTGCGTTAATCTGTAGATCTGGCTCATTAATATCGACTGAGGAACGTTGTCCTGTTTGTTCCCTTTGTTGGTCGATAATTGCGTTTTTAATGCCTAAAGCGGTGTAATGAGTGTGATTGAGATTGTAATTTGTTCCAGTACAATGAACTGCTAGAGTTTGTTCTGGTGTTAGATAATCTCGCCAGTCGATGTTTTGGATATTTTTAGACAACTGATCTGAATTTTGACATTGAATCTCTGCAATTGGTACTAGAACGCGAAAAATAATTCTTGACCAAAGATTTACCCGATAGAGTAATTCTTGATCTCCTGTAAAGTGTACTCCAGTAAAAACAGTTTGGATGTCTTGTGCGCCGAATGTTTCTAATTCTGTGGCGGCAATTTCTTCTAAACCTTTAGCAACAGTAGCAAAATAAGAATGGGTCATCTTTTCAAATTTATTTACAATTAGTTATTATAAAACAAAGAAATAATGAGTTAAATTTTAATATTTATGACTTAATTATGAGCCTATGAAGAAATAATCGATTTTATTGCAGCAGGTACAACATCCGATAGTGTTGCTGTTTTCAAACCATCAGAAGAAACAAAACAGCGTGTGGCTGATCTAATTTATCGTCAAAAGACAACTGATTAACAGCCGACGAATCTTCTGAATTAGACCATTATATGCAATTAGAACATTTAATGCGTTTGGCTAAAGCTCGTGCGCGAAAAAATCTTTCTGTTAACTAACCGTGAGTACCAGTTACATTAATGTAGAACTCCGTCGATTAGTTGTGACACGGGCTGATAGAGTGTGTGAATACTGTCTGCTACAAGAAGATGATGCTTATTTTGGTTGCGAGGTAGATCATAATTATTAGTGAAAAGCATTGCGGTTTAACCAATGCAGAAAATCTAGCATACGCTTGTATGACTTGTAACCGTAATAAAGGAAGTGACGTCGGTTTTATTGTAATGCCCCATGATAGTAGTGTTTTTAGTCGATTTTATAACCCACGAATTGATTCATGGCACGAACACTTTATGTTTAACGATTCTGATCTGATTACTATCTTGCCTTTGAGTCCCATAGGTGAAGTTACAGTACGCATTCTAAAGTTTAACAGTGTTGAGTGTTTGCAAGGTGCGAAAAACTTTGCGTGATATCGGTCGATATCCGACAGCAGAAGCATTACGACGTATTAGACCAAACTAATACCCTAATGCTAATCCATCAGCGCGAGATTCAGAAGCGGCTACTAAAACCCCATTTTGTCTGATAATCATTTGACCTTTGCCAAACATCGTATGAGGACTCATCGAAATCTGATGACCGCGATTCACTAAATCTTGCACAATTTCAGGGGGTATACCTCTTTCTAAAAGTACTTTATTTTCACGCAAAAATCGCCATCGAGGAGCATCTAGACAAGCTTGGGGATTAAAATGGTAATCCACTAAATTTGAGGCGACTTGGAGGTGTCCTTGCGGTTGCATTGGCGCACCCATTACCCCAAATGGGCCGATCGCTTGTTGATTATAAGTCAGAAATCCAGGGATAATCGTATGGAATGGACGTTTAGAAGGTGCCACTTGATTCGGATGATTCGCTTGTAGGGTAAATCCTGCACCTCGGTTATGTAAAGCAATACCTGTATCTGGAACTAAAATTCCTCCCCCAAATCCTTCATAATTAGATTGAATCAACGACACCATTAAATCTTGATCCGCAGTACACAGATAGACGGTTCCTCCAGTGGGTAAACCTGTATTAAATAAAGAAGTAGCAGTATCTTGGATCAGTTGTTGTCGTTGTTTTGCATAAGTTTTATTAAGTAATTGCTCACAAGTGACACTCATATGCTCTAAATCGCCAAGATGATGATACACATCTGCAAACGCTAACTTCATTGCTTCTATTTGACGATGCAACCTTTCCCCACTCTCATATACACAGTTTTTCATATCGAATTCTTCTAAAATATTGAGTGCTATCAATGCAGCTATTCCCTGTGTATTCGGGGGTATTTCCCAAACATCTAGGTTTCGGTAAGTGATAGAAATAGGATCGACCCATAATGTTTGATGCGCGCTAAGATCATCTAGAGTAAGAATTCCTTTCGTCTCTGCGGCAAAATTTGCGATCGCTTCTGCTAATTTCCCGTGATAAAAGCTTTCTCCTCCTGTTGCTGCTATTTCCTTGAGAGTTTCTGCGTGTACTTGACTTCCCCAAATTTCCCCTGTTTTTGGTGCGCGTCCAGAGGGAAAAAAGATATCTTTAAAGGGTTGATATTCTTTTGCTTTGAGGGGTAAATAAATACTTTCTGCACGTTCCCAAGCTTCTGCTGTAAGTGGAGATACAGGAAACCCTTCTGTTGCGTGACGAATTGCAGGTATAAATAATTCTTCAAAGGGTAACTTTCCCCATTTTTCCCACAAACTACGCCATAAAGCAACTGCACCAGGTACCGTTACAGCTAACCATCCACGCAAAGGCATTTCCGAAAGTCCTGCAAAATGATCTAGACTAATATTCTGGGGACTTTTTCCAGATCCATTAATTCCGTGTAGTTTACCATCCCACACAATTGCAAACGCATCACCCCCAATTCCGTTAGAAGTCGGTTCAACAACTGTTAGAGTAATAGCAGTTGCGATCGCAGCATCAACCGCATTCCCTCCTTTATTAAATATTTCTATCCCTGCTAAGGTTGCTAAATGTTGACTGGTAGCAACCGCGCAATGTTTTCCGAGAATTACACGACGTTGGGAAGGGAAGGGATAATAGTTTAAATTAAATTGCATTTTTTAATCATCAAATTAAAGATTTAGTTTGCTACAACACATTTTATCAGTAATTTTTTTTGAGAAGGTAATGTTTATTTTTTCTTTTTTATGGTAATGGAAGATAAATAATTTAATTAAATTATCTGAAAAAATTTTACATCAAATTTGTAGGTCTAAAGGTGGACAGTTATTTTTTAATAATATAGTTTATACTGATAAATAGATTACACAAAACTAGGTAAAACACTTGGCTAACATTATCGATACTGCTGTTAATGCAGGTTCTTTCAATACTCTAGTTGCTGCAATCAAAGCCGCTAATTTGGTAGATACTCTCAAAGGTGCTGGCCCATTTACTGTTTTTGCACCTACCGATGAAGCGTTTGCAAAACTTCCCGAAGGTACTGTTGATGCTTTGCTTAAAGACATTCCAAAGCTCACAAAAATTCTGACCTATCATGTTGTTTCTGGTAAAGTTCTTTCAGGAGATGTGGTTAAGCTAAAATCAGCAACCACTGTTGAAGGATCAGACGTTAAAATCGATGCTTCTAATGGTAGTGTCAAAATTAATGATTCTAAAGTTGTCACACCAGATGTTACTGCTGATAACGGTGTCATCCACATTATTGACACAGTCTTGCTTCCTGCATAAGCGATCGTTTAAATAGAGTCTAAAATTGTAGGACAGCGATTCTTGATAGATCGTTGTCCTATAAATGTTTAAATCTATTAATCTGTAATACTAATTGCTTAAACCGAGATTCTGGATTTTGTCTGCTGTTGATAATAAAATTATTTAAACTAAAATATTAGTATCTAAAACGACTTTCATGGTTAACGTTGATTTCGTCTAATTTCTTTGAAGATTGCGCTAATTTCCTCTAAGCTTAATTCCTCTGGATCTTCTAAGCGTTTTTCTCATTTATCTCAGTTAAATTTCTTCGTTTTTTTTAAGTAATCGTATCTTCTGTCAGAGTGAGGATAAACTTTTCACCTACTTTAACTTTTTCCCTAATTTCGGGAGGAAGTTCTAAATTATCGTTTGGTGTAACGGTAGCAATGAGTGTTGTTTGAATTTTAGCCTCTAATTTTTTTAACTTTATTCGGTAACATAATCGCTTGATCATCAGGAATGATCATAATATACCCTTGTTTATCTGTAAGATCGCTGAGTAGACAAATTGTAATATCTGTAGTATTGTAGTA
This sequence comes from Chroococcus sp. FPU101, assembly GCF_017312365.1. GTDB lineage: Bacteria > Cyanobacteriota > Cyanobacteriia > Cyanobacteriales > Microcystaceae > Chroococcus. The sequence continues at coordinate 60,411 of NZ_BLJI01000009.1, forward strand.
TTGTAGAGAAATCGGTTAACTTTTGTTACAACAGTGACCGCATATCGTTATGGCTTCTTTTAAAGATATTCTCAGTTACTATCGTCAATATAAAACGATCGCTATTTTAAGCATCGTTGCATCCAGCATTTTTGAAATATTCGATCTTGTTGTTCCCTATGCAATTGGACAAATTTTAAATGTACTATCTAATCAACCCTTAGATAAACCTATTCATGTTTTAAGCACCCAGATCGCCAATATTACACCATTTACAGAAGGAAAACTGCTGACATTGGGTGTACTAATGGGATTAATTTTTCTCGTTACTGTGGTGCGTTCTCCTATTGAACCTTGGTTGGGAATATGGTTTCATTGGGAAATATCTTTGAGGGCGCGACGTGATAAACTCAAACAAATCTTGGAAAAAATTCTCACACTTCCCCTATCTTTCTATGATGAGAATAACCCAGGACGCATTGCAAACCGCATCGCTAAAGGGATAGAAAACCACACTTATAGTTATCCAGAATTTGCAGGGGAATTAATTCCTAAACTCGCAAGAGTTCTCGGTATATTTGTGATTATTCTGTTTATTGAAAAATGGACAGCGATCGCTTTTCTATTTTCCTTTATCCTCATTCTATATTTTGGTCTGCGGGATCTGAAGGAATTAATTAGACAAGAAGGACTTTTCGACAGATATAGCGAAAATACCCAAAGTCGTGTCTCAGAAATTGTTACCAATATCAAAACGGTAAAAGCTTTTGCGACAGAAGGAATAGAACTCGAAAGACAACGACAACGACTCGAAAAAGAGTTTCAATATGTTGTATATCGTATCCATAAAGGTTATGTCGATCTGATCACTTGGCAAAAAACAGTGATTCATGTGTCTTTATTTGCAGTAATGCTATTTACCCTCATTGCAACAGTACAGGGAAAAATGTCGATCGGACACTTTATTACAACCTATACTGTAGCATCGATGGCTTATGCAGAATTGACACCAATTAGTCAACTTGCAGAAGTATTTTCCCGTCGTTATTCTTCGATGGTTCGTTTACATGATTTTCTGAACCTTCCATCGGGTACAGATGCAGGAAGTTTACACCTAAATACAAGTGATTATTCCTATCAGTTTACAGGTAAGGTTGAATTTTCTCATCTGACGTTTGGATATGATGCGAATCGTCCTGTACTCAAAGACATTGATCTCTTGATTAAACCATATCAGACTATCGCCTTAGTGGGTAGGTCAGGTTCAGGAAAATCGACATTAGTTAAACTGTTGTTCCGTTATTTTGAACCTACTCAAGGAAAAATCTTAATTGATGGGGAAGATATACGCACTCTTGATGTATCATCCTATCGTCGTCGGTTAGCGATCGTGCATCAAGAAGTCGATGTTTTCAATGGAACAATTTTAGATAATCTCACCTATGGACATCCTGAAGTTAGTTTCGAGAAAGTTGAGGAAGCGTGTCGTATTGCTAGGGTAGATGAATTTATTCATGAACTGCCTAGAGGATACTATACCATCGTCGGTGAACGGGGGGTACGTCTTTCAGGGGGACAAAGACAGCGTTTAGGGATTGCAAGAGCGTTAATTGTCGAGCCAGATGTGTTAGTCTTTGATGAAGCGACTTCTAGCTTAGATTATGAGTCAGAACGTGCGATACAATTGGCAATGCGATCAATTTTAGGAACACGTACTACCATTATTATCGCTCACCGTTTAAGTACCATTCGAGAAGCTGATCAAATTGTAGTTCTCGATGCAGGTAGAATTATTGAAGTCGGTAGTCATGATGAGTTACTGAGTCAACAGGGTATCTATCAACGCTTACATTATTTGCAAGAAACAGGAGAATTATTAGCTTAGATAGGAATTGTAGAGATGATAACGCGTCTCTACATCTATCTTTCTTTGGGTAATAAATTTCTCAGTTCTAATGGAATGACTCTTTCTAAATAACGCTCAATATTGCGATAATGTCGTTGATACATAACACCAATATAGATAATCGCTAAACCCAAAATCGTTAAACAAAAGGGAAATAAAATAGACTCTTCAAAAACTTGATAAGCTAAGTAACCTAAATAGTAAAATACTCCAATTGCACCAAACACCATAAATAGACGACGTTTTAAGAGTAAAGATAAAACAATTAATCCTAGATTAGTCAGACAATACAAAAATCTTGACCACTCGGTATCATCCCCCAAAAAAGGAAGGCTAAACCAAAAACTGAACAAACCAAATAAATATAACCAAAAAGCAAAATCACCTTCACTTCTTCTCGTTTTTAAATCAATTAAATAGGCAACAATAAGACAAACGATGCCGAACCACATTGAAATTAATGCGCGATTTTTCCAATCAAAATTATCTTCACCAAAAATTATTGGCGTTAAATCCATTGACATAAACCATAAACAAAAAGCAATAGGAGCAGTTAAAAAAGGAAAACGAACAAACTTTAAAGTAATCAGTGCAGCTATAATTGTTCCTAATTCCATCAAGACCCAACTACCTTTCACCCATTCATAGAAACCTCGATAAATGCCTGGCTCAGTTTGTATCCAAAATCCCGTCCAACGCTGTAAACCATAAATGGCTAAAGGAATCATACAGACAGCCATTGTAAATAATAAACTGCCTGATATTTTTAGATTTTGCTGAAAATAAAGACTTTTACCGACTAAACTAAAACTAATTGCATAAGCAACAGCAATAAAAAAGAGTCCCGCACCGCCAAAACTTTCCCAAGCTTTTGTCATAAACCATCCCATCGCTAGGATGACAATTAATGCACCAAAATAGTAAGCAAAATTAGCAAAATTAAAACGAGGTCTATTTTGATAATCCTCAGAATGTTGATATCTTTGTGATAAAGCATCCCATAAAATTTCGGCTTGTTCTGGGGTAATAATTTCTTCTCGTGCAGCCCAGTCTAAATCTTCTCTTTCTAACTTCATCTCTCAAATTCCTACTGATGCTATTTCTATAATGCTTATAAACGAAGAAAAAAAGCTAAATTATATGACGGTTTAAGAATTGTCCTAAAATAATTTTTCTTTGAGTGAACATGACTATAGTAGTAAATTTGACAGATCATTTCATCTGAGGCAATAGCTTTCATAATAGAAGTAGTGCAAACATTGGAGTTTATCCAAGATGTCAACCGTAACCGAGTCAGAATTAAAAGAACTAAAAGATTTAATTTTAGGAATAGACAAGAAACTAGATGTATATATCGCTCGTCCTGATGAAAAGTTTAAATCAGTAGATCAACGCTTTGATAAAATTGAAAAAAGTATAGACTCAATAAATGTACATCTAAACATCTTTACCCTTGGCTTTTTGAGCATTGTTAGCATTTTAATCACAGTGTTATTAGGAATTGTAACAAAGGTCGTATTCTTTCCAAACCCTTAAGCGCGAGTCATTAGATATCTAGATAAACTGTCTACTATAGATTGCAGACTACCCTCAAGATAAAATACATTGAGTAATATAAGACTACCGCTAGTATTAAACTAGACACTGAATCACACTTGGGCAACGTAAAGATTATGACTTCTCTTGTTGACTATTCTGCTATACACTCACTCTCAGAAGTTTGGCCAATTACAGCGAAACGGTTTACGAATATTGTTGCCCTACATGACCCCCATAGTAAACCAGAAACCATACTCACTTATTCGCAATTGTGCCAGAATATTCAACACTTCGCATCAGGTCTACAAGCATTAGGGATTAAACCAAGATCAACGGTTGCTCTAATTGCTGATAATAGTCCACGTTGGTTGGTTGCTGATCAAGGTATGATGATGGCAGGATGCGCTAATGCTGTGCGCTCGGCCACAGCAGAACGCAATGAGTTACTTTATATTCTAGAAGATAGTGATAGTATCGCTCTAGTTGTAGAAGACCTAAAAACACTACAAAAACTACAACCTGAATTACAAAATTTACCCATTCAATTAATTATTCTGTTATCTGAAGAAGAAATATCAGATCAAACTCAAATCAAAACATTAAGCTTTCAACAGTTGCTCAAACTCGGTTCATCTTCTCCCCTACAACCTTCTCATTTAACCGAAAAAGATTTAGCAACGCTCATTTATACTTCGGGAACAACGGGAAAACCGAAAGGAGTGATGTTATCTCATGGCAATTTATTACATCAAATTAATACGATCGGTGTGATTGTGCAACCCGAACCCGGTGATCATGTATTGAGTATACTTCCGTCTTGGCATTCCTATGAGCGTAGTTGTGAGTATTTTCTGATTTCCCAAGGATGCACCCAATTCTATACCAATATTCGCTATTTTAAGAGTGATTTAACCCAATATAAACCGCGTTTTATGGTTGGTGTGCCGCGAATTTGGGAATCTTTGTACGAAGGAGTGCAAAAACAATTTAGAGAACAACCCGAAAAGCGTCAGAAATTAGTTCAATTTTTCTTGAAAAATTCAGAAAAATATGTATTAAACAAACGCATTGCTGATAACTTAAGTTTAGATCATCTCCATGCTTCACCCAGTGAGCGTATGATTGCTCGTCTCAAATCTTTATTCTATGCACCAATTCATCTTTTAGGCGATCGCTTAGTTTATAATAAAATCCGTCAAGCAATTGGGGGAAATCTTCGCGCTTTTATTAGTGGGGGTGGTTCTTTAGCGCGACATATTGAAACTTTTTACGAAATTATTAATATACCTGTACTGGTAGGTTATGGACTCACGGAAACATCACCCGTCACCAATGCGCGTACCTTCTCTCATAATCTTAGAGGTTCATCGGGAAAACCCTTCCCCTTTACAGAAATTTGTATTGTAGACCCTGAAACTCGTCAAACCCTCCCCAATGGAGAAAAAGGACTGGTTTTGATACGTGGCCCCCAAGTAATGCAAGGATACTACAAAAAACCCGAAGCGACTGCTAAAGTGATTGATGCTGATGGATGGTTTGATAGTGGTGACTTGGGTTGGGTGACTCCTCAAAATGATCTTGTTCCACAGGACGGGCTAAAGATACAATTGTATTATCTAATGGTGAAAATATTGAACCTCAACCGATTGAAGATGCTTGTGTACGAAGCCCCTATATTGATCAAATCATGCTCGTGGGTCAAGATCAAAAAGCATTAGGGGCCTTAATTGTACCCAATTTAGAAGCGTTACAGAAATGGTCGCAAGAAAAGCAATTAAATCTCACTATTCCAGATGTTCACGCATCAAGAGCAGAAATCGAAAAAAGTGATCTCTATAGCAAACCCGTCCAAGAATTATTTAAACAAGAACTCAACAGAGAAGTCAAAAACCGCCCAGGATACCGCGCTGATGACCAAATTAAGGTCTTTAGAATGATTTTAGAGCCTTTTTCGATAGAAAACGGAACCATGACCCAAACCCTTAAAATTAAGCGTCCTGTTGTTACTGAACGATATCAGGATTTAATTAATGGGATGTTTGAGTAGTAAGTTAAGCTTTTTCTGTACAATAGGATTGTCTTGAAGTAGGTGTTGAGCAAACAATGACTACCGTTAATCCATCTTCTGTCAATACAACAGTAGAATTAGCACCGAATTACAAAATACCTTTGGTGTTAGTTGGTCTTTCTGTGCCTGTGTTACTGATTCAACCTTGGATCGGTCTAATTTTCTCATTGTTTAGTCTGTTTTTGATGATTCAGACTGCCACGATTCGACTACAATTTACAGAAACAGCCCTAGATGTCTATCGTTCGGGTAAATTAATTCGTCAGTTTCCCTACCAAGATTGGCAAAATTGGGAAATTTTCTGGACAAAGGTGCCAATTTTATTTTATTTTAAAGAAGTCAAAAGTATTCATTTTTTACCGATTATTTTTGATGCTAAAATGCTAAGAACCTGTTTAGAGAAGTATTGCAGCAAACAGTAAAAATACTTTAAGGTAAGCTGAATCAATTGTAATAGGTATATTGAATTAATGAACTCGGAAGATTTTTTAAACGACTTAAATAAATTCCCTCAAGGCAAAGAAGTGCAAAAAACTTCTAAAGAATTTGATGTTTTGCCCTCACCTTTCGATGAAGATGATGACGACCCAATTTTAAATATCTTAGAATTAGATGCAGAGATTGACTCAGAACCCAATCAGTTATTACGTCTAGAGTCAGAAAAAGAAGACATTTTAGAAATTGTTCCGCAACAAGAAAACGACTCCCCTCAAAAACAAGTAGAAGACCTAGAACAGCAAAAACAAAGGCTACAAGCTGAAATAGCAAGTTTAAAAGCTGAAAAAGAAAGATTATTAACTGAACAAGTTCAAGATATTCAAAAAACCATTGAAAAGATGATCAAAGATGGGTCAAAAGAACTCGAACAGCAAAGACAAGCCCTGGAAATTTCTATCGAACAATTAGAAAGACGACGCGATCGCATTAAAGAAGAAATGCGAACCACTTTTGCAGGGGTTTCTCAAGATCTAGCGATTCGTGTTCAAGGGTTTAAAGATTATCTTGTGGGCAGTTTACAAGATCTAGCCGCCGCCGCCGAACAGTTAGATTTACCCAGTTATGAACCGCAACAACGTCCTGTAGAACAACGCCCGAAAACTCAGAGTATGCGGACACCTCCTCCACAAACTGAACCCCAACAGCCTCAGTTGGCATCTAAACAAGGAGGGTTTCAAGATCAAAACCGTCGCATCCGAGAACTATTAGACCAATATCGCAGTCGTCCTGATTATTATGGCCCAGCGTGGCAATTACGGCGTACATTTGAACCGATTCATGCAGAACGTGTACAAAATTGGTTCTTTAACCAAGGTGGACGCGGTGCAATTCGAGGCATGGGCAGCCGTTTACAGAATATTTTGATCGCATCGTCGATTATTGCTATTTTACGGAGTATTCACGGCGAACGCTGTCGAACTCTGGTTTTAGCAGATAGTCCCGAACGGCTAGGAGAATGGCGCAGAGGGTTACAAGACTGTTTAGGCATCTCTCGCGCTGATTTTGGGCCAGAACGCGGTGTAGTATTATTTGAGTCTCCAGAAGCATTATTACAAAAAGCCGATCGCTTAATGGAAGAAAAATTACTGCCGTTGATTATTATTGATGACACGGAAGATCGGATTAATCTTTCTCTGCTACAATTCCCCTTGTGGTTAGCCTTTGCGCTCGATCCGCAACAAATGTCAAGTTATTATTATTAAAAACGATGATTAATCCTTTTTTAGCCAGTAGTCTGCTATTTTTAGTTGCTTATCTACTTGGTTCACTTCCTACAGGCTATTTACTGGGAAAATATATCAAAGGCATCGATATTCGAGAATATGGCTCTGGTTCAACAGGTGCAACAAATGTACTAAGAACATTAGGAAAACCCGCAGGAATCACAGTTTTAGTCATTGATTTATTGAAGGGAATGATGGCGATCGCACTGGCTAAAGGAATTTATTTAGCAGATTTTAACCCATTTCCCGAAACTTGGAAACCTTGGTTAGTAACTTTAGTCGGAATAGCGGCCGTGATTGGACATAGTAAATCTGTATTTCTTAATTTTAGCGGTGGTAAATCAGTCGCCACCAGTTTAGGAGTCTTATTGATGATGTCTCCTGCCGTTGGTTTAGGAACATTAGGCAGTTTCTTGGCAGTTTTAGGAGTTTCTCGTATTGTTTCTCTAAGTTCGATCACAGGTGCGATCGTTGTTACTTTTTTGATGATCTTTTTAAAACAACCTTTACCTTACATACTTTTTGCAGCAGTTGCAGGAATTTACGTTATTGTACGTCATCGCAGTAATATTAATCGACTTCTTGCAGGTACAGAACCGCGTCTCGGACAAAAGCTAGAAGACAATTTGACAGCCGAACCTTAAAAGAGTTTAGTTTTTCGGATTTAGAATATTAGAATAAACATCCGACCAAGATCAGAAACGATGCAAACCCAAACCCGTTATTATACTCCTGAAGAATATTTGGAGTTAGAAGAAAAAGCCGAATTCAAAAATGAATACAGAGATGGAGAAATCGTAGCAATGACAGGAGGAACGACTAATCATAATGAAATTGCCTTAAATTTAGCTGCTCATCTCAAATTTAGCCTCAGAAGTAAAAATTATCGCGTTTATATGGGTGAAGTTCGAGTTTGGATACCGCGCTATCGTCAGTATACCTATCCTGATGTCATGGTTATTGAAGGTGAACCGATCTATACAGAAAAAGGAACTACAACTGTTATGAATCCTAGCCTAATTGCTGAGGTGTTGTCTCCTTCTACCCAAAATTACGATCAAGGTGATAAATTTTTCTATTATCGGTCAATTCCAGAAATGAAAGAATATATTATCATTGACCAAAAACAATATCATGTGATGCAATATGTTAAAACCAGTGAAAATCAATGGTTATTAACTGAATATGAGGATAAAGATGCTACAATTAAATTCAATTCAGTTGATTTCACGATTTCATTAAAAGAGATTTACACAGGGGTTAGTTTTGAAAACTTCTAATAGCCGTTTCTGTCATGTCGTGAATCATCTCTAAAGTTGGTAATGACTTTTGTTCAGCGACATTTAACCAGAGTAGATATTCTATATTACCTGCTGGCCCTGTAATCGGTGAATAGGTTAAGCCAGCATATGACCATCCTAATTGTTGAGCAACTTGTAATACATTAAAGATACTATTAGCTTGATCGAGAGGACTTCTGACTACACCATTTTTACCGACTTTTTCCTTACCGACTTCAAACTGGGGTTTCACTAATAAAATTACTTCCCTAGGGTGAATCAGCAAATCCCATAAAGGCTGTAAAACTTTAGTGAGGGAAATAAATGATAGATCCATCACCCCTAAATCTGCTGGTGTTGCACTGCCATATAAAAGTTCAGGAGTGAGATAACGAAAGTTTGTGCGTTCTTTTAAGATAACCCGTTCATCTTGACGTAAATTCCAAGCAACTTGACCATATCCGACATCTATTCCATAAACTTGTTTTGCCCCTGCTTGCAAGAGACAGTCCGTGAAACCACCTGTTGAAATACCACCATCCAAGCAAATTCGATCTTTGACCGAAATTTGAAAACTGCCTAAAGCTTTGGCTAATTTTTCGCCACCACGAGACACAAAATTCGGTTTAGCTAATAGTTCAATTTTCGCTGTCGGATCAATTTCTGCACTAGGTTTATCAATAGTTTGCTGATTAACTTTGACTTCTCCTGCGCGGATGAGGGTTTGCGCTTGCTGACGAGAAGAACAAAGATTAAGCGTAACCAGTAAAGTATCAAGTCGCTGTTTAGCCAAGAAAAATATTATCGCTCAAAATGTTCACTTTTATATTGTAATAGAGACGCGCTCTCCACACGTCTCTACAAAATTAGAACAAAGGTGATTTAGAGAGCATTCGCACCCGCAACAACTTCTAAGATTTCTTGGGTAATAGCTGCTTGACGTGCTTTGTTATAGCCTAAAGTCAGTGATCCAATTAAATCACTCGCATTATTACTTGCATTACTCATGGCGGTCATTCGTGCTGCAAGTTCACTTGCGGCTGATTCTTGCAAGGCTCTTAGTAATTGGTTGTTGATATACAAAGGTAGCAAAGAATCTAAAATTTGTACTGGATCTTGCTCAAAGATCATGTCTTGCGGGAAAGATGCGACTGAAGTACCGACTTTAGTCCGTTCTACACCTAATCTTCCACCTTTGTCAATGAGGCGGAAAATTTCATCATCTTGTTCTTCTAATCCTTGGGGAGCCATTGGTAATAAGGTTTGCACAACAGGACTAGAACTTATCAAAGAGACAAAACGAGTATAAATTAATTCTACGCGATCAACACTTTCTGAGAGGAAAAGAGACAGCAATTCATCGGCAATTTTTGACGCTTCATCAGCCGAGGGAATTTGCTCTAGGTTAACATAAGAAGCAGCGATCGGCGCATTCCGACGCTCGAAATATTGTACCGCTTTACGTCCTGTGGGAATCAATTGATAGTTAATTCCCTGTGCTTTTAGTTCAGCAATCCTTTGTTCAGCACGACGAATTACGTTAGCATTATAACCACCACACAAACCACGATCGCCAGAAATGATTAATAAGCCGACTGTTTTCACTTCCCGTTGATTAAGTAGGGGTAGGCTAACGGCACCAAATTGAAGACGGTTTTGTAACCCGTAGAGGACTTGTGCTAAAGCATCAGCAAAGGGACGGGTAGAAAGAACTTGTTCTTGGGCGCGACGAACTTTAGCCGCAGCAACCAGACGCATCGCCTCGGTAATTTTCTTTGTATTTTTAACAGATTGAATGCTATCTCGAATGGCTTTCAGATTAGGCATATCGATTCATTAGACCATTTTGGATTTTAATTTTAAGATTGTGGGCTTGAGCTTCCAAGCCCCTACAGATGTTACATCAAATTATTGACAATCATCACGCTTTGTGCTATTGAGATGAATTATTGACCAAAACCTTGCTTGAATTCAGTAATTGCTTCTTTTAGCATAGTTTCTGCTTCATCACCCAATTTTTTCTCAGAAGCAACAAGTTCTGTATATTTAGGTTTGCTATTTCTGAGATAATCACGCAAGCCTTTACTAAATTCAGTGATTTTAGCGGCGGGGATATTATCTAAATAGCCATTAAGACCTGCATACACGATCGCGACTTGTTCCCAAACAGCCAGAGGTGAATTCTGTTGTTGTTTAAGAAGTTCCCGTAAACGTTGGCCCCGTGCTAGTTGAGCTTGAGTCGCTGCATCTAAGTCAGATGCAAACTGAGAAAATGCTTCGAGTTCAGCAAATTGAGCCAGTTCTAACTTTAATTTACCTGCAACCTGCTTCATGGCTTTGGTTTGAGCGGCTGATCCTACGCGAGATACAGAAACCCCCGCATCGATAGCTGGACGGAAACCAGAGTTAAAGAGGTTAGAAGAAAGGAATATTTGACCATCAGTAATCGAAATTACGTTCGTCGGAATATACGCTGAAACGTCACCCGCTTGGGTTTCAATGATCGGTAGTGCAGTCATACTACCGCCACCAAGTTGATCATTCAGTTTGGCGGCTCTTTCTAATAAACGGGAGTGGAGATAGAAAACGTCTCCAGGATATGCTTCGCGACCGGGAGGACGACGCATGAGTAAGGACAATTGACGGTAAGCTTGAGCTTGTTTGGTCAAATCATCATAAATTACGAGAGTTGCTTTCCCTTGATACATAAAGTATTCCGCCATTGCTGCACCCGTATAAGGAGCAATGTACTGTAGGGTCGCGGGTTCGTTGGCATTCGCAGCAACAATGATAGTGTAATCCATTGCGCCTCTTTCGGTCAGGGTATCAATCACCTGAGCAACGGTAGAAGCTTTTTGACCAATGGCGACGTAAACACAGATGACATCTTCCGATTTTTGATTAATGATCGTGTCAATTGCGATCGCTGTTTTTCCAGTTTTACGGTCACCGATGATTAACTCACGTTGTCCGCGTCCGATGGGAATCATCGCATCAATCGCCGTAATCCCCGTTTGCATGGGTTCACAAACCGATTTTCGAGCAATGATACCAGGTGCCATTGATTCAACGAGACGGGTTTCACTGGTCATGATTTCGCCCTTGCCATCGATGGGGCGACCGAGTGCGTCAACAACACGACCCACTAAATTATCACCTACGGGAACCTGAGCAATTCTACCTGTTGCTCTGACGGTTCCACCTTCTTGAATTCCGAAGCCATCACCCATTAATACGGCTCCCACGTTATCTTCTTCTAGGTTTAGAGCGATACCGATGGTGCCATCTTGAAACTCTAGAAGTTCTCCTGCCATTGCTTGCTCTAGTCCGTAGATACGAGCCGTGCCGTCACCTACTTGTAAAACGGTTCCTACATTAGATACTTGGATGTCTTGGTCGTAGGATTCGATCTGTTGGCGAATAATGCTACTAATTTCGTCGGGTCTGATACTAACCATAGTCTGATGAATGTTGTTATTTGGATTTTGAATAGATTGAAAAAAGTATGGGGGTTATTTGCTCAGGTTCAAACTAATACGACGCAGTTGTCCGCGTAGACTCGCATCATAGACTTGAGATCCCACTTTAATTACCACACCACCCAATAAATCTGGATCGACACTGGTTTTAATTTCAACCGCTTGCGCCCCTGTTAAAGTTTTGACTTTCTCTTCAACAGATTGACGCTGTTCTTCGCTCAATTCTGTTGTTGCCGTCACTTCGGCTAAAACCGTATTGGTCAGTTTCCGTTGCAGTTCTAAGTATTGCTGACACACTTCTTCTAAAAAGATGATGCGTCGTTTATCAATCAGCAATAACAAAAAACGCTTTAGATAAGGATTGCTAACCTCTTCGACGACTTTTTCAAGAACTGCTTTTTTATCGGCTACTTGAACAACTGGACTACCCAAGAACAATTGTAAGTCTTGAGAGTTTTTTAGTAAATCTAATAACGCCCGAATGTCTTGGCTGAATTGTTCGGTCAGATTTCTGTCTTGAGCCAAAGACATTAAGGCTTGAGCGTAGGGTTCTGCGATTTCGGTGCTTAAAGCACTACCTTTCATAACTTAACCTCCCAAGCGAGCCAAACCGCGATTAATTAACTGTTGTTGAGCAGAGTCGTCTAAATCACCCTTAAGACGGCTTTCGACTTGAGCTAAGGCAAGGGCTGTCACTCGTTTTTTGAGATCAGCCATAGCCCGCTCTTGTTCAAGTGAGAGGTCTTTAGTTGCTGATTCTTGCAAGCGTTGGACATCAAGTTCTGCTTTTGCTGCAATTTCGACCTTGAGGGACTCTGCTCGTTTGAGGGCATCCGAGCGAATTTTTTCGGCTTGTGTTTTAGCATCTGCCAATTTTTGCTGTTCAACGACAAGAGCATCGGCGGCGGCTTTGTTACGCGCTTCAGCTTCTTGTAAGATTTCAGCAATTTTAGAGCGTCGATCGTTGAGCAGATTGGTTAGGACTTTACGACCATAGAAGACAAGTAATCCGACCAAAATGGCTAGGTTAATCAGGTTGGCTTCTAAAAAATCGGTGTTTAAGCCAAAACCATGATGTTCTTCTGCTTCAATCGCTTCAGCCGCTACCGTACCAGCTACCATTAAAAAAGCATCTATCATAGTCTATTTATTCCATTAAGGGCAGAATCGAAGTTACTTAACTAGCTCTGGCCCTAATATTTTTTCTATGATTTGACGGCTCAGAGCTTCCACCTGTTGTTCAAGTGATTGCATTGCTGCTTCTTTTTGTTGGGCAATCTCTAAAGATGCCGCTTCTTTCTGGGCGATCGCTTTAGCTTGTGCTTCGGCGATCTGTTGAGACGCAATTTGTTGCGCTTCCGCTTGGGCGGCTGCTAGGATCTCTTGCGCTTGTTTCCGAGCATCGGAGATTTGCAGTTCGTATTCTTTGGTTAACCCTTCTGTTTTTGACAGTTTCTCTTTAGCTGTGCTTTCCGAGGAGCGAATAAACTCCGCCCGTTCATCTAATACTTTGCCTAATGGCTTATAAAAAATGGCATTGAGAATAACTGCTAATAAAATGAACTGCAATGCCATCAGGGGCAATGTGGCATCAAAATCAAACATTGTTGACTGTTCCTGTGATTTTTTTTAACAGCAATAAAGTCTTTTCTTTTGATTAATTGAGTAGGAGACGAAAAGAGTAAAAGAATTAACTAACACTTTTATTCATCTCCTAATCAATTGAACTAAATAATAATTAGAAAGACTTAAGCAAATGGGTTTGCAAAAAGTAATACTAGAGCGATAACTAGACCGTAAATGGTTAGAGATTCCATGAACGCCAAGCTCAATAATAAGGTTCCACGAATTTTTCCTTCTGCTTCGGGTTGACGAGCAATACCAGAAACAGCTTCACCAGAAGCAGTACCTTGACCAACACCAGGGCCGATAGCAGCTAAACCAACAGCTAAGGCAGCAGCAATAACAGAAGCAGCAGCAATTGTAGGGTTCATAATGAACTTTTCCTCTTTAATCAATGAATAACAGTTGTCAAGTTAGTTGTATGCGTGAAAGTGAAGTTTCCCAAGCCATCAGTGATTTGCTAAGGTTCTCATCAGGACACTTTAAAGAATTCTTGCATATTGAATTCCCAAAGAAGAGTCTATGCTATTATCCTATCTTTCGGATCATTTTCTGCATTCTTTTAGGAAGCAAATTGATCTATTTATTTTCACGGATACTAACCATGTTCTTCTTCATGGGTGTCTTCTAAAGCTTCATGGATATAAGCTCCAGCCAGAGTCGCAAAAACCAATGCTTGAATTGCACTGGTAAATAGTCCTAACGCCATCAGGGGCAAAGGAACGATTAATGGGACTAAAAACACCAAAACTCCGACGACCAATTCATCCGCCAAGATGTTACCAAAAAGACGGAAGCTTAGGGAAAGAGGTTTAGTGAAATCTTCTAATATTTTAATCGGCAAAAGAACGGGAATCGGTTCAACATAGTGAGCAAAATATCCCAATCCTTTTCTACTTAATCCCGCGTAAAAGTAAGCTAAGGATGTTAGTAGAGCTAAGGCTACTGTGGTATTAATATCGTTGGTTGGTGCTGCTAATTCTCCTTCGGGAATTTCTAACACTTTCCAAGGGATTAATGCTCCAGACCAATTGGAGACAAAAATAAAGAGGAATAGGGTACCAATAAAGGGTAACCAAGGACGATATTCTTTTTCTCCTAACTGGTTTTTCGCTAAATCACGCAAGAATTCTAAAACATATTCCATGAAATTTTGCATTCCACTGGGTATTTTTTCGATCTTGCGAGTGGCAGCTAGGGAAGCAAAAATCAGTAAGCCCATGACAAACCAAGAGACTATTATGACTTGTCCATGAATTTTTAAGTTACCGATGCCCCAATACCAGTGTTGACCAACTTCTATGGCGGCTAAGGGCAGATTAACAAGGTTTAAATCGTGTAACATTTCCATTACTTTTGTTTATTTAAACCATACTGATCACCTCATTCTTTTGATTGTTGTTCTAGCGTAAAAACGCTTTGTAACATATAAAGAATGATGGCGGCTTTGTAGGTGAGAAACCCCAGAAAAACTGGAACAATATGAAGTCCTTGCCATCGACTAGCGATAACAATTAGAACCACGAATAAACCTAGCCCTCTCGAGCCTGCTCGTTGTTTCGGTGAGCCAATTTTTTCGACATCTCCCGCTAATAATTTGAGATAAGTAAACCCCACTGAGGCACCCAATAAGTAGTTAAGAGCCGTATTTAAGGAGTAAACTGCCCAAACCATTAAAAAGATAATCCCACTCAAAACCAGTGTCGTCAGCAACAAGGTACGTTGCAATCGATAGTAGTCTTGCATTGAATTGCCCGCAGAAGTTCTTTGAGTCATCCGTTCACCGCCTTGAGAAGGCGGTGCCTGCGGATGACTGCCTTCTGCAGTTTCTTCAGGAGTCGGATTAGATTCGGGAGACTGATTAGACAGGTTCACAAGCGATCAACGTCAGGACATTCTCAAAGGGTGGTCAATTGGCTCATCACCAGAAACCTTAAAAGATTCTGAAGAATTGCCACGAGTCATCATATCACGTATGGGTAACAACATTTGAAGAATTGTAAATTTTAAAAATCTATGTGGCGATCGCATTTAGATACCAACAAAAGCCTCGTAACCACCCAATAATCAGTCTAAGATATAAGTAACAGGTTCTCTTCGATTCATCTCTCCATATGGCTGCAACTCTGCTTCATTCTCCCACGCTAAATTCTCCAACAATTCACCGCTTACCCAATGGTTTAACGATTATTGCCGAACAAATGCCATTAGAAGTGGTTAATCTTAATGTTTGGCTTAATGTCGGTTCAGTAGTTGAAACTAATGAAATTAATGGAATGGCTCACTATCTAGAGCATATGGTTTTTAAAGGCACGAAAAACCTCAAAAGTGGTGAGTTTGAGCGTCTAATCGAAGCCAAAGGAGCGATTACGAATGCGGCAACCAGTCAAGAATACACCCATTACTACATTACAACGGCTCCTCGTGATTTTGCTGAATTAGCCCCACTACAGTTGGATGTAGTACTAAATGCTCAAATTGCTGATGAAGCGTTTGAACGGGAAAGATTAGTGATTCTAGAAGAAATTCGCCGTTCACAAGATAACCCGCGTCGTCGCATTTATTCAAGAACGATGGAAACTTGTTTTAATACGCTTCCTTATCGTCGCCCCGTATTGGGTTTAACTTCAGTCATTGAACAGTTAACCCCCCAACAGATGCGAGATTTTCATTCGAGTTGGTACCAACCCTCTAATATGACGGCTGCTGTAGTTGGTAATCTACCTGTTGAGCAGTTAATTGAGATTGTAGCTCAGTCTACAGATAGTCAAATCACTTCGTTATCGTCTTCTGTTACTGAAAATCTACATCCTGAAGCCCAATTTAATACAATTGTTCGTTCTGAATATGAAGATGAATCCCTACAACAAGCCCGTTTAGTCATGGTGTGGCGCGCTCCAGGGCTAAAAGATCTTGATCAAACATATGCACTTGATGTACTCGCCTTAATCTTAGGACAAGGTAAGATATCTCGTTTATTTAGGGAATTAAGGGAAGAAAAAGGGCTAGTTTCTTCAATTAGTGCTAGTAATTCTAGTTATAACATTCAAGGGATTTTTTCAATTTCCGCGCAACTCCCAGTCGAAAATATTGCCGAAGTCGAAGAAATTATTATCAATCATCTTCGTCAAATACAAGCGGACTCCATTACCGAAACCGAGTTAAAGCGGATCTCTACACAGGTGGCTAACCGATTTGTATTTAGTAATGAACGACCAAGCGATCGTGCTAATTTATATGGTTATTATTATTCTCAACTAGGAACCTTAGAACCTGCCCTCAATTATCCAAGTTATATTCAGTCTTTAGATAGTGTTGAAATTCAACAAGCGGCACAACAATATCTATCTTGCGACGCATATGGGGTGATTGTTGTGAAGCCGACTGTCTAGAATAAGAGAACTTGTTATAGTTTTAAGTATGAATACTCTAAACTCTCTCGCTGAATTTTCTCGTATCCATTGCATCTCAATTTGTGCCTTTCTAGTCCCTGCTAACTTAGTGGCAACTTTCCTCACACTAAGATTTTCATTCATTCAAGCCTCTACACGTCAAATGCTCCCTATTGTTGCTATTGCCTCTACTTTGGCTTTGGCTCTTTTCCTCCACGTCGGAACTTGGTTCATCGTTGGGGTGATTATGCCACCGACTTTTATTTTATGCGGTTTAGGGCTGACTTGCTTAGTCGTCAATTATATTGCTTTAGTGCATCGGCAAAAAGTGTATGAAGCCTTGCAAATGGTTCGTTTAATGCTTAGGGCGAGCAATTCTTAGGGCAGGAATCACCCCACCCTAATGTTAACTAAGCGCTTACAGTGACTTGGCTGCTATCGACAACCGAAGCCCCTTGTACATTATGAGCAACTGAGATCATTTTATCGAGTGTTGCTTGATCGGAAACAGTACCTTTTAAAACAACAGTACTACCCGTTTGAGCAACCCAAAGTCTATCCTCATCTGTTAATGCAGAATCATTGTCAAATGCTAAAGCAACTCGTTTAGCAAGTCCACTATCATCATATTCGCCATTGAGTCCCACTCTTTCGGGGGGAATATCTGGGGTACTCGGTGCAGGATTCACTTTAGCGTTTTCTGGGGCTTTTTTTCCGAAGATTCTGTCAAACCAACCCATATTTTTACTCCTTATTCTTGTTTTCTACTTAAATTCTAACAATATCTACAAACCAAGGGTAGCTTTTAATTGAGCTAAAGCGGCGGCTTCAGTTGGGCTAACTTTTTCACCCGTACCAAATAAACCACTACCTGCGGCATTGGCAACCGCATCAGCACAGGAATAAATAAACTCTTTGTACTCTTTGATTTCTTCAGGTGTTGCTTTAATTTCAAGAATGGCTAAAGCATCGGTAATCGCTTTGTTCGCGGTAGCAACAGCAGTTTCAGGCTTCATATCTTCTGCTTTAAGTTCAACTTTAGCGGTTCCTTCTGCCTTAGCTTTTTCAACCGCTTCTTCAGAAAACAGTGATTGAATAATGCTGTTAGTCGGGTATTTTTTAGCCGCGCCAGAAACTTCTTTAGCCATTGCCGCCGCTTCAATAGCTGTTGAGATCACACCCATATCAACCATCGCTACAGCCATACCACTAATCATTACAGCACCCGCAACTTTAGCGATTTCATCTGAAGAATAATCAGGTAAAGTCATTGAGATTGTCTCCTTAAAATTAAACAAAAAAGTAGCTTACATTACAAAATAGTCAACTCCAAATAATTCTTAATGACCAAAATAGCTGAACTTTTGGTAATTTTTGAACTTAGAGTTAACCTTAGCTTAAAAAAGTATTAAACTGATGCTGAGATGCTTCAGTCTATCGATTAAAACTATACCGCTTAAAAGAGCAGAAATATTCAAGCAAAGATTAAAATATTCTAAATTATTGTTTTTTTTAGAATTTTAGTTGAAAAATGATCCCAAAATTGAGTTAAATGTTGTTTAAAAGCTTACTATCAACACAAGGAAAAATATGACACTTATTTACGATATTTTAAGCTCGATTAATAACCCCGAATTACAGGGTGATGTCGGTTCCCTAGAAACAATAACCAAAACAGTCCAAGATGTAACACAGCAAAATGGTATTGATGCTGCAACCACACAAACCATGATTTCTACCGTTGGGAATTATCTTCGTTCTGCTTTGGCTGATCAACGCAGTACCGTCGGCAACCAACAACTAGAAAACTTAATTGGTCAAGCAACAGGCGGTAATATGTTAGGCGGTTTAATGGGTGGCTTGGGTGGTTCAGCCTCAACTGCTTTAATCCAATCTCTAATACCTGCTTCAGTTCAGCAACAAATTGTTACTAGCATTTCCCAAAAAACGGGATTAAAAACCGAAATGATTCAAGGCTTGCTCCCCGTTCTGATTCCTGCAGTTTTAGGTTTGTTAAAAATGGGTACACCGAAAACCTCTGGTTTACCTGGAAATAACTCACTACTCAACACCTTTTTAGATGGAGACAAAGATGGTGATGTTGATTTAGGAGATGTGTTTAAATTTGCCAGCCGTTTTCTAAGATAAAAAAAATCCCCTAACTTCCTCACTGAATAGGAGGAGGCTAGGGGGTAGTCAAGTTTAAAAGATTTATTCAACCTTTAAAACATTCGATTTAGCCAGTGGTAGCCAGCGACCCTCTTCAGTAAGATAACCGAGTTCAGCTACATAATTGCGATCGCCACCATAAATCCGTACAATTTTTTCAGTCTCAAATTCTTCGCACTCGTATTCCCAGACGCTATCGGGTTGACCATCTAAGTTAGTGTCTGTTAGATCGTAGACTCGTAAAGCCAATCTTTGACCGCCATTTTGACGAAGGATTTCTTTTTCAGAATCAGAAACTCGCCAAGAAACAAAAGCCTCTTCTGAATTACGCCATCTGAGAGTAATTTTATCTTGTACGCCTTCTTTAGTCTCATCGCCATCAAAGAAATCACGAACACCGCCTACTGCTGCTCCTAAACCTGCCGCGATCGCAGCACTACTCGCCGCGACAGTCGCACTACCCGATTTAAAAGTATCACTAGAGCGAATTTCATCAACTTTGTCACGACCTGTATCAAAAAGATCTGCTAATACATCTCGACTCGTATCAAAAAAATCATTGACTTTTTCTCTGTCCGTCGGAACGGTTTCGGATGTCGACACCTCATCAACCTTGTCATGATCAGTATCAAAGAGATCGGCGAATATATCAGGACTGGTATCAAAATTGTTCGCTTTTTCGCTTCCCGTCTGAACCAAACCTGTAGCAGTTGGTACATTAGTGATTAATTCAGATTCTAGGGGGTTAACGGGGGCAACTGGCTCACAAGCAGGTACTCGCGTATAAAGAGAACGAGCCAAACGATACCAACTACCATCAGCCGCTTGATAACCCAGTTCTGCTACATAATCTCGATCATCGACTGAGATGGGTACGTGTTTATCCTGCTCATATTCGCTGCATTGGTATTCTTCAACAGCATGGGGGGGTTGCTCATCGAGATCTAAATCCGTTGCATCATAAATCCGAAGCATTAATTTTTCGCCTCCTTGATTTCGCAAAGCGGCTTTATGTTCGTCGGGAATTTCCCAGTAAACATAAGCTTCTGTACAGCTACGAGGAGTTAGAAGAATCCGACCTGTCTCAGGAGCCGATAGAGAATTAAGAGCAATGGCACCCGCCGCCGCACTCGCACCCGCCGCCGTTGTGGGTGTATTAATTTGAGGTTGACAAGCAGGAACACGAACCGCGTCTGATTTAGCGATCGGATACCATTCCCCGACTTGATCGGTCACATAGCCCAGTTCTGCCACATAATCTCGATTATCAACGGCAATGGGAATATGTAGATCTTGATCCCACTCGTTGCACTCATATTCCTCGACACGGTGAGGATGATCATCATCTAGATTAATATCGGTCGCATCATAGAGCCGAATTACTAATTTTCTGCCGTCGCCTCTAAGTTGTGCAAAGCGTTCTGAGGGAACCTCCCAATAAGCATAAGCATTTCGACAGTCACGAGGCGTTAAAATTAACCGACTAGGAGCTACAGGCGCGGCGACGGGGGTTGGTGGAGGTGGTGGAGGCGCAGGAATCGGATCGCGGATCACTTCGGGTTCGGGTTCAGAACGACCTCTGAGGAAAAAGGGTATTAAGAGTAGTGGAGCCAAAAGAAGTAACCACCAGGGGAAACCACTGTCTCTATCTGGCTCTGTAGTAGTCGGTACGGTTGTGGTAGTTGTTTCTGCGGGTACAGGTGCGGGGGCTACATCTGCTCTTCTTGCGTCTTCAATGACGGTAGCGTTATCGGGGGCTGTCGCATAGCCCAAAAAGGCTTTAGCTGCGTCACTGGGTGCAGCACCTTTATAAACATAGATGAGGGGTTGGGAAAAGGGATAGCGTTCATCATTGGGTAGTGTTTCGTGCATTTTCAAGATTTTGACATCTGTACGTCCTTCAACCTGATCTGCGATCGCATATCCAATTCCATCTTTACCTAATTCAGCAATCACTAAATCAGTTTGGTCATCAGCGACGGTTTTGGCGTTATCGCCTGTTTTTAAAGGGGCTTTTTGAAAGACGGGATAGTTATTAAATGCTTGACGAGTATCGCTCGTTGCGGGACGATCAATGACGCGAATTACACCGACTACACCGCCGACTTTTGACCAGTCTTTGATTTCGCCGCGAAAAATTTGAGCAAATTGTTCGATGGTTAAACTTTGATTGAAAGGATTTTCTGGCCCGACGATCATGGCGATCTTGTGTCGAGTTACGGCATATTGTTTAAAGCCCTCTGCTTGTTCGGCTGGGGTTAGGGGACGACCGATCGCCGCGAGGTCAATTTTGCCTTCTCGCAATGCTTGTAATGCTTGGTCTGTTCCACTTTCTGATAGAGTAACTTCGGTTCCGCTAAATTTTGACTCAAATTGTTTTTCAAGAGCTTCGTTGATGTTTTTCATGCTACTAGAGCCATCAACTCTTACTTGACTCCCACTCGATACAGAAGTTGGTAGGGGAAAAGGCGCGGGTTTAGTGGGTGTAGTGGGAATGGTGTTATCTGCGATCGCTGGTGAGTGACGAATTAAAATGGGTTCACCAACTAGCGTTAATAAAATTGAAATTGCTAGTAAAGCTGTATTTTTTTTCGTAATGGGTAACATTTTAGTCGAAATCTATTTTTTCTCAAAGTACGCTCATCTTACACAGAAGTTCCATCTTTACTCAAAGATCCTCTAATTTTTTTAAACTTGAGGTGAATCTTGAGTAGAAGGGTTACTGAAACGACTATCTAACAAAAGGGTACTCAGAACGATGAGCCATCAACGTTAACATTTATTACAAAATATCTGATATTTTTTTTAAGGGGATAAGCGTTCTCTGAGCCATTGACTTGTTTCACTTCGACGATAGGATAAGCGATCGTGGAGGCGGCTAGGTCGTCCTTGCCAGAATTCAATCAGATCAGGTATGACGCGATATCCTCCCCAATGTGGCGGACGGGGAACTTCTTGACCTGCGTATTTTTGTTTGAGTTCTGCTAAACGCTGTTCGAGGATCTCTCGATTTTCGATAATTTTACTTTGTTCAGAAGCCCAAGCCCCAAAACGAGATTCATTGGGACGACTATAAAAATAGCGGTCGGATTCTGCTTCGGTAACTTTTTCAACTTTTCCTTCGATCCGTACTTGACGCTCTAAAGTATCCCACCAAAAGACTAAAGCAACCCAAGGATTTTGATTTAATTGTTGTCCTTTGGCACTGTTGTAATTAGTAAAAAAGACAAATCCTCTTTCATCAAAATCTTTTAATAAAACCATTCGTGAGCTTGGTTTTCCCTCTGGTGTTACGGTAGCGAGGGTCATGGCGTTAGGTTCTAGAATTTGCGCTTCTAGGGCTTTTTCAAACCAGTTTTTAAACTGAATAAAAGGATTTAGATCAGCTTGGGCTTCAATTAGTCCAGTCAACGTGTAATTTTGTCGAAGATCTGCGATTGGTTGGTTCATTGGTTACTTTTCTTTAGTAATTGCTTTTTTAAGATATCACAGATGTTATTTCTTCTTTTTTCATCATCACCAACAATCTAGTTTATGATTACTTAATGAATGCTTTTTTTTATGAAATGCTTGATTTTTATCAGTTTATTAAATCACGTTTTTGTGATTTTTTTTTGTTTTTAATTACTTTTAATTTTAAAAATTACACAATTTTTAAAGAAAGAAAAGAGAGAGTTGACGCTACAATGGAAATTATGGCAAATTGTCAAAAAGTTTCTGTTTTCCGTTCTGGGTTGACTGACGATAATGAAAGCCGATGGGTAAAGCAGTATACAACAGTCAATTAGATTGATCTACCTAGTATGTTCGCTCTAACTCTTTCAGGACGGAGGAGAAGCACTAAAACAAGATTAACCCATCTTGACTGATTGAGACAACTAGACGCTGAAATAAAAATAAAAATGGTTACAACCCCCATTTCTGAAACTCGTAAAGTCTCTAAAGTAGAAGGGCTAAAAGAACGCAGTAACTACTTAAGAGAACCTGTTGCGACCCAACTGCTAGAGAACACCACTCATTTTACTGAAGAGGCTACACAAATCCTCAAATTTCACGGCTCCTATCAACAAGATAACCGTGATAACCGAGTCAAAGGGCAAGAAAAAGACTATCAGTTCATGTTACGGACTCGTAGTCCAGGCGGTTATATCCCACCTGAATTGTATTTGACAATGGAAAAGCTTTCAGAAGAATACGGCAATCATACCCTTAGAATAACGACCCGCCAAGGGATGCAAATTCACGGCATTCTCAAGAAAAACTTAAAAACAGCGATCGCAGCAATTGTGCGGAATATGGGATCTACATTAGGAGCCTGTGGGGATCTTAATCGTAACGTCATGGCACCGCCCGCACCCTACAAAAACCGACCCGAATATCAGTATGCTTGGGAATATGCGGATAATGTGGCTGATTTACTCACCCCACAAACGGGAGCTTATTATGAAATTTGGCTAGATGGCGAAAAAGCGATCAGTGCTGAAAAACCAGAAGTAAAAGCAGCCAGAGAACGTAATCAAAACGGAACTAATCTTAATGATCCCATTGAACCACTTTACGGGGAACAGTATATGCCTCGTAAGTTTAAATGTAGTGTCACGGTTCCGGGGGATAACTCCATTGATGTTTATACACATGATGTTAGTCTGGTCGTCATTACAGACCCCTACGGCAACTTAGAAGGATTTAATATTCTAGCAGGGGGCGGTTTAGGAAGAAGCCACAATAATGAAGAAACCTTTGCGCGGATGTCCGATCCAATCGGTTATATCAACAAAGATGATATTTATAGTGCAATAAAAGCGATCGTGGCGACTCAAAGAGACTACGGCGAACGCTTTAACCGTCGTCATGCTCGGATGAAATATTTATTGCATGATTGGGGTGTAGAAAAATTTAGAGAGACTCTAGAAAGCTATTTGGGACAGCAACTAGAGCCATTTAAACCCCTGAAAGAGTGGAAATATCAAGACTTTTTAGGATGGCATGAACAAGGAGACGGACGGTTATTTTTTGGTCTTTCCGTCGAAAATGGACGCATTAAGGATCAAGGAAGCTTTCAATTGAAGACTGCTTTACGGAAGATTGTCGAGCAGTTTCAAATTCCGATGCGACTGACTCCAAATCATAATATTATTCTCTATGAGATTGAACCGACTAACAAAGGGTTGATCGAGGACATCTTACAGCAACACGGTGTGATTACGGATGCTCAAGAAATCGAGCCGCTAGTGCGTTTTTCGATGGCTTGTCCCGCACTCCCCACCTGTGGTTTAGCCATCACTGAATCAGAACGAGCTTTACCTGGCATTATTGATCGCATTCGTGGTTTACTCAATAAGCTAGATCTAAAAGATGAAAATTTCGTGATTCGGATGACAGGATGTCCTAATGGTTGTGCTAGACCATACATGGCTGAATTAGGCTTTGTGGGTAGTGCACCGAACGCTTACCAAGTTTGGTTGGGCGGAACACCCGATCAAACCCGTTTAGCACAAGCTTATGTCGATAAGCTACCTGATGAGCAAATCGAAACATTTCTAGAACCCTTGTTTGTTTACTTTAAACAAAGTAAAACCAAAGGTGAAAGTTTTGGTGAGTTTTGTCATCGAGTGGGTTTTGACTCCTTACGCGAATTTTCTGCTAATTATCAACCGTCTGATCAAGTTCCTATGAAACAAACGACTACTAAGCCTCGTAAAGATCGTAAAAATCAAAATCGTGTCAGCGTTCCAGATGAAATGTTTGTGCGTCTCAAAAGCGCGGCACAAGAGGAAGGCCGGCCCATGAACCATATTATTAATGAGGCTTTAGAGGCTTATTTCTCTTCAAAGAAAGAGTAACTTTAAATCAGTTATCACTAACCAGTAATCAGTCATCTGTAATATGATGACTGATTACTGGATGCTGACGACTGTAATTACCATCCTTTTTCTTGCCAAACGGGATGAGTGTATAAAGAAGCGGCTACTCTGACTCCGCGTAATTGATTTAATAAAGGAAGATGTCCTACTGGCGCACTGAGATCCCAAATAAACTCATTTGGGTATTGTGTCCAATTGTTGCCATTTTTCCAGTTAATTTTCGGCCAAAGTTTTGGGAAATCTTCACCTACAGATAGCCAGATTTTGCGCTGTACAGAAAAGCCAAATTTACCTTCAGAATGAACCCACCATAGAGAATTAATAGTGTGTAAGTCGGTGCTGGGAAACTGATCGACTTCAGTAAAATAAAGCCATTTGCGACTAACTGCCGCAACGCCAGCAAGTTCACAAAGCTTCTGACGAGTGAGACTATCGGCGGTTTGAAAATCACCCTCAGCCAGTAATTGCTGGAGTAAACGATAATCAATAGAGCGATCGCTCTCTAACGGTACCACACCTGTCGGGAAATGGGTTTGTAGAAAATCTTGTGTTTTAGAGGATTTAACTTGATAAAGGGTTTGATACACTTTCCCTTTTACTAAATTAACGGGTGCATCTTGAATAGAGCTTAAGTAATCGATCAGAACATCTAAACCCGCGTCTCCCGCACTGGCTAGATGTGAAATCATTTGTAACTGATTTTTTTCGGACTCAGAGCGAAATTGATTCGCCAACTGCGAAATATTTACACTAGATTCTTTTAAAAGGGTCGTATCGGGATCAGTCATGTTGGTATGGCAAAAAAATTGATTCTCTAGCACTTAGCTTACTCATTTGAACGAGAATCTTTAATCGATCATATCAGACTGTGGAGTTGTCCTTGGCGATTTGCTTCCTTATAAATATTTTTCGTTTCCAGCCATAACGCGCTCCGATCCCTAATCCTAGTAAAACTATTATTAGGAGTAGACTGCGTGTCAAAGGACTAAAATGAGGAAACCAACCCCTTTGTGACGCAATAATCTTGACTGAAGTTATCGCACCGATCGCATCAATTTCTACGGAATTAGCGGTGTTTTTTGGTGTCTGTTGTGCTGTTGAAAGGTCATAAGTTAAACGAACATAAGAAAAAAAATCTTTTTTCCCCCAACCCCATTGATCAAGGTTAATTCCTCCTTGTTGACCATCAACATAGCCTACATCATACCAAACCATTCCATCTTGACTAATCGCCACCATGAGGGGATGCTTAAGAGGTTCACTACTAAAAATCCAAAGATCGTTTTGAGAATTTCCATTCCCACTCAATAAATTGTCTGTAAATTTTACATTTAAAGTCCCAGTTGGGCCGAGTGTAACTGAATTGTTTGGCTGATCGAAAAAGAAAAAGCGTTTGCTTTGTTTTGCATTAGGAATACCTAAAGCCTCCAAAGGGTGATTGAGCGTTTCGTGATCTGAAGTTAATTCAATTGGCACAGCGTAAGCATTTTTTTGATAGTAAATGACTTCATCAGCAAAAGAAATCCCGCCTTGGGGAAATTGCAACCCTTTAAAGGTTTGAACTTGATTGAAAGCAACTGCCAAAATTACAACGGGTAAGATAGAAAGAATTAAAATGAGACTGATCTGTGCTGATTTTTTGAGGAGATGCCAAGATTGATTTGTTCTTAAATTTTGCAACTGTTTTAAGATTTCCCACGATGACCACTGGGGTATTCGTTTTGTGGTTTCTGAACGATAGAGAGGTAAGCTCACCTGAAAACAACTGCCCTTACCCATTTCACTACTCACCGTAATTTGTCCACCATGAACACGAGCGATCGCCATGGCAATGGCTAAACCAAGTCCTGTTCCTCCTTGACGATAAGTACGAGCTTGATCCGCCCGCCAAAACCGATCAAAAACAAAGGGAAGGCTTTCTGATGGTATGCCAATTCCTGTATCTTTAATGCTCACTAAAGCGGTTTGGTTATGTTGTGTGAGACGTAATCTAATTTTTCCGCCTTCTGGAGTATAGTTGATGGCGTTTTCTAAAAGATTTGAAAACAACCGACTTAATTGTGCTTGATCTCCTCTAATTTTGGCTTTGGCTAAACAATCATATTTAAAATGAATGTTTTTTGCTTCGGCGACGGGTTCGAGCCACTCAAATAAGTCGTCTAGTAGAGCATCTAAAGCTAGACAATGCCAATCTTGCTGGTTAAGAACGCTACTTTTTGCTTCACTACGAGCCAAAAATAGCAAATCTTGGGTTAAATGGGTCATTTGTTCAGTAGCACTAGCGATCGCTGCTAATTTTTTAGCATCTTTGGTCTCAAAGCGTTCGGGATGATTTCGCATCACATCAACTGAGGCTTTAATGGCTGTTAATGGCCCCCGTAATTCATGAGACGCATCGGCTGTAAACTGTTGTAGTTGTTTAAAGCTTTGCATAACGGGTTCTAAGGCTTTTTTGGTCAGCCAAAGCCCACCAAGGGCAATCAACCCTAAAACCGTTAGAACACTAAAGCCCAACTGCCATAAGAATTGATTTTGAACGGTCTGTATTTCTTGAGTTGTTTGACCACCGCGAATATATCCTACTAAAGTGAGTTGCTCTGAAATGGAGCTTTTTTGTTTAATAGGAAGCGTATATGTGCGTATTTGATAGGGTAGTAAATCTTTTTGGCTAATTAGTGTCCAAAACCCTTGTTTAGGAGGAAATAATAACTTTAAGTTTCCCTGACGTGCTAAAAGCCGACCTTGAGCGTCGAACCATTCTAAACTTTGCTGCTCTGAATTAAAAATCTCGCGCCAAGAAACATTATCTAAATTGCTTAAATCTTTGTTTTCTTGACTAATCTGAGTAAAAGAAGGCGCAGTGACCAGCACCAAGGATTTTAAACTTTCATCTACTTGATTATAGAGGCTGCGACTAAATAACCAAAAAAAGGCCGCGCTAAATAAACATAAAATAGCCGCCATTACTAATAAGTAATATAACAGTAGGCGACTTCGAGAACTTTGGAACATCTGATGATGTCGCTTTTTTGTTAATTAGTCTTATCCATCTTAGCCAATTTTTTGAGGCTTATAAGGAAAAACTAAGAAGAAAAAAATATTACTCTACATTTGGACTGGCTTGACTAATTTCAGATAATTCAGAAAGACTGCCAGGGCGATTTTCTCCCCACTTAATTAATTGATTTAAAACTGAGGGGGTTAGGTTCGCTAGGCGGGCGGCATCATTAAGATCTTTTCCGCTACGCAAAGCCCTAATTGCGGTTTGAACTTTTTTATACGTTTTTGTTCCGTAATTAATCTGACCTTTTTCATCAGCGACCATGAGACCTGCAACAATATCATTAGCGTGGCTTAGATGTACATCGGATTGCTGAGGTGACGGGTTGACGCCCCTACTATATAAGTAATCTCGATAAACTTGTTTAGAAAGTTGCTGGGCTTTGAGGGCTGTTCTATTTTTAAGTTCATTGCTTTTATAATCCGTTTGGTTCGGAGTGATAAAGCTATCTAATGGCTTTTGCGGTGGCTGTGTGGAAAACAAAGCTCTCGAGTCGAGTTTAATTTCAGCACTAGAGGGTTTAGGTTTAGAGGCTTGAATCGTAGAGTGAGGATAAGAAAGATTAGTAGAGGGAGTAAAAGACACTGATCCAGGGCCCGATGCAGGTAACCTAGATTGAATTTGAGGGTTTTTGTTTTGGGTACTTAGTTTCTCGCGTAAGGAATTTTGAGAATTGTTTATTTGAATAGAAGAGCCTAAAACTCTGAAATTGTGTTCAGAGGAATGAGTTTGACCACTTTTAATGATTTGATTTAGTAATGAGCCAGCCTGACTATTAAGAGACGGTAAATTTTTTTTAATAATTAAGGGATAATTAGTATTTTGAGTGGAAAGGGTGGGCTGATTGTTTTTGTCTAACTCCAGACTTTTAACTTGGTTTTTGTAGGTTTCTATTTCTCCTTCTAGTTTTTTGATTTCCTGTTGGTGCTGGGCAATTTTTTGATAGCTCGTTTTTAATTGGGCTTGTTCTGCGCTGGTTTTCCCTTTAACAGCCGTATAATAAGAATCTGTTGGCTCTGCTACATCTGGTTGATTACTGGTTAGCTGGGTTTGTTGCGATCGCATTAGTGGCACAATCAAGACCGCTATGATCGCTGTAGCCATATTTAGCTTTATTAGGTTTTTGACAACAGAAGGTAAGGTTTTCATCCTTTCTACTCCAAAACTTAGCTTCTTTGATATGCCCTAGCACATGGGAACGCTAAAAGAGGGTTAATGGGTTATTTTAGTTCTAGATAGGCACTTAAACGAATGTTATCGAGGTAACAGACGCTCTGATGTTCTATCTCAGCTTGATGCCTTTAGCATACTATAGTTTATTTCTTGATATATATTCAATAATTCCCGATGTTGATGTGGAAATTTCTATTTTAACTAACTCAATTTGTCCGCCATAAGCTTGAACGGTTGGAGCTTCGGGTAAAGTGGATAGGGTATAATCACCCCCTTTGACGTAAATATCGGGTTTGAGGGTTTTAATTAAATGATTAGCCGTTGTTTCATTGAAAATGACCACACCATCAACTGCTTTTAGTGCGGCAATGACTTCTGCTCGTTGAGTTTCAGGAATAATCGGACGAGGTGGACTCCCTGCTTTATGGGGTTTAATTTGACCCACTGAGTGATCACTATTTAAACCGACTACTAAGGTTTTACCATAGGTTTTTGCCGCATTTAAATAGCGCACATGACCCACATGGAGTAGGTCAAAGCAACCGTTTGTTAAGACTAGGGGTCGCCACTGTTCAGGATAAGTAGCAATCGCGAGTTCTAATTCATACAGGGTATAAACAGCAGTCATGTTAAGTTAGATTGGTAATTTCAATGGGATCTATTGTATCGGCCATTGAAAAACCAAAAATACGAGAATAAAAATAGTATTCCCCATCAAGGGCTTTTTTAATTGTTTCAGCGCGACGAAATCCATGCTGTTCCCCGACAAACGGAACATACGCAACGGGTAAACCTTTCTTTCTCAAGGCTTTTACCATTATTTCGGCTTGGTTAGGGGGAACGACTTTATCTTCTAAACCTTGGAAAAAAATTACGGGACAAGATAAGCGATCAATAAAATGGATAGGCGACCGCTTGACATATATCTCTTTTTGTGCAGGGTAAAGACCGATTAACCGATCTAGATAACGAGATTCAAACTTATGAGTATCTTTACATAAAATTTCTAAATCACTGACCCCATAGTAACTGGCTCCTGCTTTAAAGGTGTCATGAAAGGTTAAAGCAGCTAAAGTCGTATAACCTCCTGCACTTCCTCCAGAAATGGCTAAACGGTTTTCGTCTACTTTCCCTTGTTTGACTAAATATTTGGCACCGTTGATACAATCTTGAACATCGACGATTCCCCAATTGTGATCTAAACGTTGACGGTATGAGCGTCCATATCCTGTACTACCGCCATAGTTCACATCTAGATAACCAAAGCCACGACTTGTCCAATATTGGATTCTTAAGTTTAACCCAACTGAGGCGGCGGCGGTTGGCCCTCCATGACTTTTGACGAGTAAGGGGGGTTTTTCGTCTAGCCCTAGTTGATAGTCTGAGTTTTTTGGCGGATAATACCAAGCATAGGCGGTTAGTCCGTTGTCTGTGGGAAATGCGATCGCTTCTGGACAAGAAATATATTTTAGATCAATCGTCAGTTCACTAGCGTTTTTAAGAATAGTGGTTTCTTGAGTTTTAAAATCATATTGAATAATGGCTGCTGTTTGAGTGGGAGAACTGCCGATAAAAACCAGCTTTTCTTCTTGAACTTTTAGACAAAATATATTAGTGTAGGGTAAATTAATCGGTTGAAGTTGTTGAGTTTTTAGGTCAATCAGAGCGAGATACCAGCGACCATTTTGAGTATAAATACAAGCTATTTTATCGGGATTAATAAAACCATAAGTAGAGATGCCAAAAATCCAATGAGGATAGGCGAATTCTGCTTCAGTTTGATAAATAGATACTGGCTCATTTTGATAGCGATAGAGATTCCACCAAAGTGTATGATCGCTACTAAAATAGAGATAACCATCGGGCGACCATCTAGGTTCACAAATCGATTCTTCTATATTTGCAATTAGACATTGACGGTTTTCTAAATTGCCTCTCTTATCAAAATTAGCCCGCCATAATTGACTTTCATCCCAAGGCATATGAGGATGGTTCCACTCAATCCAAGCTAATTGATTTCCATCTGGGCTTAAACGAGGTGAGGTATAAAAATCGGCTCCAAAAGCTAACTTTTTGATGGTTCCATTTTGAAGATCAATACTAGCTAAATAATTTTCGGGTTCTTGTTCAGAATCAGTATGATCTTCACATACACAAATTAGGCGATCGCGATTTTTATCTAGAATTAAATCAGCATAACGCAATTTAGTTATTGTTGTTAAAGGTTGTGGCGTATTCGTATCAACTTGTTGTCGATAAATTTGTTGATCAGCGTAATTAACAAAATAGATAATTCCGTCACTAACAAGGTAAGATCCCCCGCCATATTCATGAACCCGAGTCCGAATGTTATAAGGTTGGGGTGTAATTTCTCTTATTTCTCCATCTGATGAGTGCTTTACTAATACGTTTCTTCCCCCTTCGGATGGTCTTCCTTCTAACCAGTAAACATCATTTCTGTCAATAGATGCCTCACTTAAGCTGATTGTTTCTGCTACAATCAAGTCGGAAGTAATCGGAGATTTCCAAGAACCGTAATGACCTTGCATAGTTAGAAAATGTGTTAAAAATTACTTAATCTTATTTTATAAGTTAATTGTTGTCAAAACATCAAAAATTATAGATTAAAAAAATGTTAAGTTTTTAAAAATCATCTGGTTTTTTAAGTCAATTCGTAATTATCATAGAGTTTAAACTGTAGTGTTCCCTAATTAAGATGAATTTTCCTTTTAAAAGAATGATTGGTACATCATTCATTTCTAGTGCTTTAGCCATCGGTCTTATTTTTCCTAGTTTTGCACAAGAAAAAACTGTTGTTAACCTTCAAATAAAAAGAGCAATTGATGCAGCACAAGAGATTGATAAAATTCCTAATGCTGGCGAATTGGATGGAGATTACACTTATTTTACCTTAGCTGATGGCGTGATTTGTGGATTTCTTTTTAAAGAAATGCCGAAAGCGGCTGTCTATGTGATTTGTCAAAATCAAGTCGTGTCTCGTTCTTTAACCAGTGTTGAAGAAATTGAAGCAGTAGCTGATTTATTTGCCGAACAGTTACAGACTCGTTCTAATAATGCAGGACAAGAATTGGCGAGAAAAATACAAGAGAAATGGCCAACTGAAACGGATACAGAATATCAAGTTTCTAACTCTAATGGTCAGACCTTAAACTCTCAATAAATTACTGCAATTAGCGGCTTAAATTGCGGTGTTTAGTGGCAGTAGATGAAGGATTTTGTCGATCTAAACTATAAGCTCCTGAACCATAAGCGACAATCATAAACAATCCTCCCATTAGTCCTAAATTCTTAAAAAATGAAATTTCTTCGTCAGGGAAGTTAGTATGAAAAATGAGGGTAGCAGGAATTAAAAAACCAATCAAAAGCAGTGCGCCCCAACGAGCTTGATAACCTAATAAAATTGATAGTCCACCGACAATTAAAACCAAAATAGTAGCAACTAAAAGCAGACCTGGAAAAGGTAACCCTTTAGCTGCCATATATTGCTGTGTTGACATGGGATCTAAAACTTTATCAATTCCAGATTTGATAAAAATAGTTGAGAGTAAAATTCGAGCAAGTAAAGGAATAAACTTTTCCATAATAATTAGACGATCGCTTGTTGAATACTATGACAGAATTCCCTTACTGATTGTAATCCCTCTTCGGGTGTTCCTTCGGCGAGTTTTTTGACGATGGCACTACCAACAATTACGCCATTTGCCCCCCATTGCTTGACTTGTAAGGCTTGTTCGGGTGAAGAAATGCCAAAACCGACCCCAATCGGTTTATCAGTGACACTACGGATTAAAGAGATTAATTCTTCAACACGGGTAGCTACTTGAGTACGCATTCCCGTCACACCCGTCACACTAACGAGGTAGATAAAACCTTGAGACTGTTGTGCGATCACTTTGATTCGTTCTTTAGAGCTTGTCGGAGCGATCAATAAAATTACCTCAATCCCCCGTTCAATAGCAGCATTTAGTAGGGTGTGAGCCTCTTCTAAGGGCAAATCAGGAACAACCAAACCTTTAACCCCTGCGGCGGCAATTAGATCCAAAAAAGACTCAACACCTCGGTAAAAGATCGGATTATAGTAATTAAAGAGAACGATCGGGGCTGTTATTTCTGAGCTAGTCGTTCTGACGATTTCTAAAACATCCTCTAGCTTGACTCCTTTTTGTAAAGCGCGAGTTGCTGCCGCTTGAATTACGGGCCCATCTGCGAGAGGATCAGAATATGGAACACCTAACTCGATTAAATCTGCACCCCCAACATTAAGAACTTTTAATGCTTTGGCGGTTGTTTCTAAGTCAGGATCTCCAGCAGTCAGAAAAGGAATAAAAGCACATTTATTTTGATGGCGCAACGATTGAAAACAAGCAGAAATAGAAGTCATTATTGAGTCAAGACTAGGTTTTAAAAGTGAAGTTTTGTTTTTTTAGCTTTTTGCTAACTTTCTATTATATCAGTGTGGTGCATTTTATATGATTAGCTATCTCAAAGGTCAGGTGATTGATGTTGTCAAGAATGCGAATAATCGGCTGATTTTAATTTTAGAAGTTAATCAGATGGGTTATGAAATTCAAATTCCGTCGCGTCTAGCTAGACAATTTTCTGAAAATAAAAGCGAAATTGAATCTATTTTTACTCATTTTCAAATTCGAGAAGATCAAGCCATCTTATACGGTTTTGCCAGTGCAGCAGAACGCGATCTCTTTCGTCAATTAATCGCTGTATCAGGAATAGGAACCCAATTAGCTATTGCTTTAGTTGATACACTGGGGATTGAAGAATTAGTGCAAGCAATTGTGACTGGAAATATTAAAACTCTTTCTAAAACCCCAGGAGTCGGGGCAAAAACAGCCGAACGAATTGCTTTGGAATTAAAAACTAAACTTTCTGGAGGGCGCAAAAGTAGCGGCGTTTCTACAACTTTATCGACGGCTATTCCTTCTCGTGAGATTATCGATGATGTGGAGATGACTTTACTCGCTTTGGGTTATACTCAAGAGGAAATTAATCAAGCTTTATCCGCACTGAGTCAGGATCAATTATTGCTAAAAAATACTCATGTAGAGGAATGGATTAAAAGTGCGATCGCATGGTTAAGTTAGCTTTCATCTCCTAATAATACATCTTCATAGATGCTAGATAGAGAACAAGAATAATCAATACTGGTAAATTTGATTTCTATTTCTTCTGGAGTAAGATTGGTTTCATCAAGATTATATGACGTTAATTCCCATTTATGATTATGATTAAGTCGATAGCAGTCCAAACTCATTTTATTGGCATTAATCAAAACATATTCTTTTAAGGTACTACTTTGACGATAGTGTTTAAACTTATCACCTCGATCAAATGCTTCTGTACTTGGGGAAAGAACTTCGATAATGAAACAAGGATAATTAACTACTTTACGGGCTTTTTGATCTCTCGGATCGCAAGTGACCATAACATCAGGATAATGAAACGGGCCTTTTTCAGATATGCTTACCTTTGCATCTGACATAAAAACTCTGCATCCTTTTCCGCGAAAATAGTTTTTTAATAATGATGCTAAGTTTAAGGCTATTTCATTATGAGGAAGTGTTCCACCTACCATGTCGTAAATTTCCCCATCAATGTAGCCATATTTAAGGGGTTGTTGTTCCTCCCAGTCTAAATATTCTTCGGGAGTCATATAGGTGATTTTAGGATCAGCCACCATCTTTTTAAAATCCGAACGTTTGTATTGATTTTACTATTGTAATTCTAGTTAATGTCGTTGTGGCCAACGTTTGATGGACTTGTTGTTAATTTATCTGTTTGATAGGGAATACTAATTCTGAAGAGTTAATCTGTGCTAAACGTGACTTATGATGACAGAAGAAGAAATCCTTCAGACGGTAGAACAACAATGTCAGGAAATGGGAATTTATTTTCAAGTTTTTTTACAAGTTCCTTATTTGTATATTTATATCAATCGTGAAACCGACTATCCTGTTGATTATCCGCAACTAACAGACAAGATTTTTAAGACGATCGCAAAACTACCTCTTTCAGATATACAAGGCATTTCTCTTCATAGTCGCATTTTAGGTATTGTTGAACCTGACTGGGAAACTTATTTAGAATTACCTACACTCACGACAGATACAGATGAAGTCATCCAAGAGAGCATCACAGCACCAGAAAATAATTATATTGAATTAGAACAAAAATCATTATCCCCAGAAAACGAGCGATTACCCGAAATAGTTATAGAAAAAATTCAAGAAACAAACTTAAATGAGTCCTCACCCGAAATAGCTGTAGAAGAAACCCCAGAAACAATCTTAAATGAATCATCGCCAGAATTAGAAAAAACTTTAGCTACAGAAGTCGTCGAAGAACCTACCGCTAAACCCTTTGAATTATCAAAATACTGCTTTACCCGTAACCGATCGCTCTTAACGGCAACATTACCGCATCCTCCCACCAATATAGCCAAAATGGTTGACTTTTTTCACGTTTTACCCAATAAACAGATCGTTGTTTCATTCTTAGAAGAGATTTTTAACACAGGTCAAACATCGAATACACAAAATCATCCCGAAAGTATACAACAATGGGTTAAAGAAATTTTGGCACTAGACGCAGAGAAAAAGCGAAAAGCTTCGATCTGGTTTAGTCGTTATTGTCTTAATCCAAACGCAACAATGGAACAAGTGCAAGCCGTTTTAGCAATTATTGCAGAACAAACCCCTGCAACAACCGAAAAAACGCCAAACCAACCCAGAGAAAAGACAGAACCCTCTTTATTAACCCCATCTAAAGCTAAACCGCCACTACCTGCCGAAAAATCACCTAATCAAACAACTGACTCAAATTCTCGTTCTAAAACAGTTTCTAAACGTAAAAAAATACCCACTTGGCAATTTTCATCACTCCATTTAGCGATCGCATGGATTATTGTTACAGTATTCGCCATCATGATCAATTTTCGGACGATGAGTGCAGCCTTAGAAACGTCTCCTTTGTGTACAAATTCCCCTGCATCGGATGAATGCGAACTTGCCGTACAAATAGTGGGCGCACCTGCCATTGAATTAGCCACTAAAAGCCATTCTGGAGAACCTTCAGAACGAACCAAAGCCGCAGCCGAATATGAAGGCGTGACAGCCGATGTCTATACCATTCCTTATGGTCTTTCAGAGTCGGCGGATCGTACTTGTGCGTTTTATGGAACTATTAAAGCGGGCATGACGTTTAAAGAAGTGGCAAAAATGATGCCCAAACCGATCTCAACAGCAGGCAAAATTATTTTACCTGGGGTTTATTTTGTTGATGTTCAGCAAAACAACTTTAAAGGGGGTTCAGAAGCCATTAGAACAGCTTGCGTTTTTCGTTATCAAGAAACAAAACAAAACGTAAACGTTGATACTTTAGCAATTGAAGTAATTCCGACACAATGGCCAAAAGAAAGCTATGAAGCAACATCTCAACCCGTCGCTATTCAAAAAGCATCAGGTTTATTTAGTACGCTAAGTGTTTTGGGAACAGGAACATTATTTACAGCTATTGGTATGTTTGTCGCTATTCTCTTAGGTTTAGGAATTCGTGCTAATAGCTTAGACACGATTTTTAAAGCATCTTTCTTTTTAGGCATCATTGAAACACTTTTATCTTTTCTTCCGATTTTCTTTATCGCTAAAATTGCCTTAGAAACCCTAGCTTTAGGTTTAACTTCTGCTATCGTCAAGGATTTTAAGGTTGAGTGGAGTTCTGGTTATCCCGTTGTCGCGGCAGGTGCGATCGTTATTATGGGTCTTAGAACATTGCTCAATTGGATCGTTTTTAGTTTATTACTGGCTTCGGTGAGTTAGTCTTGAGCAAAGAAACTGCTTAAAAATACATGAATTTATTGACTTTTTTCAAAAAAATTAATAAATTTTATTAAAATCAGATTTTTTTTGATGTTAGGATTTTAGAATCATCGCTAAATTAAATGTTTCCAAGGCTCTAAAAAAAAATTAAACATTTGATGTTGTAGAAAAAGGACTTTATTTATGACTACCCCAGAAACGTTACCCTTAAGTCAAGAATGCTTGAAAGGACTTGCAGAGAAGATCGCTCTATTTTTTGCGCCACATCAAGATGAAATTCCATCTGCAGAAAAATATCGAAGAATATCACCTGTAATTGCTGAAAATCTTCAAATTGAAATAAATGTTGTAGACAAATCAAATTCGTCATCTCAAAAGACACCCAGTGTAAATGAGAAATGTCTGACTGAAATAACAGAACAGATGAATGAATTTTTAGATAAACATTCGATTCCACAAGACACGATCGCAGCTTTTCCCAGTCAGCAATGTCTTAACGAATTAGCAGATCTTATGTCTGATTTTTTTATTCACAATCAGATCCCACCCGAAATAGTCGATACCCTTGAAGTTGAGATCAAATATCAATCTGCAACTGATCAAGAAATTATGGCTTTGACTATGGGTTGTGTTCCAGGTGGGCCACCTCATGCGCCTTGTCTGCACCTCAAAAATGGGGTATCAAATAATTAAACACGATAAAATAATGTTTGCTCAAATCTCTACACAGTATCTATTTGATTGGGCTTCTTGCATTTCGCGTCATTTAGGGTTAGTTAGCTTAATTTTGGCGGCAAATTTACTGTTTCTTGACAGTGCTGAGGCTCAATCAAATCAAATTCAAAGCGATCAGACTTTGGGTGTAGAAAGCTCAGTTATTAAACCCAATGTTGACATAAATGGTCTTAGCAGTGATGTGATCGAAGGGGGGGCAAGTCGAGGCGAAAACTTATTTCACAGTTTTACAGAATTTAACGTTGGTGAAGGAAATAGAGTTTATTTTAATAACCCTTCCCAAATTCAACGTATTTTTAGCCGAGTGACAGGTGGTCATCAGTCGAGCATTTTGGGTACATTAGGCGTGTTAGGAAATGCCGATTTATTTTTGCTTAATCCGAGTGGGATTATTTTTGGCCCTAATGCAGCTTTAGACCTCAAAGGATCATTTATCGCCACTACTGCTAGCGATCTCATTTTCTCCGATGGAACACAGTTTAGTGCGGTCAACACTGAAACTTCTCCTTTACTTACGGTTAGTATTCCAGTGGGTTTACAGTTTAGGAATACACCTAGTGCGATCGTCAATCAATCTCAGACGTTGTATGACACAGAAAAAGGCTTTATAGACATTGGAGGTCTTCGAGTACAGCCTTTGAAAACCCTAGCCCTCATTGGCGGTGATGTCATACTCAAAGGGGGATTTCTAAATGCTGATGGAGGTAGAGTTGAAGTTGGTAGTGTAGCAGAATCAGGTCAAGTGAGCATTAAACCGATCGCTAAAGGTTGGATGTTAAGCTATGATGGTGTACAAAATTTTGGCGATATCCGTTTACAGCAGGATGTATTCCAATTAGAGCCAGTTTTCCAGATTTACTCTCAAATTAATGCTAATGGAAGTAATAGAGTACAGGAAGGTGGAGATATCCAGCTACAGGGTCGCCATATTATTTTAGCTGATGGTTCCAGAATT
Organism: Chroococcus sp. FPU101; assembly: GCF_017312365.1. Lineage (GTDB taxonomy): Bacteria > Cyanobacteriota > Cyanobacteriia > Cyanobacteriales > Microcystaceae > Chroococcus. The sequence continues at coordinate 99,208 of NZ_BLJI01000009.1, forward strand.
TTTGCGGCGGCGAATGCACAGAACAAGCCTGGCGGAACCTTGACTGTAAATGCTTCAGAATCAGTTGAGATTGTAGGAAATTTATTATTAGGTCTTCCTGCCATTTTATCAACATCGATTATCAATGAAGGAAATGGCGGAAATCTAGAGATCAACACAAAACAAGTTATCTTGCGGGATCTGGCTTTTATTACATCACAATCTATTCCTGAGACAACGGGAAAAGTAGGTAATGTGACTATCAATGCGTCTGAGTCCGTAAATGTCAGCAACAAGAGTGAAATTTCAACTTTAGCTCAAGGTGCTGGAGATGCTGGAATTTTGCAAATTAATACCCGACAGTTAACGATTAAGGAGCAAGGACAAATTAGTGCTGCGACTTTTGCTCAGGGAAACGGTGGTCGTATTGTGGTGAATGCTGAAAAAGTTAACATTCATGATGGAGGGAGTATTTTTGTTAACAGTCAAGGTACAGGTCAAGCAGGTAACATAAACATCAATGCGTCCTCAATTGGTTTGTCTAACTTTGGCTCATTGAATGCAGAAACACAAGCAGGGGAAGGCAATATCACACTTAATATTCAAGATGAAACGATTATACGCAATAACAGCAAAATTACCACAAATTCAACAGGGAACGAGAGCGGAGGTAATATCATTATTAATACAGGGGTTTTAGCTGCCTTTGAGAATAGCGATATTACAGCGAATTCAGTAAACGCCACAGGTGGACAAGTCATCATCAACACTCAAGGAATTTTTCAGATTCTTAATAGTGACATCACTGCTACATCGGCTCTTGGGCCAGAATTTAACGGTATTATCGAACTCAATACGCCAGAAATTGATCCCAGTCGCGGTCTAGTATCATTTCCCGAAACCGTAATCGATCCAACGGCTCTAGTTGTTCAAAATCCCTGTAAAAAAGACAAAGCTAACGGATTTACTATAGCTGGACGCGGGGGTTTACCGCCTAATATTAATGATGACTTTAATCGGGATGCTGTTCAAGTCGATTTAGTTGAACCCGTTTCTCCACAAAATCGCCCTAAAAAGTCAGAACAAACTCTTACACTACCTCAACCGATTAAACCGGTTCAGGGATGGATTTTTAATAATAAAGGTGAAGTGGTGCTGACCGCTTATAATCCTATAGTAACCGAGCCACAACGAGACAAAGAAAAATCGGTTAGCTGCCCTGCTCTATGAAAATACTGAGACGATTAAAACGGCTTTTTCGATGGTCATCTTTGAGTTTGGCTATTTTATTATTTTTTCTATCTGTGAAAATTACGCTGTCGTTTCCATTAGTCGAACAAGGCAAAAAACTTTATCAATCCCAACAATATCAAGAAGCGGCTCAGATTTGGCAGAAAGCGGCTGATGATTTTGCGAGTCAAGGTGATGCTCTTAATCAAGCGATGGCATTAAGTAATCTCGCTTTGAGTGAGCAACAACTAGGAAAATGGAATCAAGCCACGTCAAATCTTAATTTAAGTCTAAATCTTCTAGAATCTCTGAAAAATACTTCTGAAAAACAGCAAATTCTTGCATCAACTTTAGACATTCAAGGACAATTGCAACTTGCGATCGGACAACCTACACTAGCCCTCGAAACTTGGATTAAAGCAGCAAATGTTTATCGAGAAATAGGCGCACGCAATCATCTTACTCGAAATCAAATTAATCAAGCCCAAGCGATGCAAGATTTGGGGCTATATCCGAGAGCCTGTGACACCTTGTTGACCACTCTAGAAATAGAACATCAAAGCTGTACTATCTCAGAACAACAACTGCAACAATTTACAAAGGCTACACCCATCGAAATTTTAGGGTTACGGAGTCTGGGTAATGTTCTGCGAGTCCTTGGGCAAACTGAACAATCTCAAGAAGTCTTAGTCATCAGTGGACAATTAGCCCGACAAATTGGAGATACGCAAAATCTGACGGCTATTTATCTGAGTTTGGGCAACACAGCAAGGGCTATGGGTGAACGTAAAAAAGAGCAAGAAATATCATTAAATGAGCCTGTAGAGTGCTTAGAAAAGAGTTCAGACCATTTTTTATCAAAAGCAGCAGTTTGCTACCGTCAAGCCGCATCTTTCCCAACAACTCAACTTCAGGCTCAACTTAATTTACTGAGTTTGTCGGCCCTCATTCAACCGTCTGAAGTACCGATCTTAATTTCAGATATTAGAGCAAATCTGACCACTTTACCACCGAGTCAAACATCGATTACGGCTCATCTTAAACTTGCACAAAATCTGATCTGTCTTCAATCTAAAGATTCTCTCTCACAACCGAAATCGCCTATATTGCAACAATGTCCATCGATTCAACCCGTTTCTACCAATACGACATCGTGGTTAGAGATCGAACAAATTGTCAGATATGCCTATCAACAAGCACAATTGCTCGAAAATCAGCGAGGAGAAGCAAATGCACTGGGTTATTTAGGAGAAATCGCACAACAACAAGGAAATCTAACCCAAGCTCAACAGTTAACTATACAAGCTTTGCAGTTACTTTCTGCGATGAATAGTCCCCATCTGACTTATCTTTGGCAATGGCAACTAGGACATTTGTATCAAATTCAAGGCGAGACTCAGAAAGCAATTAAATCATATACCCTAGCCTTTGAAAACCTGCAATCGCTACGTTCAGATTTAGTGGCAACAAATCGAGATATTCAGTTTACCTTTAGAGATAGTGTAGAACCCGTTTATCGAGAGTTAGTTAGTTTGCTTCTGCAAGATCAAACCCCCAGTCAGGAAAATCTTAATTTTGCTCGTAATGTCATTGAAGCTTTACAAATTGCTGAACTGAATAACTTTTTTCAAGAAGCGTGTTTAGATGCAAAACCGCAATCAATTGAACAACTCGATCCAAATGCAGCGATTATCTATCCGATTATCTTACCGAATCGTCTTGCGGTGATTGTATCTGTTGCTAATCAACCGTTGCACTATTACACCACGACATTTAAAGAAACTGATGACATAGAAAATACCTATAATGACTTATTGGCCAACTTGAACCCATTTATTTCAAGTCCAGAACCATTACGATCGCATCAACAGTTTTATGATTGGTTAATCCGTCCTATTCGCTCAGAACTAGAACAAAGCGGAATCAAAACTTTAGTCTTTGTGCTAGATGGACTGTTGCGTAACATACCGATGGCCGCCCTGCACGATGGTCAACAGTATCTCATTGAGCAGTATAATGTTGTTCTAGCCCCTGGGTTACAATTGATTAATCCACGTTCATTTAACCGCAAAGATTTAAGAACACTCGTGGGTGGCTTAGCCGAAGCCCGTCAAGGGTTTTCGCCTTTGCCTGGGGTTAAAAAAGAAGTACAAGACATTGCCCGAATTGTTCCGACTGCCGTATTTTTGGATGGAGAGTTTACAAGCGATCGCATTAAATCTGAAATCGCCTCGACGACTTTCCCTGTAGTGCATTTAGCCACTCATGGTCAGTTTTCTTCTCAAGCTGATCAGACTTTTTTATTAACTTGGGATCAGCGCGTCAACGTCAAAGACATTAATCAATTACTTACTGAACGTGAACAAGATCCGATTGAACTATTAGTGTTAAGTGCCTGTCAGACAGCCGCAGGGGATCAACGCTCGGCTTTAGGAATTGCAGGATTTGCTGTACGATCTGGCGCACGTAGTACCGTAGCAACCCTTTGGTCGGTGCAAGATCAATCGACTGCTAGTTTAATTACTCGTTTCTATTTCGTTCTTAATCAACCCCAGATGACAAAAGCGGAAGCACTACGCCAAGCACAATTGACTTTATTGCGATCGTCTCAGTATCAACATCCTTATTATTGGGCCCCTTTTGTTCTGGTCGGCAATTGGTTATAACTCTTATTCAACGCTATAACCTCGTTCTTTTAAGCAGTTCGCTAAAACCTGATTATAAGCTTGTATTTCTTGTTGTCTTCTCTGTCGTGAGGCTGGGGTAGGATTGCTATCATCTTTAGAAGGGAGCCTTGGGTCTAACCCCGTTTGTTGTCTAGCTACTGCATAACAATCGTGAATGTCTCGGTTTTGTTGTTCTTGATTTTGCCCTTGATTGGGAGAAATTAAGGAAACTCCGTAGCTTGGACTCACCAAGATCACACTAAATCCGATCAACACAATAGTTTTAATAGAAATTTTGATCATTTTGGGCAATAATTAAAATGTCATATAGTATTAAGCTTAACAATTTACAAGCTGCAACACTGCATCAGCTTACTTTGCTAAGAAACTATAAGATTTTTTAACAATTCATTTAATAATAAACAATTTATTGAAAAACAAGATTATTTTTAAGTAGAAATTAATGCTTGAGTAAAATTTATTTATGAGCCTTTCGCAAGATCAAGATTTTTCCCGTGTTTATATATTGACACCCAAAATTAAATTAGAAGACGCTCAATCACAATACACTTGTTCTCTAGCAGTCGTTAAACGCTCTCAAAACCTACCTAATCAAAATCCCATCCAACTTTATCCTCAATTTGAAGAGATCAAAGCTAATTGCACAAAAGTTCTTCAAGACCTTGGCTTGAAATATTATGAAGATTTCCAAAGTTACTTGAATCTCTTAATTTTTTTGAATAAAGGGATTCAAGAGAATAACTTAGAAGCTGTACAACAACTTCTCGCACAGAATCAAGAAATACAAAACCAAGGTTTAACGCTTTTTCAACATTTCTTGAGTTGGAACGAAGAAATTAAAGACAAAGGCTTAGAGCTTTTACAAAAGTTTCAAGATTTCAATAATCAAATTAAGGATCAAGGTCTAAAAATGCTCAAAAACTTTTTAGATGAGATTGATTTGACCAAGATCGATAGCTTACAACAGATCAAAGAAAAAATCCAAGCCGAGTTAAACTCTCAACAGCAAGGTATCTTTCAAGAATATGAAGCATTAGGAATGATAATCGCTCTATTTCCTAATGATCAAGTAAAAGAGGAAGCTAAAAAGCAACTAGAAAAAGATTATAGATTTATTCCCAATTTTTCTTTATCGCTACCTGAGCGTATTGCTTCAGAAGCTAAGACAACGACTCAAATCTGGCCACCTGAAAATAGTGGAGTAGCCCTTGCACACGAAAAGGGAATTAAAGGAAAAGGCATTTTAGTCGGTGTTTTAGATAGTGGTATTGATGCCGATCATCAAGAATTCTGTGATCGATTGATTAATTTTCGGTATATTTCCATCAATCCTAACCCCGCTAGACGAACCACTAGAGATATTAGAGGTTTCGATCCTGAAGGTCATGGGACTCATGTTTGTGGCATTATTGCAGGTCAAACGATCGGCATTGCCCCCGATGTTGAATTATATGTTGCTTCGGTCATTGAAAGCGAAACAACTTCCACAAGCTTTGCAAGAGTCATTAATGGTTTAGAGTGGCTGTTGACTGAATTTAGCAAAGACGAAAACAAAAACAAACCCGCGATTTTAAATATGTCTATTTGTTTTTCATTGGATAAAGCGACTGATGAAATTCGGACGGATCAGGATTTTGAAGATCTTCTTGAAAAGATAAGAAATGGATTGCAGAATCTTCTTAGCAAAGCCAATATTTTACCGATTGTTGCAATCGGTAACAAAGAAGAAGGAAATTGTACTTATCCTGGGGCTTTTAAAGAAATTTTGGGTGTTGGGGCGGTCGATTTTGAGGGTAAGGTTGCCTCATTTTCTAGTAGTGGTGTGATTAAAGGAGAAGGAGTTACTAAACCCGATTTAGTGGGCTATGGTGTTGATATATCTTCTAGTGTTGAACGTAATCAGTTGGGGAAATCCGTTTACAAAAGTTATAGCGGTACCAGTATGGCGGCTCCCTATGTCGCTGGTATTGCAGCATTATATCGCTGTCAACATCCTTCATTAAAGGTAGACGAAATCAAACAAATGATCCTAAAAAATATTCTTAAACTAGAGGATCAATCGTCAGATCGAGTCGGTGCTGGATTAGTTCGTTTTGTGCTTTAGTTAATTAAATTTTGCTAAAAAACTGGCAATGCTCAACGAAAACGTTTAGTATTGCTTAAAATCCTATTTTTTTAGGATAAACCAACAAATCTTACTAAGAGATAAAATTCATGAAAAAATTTCTGATCAAAATTGCTGGCTCACTTATTTTAGTAGTTGTATTAGCTCTAACGCTCATCTTGAGTTATCCGATAGTGGTTTTGGCTCAAGGCACAACACCTAGTACAGCACTCGAATTGTTAGAAAAAGGAATTCAAGCTGATGAAAGTGGTGATGATAATGAAGCAAAGCGTTCTTATAAAAAAGCTATTGAGCAGGTTTTAGAAGACAGAGATGTTGAAGTATTCATCGTCGCGAAGACTCGTTTAGCCAATCTAGAAGAAAAAGCAGGAGCTACGAGATTAGTGACCAAATTACGTGAAGAAGCACAAGCAGCAGAAAAATCGTTAGGAGCAGATACTGATGGCGGCGGAATCTGCGGAGAATGTCCGCCTGATGGATATCCTGCTGGAACAACAGGGGAGTTTCGTAGTTCAGGGCTTTTGAAAAGATGCGTAAAATGTCCTTCGCCTTAACATTATTGTCATTCCCTCGGTGATTCAAAAAAGATTGTTCCTAAACCTTCCCTTTAAACAACTATCCTTATAAGATGAAATTCAAAAAAAGGAAATAAATGACAAAAATTGCTTATTCGCTTATTTTGATCATTGTTTTAGCTATAACTCTAATATTGAGTCTATCTACAGTTGCATCCGCTCAAAGCAAATCCCAAAATAAAACCTTGGAATTGTTAAAAAAAGGAATTCAAGCTGAGGAAAAAGGAGAAGAAGCTAATGCAGATTTTTTTTATACACAAGCGATTAATCAGGTATTAGAAAACAGAGAGCTTGAAGTGTTAATCGTTGCAAAAACTCGCCAAGCCAAAATAAAAGATCAGCAAGGAGCCACAAGAGTAGCGACCAAATTACGTGAAGAGGCACAAGCAGCAGAGAAAGCATTAGGAGAAGATACAAATATTACCGAGCGATGCGGAGAGTGTAAGACAGATACAGGTGAGCTAGGACAGTATACAGGTTCAGGGGTATTAAAAAGATGTATCAAATGCTAAACCAAATCCATCACTCTAAGTTTTACAAATTGTTTCATCTTACGGCGATTTTTTGGCTATACAGTTTGAGCTTAATCAGTTCAAGTCAAGCACAAGTTAGCTCAGATGGAACACTGTCTACTGAAGTAACAACCCCAGATCAACTAAATTTTACAGTTACAGGTCAAAGTCAAGCAGGCGGAAATTTATTCCATAGTTTTCGTGATTTTTCGGTTCCGACGGGTGGCTCAGTTATTTTTGATAATGCACCCAACATTCAAAATATCTTTAGTCGAGTAACAGGTGGTTCTATTTCTAATATTGATGGCTTAATTAAGACTCAAGGCAATGCAAGTTTATTTTTACTCAATCCTCATGGAATTATTTTCGGGTCAAATGCTCAGATAGATATTAAAGGTTCTTTTATTACCAGTACAGCTACTCAGATTAACTTTGCTGATGGGAGCGTTTTTAGTGCGACAGATGTTCAAGCACAACCGATATTAACCGTTACTATTCCAATCGGCTTACAGTTTAGAGAACAACCAGGAGATATTGTTAATCGCTCGATCGCTGACGGTGGCAATGGACTTCTTTTACAGTCAGGACAAACTTTAGCCCTGATTGGTGGTAATGTTTTGCTAGAAGGAGGAATACTGACTGGGTTAGGTGGGAGAATTGAAGTAGGTAGTGTTGCTGCTCCTGCTCTTGTGAGTCTAACTCCAATCGCTCAAGGTTGGTCATTTGGTTATGATACCGTTCAAAATTTTCAAGATATTCAACTGTCCCAAAAAGGGATCATTCAGTCATTAGTGCTAGGGACGGGAGAAGATATACAGTTACGGGGAAAAAGAATTACATTGAGCGATAATTCTGAGGTAAATAGATTTAACGATGGAGCCGATGCAGGAGGATTGATCAAAATACAAGCAACTGAGTCACTAGAAGTTAGTAAGGATAGCAATATCAGCGCACTAGCCTTTTCGTCTGGAACATCGCCCGATATAATTATTGAAACGAAACGTTTATTAATCCTAAATCAGGGTTCTTTTGTCGATACGGCTACTTTTAGTGACGGAAGAGGTGGTAATTTAAGCATCAATGCGACTGAATTTATTGATGTCAATGGTACTGGAGATTATGCTATTTTACAAACTTCGACCTCTGGTAAGGGGGATGCAGGAGATGCTCAAATCAGAACAGGTCGCTTGATTTTTCGTAATGGAGGTGTTTTAAGAAGTTCAACGGATCGCAGTGGTAACGCAGGACAAATTAATATAGAAGCGTCGGATGGAATCGAGATTTTCGGTCAGGGAGTATTAATTGGCAGAAATTATCCTAGTGGTATTTTTTCAACTACAAGTAACCCTCTAGGATTAGAAGTTACGGGTAATGGCGGGGTCGTTAATATTAGAACCAGTCGTTTAACGATCCAAGATGGGGGTACTATTTCGGTGGCTGCTTTCGACGGTAGTATAGGTCAAGCAGGAAATATCAATATCAATGCTTTAGAATCAGTTATCGTTAGTGGCTTTGGAAGTTCCTTGTTAGCTGAAAGTACAAATTCTCAAGCTGCGGGTAATTTACTTATTAATACGGCTCAATTAAACATTCAAGATGGCGGTAGAATCAGTGTTAGCACATCAGGTGAGGGTTCATCAGGCAATCTTCAAATCAAAACAGATCGCTTATTTTTCCGTAATGGAGGTGTCTTAACAAGCTCAACCATTGGCGCAGGTGATGGGGGACAGATTAATATAGAAGCGTCGGATAGGATCGAGATTATTGGTCAGGGAACAGGTGATGATCAACTGTTTCGCACTGGTATTTTTTCTACTACAAGTAACCCTATAGGTGTAGAAGCGACGGGTAATGGCGGGGTCATTAATCTTAAAACCAGTCGCTTAATTCTTAAAGATGGCGGTACCATTTCGGTAGCAGCCTTCGGAGGAAGTACAGGTCAAGCAGGAAATATCAATATCAATGCTTTAGAATCAGTTATCGTTAGTGGTTTTGGAAGTTCCTTGTTAGCTGAGAGTGCAAGTCCTCTAGCGGCGGGAAATTTAAACATTAATACGACTCAATTAAACATTCAAGATGGCGGTAGAGTCAGTGTTAGCGCATCAGGAACAGGAGCATCAGGCAATCTTTTCATCAATGCTTCTACGCTCGGTTTGACTAACTACGCTGTATTAAGTGCAGATACCACCGCAGGCGAAGGGAATATTACACTTCAAGTGAGCAACGATACGATCTTACGCAATAATAGCCAAATTACAACTAATGCGACTAGAGAAGCTAGTGGGGGCAATATTAATATTAATACAAGTGTATTAGTTTTGAGAAATAGTAGTATTACAGCTAATTCAGTTAACGCATCAGGTGGTAGAGTGAGGATCAATACTAAAGGAAAATTCTTGACTCCAGACAGTAGCATTACGGCTAGATCGGAGCGTGGCCCTGAGTTTAATGGTATTGTTGAACTGAATACCCCTGAAATTGATCCAAATCGCGGATTTCTTAAATTACCCGAAACAATTATTAATCCGAGGGCTTTAATTACCCAAAACCCTTGTAAAAAAATGGAAACCAGTCAATTAACGATTACTGGACGAGGTGGTTTACCCCCAAATCTTAATGAAAACCTTAGTAGTGATGCTGTCCAAGTTGATTTAGTCAAACCTGTCACCCCACAAAATCAATCTATAAAGCATCAAATGATCGTACCACCTGCTACACCCATTAAACCTGCTCAAGGCTGGATTTTTAATGAGAAAGGCGAAGTAATGCTGACGGATTATGATTCTACTGTAACCGAATCACCCCGTCTGCCAGAACAATCAGTAACCTGCCCTGCGGATGGCGAATAATGTTGCTTAACAATGGGTGATCAACATAAACCTGATTTTTCAGATTTTTAACAGGACAATCACGTTAAAATTGATCCGTAAAGTGAGCGAAATAGCTTGAAGTAATACTAGCGGGATCTCTAATCCTCAATTTGGGTTAATAAAATGTTAAATCCTAAAAGCTTGCTTCCTCTATTTTTTGTCGGACTGTTGTTTGCGTCAATTTTGCCACTGATGGCCCAACCGAGCAACCGTTCAGGTAATGATCATGCAATTCCGACAGTATCCTTTAAACCACCACCAAACGAAGGCAAACCCGATCAAACTTCGGGAGCGGGATCTCGTCAAGATAATCAATGTTTTCAGGATACAACTTCAGTTTCAACTATTCCAGAACATTCATTGATGCCTCTTGTTCCCACCTCTAATTATGGTTTAACTGTCACAGAGCGACCGACATTTTTAATTGCTTTGTCGAAAACAACTGCCAAACAACTGATTTTAAGTATTAAAGAGAATGGCACAATACATCATTCTCAAACGGTCTTATCGCTGAAAGATTCGTCTGGAATTATTAGTGTTAGTCCGTCTGAAAACTCACCCCCTTTAGAAATTGGTAAAGAATATCAATGGTCTGTGGTCTTAGTGTGTGGGGAAAAACCACGACCTGATGATCCTGCGATCGCATCTTGGGTACGTCGTGTTGCTCCACCTCAAGCCATACCCTCTAAACTAAATCAAGAAAATGCACTGACTCAAGCAAGATGGTATGGTGAGCAAGGACTGTGGTACGATGCGTTATTAGCTTTAGTTGAAGCCAAGCGATCACAACCTGAAAGTGAAGAGATGACTGAGATTTGGTCTAATTTTTTGGCATCCGTTGGACTCCAAGAAATCTCATCTAGGCCACTTCGTTTTTAAGGTATTTTCGATTAAAGCTTGATTTTCTTTGGTTTCCGACTGTTTGAGATATTCGATCGAAATGCGTCCAGCAGTGGGATTATTTGAGCTAACGATTAAAAGATACGCAAAAGTACGATCAAATAAAAGTTTATTCATTTGTCGGTTTGCCACAATTGGGATGATTACTGCTGCTCCAACCAGAACCAAAAACGGAGGAATGACAGGCAACCACCACCCTTGTAAAAAAGCCAGATAGCAGCCAATCAATAGCCCACTACTACCTATGATCAGACAAACCGCGATCGCCACAGGTGACTTTAATAACCAAGCTAGTCCCGCTCCTAAAACAGCCCAAACCAACATCCATAGACATTCTAAGGGATCAGTCCAAACTCGTAACAAGGGACGTTTATCGAGAGCAGTACTAATAATTTGGCTAATGATGTTAGCGTGAATAAAAACTCCTGGCATCAGTTCTGGAGATTTCGACAAACTAACACTATAGGGTGTGTAAAACAAATCATTTAAACTGGGTGCTGTTGTGCCAATCAAAACCAGACGTGAACGGAAGATATGCGGTGGAATTTGGTGATTGAGGACTTGTTGTAGAGAAACTGTAGTAAAAGTACGATGAGAACCGCGAAAATTCAATAATATTTGATAACCTCCCGACTGCGATCGCACATATCCACCATCATTGCTTTTAAATCGCTCAAAGGTGGCTGTTCCCAAATAGATTTTTTGCGGATCTTGTTGATCCGTTTTTGGGGTGATGTTTTGAGTTGCTAAATAGTGTAGGGCCAGTTTAAGGGCTAAACTATAATTTTCTTGCCCATCAGAAAGCCAAACCGATAACAAAGCACGACGGAGCGTACCATCAGGATCGACGACTTGATCAGAAAAACCGACTTGTCCGCGTTGTTTGAGTTGAGGAGGTGGCGGTATCTTCGGCTCAACTACTTTTTCAATTCCAAATAAATTAGGCGTTGTTTTAAAGGTTTGTACTAATTTGACATGACCAGGCTCGACAGGTAAATTACGATAAAGATCTAGACCAATTGCGGACGGGTTTTGTGCTTTGATCTCGCTAATGACTTGGGTTAAGATCTGATCATCAAGGGGCCAGTGTCCAACTTTTGCAAGATCTTTTTCATCAATCGTAACAATCACAATTCGTTTTTCTGGAACTTCTGATGATCGCCAACAAAAAAACTGATCCAGTAGATTCCATTCAAATCCCTGTAAGAGTCCGAGCATTCGTACTAATAGAATGGGGAGCGTAACCCCCATTGCAACGAGAGGTATCCAAAACCAATGAGGTCGGATGTGCTGGACTTCCTGCGCTGCTGTCTGTCGGGCGGTTGCTAACAATTGATTGGCATATTCAACAACTTCGAGTGCTGATTGAGCTTTTTGTTTAGCGAGTTCTTGACTTGCCCCTAAAAACTGATAATCTGCGTCACTCAGACTTTTACCTAGCGCCCAAGTTAAGGCATCTTGTAATGTTTGATCTTGGAGTAACTGGGTTTGATCCAGACGATCTGAAGCTAACCATACAGTGATTTGATTAGCATAGGGACGCAACTGAGCTAGTTTCTTTTCTAGCCAATTTCGGTCAAAAACAGTCTGATAAATCCGATTATAAACCTGTAACTTACCTTGGCGCTCAACGATTAAACCAGATAACTGTAACTCTATCTGTTCTGGACTGCCATTAGGCTCAAGCTCACCGTTTTCTAAGATTGTTTGATAGAGTCCGAGAAGACGACCAGTATTAGAAACATCTCGATAAAAAATGCGATCGCGGATCGTTCTTAAATGTTCTGGCTCGTCTTGGAATTCCCAATTGTCGATAATGCGTTCTTTAACAACTTGTTCGACCGAGCGTACCTCAGCAACCATTGACTGCTCAACCATCAATCGACAGAGTTTTTGAGTCAGAAACGGTTGTCCACCCGTCCAATTTAAAATTTCTTGCATCATCAGTTGAGGGTGATCTACTTTGCCTTTTAAACCATCAATAAGCGGCTGTACTTCATCTAAATTAAAACCGCTTAATTCAATCGCCCTACCAATATTAAAAGGCGCTTGGGTCTTATCTTGAATCAAATTGCTCGGAGTTGCCACCCCAAGAAGTGCAAAAGTCAAACGCTGATATTTAGCATCATCCTTTCGTTGATTTTGAAAAAATCGAATCAGTACCCAGAAATCATCTAAAGAAAACTTTTGACTTAGAACTCGATCAATTTCATCGACAAAAATAATAATCGGCAGTTTAATCTCAACTAACAACACTTCTTCAATAAATAGACCCAAGCGTTGCACAGGGGAAAATAAATCTCGTCTTTCGCGCCACCAAGGTCGCCACTGAATTTGCTCCGTTAGCTCACAACTGCTCACCAAAGATTGTATAAAACCTGCATACCACTGTTCTATCGTGATATCCGTTCCAATTCCCGTCAAATCGACAAAAGCGCAGATATAACCTTCGGTTTGTAGTCTTTGCATCGCTCGAACTCGTAAGCTAGATTTTCCCATCTGACGAGAGTTAAGAACATAGCACAATTCGCCTGCTTTGAGGGCCTCATAAAATACGTGATCCGCTTTTCGCTTCACATAGCTTGGAGCATTACTAGCAAGACTGCCACCAACTTGATATTCAAAGTGAGACTGGGCTTGACTCATAAGTATTTTTGCTTATTTTTCTGACAAGACACGACGGAAATACTCACGATACAATTGACATCGTGGTTTAACTTGATTATCGAGTCGTCGAACCAGTCCCATACTGTGCAACTTATAAATCTGCATTGAATCTAATTCGATAGGTTTTGCTGAAGTAACAACCTCTTTAAACGCTTGCTTTAAAGCTTGTGTTTCGGGTGTGTCTTGTTGCAGTGTTTCTAAGTGTCGCCGCAGATGATTGCTATAAATTCCTGCTTCTGTTGCTGCCTCTTTCAAGAGTTGGTCGAGCGTGACTTTTTGTGTACTCACCTCATACATCGCCAACCTGACTAAATAGGGATGACCGCCGATAATTTCCATTAAATTTTCGATTTGGGTTTTGTTCCAATTTAATTGATGGAGATGCGCTAGGGATGTGATTTGCTGTTGATTAAACTCGCTTAACTCTACGGGAATTCCCGCATTAAATGGAGATTGATTCATATCCAAAGGAATATAGACCTCAGTAGAATGAGCAATGACTAAATGAAATTGTTTCCACTTTTGTGAAATCTTCCCTTTTTCGTGCCAGCTTCGTAGCATTCCAAAGAAATCTTCAATAATTTCAGTATAGGGAAAAAGTCGATCAACTTCATCTAATCCTAAGACTAAAGGCTCTTTGATAGAGGTGAATAAATACTCTTCAAAATAGACAGTACAGTTGTCATTACTACCCAAAATTTCGGTATCCCAATAAGTGTTTAGTTGATTTTCGACCTTTAACTGTCGGCTAACCGTCAAACACAGCCAACGCAAAAATTTCTCTAATGAGATTAAAATCGAGCGTTCTACACTTCTTAGGTCGATATACACTGCTTGACATTTATGGGCTTGAGCATGAGCCAAAACTCGCATGATTAATGACGTTTTACCCATGCCAGAAGGTGCCTTAATCCGAAGTAGGGAACCCGATTTTACTACTGTCTCATAACACAGAGATTCTATTCCCTCTCGCTCGATATAAAAAGGTGAACTGAGAGGGACTGAACCTTCAGGAAAAGATAAATTATTAGATGATGAGGCTTGCTGTTTTTTCCAAGCTCTTTCTAATGCTCCTTTAAAATTATTTTTCGTAACTTCTTCGGCTAAAGCAATCGAAAGTTTATGCCATAACTTTGGCCCAATATCACCTCTAATATAATTGACGGAGTGATGATAAGTTTCAGCAATTTGGTCATAGGTTAGACCCTCCCATGAGCCTTGAAGCAATTCAAGTTCAATATCTTTTAAATACTCTTGAAAGTGTTTGAAGATTTGGGAATTGGCGATCTCTTTTGCTTCTTCCCAAGTCAAAGTTAATTGTAAGTTCATTACTTAAGGCAAAAAGGATTCATTCTTTATCATAAAGTTTTTGTCGGAAAAATTACTTTAATGAGATAGATAAATTTATGAAAAATAGATAAAGATTTGATGACAAACTTTTTGCTCAGGTTAAACTAAGCTATCAAACGTTGTTCGTAATATCCATATTCGATATAATGTTTTGTTGCCGCTTCTACATCATTACCATAAGCAGCAAAAACATCAGGGTTACGCTCAAGATAGGCAGTCGGCTCAAAGGTGATTTGTCTTCCTTCTATGCGTCCTAAATTTAGATAATGAGTCGAACCGCTTGCTAAATTGTATCCAAATGCTTCGATTAAATCCCCATAAGAAGCAAGATAGCGAGCGCTTGAAAATAAATTCGGGTTACGTTGTTCATAAAATCCGTTAGTTAGATAATGTTGCGTAGCAGCTTCAAGATTTGTACCATAAACACCGAGTAAATCATCATAAGAATCAAGATAGCGGGCGGGATCAAATGCGGTTAAAGAACGTTGTTCAGAAAAACCAAAACGGATATAGTGTTCAGTTGCCCTGGCTCCATCGGTTCCAAAAACAGGTATTAAGTCTGGATTTGAGGCGATATAACGAAATTCATCAAATAGATCGCTTTGCCTGCCTTCAAAACGCCCAATGGTGTAGTAATGCTGGCGTAGTGCGTCTAAATTATCGCCGAGATTTTGGATGAGATCGCCATAGGATGCCCCATATTGTACGGGGTCTAGATTTGTAATTGTCCCGACTCCCTGAGCATCGTTAATGATTGCATGATTAGCACTAGATAAATTTAGTACAAATGTTTCAGGTGCTTCGACTAGGGTATCGGCTGTAATGGAAACGGTAATCGTTGCTGTGTTTTGTCCTTGTCCAATGGTTAAAGTTCTAGAGACGGGCGTATAATCAACTGAGGCGATCGCAGTCTCATTGGCCGAACTATATCTGACAGTCACAGTTGTCGAACTAGGATTACTGAGCGTAACTGTAAAAACAGCATTAGTCAAACCTTCGGGATCATCAATGACGGTAACATCATTAATACTAAGCTGGGGAATCTGATTCTGTGCCTCAAATGCTCCTATATCAACCGTGCTACCTACAATCCGAGCATAACCCGTTCCGCGCTGATCGTTTGGTAAGGGTTCAGTGATATTACCATCTCCATCAAGATCATTGACATCAGAGGGAATGATGGCATTGTTTCCCGCATCAAGGGCAGGACTATCGAAGAGTAGAGCTTGGGTGAAAGTTGGGCCGCCGTTATCTTGCAAAGGGCCAAGCTTAGGATCTCCGCTTATTGCAGGTTGACAACTGCCATCTTCAATTAAGTTATTGCTATTAGTGGCCAAACTCCCAGAAGTAATACAATCTCCACCTGCTAGACTATTAGCAATAATCGTATTGCTCAAGTTAAAGGTAGAATCATTAAAAATACCGCCACCATTGACTGCTCCATTATCTGAAATCGTGGAGTTAGCTACCGTCAACCGACCTCTAATACTAAAAATTCCGCCCCCACGAACGGATGTTAAATTATCAGAAATGGTCGAATTAATCACATTGACACGGCTATCTCTACTATAAATGCCCCCACCGTCAGTTCTAGCTCCCGATGCTACATTACCAGAAATAGTCGAGTTAGCTACATTCAGATTACCCGCTCGAATGAAGATGCCACCCCCATCAGCCGAATCATAACGAGAATCAGCAAAAGTCGAATTATTAGAAATGGTTGAATTAATAACTGTTACGCTACCCCGTGCGCTATAGATGCCGCCACCACCATCGAATCTCAAACCATCAACTCTATTATCAGTAATCGTGCTATTGATGACTTTTAGAGTTCCATCAATGCTATAAATGCCTCCGCCGTCGGGTGTATCACCCAGACAGGTATTTCCAGAGATGATACTGTTACTAATCGTTAGGCTGCCATTTTTACTATAAACGCCACCACCATCAAAATCATCGGACTGACTACCATTAACCGTATTGCCTGTGATAATGCTATCAGTCAGTGTTAGGTTCGTAAAATTGCTATAGATGCCACCACCTTCACCTGATGGCTTTCCCCCAGTTATCGTTAGTCCATTAATAGATACATTGATGGAACTCGACGTACTAGGGTTGATCTTAAAAATGCGAAATTCTTGATTATTCCCATTGATTGTGAGTCCTAATCCGTTAATTGTTACCGAGTCAGTAATGCTTAACTCCCCAGTGCTGAGATTAATCGTATTATTACCTGGGAAGTTAGCAAACTCAACAGTATCTAATCCTGGGCGGTTGTTTGCATTTTCAATCGCTTGACGCAAGCTTCCCAAACCTGAGTCAGACAAGTTGGTGACGGTGAATGTTGCCATCTTAGTCTCTAAGATTTTCGTTTAGTCTAACCAAAACGATAGCCAAAACCTCGCACAGTGATCAAATATTCTGGTTGACTGGGATCTAATTCTAATTTTTCTCGTAACCAACGAATATGGACATCAACAGTTTTTGTATCACCTAAAAAATCTGGGCCCCAAATTTGTTCGATGAGTTGTTCTCGTGACCACACTCGCTTAGGATAGCTCATAAACAACTCTAGTAATCGAAATTCTTTGGGTGATAGATTAATTTCTTCACCGCGAACTAGAACACGACATTCTTGGATATTCAGAGTTATATCTCGAAAACGACGCATCGGTGCAGCCGTCTGGGTACTAAAACCTTGGCGACGAATTAAGGCACGACAACGAGCAACTAATTCTCGCATACTGAAGGGTTTTGTTAAGTAATCATCTGCTCCAACTTCTAACCCGAGTACGCGATCGGTTTCGCTGGCTTTGGCACTTAAAATTAAAATCGGAATAATATTGTTTTGGTAGCGCAATAAACGACAAATATCTAAACCGTTGATCTGCGGTAACATCAGATCCAACAACAGTAAGTCAAATCCTGAATTTTGTGAGCTTGATTCGGATTGTAGCAATTCAATCGCAGAACGTCCGTCACTAACACTAACGACCTCGTATCCTTCTTCTTCGAGAGCGAGAACCACCATATCTCGAATAATATCTTCATCCTCAACGACTAATATTCTAGAGTTATGTCCTAAGTCACGGTTAGAAGAAAATTGAGGCACTTCTAGAGATAGCATAAAAAAATTTGGCTAATCTGTATCATCCTCATCTTAGCGTATGACGGCTACTGTGAAATAAGCTAGAGATTATAGTGACCATCTTAAATGATTCTTATTGCTAACTTTTTCTCGATTCAGTTTCCTTTAACCAAAACCCTAACATTGTTCTTAAGCTTTTTTCGTCTTAAACTAGGTGGCAACCTATAAACTCAGTCCGTGATTAGGATATGAATTTAGAAAAAAATCTACTTCCCATTGCTGTTACTACGGTTGCTACTCTGTTTCTTTGTGTTGTTTTAGCTCTGTTATTTGATGTTAAAGCGGCATTACTCGGACTTTTTCTGGTTCCAGGTGGGGTGGTAGCCTTTCTCAATCCCCGTTTAGGTTTATTAGCACTTTTAATTTATCTTCCGTTTAGTAGTACGATCGCTTTTTCGACTTTTAAAGTATTTACTGTTGTTGGTAACTTGATTAAATACAGTAAATCCTATCCTTTATTTAAAGTTGCTAAGGATGCGTTTTATTTTCCTGCACTCCTCAAAATTATATTATCGGGTGATGCTTGGCCAAAACTTAGAGCCAAAACCAAACCGTTAGTAATTGCGATCATTGTTTTAGTTGCTGTCTGTTTACTCACGTTTTTCTTTGTTAATCTTCCTAATAATATTTTGTCTAAAGGATTGATTGGAATTAAAATCTTACTAGGTTATATTCCTTTAATTTTATGTGGCTATTATTTAATACAACAGACCAAGGATGTAGCTATCATCACCCGTTTATTGGTTGTTTTAATCATTATTTGTTGTAGCTTGTGTCTGATTCAATATTTTTTATTAACCCAAGGAATTTGTCCTGATAATATTGTTCTTAATAAACTTCCTTCAGTGGTTGATTTGTCTCAAACTAAATTTTATCCAGATATTACCGATAAAGCAACCTTGAAAGCCAACTGTTTAGTAGGAGGTTCTAATCTCTACAATCCAAAACTCAATTTAATTCGTCTTTCTGGTACATTTTCTGATCCTTGGCAATGGGGATGGTTTCTGATTTCTAGTGCTTTTATTAGCTATGCTGCATCTTTTAGTGATCCGTCTCATCGTTGGAAAATTATTAGTTGGATCTCGATGGCAATGGTTTTAAGTGCAACGCTGGTTTCAGGGCAACGAATTGCTCTTATTTTAGTTCCTTTAATTTATATTATCTTACTGTTAGTAACTGAAAAACGAAAACAATCATTAATCATTAAATTAGCGATTATTGCAATTTTTGTTTTTATCTTGGTGACTCAAGTTGGTATTGTAGAACAACGGGTTGATAATTTGGTAGATCGATGGATGTATTCACCACCGCAAGAATTTATCGCTAGACAATTTTCTTGGCTCTCAAGTCGTTTGAGTTTATTTGGTGAAGGTTTAGGAAGTGCAACCAGTGGTGCGCGTCGTTTAACCGAAGAAGGAACACTATTAATTGAAACTTATTACGTTAAGTTACTCTATGAAATTGGAGTCCTCGGATTTATTGCATTTATGACGGTTGTTTCAATGATTACTTGGCTAACGTTCAAAGCTTATCGATCTCTTAAAACACCTGCTTTACGACATTGGGCAATTTGTTTATGGCTTTTTATTCTATTTATTAGCTTCAATCCATACTATTATCCTTTATCGGTAGAACCAGTTTCAATTTATTATTGGTTATTTGCTGGAATGTTGTTAAAATTGCCTGAGTTAGAGCAGAATATTAATTCAGAGTTACAACAGCCTGTAAGCGAGTCAGATCAGCATTTTCTTAATACCTGAGTAATAACACTGAGCCTAAATTCATTAAATTCTCTGAAGACAAAAGCATAAAGAATCAAGTATCTTGAAAAGTAGAACTATTATCCAGTTATTGCAAAGGCTATTCACTTCTCAATGCTAGATTCTAAAGTCACCTTTCATCTACAATATAACGCTGAAGAATTAATCTGGAGGTATGAACAAGGTGAACGAGAATTCGGAGCCATTGATCTACAACAAGTTAATCTCATTCAGCTAAATCTCAGAGATATTAATTTAAACCGTTGCTCTTTGGATTGGTCAAATTTAAGCGCGTCTGATCTAAGTTATGCCAATTTAAGTCGCGCTGATTTAAGTTATGCAAAGTTATTAGGAACTAATTTAACAGAAGCGAATTTAACAAGTGCGAATTTGAGTAGTGCTGATTTGAGTTGGGTAAATTTACAGGGTGCGATTCTCATTGGTGCAGATTTAGAAGAAGCAAATTTAAGACAAGCTAAATTGATCAATGCGAATTTAAGTTGTGCGAATTTAAAAGGAGCCAATTTAACAGGAATTGATTTAACAGATGTTAATTTATGTCGAGCCGATTTGAGACAAGCAAATTTATCGGGTGTGGATCTCAGTGGTGCAAATTTATGTCGAGCCGATTTGAGTGGAGCGAATCTTAATGGAGCCGATTTAAGTAATACAAATTTATATAAAGCTGATTTGAGTAATAGTTATCTAAAACAAGTGAATTTAGAAAATGCTTTTTTAAAAAGAGCAAGTCTCCGTCGAGCGAATTTAAAGGGTGCGAATTTAAGTGGTGCTGTTTTTAGAGAAATTAATTTAAGTATTGTGAGCTTATCAGAATTTAATTTACAATCAGTTCTTTTATCGAGTCGAATTAATTTAAGTTCAGCCAATCTAAGTGAAGCCAATTTATCAAAAGCGATTTTAAAAAAAGCTAATCTAAGCTATGCACTACTTCATCAAACAGCTTTAATGGAAGCGAGTTTACAAGGTGCGAATTTAACAGATGCTTCGTTACACAATGCAGATTTACGAGGTGCAAATTTAAAAAATAGCAGCTTAAGTGATATTAACTTAACTGAAACAACTATGCCCGATGGTAGTATTCATCCTTAACCATTAATGATCGCTTTGTAACTTTCTTGTCAATACTCATAAAATAACAGTTACAACTTTTGATAAGTTTACAGAAAATTAAAGACAATCCCTGCTCAAATATATTGCAGTTGATTAAGGATACGATGGGGGAAATTACCCCCAGACCCCAATGTTGTGAAATTACTTTAACTGAAGAATCAGGGAAGCAATTTTTAGACTTTCTGCATACAGAACATCTTGTCCCCAGCGTTGCAATTGATGGCTTAATAACTGTTCAGTTTTTTGATCAGCTAAAGAGGTTACTTGTTGGATTCGACAAGATTGTGCGCCACCTCCTGCTTCCATTCGCATACAGCCCGCCGTTTCTGAACACAATACTGTACAACAATCGGCTTGTGAATTGGTCGAACTAAGACGTAAACTAATTAAATCACCTAAAACAGCACCCCAGTCAGCGATCGGAATTCCTGCTAGTTCGGCAATAATAGTACGATTCTCATGATTGGTAAAAGTGACTCTTTTTACGTCATAATCACCCCCCTCGTACATATAAGCAACGGGTCGCCATTGTAAACGACTTGCCGCCCAACCTAGATACATCAAGGCTTGTGCGGGGTTCCCTTTTTCGTAATCAATGGTAATTTGATCAATTTCCATCGCTGCATCGCGTCTTTCTGGGGGATCAAAAGCCTCAGCCGTGAGTTCTTGCCATGCGGCAATGCGACCCCAGTTAAGATCAGCTACAGGTATATCATGTTCGATGAGTTGTCCAATTTTAAGTAAATCTTCTTCTGGATTTCTAAAAGTGCTAGAGTCAAAAATTACAGTGTCACAATGTTCGCTTAAGCGTTTAAATAAACCATAATCCATCTCAGGACTGGCTTTCCACCAGAGAAACTTCGGTAAATCAGGGATTATTAATGCCGACAGACTACCAGCGATCCGTTCTAATGCGCTTGCTGTACCGCGTAGGGTGATATACTCGCAACAAATCAGGGTGTTATGATTGCGTTTATTAATTGGACAATAAGCCGATACTTGTGCGGTTACGCCTTCATCTTCTTCCGCCGTTGGACAAAGTGTAATGATACGGCAAGGGTTAGAAGCGGCGATCGCATCAGCTATATTGCTACCTTCTAAGTCTGGTGCATAAGCATTAACAATCTTACTTTCTAATTTTCCATCGGCTTTAGCTTTAGCAAATTCTTCTTGAACTCGTTTTAAAAGAGCATCATTAGAAAGCCCTGTCACCTCCATACCAAAGCTTTTTTGTGCAGATTTAATGGCGGCAGTTGTACGGGGGCCTGCAATACCATCAATAGGGCCTGTATAAAACCCTAAAGCGGCTAAAAGTTGTTGGGTTGCTTCAGGTTCATAAACAATAAAAGTAAAAGTGGTCGCCCGCATAGCCGAAACACCATCATCATTACTGCTGTAGGCTTGCCAAATGCGACGTAATTCTGACTCAATTTCATCAATTGAGACATCTTTGGGGGCTTGTAACGATACTAGGGAGGGGGACTGTGTACTCATAGTTAATAATTGGTATTCTGTAATTTGTACTTAATTTCAGTTGAGGGTTAAAGTCTTCGCCAGCGTCTGCCATCACGGTTTAGTAAAAATTCGGCTTCGGTGGGTTCCCAAGTTCCTGCTTCATAGATGGGAACGGCTGATGGATCTGAAGGTGCATCCCAGACGGATAATGCAGGGGTGACGACGCGCCAAGCTTCTTCGACTTCATCCGCCCGTGTAAACAGGGTTTGATCCCCACTCATTGCATCAAGTAAAAGACGGCTATATGCTTCAGCAGTGGCTACACCAAATGATGAACCGTAACTAAAATCCATTTCGACGGTACGTGTTCTTAAATCTGCACCTGGCATTTTAGCTTCAAAACGTAGCGAGATTCCTTCATTGGGCTGAATTCGCAGACTTAGTACGTTTGCATTAGTTTGATTGGCGACGGATTGGAAGATGAGTAAAGGAACTTCTCGAAACTGAATGGCGATTTCTGAAACTTTTTTCGGTAGACGTTTTCCTGTGCGCAAATAGAACGGAACTCCTTTCCATCGCCAGTTATCTACCATTAATTTTAAAGCAACAAAGGTGGGGGTTGTCGATTCGGGATTAACGCCTGGTTCTTCTCGGTATCCCGCTACTGGTTTTCCTTTCATCCAACCTGCGGTATATTGTCCTCTGATAGCTGATTTTTCTAGGTTATGAATATCCGCTAAACGCATTGCCTGTAAAACTTTTACTTTTTCATTGCGAATACTATCAGCATTGAGGGCGTTTGGTGCATCCATCGCAGTCAGACACAGCAGTTGCATCAGGTGATTTTGCACCATATCTCGCAAAGCACCCGATTTATCATAATATCCTGCTCGTTCCTCTACGCCAACGGTTTCGGCTACTGTAATTTGCACATGATCAACAAATTGGCGGTTCCAAAGCGGTTCAAAAATTGCATTAGCAAAACGGAAGACTAACAGGTTTTGTACGGTTTCTTTGCCGAGATAGTGATCGATGCGATAGATTTGGTTTTCCTGGCAAACTTTTTGTACAATACGGTTGAGAGCTTGGGCAGATCCTAAGTCTCTACCGAAGGGTTTTTCGATGACCAGTCGATGTTTTAGGGGATCTGCTAACATACCTGCCGCGCCAAGTTGTTTAATACCAGGCGGGAAAAAGTTGGGCGATACGGCTAAATAAAAGACGCGATTTCCTCTGGTGCCTCGTTTTCCGTCTAATTCGTCTAAAAATACTTTTAATTTCTCATAACTTTCGGGAGCATCCATGTTTCCCGCAAAATAAAACAATCCTTGAGCAAAATCCGCCCAAATTTCCTCGTTTCCAATTCCATCGGAAAATTCTTCGACTCCTTGACGCATTTGTTCTCTAAAATAATCATGGCTCCATTCCCGCCGCGCAAAGCCGACAATTGTAGTTTCTGGCGATAGTTTTCTTTCTTTTCTCAGTTGATAGATAGCAGGAATTAGCTTACGTTGCGTTAAGTCGCCAGATGCTCCAAAAATAACAAGTATCGAGGGTTCTGGTGTCTTTTGTTGTGAAAGTCCGACTCGGAACGGGTTTTCTAATAATGTAACCATAGAATTGAATTTTGCTCCTTTATAGTTCTAAGTCTAGCGGTGAAGATTGAAGTTTATCTATAAAAGCTTGATTAAGATATTCCAAAGCTTTAAAGTGTATACAATAGTATGACAAAACTCAAATCTATTATTGTTTAGTTTAGTGAGCAGACCTCAAAAGTATTGTTTTTTATGATTCAGTTTGTCGCCGTTTATGTTCGCTGATAAACGATTCGACTAAGTTAACATCTTCTTTGCTACCAATGACTAACGGAGTTCGTTGATGTAGTTTTTGTGGCATGATATCTAATAAGTTCTGTTCTCCATTACTGGCACGTCCTCCCGCTTGTTCGATCAAAAAGGCTAAAGGTGCTGTTTCATAGAGTAATCTGAGTTTTCCCTGTGGATTTTTCACCGTTCCAGGATATAAGAAGACTCCACCTTGCATTAAAATTCGGTGGATATCGCCGACTAAAGCCCCACTATAACGGGAAGTATAACCTTCATGACGATGGACATAGCGCGTATAATCTCTGATAGATTCGTCCCACTGCCAGAAATTTCCTTCATTGGTGCTATAAATTGGCCCATGTTCGGGAATCTTGATATTTTCTTGAGCAAGAATAAATTCCCCTAAACTCGGATCAAGAATAAACGAATGAACGCCACGACCTAATGAATAAACCAACATCGTCGAAGGGCCATATAAAATATATCCTGCCGCGAGTTGCTGTCTTCCATTTTGCAATAAATCGTTGGCTTGTCCATTAAGGTCTTCACCTTGTTGTTGACGAATCGCAAAAATTGAACCGACATTGATATTAATATCAACATTCGATGAGCCATCGATCGGATCATACAATAAGGTATAACGACCAATCGGACAATTTTCGGGAATGTAATAAGGTTCATCCATTTCTTCGGAAGCAAGGCGACAAACTAAGCCACTTTGTTTAAAAACGGAGATAAACACCTCATTGGCGTAAATATCCATCTTTTTGACTGATTCTCCTTGGACATTCGTTTCCCCAGTAAATCCTAAGACATCTGCCATTAAACCCGCACGACTCAGACGACGGGAAATTAATTTACCCGCCAGAGCAATACGACTCATAATTGCGCTGAGATCCTGTGCTTCTGGGGTAAAGCTTTCTAATTGCTGTAGAACATGGCGTGAGAGCGTCATACAATCACGGTCTAAAGCTTGTTCTGG
Organism: Chroococcus sp. FPU101; assembly: GCF_017312365.1. GTDB lineage: Bacteria > Cyanobacteriota > Cyanobacteriia > Cyanobacteriales > Microcystaceae > Chroococcus. Next base: position 124,405 of record NZ_BLJI01000009.1, read on the forward strand.
AATGTTAAAGGATTGAAGAGTGCTTGTCATGATTAATTTTTTTACTCCTGACTTTAAGCTAGACCTGTTTTCAGGCGAAAACTTCCCTACTATTGATCTATCTTAGGAAAAAAAAACAGGGGATTTATTAAAGAGACATTAAAATCTTTCTTTCTATAGGGTTTTTGCAGCTTTTAATTTTAAAACCCTTCTCAATAAAGCTTGGTTTCTCGATGCGAACAGATTTAAAGTAAACACAAGCGAGTTTAAATGAGTTAATGGGATAAAAAGTCAAAGAGGCTGATATTAGATCTAACAGGCGGTTGATTGAACTTTATAAAAATTTTGAGCAGATCAGCTAAGTTACAGAAATGTCAATTCATCAAAAAGCTTTATGACAATTCGCTTTAACTTCTGATTCTTTCGTTAAATTCGTTGAAAGCAGTCACTAAATCGTCTGTATTTTTAGAGAGACATCCATCTGAGACTGTACTTTTGTACCAACAAATGTACCACTAATGGGGGTGGCACCTTTGGGAATACGGGCTGCGGCTAGGGCTACATGAGCATCAGCAACTGCTTGTCCCCGCGTTTGGTCATAACCTCGCCATCCTCCACCAGGAATATATACCTCTGCCCAAGCATGAAGATAACGCCGTTCATTAATTTTGGGTACACTACGAGCTTGATAACCACTGACAAAACGACAAGCAAAACCTTGTTGGCGACAAATTGCCATAAATAAAACCGCCATATCACGGCAAGCACCCCGTTTTTTACTCAGGGTAGTTTCAGGTGATTGAGGGCTTCCAGTTTCGCGGATTTCGCTTTTAATTTCGTTATATATATATTGATTAACGACTTCTAAAAAGGGCAATGCTTCAAATTTGGCAATTGTCGCTAACTCGTTGGATAGTTCTATAATTTTTTGTTCTGGTACTTCTGTATTCAAATAAGTAATTAAATGTTCTTTTAAATCCTCAGAATAATTAATTGGCCATTGCTCAAAGTGCCTTTCTGGAAAATAATCAAAGGGATTACGGCGCAAAGTTTCTATACTAAAGCGAGTTTTGATGTTTAAATGAGTGGTGGGTTCATCAAACCAAGTTCGCGTTACTATATTTCCTTCTAAATCCATTAAACTGGTCATTAAACGGGGCGTTGGTTCAATGACACATTCAAAGTTTAATAGATGTTGACTACCATCACCTCTCGGTTGTAGTCGTATGGTTTGCGGCCCCAGAGAAACTGCATTACTGTAGGTGTAACACGTTGAGTGTTCTATTTCAAATCGCATGAGCTAAATTTTTCTACTCCACACACCATGTTACTAAGCGGCCATTGGCTTGAATCTTGAATTTTTGGTTACTTTTTCCCACGTATTGGGAACTTCATCCGCCCAGACTTTAAATTCTTTCAATTGATATGAGCCAAAAGAGGTCATTAATGCCACATCAGCCGCATCACGTCCGCGAACCATCAAAACACGTCCAATACGGGGGACATTATGACGAGCATCAAAAGTATACCATTGTCCATCTAAAAACACCTCAAACCACGCATGAAAATCCATGGCAAAGGGTAAGGGTTCGACTCGAATATCACCCAAATAACCCGCAGCATAACGCGCAGGAATATTTAAACAACGGCAAAAGGTTAAGGCTAAATGGGCGAAATCTCGACAAACCCCTGTACGCTCGGTGTAAACTTGATATGCGGTTTTGCTGACATTGGTATAAGCGTATCCATAACGAATATTTGCATGAACCCAGCCACAAATTGCTTGAACTTTTTGCCATCCTGGTGTAATATTACCGAACAATTGCCAAGCGATTTCACTAAGTTGATCAACTTCACAATAACGACTACCAAGTAAGTATTGTAGTGTTTGAGGCGGTAGGTCTTCAATGTCGTGCTGTATCGCTTGTGGATTAATGATATCGGGCAGTCCACTATCTTCTACGATCGTATCATTCCACATCCGCAATTGACCCAGAGGCGCAATAATCCGACCACAACGATTCCCAAAAGGATCAATATATTCTTTAATAGATATATCGGGGTCAAATCTAATTTGATCTGGCTTTCTTAAATCCCCGACTCGTTCTGGATGAGTATAAAGCATGAGGTGCATCGGCACGGGCGCGGGGGACTCAATAACAATGTCATAACCAATTTTAATTAACATGGGTTTAAGCGGGCTGACTGAAAACTCAAAGCCTCGTATTCAAAAATTTTTGTCATACTTATCACGATAACAACTTCATATCTTGAAAAAGACTAAACCAAAGACTGAAACCCAGTTACTTATTTAGAAAGACTTGCGACGCTAATTAATAGAGATATCAAAGACTTTAAGATCGGAACCTGTAACCGATGGCAAGGGTCAAATGATGATAGTGTCTAGCAATTTCATGCCTACCACCGATAAAAATATTTGACTATACGAATGAGACATATGAAATTTAGGAACTCACTCCACATCGCCGCTTTAGCTAGCTTGACCGTATCCTCTATTATTCCGTGTATTCCTGCTCAAGCACAAGGTACAACTTTTGAAGAACAAGAAGTTGAGCAACAACAAGTTATTGCTGTAGCTCGTCCTTTTGGCGATAATAAATATGATTTGCTGGTTATTGAACAAATTCCTGAGAAACAACAGTGCTGGAGTGAAATTGGTGCGGCACCCGCGATCGTTGAGCCACTTTTGCTTAATTTTGATTTTACAGGAATTTGCCGACGAGCCACCGATAGTAATGGTTACTCAATTCGTTTGGATGGTCAGGATTTAGGATTAAACTATATCCTGAGATTGGTTGAGCGAAACGGCGAGTTATTATTAGTTGGCTCACCCCGTACTCCTAATATGCCAGAAATCGTTGTGGGACGAACTAGAGGGGTACAACGAGACTTTATGAAAGTTGTTTTAGACCCTGGTTGGAAGTTTTCTAAGCGAGCTTTTAATGGCAAACAGGTCGGTCATTTTTATTTTAGTGGCAATAGTACCGAAATTGCGGCTGCATCGGGACAAATTCCGCCAGTTCCTCCTACTGATGCTGGTTCTGTGGCTAGTTTCAAGGATATTAGCAATGATATTTATAAATCTGAAATCGAAAAAGCCGTCGCTCTTGGTTTTGTAGCTGGATTTAAAGAAGATAATACATTCCGTCCCGAAACACCAGTCACGAGAGAACAATTAGTTTCGATGGTCATTGATGCAATGAATACGGTTGTTAAAATTGATGTTAATGCAGCAGCAACCAGTTCCAGTCCCTTTACAGATGTAGCTGATGACCGATGGAGTGCCAATAAAATTAAATGGGCCCAACAGAATCAAATTGTAGCAGGTAAAGCAGATGGTCAGTTTAAACCCACTGACCCCATTACCCGCGCCGAATTAATGGTTATTTTACGCAAGGTGAGTGAATACTTAAACACACAAACGACACAATCTTCTGTACTGGTGGCGAATACAACTCCGATGGCTTTTTCTGATATCTCTGGACATTGGGCAGAGACTACTATTATTCAAATGTCAAGTTTTTGTAATACTGCTTCACCTTTTAATGAACAGGGCGATGCTTTTGCACCCAATCAACCCGCTAATCGTAATTATGCCGCCGCCGCGATTATTAGATCTTTAGATTGTGTGAAAGCGAGTATACCTAGTAGTCCTTCGACCAATACGCCAATCAATACGCCACCCAGTACACCGAGTCAAACCACACCATAATGATTAATCTGGGCTTGGCAACCAAGCCCCTACAGCAACCTTTGTTCTTATATAATTTGTTTTAATTTTGAATCGGTAAAATCTTCAATCACCCATTTAGCCCCTACTTTAAGTAAGTCTTCCACTGGATGAGTCGAAAGAACACCAACCGTTAAGATATTGGCACCGACCGCCGAGATGATTCCCGATGGAGAATCTTCAAAAGCGATCGCATTTTCTGGCTTAATCCCCAATTTATCTAATGTTATCTGGTAGGGAATCGGATCGGGTTTTGCTTTGGGTAATTCTTCCCCTAAAACGATAATTGGAAAAGTGTTAGATAATTCTAAAGCATTTAACATAAAGTCTACATTCGCTTTCGGTGCATTAGTCACTAACGCGAGTTGTAAGTTTTGAGTAGTTGCCCAATTTAAAAAATCAACTAATCCGGGCAAAGGTTTCATTAAATTGGTTGCTAATTCCCGAAAAAGACTTTCTTTCTCGTCAGCAAGTTTAATTCCTGCTTCAGTTGACATATCAGGAAAGATATCCCTAATAATCTGCGGGTTATGCTTTCCCGAAATATGGTATTCATAAAAATCTTGATCGATTTCTAAGCCATATTGTTGTAGAATTTTCTGCCAGCTTAAAAAATGAATCGGGTTTGTATCGGCTAATGTTCCATCTAAGTCAAAAAGAAGGGCTGACAGCATAAGGAGGTTAAATAAATAATAATTGTTTTAAATTATAGATAATAATTTTACTTTCTTTCTATAAGCGAAAATTTGGTTGAGTTATTATTTTAGATTGCTGAATAAAGTTAGTCAAAATCTTAATATCCTCAATAGAAAGATTATTTTTAATAATTAATGTGCAGTTTGATTCAAGTAAACACTTTTTAGAAAGACAAGTGAGCATTAAAATTTTCTCTTTTAAAGACATAATATAATATTTTTCTCCTTTCAAATATTTTATTTCTTCTTGCTCCCGACCGTACTTTCTAAGAATATAAAAAATCTCGTTAATAATTTCTTGAACAAAATATTCGGTTAGGATGACTTTAACAAAATTTTTCACATTTCCTTTTTCTAACCTTTTTAATAGCTCGAGAAGTTGTTGTTTAATTCCTTTAGCTTGTTCTTGCAATATATCAAATAAATTGTCTGTAGTGTCATAAATCTCTATTAGCCACATGAAAAATTCATCAGGAGATATTGCTTTAACATTATATTTAGAAAGCTCAGAGCTTGGAAAATCTTTAAGATTGTGTGTAGCAATAATTACTGTAGCGTTATTTTCTAATTTTTGTGCTTCTATTGCCGTAGCTAAAACATGGCGATCTTTATGGTCATTCTTAAGACTTTCAATTAAACTATCAGTCGGCTTAACTAATGATTCAGGAAAGGCTTTTTTAATCTGATTAACTTTATATTCAGCTTTTTGTCTAGCTGTATCTATATCATCTTTTCTTTTAATAAAAATTTTCTCTAAATTTTTTTTGGTTTCGTCTAAAATTTTTGGAGAAGTATAAAATCGATATAATCCTTTTTCGGCCGCTCTAGGAAGAGTATCACAAAACGGCATTGGAATTAAAACACAGACATCAAGAACGACAATCGGTAAATTCACTGATAGCTTTTAATCATCCTTAAGCATTTCACAGACTGATCCATAGTCTAAATCATCTAAACCATCTTCGTAAATGCCAGCCGAAAACTCTTCTAAAGTTTGACGACGTTCTGTATCTCTTTGTGTCTTGTAAGATAAAACATCTTTGACTAATACTCTACGGCGGTTTCCCACTTTACTAAATGGAATTTCCCCATTTTCTAAAAGTTTTACGAAGTAGGGGCGTGAAACGTTAAGAACATCAGCCGCTTCTTGTGTCGTCATGTATGCTTCACTTGGAACTAATGTAATAGAGTTCCCTTGGCGCAAATCTGTTAGTACACTAGAAAGAATGCTGTACTCAATGTCAGATAAATAGGTAGGCAATCCATCATCTACTAAAGAATAACGAATATTGGGAAGCAAGGGTGTATAAACCCTGATATTTTGGCTACTATCTGTAAATTTTTTTGAGTGTTTGGTTGTAGGCATGGTTAATTCCTCATTAGCCACATCGCCTATGGGTTAAGTGACCTGAAGGTCAGCTAATAATGTACTTACAATTTGTTTGCTAAATTTATAAGTACACTTATAAGGAATATAACGTTTATCCGAAATATTCGCAATATCCGAAACAAAAAAATAAGTCCCCAAAGATATACTAGGGGACTCTCTGTATTAATCTTAAGCGGCAACTTCGGCTTCAGCGCGTTTGAAGGCTTCGTCTAAAATTTCCGAAAGGGTTGGATGAGCATGAATATTAAAGGCTAGGGTTTGAACCGAACGACGTTCAGAGATCGCATTAGCCGCTTCTTGAATTAAATCAGAGGCATGAATCCCGATAATATGGACTCCTAGTAATTCTCCCGTATCTTTGCGATAAACGACTTTTGCCATTCCTTCGGTTTCGCCTTCTGCTAATGCTTTGGAATTGCCCTTAAAATACGTTTTAGCGGTCGCTACTGTAAAACCTTCTTTTTCCCCTAATTCTCTGGCTTGGGGTTCTGTTAAGCCAACATAGCTGATCTCAGGGTGGGTAAAGGCGGCAGCTGGTATACTCCGATAATCGATCATTTTCTCACGACCGCAAATATTTTCGACAGCAACAACACCTTGTCCTGATGCAGCATGAGCTAACATCATTTTACCTGTCGCATCGCCTACTGCCCACAAATGGGGAATTGGTTCACCTTCTTTTAAGACTGCCATGCGATCGTCTACAGGAATAAAACCCGTCTGTCAATAGTAATACCGACATTTTCGAGTCCGAGATTTTTGGTCGCGGGAATGCGTCCTGTTGCTACTAAACACGCATCAACTTCTATAGTATCAATGACTTCTTTCGTTTTCATATCAGCTAATTCAATTACTACTGGTGAACCAGGTTTAACCGTTTTAGCCAATACACCAACATAAGTTTCTATATCACGCGGTTTAATTAAAATACGTTCGGCTAGTTTGGAGATTTCGGGATCAAAACCAGGCATTAGAGTGTCTAAAGCTTCAATCATCGTCACTTCAGATCCCAAAGCGGTATAAATGTCAGAAAATTCTAACCCAATATAACCACTACCAATAATCGCCACCCATTGGGGAACGCTTCCTAGTTTAACTGCTTCATCACTGGTAAAAACCGTTTGATGATCGATTTCAATTCCAGGGGGAACAAACGGAATAGACCCTGGACAAAGCATGATATCTTGAGCGGTAATAATCTTTTCGCCACTATCACCTAGTACGCTAACTTTGTGAAGATCGACTACTTTTCCCCAACCTCGGATCGTATCGACATTAAGGCGTTTTAAACTATTAGTAAGATCGCCACGAATTTTATTAACTAGATTAGTCGCATGATTAGCAATTACAGATTCATCGAATTGAAGATCTTGAACTTGAATCCCCAAGTCTTTAAGATGAGCAGTATCTTTTAATTCTCTGACTTTACCCGATGCTGCGAGTAAGGCTTTTGAGGGGATACAGCCTCGGTTGACACAGGTTCCTCCCATATCTTTTGCTTCGATGATGGCGGTTTTTAGACCACATTTAACTGCGTGTAGGGCTGCACCATGACCACCCACACCAGCCCCTATAATGACTAAATCATAATCAAACTCACTCATATAGTCTCCTAATATTTTTATACCAATTTTCTATTGTAATGGTTAGTCGCGAGTCACTCTTACTTTAGCGATCGCCACAATAGGTATTAATTTTTTCGCCAACTTCTCGTTCTAATTGTCCTGCTTTTCTAACTTTTTCTTGAGCCGATTTAGCTGCTAGACGATCTTTGGTTTCCCATACTTTAATAATTTCCCTAGTTGCTGTAGCATAGTCGAGATACACTTGAGCAAATAAGGTTTTATAGTTTTTCAGTTCCTCATCATTAATTTTTAAGTTTTTCATTTCGTCGGCTGCTTGCTCAATTTTATCAGCCGCTAAAAGCCAAGTTTTTTTATCAACTTCTTGACCACTTTTCGTTAAAGATTGAGTTTCTTTAGTAACTTCATTGGCAATCTGATAAATTTTTTGACACTGAAAGGATTTTGTTTCAGCACAACTTGTGAGTAGATAAGTGAGAAAACTAATTAACCAAAAACGGCTTGCTAACTTCATTTTACAAGAATTTAGACATTAACTACTTTCAAAAAAATTCAATACAGAATAAATTGCATTGAATGGATATCATCTATCTTGATTATTATATCTCAATTTTCCAACTGTGGAATGTTTAAATACTTTTGGTGTATAACCCGCCTTGATTTAAACGATAGCTACCCGTAGTTTAAGGTGTTGGAGTTAATCTAATTATTTAAGATTAATCAAGATTTCTAATTGGAGCAACTCAGTAATTTTACTATAATTTATCAAAAATCTGGATAAATACGGAAGTTGTTTAGCAAGATTTCTCAAAAAATGATTTAAGAAATAATGATAATTTACATCAGGATTAAGGGAATATTGATTACAAGATTACGGAGAAAAAAGACATGAGTGTAATACTTACTGAAAAAGAGATTAATATTTGTCAACACTTTCAAAAGCATTTTTTGCTCAAAATTGCTGAAAATGATTCATTATTAGAGGAAGTTTATCAAATTCGTTATAATGTTTATTGCGAAGAGCTTAAATACGAACAGAAAGAATGCTTTCCTGATCGACAAGAAAAAGATATTTTTGATCACAGATCAATACATTGTTTACTACAGCATCGTGAAAGTCAGCTTTATGCTGGTTGTGTAAGATTAGTCTTACCAGATCGACAAAAACCTCAATTTTCACTTCCTTTTGAAACAGTCTGTCAGAATCATTCATATTGTAGTCAATTTCCTCCTTTTTCTTATGGAGAAGTTTCTCGTTTAGCTGTTAGAAGTGAATTTCGCAGACGTACAGGAGAAGCTAAAACCCCTAGCGGATTACTATTATTCGATGAGCTAAATTTAATCACAAACAAAAAACGTAAATTTCCACTGATTGCCTTAAGTTTGTATCTGAGCGCAACAAGTATTGCTTTGCTTGCGGATATGGAGCGAGTTTTTGTACTAATGGAACCCTGTCTTGCTCGTCAGCTACAACATTTTGGTTTTGTCTTCTCTCGAATTGGTGATTCGGTAGAGCATCATGGCAAACGAGCACCTTATCAAATCACTAAAAAAGATTTATTTCAGCATCTTCCTTTAGATATCAGAGAATTTTTGGATATGATTTATGATAATGTACGAGCTACATCAGTAAAATCACGTATCCAACAACTTTTGAAGTAAATAGAGTTAATGATTCTGCTCCAAGTGTTCAAAAATCAGTTAAATTCAAAAAATGAAAAGAAGATCTTAATTTGATAGATACATAGAAAGGTGAGGAGTATTAAAAATCGTTTCTTCAACTTAGGATCTTTTCTCTTTAATTATGGGCTTGTTTTTGAAAAAAATTATGGATAATGCTCAAGCTATTCAAGCATGGATTCAATGTTTAGGGAATCAATACGTTTTAACAGAGCCAAATTATTTACACGAATGTCAAACTGCAACATTTACTACTGCTAGTCAGTTTCTAGCCATCTTGCGTCCTATAAATACAGCAGAAATTCAAGCCTGTCTAAAAATCGCTGATCAGTATCAAATTCCAATATATCCCATTAGTAAGGGAAAAAACACAGGGTACGGCTCAAAAGTTGCTCCCTCTGATAATTGTGCGCTTTTAGATTTAGGACGTTTAGATCAAATTACTGACTATAACGGAAAACTAGGTTATGTTACCGTAGAAGCAGGAGTGACACAAACTCAGTTATATCAGTTTCTCCGAGAGCAAGACGCACCGTTTTGGATGGATGCTGTAGGAGCAAGTCCCGAAGCTAGTTTAATTGGTAATGTTCTTGAAAGAGGATTTGGACACACACCCTATGGAGAGCATTTCGCTCACGTTTGTGGGTTTGAAGTGGTTTTAGCAACGGGTGAGTGTATTCATACTGGATTTGGTCAATTTACTAATGCACAAGCAACTCCGATTTATCGCTGGGGAGTGGGCCCTTATTTAGATGGTTTGTTCTCTCAATCTAATCTCGGTATTGTGACCAAAATGACCATTTGGTTAATGCCAAAACCAGAATATTTTCAAGCGTTTTATTTTAGTATCGAACACGATGAGCAACTGGCTGATTTAATCGATGCTTTGCGACCTTTACGATTGAATGGAACTCTTAAAAGCGCGATTCATATCGGCAATGACTACAAAGTTTTAGCCTCAATTCGTCCCTATCCTTGGACAGAAATGATTAATAAAACACCTCTTACGGATGAAGTATTGGAACAATTTGCCAAAACTTGGGGATTTGGTGCTTGGAATGGTTCAGGGGGGTTGTATGGAACTCGTAAACAAGTCGCTGAGGCAAGACGTTTAGTTAAGCAGGCATTAAAAGGTAAGGTCAAAAGACTACAGTTTATTGACGATTTTACTTTGCAGACTTTACAAAAATTAGAAAAACCCTATCAGTGGCTCACCAAAACTAAGGTATCGGAACTCTTGAAACTTTTGAAACCTGTTTATGGTCTAATGCAGGGTATCCCAACGGCAACCCAGTTAAAAAGTGCTTATTGGCGTAAAAAAACACTTCCTTTAGACCCAGTTAACCCCGAAAAGGATCAATGTGGCTTAATTTGGTGCGCTCCTATTGCACCGTTAGATGGTGCCTCAGCTGTCCAGATTAATGAAATTGTTAATGACGTTTTCTTTCAATATCAGTTTGAACCTTTAATTTCTATTTCTCTGCTAACTGAACGGTGTCTCAATTGTGTGATTGCGATTACTTATGATCGCGAAATCCCTGGTGAAGATGAGCGTGCCATGGCTTGTTATGAAAGTTTGATGGAACAGTTAACTCAAGCGGGCTATTATCCCTATCGTCTGGGTATTCAATCTATGAAACTCCTTGCTCAAAGCGAGGACAGTTATCAAAAGCTCTTAACAAAACTTAAACATTGTCTCGACCCTCATGGCATCTTAGCACCAAGACGTTATTGTCCTCCTCTAGCTGATTCTCTCAATACTGATCAGTAATTTTAAACTCGGTTCGGCTTTTCCTCTTCCATAAGTAATAAACCTAAATCTAGCTTAAATTAGAACGTTTAGGGGAAAAACAACTACCTTAGGACAGTTTTCCTAATCGAATTTTTTACCTAGGAGGTTTAAACTTCTCTTGGTACATTTTATTTACATATTTTAACAATTAGCATAAGCCTTATCCATCAAGAAAAAGAAAGTATTGAAATGAAAAACCAATGAAGAGTAAAGTTATGTCGAATAATGTGATTGATGCTTTATTAGCGAGATTCCGAACATCATCAGAACCGTCTAAACCAGAACCTTCGCAATGGGAAACTCCCTTTGCTTTCCCGATGGAAGTTCATATTGTAGACAAGCAAGATATTTTTTATAAAAAAGGGCGAGTTTTAGCAGAACACGCTTATCGTCGTACTTGGAAGACAGAAAATCTACTTGATGGAAACGATTATGCTGTGGTTGTTTCTCAAAAAGGAACTGTTATAGGCAACCTCAATTTGCAGCTACGCTCAAAAGACAAGCCGTTGAAAAGCGAAATGTTTTTTGGTCAAGAACATTGGCAAAGCTATTTTAACCTTGGTTCGACTGGAGTTGCTGAGATTTCTGCACTGGCTATTTCTCATGAACTTCCACAAGAGATGAGTCGTCCAGTAATGATGTTATTAATTTTAGGTATTAGTAGTCTCTGTCGTCTCAAAGAGATTAGCTTATTAGCAACCGTTCAACATGAATTTTTGATTCGTGTTCTTAAACAAAGTTTACAAATGCCCTTTATTTGGAATGAAAAGGTTCAAACTCCAAGCGGAAAGTTACCTAATGATAATTACTGGAACCGCAAAGAGCCGCCTAAGCTTTACTATCTAGATACTAATAGTCAGCAAGCTGTATCCTCTTGTGCCTCTTTTTTCTGGTATTTGAATGCGCTTGGAATTCAAACTGCTTTCTTACCGAGAGTACAAACGGAAGAACTAACCTATGCCACTTTTCGCAAATCTGACAAATCTCGAGCTTCCTTGATGAGCCTTAATTTAGCTATTTAGAGCAAACTGACAATTTTTCTTTAAAGCTTGGACGAATAAAGATAACTCTCGAAGAAATTTTGGGTATTTTATGATTATAAACAACCCAATTGTTTTTAAACTTACGCGAGTTGACATTGCTCAAAATTTGTTTTTATGAAATCTGTTTTACTATTTAAACTTTCTCAGCGAACCACATCTGTTCTAGTCTCATTAGCTTTAGCAGCTAGTGGGTTAACTTTGTACTCATTCGGACGATTTCGGCAAAAGACGACTGCTTCTATTCCTTCTGCGGTAGCAGCTAAACCTCAAATGCTCGGAGTAGCGGCTATAGGATATCTAGAACCCCAAGGGGGAGTCATTCAAGTCTCAACTTCATCGTTTCGAGAGGGTGTCCGTATTGATCAATTGTTGGTCACTGAAGGTGAGCAAGTTCAGAAAGGACAAGTCATAGCCGTTTTAGATAATCAAGCACGTCTGCAAGCAGTTCTACGGGAAGCTCAACAACAAGAACAAGTAGCACAAGCTCGTTTGGCACAAGTTAAAGCAGGAGCGAAGCAAGGAGAGATTACCGCGCAAAATGCCCGTTTTCAAGGCAGTAAAGCTGAGTTAGAAGGACAGATTAGTGTACAAAGAGCCTCAATTGCTAATGTAGATGCACAGTTAAAGGGAGAAAGGAACGCTCAACAGGCGGCGATCGCCAAACTAGAAGCCGAATGGCAGAATGCTAAGGTTGATTGTCAAAGATATCAATCACTCTATCAAAATGGTGGAATGTCAGCCCGCGAAAAAGATACAATCTGTTTAAAAGAAGCAACGGTTCGTAAAGAGCTTCAGCAAGCACAGGCGGTTTTGATGCAAATTATGGAGAGCCGCACTCAACAGGTTCTTCAAGCTCAAGCTAATTTACAACGCACGATCGCCACATCACAACGTCAAATTACAGAAGCGCAAGCCACCCTAGAAGCGATTGCTCAAGTTCGTCCAGTTGATATCCAAGTAGCTGAATCGCAGGTAGCTGCCACTCAAGCTGCTGTACAGCGCGCCCAAGCTGATCTAGCTCTATCTTATGTTCGTGCGCCTAGAACTGGACAAATTATTAAAATCAATACTTGGCCAGGTGAGGTCATTAGTGATAAAGGTATTGTTGATTTAGGCCAAACTGATCAAATGTATGTGACGGCAGAAGTCTATGAAACAGATATTAGCCGTGTTAAACTTGGTCAAAGCGTAAAAATTCGAGCCAATGGTGTTATTGAAAATTTAACGGGTATTGTTGCTCAGATTGGTTTACAAATTGGCAAAAAGCAGGTTGTGGGGAATGATCCAACTGCTGAGGCAGATGCTAGAGTAGTAGAAGTAAAGATCCGATTAACCCCAGAAGCAAGTCGCAAAGTAGCTAATCTAACCAATTTACAAGTTAATGCGATTATCGATACTTCTGAATCAAACTCTAATCCGCTATAGTCCTGAGCCATGTTTGGTAAATTACCGATCGCTTGGTTACAACTGAGACATCAACCAGTTCGCTTGCTTGTTGCTTTGTCTGGGGTTGTTTTTTCGGTTGTTATTATCTTTATGCAGCTTGGACTGAAAGATGCTTTATTAGATACTGCTGTACTATTTCATCGGTCTTTGCAAGGTGATTGCTTTTTAATTAGTCCTCGTTCAACGGCTTTAGTAGCGATGGAGAATTTTCCAGAACGGCGACTCTATCAAACTTTGGCTTTTGATGCTGTTGATTCTGTCAGCCCGATTTATCTCGGCATGGCTCGCTTACAGAATCCTGCAAAAAGAAATTATTGGCGTAATATCTTTGTCATCGGTTTCGATATTCGCTCTAAAATCTGGAATTTACCTGGTGTTGCAGAAAATCAATATTTACTGCAACTACCTGATACTGTATTATTTGATCGCGATTCTCGTCCTGATTTTGGGCCAATTGCTTCAGAGTTGGAGAAAAATGGGAGTTTAGAAACGGAAATTAAGGCGGGGAGTTCTATCTATAATATTACAATCGCTGGCTTATTCCAATTGGGAGTATCATTTGGTGCTGATGGTAATTTATTAACCAGTCATCTCAATTTTTTGAAAATCTTTGATGGGCGGAGTCCAGGTTTTATCGATATTGGTTTGATTCAACTCAAACCAGGAACTAATATTACATCCCTAGTCGAACAATTGCGTCGCTATCTTCCTTCAGATGTACAAGTTTTTTCTAAGCAGGAATTTATCGATTTTGAGCAAAAATACTGGAATTCGGGAACGGCGATCGGTTTTATTTTTACTTTTGGTACTGGTCTAGCGATTTTGGTCGGAATTGTCGTTGTTTATCAAATCCTTTATACAAACGTGACCGAACATTTACCAGAGTATGCCACTTTAAAAGCGATCGGTTACCCACACAAATACCTTTCATTAGTCGTTTTCCAACAAGCGATTATCATTGCTGTTTTAGGGTTTATTCCTGGCTTTTTACTATCGATGCTACTTTATGATATTGCGGCTCGAGCAACTCATCTACCTATGACGGCTCCTTTGCCGCGCATCATGTTAGTTTTAATTTTAACTATTGTCATGTGTGGAATTTCTGGAGCCTCAGCGATCGCAAAGCTTAAATCGGCTGATCCTGCTGATATTTTTTCTTAGCGGATTACTTTCAAAGCTCAATCTGTATTTTAGATGATACAAAAAAAGAGCAGATATAAATAGAAAATTTATCTAACTGCTCTTTTTCGTTGCAAAATTTAGATATTTAATGTTGCTGACGTTTCTTCAAGCCAGAAGCGGCTAAAGCTCCGACTGACAACAAACCAAAGATAGTACTTGGCTCAGGCATTCCTTCTATTGGTTCGTCAACTACAAGAGTCACAGAACCTGATGTTACCGTTTGGCCTTGAACAAATTGTCCTGTAAAACCGGCACTGCCTAAAGCTGTATTACCGTTTGTGAAGATACCTGAACCACTAACAGATGCTTCAAAAAGTCCATTACCAATATCACTAACGTTAATGACAAGGGTACTCGGATTGAGAGTGAATTTGACATTTCCGCCTCCTGCACTTGGAGTATTTGCATCATTTGGAAGATCAAATCTTACAAATGGGCCAACTGGTGGTGAAGCTGCGCTAAAACTTTGAATGTCGTAGGACTCGTCAAACAAAAGCAGACCACTACCGGGGCCAAAAGTTCCTGTGCCACTGGCAAAAGTAAAATCGCCGTAAGTATTAATGGGAGCAAATATTCCTTGGAATCCTGCAAGGGGATTTGCAGGATCAATCGTGTCAAACCGAAAGAATCGATCACCTGGATCATTAGGATCAGCAAACTCAACATTCACATTGAGATTTATTGTATCTCCTGCATCAAAGATTACAGCTTGAGCGGGTAAAATCTCTAGTAGTGTACCCACTGTGATTAGGGGAAATATTGCTAGAATACTACGAAAACTGAGCATTGGTCGAACCTTCCTTTTGTTTTAAATGTTACGGTTTATTTTTTTGTATGTTGAATTGACAACAATATATCTGTTTATTTTAAAAAAAGCAAGAGTTGATTTATAAAAAAAATAGAAAATTAATTTTTTACCTAAACATTGTAGGGTTATTTTAAATGCTTTTCAAACAAACGCTTATTAGCAAGATTTGATATTCGATGATTTAGGGCAATCTATGGATATCTATTTGCTCTAGCACATTCCTAGTTTTTTCAGACCAATGATAGTTACTTTTTTTCGTTTTTTTCAGTATGGTGTGATTTTTTGCTTGGGTGGCAAGCCAGTAATTACATTTAACTGAGGCAATAGCTTTAGTTTAATCATCAAACCTCATCATAAAATGCTATTTTGCTAGAATTTTGGGGAACCTTATCTATGTATCATCTAAGATCTCTAGATTAAGGAGATACATTCTTACATAACACATAAAATTAAGGAATTGTTTTGAGCTATGACAAAGATTGGGATTATTTGTCCTCCTATTTCGGGTCATCTAAATCCTTTAATCGCCTTGGGGCAGGAATTAAAAATTAGAGGACACTGCATCACATTCGTTCATGTACCAGATATTGAATCCAAGATACGAGAGGCGGGATTTAACTTTCAAAGCATTGGACAAGTAGACTATCCTGTTGGTGCGATGAAAAACTATTTCGACCAACTTAGTCAATTAAGGGGTCTAGCAGAACTGCGTTTTACATTGCAATGTGGACAAAAGTTGGCTGAAATGATTTGTCGAGAGGCACCTGCTGTTCTAAAAAAGGAAAACATTGAGCTTTTATTAGTCGATCAAAACGAACCTGCGGGCAGCACTGTAGCCGAAGCTTTAGGAATTCCTTTTGTAACTATCTGTAGTTCTCTGGCTTTAAACCGAGAGCCAGGAATACCACCCGTTTTTACTCCTTGGCATTATCATCACTCTGGGTGGTCTTCGTTGCGAAATCAGTTAGGATATGCGCTTTTCGATCAAATTATCCGACCCATTAATCAAGCTATCAATCAGTATCGACGACAATGGCAATTATCTCCAATTAGGACTCCAGATGATACCTTTTCTCAACTAGCTCAAATTAGTCAGCAACCCCCTGCATTTGACTTTCCTCGTCGATCTTTACCTAAGTGTTTTCATTATGTTGGCCCATTTCGCAATTTTGCCCTTGATGAGAACAGTTTAGCAGAGCTAAAACAGACTCAAATTCCTCTAATTTATGCTTCTTTAGGTACACTTCATAATCGTAAACCAGAAATCTTTGAAAATATTGCGGCGGCTTGTGCCAATCTGGATGTTCAACTGATCATTTCTCTAGGTGGTGGAAGTCGAGTAACCGAGTATGCTAATCTCCCAGGCAACCCAAAAGTCGTCGAATATCTTCCACAGGAGGAACTTAATCAAATTTTATCTCAAGCCAGTTTAGTGATTACTCATGCTGGTTTCAATACCGTTTTGGAATCTTTCAGTTATGGTGTACCTGTGGTAGCTCTCCCAATGACGATGGATCAACCCGCAACTGCATCTCGCATCAGTTGGCTTAAGGCTGGAGAAGTTATTCCTTTATCTCAATTAACGATTCCTAAACTTCATCAAGCCATTAAAAAAGTTCTCACTGATAATTCCTATCACCAAAATGCGATTAAACTTAAAACATCAATTCATCAGTCTGGTGGTGTGATTCGTGCTGCGGATTTAATAGAACAGGTTATCACTACTGGTCAACCTATTTGTTGTCCCTAAAATTTGAGTTGAAAGATTTTTAGCGGATTAAAGTACGATTATGATGAAATTTTTCAGTAATATTGTCAACTTTTTTAGTCCTTTTGATTTTAAAGGGAATGAGCAGTTTAACAAAATTGCCGAGTTGGATGGGCTACAGAAAGCGTCTCAATTCTCTTTAACCAATTTAAACTTACAAGTTGTGCAACAAGGCACAATTAATAGCACAAATCCTCAGTTAATTATTTCTAATCACATTGGGGGTTTGGATATCGCTATAATCAAAAGTCTGTTGTCCAAAAATAATTATGTTATTTCGCTATATGCCTCGAAAAAAACTCTGCCGAAAAGTTTTGCGGATGATATTTTACCAGTTTACTTTTCGGGAAAACCTCAAAAATTTAACAATATAATCGATCAAATTTTTTATTCATATTGCGTTTCGCTAGAAGGTAATCTAAGCAGAGAAGAAGCAATGCAAAAAAACCGCCAGACGATCGCAACAGCAGCCGAACTAATATCCCAAGGAGCCTCAGTAATTATTTTTCCAACAGGTGAAATGAATGAAGGAGGACATTGGAAACCTGGAGTCGGTCACTTACTCAAGCAAATTAGGAATCCTAATGCTGAAATTATTCTAACCCAAATTAAAGGAATCACTCGTGTAGATGAATATCGAATCTTTAAACCTAGCTTAAGACGTTTATTTTTTAAGCCTAAAACGGTAGAAGTTACGTTTCATACGCCGCTCAATATTTCAGAATTAGCTTTAGAAAATCAAGATATACCTCAAATTATTAATCGGCTTGAGCAGGAATATTGTAAAATTTATCCATCAGAGAATAGTTGATATCAATGACTTGCTCAATAATCTCAGCAGCCCGTTTCACCCCTCCTGCTTGCTGAATTGAAGTTTTTAATTTAGCTGCATTTTGTCGATAAATATCATTCGTCAAAACTTGCTCAATCTTATTTTTAAGTTTAGGAATACTAACTTGATTGAGTGGGATCACTTCGCCTACATTTAGCCATTGAAGACGTGAGGCGATCGCAGGTTGTTCGTAGGTAATTGGAATCGCTACCAAAGGCACCCCATGAGTGAGAGAATCCAAAACAGTATTTAATCCTGCGTGAGTAATCGTTAATTGAGCCTTAGCTAATAATTCATATTGCGGTGCATAAGATACCACCAAAGGAGAACCCGCTAATTGTTGAATCGATGCTTCATCCATTCCCCCACCATGCGAGATCACCAGTTGAACCTCTAAACCCTCACAAGCAGCCGCAATTTGATGAAATAATTCGGCTTTTGTATTTTGTTGTGTTCCCAGAGAGGCATAAATCAAAGGTTGCCCCGTTAATTTTTCATAGGGAAATGGGATCATTTGAGGTGAAGGAGAACGAAACGGGCCTGTATAGTAAAAATTTTTAGGGAGTGCTTTTCTTTTGAAATCAAATGCGGGCGGTTGCTGACTAATTTGTGCTAATCGGGAGAAAGAATCATCATAATGTTGATATGACTTTAGCTGCCACTGTTGTCGATATCGAGCAATCACCTTTTGGACGGGTTGTGTGAGCCAATCAAATAAAGCATAACCGAATTGATTCCGTAAACAAGCTAGAGGGTTAGTTTGATAGGGCCAAGCCGTAAAAATCGGCGGAATAGTCGGCTCACGATTAATGTTCATGGCACAACAAATCGTGACAAAAGGAAGATCTAAATAATCGGCTACAGTGGCTCCCGCAGGTTCCGTTTGATCGACTAATAAAGCCTCAATTCCCTGAGCTTGTATGGCTTGTGGTGCATCACGACAAACAGCATTTGTTGTTTTTTCGATTGCTTGAAGGGCAAACCGTAGCGCGGCTAAACCACTGAGTTTTCCTAATTGAGTAATTGATTCTGGAAGCGAACCTATTAAATGATCAGATTGACCAATGGGACGATACTCTAACCCTTCTGTAATGATTTTCGCTGCCACGTCGGGGAGTTGGAAAACAGTAACGCGATGTCCACGCTGTATTAATTCTCGTCCTAATGCGGCCATTGGATTGATGTGACCTGAGACGGGAGGGCAAATAATACCAAAGTGAGTCATTTTATTTGTCCTCTGGGTTGCTCATTCCACAACTGTTTTAAAGAAGACCAAAGACTAGAACTGGTGGTTTGGGGAGAAAAATTTTGGCTTAAACGTTGATAAGCGACAGGTAGATTATGATAAGGCATACTCGGAAAGTAGTGATGTAGAGCATGATAACGCAGTCCGACGGGGGCCCACAAAACTGTCCAAAACTCACCAGGTGTATCTACAGAGTCTTGTAACTGCTGCTCTAAATTCATTGAAGTTCCGTCACTGCCATAACGATGTGCGCCCAAAGTCCGTAGGGTATTTGTACACATAATCAAAGCCATCATGACATACCAAATAACAAAAATGCGCCAAGATAAAATTCCCAATGCGGCTAAACTAATGGGAATTGACCAAATGCTTAGTAGAATAATCTCTGTTATTTTGATTTCGCTTCGTTCTACGTCATTTACCTTACGACAATAGGCTAGATTCATCGAAAGAGATGAGGCATGACGTTCTAGCAGATGATGTAAAGAAGGTATAAAAAGTCCAATTGGAGCAAGGACTAAAAATCGCAAGGTTAATAAACCTGGGAGTAAAAAACTATGAGCTACAAAAAAGAGAATTTCTCCTTTTTTACCTGCAAATGGTCGATATTCTGGGTCTTGCTCTGTGCCATAAGTTGACAGGCGATGATGATCTGCGTGTACTCCAGTATAAGTAAAGGAAGGAAGTAAAAGTGGTATTCCTACCAAAAGATTCCAACATAACTTAAACTTTGGTATTGCGTTTTCTTTGAGATGGGTTAGCTCATGAATAAACACTAAAGCACGATAAAAAGCGATCGCTGCTATGATAACTGCAATACCTTGCTGCCAAGACAAGGGTGTGACGAGATAAGCAATAATAAAAGCCATCCAGCCAACCGAAGCACTTAGAAGAAGATCAGACCAGAAAATCGCTTTTTGGGGTGTCAATAAATCTTTAATCCATTCCCGATCCTCTGGAAATTGATTAATATTTATTTCGGCTACTTGACTTTTCATTGAAATGTTGTTATACATTTTTTAGAAGAATGGATTGACCATACCAAATTTGAAGCTTATTTCACTATAGTTCACAAAAATTATAGATTTAGTTACTACTCCAGTACTTAGGTATGATAACTATTTAGTTTTTTTGAACAAGGGAAAACACAAAGTCTTAAGATTATTATAAGTTTTCTTAAACGAATCGAGTTCCCTAAAAACTAGGAATTTTTTTAGTAAACATGATCACTGCTTTCCCTAAAAACTCTGATCTGATTTTGCGCTCAAGATATTATTGCTCGTTTTTTAACTAATTTTTCTTTTTTCGTAAAGTTAAATAAACAACAGCACCACTTAACAAAATTCCAAATTTCAAAGAACTTTCAGGGACGCTTTGAATATTATCTTGATCCCTTAAACTAACTGAAGACTCTTTGATTGAATGATCATCTTTAGAAACACGTTTAATTTTTTTCTGATAACCTAAACTAACTAAGGCAGCTTCGGTTATAAGTTGATGACCTTTTCGACTCGGATGAACATTATCCCAAAATAGATAACGATCAGGATTAGAACACATTTCGGGTAAAGGATCAGGAATATTACTGACATCTATGTTAATACAAGCATCAGATATATTATCTAATCCATATGCTTGTGGACGGCGACTGATTTGATTAAAAGCCGATTGTAAATTCAAAAAATCAATTTCGAGATCAAGGGATCTAGAAGCTTCGTTGAGACTAGATTTTAAAAGACGATTATGGGATGCTGAAAGTTGTCTCAAAGCTCTCAATTCTAAGCGTGGACGACCAGAACTAGCAGGAAGTCTTGCAAAATTGGGTACACCAACCACTAAGAAATTTTTTGCTCCCGCATCACTAAGACGATTGACGGATTCAAGAATATTATTCACTGTGTTAGGTATATCGGTATTTGTTCTTAAATCGTTTGAGCCTGTAGAAATAATATACAAAGCATTTGGATCGACTACGCCATCAGAACCAATTAAGCTCGTTACTTGCTGTCTTGCACCTAATGGTAAACCCGTCGGATGAAAATCACCTGCACCAGAGCCACCATAAGCAAAATTATTACTTGGATTATAGGTTAAACCGAGTCTTTCTGGTAATAACTCCGCCCAGACTGGCCCATTACTGAATCTTCCCTCATAATAGGGGGGACTTGCAGGAATCCCAATCAGTTGATATACGTTACCTGGATCGACAAGACTATCACCAACCGTATAAACATCGCTATAGGTTGTTACTGAAGGGAGTTGACTGGCTCTAACGGTGGTTGGGACTAAACCTGATAAGAGACAGATACCGATGACTAGAATGGGTTGTTTCATTTTCAGCCTTTCCTGCTCTGAGCAAAAAAGTGATCAATAATAATAACATCTTAAGTAAATCTAATTACGAAAATTTACTGAGTCAATCACTAATTTATCGAAGAGTAGCTTCAGATTATTTAGAAAAAAGTTACCAAAACAGGTCAGGAAGAGACTTCTAGCTTTATTAAGTTATTTAAACATTGATGACAAAACTTTGCAAAGCTTCAATAAGTTGATCAATTTGCTTTTTCGATTCGGCTTGATGATCAATTAAAGTTTGCAAAGCATCACTAAGAGCAAATATTTGATAACTTTGTTGCTGAACATGATGACTTTGGGTTTGAAGTGCAAGAGCGATCGCATCAACTTTTTGAGCTAATTTTTCGACGGTTTCAGTCGTGGTGATAACAGCTTCTCCCATCTGAACAACAATTAAGGTTAAACGAGACAAATCATCTCTAACTTCCATGACGTTTTTGATGCCAATTCCAAGCATGATTAATAATCATAGCTAAATCCGCGTATTGTGGATTCCAACCTAAAATTCTTTTTGCTTTTGCGCTACTACCAATCAAAATCGGTGCATCTCCAGCACGACGCTCGACTTCAACAACTGGTATTTCAACTCCAGTCACTTGTTGGGCAGTTTCTATGACTTCTTTGACTGAAAAACCGTTGCCATTCCCTAAATTAAAAACTTCACTATTTTCACCTTTTAATAAATATTCCAATCCTAAGATATGAGCATCAGCTAAGTCGCAAACGTGAATATAATCTCGAATTGCTGTACCATCGGGTGTTTCATAATCTGTACCAAATATTTTAAGCGAATCCCGTTTACCCAATGCAGCTAATAACGTTAGGGGGATTAAATGGGTTTCAGGATCGTGATCTTCTCCTAATAGCCCCCTTGGATCAGCCCCAGAAGCATTAAAGTATCTAAAGGCAACTGATTTTAATCCATAAGCGTGATCAAAATCAGTTAAGATTTGCTCTACCATATTTTTACTAGCCGCATAGGGACTGAGGGGATCTTTGGGATGCGTTTCAGTCATGGGTATTTCTTTGGGCATTCCATAAATAGCACAAGTCGAAGAAAAAACAAATTTCTTGATCTCGGCGGCTAACATGGCTTCTAATAGGTTGAGAGTACCGACGACGTTATTATGATAGTATTTGGCTGGTTCTGTAACGGACTCCCCTACTGCAATAAAAGCCGCAAAGTGCATCACCGCAGCAATGTTGTGTGTGGCAAAAATCTGATCAAGTAAATTGCGATCGCGAGTATCTCCGACGATTAATTCTACTTTTAAGACATCCTTAACAATTTCGGGATGACCATAGGATAAATTATCAAGTACAATTACCGAGTAGCCAGCGCGACATAAGGCATGAACGGCATGAGAACCAATATAACCCGCACCACCTGTTACTAGAATAGTCGGTTTTTCCCCTTCCATTTGCACTCCTTAAAAACAATTCGATCACTTATTATTTATATTCTATTGGTTTTACCGTTGTCCTAGTTCTACAGAACGTTTGTAAGCCGCCTTAACCGCTTCAATTATTGCAGAACGAAAGCCCTGGAGTTCGAGTTGAGCAACGCCAGCGATCGTCGTTCCACCTGGACTTGTGACTTGATCTTTGAGTTGAGCAGGATGTATCTTTGTTGTCTGTATCAGTTGAGCAGTTCCAAGAACAGTTTGTAGGGCTAATTCCGATGCGATCGCTCTAGGCAGTCCTGCCGCTACACCCCCATCGGCTAAGGCTTCGATCATCATCGCCACAAAAGCTGGCCCTGATCCTGATAATCCAGTCACAGCATCCATCAGGGTTTCGGACACTTCTACTACTTTTCCTACTGCACAAAACATTTTTTTTGTCAAGTCCAAGTGATGAGATTGAACTTGTTTTCCAGTTGCGATCGCTGTCATTCCTGCGCCGACGGTAGCGGGTGTATTCGGCATGACTCGAATAATGGGATTAGTGGGAAAAGAGGATTCTAAACGTTGAAGAGGAATCCCCGCTAAAATCGAGATGATCAAGGTAGAGGATGATATTCCAGATAAATCACCTAAGACAATTGATAGGATTTGCGGTTTGATGGCAAGTAGAATCACTTCGGCGGCTGAGGCTACCGAAGCATTATCCGATGTGACATTAACTTGATAGTTTTGTTGTAAAAATTCTTGTCGTTGTTGTTGCGGTTCACTAACTAATATGTTTGTGGGATCATAAATTTTTTCAGTGAGCAATCGAGAGAGAATCGCTTCTGCCATCACACCCCCGCCAATAATTCCTAATGTTATAGTCACCTAAACTTCCTTGACGAGTCATTGATAGTCTGCCGTTCTCCAATCTATCTTAGATTGCGAGTCATTAGAGCTAGAAAAATTAAAGGGTTCAAAAAAATTGATGAGGAGCGTAAAAATTAGAATTAATGCCACACGACGGCACGATGCTCTAAATTTTTATGCCCTCATCAGTCTACAAAACTATTGAGCAATCCGATTCACATCAGCACCCCAAGAGGAAGTAGAGGTCGAACGAGCCTTAATCTTATGGGTGTCACCTAGATCATGAAGTGAGCCACCTAGAGTACTGACTTTAACGCAATTAGGGGTAAAAAGAAAAATGCTTTCACCGATTCGCTCTTGATGTCCATCAATAGCATAAGTTCCACCCGCCACGAAATCTACTGCTCTTTGAGCTTCTTCTGCGTCCATCGCGTTGAGGTTAAGAACCACTGACTTACGATCTTTGAGCGTTTGAATGACTTGCGGCATTTCATCAAAGGTATGAGGTTCAATGACTACAACTTCTGCATTACCAGTATTAATTCCAGGCATACCAATCACATTATTTCTATTCGTTCCTAAAGGGGTTTCGGGGGTGAAATTCATAGTGCTATGAGGACGGCGATAAGGGGTGGGTTCTGGTTTAGCAGGCTCTACGTCTTCATCCTCTTCGGAGTCTTGATGTTGCCACTTGTTATTATTTGGATAGTCGGTTTCATACTCATCAGGCTCAGAGATGCCGACAAAATCTTTGAATTTGTTAAAGAGGTTAGCCACAGTTAGATGATCCTTCAAACTTCAGTTTTAAGTTTAAGCCTAGCGTTGAAATACGCCAAAAACAATATCGAAGTTTAGTGCTTTTTCTTGCTTTTTGTCTAGTTATTTAGTACAATTGAACTAAATAAAACAAGTAAGAATATAGATGCAAAAAGACTAAATAATTTTTACCTTTAGTCGCACAAAGAGATTGTTTAGTTCCCTAAAGAAATTTAGATTTTTAATCAGTAATTTCACCTGATATTTTAGGATACAAAGACCAAAAACTCAAAAATATTTTCTTAATTTTTTCAAATCAAGAAACATAGTATACTTATAGGCCTTTTTAAATTGATAGAAAAAGCCTATGATCATGAGCAAACGTGAAAGTAGTTTAAAAAGCTTAGAAATTTAGGTTATTTTAACAACGCTCGTTCACCGAAAAGAATCGTACCAAGGCGAATCATTGTGGCACCTGCTTGGATGGCTAAATGATAATCATTAGACATTCCCATCGATAACTCAGTAATTGATAAGCGAGATCGCTGGCTAATTTTTTGAGCCAGTTCATTTGTTTTATAAAAAACGTCCAGTTGTTCCGACTCCGACAAACCCACAGGAAGAATTGTCATCAAACCCTGAATTTTGAGTTGCTGACATTGCTCTAAAGCGGATAGGTCTTGCAGTAATTCCGCAATCTCCCAGCCATACTTATTGGGATCGTTAACAATCTTAACCTGTAAACAAACTTGGGGAGAAAGTTCCATCTCAGTCGCCAAGCGATTCAAGCGTTGCGCTAGGGATAGATTATCAACCGAGTGAAGCCATTGAAAATGTTCTAAGACTTTTTTAGCTTTATTTGCCTGTAAATGTCCGATAAAATGCCAACAGATATCGGGTAGGTCTTTAAGTTGTTCTTGTTTGGGGATCATTTCTTGTAAGCGACTTTCCCCAAAATCACGAATTCCTGCTTGATAGGCTTCCCGAATGGCTGCCGCAGAAACTTGTTTACTAACCGCAATTAAACGGACATTAACAGGAAGAGATTGACGAATCTTTTCAATCCGTTGGCTAATAG
Source organism: Chroococcus sp. FPU101 (assembly GCF_017312365.1). Taxonomy (GTDB): domain Bacteria; phylum Cyanobacteriota; class Cyanobacteriia; order Cyanobacteriales; family Microcystaceae; genus Chroococcus. Next base: position 150,047 of record NZ_BLJI01000009.1, read on the forward strand.
TCATGAGAACTTACTGGAATGTGCGCTGATAAGTCGCATACAAAGTAGTGTAATCGGCCGTCGAATTGTCTCGACGTAACTGGCGTAGACGACTCTCGACTAACAAACGTGCATCAGAACGACTAATCGGGTCAAATGAGATTGATTCTGACTGTGTTTTGACCAAAAAGAAAAGACGTTGAGCATAAAGAGTTGTAAAGATTTCTTGAGTCTCATCAATGACGCATACTCTGTATAGTAAACCAAAAGTTGGGTGATTAAGATAGATTTCTGTACTCATTAGGGGTTACACACGCTCATTCCCCCACTGCAATCGGGGATTATGGAAGAATAAATGATTAAAGAAAGCAAGAATTCCTAAATGTCAGGAATTGATGAAATAATTAAGCTTTGTTTTGACTAAATTAATATCTAGTAAAGCCTAGAATTAAGCCTAGACAATCGCTTAACATCTACACGACCAATCTAGATTATCTTATTTCGGTTCACTTATGGTGGCTAATTTTTCCTCTATTTTGAGTTGGAAAATCAGTAAAAAGATTGTGGTCATCAAAGAGGTAAAAATGTAAAGTAATGTTAAGCTGTACGACGATATACTAAAAGAAAACTGAGCTATGACAACATCTTTATTATTTAGCGTCTCTAACCTTTTTGTGTTGCCTTTTTGGGCATTAATGATCCTGCTACCGAATTGGGGAGTGACCAGAAAAGTGATGGAATCTTATTTGCCCTTTGTTGCTTTAGCAGGATTGTACATTTATTTATTTATCAATTCTCTAACCCCCGAATCAGCCGAAGCCTTTTCTAACCCCCAATTAGCAGACATTGCTCGTTTGTTTGCCGATGAAAAAGTAGCCGCTACAGGATGGACTCATTTTTTAGTGATGGATCTCTTTGTGGGTAGGTGGATTTATTGGGAGGGACAAAAAACAGGAATTTGGACAATTCATTCTTTAATTCTCTGTTTATTTGCGGGGCCGATTGGTTTACTATCTCATATTCTAACGAGTTGGCTCACTAAACAAATTCCTTCAGATTTAACGCCTAAAGAGACAGTTGAAAGCTAGCAAGTTGGTCTTGTGCAATTGCTCGATATAGCGATCGCTGTATATCGACTGATGTAAATATCGGGATTAACATTATGGTGCGTTCATCCGAGTTCAACCCCGATAGTAACCGATAATTTATGACGGTTTTAACCTAAATTGCGGCTCTAACTGCTTTAATCATCTTGGTCATCATCCTCATCATCGCGCCGTTTATCTCCCTCTTCTCGTTCATCTCCATCATCTTGCTGATCAGTATTCTGTCTGCGATACTCTTCTTGAGGTCGGTTATTGATTGGCGATTGACAAGCCCCTAGCATAGTGGTTAAACCTAAAACAATTGAAAAAATTAACAATTTTTTCCTCATTTGCTGCTCTCCTAATTTACAGATGAATCAATTAGTGTAAAGATTTTTTATTTACTCACCGAAGCTAGAAAAGACAAATTAGAAGCTTCTGTGGTTAGCTGAAAAAGTAAGTGCTATTAGTCAGATCTTTTGCTTGTCTGTCTTGCTTAACTTTCCTTCATTTTATGGGAAACGCGATTTAAGATTCTTCAACCTAAAAGCAGATTCCCAGTATAGTTCTCAATTTTACTACTTCAGAGCTAACCCCTAAAGAGACAGTCTAAGGGCGGCTAGTTGCGCTTCTGCCTTATTGAGGGATTCATACCATTCTCGCTCAGGATCGCTATCGGCTACAATCCCCGCCCCGACTTGTCCCCACACCTGATAGAAATCCTTTTCTTTGGTAAGTAATAACGTCCGAATGAGAATATTTAGATCTAAATGACCGCGCTTGTCTAGATAACCACAGGAACCATAAAACAAACTACGGCTAACAGGTTCTAATTCTTCGATAATCTCCATACATCGGACTTTCGGACAACCTGTAATTGTTCCCCCAGGGAATAATGATCGAATTACATCAATACTATTGTACTTAGTGCGCAACACTCCACTAATATTACTCACTAAGTGCATGACATGACTATAACGTTCGATAGTGAGTAATTCATCGACTTGAACCGAACCCCATTGACAAACGCGCCCTAAGTCATTGCGTTCTAAATCGACTAACATAATATGTTCAGCCTGTTCTTTAACATTTGCCTTTAATTCCTCGGCAAACTTTTGATCGGCTTCTAGAGTTATTCCACGTGGTCTTGTTCCAGCAATGGGACGGGTTTGAGCTTTTTGATGGTCTAGTTGGACTAATCGTTCGGGGGAACAACTCACCACCACACCCCAAGGAGTACGCCAATAACTGGCAAACGGAGAAGGATTAATCTTTTGTAACGTCCGATAAATCTGCCAACTATCCCTATGAGTAATCGTCGTAAACCGTAGAGAAAGATTGGTTTGAAAGATATCACCTGCTTTAATGTATTTTAGGGCGTGTCTAACGGAGGCTTCGTAGTCTGCTTGATCAGTACAAAATGTAATCGGCGGTGATGCGATCGTATTTTTGAACTGGGGTGATGGATCTTGTTCTAAAAGCGATTCTAAACGATCTAAATCGGTTGCTTGAGAAGCAGCTAACCAGAGTTTTTGTTCTTTGTGATCCAAAACGGCAAAGGTTTCGGGTTCATACCAATAAGCGACAGGAAACGGCAGAGGATCTCGATTTTGTTTCGGTAATTTTTCGATTTCCCAAGCCAAATCATAACCTAACCAACCTAACCAACCTCCAGTAAAGGGTAAATGGTCAGGTAATGAGGAGGAAATGGTACTAGACGATAATAAGTGATTTAAAAAAGGCAAAATTTCTCCGATTTTGGGAGTCCACAACTGACGCGGCGCACCTGCACAAATCGAATAGCGACAAAGATAAGGGTAATCTGTTGGAGTCGGATAGGGACTTTCTAAAAGAGTGGCAATGCTTTCTTTGTTGTAGAGTCGTTCAAAAATATCTGAACCCGTACGATGAGCAAGAGGAAGCGAGTGCCAATACCATTGAGAAACCATAAAAAATTAATTATTAATCCCAAATTTCGCTTAAATCTAAGACAAATTCCGCTAAAGCTGGATCACCACTGATAGTTTGAGGATTATTTAAACAAATAACCTCTGCATCAGGACGATAAATATAAACAACCTCACCCCCATCCCCTCTGCTACAGGAGAGGGGTGCCGAAGGCGGGGAGAGGTCAATCAAATTGCATAAAAATGCGCCATTGTCAATACAGTCTTGCATCTTTTTTATGGTACTTTTGAACTATTACTTTGAGATCTCAACTCGACAACAAAATCGGGACAAATGGGGGCAAACTTTTTGCGTTGTTCTGGGGCGATTGCTTCCCAACGTTCTTTTTTAATCCATGACGCATCAGGTGAACGCACTGCACCATTGGGTAAAGTAAAACCCGTACTAGAGTCAAATCCTTTACCTGTACCATCGTGTTTAACCCAGATTCCCAGTTGTGCAATTAAATTAAAATTTTGTCCGCCAGATTCTGTATAAACGGGTGGCATAATAATCATTTTTCCTTCTGCTGTTCGCTCAATCCGTAAATCACGATTAATCTGACAAAACTCGAAAAATTCATCTTCCGTCATGTTAATTACGGGATGAAACTGTACAACCAACGGCAAACCTGTATCAGTCTCTTGAGTTAAAACCATTGTTCTTACTCCCTATATCTAGCTCATACCACCCCAAATAGCTCTAGCACACCAAAAGGGAATCAATGCACCTAAAGCAAACCAATCGCGCTGTCTGAAGCGTAACTGATTCCATTGTACTTGATGTTCATTGGGACTCGTAAAACCTCGAACATCCATTGCTGTAGCAATTTGTTCGGCTCGTAATAATAAATTTTCTAATAGTTTTTCAACCACCATCAACCAAATTTGTAAACTGCGTTTAATGCCTAATTTTTGCCAATTAATTGCACGAGTCCGAATTGAACGTATTAAGTTTTGCACTTCTTCTAAAACCAGAGGAATAAACCGCAAAGATAAAGTTAAAGTTAGTACAATTTCTGTCACAGGCAGTTTAAAACGTCGTAGAGGAGTCATCAAGCGATCTAATCCTGATGTGATTTCTTCGGGTGCGGTGGTTAATAGATAAAGATTCGTACTGTAGATCAGTGTAAAAATTAAAGTACTAACCCTAACACCTAATTCTAGTGAACGCCGTGTTACTACTAATGGGGATCTGTTTAATAATTTACCTTGAAACAAAACATATTGATAATCACTCGCGGGGGGTAAAGATAAATCAGAATCAGGTATTCTAGGTTGAGAGTTAACGGCTAATCCATCTGGTGTAAAAGACGTTAGGATCAAGACGACAACCGCAAGGAAAAATAACCAACCCATTTGTTGCCGCCAGACTCGTAACGGGATAGCGGTTAGTAAGGTTAATAAGATCAAAATACCAACTATCCCCAAACGCCACCAAGGATTTGCTAACAAGGGTGCAGCCAAAAAAGTCATCAACCAAATCAGTTTAACTCTTGGATCGAGTTGATGAAGCCAGGTGATGGGTTTTTCTAAGTAAAGTCCGATGGGGAGCGATCGCAGTAAATCCATTTAAAAACCTTTCTATGAAAAAGAATTTTGCCCTCTAGTTCTCAGCCGTTTTTTTCACTTTTTCCATCTTACTCCAATATTAAAGGTACTTATGACAGTCGAATACGATTTAGTAGTAATAGGCGGGGGTTCAGCAGGGTTAGTGGTAGCGAGTGCGGCGGCTCAACTTAAGGCTAAAGTTGCTTTGGTTGAAAAGCATCGGCTTGGTGGTGACTGTCTCTGGTTTGGCTGTGTACCGAGTAAGTCACTCATTCAAGCCTCTAGAATAGCTTATCAAGTTAAACATAGCGATCGCTTCGGTATTTATACGCAACCTCCCCAAATTGATTTCCCGAAAACAATTGATTATGTTCAAGATGTCATCAAAGCCATAGAACCAAATGATTCACAGATACGTTTTCGCGGTTTAGGGGTTAATGTAATCTTTGGTGAAGGTCAATTTATCGATCCTAAAACTTTTTTAGTTAATCAGCAGAAATTAACGGCTAGAGCTTTTGTGATTGCGACGGGTTCTCGTGCTAAGATTCCAGCCATTAAAGATTTAGAAGATGTTGGATATCTCACCAATGAACAAGTTTTTACGCTATCTCAGCAACCTAAATCTTTAGCAATTATTGGTACGGGGCCAATTGGATGCGAGTTAGGACAAGCTTTTCAACGTTTAGGCACTCAAGTTACTCTTATTGGAAGTCAAGAAAAATTATTATCTAAAGAAGACCCCGAAGTGGCTCAAGTCGTTGAACAACAATTTATTCAAGAAGATATTAAAATTTTTAAAAATGCCAAGATTGAAAAAGTATCCTTAAACAATAGCAAAAAATGTTTATGGATAGGAGATCATCAAATTATTGCTGATGAAATTTTAGTAGCAGCAGGAAGAACACCCAGTATTGAATCACTCAATTTAGAAGCAGCCAAGGTACAGTTTAATCAAAAAGGAATTGAAGTCAATTCTAAATTGCAAACGACTAATCCTAAGATTTATGCTTGTGGTGATGTCATTGGTGGCTATCAATTTACTCATGTAGCAGGATATGAGGCGAGTATTGTCATCCAAAACGCGCTTTTTTTCCCATTCAAAAAAACAAATTATCGTGTCATTCCTTGGACTACTTTTACTGATCCCGAAGTTGCCAGAGTGGGACTCACTGAACAACAAGCAAGGGAACAATACGGCGATGAGATTGTTATTTTAAAACAAGACTTTTATCATGTAGATCGCGCTCAAGCTGAAAACGCAACCGAAGGTTTTGCTAAAATAATTACCCGTAACAATGGCGAAATTCTTGGGGGGCATATTGTCGGTGCATCCGCAGGGGAATTGATTCACGAAATTGTGTTAGCCATGACTCAGAAATTATCGGTTTCTGCATTAGGTGGAATTCATGTTTACCCCACTTTATCGGAAGTTAATAGTAAAGCGGCTCTTTTATTAACTAAACAGAAATATGCCAAAAATCAACCACTACAAAATAGTTTAGCGCGTTTATTTAGTGTGCTAAGGAAATGGAGTTTTTAGGGGCTAACCGTATTCTTCTAGCCTTTTAACGTTAGTTGGTAGAATTGAAGGAAATCCCAACCCAAGAAACTTATGCTAAAAACCATCGAAGGCATTTATCAAGATGTTAAACTTCCCGTGTTTGAAGAAGAGACGGGAGCCGTTCGAGTTGGTAGTACTAGGGTTTTGCTAGAGTTAGTCATTCACGCATTTCAAGATGGTGCAACTTTTGAAGTTATTGTTCAGCGTTACTCATCCCTTTCATTATCTGATGTTTATTTAACAATTGGTTATTATCTTCAACATCAAGATGAAATAAATGTTTATCTTGAACAGCGTGAGCAGTTAGCTGAATCTGTGCGTCAACGTCTATCAAGTGTTCAACCTGATTTAGTCTCGATTCGCTCTCGCTTGCTGACTCAACAACAATTTTAAGATAGACGTACTGATGTTGAGATTGTTGAGCGATGAAAACTTTAATGGTGACATAGTTCGAGGACTATTTTTACGTTAACCTCAGCTAGACTTACTTCGCGTTCAAGATATTGGGTTGCAAGAAGTCGATGATCTCAAAATTTTGGAATGGGCAGCATTTAATGATCGTATTTTGCTAACTCATGATCGTGCGCCTATGCCAGACTTCGCCTACCAAAGATTAGTAAGAGAAGAAATAATGGCTAGTATGTTTTTTGTAAACGATCGTATGCTGACAAGGCAAGCAATAGATGAATTATACCAATTCATTTGATACAAATATTGCTGTTTCGGTCGCTAATAATATTCACCATATCGCCCTATCGTCCAATTTTGCGAATGATCAGACACTAGCGATAAATACCTTATTTAATGCGCCTTATATTAGCCACGATCAAGGAAAAACTTGGCAAAGTATTGAGCGTGGAGTGCAGTTAGATGCACTTCTTAAACAACATTTAATTACTAATATTATCTCCTTAGCTTTTTCTC
>NZ_BLJI01000010.1 GCF_017312365.1 Chroococcus sp. FPU101
AATAGCGCAACTTGACCATTATTTAACTGACTAATTTGTGCTGTAACCTCGTCACCCACACAATCATCACATTTAACGACTTCTTGCCCTAATAGTTCCGATAAACGCGCTGCAACTGGAGTTAAACGCATACTCTCAACCACTTTACCAACTCCAGTTGTATGGGTTGATGGCAATAAGCAATCAACCCAAAAAGCCTTCTCTTGAGATGAAATAGGTTTTGCCTCAATCCGCTTAACCCGAACTCAGGCTAGATAGAATACGACGAATTCAAGTGAGTAGCAACGACAAACAGGGTTACTACCATATCCCTAAGATTTAGTCATTAAATCTAAACGAGATAACGCACTTGTAGCAGACTCTCTTAAGTATTCATCAACAGATTCATCATTCGCTAATTGAGTCAATACTTCTAAACCTCTGCGATCGCCTATTGAACCTAACGCATTAATGATTGCAATGGATAGAGCTAAATTATCGGTCGTTTTTAAAGATTCTACTAAAATATCAATTGCAGGTGTGCCAATTTGCCCTAAAGCCATTGCTGAGGCGATATAGACAACTGGATCAAGATCATTGAGAGATTGCTTTAATCCTAGTAGACCCATTTCGGGAAAAGTAACTTCAGGATGATTAAGAGAAATTTGGGCTAAAGCTTTGACACAACTGCCTTTGATGGTTGTATCTTGACTATTGAGTAATGTTTCAACTAGAGGAGGAACCGCATCAACACCTATTACCCCTAAAGCAACTACTGCCGAACGACGGTGGGAAACATCCGCTTGATCTAACATCTGCATCAAACGAGGAATCGTAGTTTCATCTCGAACTTCGGCTAGATCGAGCATCGCTCGTTTTCTCATGTGAGGGTTAGGGTGTTTGAGTTGTTCAAAAAGAGCGTCTATCGTCATATTTTTAAATATAATTTTTTAGATTTATTATCCATAGCTTAGGGGACTCATAGCCGATCACTTAACCCTATTTATAGGCAAAGCAACTGACTAAAAGTCCCCTAGAGTTCAATTTTAAGAACAATTACTAGGACAAGGAATTGATCAAATAGTCTAAGTAAGAACGGAACTCAACTAGAGCTTGAGAAGACATATCACGAGGAGCGCAAGCGCGATCGCGAGTGTATTCCATAGCAGCTACATAAGGAGCAGTAGGTAGGTTTAAAGCGCGGTAAACTTCACGTTGACCAGCAATACCCCACTCATCAAGAGGACCTGTACCACCAACAACTAAGCTGTAGTTGATCAGACGTAGGTAGTGTTTGATATCGCGGTAGCATTTGTCAACTTTAGTTTGGTTTTCACCAGCTTGACCTGCTTCTCTTAAGTAGGGGAACTTTTTGAAAACAGTATCTCCAGCTTCTCTGGTTACGTTTTCGAGACCAGCAGCGAGTTTTTCAGCCGCTTCTAAACGAGCATTAGCGCGCTGTAAACTTCCTTGTACGGACTCTAAATCCGATTGGGTGGGAAAACGTCCGGCTGAGTCAGCCGCAGCAACAGTGGTCGTAGCAACAGATTTCATAATTTCGATATCTCCGAATGGATCACAAAGTAATTGACTTTATTGTTAAAGGGATAACTTAGCTAAGAACGGAAATAACGCGATCAAAGTAGCTAGCCGCTTCAGCAGTGATAGCAGAGCAGTCACCTTGAATCATTTCCATTTTCCGTTCAGAGGTGTTGTTGATGTGAGCAACAGCACAAGCTTTCATGATGCCAACAGCACGAGCAGTAGACTGAAGGGGTACACCTAAAGCAACGTAGGTTTCTTTAAGACCATTTAAGCAACGATCATCTAATACAGACGCATCACCTGATAATAAAGCGTAGGTTACATAGCGTAGGATGATTTCGGCATCGCGTAAGCAAGCAGCCATACGACGGTTGGGGTAGCAGTTACCACCAGCTTGAATTAAGCCTTGGTTTTCGCAGATCATTCCAGCTACGGAGTCAGAAACGATACAGCTTGCGTTGCTAGCAATAGCGTTAACAGCGTCTAAACGTTTGTTACCATCAGCAATAAATTTTCTGAGGTTGGCTAGTTCTTGTCCACCGATGGCGGAAGTTTTGCTGTCAGCAGTTAAAACTGCTCTGGAAAAAGCGTCAAGCATTGAGCTCTCCTTGAATATAAACAAAATGACTTTCTTATGACTCGATTAACCTTGAGTATTCTTGGCTAATCGATATCTGAAGATAAAAGTTAGAGGCACCCAATGTCTCGATTCTTAAAAACTAATTAACATTTCGTAATCTTTCTTTGATTTGTTCTCGTCCTTTTTTGCTTGATCCCCTTATCCAATAAGACTTTTCTCGTTACTGTCTATTGAGAGTGCGAAAGTTATGTAAACGTTTTCTGAGATTTCAATCAATTTTTTAACGCTTGACTTTCAGTGATTGTAAAGTTTTTGCTTGTTCTTTCGCTTCACTGACTTGTCTAGCGGCTTCGACAAACTGCGCGACTCGGATCGGATCGACGGGTTCTGTAATTTTGCCCTGACGTTTGAGGGAACTGGCAACAATGACACCATCGGCTGCTTGCATCAAACTACCTACATTTTCCCAACTCGCACCACTGCCGATAAAAACGGGTGTGCCTTTAGCAGCTGCCGTCGCCAATTCTAAATCTTCTAAACTCGGTGGGCTACCCGTTGACCAACCTGATAAGATTACACCATCAGCGAGTCCTCTTTCAATGGTATCTTGTACAGCAGTCGTTAAATTCGGCGTTCCTAAAGGTCGGGCGTGTTTCACCAAGACATCTGCTAAAATTCCGACATTACAGCCTAATTCTCGACGATAACGCAATAATTCGTAAGCTTGCCCTTCGATAATCCCCTGATCGGTCGCCATGACCCCTGTTAGAACATTAACCCGAATAAATTGAGCATTGACACAAGAAGCGATCGCCATGCCACTTCTTGCATCATTACGCAGTACATTAATCCCGATCGGTAAAACCACTAAATTTTTGATTCGATCTACAATCAAAGTCATGGCACTGACAACGACTGGATCAACTTGAGATTTGGTAAAAGGGGCATCAAAAAAATTTTCGATAATAATACCATCTACACCGCCCGCAGCTAAAGCAGTTGCCTCTTGTTCCGCCCGTTCAATCACTGCTTTAAGACTGCCTCCCCAACGGGCAGACGTTGGTAAAGGCCACAGATGAACGACTCCGATAATCGGATGGGCTGTATTGAAGATTTTGAGCAAGTCCACTGGATCTATGTTTACCTTTCTGACATCTGTATTTGTTGGCCAATTGCCCATTATACACTGAATTCGGAACACAAAAACAAAGATCTGGTCTGGGGTAGGGCGATCGCTACTCACTCTGTAGCAGTAAAAAATGAGCAATATTCAACAATTTGATCTAGTTTCTCCAATTCATCTTTATAAATTTTTTTTAATTGTTCGTTAAGCTTCCTATAAAAATCGAGAATTATTTTGTAACAATCATTGAGAATTTCTTGAATATCTAATTAATCATCTTTATCTATTTTGTTAAACTCACTTTTAAATTTTTGATTGTCTCAAAAAGATTTACTTTTAATTTTCATTGCCTAGCTATAATTATGCTCACCATTTTTCAAAACTGCATTGATTAATAAACTATTAATAAAATAATGTAAAAAATAATTTCGTAAAAAAGATAAAATTTTTAAAGCGTTTTTTACATTTTGTTCAATAACTTGATATTTTTTTAAAATCATCGTTTGTTAATTGTGATCTCTTTAATCTTTTAATCAAACTCTTGCTATGTTCAAAAAATATCTGTGTAGAAACCATAAAATTTAGTAATCTTACTGTTTCATCAATCGCTGACTCAAAGCTCTCAATTTTTTTAGCTAAATATGAAATTTGGAAGTTATTGCTAAGTACTTAAGCAAAATTAATTACATATTTAGTACCAAATTCTTTCAAGATTTGCTCGACAGCATTAACCAAACTTATCCAATTTTGATAAGCATTCACATCTAACCATTGATACTTTATGAATCGCCAAAGAGTTTCAATCAAGTTAAGATGAGGAGAATAAGTAGGAAGCCAAAAAATCTCTAAATTCTTTTCCTGCCAAGAAGCACATTTCTCAACAAGAGAAGCACTGCGATGAATGGAAGCATTGTCCATAACGATAACTGTTTTTTGAGTCAAAGTTTCACTAAACTTATCTAAATAAGTAATGACGACTTGACGGGTAATTTTTCCTTCAAAAATATCAGGATAGAATTCATTTCTTTTATTCATTAACCCTAATAAGTTTAACCGTTGTCCTTGACGACTTTTTAAGGTGATCGTTGCTCCTTTTTCCTGCCACACATCCGGAACATAAGGAACTAAGCAAAACCCTGTTTCATCAAAATATCTTAAGTCAATTTCTCCTAGAATATCTAGCTTTTTTAATCGTTCCAGTTCTTGTTTTTTTTGTTGATAATCTTCTGGGTCAGGTTCTCCGCCTACTCCTTTTTTTAATCTTCTCCAACTCATCAAGAATGATTTTAAAACTCGCTTGATGGTATCTTTACTAACTTTAATTCCCCATTCTTTATCAATTTTACCCAGAATATTTTTTAGATTTTTTGGCGATTCTTTAGCCCAAGAACGAATTTCTTCTTTTTGTTGAGAATTGAAGATTTGTTTTCTTCCTCTACCCGCTTCATCGTATAAACCCACTAATTTCTTTTCTGACCATGCTTTTATCCAGTTGTGCATTGTCTTTCTACTGACTTCAAAAATTTTCATTAATTGAACAAAACTATACCCTTGAAAACTTAAAAGAATACAATGCGCTCTTTGCCTGACTTTATGATGTTTACTTTGTTTGTAGATCCTCTTTAACATATTTATCGTTTCTGGGCTTAGATCTGAAATAAATTTCATTACTGCTTTAGCTCTTAGGTTCGCTTTTAGCTTAACCCTTTTCTGAGTTTAAGTATGTAACTTATTTTGCATTACTACTTATCATCTCAATATTTTAGCCATTGATTTAATTCATCAAAATTGCATTAAAAAATTTTAGAACGTAGTTTTAACGCTTGTAATTGTTGCTCAAAAAAACCTAGAAACTGTTCAAATTCAGCTATTTTTCCAGCTAAATATGATTGATTATTTGGTGTTAGGTCTGTATGATTTGATTCTTTACGTCCTGAACCAACTTTACGAACTCGTAAGCTTTGTAAATCATATTCTGGTCTTAGTTCATCATTCATCTATGTATCAAGATTTTTCATAAACTTTTCCCTCTCTAGATGTAGCTTCTCTTGCACTGATTAAACGAATAGTATTTCCTCTTCTGTATAGTAAACAATTAGTAAACGACCTTGCTGTGATTCCCCAATTATAATATGGCGATCTGCATCAATAGAGTGATCGGGAGCGTAAAAATCGATGTAGAGAGGATCATTAAACACAGTTTTTGATTCTTCAAAAGACACACCATGCTTTGATTAGATAATGCTTTATTTCGATCCCACTCAAACTTCAGCATAAATATCTAGCCTACAATCTCTACTAGCTGTCACGCAAAGGGATAGCTGTGATTTAAGCTTGTTAGTCGAGTATGGGCCCAGAGCAGCCTTAAAAGATGATGAGGGGTTGGCATAACTGACCTTTCCGAGGCTAACATAAACTTGAGCAATCTTGGATAATTTCTTCAAATAAATTTGATGTTCCCCAAAATGTGTTAAAATGTCTTAACATATAGAAATGGTTACGCATTTTTCTTAAAGCATGGGCAACAAGCCAACCATTGCAATTTCTCACTTAGGTTGTGAAAAAAACCGCATCGATTCTGAGCATATGTTAGGGCTACTCGCGGAAGCGGGCTACTCAATAGATGCTAACGAAGACTTAGCAGATTATGTTATAGTAAATACATGTAGTTTTATTCAAGCCGCAAGAGAAGAGTCAGTAAAAACTTTAGTCGAATTAGCCGAATCGGATAAAAAGATCATTATTGCTGGCTGTATGGCGCAGCATTTCCAAGAACAACTCTTACAGGAATTACCTGAAGCCGTCGCTGTTGTTGGAACAGGGGACTATCATAAGATTGTCGATATTGTAGAACGGGTTGAAACAGGAGAAAAAGTTAAAGAAATCTCTACCGACCCCACTTACATCGCAGATGAACGTACTCCCCGCTATCGCACTACAACTGAGGGAGTCGCTTATCTAAGAGTAGCCGAGGGTTGTGATTATCGCTGCGCTTTTTGTATTATTCCTCATTTAAGAGGAAACCAACGATCGCGTACAATAGAATCAATTGTTGCCGAAGCCGAACAATTAGCAGAGCAAGGCGTACAAGAACTGATTTTAATCTCTCAGATCACCACTAATTACGGGTTAGACATTTACGGAGAACCAAAGCTTGCAGAATTATTAAGGGCATTAGGTCAAGTTGATATTCCTTGGATACGAATACACTATGCTTATCCAACGGGGTTGACACCAAAAGTCATTGAGGCGATTAAAAATACGCCAAATGTGATACCCTACTTAGATCTTCCCTTACAGCATTCCCATCCTGACATCTTAAAGGCAATGAATCGCCCTTGGCAGGGACGGGTAAACGATGGCATCATCGAACGAATTAAAGAAGCCATTCCAGAAGCGATATTAAGGACAACATTTATCGTTGGTTTTCCTGGGGAAACTGACGAACATTTTAACCACTTGGTTGAATTTGTCCAACGCCATGAATTTGATCATGTTGGAGTGTTCACCTTTTCAAAAGAAGAGGAAACAACGGCTTATAAGATGCCAAATCAAGTTCCCCAGGACATTATGGAAGAACGACGAGACATTTTAATGCAGGTTCAACAACCGATTTCTCTAAAGAAAAATAGAGCTTGTATTGGTCAAGTTGTTGATGTATTAATTGAGCAAGAAAACCCCCAAACAGGTGAATTAGTTGGTCGTTCAGGACGTTTTGCGCCTGAAGTGGACGGATTGGTTTACGTTACTGGGGAAGCTTATCTGGGTTCAATTATTCCAGTCAAAATTACTGATGCAGATGTTTATGATTTATACGGAGAAATTCTTATAGAAACTTAAAATAGCATCCTACTTTTTTTGATTTTCAACCGTTTTATACGGTCGTTTTTCCTCAAAAATTCAGAAACCCATTAACGTAAACCTTAAACCAAAATCATACTTATGACGACAACTTTTGCTGAATTAGGACTCTCAGAAAACCGTACTCAATTACTAGAAGAAATCGGATTTACTGAGCCTACAGAAATTCAAGTTAAATCGATTCCCTTAGTCTTAGCTGGACATGATATTGTTGGGCAATCACAGACAGGAACCGGTAAAACAGCAGCTTATTCTCTGCCTATCCTAGATGGAATAGACACCAAAAACCCATCAGTCCAGGCTCTTATTCTCACTCCGACTCGTGAACTAGCGCAACAAGTCGCCACAGCTATCAAAGATTTTTCCAACGAAAGACGGCTCTACATTCTAACCGTTTGTGGTGGTCAATCGATGGAACGCCAAATCCGTAGCTTAGAAAAAGGCGTGCAAATTGTTGTCGGGACACCAGGTCGCATTATTGATTTATTAGAACGGAGAAAACTAAACCTAGATCAACTCCGTTGGGTCGTTCTTGATGAAGCTGACGAAATGTTAAGCATGGGCTTTATCGACGACGTGAAAAAAATCATGCAACAAACCCCTGAACAGCGTCAAACGACTTGTTTCAGTGCCACAATGCCTCGTGAGATTCGAGATTTAATTAATCAATTCCTTAAATCTCCCATCACCGTTACCATCACCCCGCCACAAGTCGCGCCCTCGAAAATCGAGCAACGTCTTTATTTCGTGCCTCGGGGTTGGTCAAAGCTAAAAGCCCTACAACCGATTTTAGAAATCGAAAATCCTGAATCAGCCCTAATCTTCGTTCGGACAAAACAAACTGCTGCCGAATTGACCAGTAAACTGCAAGAATCAGGGCATAGTGTCGATGAATATCACGGCAACTTGACCCAATCTCAAAGAGAACGTTTAGTCCAACGTTTTCGAGATGGCAAAATTAAGCTAGTAGTCGCCACTGATATCGCAGCGCGGGGCTTAGATGTAGAACACATGACCCATGTCATTAACTACGACTTACCCGACAACACCGAAACCTACATTCACCGTATTGGACGAACAGGACGCGCTGGCAATACTGGGATCGCAATTTCTTTGCTTGAACCGATTGACCGTCGGATGCTCAAACAAATTGAATATCGTCTAAAACAGCGTTTAGAAGTGACTCAAATTCCGAGTCGTTCTGAAGTTGAAGCAAAACGCCTAGATAAATTACAAACTCAAATCAAAGAAACTCTAGCAGGGGAAAGAATGGCTTCTTTCTTACCTCTGGTGCGGGATCTAAGTGAAGAATATGATCCCTTAGCGATCGCTGCTGCTGCTTTACAAATGATCTATGATCAAAATAGCCCAGCATGGATGCAGAGTGATTGGGATGTTCCAGCATCGGGATCCCCCAAACCTGTACTAACTAAAGGTGGCGGTAAGTATTCTAACAATAAACCGAATCGCTATTCTGGTAGCAAAAAGCCTGTGTTTCAGCAAAGAGGCTAGAATTTTAGATTATTGTAGTTAAATGAAGGTGGGGATCAGCCCACCTTTTTTATTGTATTTCGTTTCTCACGCCAGATAAACCTGCATAGGCAATAGCGATCGCATCTACACTATCATTAATCGGCAATTTTTTTAGATCAAAAAGACGCTGTACCATTTCGCCAACTTCTTGTTTACTAGCCCTACCATTGCCTAAATGACATTTCCAGCTAGATTGATGTAAAAAAATCGGTTCGATATTGCCTTCGCGGTAACTGACTAGACTGACGATACCTAGTGCTTGGATTACTCCACCTGCTGCTTTAATCTGTCGGTTAAAAAAAGGCATTTCGATTGCAATTCCATCAGGTTGAAAATTGCGAACCAACCAAATCAAATCTTTTTCAATCTCGACTAACCGTTGAGGGGTAGATAAAGTCTTTGAAGTTTCGATCGTACCATAATCGACTAGACAAGGCGTTAATGACCCTTGATCTTGTAGGATAGCCCATCCAAGAATCGCTAAACCTGGATCAATGCCTAACCAAGTTTTGTAGGTTATTTCTTTGATATTCAATAAAAAACACTTGACAACTAGGGGGGAATTATTGTTATTATAAGTGAGGCGTGAGCATTGGGGTGTAGCCAAGCGGTAAGGCAGCGGGTTTTGGTCCCGCCATTCCTAGGTTCGAATCCTAGCACCCCAGTTAAATTATGAGTTAGTGTTATGAGTTGGTGTGATTCCAAGGACAAGCCGCAAAGCTCGACGGCTATAGTTTTCCCATGACTCAGATGAGACGGGGAAAACCAGTGTATAAAGCATCATGCCACTAATCGAATCAAAAGCTAACAAAGGATCTAAATTTTCTCGAACTTCCCTTCTAGCCTTAGCGCGTTCGATCACAGCCACAAACGCTTCTCGTCGAGGTTGTAGATATTTTGTCCAGTAGATTTGAGCAAACTGAGGATTAGTCGAGGTATGACTAATAATCATCGCCACAATTTGCCGCCCTAAAGGATTAAGGGTAATTTGTGCTATATTTTGGATTAAAGCCTCAAGATCTCCCCAGAGTGTACCCGTATCAGGAATAATGATTTCTTCTGGAAATTTGTCTAGGGCATCAGCTACTAATTCTTCTTTATTGGTATAGCGTCGATAAATCGTCGTTTTTCCAACTTTAGCACGGGCGGCGATCGCGTCAATACTCATCCCATCAAAACCAACTTCAGCTAGGAGTTCTAAAGTTGCTAGTAACATAGCTTGATGTGATTTTTCGCTACGGGGTCTTCCGGGTGATCTCTTATTCAAAACATTTATCCGTGCTATCATAATAAAAAATTTCCGACGTGTCGAATGAGCAATCAGCGTCCTTGTTCTGAATAGACTAACAAAAATATTATTCAAATCTGGGTAAGATTGGAAAAATCTTATCAATCAAGTAAGTGATCGCTTCGGTGGATTAAGATTTAATAAAACAGCTTTTCTGTTCATCAACAATTGAGTCTGTTACCGTTGATCAATAACAGACCAATACTTTTGATGATACATTATTTAAAAAGCAAAGAATCTGAAGATAGAAAAGATCGAGCCAAAAGGTTTTAAGATGGTTTGTATGCGATCGCTGGCGGTGGTTTGTCTGGAACGTTCAACCATAATCACATCTTCATTTTGCAAAGTTGGATTATTGGCATCACTAATATCTTTAGCTAAATCGATCCGAATTTTTTGTTTAGAAACCGTACCATCAGGATTAAGACGGATTAAATCAACCGTTTGAACGTCAGCCCGTTCCATATCAAAGCCACCCGCCGCTAAAATGGCATTATTAAGCGGAGTATTAGGCGGAACATCAATCGGGCCAGGTTTTTTCACTTCACCGACTACATTAACGCGAATTGTTGCTGGTGCGAAAGTTGCGCTCGAAAGTGTACTGACTTCAGATGAATCGAGTTTGTCGGCTTTAGGAATAATAATTGTATCCCCTTTTTGTAAAACAACATCTTTATTGGTATCGCCTGACTGTAACATTTCCCATAAATTAACATTAATCACTTGTTGAGTACCTGTTCGAGTCAAGCGGTGTACTTCAACATTGCGTACATCTGCAAGAGGTTTAATACCTCCTGCTTGAGTAATCGCCTCACTAAGTCTGGGTAAAGTAGACTGAGGATTTTCTTTATCTAGTTTTGATTCGATTTTATGAGTCCCTGGGCGATAAACTTCACCGACAACAGCAACATTAAGAGACTCAACGGGTTGTATGCCAAAATTAGCACTCGCCAACATCGGTGTTTCAGCAACATTTATTTGGTCTACCGTTGGGACATAAATTGTGTCGCCATCTTGGAGGGTTAAATCTTCGTCTTTGTTACCTTGTTGAATAAAATCCCACAAATTAGCCGTTAATACTTCGTTTTTGCCGCTAATGACTCGGCGAATTTGGACTTGACGAACATCGGCTGCTGTGGTGATGCCCCCCGCTAATTCCATGAGATCACTGACTGAGGGATACTGTAAATCGTCTTTTAAAGCAACTTCATAAGAACCAGGACGATCTATTTCTCCAGCGATCGCAATTTTCAAAGGACGGGGTTGACTCAAAATCACTGTAACAACAGAGACTTTGAGATAATCAGCATATTTGCGTTTTAGGAGATTTGTCGTTTGTGCGATGGTTAACCCTTTAACTTTAATATTACCAAGCAGGGGTAAGGTTATAGTTCCATCAGAAACAATTGCATATTCACCGCTATAGTCTTTTGCTTGAAAAATATCAATTCGTAGGCGATCGCCCGAACCTAATGTATATTCACTTGGATCTAATACTCTTTTGACTTCTACGGGTTGAGAAATCGCACTAATTGTTTGTTGTTGAGCCAAAGCTGGTAAGGGCAATGCTAATGATAACAAGAGTATAGAAGTTGAAAACAATTTATTTTGAGAAATCATGAAATAGTACCTCATGGCTAAAAAAATTTGAGAAAATTAAAAAAAGGTTATTACCGATGGGTTTTGTGGTGCAGTTGTTATTACTGCACCTCTCACTTACGCTACTTCGTCTTTCATGGTGTTACTTTTTAGATGTAAGTAACAACTCATTATCAATAAAATCAAAAATTTGTGGATTCTTATCTAAATCAAACTTTCTGGCAAAAAAGTAGTTTTGCCGAACAATATTAGCTAAATCTTTAAAAAGAACATCAGCAGCAAAACCACGCAAACCTAAAGGAAAGTTAGCATATTGTATAGAATTTTGAGACAGATTAAAAATTTTGCTATTGACTAAAACGGTCGCAATAATCGACTCTTCAGGTGCTAATGTTTTTTGATAGTATTTTAGTATTTTCGGATGACTTATTAAGAAATTTCTAAAATAGATTATACAGTCTTTAGAAAGAGTATTCCAATAATAGCCCCGATAAGGAATAAAGTTATTATTAAAAGGAGTTGACCACGATTTGATGCCGATCATATTACAATAAGCCTGTACTTTTAATAAAGGAATAAATCTTTCAACTTTCGATAGTCGATTGAGTAATGGTTTACTCCAATAAGGTAGACTAATATATTGACTTGTATAGCGTTTAATAGCATCTTTTCTTTTTTCTAAAGGTCGTTCTGAGTCCGTAAAATCATAATAATTCAAAAATCCATCATATTGAGTTGTTTTGAGCAAATTTTCAAGTTTATAGAGCGGTTGAATTGGGTAATCTTGTCCTGATAGAGTCACTAACCAATCAAAGTTTATTTGATTCTGTAATAAATAGTCAATGACTTGAATATAAATATTCAGAATTGAAGAATCACCTCGTCTTGCAGGCTTATTTCTTCTAATAATATTGATATTGGATAAATTATTAAAAGCCGTTACATCTAGAGTAGAACTACTAAAATCGTGACTGATAATAATGTGATAATTATTACTATTACCTTGAATATTTTTGACTAATCTAACAATTTGTTCTGGAGTTTTATGACTTTGAATAAAATAGCATATTTTCATGTTCTTCCTGTGGTTTTGAAATACTTGTCTAAGAAAAAATTAAATTTAAATAGGTTCTAATAATGTATTAATCCGTTTAGAAATTACTTGAGCAGGGACACCCATTGCTATTGAATAAGCAGGAATATTTTTTGTTACAACGGCTCCTGCACCGATGACACTTCCTTGACGGATCGTAACGCCATCCAAAACTTTTACACCGCTTCCTAGCCAACAATCATCCTCAATAGTAATTCCTTGACAAATAATACCTTGTTCAAAAATAGTGCGGTTAGGATCATTATAACGATGATTATTTCCATAAATACCTGATTGTGAAGCAATTAAACAATTATTTCCGATTTTAATTGGGCCTGGCCCTGCAATACAAACATAGGGGCCGATATAAGTACCTTGACCAATATCAATTAAGCCATTATCAAGAGATCTGATATCAACACCTCGATCCAAAATAGCTTTTTTTCTAAGGTAGATAGTACTATTTCGGCCATGACATTTGATATGAACATCGCAGCCAATTTTCACGCCATCTTCAAGATAAATGCGATTATTACCAACTTCAGTTTTATTGAGAGGAGCAGTACTAATATAAGCATGACGGGCAATATTAACCTTACTCCCTATTTCAAGATAACGAGGTTGAGTAAATTCTACAGCAGATTCAATACGAATCGAGTTTCCCATCCTAGCAAAAAGATAACGATAAAGCCAATTTCGCAATATTATTCCAGGTTTTTTGGGTATCCATCCTACTAATTCAATTAAAATTGTTTCTTTTTGATGAAGCAAGGATAGCGACATAATATTTAGTATTTTGAGATAAAAAGGGGTTAAGAGTTAGGAAACAATAATAAAGTTTATTCCTATAAACTAATTGAAATTAAGCAATCAAAAAATCATTGACACTAAGTGAGGGTAAACCCGTTAGAGTAGCAATTTTACGAGCAACTTGTGAACCCAGTCCATCAACATCAAAACTGAGTAGACCTTGATCAGTGTCATAAAGGAAATTAGCATTATTACCAATTGAAATTGGTGTCCTACTACTGACAAAGGTACCTGTTGAAGAAGCCGTTGTTTTTAGAGCTACACCCGCTTGTAAACCACCGCCGAAACCAGATGCACTAATCCGAAAAAGATCATCTGTAGGATTAAAATCGGTAATCGTGTCATTGCCGTCGCTTGATCGATTGTAGGCAAAAATATCATCGCCATCGCCACCAGTAAGTCTATTTATGCTATTTCCATTGATGAGTACATCATCATAATCTGTACCAACAATGTTTTCAATGCCAATCAGAGTATCTTTAGGTACAAGAGCTTTGTACCATTCATTCCCGAATTTTTGATAGCCTGTTGCGCTAGGATGGAAGCCATCCGACACCATATCGCTTAAACTTAGGCTACCACCTGCATTGACAAACGTTACTTTTTTTCCCACCTCCGCTTTATCCCTAACTAAGTCTGGAATCATCAGATTAAAATTTCTGACTTTATTGGCGGCTATCTGTCCTCTAGTTGCTGGATTAATTGGACTAATTGATGAAATTAAAACTTGAGTTGAAGGGGAGAGATTGGTAATTCGATCAATTAAATTGCTCAAATCTCCATACATTTCCGTCAGAGATTTGCTAGTTAAAATATCATTAGTGCCAATCATTAGCGTAACAATACTTGGTCGATAGGTGTTGAGGATGCCACTATTGATTAAACTATTAATCTGATCGATCGTATACCCTGGGTGTCCTTCATGATTTTTATCTCCTAACTGACTAGGCCCATTTAACTGTGAACCAACAAAATCGACCGTGATTCCATTAGATACAAAATTATTCCATAATTGAATTCGATAGCCTCCAGGAGTCGGGGAAACGGTGTGTTGTCCCGCAGTAATTGAATCACCCAACGGCATGATTTTAGGAACATTTGTACCAAATAATGGTTTAAGAACGATTCGCGTACTTAAATTGACAATAATTCCGTTAGATAGCTCACTATAATCCGCTGTATCAATCCCCGATTCACCATTAAGGATATCATTTCCTTTTCCAGCTTTAAGGGTATCATTTCCTGCTCTACCTGAAAGAGTATTATTTTGAAAATCACCTCTTAAGGTATCGTTAGCATTGGTTCCCACAACTGGATTAGGGACAACGGGAATCAATTCAATATAATCGATTCTTGCGGGTTCTCCTTGGTTTTCAAAACCTTGTATTTTAAGAACATCTCCTGCTTTTAAAGAAATGCGATTCCCTATCACTTCATAGGTTCGTGACTGTTGATTAGCAAGCGTACTTTCTCGAAGTTGATCCAAAAGCAAAGATTTAATCTGTACATTTTGCTTATAAAATTTAAGTTGGCTTTTGCCATCAGCTTCATCAAAATAACTGATAGCAATATTATAAAGACCTGTCGCACCCGTAAAAATAGTAGATGCTGTTCCGTTTTCTGTAATGCTTCCTCCTACTAGACTAATAAATTGACCACCTGATGCAAAGCTTCCTGACTCAAGATGATAAGCTCCAGACAAGTTCATGTCTTCAGCTTCGATCCGAATATTAGGCATTTTAAACACTCCTCTTAGTTGATTAAGACAAAACGACTTGATGAGATGATTTCCTAAAGAAAATTTTTCGACTCAGTTTTATAAATTTCCAAAGTAAATAACTAAACAGTGCCACCAATAAAGTAAAAATGATTTTTCGCTCTGTTGTATTGGTGATGATGTAATACAGAAGATCCAACCCATTATATTTTTTGAAATTAATTGGAAGAGTTTGCCATGTTAGACCGCCATCTATTGATTTGATTAACTCCATATTAGTTGAACCATAAATCGTTTGATCAACAGCATAAGACGGGGATAATTCAATCGAACCATAGAATGCTTGATGAATTTTTGTAAAAGTTTGTCCACCATCAATTGTTTTAAACAAACCTTGTCCTTTGAGATTAATCAAAAAAGTTTGATCTTTTTGATAATTAGATGATATGACAATATCTTCAACATTACTCTCTTGAGAATAAGCTTTATTTTCTAGCTTTTCCCAAATTTTACCTTGATCATGAGTTATAAAAAGCCCTTTAGAGGTTCCAGCAAATACTGTTTGGTCATTTTGATAATTGGGTGAAATGACTAATTTTTTACTAGCTCCCTCAATCTCAAGTATTTTAGTAACTGAGTGCCAAGTTACACCTCCATCAACTGATTGATTGATTCCACCTGTAAAACCTCCTAAATAAAGTGTTTGATCGACTGAAAAATTAGGCGATATCGCTAATGAAGGTGGCTGTATTGCTTTTCCAGTTAGTTTTCCAATTGCAGAAAAGTTTTCACCTCCATCGGTTGAACGTAAAATATCTCCTTCAAAAGTTGTTAAATAAAGGGTTTGATCGACCCCGAAATGAGGAGATATAGTCAGATATGAATCTGCTCTTAGATGTTTGGGTACCCAAAGTTTTTTCCAGTGTTTACCTTGATCAGTTGTTTTAAAAAGACTACCCCAAGTACTGGCTAATAGTGTATGATCATAGCGATAATTTGGAGAAAAAGCTAAGGAGATAATATTAGTAATTAAATGTTGTTTAAGAAGTGCATCTAACTGCACTCCACGCTCAATACTTTGCCAAGTTTTTCCTTGATCGTGGCTAATATAAGGCGCATTAAATAAGGTATTTATCGCTAGTGTCTGATCATTCGCAAAATTGGACGATAGGGCGATATGGTGAATATTATTAGCGACCGAAACAGCAATATTTGTATCCTGCCAATTTTTTCCGCTATTAGTTGTTTTAAACAATCCATCAAAACCAGCTACAAAAATAGTTCGATCTTTAACAAAATTCGGAGAAATAGAGATTTGAGAAAAGTTTGGATTATTCCAAGACGTTGCTTGTTCAACCGTTTGTAAACCTTGATTTGACTTTTGCCAACTTAGTCCACCATCATTAGATTGAAAAATGCCGTCTTTCCAAGCAGAAGTAAATAGAGTTTGATCTTTTTGGTAATTGGGTGATAAGGCTAAATTAGCAATTGAAAGATCGGTTAGTCCTTGATTGATTGAAATAAATGATTGTCCCTCATCAATCGTTTTAAATATTCCTTTTTCAGTTCCAATAAAGAAAGTATGATCTGTATTAAAATTAGGTGATATTTTGATATCTCGAATCATTCCACTATTATTAAAATGAGCCAAGGGTTGCCAAGTTTCGCCGAAATCTTTCGATAAAGAAATTTGGCCTTGACCATCACCGATAACAACCTGATTTTCTAAATTCGGAAAATATGCGATCGCGGTTATGTGCTGCTCTTTAATAACTGAAGTCCAACTTTCCCCCCCATCTTTAGTTTTATAAAGTCCATTTTCAGTTCCAAGGGCAAAAACTAAATTAGACGAATGGGGTGAAATCAAAACTTTTTTAATATTTAAGTTTTCTAAACCACTATTAACTTTTTGCCATGTGCTACCATGATTTTTAGATAGATAAATTCCATCGCCTAAAGAGGATAATAATAAAGTCTCTGGTGATTGAGCAGAAATATCCAACGAAGATAATTTATATTGATTATCTAAACCGTCTTCGATTCGTTGCCAGCTTTTACCTTTATCCTCTGACTTAAATAAATTGCCCCATGTCTGAATTCCCAGTTGAGTTATATGATAGAGGGTTCGATCTTGAGCATAGTTTGGTGATAGTTTAGTATCAATCACCACATCATGGGGAATATGCGCTAAAGCAACATTTACATTAAAAAATAAAACAGTTAAGAGTGATAGTCCTAAACCAACCATCACTCTAAATCTGGTCAAAATAGTATTCATTGGATATTAGGCAACTTATATTTTGAGTAGACGTTGTTCAGTAAGATTTATAGGTTGAGTCGCTTTTGTTTTAAGATGATCAGCAAGACGAATCGCTAAAGCAACGATCGTTAGTGTTGGATTAGAAAGCCCACTGGTCGGAAAAACCGAGCTTCCTGCAACATAAAGATTGCTAATGCCATGAACTAAACAATTTTCATCAACTACGCCCTGTTTCGGGTTAAGACTCATGCGGGTTGTTCCCATATGGTGGTAGGAACCTTGAACCTTTGACCAAATTTCGTCACTCTCTTCGATTTCAAGTTGTCCTAAACCAGAACGCGCTAACTCATCGGCGAGGATTTGCTGTGAGCGTTTAATTGTATATTTATCGAGTGAGCTTAAACGCCAGTCGAGTTGAGTCCGATTCATACCTAATTGATCTCGCTCAGAACTGAGAGTTATTCGACTATCAGGGTTAGGTTCTTGTTCTGCGATTAAATGAGTTTCGTAAAAGTTGGATTGTCCAGAATAGAAGGATTTGTTGAACAACTTGTGATAAGCTCTTGCAGAAACTTGATCGAGATTCGTGATGATTGTTTTCAAATCTTCTAGAACAGAAGTATTACTCTTATAACGGCAGATTTCAGTGATCGATGGGAAAGCTTGATGGATGGCTTCATGTTTGCGTTGTAATTTATACTTTAGGCTGTTAATCGCTTCCACCCAGTCGGGAAGAACACTGAGTAATCTTGTACTAAAATTAAGAACTTGCTCACTTTCTTGTCTTTTTTCGGATAACCCTAAAGCAGTCGCTAAAAACGTCTTACCGATTTGGATATTTTGCTGAGTGTATAGAATGGGAGGTTGAGCAAAGTAAATTTTTCCTGAATTTAAATAGGGATGTTCCATAAAGAAACGTCCCACTAAATCATGTTGATTCCCTAAACCATTTTTCTGAACTTGATTAGATGCTAGGAGTAAACGGGGGTTTTCAATACCACCGACTGCCAGAATAAAAACTTTAGCTTGAACTGTAAATTTTTTCCCGTTGAGACAGCCTATCCGTAGTTGTTGAACTTCTCTTGCACTATCGTTCGTTTCAATTTCTAAAACATTAGCATGAAGATAAGTTGTAACATTTTTAGCCTGTTCAAGTTCATTTCGGTAAACTTCTCCAAAACGTAAACGGTTCGGTGGAATAATTTGCCAAATGTTCGTTTCTATATCTTCCTTGAAGTTAGGACAGTGACAGCCTAAAATTAAGAGTGCATCTTTCCAATAACTAAAATTATAGGCAAATGAGCCAAGTCCCGACACTTCTTGAGCGCGTTCATAGTAGGGAATCAGTTCAGTTTTTGTAATGGGCCAGCTACTATAATTCATCCAAGGGCGATCTTGAAAATCGATGTCATCAAGAGGACGACTCCAACCACCCCAAAGATTAGTGGAACCCCCTAAAGAACGTGAACGAGTCTCTTTTAGCGGAAAATAGGCATCACCAATATTTTTACCCGCATAAAGATCTTGAGTGGTTTCCTCATGCTCAAAACCTCCACTTTCGAGTAAACAAACTTGCTCAGGTTGATTAATAAATTCTCTAGCAAGGGTAATTCCTGCGGCTCCTGCTCCAACAATGCAGATATCGCAGACAATTAGAGAATCATCTGATAAAGTCAGGGCATCAATTAACACGATCGATTTTCCTCGTTATTTGACTAAAACTAAATTTTTGGCAGGGAAAAAGTAAGCGTTTTGTTCAGCGCGTAATTGGTCGCAGAGTCGTCCTTGAGGAAGTTCTACATCGTCGTAGGTAAGAACTTGATCTCTGTCTAAATCACGTTTGAGACGACATCCTTCGGCTAATCCCATTGGTAGCAAATTTTGAGTTTGAACGATTTCTGAATTTTCACATTGCCCATAAGTCATGTAAAAACCAATGCCATCAAGAACATCACCTGCTTTAAGGTTAATTTTGGCGGTGGTTACTACATCTACTTTTGGCCCTGCAAGAGGCGACATCACTGCATCTTGCAATAAGACCGCCCGCGCTACAGAAAGAGGAACTTCAAAATGACACAGATGATAGGGGGTATAAAAGCTATAAAGTGGCCCTTCTCCAAGTTTGTATAGATTGAGATAATGGCGTTGTTTGGGGTCGTCATGGGTGGCAAAGACAAATACACCCGGCCCTGGTTGAGAACCGACGACATAATCAACAATACCGCCTAATTCTTTAAGCTGTTCAACATCATACATTGAGGTCATTTCATCAACATGACCTTTGTATTCATAGCCTAGCATCCCTCGTTTGGCGACTGTCATATTAGTTGCATTCGCCACAATTGCCTGTTCAAAAGAAATTTTTGTCCCATCGGCGAAACTGGTTACCATATGAGCTTTTTGTCCCCAACGTTTCGCAAAGCCTTCTTGAGTGGTAGGGTTGCGATAGGGGTCTTGTAATCCTTTGATATTGCCACAGAGTAGGGGAGTGAGTCCGATACTTTTGACAAAACGATAGAGATTCATTTGTACACCGGGTTGATCTCCATCACAAGCACTGAGAATCACACCAGCGCGATCGGCATATACTTTGAGAATGGGGCCAATTGTGCCATCGAGTTCTGCATTCATTAGGATAATATGTTTGCGGTGGGCGATCGCTTTCATGACGATATGTGCCGCATACTCAATTGTTCCTGTGACTTCGATTAAGGCATCAATTTGCTCGGCTTGACACAATAACATCGCATCATCGGTGATGGCGTAATGGTCAGATGCGATCGCTGTTTCTAAATCGATCAGGGTGTTGACGGTTTGAATATCTTCTATCCCTGTTTCTGTATAGGCTCGTTTTGCTCCTTCGAGATTTCGATTAGCAATGGCGACTAATTTCATGCCGGGGACTGAGTTAATGATCTGATTGGCAATCCCGCGACCCATAAAGCCTGCGCCAATCATGCCAACTTTAATCGGGTTACCCGATGCGGCGCGAAAAGCAAGCATATTATCAATAATAATCATGATTAAACACCTACTGTAATTTTTTGGAGTATTGGCCAAGCGGCATCTTTAGCAGAAATTTCACTGACTCTTAAAGGCCATTGAATGCCTAAAAGTGGATCGTCATAACGTAGTCCTCGTTCACATCCTGGGGTATAAAATTCACTAACTTGATAGAGAACTTCAGCACCATCCGTTAAAGCTTGATAACCATGAGCGAACATTTCGGGTACATAAAGCGCACTTCGGTTTTCTGCCGTTAGTTCGACTCCGATATGCTGTAGAAAGGTGGGAGATTCAGAACGCATATCGACGATGACATCATAAATCGCACCTTGAGTACAACGAATCAATTTCGTCTCAGTTGCGGGAAAAGTTTGGTAGTGCATTCCTCTGAGTGTGCCTTTGCGGTAGTTAAAGGACAGGTTGCATTGTGCGATCGCTGACTTTAAACCGTGATTTTCTAACTCTTGAGCGCAAAAAGTACGAGCGAAAAAACCTCGATGATCAGGTCGTGGTTCTAAGTCGATGATGAAAGCTCCTTTGAGTTTTGTTTCGATAAATTGCATAATTGTTTACTAATTTAATAAAGGTTAAAATTGTTAATTAGAACAAAGAAACAGATTTTTAGACAAAATTACGGGCTTAAAAGGCGTAAAATACGGTTACTTAGATTGGCACATAAGCTAATTTTATTGATAATCCATTTTTGATACAAATTGTTGACTTCCTTCAAAAATATTTGACTTTTTAACTATTTTTTGTATTTTCACTGAGTCTTGAATTCATACTTCAATATTTAACTTTTGGGTGTTAATTTCTACTAAGTACAAACATGGAGATAAGAACGAATCAAAAGCCGTAAAAGTCTTTAAATGTGCTCATTAATCAGGTCAGAGATTGCTCTAGTTTAGCCTCAGTTCTTGTTTTATACATTTTCTCTGTGTAGATTACTTATTAGCCTATTAATTTTTAATAGGCTTAAGTGACTGATTCCGTGTTTTCTCGGAGCCTTCCGCAGATTATATGAAAACTTAGTAGTTTTTCTCGTGACCATTTAAGAGCAATGGTTATTATCTTGGTAAAAATGTAAATTTCAAGGAACAATTAAATGATCAATCATCCGCAGCAGAATCCTATTGGTGTGAAATTTTGTAATGAGTTGCTATCCAAATTAGCTATTAGTATTAGTGCTTTACCATTTACCTTAATTAGCACTCCCTCAGAAGCAGTTATTATTAGACAATATGATTTTGAGAGTGGAAATTACAATGGAGTTAGCCGACAATATCAGGACAAAACCTGTAGTACTAGCCAATCCTATATCGACAATAGTCTGTTTGATATTGTGCCATCTCCAGGGGGAAGGTCTGGAAATGCAGTTAAGCATCATTTAGAAAATTGTGATGAACGAAGTGAGTTAGTTGTAGGGGGTGGAACGTTAAGAGCAGGTGAAGAATATTGGATCGGTTGGAGTATGTTTTTGCCGAGTAACCATAATATACCAGGCAGAGAATCTTATACCATCACTCAACAAATGGGGTTTCAAAATACTTGTTGGCAAAATCCGAATGGAGCTAACTGTAATAATCTGATTAAAAAGCCAGATGGTACAATTACACCCAAAGTTGGCTCACCAATTCATGCACTATTGCCCAGTGTTGATGGCACCAGCATCAAGTATGACCTTTATGGCTATCTTTCTACTGACTCAACTGGACGACATCTTTTTGAGAAAAAAGTATTTATCATGCCCTCACAACCTAACCAGTGGCAAGATTTTGTCATGTATCTCAACTTGTCAGGTGACCCAACTCAAGCCCGTTTTAAATTGTGGAAGAATGACAAACTATACATTAATGAAGCTGTAAGATTACTGCCTCCTTCTGTTTCAACATTGGGGGATTGGAAAATCGGTGCTTACAATGGTGAACCGGGCAATGGTGAACGGACTCTTTACACGGATGAATTAAGAGTTGGCGATCGCACCTCAAATTATTTAGATGTTGTTGCCCCCGCCCGCAGAAATAGATTAACTGGACTAGGGCAAAATCCTACTACTCTTTCAAGCTTGGCTACCCCCGTTCAAACAGCTTCTGCTTCAGTTCCAGAACCGAGTATGTTGGTCGGTTTATTAACGATAGGTGCTGTTGCTGTGGGTATGAGAGCAAAGCGGCACTAGATAGATATCTAGATTCATTTAATCTTTTTTTAAATCTAGTCATGGTTTTAACCCTTATATGGAGAACGTAAATATCGTTTACGCACAAATTTTATGGTGACAATATATGGCAACTCGAACAATAATAATTTGTTAGGAACCAGTGTTAATGACATTATCTACGGCTACGACGGAAATGATACCCTTAATGGCGGAATAGGTGCCGATACTTTTTATGGTGGTAAAGGGGATGACACTTTTATCATCGATAATGTCGGTGACACAATTGTTGAACTTCCTGGCGAAGGAGTCGATACCGTACACGCTTTGATTAACTATACACTGGGAAATTATGTTAATCATTTAACCCTCATTGGCACTGCTGCAATTAATGGCACTGGAAATGAATATGATAATGTCGTGATCGGCAATAGCGGTAACAATATTGTTAATGGAGGCGCAGGTAATGATCGATTAACAGGAGGAATCGGTAGTGATAGTTTGATTGGCGGAGTTGGGATTGATCAGATTATAGAAACAGGAGATTTTAACTATACGCTGACTAATACCACTCTCTCCAAAACGACTAGCAATATTACCTCTACTGCCATTACCGCTAATGCAACCGCTTACACTTTTACGTCAAACACGGTTATGACGATCGCTGACTATTCTACGATTACCTCTAACTTAAGTGTTAGTGGTGTATCGGGGAATATTAGTGATGTCGATGTTCTCATTAACATCAATCACACTTGGAATAGCGATTTAAGAGTGTTTTTAATCAATCCTTTGGGTACCCAAATTGAGTTATTTACCGAAGTGGGTATCGGTGGACAAGGATTTCTCAATACACGTTTAGATGATGAAGCAAGTGCCTCCATCGCTAGTGGTAGTGGAACTTTTACGGGATCATTTCGCCCAAAAGGCAGTCTTTCTAATTTTGATGGCACGGATGCCAATGGTAGCTGGAAACTGAAAATTACTGACGGTGCCGAGGGAGATACAGGCACTCTCACCAGTTGGTCATTAATGATCAATGGTGGAACGACACCACCGCCACCGCCGCCGCCACCACCCGCATCTGAAGTTGATACCCTCAGTGAAATTGAACAGGCTAATTTAACGGGAGGAAACAGTAACAATCGGTTAGATGCAACTACTTTTAGTTTAGGTGCCGTCACCGTCAATGGCGGAAATGGTAATGATACTTTAATTGGAGGCAGAAGTAACGATTTTCTTTATGGGGGAATGGGTAACGACAGTTTAACGGGTGGAAGTGGTGCGGATCGTTTTATCTATAATGCCAAATTAGAAGGGATTAATCAGATTACCGATTTTGTTGTCGTTGATGATACGATCGCTGTTTCGGCTGCTGGTTTTGGGGGTGGACTCTCATCCAGTACATCTATTAGTACCTCTCAATGGAGAGTCGGAACAGCCGCTACAACCTCAAGTCATCGTTTTATCTATAACAACACTAACGGTAGTCTATTTTTTGATTCTGATGGTAATGGAGCAATTGCACCGATACAATTAGCTACATTAATTGGTAATCCTACCCTTACTCAAAGTGACATTCTAGTGATGGCTTAATGACACTTTTGGCTTTGATTCAAAGGTATAACTAAACATAGCAAGTTCTTTTCCTAGTTCCTGTTCAACAAATTTGCGGGCTTGTAAAGAATAATAATCCTGATAAGGTATCTTATCAGGTGTTTTGTTTGTGTGCGGAATTGGAATAAAATCATTAACTCCTATTTTTCTCAAAATTTGGTTAAAATCACCTTCAAGATCTTCATGATGGATAATCTCATCAACACCTTCAATATAAGGATAGGCAATATTCATTTTAAGAGCATCTTTAGTGAAATACAAAGAATTTCCTTTGAAGTATGATTTAAGTCCAGAATTAATCCTTTGATCAAAGCGTTGAGGTAAAACAATTTTACGCCATAACCATTGTTCAAACCCTTCTAGTCGAGCTAACTTGATTTCGCGTTGCATTGTTCTCAGGTATAATAAACGATTGAGTTGACCTGAGCGATTAGCTGGACTATTAGGATCTTGAAGTTGTTTAGATAAATTATCTTCCCACCAACGACCAACACATCTTTGATAGTCAGTCACAAAGCGATCAAAAGGATTTCTTACCGTCGCAAATTTTACATAAGAATCGAGTTCAGTTTTAGAGATTAAATTAAACCTCCTCAATTGACTAAGTGTATTATGCTTAACGGCTACTAATTTATAGTTACCTGCTAATAAAACATCAGATTTGGGAAGTTTTTCACCGCCAAACTTTTTGATTAAAACATCGCTAATAGATGAACATCCAGTACCAGGGACTTGAATAAATAGAAGTTTGTAGTCACGACAAATAATCGCCATATATCACCTATAGATGAGAATTAAATTAGATAGTCCAAGCCGATAAAAACACAAACACGCCAATAAATGTCATGAGTGCCACACCCGTTCTAAATAAAACTTTTTGCCAACGCTTCAGTAAAAAATAACCCATCATTGCAGCAATTCCCGCAATCATAAATCGATAAAATGGTGAGTTAGTTAAGCGAGCATAGGCATAAAAAGCAAGACTTTTAACTTGAGGTTCAGGAATTGTACAGATTTGCCAATTCAAACCGCCATCAGTTGATTTTAAAAGCTCAGTTCCAGAAAATCCGAAAAGAGTATGATCCTGTACATAAAACGGTGAAAATTGTATTGGCATCGTTGCTGATGGAAAATGGTGCATATGAGAAAATAGACGATTTTGATTGAGTAAATCTTTACCAATTTGAGTAAAGCTTTTCCCTCCATCAATCGTTTTAAAGATTCCATCACCTCTAATACTAATGATAAAAGTTTGGTCATTTTGATAATTAGGTGATAAAGCAACTGCTTCAACATAACCCTTTTGGTCTATTGTCGGAAGTGGTATTGCTTGCCATTTTTCTCCAGCATTGACAGTGCTAAAGAGTCCTTTTTTAGTTGCTACTAAAAGCGTTTGGTCGTTTTGATAATTAGGAGAAATAGCAAGCGCAATCCAATTATTTTGTTTTAAACTACGTTGATAAGCTGTAGGTTGCCAAGTATAGCCCCCATCAACCGTTTTATAGATGCCAAATGAACCATCTGAAACACTAGCATACAACGTTTTATCTACTGCAAAATTCGGTGAGATGACTAGATAATTTACTGAATGTTTCATATCACCTATCATTGAAAAACTGTCACCGCGCTCAGTTGAGCGATAAACTTCTCCATTCCAAGTGACTACATAAATAGTCTGATCGGATGTAAAATTTGGAGAAACAGCAAACATTGGCTTTTTAGCTTCAGACTGATTTAACCACCAATTTTTCTGAGTTAATTTTTGCCACCAAGATGAGTTAGATAGACTGATTTTATGCCAATTCTGTCCTCCATCCGTTGACTTGAGAAAGTGCGTCCATGATGCCGAAAAAAGTGTATGATCTTGAGCGTAATTTGGAGAAAAAACAATTCCAAATAATCGAGCTACATATTTACGGCTGCGAATTTCCTCTAATCCTTTATTAATCGCTGTCCATGTTTTACCTCCATTTTTACTTAGATAATTGCCGCCTAAATAGGTTGTCAGAGCAACAGTCTGATCGTTTTTGTAGTTTGATGATAACGCGATTCCTTGAATCAGAGAGGCTGATAAGGTATCCATTTCTCGCCAATCTTGTCCGCTATTAGTTGACTTAAATAAACCATTAAATCCTGCTAAAAAAATAGTCTGTCCCTGATGTTTTTTGTCTAATGGAATCATTAAGTTACTAAAAGACGGACGACGATAATCAGGTAAATCTGCTTGACTATTAGTCGTTAATCCTTGGCTTGTTTTTTGCCATGTTTTGCCATTATTATCCGATTGAAACACGCCTTCATGCCATGTCGAAGCTAAGAAGATAGAATCTTTTTGAGCATTATGTGAAAAAACAAGAGATGTAATCGATAAATCCTCTAATCCTTCATTAATAGGGGAAAAACTTTTACCACCATCATCACTTTTAAAAATGCCTCCCGTTTCAGTTCCGACTAATAGCGTATGATCTTTGAGGTAGTTTGGCGAAATGGCGATCGCTCTAATTGAACCACTATTTGAAATAGTCTGGAAAAGTTGCCATGTATCACCCCCATCATCGGATAAATAGATATTGCCTATCTGATCTCCAATCATTATTGGTTGTTTTTGTCCTGGAAGATAGCCAATAGCCGTAATTTTTTGCTCGCTCACTTGATGCCAGCTTGTACCGCTATTTTGAGTTTTATAAAGTCCTTGTTTTTCTCCTGCTGCAAAAACAATCTGATCAGAAATAGGCGAGACAGAAATCAGAGCAATATCTAAATTGCCTAACCCATTATTCACTTTTTTCCAAGAAACACCCCCATTAAGAGATTGATAAATTCCATCACCTAATGAGGAAACAAATAACGTTTTCTTGGTTTGAGCCGACATCGCCAAAGAATACAAACGAGATTTTTGATCTAACCCGTTAATACTTCGTTGCCAACTCAAACCCCCATCTACAGATTTTAGTAAATTACCTCTGACGATAATAAATAGTGTGTGATCTTGTTGGTAAGTTGGTGAGACTTCCACATCAAAAATATCATCATGTGGAGAATGAGCTAACACTGGAGTAACTTGTATACCAAAAATAATAATCAGGAATAGTAATAAACCAAAAATCCCTTTGAGAAGATGGTTATTCATCTAGATTACCTTTTCCAGAAAAAATTATGATCGATTTGTTGAGTTTTGATTAGATATTCCAGTTGCTTCAACC
This sequence comes from Chroococcus sp. FPU101, assembly GCF_017312365.1. Taxonomy (GTDB): domain Bacteria; phylum Cyanobacteriota; class Cyanobacteriia; order Cyanobacteriales; family Microcystaceae; genus Chroococcus. The sequence goes on from NZ_BLJI01000010.1 coordinate 27,370, forward strand.
GCGTAAATCCTCGAAACATAAAGGTTTCTTCAGACAAATCAATCAGTTTAAATAAATCAAACAGTTGTTGTGCGCCGCGTTGTGCGTTCCAATCACACTTAAAACCAGGTAAATTATGGTTAATTTTCTCAAAAGAGACGCGATAACTACGGTTATCTGAACCATTATCACCAAAACTTAATTGACAGCCTTCAAAAATATTAGCGATCGCTTGAGCAATTTCTTTGACTTGATAATTATGAGTCGTATCGCCCACATTAAACACTTGATTGTGAATCAGATCCCGTGGTGCTTCTAGAGTACAAATAATGGCTTTGCAGATATCTAAACCATGTACTAACGGTCGCCAGGGAGTACCATCACTACTCATTTTAATTTCTTTAGTTGTCCAAGCTAGACCCGCCAAGTTATTTAAAACAATATCAAAACGCATCCTTGGAGACGCACCATAAGCGGTCGCATTTCGCATAAAAGTCGGCGAGAAACCATCATCGGCTAAAGGTTTGACATCCTGCTCAACAAGGGTTTTACAAATGGCGTAGGCGGTTTGAGGGTTAACAGGAGACTCTTCAGTAACATAGTCTGCTGTAGCAACACCATAAACACTACAAGAAGACATATAGACAAAGCGACGAACTCCAGCCGCTTTAGCCAGTTTAGCCAGATGCACTGATCCTTTATGATTGATTTCATAAGTGACATGAGGGGCTAATTGTCCTGCGGGGTCATTGGAGAGTTCAGCCATATGTACCACTGCATCAATACCTTTAAAGTCTTCTATCGTCAGATGGCGAAGATCTTTATTTAAGGTTTTGGGTGTGGCTGAATTGGTGTTATAGAGCCAACCAACTTTATAAAACCCAGTATCAACGCCGATAACTTCGTGTCCGTACTGCATTAACAAGGGTGCCAAAAGTGAACCGAGATAGCCTTCGGTTCCAGTAATTAATACTTTCATGAGTTTTTAATTTCTTAATAGAGAATGGGGTGAATTAAGTTCTGCTTGTTCAGCAATTTGTGTAACCACTGCCTTACCAATTTCAAGAGAAGATGTCGCAGCCGGGGAGGGAGCATTGCAAACATGGATCGAGGCGTTACATTTCACAATTAAAAAATCGTCTACCAGTTTGCCGTCATTCATCACCGCTTGAGCGCGTACTCCTGCATGGGTGGGAATGAGATCACTAGATTGGACTTCGGGAATCAATCGCTGTAAACTACGGACAAAAGCAGCTTTACTCCAAGAACGAATCATTTCTTCAATTCCTTGATCTTTATGTTTAGCGGCTAATTTCCAGAACCCAGGATAGGACATGATTTCAGTAAAATCACGTAGGTCAAAATCGGTTTTGTGATAACCTTCTCGTTTGAAGCTAAGAACCGCATTCGGCCCAGCGTGAACACTTCCGTCGATCATGCGTGTGAAATGTACACCCAAGAACGGAAAATCAGGGTTAGGAACGGGATAAATCAGTGTTTTGACCAAATAACGTTTGTCGGGTTTGAGTTCGTAGTATTCTCCTCGAAAGGGCAGGATTTTCGCTTGGGGGTTCGCTTGTCCTAACCGCGCCATGCGATCGCTATGCAGTCCCGCACAATTGATCACAAAGCGAGTTTCAAAATCACCGTTTGTTGTTTTGAGAATTTGACCATTACCAAAGGTCAGAATTTCATTAACTTTGGTATTGAGAAACAAATCACCTCCTTGGAGTCTGATTAAATCAGCGTATTTTTGACAAACTTGCTGATAATTAACGATTCCCGTACTATAAACTCTAATTCCTTCTAAAGACTGGACATGAGGTTCAATCTCTCGAACTTCCTCTGCACTAATTTTAGTAACCTTTAAGCCATTCTCTAAACCACGACGGTAAAGATTTTCCAACAGAGGTCTTTCTTTTTCTTCTGTTGCTACGATGACTTTGCCGCAGATGTCGTAAGGAATATCATGTTGTTGACAAAATGCCACCATTGATCGGTTGCCTTCACGACACAAACTGGCTTTTAAACTCCTTGGTTTATAATAAATGCCCGAATGAATGACACCGCTATTGTGACCCGTTTGATGAAAAGCCCATTGGTTCTCTTTTTCTAGAACAACAATACGGGCTTTGGGATAGCGTTGTATTAAAGCCATACCCGTAGCAAGGCCAACAATTCCACCGCCAATAATTGCAAAATCATACATAATGTTATTTGTTGAATAATAAATTTTTACCAAACTTTCCAAGGAGCTTGTCCACTTTTCCAGAGTTCTTCTAAATAATTTTTATCTCGTAAAGTGTCCATCGGCTGCCAAAAACCATCATGTTTATAAGCCGATAATTGTTCCAAGTGGGCTAATTTTTGTAAGGGTTCTTGTTCCCAAATCGTTGAGTCATCCTCAATAAAATCAATGACATCAGGTTCTAAGACAAAATACCCACCATTAATCCAAGCACCATCGCCATCAGGTTTTTCTTGAAATTGAGTAATTTTGGTCTGTTCTTGACCTAAACAAATTGCTCCAAAACGACCAGGAGGCTTAGCTGCAGTAAGAGTTGCCAGAGTTTTTTGTTCTTTGTGAAAAGCCAACAAATTTGTAATATTGACATCACTAACTCCATCACCATAAGTAAAGCAAAAGGTTTGGGAGCCTAGATGTTCTTTAACTCGTTTTAGTCGTCCACCTGTGAGAGTTGCTTCACCCGTATCGACTAAAGTAACGCGCCAAGGTTCAGCATATCCGAAATGGACATTCATCTGATTAAAACGCATATCAAAGGTGACATCAGACATATGTAAGAAATAGTTAGCGAAGTATTCTTTAATCACATAACCTTTATAGCCACAGCAAATAATAAAATCATTGATGCCGTGTGCTGCATATGTTTTCATGATATGCCATAAAATCGGCTTACCACCAATTTCGACCATCGGCTTCGGTTTGATGCTGGTTTCTTCACTCAAACGTGTTCCTAAACCGCCAGCTAGAATGACAGCTTTCATAAGTATTATTTCCTGTTTAAAACAAATTTGAATTTTTTAGGAGATAGAAAATCTAATTGACTTTACTTGATACCAAACACAGTAAAAGTCTTTTATTTAGACGTTTCGGGTATAAATCATAGTCAAGCAGTAAAGGGTATCAAAGAAACTTTTCGTACATTTACTTAACTCTTAATTGGAGTTAAAAAAGCCTGAACGTTTTTGTTGTTATTAATGCTAGAATACCTGCGAATTTGATAATTTTCATTGATTTTTGATTGAATGTCCTCTGGTAATAAATTTGAATTAACATTAAGTTGAATTAGAGAAAATGAATGATTTTCTATATTTTTAATCAGTTCATTTTTATCAATTAAACTTTTTTTTGTTTTAAGTTTTTGCCCAAGGTTAAATACATCGACTGTAAAAGATTTGTTAGCCCAATAACATAAAGCAAGATTTTCACATATTATAGGCTCATCAAAAGATTTAACAAAGTTAATATCTTCAAGAGCCATTGTTTTTCGATTATTTAACTCTTGAATTGTTAACATAAGCCCACCTGTTTTTTCGGGAATTGTAATTAAAACAGATAAAAATAGAATTAACATTGCAGTAATTTGTATCCAAGATAGTCTATTAAGTCCGTACGGTTTATAGTCTCGAATACTAACTAGATTATGAATCGCAATTCCAGACATAATACATAACCCAATAATTGTATCAAATATTGCATTAAAACTGACACCTTCTCCTCCAGAAATAAAAATTCCAAAAATAGTAGAAATTAAAATATAAAGACTAAGCAAATGAATTGTTTTGTTAGAATAATCTAGCATTATAGCAATAATTGCTATTCCAAAAAATAATAACAAAGGCGTTATGAAATATTCAATGCTTTTAATAGCACTAAAGATTGAATAAACCCTAGCAGTAGAGAAGAAATTTTCATAAAAAGAAAATCCATATATAAAATAGCAAGTTAAACCTAAAGTTATTAATAAAATTCCCAACACTATGATTGAAAAGTAATAACTTTTTCGTTTATATATAAACAACCAAATTATGATCGATAGAGGAAGTGAAATTAAATTTTGTTTAATACAAACTCCAATACTTAACAGCAGTAAACTTAGTAATAATAACTTATTCTTATTATTATCAATAAACACAATAAATGTGTATAGCCCACTAATTTGAATTGCATGACCTAGAATTTGTGGATCATTCATTGCAATATAAGTGTAATAATGACCTGTGATATATCCAATAAAAAGTAATCCAGAATAAAGGGATAAATATTTAGATTTGCTTAGATAATAAATGCTCAGACCAATAAAGAATGAAACTAATATTAAACTAACAAAAGAAATAATTCGCCCCGCTATGATGTTGTCACCAATCAATTGACCTAACGCGCCTACTATATAAAATGATAAAGGTGGATAATTATTGGAAATATACGATTCAATTTTAGGATATAAAGCAATCCCATGAAAAGCATGAAAAGTTTGATAAGCATTCCAACCTTCATTATAGTTTTTAAAAATTTTATAGGGGATTTCGATAACTGGCCTAAATACTAACAAAAATATTGACAGCAATAATATTGTATTTAGCGTATATATTCCATATTTTTCAATTTTTTTTTCTAGAAAAATCTGCATAGTAATTAATTTCCAATAAAAAAAGATTAGTTAGCTTTTTTCCCTTTGAAACATTTGCAAAATCAGAAACTGCATTAAGATTTCGTTATTTTCTCAAATCTTTATTTTTCCTTGTAGGAACTGGATACTTAAGTTTTAGGCAGGCTGCTGAGTTTTATTATCTCGTAGATAAATCCATAACTTGATGATTGGCCAAGTTATCGCTTTGCATAAATCTTTAAGTAACCCTAGCCAATTCCAAGAAATCCATTGCAACATCTGTACATAACATAAAAATTTCTCAAGTAAGGAAATGGGTGCTGATTGAATAGCTCTGAGATATTCTAAAAACCATTTCCATTTTGTTAAATAAAGTTGATCTTTTTTCGCTGGATCATACCAGGCAATTCGTTCTCGATAAGTTGGATATGCTCTAATTGAATTACTAGGATGATCTCTTTTAAAAAAGAGAGTTTTTGGAATTTCAGAAAATTCACCATACAGAACCAATTCACCTAATAAAACTAAATCTGAAGATGGATAACTTCCAACGATTGGTGTTTTTTTCAGAATATTAGTTCTGATTAATCCATGAAATGGATTACATAAATTTCCATAACGGACTAACTGATGATATCGTCTAAATCGTTGATGAGCTTTTGTTGAACGAAGATCAAATCATCGGAGCATTGTTCTACTGGATTATTCCATTGATTAATAATCGTCGTCTGTGGATAACACAAAACAATTGATAGATTTTGTTCGAGTACCTCAACACATTTCTCTAAAAGTTCGGGAGCGCAAAGATCATCATGATGCGCCCATTTAAAGTAATTTCCTTTTGCTAATTTAACAACTCGACTTTGATTCCACGCCGCACCCATATTACACTCGTTTCGATAATAACGAATGCGTTGATCTTGAGTCGCGTAGAAATAACAAATTTCTTGAGTTTGGTCGGTTGAAGCATTATCAGAAATGATTAATTCAAAATCTTGGAATGTCTGATTTAAAATTGAATTAATCGCATCTTTTAGAAAAACTTCACCATTATAGACGGGCATTCCAATACTAACTTTAGGAGTTGAATTCATATAAATTAATCATTATTCTAAAAGAATTTGTTGCAAGGATATTGTCGCCATTAAACCCGTTAAAATTAAAGAACCCAAATAGCTTTTTTTAGAGTATTGCATCTGACGAGAGGCTAAAAAAGCTAAGGTAATAAGGATTAATGGTTCATAGTAACGTTGATAGGTTCTCATGCTAGAGGTGCCGACAATCGTCCAAGCAATCATACTAAAAAGAATTAAAAGATCGTTACTATTTTTATTAAATGTAGTCACTTTATACCATAAACTCATTAATACAGTACCCAAAGGACTAAGGAATAAAAATAGAATAGAACGATCTTGAACCGTTGGTAAACTTTTAACAAGAATCCATAACCAGCCACCATAACGTCCAGCAGCTTTGTCATAGTTGGAAGGAAAGAGTATAGCAAGACTCAAGCCGATAATAAGGCTAATAATTAGCATTCCATACAGTTCTGATGCTTTAATTTCCTTTAGTTCTCTAACTAAATAACCGGTATAAAATAAGCTAAAAATAGCAAACAGAGAACTCACAAAAGGTAAAACTGTCCAATTAATTTGTTTCGATTTGCTGATATGTTCACTCACAAATTCTGGAGGTAAAAGTCCATGCCATAAAGCTAGGAAATAACCAAGAACTAAACAGGCAGGTAATAAAGCTAATAAATAAAGCCAACCATTAAACTGTTTTGTAGAACTTTTCAGAAGACGAAGTAAAGTAGGAACAATTAGCCAGATATGAGTTTGTCGATAAAAAACTGCTAGAGAGGCAAAAATACCTGCTAAAGAAAGCGTCCAATGATCACGATTAAGTGAGATAGGTAAAATGAGGAGTAATAACGTTAGAGTCACCCAAAGCAGAGACGCATTATCAGTCATCACCCAAATTGAACTACCTAGAAACTGATAGGAAAAAAGAAACGGTAAAACTAAATAAGTTGAATTGGCAATATTATTATTACCGCCTAAATAGATCAGCCACCATACACTTAATAGTAATCCTAGACCAAATAAAGCATTGACTAACCGCACTGGGAAAGCATTGGCATCCGCTTGACCATGATTAAACGTTTTTGCTACCCAAGATAAAGCCAAATGATATCCTGGTGTCGTTGCTGTTTTGGATGGATAAAGCTTACCGAAATCCATCGAATCTTTGACAAAAATTTCAACTTGTGGTAGATGATAATAATTTTGATCAATTGCCTGAAAACTATTGCTTTTATCATAAATAATTCCAGGAATCACAATCGCAATAAAAATCAGGGCAATGATTAAATTAGCTAAAATAATTTTTGAGAATTTGGAAGTCGTAATCAGCATTTTTTTAGGCTTAATAAAGACTGATGTAAAATAAACTTTAAAGCAAAATCTTAGGTAGACCTGCTACCCATTGCCCTTGAGCGAAACGAATGGTAAAACCAAGTAGTAAAACAGTGAAAAAACTCATTATCAGATATCCCAAACGAGGATGACAACTTAACAGTAAACCCAATGCGATCGATAGAGAAATAATGGTGTAGGCAAATCGATTAGCCGAACCACTAGCCCCAGAAGCTAAAAGAATCCCAAATGCACAAAAACCGTAGGTTCTCACCACTAGACTTAGTTGAGCGCGTAGTCTCCAAAGCAGATAAAATCCACCAAAAACCATGACATTTTTAGTCATACTGCTGAATGCTTTACTAAAACCATTAACAAAGGTCAAATCCACGAATTTACTTAACCAACTGCCCCACGCGAGTCCACCACCTGATGACCATGCTTTTTGTGCTTGAACAAAGACAAAGGGTTCACCAAACCAAATCCAGCAATAACTAATAAAAAACAGTAATCCTACGGTTGTGGCCAACCCAACAACGTAAGCAATAGGGGGGCGACGTTCTTTCCAAGCGACAATCAGAAAAGTCGGTACCAATGCACAACCCGTTGCGCGAGTTGCTGTAGCCATTGCACCCCATAAAGTAGCCCAAGCATAATGATGTTCCTCAAATGCTCGTAAGGCTAATATAGTAAGGAGCAAAAACAGCCCTTCAGTATAAATAACCGTTCCAAACAAGGAAAATGGACATAATGTTAAAACAGCCGTTGCCCATTTTGCCGTATTAGTACCATGTAGTTTTTTGACCCATGAGTACAGCAGTAGTAACGCTCCTAGAAAGGATAAGTTATTAACCAGTATTCCTGCTACTTCAAAAGACAAACCGAGGGACATGAGCAAACGAGTTGCCAAAGGAAATAGGGGAAAGAAAGCAATAGAATGTTGCTGTCCATCATTAGCATAGCTATAGCCGATGGTTGCAATTTTTCGGTACCAGTTGCCATCCCAGTTCGCAAAATTCGCCCATCCTGAGTGGGAGATCCCAAACCCAATGAATAGCATCGCAATGACAATTAATAAGCGGCTGAGTAGCCAAATGGTCATGACAAAGATAAATTCATTTTTTAGAGTCTGTGCATTTTGGTCAATTTCTAGATTAATTTTTTTTAGTAAATTTTTTTGAGCCATAACATCAAATCACTATGGAACTAAAGCTAAATCTAGACTGTGACGCATTTTCACAACACGGGCGGGAACTCCTACGGCGATCGCGTTTTCTGGAATCGAATGGGTTACTACAGAACCCGCACCAATGACGGCTCCTTTGCCAATGTGGACTCCATCTAGAACAATTACGCCATATCCAAGCCAGACATCATCCTCAATGGTGATGCCTCCTTTGGTTATCAAAGGTTGCTCTTTAATCAATTTGTCGGGTGCAATGCCATGATTGTAGGAATAGAAAGCGCAATTGGAGCCAATTTGAACCGAACAACCAATCTGAATCGGAGCTTTATAGGCACTAAACTGACATCGAGGTTGAATGTGACTATCTGCGCCGATGGTTAGGCTGCCTTCTTCTCCTGTTTGAATGCAAAGATCACCATAGAGATGAACACGATCATTGAGTTTAACTTTTCCTCCTTTTTTATCCTGATAAATTAGGACGCGATCGCCAATAAAAATATGATTTCCAAGTTGCAAATCACGATGATAAATAGTGGCATTCGGAGCAATATAACCTCGCCGATGATAACTGGCTAGACGACGACGTTCATAATAAGGAGGAGCGCACCAAGTCGCTAAAAAGGTGGACACTCTACCTAAAAAACTTTGTCCCGAAAAACGCATCCAAAACCACATCCAAGATCTAGTCAAAATTCCTTGAATTCCCCAAAAATGCCATTTTGACTGTTTATTAATAAGTAATTCCATAGCTCTTATCTAGTTGTTTTGCTATAAATAGAAGCATCTAAGCTTTGATAATGATTAATTAAATGTTCAACTAACAAAGGTGCTTCAAATAAGCGACCAAAATAAGGTAATGGTCGTTGCCTAATCAATCTAACTAGCTGATGATATTCCGTACAATAATGAATTCCAAATTGTTCAACTTGGCGTGCGAATATTAACTGATGGTCATCAATATGCTCACCATAACGTTTTAATCGAGGAAGTAAGATAAAACTTGCTCCGAGTTCGGCAAGATTTCGCGTAGAACCTTGACCCGCATGAGATACAACTAATGAAGATTTTTTAATATAATCTTGCATTTCATAGCGAGTCAGTGATTTATGTAGTGTCACTAAAGGATGATTTAAGTTATTAACAGGTGTTGTGCCATGTTGAAAGACTACGGGTTCATTGATCAATTTCGATTCTAATAAACTATTTAACCAATCAACAGAGCGATGAAAGGGAAAATTAATGGTACCTAGTGTAAAAACAATCATAATCTTTAGCTCCTAAGTTTTTGGGCTAATTCTTTAATCGTATTGTGATAAAATTCATCGCTTATTTCAGGATGTATTTGATTTACAAATTTAGATTGCTGAACATAATCATGTTTTTTTGTTAACTTTTCAATTAGCCAAATCACAAAATCATAGATAACGGCAAAAGTTAATAAAAAACATGATAGAATAAACAGCAATAAATAAAAAGATCCTACATATAAGAACTTTCGGATAATCAGTTTCATTGATTGACCCTAACTTGTGAGGTTTGTGCTAAAAATTTAAACAACAATCCCGTGATATTGAACTTTTGGATAATGAGTTAAACAATTTGGCCATTGTACATATAGCTCATCAACGATGTTATAGATTAATTTTCCGCTTAAACTTAAGGATTCTGAGCGAGTAATGCTTTCAACATAAACTGTTTTTATTCGCAAAATTTTAGCAGCAAAGATAAAAGGAACTGCTAAACTCGCTCCAGTAGAAATTACTATATTAGGGCGATATTTTACCAAAATAATTATGGCTTTTATAAAATTAATCATAGCTCTTATAACCATTCTGGCTTCTTGCATCGTGACCCAATGAACAATTTCTTGACCTCTAAGCATTTCAGTATCAAATTTTGGATAAGTTACCCATGCTCGTTCATGTTTAGACCAAAATTTCTTTAAACCTAGCATAGTTGAAAAATGACCGCCTGGGTTACAAACAAGTAGTAATCTCATTTAGATTTCCTCATCGTAAAAAAATCTTATTTTAGGGAGAAACGTCATTAAAAGAGGCATTTTTATTACCAAGTTTGAGAGCATCAGTATATAGAATACGCTCACCATTACCAGGTTCACCATTGTATGCACCAATTTTCCAATCTCCCAAACTTCCTACATTGGGTGGCAGTAATCTTACTCTCTCATCAATGTAAAGTTGACCATTTTTCCAAAGTTTAAATCGCGCTTGCTTTGGATCACTTGAAAGGTTAAGATACATAACGAAATCTTGCCATTGCTCAGGTTTTGCAGGCATAGTAAACACCTTTTTCTCGAAGATAAGTCGTCCCTCTGGATCTGTCTTGATATAATCATAAAGATCATATTGAAGGTTAGTTCCATCAACACTTGGCAAAAGTGCATTAATGGGTGAGCCTATTTTTGGGGTAATTGAACCATCAGACTTTTTAATCAAATTATTACAATTAGTTCCCTTAACATTTTGCCAGCAAGTATTATTAAATCCCATTTGTTGAGTGATAGTATAAGATTGCTTGCCTGGTTTATTATAGTTTTTGGGTAAATACATACTCCAGCCAATCCAATATTCTTCATCCACTTTTAAGGTTCCATGTTTAATTACTAATTCGCTACGTTCATCACAGTTAAGGATATGATGTTTAACAGCTTTACCACTTCTTCCTCCTGGAGCATCTACAATTTGAAATAAGCTATTGTCAATGTATAAGGAATTTTGGCTACAAGTTTTATCTTGATATTGTCGGATGATACCTTGATAATTCCCTTGGTCAAAATTATATTCTTTAATAAGATTAGCTGATTTCATTTTGCTACCTAGTAAACTCAAAAGAAATAGACAACCAAAACTTAACCAAAAAGTACTTTTCATTTCTAATAACTAACGACGCTGGCTAAAGCGATATAGAGTAATATATTGATAGCTGACTTGTTTATTTAAAACATATAAATCACTCATAGCTTGTTGAAGCTTTTCTTTGGGGTTAGCTCCTAAAGTATGTTCTCGATTAATGACAAGAAAAACAGCAGGTGAATTATTTGTAATCTTTTGAATCAATTCTGCAAAATTTTCTTGTTCTAACTGTTTGAGATATTGCCATCCGTCTATTGTCTGCATATCTCCATAATGCTTAAGTAGGATAGTATTACCCTGCAAAATAATTGATTTAGCATCAGGTTCTCGATTTTTAATTAAATAATATGCCACTCCTCGATAATCATCTCTCCAATAAGCTTGATTAAAATAATGATGGGAAATGGAATATAGATTTAAAATAATTAAACATATTACTGCTAATTTACTGTATTTACGCCAGCCGTTCGTCAAAGTTGAAGGTAACAAAATTACTAAAGGAATACACAGATAAAAAGAATGACGTGGCAGCCAATTTAATTGTGTTTTTAGCGTAAAAATTAAAGCAATAGCAAAAGAAATAATAAAGGTAAAGGTAAATAAGAGATTGAATTTATGATAATGTTGAAACTTTTGACCAAAGTAAGTTTTTAAAAGAATATTTAATAAACTTACAAAAACAATCAAAATAATGCTAAATAATAACGTTAACTGTGGTAAATAATTAAGAATAACTGCTAATTTATTGTCTCCTCTTAATTGAGTAAGTGGTGGGCCATAAGTTGTACCTACTAAAATGCCATAGATCACAAAAAAGATATTTTGTATAATCGGTAGATTAGTTCTAGTGACTGTTGTTATTGTTGGATTACTGACCGCAGGAGATGAAAGATAAAACCAAAGAATCGGACTCGAAAAAATTAGGGGCAGTAGCCATATTCTTACCCATTGTTTGAAGTTTTTATAAACAAGTAAATGAGCTAAACAAAGAGCAATACTAAAAAAACTAAATAGAAGACTACCGAAACAGCCAAGAGCCGTAAAAATTGCTATCAGGAATTGATGAATTAACTTTGGTTGTTTTTGACTAATTAAGCGACTAAAAAAGTAAACTTGAGTAACGGTCAGAAAGATTAATAAAGAATAGGGTCTAGCCTCTTGACTATAATAAATCGAAAAAGAACTACAAGCTAAAAGTAAGGACGACCAAATGGCGTGTTTTTTTCCATAAAGTTTTAAGGTCGCAAAATACAAGATGATAACCGAACCGACTCCTAAGATAGCAGAAAATGACCGTAGTGCAAATTCAGTTTTCCCAAAAGCAGACCGCCAATAAAATAGTAATAAATAGTAAAGAGGTTGATACTTATCACCCGCTTCACGACCTAAGATCTTTAATAATGCTTCTTGAATTGTTTGGCTATCTGCATAATATAGACTCATTCCTTCGTCATACCAAAGACTTTGATGACCAATGATAAAAAATCTCAAAAGTAAACTAATGCTAATAATTAACATTAGAGGTAGATAATTTTTAAGATATTTTATTCTTGCTTCGGTCAATCGTTCAACGTTATTGATAGAAGCCATAAAAATGAAATAAAAACAATAGAATAATGGTAGGGTTTTGAAAACTCAACCCTTACCATTAGGGAACAATTACTAAAAATTTGATCTGATCGAAAAAATCAGGATATTTTAGTCGTTCGCCAACTTAACTTAAGATTAAGCCAGAAATTCCAGATAGTGACCAAGCCAATCGCAATAAAGTTAGCTAGATAACGATTGATTCCTACAACATTGAAAAGGAAATTTAAGATAAAAACATTGAGAATTAATCCTGCTAGACAGATAATATTAAATTTTAAGAAACGTTTGAGACGTAGTGACCAACCACGTTGACTGGCAGTAATATAACCAAATGTCCAACGGTCATTCCAGAAGAAATTATTAATAATAGCCACTTCAGCCGCAATGATTTTACTGCGAGTTAAACCCCATCCTAAAGCATTTGGATCGCTCAATAGATAAAAAATCGCCATATCAACAAAAACGCCACTTAAACCAACCAAACAAAATCGAATTAACTGGCTAATCGGTAGTTTAAGCGATCGTTTTAAGCGACCGACTCGACCCTGAGACAGACGCAAACGTAAAAGATGATGCAGATATTCGATATACTGCTTCCAAGTAACTTTACTATTACCTTCCTTGCGTTCACGAAATACATAGCCTGACTCAGCAATTTTGTCAATATTTCCGCGTCCTAAAACCTCGATCAAAATCTTATAACCAAGAGGACTCAGCCGCTTACCGATTAGAGTTTGACGACGTACCATAAAATAACCACTCATGGGGTCTGAAACTCGACCGATGACATTGGGCAAGAGCAGTAAACCTAAAACCTGCGCCCCACGAGAAAGAATGCGTCTCGTCAGACTCCAATTACTGACCCCTCCCTCACTAACATGGCGACTAGCAACGGCTAAATCTGCTCCTTGTTGCATCTGGGTCAAAAGACTTAAGAGAATTTCTGGAGGATGCTGTAAATCACCATCAATCACCCCTAAAATTTCCCCTCTTGCGGCCTGCCATCCGCGTATCACAGCAGTAGATAGTCCTCTTTCCTTTTGACGACGCATCACCCGAAGTTGTGGATAGTCTGATATCAGACTCTGGGCAATTTTCCAAGTCAAATCAGGGCTATCATCATCGACGACAATTAATTCATAATTATTCAACAACACTTGATCTAACAGGGTTGTTAAAATTCTAACGAGGGCAGTAATATTTTTACCCTCGTTGTAAGTTGGAACAATTAGAGAAAACCAAACAGAATCGGTTTTAAGGTCGTCATGAGAATCATATTGGTCAATTTGCAATAACCCAACAGGAGTCGGTAAAAGTGATTCGTTGTCGTTAATTAGAAATTCATATTGATCATGAGCCTTCATATTGGATTCAATCCTTTAGTCATAAAATTTTAGAAACTTTAAGTTAATTTTTAGATTATTTTTTCAAGATTAAAGTTAGTAAATCTCGCCAATCTTGAAGGGCGATTCGTCCTGAAGGCAGCACCGCAAAAGCTAACAAGGCAGTTGGAACAGATAAAATAAAAGCAATGGTCAGACCGAATAAGGGATGAGAAATCGTTACGAATTGACGAAAAGCAAGTAACACTAAAAAAACGCAACCAGTAGCAAATAGTGAAGGTCTGCTAGTGCGATAAAAATCATGTTGGCGGATGGGGCCAGAACGACCAATAAACCAATATTGCAAGGGGGTATTAATTAAGAGTCCAGTAATCGAATAGGCTGCGGCGACCCCACTTGATTTCCAAGGCAAACCCGTAATAAATGCAGCGACTGTAATTCCCCCAGTGAGCAGCCAAAAGCGAAACATCTCCCAAGTGCGACCTTGGCTAATGAGTAGCCAACCTGTGGTATATTCAATCGGTTGAACAAATGCCGAGAAACTAAACCAACGAAAAATATCACTAACCGCGCTCCATTTTGGCCCCAGTAAAATTAAAACCATCCAGTCGGCTGTAACGATTAAAAAGGCAACAAAGGGCATTGTTACCATGATGATTTTCTCTAACATTCGTAGATAAGTTTTGCGATATTGTTGAGGAGAATCAACTAAGCGACTCAACGTATTAACAGCGACGACACGTAAGGGAGCATTAATTGAAAGAAGCGGTATCATCAGCAATTGATAGGCTCTTGAATATAACCCTAATTCTTGCGCTCCCCAATACTTTCCAATCAAAATATTATCGAGGTTCCGTGTTAGATAGTTGATGAAGTTAGTACTGGTTAAACCTCCACCAAACAATAACATTGCTTTTATATCTTGACTCCATTGCGGGAAACCAGGTCGCCAACCACACTGTAGCCAAAATCCAAGGGCGAGAATCATTGAGTTAGATACAGTAATCAAAATTAACGCCCAGTATTTAGCCCCAAACCATGCCGCAATAATGCCGATTCCTAATGAAACGACTTGAGATAATAAATCAATGATCGCTATGGTACGATAGCGCATCTGTCTACTTAATAATGCTCCGTGTTGTGTACCCAGTCCACTACAAATAAAGCACAAAGCTAAAGCTAGAGTGATCGAGACTAACCGCGTTTCTCCATAGAACCAAGCAATAACAGGCGCAAAAGCGATCGCCACAACGGTACAGGCTATGCTTACCCCAAGATTAATCCAAAACAGAGTACTAACTTGATGATGATCGATTTCCTCTCGTTGAATGGTTGCTGTATTTAACCCCAAATTTTTGAATAATTCAATAAACCCTGTTGTTGCTTTGACCATTCCGACTAATCCATAGTCTTCAGGGGTGAGCATTCGGGCTAAAATCATCGTTGCACCAATTTGTAAGATCAGCTTACTGAGTTGCTGAAGCAGTGTAATACTACCCCCGCGAACTGAGCGATTTTTTAGATTCTCCTTGAGCTTTTTAGTACAGAAATATTGATCAAATTCAGAAACGTTTTGTTTAGAAATATTTGACACATTTTTAGATGTTTTTACTCGAATGAATCATAAATCATTTCTAGTTTGGCGGTTTGTTGTCGAATATCAAAAGCATCACACATCCATTCTCGACCCCGTAACCCTAGTTTTTTGGCTAAGGCACGATCCTTGAGTAATAGATCGATTTTGTCAGCGAGGGATTGGCTATCTTTTTCGGGGACTAAAAACCCTGTTTCTCCATCCTTGACGGCTTCAGGGATGCCGCTATGCCAAGTAGACACGACGGGAATACCACAGGCTGACGCTTCATTAATGACAATAGGCAACCCTTCACAGTCTCCATTACTTGCGGTCTGACTCGGTAGGGCAAAAATTTCTGCCTGTTGCATTAGTTTAAAGACGATATCGTGTTTCTGTGCGCCCAAAAACCGAACGCGATCGCTGATACCCAGTTTTTTAGCCAAAGCGTGTAAATATGGAGTCATGCGACCTTTGCCAACTTGAATCAGGCTAACATTAGGATGTTTAAGAGCAATCAGGGCAAACGCTTTAAGCAGGGTATCAATTCCTTTTTTTTCGGTATGTCGTCCGACACAAAGAATGTAACGCTCATCTGCTTTAATATTTGTCGGCGCAAATCGAACTGTATCCACTCCAATATGATGTAAATGTATTTTGTTGGGTGCATAACCTTTTTCAATCAATTTCTTCCGAATAAAGTCAGAAACGGCAATAAAAGCGGCTGCTTGTTTTTTAAGTTGTTCCTCATAAAAAATCAGTTGATAGTATAAAAATTTGCCAGCTTTCCATAATTTTTCTCGATGAATGGTAATATCATAACCGTGAAAAGTAACTAGAAAAGGAATTTTGAGTTTTTCTGCTAATGCCATTGCATAAACTCCATCTATTCCAAAATGTGCATGAATTAAAGATAATTTATTTAATAATTCATAATTGTTGAACAAATAAGGTGAACGACTTAATAAATAACTAAGTTGTTTAATGTAAAAAAAATCATTTTTGCTAAGTGTAACAGACGCAAACGTTGATTGAGCAACCAGTTTGCTTGTAATAAAAGTCGGCTCAAAACGTTGAAGATGTTCAGCTTGTTCAGAAATAAATGTTTCTGAAACAAGGGGGTAAACACGACGATAAATGCCAATTTTTTTCATAGTAATATAACTTTCTTGGGCTTAGGTTGCATCTCATCAAGTTTGGTGATTTTGATGAGTCTTCTGGCATACTGTACAGGGTTACACTGTTCTTTAACCCAACGCTGTCCTTGAGCGAGAAGGGTTGATGTGAGAGGATCATTTTTGAGACGGATCATAGCTGCTGCTGTGGCTACAGGATCATTGGGATCGACTGTCCATTGTGGAGCAAAATGATTGAGGATCTCGCCGATGCCTCCAGTTTGACTACCAATAACGGGAACACCGCAAGAAACCGCCTCAATGACGGTTCGCCCAAAGGGTTCGCGGGGAGCAAGAGTAACAACAACATCAGCATATTGATAGTAATTTTGTATTGAAAATGTGGGAGGTAAGACGGTAAAACGATCTGCTACTCCAAAATCTTGAGCTTGCTCTAATAACCGTTGGGTTTGTATTCTATCAGTAGAATAATCGCGACCAATGACAACACCGTGATAATAATGACCAGATGCTTTAAGCTCGGCTAAAACTGGAATTAAGGCTCGTAGGTTTTTATCGTTAAACTGTTCGGGTTGGCTAATTCGTGAAGGAGTTAGCATAATCGAAGCACCTGAACGAAGAATTGGTTTTAAAGGTTCTGGTGGAGATGCGACATCATAATTAAAAATGTTAAGTTCGACAGGTTGATAAAAAATCTCTTTAACTTCCAAAGTTAAACGAGGACAAATTGTTTGAGCCGTAAACCGAGAATTACACAAAGAAACGGGCTTCAAACTTGCGAAAATCATTTTAAAAGCCCAATTAAAACGCGCTGAGTAAGCTGGATCATGGAAGAAATGATAAACAGGGCGACCACTGAGGCGAAGTTCAGGGATTGCTAGGGATAGTGATGGTAACACACGGCTGGATGTCCAACTATCTAAAAATAATGGCCAGTTACGCGGTTGTTGGGTTGCCCATCGCAAGGCACGATAACAGAATTGATGACGACTTTGAACAGATAAAGAAGTTAAAGAAGCACTGTGTCCAGCTTGTTGTAAATATTTTTCTAGCTCTGAGCCTGATCTAACCAAAACACATAATTGTTCAGAATACCCCAACTGTTCAAAGCCTTGCATCATTAAAGATAGAGAAACAGTTGCCCCGCCGATGCCACCAGAACCAGGAATAATGATCAGTTTACGCATAATGAGGCTTTCCTTTTAAGGAAGAAAAATTCCCACTCGGCTGACGAATGATCATACACAGTAATACGCTAGTGGTCATAGTCAGGTGAATGATCGAGACACTTGAGGTAATGGTTAACATGATCAGTACCAAAAAACAAGACAACGGCCGACCTCTGCGAGTCTCATACATCCAGAAAAATAAGGATATCCAAAACGTCCCAAATAACGTCGCGCCAAGGATTCCTTTCTGATAAAGAAGGGTTCCTAGAATAAAGCTATGAGAGCCGATCGCAGGCCCACCATCTGTATAAAGATTAGGCCCCTGTCTTGCTGCTTCTCCTTCAACCTTATAGCCAAATAGGGGTTTTTCTGGAATTTTGTTGAGGGTTTCTTGATAAACTTTAGATCGTGCTTCAGTTGAACCTGGACGTGCTTTGGCAATTGATTGTTCTGTTCCTCTAATGGTATCTACTGCTAAATTGGTGATCGATGGTACTGATAGAAGTAAAAAACTGCACAAAGCAAAGGCAGCAAATAAGAACCATATTCCTTTAGTTTTAAAAGAGTTTGATAACAAATGCACAAAGACAGCAGGAGTAAAAGCGATCCAGACAGCCCTCGCACCTGTCACACCCATCAAAAAACAACAGGCGATAAATAATAAAATAGACCACAGACGATTTTTAAGGTCAAGTGCCAGTAAGCCGACAAAGCCGAGAAATACGGCACAGGTTTGATAATGGTCAAAGAAAAAGCGATAGCGTCCTTCTTCTTTAATCAATAAATAATTCCCCGCACCATCACCCATAGCACTACCATATTCGTAGACTGGGTTTTTTTTCGTCAAAATTGCATAAAGTGTTCGAGGAGGTGGGTTAAAGGCTGTTGGGTTGACGAATTCTACCACTAGCCACAGCAGTAGCATCATGATAACGCTAACCGAACAAGCCCAGATAAGCGGCTCTTTACGAACTTTAATGTTATGACTTTGAAGATACCAAACCAAGCAAGGTAGGGCAAATTGTAAGGTTGCTTTTACTAAATTGTTTGGATTTCTGGCCCAATCTGTTGGTAAGTCTATTGATGGATATAAATCAAAATAAACTAACCAAGTATCCAAATAACCATATAAGTAATAAGCAAACAAGGCTATTACAAACAAGCTTGGTTGTTTAAATTTTATTTTTCCGTACTGTTGCCATTCCTGAAATAAGCCTATTAGCAACAAGATGAGCAACATATGGGAAATAATTCCAGCAGTCCACCATAGGGGAAAGAAAACGATGTTGGCACAGATTAATTGTTCAGCTTTGGTTAAAGCTTTCCAACGTAGCCAAATTCCAGAAAATAGTTGAGCGTCTTTTGTTTTTGGTAGTGAGATTTTAGAGTAAAGAAGCTTTTGTGTCATAGATTTTTTGTTTTTTTAAGATTCAGCTTCTAAGAATTCTTGTCGAGAGTCGTAGTAGCGGTAATTAGCAGTTCGTGTTTCAACTCCATTAACAATTAGTCCTTTAACTTGTGCTTCTTGTTGTTTGAGTTGTTCTATACTGTCGATCACTGAGTAGCGATCGCTATTACCTGGACGTACTACAAACATCACGTTTTGGATCAGGCGACTCATTAAAGAGGCTTCACTGGTCAGATTCACTGGGGGACTATCAACTAAGATAAAATCATAGTTATCAGATGCTTGCATTCGTTTTAAACGTTGTTCAAACTCCCCGCGTAAAAAGTATTCACCGATTTTGTTTGGTTGAATTAATGGAGCTAACATTAAATCAAAGCCAGGATGGATAGGTAACAGTGTTTCTGGATAATCTGTCCCTCGGCGAAATTGGGGATAACCGAGTTGTCGGCTCATTTGTGCTTGTCTAAGATCCGCATCGATTAATAAGACTCGATAACCGAGTTGCACTAGAGCCCAAGCAAGTCCTAAAGTGAGGGTTGTCTTGCCCTCGTTTCTAGTCGCACTGGTGATCATTAAACACCGATTTTCTAGATGGAAAGAACTGACAGTTGCTGCTAAGCGTTGAAATTCTACGCCAGTTTTTTCATCTAATCCTTTTTCTAAAAATAATCCTTTCAAACGCGGGAATCTGAGAATTAATGGAAAACCTGCTAATTGTAAATCTTTTGAGTTAAATAATGGGTTGCGAGATTCAAGGAAAAGTAGTATACTCACACTACCCAAAATTGAAGCTAAAAGTCCTCCAAATGCAATCAATTTACGACTCGCTGTGGTCGGTTTTGGATCTAGTGTCGGCCCATCAAGTAACTGCACACTGGGATAAGCATTAAAAGCATTAATTTTGTTTTGGCTTAGTTGAGCAGTAATACCTTTATATACTCCTTCGGCAATCTCATACTTGCGTTTAAGCTCGATGAGCATTCCTTGGTTTTGGGCGATCAAGTCAACTTCGTTATTGAGTTTGTTGAGTTCCTTTTCGAGTAAGTTAGATTGTTGTTTTAATCCTTTGGCTGTGCTTTGCGATCGAATAACATCTGCAATCAGAGCGGTTCTTGTATCTGTACTACTCGGCCCCAATGTGACATCAATTTGAGATGATGGAACGCTTGGCAGCACTCGCGCCATCTGCTGGTTGGCAGCACGGCGCAATTCATTGCGTTTTAGCATTAATGATTGAATTTGCGGCATTTTATCGGTATAAATCCCACGAGATTCCGATAATTCGATTTCAGTGGCAGCCAATTTATCTCGAACACTTTGATACTCTTTGTTTTCTGCTAAACGCAGAGAGTTAAGAGCTTGTTCAGGTGCCATCCCTAATTGTGCGGCAGCGACTTTCGCTTGTATAGCATGAGATTCAGCCTCTGAGCTAATTTCTGCTTTTTTGGCTTTAAGTTGATTGATAGAATGAATTAATTCTTGGGTTTGTGTTTCTGAATCTAATAGTCCTGTAGATTGTTGAAATTGGTTTAATTTGTTTTGAGCTACGATTAAATTGTTTTGAGCTTTTTTAAGAGAGTTTTCGGCAAATTTTTCTTGAGCTTTAACATCTTGTTGACGCAGTTCATCAAGTCTTTTTTGATAGGAATTGATCAATGTTTTAACTCGCTGATAGGCTAATTCGGGGGTAGTTGCTTCGACTTCTAAACTCATGATGGTTGTTTGAGCTTGAGGTTGTATTTTAAATAATGCTTTGTAATCTTCTAAGCTAGTATATTCGCTTTTTTGGGGGTCAGATGCCAAGACACGACCAAGCACAGTATCACTCATCAAAATAGCTGACTGAGTATAAAGTGGATTAACTTCTTTTGTAAAGTCTATATTTCCATCGCTTAAATTACCCAATGTTCCTAAATTTGCATTTAATTTATCTCCTTTGATCGGGATACTCAATTCGGCATTAGCTTTCCAAATGGGTGCAACTAATTCTTTTATATTGACGATGACATAGACAACTGAGCTAATTAGTAATAAATTGAAGACTAACAAAGGTGGCCAATGCCTACGAACAATGGATAAAGTGTGATTCATAATATTACGTTTAACTCCCCAGAGAAGGTTTAAGTTTCCGAATACATTCCCTAATTACATCGCTGTAATTTCGTCCTGTTTCTTTGCAGTAAGCTTCTAGTCTTTCTATCTCAGGTTGGCTTAAGCCGATAGTCAGACGTTTTCTAATTAATTTCTTTTTCAAGGTTATAATTTCCAAGAATAAGGTAGTCTCAAAAGTCTGATCACCCCATACAAGCTCTTTTGTAACTATTTGACGATTGCTATTAATTTTGTTGAAGTATTTTTAGTTTTTTCACTACTTTTTGAATTCTGACCACCGAGAACGTAGATAACCTCGTAATCCTAAACGTAGCACTACTTTTCCTTGAGATGGAAATGTAGCACAAATACTTCGCCGTAATAATCTTTCTAAAGCATCTTTCGGACTACGTCCAATCACTATACTTTCTTCAATGGACATTTTAATAATTTTGACTACTTCCACTAAAGAAACTCCATTTTGTTGAATTGCTTTTAAACTTCGATAGTCTACATCTTGTTCAACATTAAAGCTTTCCTTGAGTCCAACTTGTTGAGCAGCCTGATTAATAAAAGCTGTCATGTTTTCGTGTTCTCGGATTAAATAAGGAATCTGATCACAATGCGCTCGTACATTATTGCCGTGCATTCTATAAAACATTAATGGTTCCTTAATACAACCAATTTGTCCATAAAAAGGAACCGTAGTCGTTAGATATGTATCTGCACTTTCAGTGTAAAGCTTCCCATCAACTTCAAAAAGTTTTGTTGAAACTGGAAAAACTTGTTGCAATACAGTACGACGATAAGCAAGCGCTGAAGTAATTCCCATTGCATATCTTCCTTTTTGCAACAATAAATGACGCACATCACCTGTATTAAGGGTTTTACCTCCTTTACCAATGACTTGATCATTTTGATTAACCGATATCCAACTATGAGAAATTTGTACCCACTCTGGATGCTCAAAAAAAGCAATAACTACTTTTTCAAGTTTATCCTTGCAAAAGTAGTCATCAGCATCTAGAAAACAAACAATTTCGCCTTTAGCTTTGGCAATTCCAGTATTGAAAGCGGCTCCTTGTCCAGCATTTTTTTGAAAGATTGCAGTTAGTTGATTTTCATAACGTTTAATTATTTCTGGTGAATCATCAGTTGAACCATCATCAACAACAATTAATTCAAAGTTTTGATAGGTTTGATTTAAAACACTCTCAATTGCTTGAGCTAAAAATCGCCCGTAATTATAGTTGGTGATGATGACACTAATAAGAGGTTGGCTTAGAGAACAAATCGAACTAGAATTGATAGATGGTTTAACTTGTAACATTGTTTTATACTGTTCTAACGATCTTTATTACGACTCATTCGATATGTATATTCACTTACTGATGGATTAGGACGATCTGGAAGTATAGTTTTAGTTGTACGGTTCCAGTCTTTCCTATCAGGTAAATGAATCGATAGTTTTTGATCCTGTTTGCGAGTGACGAGTAGCCATAATTGACCATCATTAGGACAAAAGAATTGTTCTATCCATGCAGTTCTATCAACATAAACAGGATAGTTTGTATTGATCATCTTGGCCTTTTTAGTAGAGATATTTAACTCTTTTTTGAGTTCTACGGCATTTTGATAAAATAAGAAATGCTTGGAACTACCTAAACGCCAAATTCTTGCTTGACAGTGAGGGCAGTAAAAATGTCTATCTTCCTTGTATCGACTTCTTTTATTAGCCATAATAAGTTTATCGCTCCTTCTACAGTTGTAATACTTGTGAATAGATTAACTAATATCTTATTGCTTGTAATTCATTTTTTTAGCCTCCTTAATAATCAACCCTAACCTAAATTATTTTAGCAATGCTCGTAGATTTATCCTCTAAGTATTACTTCATTTATTCTTCTAAAAATTTCGGAAAAATAAAAAAAGTTTTTAAAAACGGCTTGATGACTATCTATCTATGTCACCTATCAAAATGACTGGTATTAATTATGACTAATAATTTTATTTTTTATTGTAGCCTCAATCGTTTCAAATAAATGATTATTTGAAACTCTTAATATTTTCTAAATATTTCAATACGCAGTTAACCTAAAATATATATTTCTCATCGATTAGTAAGCCCCTTTAGCCCTAAACACAACAATGATTGTATTTAGAATTAACTTTAGATCGTAAATAGGTGACCATTTTTGCTGGTACTTTAGATCCATCTTGACTACCTCTTCAAAATTTTTAATGCTAGAGCGTCCGTTAACCTGCCATTCTCCAGTCATTCCGGGTTTGACGACTAATCTTTGATAGTGATGATTTTGATATTGACAAACTTCTTCAGGATGAGGGGGACGTGTCCCTACTAAACTCATTTCGCCTCGAAAAACGTTCCAAAACTGAGGAAATTCATCTAAACTGGTGGAACGCAAAAATTTACCTACTCTCGTCACACGCGGATCGTTTTTGTTTTTGAATAGCTGTCCTTCAACTTCATTTTCAATAAGATATTTTTGTTGATCAGCATTTGCGACCATTGTTCTAAATTTCCAGATCTTGAAGGGCTTTCCTTTTAAACCACAACGAATTTGCGAATAGAATACGTCTCCTGGACTATCTAATTTAATAGCGATAGCAATCGGAATAATTATAATTGATAAAATTCCTAAACCAATTAAAGCTCCAATCAAATCTATTAAACGTTTAGATAAACTATAAACAGAGCAATGGTTCTCTAGTTTAATCAGTTGTTCTGTCACAAATTCTTTACAATTTGCTTGAGCAAGAATTGTTTCCCATTCTGGCCAGATATCTCCAATTAACTGAAATTCTTTGACTGACAAAATTTGAGATGCTTGTCTAGCTTTCTGAATTTCCACACCAGCTTTAATCAACTGTTCTTGATACAGTTGTTGTAATGATTGAGAGTTCATCACGATATGTGCCTCTGCTTAAAACCTTAAATTACACCTGAAAAATTTGCTCAATTGATGTCCAGTTTAAGTATTCTACTCAAATGCCAAAAATCCGCTACCTCAAATTTAGAAGTAACGAACTAGATTGTTTGAATATAGCTCTTAAAAGCTGATTATTTAAGCGAGAACGTGAAAAAACAAGATCAATCTAGAAAACTTGAGAATTATTATGGTCATGATAATCCTTCCTTTATGAAGAAAATTTGACCAAATTACTCAAATTCCTTAAACTGATCAAGTTCACTCAATGGTGTCTGCTCTTACAGTTTTCAATAACTTGGCTACTAACTTGCTCCTCTTCGGTGTCTCAACCATTCAAGTTCACTCAAGGGTGTCTTCTCAAATAGTAAGTAACTTCGCTATTGACTAATTTTTATATATTTTATTACGTTGTGTAGATGATTTTTAGCTGTCTATTTGATGAGCTATCTCTAGCATAAAAGTTTTTTGTTTTTATTCTGTATCAAAATATACAAAATAATTTTTTTTACGCTCAATGACATTGGTGGTTGCGTTTTTAGACTATAGGACATCGCATAGGGTTTTAGATCGAGGTAACTAATTTGCTGTTTAGATCCACATATCATAGATATCCCAGACCCCCTCTAATCCCATAACTCCGTTTTTACATAATGCTTCTGCTTCGTTTTTTGAACAAAGGAAAGGTCTAACTTGTTTTAATTGAATAGATGGCTGAAATGGGGAAAATATAGCCAAAAGCTCTTTAAAAATCATTATTTACCTCCTTTAACAAATTTTATTCTTAATTTTTTTTAATAGATTAATTGAGAATCGACTTTGATAAGGTGATCAGATTAGGGAATTTTTAAATACAGACTTCGATAGAGTAAAGGAACTTTACTCGCAACAAACTTGTCTACTAAAACTACTTAAGTTCACTCAGAGGTGTCTTCTTAAATAGTTTTCAACAGCTTCACTAATACATACTTAGGAGCAGTTCGACTATTCAAGTTCACTCAGAGGTGTCTTTTTAAATAGTCAATAGTTTAGCTATTGGTTACTTTCTTATTAGTTGCTTTTTGATGTCTCTTATACATCAGATTATTATTCAGTGTTTTTAAAAACTGTAGCAAAATATACAGAAAATTTGAATTAGAGTCCCAAAAAGTCACTTGAGAAGTCATATGCAATTTATGAACTCTAACGACGCGAAAATAAGCTTTTTAAGATGTGACTAAGTATAAATACTATTTAATCTCTTAAAAAAGTCACTAATAAGTCATATGTTAACTAAAAAAGAAGATTAATGTTAAGTATTATTGCTAATTTTTTTCTGAGCTTTAACGAGGAAATCTTCATAACCCAAAACTGCTCATCATCGTCTAATTTTAACATTTATTTAATAAATCGGAAATTGTCATGATTCGTCGTTTAGCACCTTCTTTTTTAGAGGAAAAAACTCAGGAAATTAAATCAGATCACTATTTAGACCATTTAACAAAGTCTATCCCCTCAGAAATTGTCATGGCATGGGTGACAATCACTGGATTAATTAAAAGTGATACTCAGATTCCATTAAATACGGTTCTCTGGATTTTATTACTGATTTTTATAGTTTTAACGATCGCTTGGACGTATCATAAAAACTCTGGACTTTATCAAAAACCGACCATTAAACAAGTTATGCTCTCGACTGGCTCATTTGTGATCTGGGTTTTTGCTTTAGGGGAGCCTTTTTCATCTCTGTCGTTTTATCATCCTGTATATGGTTCGATTTCGTTGATTCTTTATTCCCTGATTGTTCCTTTAATTTCGTCTAGATCGAAGAGCAGTTTCTAAATTAATTGCAGCAACGAGCGCATTGATATTACAGGTTGACACTCCCCGCCATCAATGGCGAGGATTCCTTGTTCAACGATTCGACTTGCTTCAACAAAATTTCTTCAGTCAAAGTAGTGGTCAAATCTCCCAAAGCGTAAGTTCCGAAGTGTCCCGTCGTACTTAATCCTAATTTTAAAATGTTACGCGCCGCGTTTTCGTCTCGACAAAGGTTAGCAGAGCAAGAACAGACATGAGTTCTAGTAGACAAAGATTTTTTAACAATCTTTCCACAGCTAGAATATGCAGCAGAAGTGTATTGAGGTGGTACAGCTATAGTTAGCTTGCCATATTTAGAACCCAAATACTCTAACCATACTCTGAACTGATACCACGCAACATCGTTTATTAACTTAGCAAGACAATGATTTTTAACTAAGTTCCTAATTCTTAAATCTTCGTAAACGACCACATCATTAGAGCGGATAACGGAGTAAGCTATTCCCTTAGCAAACTCTTTTCGCTGTCTACTTATTTTAAGATGAGCTTTGGCTAATCTCTGTCTTGCTTTTCTTCTATTAGATGATTTTTTTTTCTTTTTAGAAAGTCTTTTTTGTAGTAATTGAAGCTTTTTTTCTCCTTTTCTTAAAAATTTAGGATTTTCAACTTTATTGCCTTGATCATCGGTGTAAAATGATGCCAACCCAACATCCAATCCAATTGTTTGATTGGTTGGTGTTGAGTCAATTTTTATATCAACTGCTAAGATGAATTGAGTATAGTAACCGTCTGCACGACGTACTAATCTAACTCGTTTTATCGACTCAACTGGATAAAAATGTAAGTCGTATGAGCCTACAAGCTTAAGCCTCCCGATGTTTTTCTTGTCAGTAAAAGTAATGGCTTTCCTTGTGTTTGAGTCTAACTTCCATCCTGTCTCTTTATATTCAACAGAGCGACAATTTTTCTTAAAACGCGGATAGCCTTTCTTCTCTTGAACTTTTCTCTTGCAGTTATCGTAAAATCGAGCAATGGCTGACCAAGCTCGTTCAGCACTTGACTGTCTAGCTTGTGAGTTTAATTGTTCAGCAAAACTAAATTCATGAGCGAGTACACGACAATATTTATTGAGGTCGTACCGTCCTACTTTCTCGTTATCCATCCAATATCTTAAGCATTTATTTTGGATGAACTGAGCAGTCCGAATTGCCTCATCTATTGCTGCATACTGTTCTTTTTTTGCTCTGACTTTAAACTCAACAACTAGCATTTTTATGTCAAGCACATCAACCTAAACTTTGTAACACAACCTTGGATTTAGTGGAAGTTTAGGCGCACGGTGAGTCTAGTGCGGTCTTGGGCTTTGCCCAAGTAGAGCAACTAGCGAACCCGAAGGACACATAAGCGTCATGAATGACGAGGTTTTCCCTCGCCATGTATTGATAAAATAAATTAACAAACTTCTACTATTTAACAAGAATAATTTGATCTCCAATTACTGGGCTACGTGCTACAATTTCTTTCTCTGAATCTTTTATTTCTAACTTTTTAAAGTCTAATTGTTGTGAACGTTTCCAAACCGAATCCGCTAACTCTAATTGTTTAGACTCGCTTAATTGTTTCCAATCTTGACTAACAAAAACTGTTAACAAACTATCGACAAAATTAGCTTTTAGAGAACTAACTAACCCTTCAGGAAACTTTTGAGTCAAACTATTAATTTCACCTTGAATAGAAGCCACTAAATTTTGTTCTGGTGTCAATGCTACGGGTTCTGGTGGTTCAATGACAACAGGTTTTGGTGGTTCAGGTGCTGTCAATTCAGAGGGTGTAGAAATTACTTCAGGAGAGGGTTCTAATTCTATCTCAGGTGCTTTTTCTTCTACTGGTGGTTCAATGGGTTCTAAAATTGGTTCTTCGGTGGTAACTTCTACTGATGTTTCGGGTGGCAAATCTTCTAAAATAATTTTAGGAAGTTCACTAACTTCTGTTTTTGGAGAAGGATTGAGTAACGAAACAGAAGTTAGTAAAATAACGACCAAACTTCCTGTAAGAATTCCTGTTAATACCCAGTCTGATAATTTATTACTGACTGATGTGGGCAGGAAAGCACGAATTGTATCTAAAACATTATCCCACCAACTTTGTAAACGATTAAAACTTGGTAACAGTTTATCAATTCCTTCATTATCTTCTTTAGTAACCCGTTGTGATGGTTTGGGTTGAGAAACTTTTGTTTGTAGAGGTTTGGTGGGAGTAATGGTAACAGGAGGTTTGGGGGGAGTAATGGTAACAGGAGGTTCTGAAATAGCAGTGACAGGGATTTCAGGTTTGGAGGGTTCGGGAGGAACTTCAGTAAAAGTCGGTTCAATAATCGGTTCTTCGATCATTACTGAAGTTGATTCTAGTGACTCAATTAATCTATCTGTAATCACCACCCAGCTATCAACCGCCACTTTTGAGGGTAAATTCTCAACGGATTCTATGTTAAGTTTAGAAACAAGGTTATTTAATTGAGTAATCGTTTTTTGAAGTTGCTCAATGACTTCTGATTGTGAAAGTCGTTCCTCTGAATCTTGATTTGAGAAGTTTGGCGGCTGCTGAGACATTGTCTTCCCTCTGACACAATTAAATTTTTTGAGCAATTTTTGTTATTTGGGTTTCGCCATTATTTTAGGCTGATACTGTCTTCACTTTACCAAATTATATGAACACTCGTTGCTATACACTGATTTTTGTTGGCTTATTGATCTTACTGCTAAACGCTTGTAGTAGTCCGACACCTCCAAAAGAATTCGCACCCGATGGAGAAACAGTCAAAAAAGCAATTATGCTTCAGCTTAAACAAACAGAAGCAAGCTTGAGTGAGTATTTAGATGCTTCTAGTCCTAAATTAGATATTAGCAAAATTAATGTTAAGAAACTTGAACCAATTTTTATCGCCAAATTAGCGACTTATCATCTGCAAGGAACTTATAACCTAAACCTTAAACTACCGCGCCAAAAAGTCACACAACAGAGTAACCCTTTTGATGTTTATATACAACGTCAAATAGAGGGAAAAACGTGGCGACTACTCAAACGAGATTTACATAATGACGATGCACAACCGCAATGGACGAGCTATTTGATCGAACCGTAAAGGAAGATTTTGTATTATGTTGTTAGATAGAGTTTTGTATAGCTCTAGTTAACTTATCTTAAAAGCTATGATAATCTATTCAAATGCTTGGAAGAATCTTAAAAGTTTTAGATTAATTTAACACTTGTTCAGGGTGACTTGTACTACAAACCAGCATTTCGCTACAGCTTATCTACTAAAGACCATAGGTTAATGATTTACGATTAGGTATTATTTATGACTTTTACGGCACCGAATAGCAAGGCAATTCCACTCGCACATCTGGAAAGTAATTTAGATCCATTAAAAGTAGCTAATGGAGTCTATATAACCATTCATGGACATTATTACCAACCCCCCCGCGAAAATCCTTATTTAGATACGATCGAACGCCAACCCAGTGCCTATCCGTTTCATGACTGGAACGAACGCATTCTTCATGAGTGTTATCGTCCGAATGCTTTCGCAAGAATTATTAACGATCGCGGCGAAGTGATTAATATTGTTAATAACTTTGAGTATTTAAGCTTTAATATTGGCCCAACACTGATGTCATGGTTGCAGATGTATGACATAGAAGTGTATCAAAAAATCATTGAAGCCGATCAAAAAAGCTGTCAAAGACTGAATGGACACGGCAATGCGATCGCTCAAGTCTACAATCATATTATTCTACCTTTAGCCAATCAACGGGATAAAACTACTCAAATTCGTTGGGGAAAAGCAGACTTTAAACGACGTTTTGGGCGTGATCCCGAAGGAATGTGGTTAGCAGAAACGGCAGTAGATTATGCAACCATAGAAACATTAATTGATGAAGGAATTAAATTTACCATTCTTGCACCTTCTCAAGCTGAACGATGCAGACCTTTAGTTACAAAACGTGATCCCGAACCCGAATGGTTAGAAGTTGGGGGGTCACAAATTGATCCCACTCGTCCCTATCGTTGTTTTCTTAAAGATGGTCGCTCGATTGATATTTTCTTTTATGATGGCCCAATTTCCCGTGATATGGGATTTAATGATGTTTTAAGTGACACCGATCATTTAGTAGGACGTGTGGCACAAGCGATTAAAGGGGATCATCGACCTTCGCAGTTAATTAGTGCAGCAACCGATGGCGAAACCTTTGGTCATCATAAAGCAGGTACCGAAAAATGTTTAGCTTATGCCTTTACCCATGATTTCCCGAAACGAGGCTGGGTTGTCACGAACTATGCACATTATCTAAGTATATGTCCGCCGACTTGGGAAGTTGAACTAAAACCCGTGACCGCGTGGAGTTGTTCACATGGTGTAGAACGCTGGCAGGATGATTGTGGTTGCGGTGGTGGGGGTGACTGGCATCAGAAATGGCGTAAACCTCTCAGAAATGCTCTAAATTGGTTAAGGGATCAACTAATTAAAGTATACAAAGAAAAGGGAAGCATTTTACTGAGAGATCCTTGGTTAACTAGAGATGAATATATTCAGGTCATTTTAGATCGTTCTCCAGAAAGCGTAACCGAATTTCTGATGCGTCATCAAAAATATTCTCTAAGCGATGCTGAAAAAATTGATGCTCTGCGGTTATTAGAGATGCAGCGTCATACATTATTAATGTATACGAGTTGTGGCTGGTTTTTTGATGAACTGTCTCGACCCGAAGGAACCCAAATTTTACGTTATGCGGCACGTGCTTTAGAATTAGCGGGTGATATCGCAGGAATTCACTTAGAATCAGAATTCGTTCTTCGTCTAAAACTTGCGCTGAGTAATGTCGAGATTTTTGGTCATGGGGCCCAAGTCTATCAACATTTAGTCCTACCCGCACAAATTAGCTTTAAACAAGTTGCGGCACACTACGCGATCAGTTCTTTGTTTACCACCTATCAGCCTCTACAACGGGTTTATTGTTACGATGCTGAAAAATTAGATTATCAGAAACAGCAGATCGGTTCTTTAACTCTAGCAGTTGGTCAAGTTGGTTTAACTTCGGAAATTACATGGGAAAGTCATAATTATATTTTTGCTGTCTTGCATATGGGAGGTTGGGACTTCCATTGTTGTATTCAACCTTTTAACGGAAGATTGCGTTACACACAAATTAAAGAACAGTTATTTACTTCTCTTAAACAAGCTAGTGCCGCTAAGATGATCATTGAGATGAGTCAACTGTTTGGTAATCAATCTTTTGATCTACAACATCTGTTTGCTGAAGAACGACACCGCATCATGCAGCAAGTGACCAATCATACTAAGCAGCGTTTAGATCAGCTTTATACTCAGGTGTATCGGGATAATTATGGAATTTTAGTCGCCTTCCAACGCGATGAATTACCCGTACCCCAAGAATTACAGGTTGCTGCCGAAATTGCGATCGCCTATCGGTGTCTAAAAACGATCACCGCTTTAGAACAAACTACTGATGATCCCCAAACGATAGGAACTCATTTAGTCGAATTATCTGCGATCGCCCAAGAAGCCAATCACTTACGCTGTAATTTGAGAATACCTGAAGCCAAGCAAACCTTAGAACGTCTAATTTTACAGTTACTTTGGCAAGTATTACACGATGACGATCCCACTTATTTAGAAACCAAAATCGAGTTAATGAGTCAAACGATCGCCGTCGCTAATGAGCTACATTTAGGTGTATCTTTAGCCAAAGCACAGGAACTTTATTACAACTGTTTATTTGAGGACATTGTACCGTTCTGTTTCGGAGAAAAAGCGGCTCAAAATCATTATTCTTACTGTCGTTGGACACCCTCTCAGATTTTACCTTTATTGGGATTGGGACAAAAGTTAGATATTGATGTCAGTGCTTGGTTATAGTGATTTGCATCTAATGAAAATAGAGACGAAATATTTTTCTCGTCTCTATCCCATTTGATCTAAACCGCTTCCCCATCAGTGAAATAGGAAGGGAATACTAAACCTGTTACATAATCAAAACTTGTCAGCGAAGCTTGCTCATACTGAATTTGATTAGAGATATGAACCGTTTTTCTGAGGGTTGTTGACGGCTCAGATGATTCAAAATCATGAGGAGCAACGGTTGGGGCTGAGGTGTGAGTTAAGGTTAATGAATCAGGTGTTGACGCTAGAGATGCTTGTAAAGGTAAAGAATTTGTTGTTGGAGCAGTGGGGCTATTTTCGGCGGTTGATGACAAAATTTGTCTGACTTGAGCATCCGTTAAACCAGCTTTCGCACTGAGCATCAAGGCAACAACACCCGCAACATGAGGAGTAGCCATAGATGTTCCACTATAGGAATCATAGCCATTATTTGGAACCGTCGAGTAAACATCAACACCAGCAGCAGTAACATAGGTTAAACGAGTTCCACCAGCGCGGTTAGAGAAATCAGCCATTTGATTGTATCTATCTACAGCACCGATCGCTAAACCCCATTGAGTCGCATAAGCCGCAGGAAAATGACCCATCGTAGTAGAGTCGCCATCATTACCTGCTGCCATCACTACAATTGCGCCTTTACTGCTGGCATACTGTACAGCCGCCTTCAATTCGGCATCATCATCACTGCCCCCCAAACTCATATTAATCACCTTCGCACCGTTATCGGCAGCATAGCGAATTCCTCTAGCAACACCACTATCAGAACCCGAACCTGAATCACTGAGAACCTTAACGGGCATAATTTTCGCATTATAGGCAATTCCCGTAACACCAAAACTATTTTTCACAGCAGCAATTGTCCCTGCTACGTGGGTACCATGGCTGTGGCCATCCATCGTATTATTATTGTTGCTATCAAAGTTCCAACCCCAATAATCATCGACAAAGCCATTACGATCGTCATCAATGCCATTACCATTAATTTCACGTGTATTACGCCAAATATTACTACTTAAATCAGAATGATTGCGATCAACTCCTGTATCTAGCACAGCAACGATAATACCTTGTCCTGTATATCCTTTCGCCCATACTTCGGGTGCGTTGATTAAATCGGCTCCCCAATTATTGCCGCCCAAATTGGGTACACTCGGAAAAGGATTTTGTCCGAGAGCTTTAGCGACAGCCGCCGACGCATTGACTAAACCATAGCCATTAATTGAACTATAACCATCCAAAGAAGGGTTAATTTGGATTGTTCTGTAAAAAATGTTATTATTTTCGTTCTTTTCGACAATATCATTATTGCCATCAGCTTGAGCAATTAGATAATAGGTTCCACCAGCAAGCCTAGAACTCAGTGGAATAGAGGCGGTTTCAGTAACAGAGGTGTTAGGATCGATCGAATAAGAGGAAACTTGATCGAGATAAGTATCTGCGGCATCAAGAATCGTATCTCTGGAAAAGTAGAATTTAGTATCACTACCATACCAACCCGTTGAAGCATTACCCTGATTTTTGAGGGTAAACGTTACAGATAGTGCATCCCCCGCAGTTACTTGTTGAGGTGCGACAAGACTGGTAATTGTTAAATCCGCTTTAGGGGCTTCGGTAATGTTAATGGCTCGATAGAATACATTATTATTCTCGTTGCTTTCTAAAACAGAATTATCACCATCAGCTTTAGCAAATAGATAATAAGTACCAGTTGTGAGACTTTCATCTAAATGAACATAAGAAAGAGTGCTAGTTTGAGAGGCACCAGCAGCCAAAGAATAAGCATAATCATAGCCTAAGTCGAGATCAGAGCTATCTAATGTGGTATTCGTCGATAGATAAAAATTCGTATAGTTGCTATATCCTGCTACACCTGCGTTTCCTTGATTTTTTAAGGTATAGCTAATATCGATATAATCACCGCCTACTGCTGATGTAGGTGCTGAGAGATTAGAAATCACTAAATCGGGTTTAGTAACAGTAATAATTTTGCTCGTAATGTTGTTGTTTTCATTAGTTTCTACAACCGTATTATTGCTATCTGTTTTAGCAATAAAATAATAAGTCCCACCTGCTACATTTTCATCGATTGAAAACCAATAAGACTCAGTGAACGATGCTCCTGGATCTAAAGCATAGAGATAATCAGTCGCTAAATGGATATCTGAACTATCCAAAGTAGAATTAGTTGAAAGATAAAACTTCGTTTCACTACTAGACCAATCTGTTGCGGCTGTACCTTGATTTTTAATCGTATAGCTAAAGTTGACATAACTCTCTCCCGCAGCAACCACAGTCGGCGTAGTGAGATTAGTAAACATTAAATCAGGTTGGGGCGTTGTTGTCAGCGTGATCGCTTTAGCTAAGACGTTATTACTTTCGTTACTTTCAGCAATTGCATTTTGTCCATCTGCTTTAGCGAGTAGATAATAAAGTCCACCCGTTAAATTATTATTAAAAGTAACAGAAGCCGATTCTACTCGTGAGGCTCCCGCAGCTAAAGAAGACACCGCATCAGTACCGAGTAAGGTATCTGTACTATCAAGGATATTATTTCTAGATAAGTAAAAGCGAGTAGAGCCAGCAGATGTTCCCGTCGCACCACCTAAATTTTTGATGGTATAGTTAAAGTTTAAAGTACTTCCAGTCACCGCCGAGGCTGGTGTGGCAATTTGACTAATCCTTAAATCGGGGAGAGTCACTGCCTGTGTTGAAAAGTTCGCAGCATCAGTATATTGTTTTAGGGTAGTCTCAAACTGATCATGCTCAAAGCTTGAACCTAAAGAATTAGAATCAGAAATCAAGTTATTGGTTTGAAGAGGATCTAAGGTGAAAGCTGAAGCACCTGCATCGATCAAAGCGTTGTCAAACATTTCTGTAGCTCCTAGTAGTGTCTGTAGAGGTTAGGGTTCAATCCGTTGAAAGCTGAAAAATACTACTTCATTTCAATCGGTTTGTTTTCTAATCAATCGCCCTTTAGTCTCTCTGTTTTATAGACTAAAGATGAATCGAGAAGAAGTAGGGAAGATCAAAAAAAAATGAGACTTACGAGTTGATAATGATTTAGGGAAGCTAAAGTCTGTAATTAATATCATTGTAATATTTCAAGTGAAACGAGTGAACATTTTTGTAATTTTGTTGGGAATTCTAGTCGGTGCGATCGCGTTACTAGAAGGTAGTTTACGATATGTTGGTTTTGGCAATCCTTTACTTTATCAAGCCGATCCAGAAATGGGTTATATTCTATCGCCCAATCAAAATGTACGCCGCATGAATAAACAAATTTTAATCAATAATTATTCAATGCGAAGTGATTCTGTGGTCAACAAACGTCCTGAGAATACTTTAAGAATCTTTTTACTGGGAGATTCGATCGCAAACGGTGGCTGGTGGACAGATCAAGAAGAAACAATCTCATCTTTAATTCAAAAACACTTAAAAAACTCTAAATATTCTCAAATCGAAGTATTAAATGCTTCTGCTAACTCTTGGGGGCCAAGAAATCAACTTGCTTATCTAAAACGTTATGGTTTATTCGACTCCCAAGTTGTCATTTTGCTGTTAAATACGGATGATTTCTTTTCTAGCCTTCCTAGTTCTGAGAAAGTTGGCAATGATATTAATTATCCTAATCATAAACCTGCATTAGCTATTAGTGAACTATTGAATCGCTATCTTCCATCGGCTAAAACCACTAAAGATAACAGCCCAAAGCTTAAAGAAAAAGACAATGAAAAAAATAATTTAGCTGCAATTCAAGACATTTATCAAGTTTGTCAAACCAATCAAGCTCAATTAATCATTGCAGTAACACCATTATTACGAGAAGTTGAACAATCTTCTAAAGACTATGAGCAACGAGCCAAAAAACGTTTAACAGAATTCACTCAATCACAATCTATTCCTTTGATTGACTTTCTCCCACGCTTTAAACAAATTAATCCTCCTAATTCGATTTACCGCGATACCATTCATATTACACCCGATGGAAATCAAATTGTGAGCAAAACTTTAATAGAAGAAATTGATAAAATCATCAAGGAAAAAAATGATGACTAATTGCTCTTATCAACGACGTTGGATACTTCACTCATTATTGAGTGCTTCAATACTTTTACCATCCTTATCTT
The DNA here is from genome assembly GCF_017312365.1 of Chroococcus sp. FPU101. Lineage (GTDB taxonomy): Bacteria > Cyanobacteriota > Cyanobacteriia > Cyanobacteriales > Microcystaceae > Chroococcus. The sequence goes on from NZ_BLJI01000010.1 coordinate 63,606, forward strand.
TTTCGCGTTCAGTGGCTGCGGTTCCTCTTCAGCCTAAAGTTTTAGTTTTAAGTTGTATTGACTATCGCTTTTTTGAAAACGAACAAATCTTTTTAAACGACAAAAATTTAGCACATCAATACGACTGGACAGCCTTAGCGGGAGCTTCTTTAGCCTTATCTGGTTTTCCCCATTCTGAAGATGCTACTGCTTTTTGGGATCAACTGGCTATATCTGAAAAACTACATCACATTAAAAAAGTAATTATTATTGATCATCAAGATTGTGGGGCATATGCTCAAAAAATAGACACGAATTTGAGTAAAAATCCCGAACAAGAAAAACAAATTCATCGTCAATACCTCAGCCAAGCCTATCAAGAAATCCTCACCCGTTATCCTCAGCTTGAAATTGAATTATATTTCGCCACCCTCGCTGGTGAATTTATAGAAATTTTCCCTAATTGAATCGCTCAATCCCTCAATAAATAGGTCACTATAGAAAGAGAACGCTCTAGACGATCCAAAATGAGAGAACACGATGTAGTCATTGTCGGCGGTGGTTTAGCTGGTTGTCGCGCCGCCTTAGAAATTAAACGCCTTGCCCCAAATACTGATGTAGCTGTTGTTGCAAAAACTCATCCCATTCGTTCCCATTCGGTAGCCGCACAAGGAGGCATCGCCGCCACCCTGAAGAATGTTGACCCTACTGATACTTGGGAAGCTCACGCTTTTGATACGGTTAAAGGCTCGGACTATCTAGCGGATCAAGATGCTGTAGCAATTTTAACTCAAGAAGCCCCAGATGTACTAATCGACTTAGAACATTTAGGCGTTTTATTTTCGCGTCTTCCCGATGGCAGAATTGCACAACGCGCCTTTGGTGGACATTCCCACAACCGAACCTGTTACGCTGCCGATAAAACAGGTCATGCCATCCTACACGAATTGGTGAACAACCTGCGTCATAACGGTGTTCATCTCTATGACGAATGGTATGTGATGCAACTCATTCTAGAAGAAGGAGAAGCTAAAGGAATTGTCGTCTATCGAATTCGCGACGGTTCATTAGATGTCATTCGGGCGAAAGCGGTAATGTTTGCCACTGGAGGTTATGGCAGGGTTTATAATACCACCTCCAACGACTACGCCTCCACAGGAGACGGGTTAGCGATGTCCGCAATGGCTGGTATTCCCCTCGAAGATATGGAATTTGTGCAGTTTCACCCCACAGGGCTTTATCCAGTCGGTGTTTTAATTTCGGAAGCTGTACGGGGAGAAGGGGCGTATCTAGTCAATAGCGAAGGAGAACGCTTTATGCAACGCTATGCTCCCTCGCGGATGGAACTCGCACCCCGTGATATTACTTCTCGTGCTATTACTCTTGAAATTCGTGCTGGACGCGGGGTTAAAACTGATGGTAGTGCAGGTGGGCCGTTTGTTTATCTCGACTTACGGCATATGGGACGCGAAAAAATTATGAATCGTATTCCCTTTGCATGGGAAGAAGCGCATCGACTGCTAGGTATTGATGCGGTGGTCGAAAAGATGCCAATTCGTCCGACGGTACATTATTGTATGGGGGGAATTCCCGTTAATACTGAAGGGCAAGTACGTCGTAGTTTTGATAGTTTAGTCGAAGGGTTTTTTTCAGCAGGTGAATGTTCTTGTGTTTCGGTACATGGTGCTAATCGTTTAGGAAGTAATTCTCTGTTAGAATGTGTGGTCTATGGACGACGCACAGGACGAACGATCGCGCAATACGTTCAAGGTCGTAAGTTTCCTAAAATTAATGCCGAACTGTATTTACAAGAGGCTCAAAAACGGATTTCTGATTATTAGAACAACAAGGAACGATCCGAATTGGAGATTTACGACAACAATTTCAAGATTGTATGACGGAACATTGTGGTGTTTTTCGGAGTGAAGCAGTGATGCAAGAAGGCTTAAAAAAACTACAACAATTGAAGCAACAATACAATCAAATTTATCTAGATGATCAAGAGCCATGCTGGAATACAGAAATCATTGAAGCGATGGAATTACAAAGTATTATGATGGTCGGTGAAATTATTCTAACTTCAGCGGCCCAACGTAAGGAAAGTCGCGGTGCACATTCGAGGGAAGATTATCCTGAGCGAGATGACGAACATTTCTTGCAACACACTTTAGCGTATTATTCTTCGGCGGGAATTGATATTAATTATATGCCTGTTGTGATTAATATGTTTGAACCACAGGAAAGAAAATACTAACAATTTGCTCATTTGAGGTAAGGGATCAGCATAAAAATGTATTAAATCCCTTACGCTTTCTTAAAATAAGTTAACCTTTTTGTGGAGCATAATAAATGTCCTCGTAAAATGCTCATTTATCCATCAAATTCAGGTTACACTAGGGATCTAACGGCTCAATTGATGTACTATGCTCTCCACTATTCCTTCTTTAGCGGCTGATTTATCCCAAATTCGTTTAGAAATTCGTGCTTTACAAGGTCAGTTAGTGACTTGGCGACGACAGTTACATCAAAAGCCAGAACTCGCTTTCTCTGAATGTCTCACTGCTGAATTAATTGCCCAAAATCTAAAAAAAATGGAGATTGATTTCATGAGCGAAATTGCTCAAACAGGAATTGTAGCTACTATTAGGAGTGCCTATCCTGGCCCTGTTTTAGCGATTCGTGCCGATATGGATGCGCTACCTATTCAAGAAGAAAATAAAGTAGATTATCGATCGCAACATGACGGAAAAATGCACGCTTGCGGTCATGATGGCCATATAGCGATCGCACTAGGAACGGCTTATTATCTCTCGCAACATCGTGACACCTTTTGCGGTACCGTTAAAATGATCTTCCAACCCGCAGAAGAAGGGCCAGGCGGTGCAAAACCGATGATCGAAGCAGGTGTACTATACAATCCTGATGTTGATGCGATTATTGGGTTACACCTTTGGAATAATTTACCCCTGGGAACCGTTGGCGTACGAAATGGCGCGTTAATGGCGGCTGTTGAGACATTTCGAGTCTTGATTCAAGGTAAAGGGGGACATGGTGCAATGCCTCATCAAACCGTTGATTCTATTGTAGTCGGCTCACAGATTGTTAATGCTCTACAAACGATCGTCGCTCGTAATATTAATCCAATTGATTCAGCCGTTGTTACAGTCGGGAAATTCCATGCGGGGAGTGCCAATAATGTAATCGCCGATACGGCCCTATTAGAGGGAACGGTTCGCTATTTTAATCCTGTCTATGAGAATTATTTTAAACAACGTTTCAAAAGCATAATTGAGGGAATTTGTCAAGGAACTGGAGCCACTTACGAGTTAGATTATGAGCAACTTTACCCACCTGTGATCAATGATGCTCAAATGGCTGAGTTAGTTCGCTCTGTCGCAGTAGAAGTTGTAGAAACGCCTGCGGGAATTGTGCCAGAGTGTCAGACGATGGGGGGTGAAGATATGTCCTTCTTTTTACAAAAAGTGCCTGGATGTTATTTCTTTTTAGGTTCAGCTAATTCTGAAAAAGGTTTAGCTTATCCCCATCATCATCCCCGTTTTGATTTTGATGAAACCGCTTTAGCGATGGGTGTTGAGATTTTTGTACGATGTGTTGAAAAATTCTGCGTTTAGTGCCATTGCGGATCTTGTAGTAATTTTTCGGCATCTTGTGAGGATAATGGTTTAGCAAAAAAATCGCCTTGTCCATAATCACAAGCTAAATCGGTTAATTGAGAAAACTGTGTATTTGTTTCTACTCCTTCAGCTACGACTTTCATCTTTAGAGCATGAGCTAAAGTAATAATTGCTTTTACAATTTCTAGATAATGATTATTAGTTTGTTGTCCAACGATGAAAGAACGATCAATCTTCACAACATTAAACGGGAATTGATGTAAATAGGAAAGTGATGAATAGCCTGTCCCAAAATCATCTAAACACAGTTCAATATTAGAATGACTAAGATCGATTAAAATTGCTCTTGCTACCTCGATATTTTCGATGAGATTACTTTCCGTGATTTCAATTTTTAAGCAAGATGGATTAATTTGAGATTGATTGAAAGTCTTTAAAATATGCTCGACAAGGTTTTGAGCGCAAAGTTGTTGATAGGATAGGTTAATACTAATTTTTAAATTAGCATGATTTGGATAAGCCTTTTGCCATTTCTGGAGTTGTTGACAAACTTCTTGAATTACCCAGATTCCTAGTAAAACGATTAAGCCTGTTTGTTCAGCAAGGACAATAAATGAATCGGGTAACAGTAAACCTTTTTCGGGGTGTTGCCAACGAATAAGGGCTTCAAATTCAGTAATTTTATGATCGATTAAAGACACAATCGGCTGATAATATAACACAAATTCTTGTTTAGCAATCGCTTGACGCAATTCAATTTCTAACTGTAATTGTTCAAGTGCCTTTTGACGCATTTGTTTGTCAAAAATAGCATACTGACTTCCTTGTTTTTTTGCATGATTCATAGCCATATCAGCATTTCTAAGAATTGCTTCAGCATTCGTGTACTCATTTTCTTTTAAAGCAATACCAATTTTTAGATTAATTAAAATATCTTGCTCATTAAAAATAAAAGGTTTAGCTGACTCTTGACAAATATTAGTAACAATCTGAATCACTTCTTGAACTGAGGTAATTTCAACTAATAAAATACTTAATTCATCACTACTTAAGCGAGCGATTATATCATTCGACTTCAGACAAGTTTTTAACCGTTGAACGAGATTAATTAAAAGTTCATTGCCTTGTAAACTTCCTAGAATATCATTAATTATCTTAAAATTTTCAAGCTCTAAAAATAAAACTGAGAAATTATGTTCAAAGTGATTTTGTGATTGTTCTAAAACTTGCTTAAGCTGTTCTAAAAATAAAACTCTATTTGATAATTGGGTTAAAGTATCAAAGTTTGAGGTCATTGTTAACTGTTGTTGCTCACTAATAACTCTAGCACTGCCATATATTAAATTTTCTGCTAGATAAGGAACTGCCGTCCAAGCTAAAACATGATAGGTACCATCAGCATAACAATAACGATTTTCAAAATAAATTAACTTTTCTCCTTGAGCTAGCTTTTCAACTTGTTCTAGGGTTTTTTCGCGATCATCAGGATGTACAAAATCAACATAAGGTTTAGAGATTAATTCATCAACTGAATATCCTAAAGTTTGAGCAAAAGTTAGATTAATCTGACGAAAATACCCTTGAAAATCAGCAATACATAACAAGTCCAAAGATAAATCAAAAAAACGCTGATAATAAATTTTCTCGTCATCTGTCTCTAATGAATTAGGCTTTTTTCCTTTGTTGATCTCAGATAAAATACGATAGTTCAGCCCATAATTAGTACTTAGAATAAACATTCCTCCTAAGGTTAAACTTGCTAGGTTTAAAAAAATTAAAGAATCAAACATAAAAAATTAATAACTCAATTATAATGAAAAATTATATATTATAATGTTGATAGCTAGATAGCACTCAATAATGTTAATTTAATTTCACTACTTTTTCAAAAAAACAAAATTAGAAACACAGGCAGCGAACAAGAGCAATTTTTGATTCATTAATATATATTTATTATACTAATGATCCTTAAGGTAGATTTATGGACTTATGGCTTGATTGAATGTCTCTTACAATGTTATAAAAAAATTATGTTTTTCATTAATAAACATGATTTCAGAAAGCGAGATTACAAATATCCTTAACAATTACTTTGGGAGTGAAACGATTACACGTCCGTCTCCTGAAGTATGGCAAGTTGATACAGATCAATTACGTTTATTGCTTCTGCTCTCCTCAGATAAATCGTGGATCAGAATTTTAGTGCCAATTGTTCCCATACAAACAGCCCAATCTTACCTTATTGAGTTACTAGAAGCAAATTTTGATTTAACTCAAATGGTACATTTTGCTATCCACCAGGATGTGTTGTGGGGTGTGTTTCAGCACTACTATTCAACACTATCCCCCCAAGATTTAGAAGCAGCGATTCAGCAATTGGTTTGGCTACATCAAAATGGAATTAATGAATGTTTTAATCTTTTAGTCGAAAAACAAGTCCGCCAAATTATTCGCGCTTCTAAGTTATCTGGGCAAAGCTTAGAAGCAACATTACAAAATCTTAATCGTTTTTATGAAGAGGGGATGCTGGGTGGTTTAGATCAAGATCCTGAAGAACGAGAACAATTTTTAAACGCTTGGAAACTACAGCTAGAAAGACTTTGGGATGCTGAAAGTAATGTTTAGCTAAAAACTTTCGTAATTTCCGCCACTTTAAGATCGGGTTATCCCTCTTTAGTGAGTTTAAGTTTAGGCTAGTAGATTTGATAGGATAATGGGGATTCACTCTATGTGGAGATAAATAGGGTTCACATGGATAATAATGATTGGATTAAACAACTGTTAATGGTTGGGATCGGGACAACTTCTCTAGTCGCGGAAAAATTAAAAGAAGCGAGTGATCAATGGGTCAAAGAAGGTAAGATCAATCCTGATCAGGCTAAAGTTTTTGTTGATGATTTTATGAATCAACTGAAAACAGAACAAGGTGGGTTTGAAAAACAACTCGAACGACAAATGCGAAATATCTTACAAGATTTAGGGGTTTCGCGTCAGTCAGAAGTCGATGAATTGCGCGGAAGAATTGATCGATTGGAACGACAAGTCAGAGAATTAGAGAATAAACTTTGGCGATAGTGTTTTTATGAAAGAAATTTTAGTTAGTTTTGGGATCGTTGCCTTCTTTGGTTTCTTGCTTATTTTGTCTTCGATCTTCAATCTTGGCAAGCAACCGACAGCGATTGCATCCTCATTGAATTTCACTCCCACAGCCATCCTCGCAGCTAATTCAGAAAAGGAAACAAGTAAAATGGATTTAAGTAACGCGACAACCACACCTTCGGGACTCAAATATATTGATCAAGTCGTTGGAGAAGGTGCTACCCCAAAAACGGGTCAAAACGTGACAGTTCATTACACGGGAACCCTAGAAAGCGGTAAAAAATTTGATAGTTCAGTAGACCGAGGAACACCGTTCAACTTCAAAATAGGGGTCGGACAAGTAATTAAAGGTTGGGATGAAGGCGTAGGAACGATGAAGGTTGGCGGTCGTCGTACTTTGATTATTCCTTCAGAATTAGGCTATGGTGCGCGAGGTGCAGGTGGCGTAATTCCTCCGAATGCGACTTTAATTTTTGATGTCGAATTAATTGACGTAAAGTAATTTTTGTGCTAAAAAGCCTGTCTTAGATTAATGAAGTACGCCAAGGATTAAAATCCCTGTCTTATAGCTCAAGTCGGTTAAAACCGACTAACTATATAAGATAAGAGTCCATTAAAATGGACTTATTCTTTGGCGGTACTTACCTCAAAAATCGAGAATTTTGTCATAATCCAGCTTTATTTGAGCAAATTTTGACGAATCGATTGAGGATTGTCCATCAGGACAGGTTTTATTATTAAAATCACACTTATAGATATGTGGTTTTTGCCAACTTAGAGGAATTTCGAGCAGATCTCTTGATCCTGTCATTCCTTGTCCGATGAATAGCAATAAAGCAACACAATTGAGAACAGTATGGATCATGCGCCAACGGTGGGAGCGATCTTTATAGATATCTTCAACGATCGCCAATGAAAAAATCATCAGCATTGAAGCCGCCATCCCTATATAGTAGTGTGACCAATACCATTGATTAGACAGGCGATACACCCCATTTTGACAGCCTAAAATAATTAAACCCATTCCCGTTAATGTGGCAAAAATTGCCCGCCACTGTTTTGAACGAGCGCGATACAGCAAAAACAGGGAAACAACGGTCAAAATAAACATCAAAACAATAAAAATCACTTGAAAGATTTGTAGGGTGCCATCTTTTTGTTGATCGATCCATCCTTTGTAACCGTAGACGACAGAATAAGCTAAAGCAACAAGATTAACACCAACGACAGAAGCAGCTAACCATCGTCCAATTTTCAGATGTTCTGAGCCAACAATGGGCGGAATTTTACTTTTACCACCATCTTTACTTTGTAAACGTCTTTGACGGGTTTGCCAAGCGAAGTTTACTGATATACCAATGATAGGAAAAACAAAAGCAACCGCTAAGACAGGGTGGATAAGGGAAATAAAGTCTTCAAATTTCATAATTATATTTGTAATAAATGATCAGAGTAGCTTGTTTTAGGTAATACGTCCCTATCGATCACATTGGATTGAGTACGATATTAAGAACTTAACTTTCTATTCTGAGATGTGGTTGAGAAAATGAGCCGAAAAACTTAAAAAAAACTGAAAACACATTGTAACTACATTTTAGTCGCCATTTTCATCGCAAAAAAGAAGTTTTTGTTACTGTTGTTATTGAAACTTTACATTAATAGGATTGACTAAATACAAGAATATTGCTGATCAAAATAGTTGTTACGGAAAGTGAAACAGGAACTTGAGCATTTAAAAGTCAATGTCATAATTGGAAAATTAACAATCGATGAATCTTTGCTCATGTTTTTCTCGTTTAAAGATGCGCGTGATTATCAAATTTTGTTTTTGTCATTGTTCCTTAGTTTAGGAATTATGACTCGTGCTTGGACAATTAGGATTGATTGTGTTGTGGTTGCTTTAATCAGTTGTTTACTCACACAGTTTATTTTAACTTGTTGGTCAGTTAATGAACTAAAACAACAGGAAAGTTTTTTTTTGAGCAATGGAGTTTTAAGTTTAAAGAATTTCCTATCTCTAATTTAAAAAGTGCTGTTATTACTGCGTTAGGACTAAGTTTATTACTGCGAGTTAATGATGTTAAAACAATGGCGATCGCTGGATGTTTAGCCATTGCTAGTAAAATTTTCTTTCAGTCAAAAAATAAACATTTTTTTAATCCTGCAAATTTTGGACTTATTACAACTCTACTCTTAACTAAAGATGCTTGGATATCCATTGGGCAATGGGGAAGTGATTGGATTTATTTATTGTTGTTTTTAGGTCTAGGAGGAATTGTCTTAAGAAAAGTTGGACGATGGGATACTTCAGTCATTTTTCTTTTATCCTACTCAAGTTTAGAACTGATTCGTAATGTTTGGCTAGGATGGAGTCTAGACGTATTGCAACACCATTTAATGAACGGTAGTTTACTGGTTTTTGCTTTATTCATGATTACTGATCCTCGTTCAATTCCTAATTCTCGAACCAGCCGTATTATTTGGTCAATCTGTTTAGCTGTTCTCGCTTTTATCTTGGAACACAAGTTTTATTTAAAAACGAGTTTCTTGTGGTCATTATTCCTGTTATCTCCTCTTACTCTTATTTTAGATCAGGCATGGAAAGAAGATGAATTTCAGTGGAATACGTTTAAGTCTAAACAAAAACTAAAATCAATTATGTAAATTTTACATTGAATTCTACAAAAACATGAAAAAAATCAGTATTATCTTATTCACCCTATTTACTCTTTTCTTACTCACTAAACCTGCTTTAGCCTTTTGTGGCTTTTATGTAGCTAAAGCTGATCAAAGTTTATATAACAAAGCTTCTCAGGTAGTGATTGCTAGAAATGGACAAAGAACCGTTTTAACAATGGCAAATGATTATCAAGGAGATGTCAAAAACTTTGCTCTTGTTGTCCCTGTTCCCGTTGTCCTAAAAGAAGAGCAAGTTAATATAGGAAATTCTAAAATAATCGAAAGATTAGACGCATTTAGCGCACCGAGATTAGTAGAATATTTTGATCCAGATCCCTGTATTGTTTATAACAGAAGAGAAGTTTTTCCGTCAGCACCATCTGTATCTGAAGACCGTGTGAGTCAAAAAGCTGCTAGTAATAGTGCGTTAGGTGTCACTGTCGAAGAACAATTTACAGTCGGTGAATATGATATTGTCATTCTTAGTGCTAAACAATCAAATGGTTTAGAAACTTGGCTTAGACAAAATGGTTATCAAATTCCTAAAGGTACGAGTGCTTTACTAAAACCCTATATCCGCCAAAATCTAAAATTTTTTGTCGCTAAAGTCAACTTACAAGAATTTGCTAAAACGCGATTTAGTTCACTGCGTCCCTTACAAATGGCTTATGAATCTCCTAAATTTATGCTACCCATTCGTTTAGGGATGATTAATAGCCAAGGGGAACAAGATTTACTCATTTATCTGCTTTCCCCTAAAGGAAGGATTGAATTAACAAATTATCGTACTGTTAAAATTCCTTCCGATGCTGATATACCTGAATTTGTACAAAAAGAATTTACTGATTTCTATAAGGCTATGTTTGGGAAAAGTTATACCCAAGAAGGAAAAAAAGTGGCTTTTCTCGAATATGCTTGGGATATGAGCAGTTGTGATCCTTGTTCGGCTGAACCTTTAAACTCAGAAGAATTAAGAAAAGCGGGCATTTTTTGGCTCAATGAGCATCAAGATTCTAGTGTTTTTATCACTCGTCTTCATGTGCGTTACAGTAGAAATAAATTTCCAGAAGACTTACAGTTCCAAGAAACCGCTAATCAAGAATCTTTTCAAGGTCGCTATGTAATGCGTCATCCATTTAAGGGTGAACTTAGATGTAGTGCTGCACAAGGCTATAAAAATAGCGTTCGGACTCGTCAAGAACAAGAAGCGCAAACCTTAGCTAGATTAACGGGATGGGATATCAATCAAATTCGGAGCAAGATAGAGTTTATAAAGAGTAGTTCTACTCCTTGGTGGCGCAATTTGTGGAATTAGACCAAAAAATCGGGTGAGAACTAACTCACCCATTATTTAAAAAAGAGTGTAATAGAATTAGCTATTAATTAATTCTCTTTCAGCCGCCAAACGAGCCGCTTTTTCTTCTCTAGTTTCATCAAAAAAGCCATTGTAAAGCCATCCAGCCAGAAGCGCACCCACAATGGGAGCAAACCAGAATAACCATAGTTGACCAACTAATGCTCCATTGCCACAGAATAAAGCAACCCCTGTACTTCTAGCAGGGTTTACTGAAGTATTAGTAACAGGAATACTGATTAAGTGGATGAGAGTTAACGCTAAACCAATAGCGACGGGTGCAAAACCTTTAGGAGCGCGGGCATCAGTAGAACCTAAAATGATGATTAAGAACATAAAAGTCATCACCACTTCAGTAATTAAGCAAGCAATCAGATTAAATCCATTAGGAGAATGATCACCATAGCCATTAGTTGCTAGAGGATTAGAACCTGATAGATCTAGCTTACCGTTACCACTCGCAATGATGTAAATAACTAAACCCGCAACGATCGCACCAACCACTTGAGCGATAATATAAGGTAGTAATTCTGAACTAGGAAAACGCTTACCCGCCCACAGACCAAAAGAAACAGCAGGGTTAAAATGTCCACCCGAAATATGACCAACAGCATAAGCCATTGTTAAAACAGTTAAACCGAAGGCTAAGGATACCCCAACCAAACCGATACCCAAGTTGAACCCAAAAAGAGTTCCTTCAGACGTTTTGTTTGCTCCAGATACGACAGCAGCAAGAACCGCACTACCGCAACCACCGAGGACAAGCCAAAATGTCCCTATAAATTCAGCGACATACTTTTTCATGCTTTTTTCCCGAATATGTTATGTAAACATTTTAAGTAGAATATAATTTAACAGAAAATAGTTATTTTGTCATAGTTACTTTTTTTAATAAAGTCTAGACCCTAGATTCTAGTTACCCCACGACTGCATAGAATCTTGTAAAGTTCCCGTAAAGATCGTTCATAGAAATGTGTTAATCTTTACATTTTTTTAATAGTTTGCCAATCGATATTGTTCAAGCTGAAAGATAAGAGATTAATCTTGACTAAAAATGTTTCAAAGAAGACTTTTAGTTAAATGGCTTACTAATTTATTAACTTGTCTTCCCTTAAATGTCACTTCTCCCCCACAATAGTAATAGATTGACCAACAGACTTTATGATTACGATCGCACTCCCTAAAGGCGCACTTTTAGCCGACAGTATTAAACTCTTTCAAGCCATCGGCCTAGATTTTAGTGCTTTTCTGGACTCCCGCAACCGACAGTTACAAATTACTGATCCAACCAATACGGCTTTAGCCGTTTTAGTCAGAACCCATGATGTTCCAGTTTATGTAGAATATGGACAAGCGCAATTAGGTGTCGTTGGCTATGATGTTCTACTTGAAAAAACACCTGATATCGCTAATTTAGTTGATCTTCGATTTGGCGTATGTCGAATGTCCTTAGCAGTTAAAGAAGCCAGTGCTTATCGTAGACCTACTGAATTACCCCCCAATGGACGAGTTGCTACTAAATTTGTCCACTGTGCTAAAGAATATTTTCGTCGTTTAGATCTTCCAGTCGAAATTATTCCCTTGTATGGTTCAGTAGAATTAGGGCCAATTACGGGAATGTCTGAGGCAATCGTTGATTTAGTATCTACAGGAAAAACCCTAAAAGAAAATGGTCTAACTGAAATTGATATTTTATTCAACAGTACAGCTAGACTCATCGCCCATCCTTTAAGTTATCGTCTCAATCAAGATCATTTGTGTGATTGGGTAGAAAAATTACGCTTACAGGTTTAATCAATCATTAACTCACGTTATTTGATTTTTTTGCTTAAAGCATCGCCTAATCTTTTAAGAGCAGGGGAAATATCTTGGCTATCAAGATGTACCTCTAGAAGACAGAAGCTATTGAGATGAGCTTGACTTTTCACAAGAGCTTCTTCTAATTCATCTTCGGTATGAATATCAAATCCCAATCCATTGCCAAGCACTTTCGGTACTAAATGATAGTGCCAAGGTAAGAGATCATTAAATTTACCATCACAGATCGGGCGTTCCGTACCGTAACCATTATTGTTGAGTAGGATGATGATCGGGTTGAGCTTATAACGTGCGATCGTCGATAACTCCATTCCAGTCATTTGAAAAGCCCCATCCCCCACAAGAACTAAGGGTCTAACATTTGGGTTAGCTAATTGTAGCCCAATACTAGCGGGAACAGCAAAACCTAATGAAGCATAATAGGCAGTAGCCATAAATCTACTTCTGCCGTGAATGAATAAATCAGCACCAGCAAAAAGAGCATCCCCGACATCGGCTACCACAATTAGCTCGTTGTTGCTTAAAAATGAATTAATCCTTTGAAACAACCGTTCTACAGTGATCGCTTTGTCCTTCACTGGAGAAAAAGCAGGGGGAATTTTAACAGGATTTGAGGTGGTAATTTCTCGACGTTGGATGTTAGCTTTGAGTAATCCTCGAACAGCATCTACTAACTCAATATCTTCATAGTTATGAAATTGAATAGAGGTTTTTTCGCTAGTTACATAAATAGAATTTTTGGGATTGAGATTAGCTGTAAAAATTCCTAAATTAATATCCGTTAAGAAAGTACCAAGCATGATCAGACAATCACTTGATTCTACCTGTTGGCGAGTGTATTCATTCCCCATTGCCCCGCCGTAGAGTCCGATATAATTTTGATGGAGTTCATTAATAACTGATTTTCCCATTAGCGTTTCTGCTACTGGAATATTTGTCTTTTCAACTAACTGCAACAGTTCTTCTTGTAACCCAAATCGATGAATCTCCACTCCAGCTAGGATAATAGGATGTTGAGAGCGATTAATCAAGGCGGTCGCTTCTTCAATAGCTTCGGCTAATATATTGCTATTAGAAATATGAGGACAACTAAAGATTGAACCGTGAGAAGGTGCGATCGCTAAAACTTGGTCACGAGGTAATTCTATGTAACCTGGTAATTTATAACGGTTAATCGCGTCCAAAACCCGCTCAATTTCCTGACAGGCTGTATTAGGATTGTCTAAAACCGCCGAAGCAACGGTTAATTCTTGAAAAACGCGATATTGAGTGTCGAAATTGCGTACCTTATGATGTAATAAGGGGTTTTTGATCCGTTCGCTGATCCCAGGAGAGCCACTAATAACTAATACGGGTGATTTTTCCGCATAAGCTTGGGCTGTGGTGTTAGCCACTTTTAACCCACCCACGCAATAGGTGACACAGACTACTCCTAGTCCCTTCAGACGAGCGTAGGCATCTGCTGCATATCCTGCCCCCTGTTCATCGCACGTATTAATTAACTCAATTGGGCTTTCTTCGATTAGTTTGTCAAATCCTAAAACAAAATCCCCTGGTACTCCGAAGATATGGCGAACACCTAACTCGTAAATTCTTTCGATGAGATAACTACCGATCGTCTTTGAGGCTTTCATGAGTGTACCTGCCATCTTCATTGTTTATTTATATTCTATCGCTGCCACCTTAGCGATTTTCTGTCACAAAAAAAGCAATTTCTAGAGCAAGTATAATTAGTTAGCCAACAGGATCAGTTAATGAAAGATGAACAAAAAACTAATAGAGACGCAATCTATCACGTCTCTACAATACAGGGAATTGCCATGATCAATCATCATCGGCTTGTTTTTCAAGTTGAGAAATCGCTAACTTAATAATCTGTTGGATAGATGGCTCTAATTCTTGGTTTAAAGCCTTCTGTAGCGGTTCTATGGCAGATGATGCACCAATCTTCATTAAAGCTAAAGCGGCTGATTTACGGCTTTCTGAAGCTGAATGATGCAACATTTCAATTAGATGGGGAATTGCTGGCTGATAAGCTAATTTTCCCATCGCTGCGGCGGCTTCACTTCTGACATTTTCTGATGGATCATCTAAAGCGTTAACTAAAATCGTTAAAGTTTCCTCATCTGGATCATCTTCTGCCAGTTTAGCCAATGTTCCAATCACTGCCGATCGCACTTCCACCGACTCAGATGAAAGCCCAGGATATAGCCATTCTTTGCTCTCTGCGCCGATGAAAGATAATGCCCAAGCTGCATGACCTTTTGTGCTTTCGGGATGCTCTGGAGAGCCTAAAATTTTTAGTAGTGCTGGAACTGATTCTCTTCCCATTCTGGCTAAGGCTCCAATGGCTGAACCTTTAACCACTGTATCCTCATCGTTAAGTAGTGCATGAATTAAACTCGGTACTGCACTCGGATCAGAAATTAGCGTCAAGGTTTTGCCACTGGCGCGACGGACTACTGGATCGCTATGGTTGAGTAACGCAGTTTCTAAAAAAGGGGTGGCAGGTTTCCCAATTTCTCCAAGGGCTTCCGCAAAGCCAAGTCTAACCATGCCGCGTGTATCCCCCAAGCATTCGATCATCTGTTGCAAGAGGTTTTGATCGGTTGCGTCAAAGGTGCCTTGAGCAATTTCTTGATTGATCCGCTTCAGCAGTGTATCGGTTTCAGCGTGAGATAAAGGATTACTCATAAATACTTTACTTTAATTGTTCGCCTGCTGATGACGGAGAGCTTCTAAAACTGAGTCAATTTTAGCCAGTTCGGGTTCTAGTTGAGCCAACGTTTGTGATTTTGGAAGTTTTGCCCGTTGTGCTGCGATAAGGGTTTCATTTAAAAGACGCTCTCTATAGGCTTCTAGTTCTGCGATCGCTTCGGTGATTTCTGTCGAAGAGATAGGAGTTGTTTGATCAGACATCGTTTTCATTGCTCAATAATTCCAGTTCTCATCATCCCAAAACCTGCTCATGATCGCTAGTGAATGTAAAGTAACGTAAAGTCTTTTTAAGCTTGTCAGTCACCCCCCTAAAATAAGGTTTGGTAGATTTAACAGATAACAAGGTTTATGGATACGCGCTTTTCCAATATTTTTAATCTGACACAAGACCAAGCGATCGCTCTTTTACAAACTCCTCTAGATGATCTTGAAGATAAAACCGATCGCTACATTGCCGCGTCTCATTTGGTGAATTTTCCAGGGGAACGAACCGTTAATGCGTTAATTGAAGCGATCCACAATCCAGATCCCCATTTATATAACAAAATTACACGCCGTAAAGCGATTGAAAGTTTAGGAAGATTAAAAGCAAATGTCGCATTACCTGTGATCTGTTCTTGTTTGTCAGATGAAGATATTTATACTGTTGAGAATGCTGTCTGGGCGATCGGTGAAATTGGTACAGAAGATGAGACGATTTTAGAAGAAATTGCTAAGCTTTTAGACAAACCCCAACAAAGTTACCGCGTTATTATTCAAACTTTAGCTAAATTTAATTATCAGCCTGCTTTAGATAGAATTAGACCGTTTGTTAATTCCGATAACGAACCAATTGCTAGTTCTGCGATCGCTGCTGTGGCTCGTTTTAGTGGAGATTATAGCCAAATCGATCAAGTAGTGGCGTTCTTAAAGCATCAGAATGTGAACGCCAGACGTGCTTGTATTCAAGATCTGATTGATGCTAAATATTATGATGCAATTCCTCAAATAGCCCGTTGTGCTGTTTCGATCGTTTTTCGTCTGCGGGGGATTCGTTTGTTAGCCGATGCAGGAAAAGAGATAGGAAAAATTACTTTTACTCAAATTGAACCCTTTTTAGATCAAATGATTAAAGATCATCCAAATGATTTAGATTTAGTTCATGAGTATCAAGAAATCCCCCCTACAGAGTTTTTAATTCAAGAACTTTATAACACTGATTTCGGACGCTGTTATTTAGCCACTAAAACTTTAATCGATAATTATGGCGAACAGATTGAAGCAGAACTGATCAAAAGCTATAACGATGAAGCGCATAACGACTATGGAGCGCATTATCATGTGATTAAACTCTTAGGATGGCTAAAATCTGAAGCGGGTTATGAGATTGTTGTCGAAGCGTTAAATAATCGTCGTCCTCAGTTCCAAAAATCCCGTACTGCTGCTGCGATCGCTCTAGCTAATTATGGTGATCAAAAAGCAATTCCTTTAATTCAAGAAGCTTTAAATACTAAGGTTTGGGAATTAAAATACGCCTGCTTAATGGCTTTAAAAGAATTAGGTGAAGAAAATCTACAATCTTATGTGATTGATGAGGATTATTGGATGGTGAAAGGGAAGGGAAATCAGTAGACTTTGAGTATCAAACAAATTCTTATTTTTTTCCAATACATTTCTCAGCAAAAACTCACTTTCCTTAGAAAAAAGACTGCTAATCTAAATCTGACTTGTTATTCTTCGGCAAAAAAGTATTTATGAAGACAAAATATCTAGCTACGATAGCAATTATGGGCTTGCTCACTTTAGGATTTAGTAACAGTATCAGTGCCTCAGTCACCCAAAATTCTTCTACGTTTGGATCTGTTCTCTCTCAGGATATAGCCCAAGCTGATCTCACCCGCTTTCCTGCATATTACACAGAGAATGGTGCAGCCCTAGATGGACAAGATGTCGTTGCCTACTTCACACAGAGCGCTTCTGTACAAGGCAATTCACAATATTCTTATCAGTGGAAAGGGTCTACTTGGCTTTTTTCAAATACCGCCAATCGGGACTTGTTTGCTGCAAATCCTGAAAAATATGCACCTCAGTATGGTGGCTATTGTGCTAAAGCGGCTGCAGGTGGTGTATTGGCAACGACAGTTCCTACGGCATGGAACCTGCGTGATGGCAAATTATACCTCAACTATAGCGCGGATGCTCAAAAAGAATGGAAGCAGGACACGGCCAACAAGATCGCTAAAGCAAATGCAAACTGGCCAAGGATTCTCGATAATGAAACCCTAAAACAATAGTTTCTTTTTTTAGCAAAGCGGCCATGGCAAGCACAAAGCTATGGCTTTTTTATGCGGGCTTTGTTAGAGTAATCTCGCTTACTATTTGAAAAGCAGTAAGCACTTGGCAATTATAAAGATAAAAAGGCTATTCTTTTGATTCAAGAAGCTTTAAATACTAAGGTTTGGGAATTAAAATATGCTTGTTTAATGGCTTTAAAAGAATTAGGTGAACAAAATCTCATCTGATGTGACTGATGAAGATAATTAGATCATGAGAGATAAAGGCTAATTCATTAGGATAGTTGGTTAGTAGAGACGCAATAGATCACGTCTCTACAGTCGGTTAAGTCAGACTAAATACAATCACTAAACCTAACACCGCCGCAAAAACGATGAGAGCATAGAATTGTACGCGACCGTTTTCGAGGTATTTTAAGCCTTCACCACTAACAATGGTGGCTAAACCCGTTAAATTTACCGCACCATCAATGACGCGATAATCAACTTCCATGATTTGACGGGCTAGACGGCGACATCCTTGAACAAATACTCTGTCATAAATATCATCGAAATACCACTTATTCAGGGAAAGTTGATATAAAGCGGGGTATTTTTGTGCGATCGCTGCTGGATCGATTTTCTTCTGTAGATACATTAAAACAGCCAGCGTAATCCCAATCAAAGATATACCGACTGAAGATCCTGCCATCAAACCAAACTCAGTCCAATCAAAATGACTGACTTCTGATAAGACTTCGCTAGGTGCATGGATAAAATGCTCAAAATCATTATCCCAAGGTTTACCCAATAAACCAATCAATACCGAAGGTACGGCTAGGGCAACAAGAGGAAAATACATGGTAAAGGGAGATTCATGAGGAGTGCTACTATGTGCATGATCATTATGATCATCATGGATATCGCTTTCTAATTCTTTGATATCCATTGCCCCAGGTCCAAAAGCGGGAATTGCGCCTGCTGCGGCTAAAAGTTGTTTTTGAATGCCTTTATCGGTACCTCTAAATCCCCCTTCAAAGGTGAGGAAATACATACGGAACATATAAAAAGCCGTCATCCCTGCGGTTAGCCAACCCACTAACCAAAGTAGGGGGTTTGCTTGAAAGGCTAAACCGAGAATTTCATCTTTTGACCAAAAACCCGCAAAAGGAGGAATACCAGAAATCGCTAGAGTACCGATGAGGAAGGTAATAGAGGTAATGGGCATATATTTGCGTAAACCACCCATTAAACGCATATCTTGGGCTAAAATCGGCTCATGTCCCACGACGGCTTCCATACCATGAATGACTGAACCCGAACCGAGGAATAACATCGCTTTAAAATAAGCATGAGTCATTAGGTGGAATAAACCTGCTGTATAACCGCCAATTCCCATCGCCATTACCATGTATCCAAGTTGAGACATGGTGGAATATGCCAAACCTTTTTTAATATCATTTTGGGTTAGGGCGATCGTTGCACCTAAAAAGGCGGTAAAACAACCTGTCCACGCGATCGTACTCATCGCTACGGGAATGTTTTCAAATACAGGGTACATCCGCGCAATGAGAAAGACCCCTGCTGCTACCATCGTCGCGGCGTGAATTAAGGCTGAAATGGGTGTTGGGCCTTCCATTGCATCGGGTAGCCAAACGTGTAGGGGAAACTGTGCAGATTTAGCAACAGGCCCTAAAAAGACAAGAATAGCGAATAAAGCAGCTATTGCAGGGGCTAATGTTCCAGATGAGACTAATGCTTCTAAGCGATCGCCCATTACATCAAATTCAAAGCTACCAGTCGCCCAAAAGAGACCAAGCATCCCTAAGAGTAAACCAAAGTCCCCAACGCGGTTCGTGACAAAGGCTTTTTGACAAGCATCGGCGGCGGCTTTGCGGTAGAACCAAAAGCCAATGAGCAGGTAGGAACACATTCCCACCAATTCCCAAAATATGTACACTTGTACCAGATTGGGACTGATCACTAAGCCTAACATGGAGGAACTAAATAAGCTTAAATAGGCATAAAAGCGAACATAACCAGGGTCATGTGCCATATAACCATCGGTATAGATCATGACCAAAAGTGCCACTGTAGTAACAATGACGTTCATCAAGGCACTGAGATGATCGATCGTATAACCCATTTTTAAATGAAAATTTCCAGCCGCGGCCCACTCAAACATCTGAGTATAAGTCTCATGGCCTTGAATTTGGCTCCACAGCAGCGCAAAGGATAGTACCATCGCGGCACCGAGGAGAGAAACAATAAAAATAGCGTTGATTTGTCGAAGTTTGACTGTTATTTGACTGAATGACAGTAATCCAATCCCAACTATCATCGCTCCGATAAGGGGAAGGACGGGAACTAGCCAGGCATACTGATAAAGAGTTTCCATTGCGTAAAGCCTACTTAATATTTCGTTACTATGCTTTATCCCTAACCATTTTGACACATAGCGTTTCTAAGAGTTGTCTATTTAAAGACTAGGTTTATAATTTTTTCCTTTAAAACTTTCCTTTATAATTCTATTTCTAATATACAAAACTCTTCTTGATGACATTTTTCATTTATACAAGAGATAAAAAGTAGAGACGGGCCATGGCGCGTCTGGTACAGAATCATAATATGAATAGTAATTATTGAAAAATCCTATTAGAAAGCGGTTTTATACTGAGCCTTCATCCACTGAGTTAGCTAGATAAACTCAGTTTTGAGCCTTGATTGGTTTTATAGACTTCAATCCGATTTTGGAAGGCTTCTTTAAACTGTGGCATATGGGTCACGGTTAGAATACAAGAAAAATCATTGGCAATCGCGTTAATAGCAGCAATTAAGCGATCGCATCCTTCACTGTCCTGTGTCCCAAATCCTTCATCGATAATTAGTAGTTGTAATGCGGTGCCTGCGCGTTGAGCTAATAATTTGGCTAAGGCTAAACGAATTGAAAAGTTAATCCGAAATGCTTCACCCCCTGAGTATGTTTCATAGGGTCTTTTTCCTTGAGTATCAGCAATATTGATTTCTAAGGTATCGATTAGTTTAGAGTTTTTTTTCTTTCCTGCTTTTTGCGTTAAAAACTGTACGTGTAATTGATTTCCTGTTAATCTGGCTAAAATATGATTAGTTTGTGCTTCTAATTGAGGTAAAACATTTTCAATCATGATTGTTTGAATACCATTTTTTCCAAAGGCTTTAGCTAGTTCGTCATGAACTCGATATTTGTTGTTAATCTCTTTTAGTTGTTTTTTAGTTTCTATTTGCTGAGTTTTTAAGGCTTCTAATTGAAGTGAAGCAGCTTCTAAACGACCTTTTTGTCCTAAAAGCTCATCAAGTTTTATACGTCTATTTTGAATGGATTGATTTAAAAGTTGTAATTCTTCACGATAGTCTTTAATTTGACTGACTTGTTGTCTAAGTTGTATTAATTCTTGTCTAATAGTTGTCTGTTCAAATTGTCTTTGTTGTAAGATTTTCTCTAGGTTCTGATATTTTTTTTCTAACTCAGGGTATTTTCGTTCGGCTTGTTTAAGTTCGTTATAACGTCCTTGAGAGTTTTGCGCTTGACGTAGGGCATTGGTGATATTGAGATGTTGCGATCGATCATATTCTAGTTTTTTGAGTTTTTCTTCAACTTCTTGAATTTTGATTTGGGTTTCCGAACTTTGTTGTAAATGTTGAATTGCTCTTTGTAGTTCCTCTATTTGATTGACAATTTGCGGTTTTTCAGTATTAATTGCTGTTTGACGACGTTGTGCGTCATCAATACGAGTTTGTTTAATTTCTGCCCATTTCCAGTTTTTTTCCTCACCTTTTAGCAGTGCGTGAGTTTGTTCATCATATTTTAAATTGGCTATTTCCTGATTGATTAACTGTAAATCTATTTGTAAATCTTGAGCATAATTTTTGTTCAATAAATCTAATTCTATTTTTTCAATTTCAGAAATAACTTTTTTTAACTTATTAGTTGTTTCATTTCTGGCTTCTAATTGCAGTTCTAACTGAGTAAAATCTTGTTGTAATTTCTGATAAGGTTCTAACTCTAGCTGTAAAATATCTTCTTCTAGCTGTAAATTTTGTAAATCTCTTAGACAATGTGTAAGTTGTTCTTTCAATTCCCAAACAGTATCTTGTAGATTTTGATGCTGATTTTGGGTTTTTTGAATTACTTGATTTAGATGATGATGATCAAGTTCTTGTTCACACAAAGGACAATTTGCATTAGGAATTGATAAAATATCTAATTTTTTAATTAACTCATCTATTTGTTTTTCATAAAGTCGTTGTTGTTCTTGTAATCTTTGTTGTGCTTCTTTTTTATCGGTTCTTTTCTCGACAACTCGCTTAATATAATTTTTCTTTTTATCTAATTCTTGAATTTTGGTATCAATAGTAATCGCTTTTTGACGAATTTGTGGAAACTTTGCTAAATCTTCTTCTAACTGTATTTGAGTCAATGCTAGTTGTTCTAATTTAGCATTAAGTTGTGCTTTTTTGCGTTCAATTTCTGTATCTATTGTTTGCCGACGTTGTAATAAAGGTGAAACTCTACTATGTAGTTTCTCTAAATCATTAATTTTGTTGCGAACTTGTCGTAATCTTTCTAAAGCTTTTTTTATTTCAGGTTCTTGACTTAGTGTTTGTAGATTTTCTTGCTCTTGTTGTTGCAGAAGTTCTAATTTACTTTGTTTTTTTTGAATCTGTAGCCTAAGCTCATTTTGTTGATGTACTAGCTGTTGTTCTAAACTTTGCTTTTGCTGCTGTAAATCTTGAAATACTTGGAATTTTTCTAAAAGTTTCTTTTCTTGTTGGTCTAAATTAATATAATAATGATATTGTTCTAAAATTTCAGTTGATTTTTGTAAGATAGTTTCTTGTTCTGCTAATTGATTTCTTAAATCCGATTTTTCTTTAAATAATCGTTCACAGTCTAGTGTAATATTTTGCTCTTGAGTTTGTTTCCATGTCAGTTGTTGTTCCCAGACTTGACGTTGATTTTCTCTAGCCTGTAAGTGTTGTAAATTTTCTTGATCTTGTTTTTGTAACTGTTGTAACTGTTCGATTTCTGACTCTAAATTTAATAATTGTTCGGTAATGGTTTCTTTTTGCTTTAATTGTTGTTCAATCGGTAATAAACTATTTTCTAATTGTTCAGCTTGCCCTTTAAACTGTTTAGATAAATCCTTTGCTTGCTCGGCTAACTTTTCATATTGATCTAATTTCAGCAAATCTGCTAATATTTGTTTACGCTCATTAGGACGGCGTTGCATAAATTCATCGGCTCGCCCCTGACGTAGATAAGCTGAATTAATAAAAGTATCGTAATCAAGCTTTAAACACGCCACAATCTGCTCTTGTGTTTCCCGTATTCCTTTTCCTGATAAACTGCGAAATTTCCCTTCATTCTCAATTTGTAAATCTAATGAACTGTTTTTCCCTTTCTGACGAGTACGAATTACGCGATAGGTTTGTTCATTGCAGATAAATTGAAAATCAACTCGTACAAAATCCGCCCCCGTGTGCATCACATCTTCTTCAGTTGCAGCACGACTTTCACCCCACAACGCCCAAGTAATCGCTTCAAGTAAAGATGATTTGCCCGCACCGTTAGCACCGCAAATACAAGCAGTGTGAAATCCCCTAAAGTCTAGGGTTGCTTCTTGATAGCTTAAAAAGTTTTTGAGGGTGATGTGTAGAGGAATCATTAAATCAAATTATGAAGTGACAAGGTGAGCAGTCATAGTACATAATTATTAATTTAACAGAAAAAGGGAATGCTGTAACGATTCCCACATTTCAAGATTAAAAATTTTTCATCTTAGGTTGAGTAAACTAAGCATCGGTAGTAAGCTAATCGGTGCAGGAACCATTTCACCGCGAAAATCAAGTATTTGAACTAAAATGAGGTAGGCCAGTGCTATAAAAATTGAAATAGCTCCAGTAATGATGGCAACGATTTTACCCTTTTCCATATTTTGATCGGTTAAAATGACTTGTTAACCATTTTAGCGAAGAGAATGAACTAACTGACAAGATCAAAAGTATCGTTTGGCTTAGATTTTTATTAACATACAAATCGTTTAATTTAATCTACTCTTTGGAGGAGCCTAGGTCACATCTTTGTTCATTAAAAAGAGAAACAATTCAGTATTTTTTCTAGTCACCTCTCATGATGTGATACAGTAAAGACGACTGTCTATAATTTTCTCAAAACGCTTTGTTCATTGATAGAATTAAAATGTTTATTAACCCAACTGTCTTAAACAATTTAGATTTATACCAACAAAAATTTTTAAATGCTCAACCGTTTAAGTATCTGGTCATCGAAAACTTTCTTCAAGAAGATTTAGCACAAAAGTTATTAGATGAGTTTCCTGTCTTTGATCCTCAAAAAGCGATGAATGAAATGGGCTATGTTGGTGGGAAAGCCGTTCACGAAAACCTAAAAGAAATTAGTCCTTTATATGCCAAGTTTGCTCATTATGTTGGTTCACAAGAATTTTTAAGTGTCGTTTCTCAAATCACAGGGATTGAAAAACTCATTGGCGATGAAACATTTTTTGGCGGCGGGACTCATGAAAATTTACACGAACAGGATTTAGATGCACACGTGGATTTTAATTATGATGAGAGAAGGTGGTTACATCGACGTTTAAACTTAATTGTATTTTTAAATCATGAATGGGATGATAGTTGGGGTGGTTTATTAGAACTTCATTCCAATCCACGAGATCCAGAATGTAATCAAGTTACCGCTTTTGCCCCTCTGTTTAATCGTTGTGTTTTGTTTGAAACAAATGAGTATTCATGGCATGGTTTTCCTAGAATTAATTTACCCGAAGATAAACGACATATTAGTCGAAAATCTCTATCAATTTATTTATATTCTAAAGACCGTCCACAAGAAGAAATAGCACCTCCTCATGCAACTTTTTATATTAATCGTCCTTTACCTTCTTACATTCAGCCAGGTGTTACTCTAACTGAACATGATTATCAAGTGATTAGAAGTCTCATGCAAAGAAGAGACGATATGATCGATTTTTATCACAAAAGAGAATTAAAACAATCTGCTGAAAAGCATAAATATATTTTTTCCTCTACTCTAGATCCTTTTGAAGAATTAAGAAGCAATTATGATCGTTTATCTAGACACTATCATGATTTGCAACAACGTTATCATGATTTGTATAACAGCAAAGCAGGAAAAGTTTTAAGAGTTTTATCTAAAGTCAAAAACAAGATTCAAAAAGCAATCAGATAAATCTAAGCACTTTT
This sequence comes from Chroococcus sp. FPU101, assembly GCF_017312365.1. Classification (GTDB taxonomy): domain Bacteria; phylum Cyanobacteriota; class Cyanobacteriia; order Cyanobacteriales; family Microcystaceae; genus Chroococcus. The sequence continues at coordinate 88,418 of NZ_BLJI01000010.1, forward strand.
TTCATGAGTACAATTGACTAAATTCATTAAAGCTGGAGCGATCGCATTCAACGGTAACACCTGATCCACTTTTTTTGTATCAATAGCCGCTTTGGGCATACTAAAACATTCCGACGTGTTTTCATCTTGGGCAATAACGACACCACCGTGTCTTTTAATCGCTAAAACGCCTAATGCTCCGTCACTCATTCTACCCGTGAGGACAACAGCGATCGCTCTACTCTTGTAACTGTTAGCTAGTGACCAAAATAGTTTATCAGCAGCAGGACGAGCAAAACTCACTTTAGCTGAATCAGACAAAGATAGGGTACCATCTAGATTAATCAGTACGTGCTTATTTGGAGTTGGTGTATATACCTTTCCTCGACGTATTAACTCGCCGTCTTCTGCTGGTTTAACTCGTAAAGCAGTGCGATCTCTAAGAATTTCAGTCAGATGGCTAGGAAGATTTGCGGGCAGATGTTGAACAATAACAATAGCGGCAGGAAAGTCAGACGGTAGGGCAGACAAAATAGTACTGATCACTTTTAGTCCCCCAAAAGATGCAGCGATACCGATCACATTGTAGGGAACATCAGGGAAGTGAGAGAAAATCCGATGTCTTGGCTGACTTAACGCTTGTTTTTTTAAAACTTGGTCAGATAATAGCCAACTATTGCTAACAGAAGTGTTCATCAAATCAATCAGTAATGAGTTATTGTACTAAGCTCACAACTTCATTTTACTAAATTAAAGCTCTATTATGTACGCTATAGTACATAAAAATTCGTCTTAAGTTAGAGGTCATCTCCTGTAGGTTCGTTAGGGTTAAGACAGAATCTACTAAAAAAATCTGCTAATTTTTATGTCATCTTCTCCTGAACCTAGACAAAATCGGCTTTTAGCTACACTGCCCGATGAAGAATACGAAAATTTTCTATTCAACTTAGAATTAGTCACCTTAGAGTTTAAAAAAATTCTCTACGATGTTAACCAGCCAATTCAATATGTTTATTTCCCATTATATGGCGTTGTCTCATTAGTTACCATTATGGAAGATGGTTCAATTGCTGAAGTGGGTACAGTTGGTAATGAAGGCTTTGTGGGTTTGCCTGTTTTTTTAGGTGCTGAACAAATTCCAGGGCAAGCTTTCGCCCAAGTCCCAGGCTATGCAATGCGAATGGATACTAAAGTCTTTAAAGACAAGGTAAAGTCAGAAACGGTACTGTTTAATATGCTGCAACGCTATACTCAAGCATTGTTTAACCAAATCGCCCAGTCTGCGGCCTGCAATCGTTTACATACTATTGAAGAACGTTTCTGTCGCTGGGTACTGATGACCCAAGATAGAGTACAGGCAGACCAATTTCCCTTAACTCAGGAGTTTCTCTCCCAAATGTTAGGGGTACGTCGTGCTGCTGTAAATAAAGTAGCAACTACGATACAAAAAGCAGGATTGATTCAATATCAACGCGGTAAGATGACTATTCTAGACCGAGAGGGGATAGAATCATCTTCTTGTGAGTGCTATGGTATTATCAAAGCCGAGTTTGAGCGTTTACTCAATAATCAAAAAAATGTAGGACAAGTTTAGCTCATCCTACAACAAGTGTGTAACCAAATCTATATCTTAAAAACAGCTTTCTACTTTAACTCTTCCCTCATCTATGCGTACTGAGTAAGTAGGGATTTTTACGGTGTCATCATCGAGACATTCACCTGTTTTTAGGTTGAAGTTTTGTTTGTAAATGGGTGAAGCGACTTTAATGATTCCTTTGCGATCGCCTACTAAGCCTCTCGATAGTACATATGCCTTACTAAAAGGATCATAATTACTGAGTGCGTAAACTTCTTCAGTTGCACCAACTCGGAAAATCGCAATTTGTTCGCCATTGACTAAAGCACAAACTCCTGTATCGGGTTGAATATCTTCTATTGAACAAACATCAACCCATTGTTTAATTTGTGCCTGTTTTTCTAATGCTTGTACCATGATTGAACTCCTGATTGTTTATGCAAGGTTTGAAGGATTAGGGTTTGGTAACTAAACCCCTACGATTTTTAGATCCTATATAGGGAATTGGTCTCCAAGCCCAAAAAATCAAAGGGGCGGTTTAGAGACTAAATCCCTACTAAAAATAAAATTTAGACAAGACTCATGACTTCTTTTTCTTGTTGAGTAGCGGGGCGTTTTTGTCCGCGTTCTTCAACATAAGCTAAACTAGGATCGCTTTGGTCACTATTGACAAAATGACGAAAACGTGCTGTTTTAATCGGATCTTCAACGGTTGTTTTCCATTCACATTGATAAGTATCCACTAAACTTTGCATTTGGGCTTCTAATTCGGCTGCAATTCCCAAAGAATCGTCAATAATCACCTGTTTTAGATAATCAATTCCTCCATCTAGTTTATTGAACCAAGTCGCGGTTCTTTCTAAGCGATCGGCTGTGCGAACATAGAAAATGAGGAATCGATCTAAATATTTAATCAGCGTTTCTTTATCAATATCAGTCGCTAATAAAACCGCGTGTTGGGGTTTAATTCCGCCATTACCACATACATAAAGATTCCATCCTTTTTCAGTTGCAATGATGCCAAAATCTTTACTTTGTGCCTCAGCGCATTCGCGGGTACATCCAGATACCGCCGATTTTAGTTTATGAGGAGAACGTAAACCACGATAACGTAATTCTACTTCAATAGCTAAACTGGTTGAATCTTGTACCCCAAAGCGACACCATGTACTACCTACACAAGATTTTACCGTTCTTAATGCCTTACCGTAAGCATGACCCGATTCAAAACCCGCGTCTACTAATTTTTTCCAAATTAGAGGTAATTGATCGACTCTTGCACCGAATAAATCGATTCTTTGTCCTCCAGTGATTTTAGTATAAAGTCCAAATTCCTGAGCAACTTCTCCTAATGCAATCAGTTTATCGGGTGTAATTTCTCCCCCTGGTACTCGCGGTACGACTGAATAGGTACCATCTCTTTGAATATTGGCTAAATAGTAATCATTAGTATCTTGTAAACCGACATGAGGAGTACTCAAAATATGTTCATTCCATGTCGAAGCAAGCATCGAAGCAACAGCAGGTTTACAAATTTCGCACCCCTTTCCTTGACCAAATTTCTCTAGAAGTTCACCAAAGCTTTTGATTTGATGGAATCTCAATAAGTGATACAATTCCTGACGAGAATAAGCAAAGTGTTCACACAGATGGTTATTAACTGCTACTCCTGCTTTTTTCAGTTCAGTTTTAAATAAATCCGTCACTAGAGGAACACAACCACCGCAACCTGTACCTGCTTTCGTACATTTTTTCAGTGTGGGAATATCTCTGATACTATCTTCTCGAATAGCGCGGCAAATATCACCTTTTGAAACATTATTACAAGAACAAATCTGTGCAGTGTCGGGTAAGCTATCAACTCCCATCGTCGCTAAAGCTGCTTTTCCTTCACGGGGAGGCATCAATAAATCTTCGGGATGAGGGGGTAAAGTAATTTGATTTTGGACAAATTGTAACAGAGTTCCGTAGTCTGATGCGTCGCCAACTAAAATACCACCGAGTAGATACTTGCCGTCTTCTGAGAGAACTAATTTTTTATAAACACCTTGTCGGGAGTCAACAAAAGTTACATCTTTTGCACCCGATGTTTTACCGAAATGATCCCCAAAACTAGCAACATCTACCCCTAATAATTTTAGTTTGGTAGACATATCCGCGCCCGTAAAACTGTTATCATTGTTACCATTTTTGCTAAAGCGATCAGCAACAACTTCAGCCATTTTGTACCCTGGTGCCACTAAGCCATAAATTCGGTTTTGATGCAGCGCACATTCACCAATTGCAAAAATATCAGGATCGGAGGTTTTACAAGCATCATCAATCATAATACCGCCTCTTTCACCGATGGTTAAATCACTCTTTCTGGCTAAATCATCTCTGGGACGAATTCCAGCAGAAAAGACAATCATATCTGTCTCTAATTCTGTGCCATCAGCAAAGACCATTTTAGTCACTTTGCCATCATTATTAACAATTTCTTGGGTGACTTTATTCGTGTGTACCGTTAACCCTAATTCCTCGATTTTTGCTCTTAAAACCTGTCCACCCAAATCATCAACTTGAACAGGCATCAAACGCGGCATAAATTCAATAATATGAGTCTCTAGACCCAAGTTGTGTAAGGCATTGGCACATTCTAAGCCAAGTAATCCTCCTCCAACAACAACCCCAGTTTTACACTGTTTCGCATAAGCCGAAATCTGTTCTAAATCATCAATGGTTCGATAAACAAATGTCCCTGTAGCGTCATTCCCTTTGATGGGGGGGACAAACGGATAAGAACCTGTCGCTAAAACTATTTTATCGTATTCTATTTCTACACCATTAGCAGAAATCACCTTTTTTTGTTCTCGATTAATGGTTTCTGCTTTATCCCCAATATAAACTTTTAAGCCATTCTCTTGATAGAACCCTGGTTCAACTAAAGATAAATCTGCTGCGGTCTTCCCTGCAAAGAAACCACTCAAATTAACGCGATCGTAAGCTACTCTTGACTCTTCACAAAAGGTAATGATATTCCAATCTTGATGGCCTTCTTTTTTAACCATCAACTCTAGGAATTTATACCCAACCATCCCATTACCAATAACAATTAAATTCCGTTTAGCAACCATAACTGCTTCCATAACTCCATCTATCGCAATCCTAAAGGAAATTTTTAGGGATTACTAGATGGGTGATGAAAGAACCAAAATATATCAATCCGTTTTTTGCATGAGAAATGAAAATGTTGATTAACAGCCTTCTAAATATACTCTTCAGTAATTTAGCTTATTAAATTAAGGTAGCCAATTCTTATCTAATAATTGCTCTAAAGTATAAGGACAAGTTGTAGGAAAAGTATTTAAACGAGTTTTCTGAATAACATAACTTAGTGCATCCTGATAGATAACATTCAACTCTTGTTCTAAATGCTAGCCTAGATTAGTTGATAAATGTCTTCGTAATTGAGTGCGTAAACTAACTATTTCTGCTTTCCAATGAGCCGAATTATTTTGATACTTTTCTGACCAATATTACAGCACTAAAAGATGTTTAATCACCTGTTCTAATAAGCTTACTGCTTTATTTTTATCTTTTTTGCTCAATCTTTATAATTCCTCAATTAAATTCTCTACATCTAGTTCATCTAAACGATTAGCTTTCAGAAGCTTTATAGTTTCTTCTAACCACAAATGTTCATCTACTTCGTAGAGATTTTTTAAACGGGTTTTCGCGGTTGACCTAGACATAGTATTTTAAAAAAAACAATCACACTTTATTATACATAACAATTTGCCTAAGCCACCACCAACCAATTAAACAACCGAGCGCATAGTAAAGAAAATCCCATTCAGAAAAAGTTGTCCCTAGTAAAAGACGGCCCAAAGTATAAGAACGAAGTAGCTGTAATAAGAAAAAATGCCACAATTGTAAAAACTCTAACAAGCTTGTAACAATAAAAACTCCGATAGGAATCATAATAATTGATTGTTTATTCTAAAAAAATGCCAAGAAAAACAAACACCAAAATACTTCATACCATACCGCAGCAAAAGAATTATTTAACCAGTCTTCACCCCAACCTCGATAATATTTAGAGCATAAACCTAGTAGAGTAACAATGAAAAGGGATATGATAATTGATGAGCGTCGAACCTGATACATTTCTAAAATTGCTTCCTTTGTGTCATTAAAAGTTTAATTCAAATTGCTATTATAGACAATACAAATAGAAATGATTGTATCTGATTTCTTTGGGTATATAAAATAAATTTGGAAGTGTTGCTAGGGAATAAATTATTACATTCACTTCTCTAATAAAGCATTAATAAATCTTCGTTCCCAACAAAAAACGGAGAAACCATAACCAGATTCATTAACAACTTTAATTTGCTCTTTAATTTCTTTTTCTGTCGCATTCCAAGGAGCAAAAATCCCGATCGCTACAGGAACAAATCGAGACGCTTCAGCAACTCCAGAGGTATTAATAGTTTGTTTAACTTCTCTGGAAGTTTTTCGATAAACTTGAATAACTATTTCATCGATATAGCCTTTCTTAATCCATCTTATCCAATCTTGATTATAACGATTGACTGAAAAAGCATAGGGATTAGGGGATAAACTAAAAATAAGTTTAGGATTTTTCTCTTGTATCAGTTGATGAACTTTTTGAGTTAGAGTGGTTAAATCTTTTTGACGTTGACCAAATGGTATAGGAATTGCCCAATGATCATCGAATTGGATTCCTTCGATATCATATTTAATAATTTCATTGATCATGCTTAGAATATAGTTCTGTACTTCTGGATGTGCTGGATCTAACCAGACAAAATGATCGATAATTGTTTTCCCATTAGGTGTTTTCAGTAACCAGTCTGGATGTGATTTGGCAATTTGACTATTAGGCGGTAACATTAAACCATATTCTAACCAAGCATAGACTTTTAAACCTTGACGCTTTCCTTCATTAGCTACAGATTTTAAAGGATTTGTCAAAGGTGGAGCTAAAAATAAACAGGTAATTTCTGTATTTCTAAGCTTACTGTGTGAGGGATATAGCGTACCCCAATTACCGTAAACATTTACATATATTCGGTTATAGCCAGAACGAGAGAGATGATTTAAAACATTATCTAGAAGTGTTGTATGGTGGAGAAATGCTGTACCAATATCGGTTAACCAAACACCTCTAATTGTTTGAAAGTCTTTTGATGTACGCTCAATGGACGGTGCGGGTTTAACTAATAAATATACTGCCATTAGTACAAAAAGAGTGACAAAGCCAAGCCTAAATTTCTGCTGACTGATTTTAGAAAGCATAGTTTAATGATGTAATCTGTTTGATCATTCTGACAAATCTATGAGTGCTTTATGCAGTCCCTCACAGGTCTAAATAGTGTATCGCTATAATAGACATTGAAATTGTATTAATTGAGATGACAAATCAGCCACCTGATCCCCCAAAAAATCAGCTTACTCAGATGCTAACCGTAGCAATTCAAAAGGCTAGGGTTAATTTTAATGGTTTATCCCTAAAAAAAGACGCAAGAGTCCCCGAATTGCAGATCCAAGATGGAGAAGATCAACCTGTACAAAATTATCCTTTAGTTGGGGATCGCTATACGGTTGGTCGTAGTTCTAGTGCTAGTGATATTGTCATCCGTAATCCGATCGTCAGTCAAGTTCATTTTTCCCTACAACGCGATAAAAAAAATCCCAATTGTTTCTATCTTCAAGACGAAAACTCAACTAATGGAGTCTATTTTAAAAAACGTCGTCTGAAAAAACCTTTTTTACTTCGTCATGGTGATACGATTACGATCGCCCCACCGACATTAACGAATGCAATTAATATTTCCTACTACAATCCGCCCCCTGTTTGGGTCAAGGGGTTAAGATATGGATTGTATGGCGTTAGTGGAGTTGCAGGTCTGTGTGCTGCGCTCATTGGGGTAGAATGGTTTAAATATCCTGTCTATCCGTTACCCAATGGGGTTAGCGAACCCGTTGTTATTTACGCTAGAGACGAAAAAACGCCACTCAATCCAGTACAAGCCGAAAATCATCGTGAAATAGATAAATTATCCCAATTTTCGCCTTATTTACCGAAAGCGGTACTCGCTTCTGAAGATAGTCGTTATTACTGGCATTTTGGTGTCGATCCCTATGGTATTACACGAGCAGTCGTTGCTAATATTCGCGGAGGAGGGATCAAAGAAGGTGCAAGTACTCTCACCCAACAGTTAGCGCGAAGTCTATTTTCTGAGGTGGGTAGACAAAATAACGCCAGTCGTAAATTACGTGAAATGGTAGTTGCTTTAAAATTAGAAGCGGTCTACAGTAAAGACGAAATCCTGAGAAATTATCTTAATAAAGTTTATCTCGGTGTCGGTAACTATGGCTTTGAAGATGCAGCCGAATTTTACTTCGATAAATCAGCTAAAAATTTAACTTTATCTGAAGCGGCTACTTTAGTGGCCATGTTACCCGCACCAAACCTGTATAATCCAGTACAAAACTACGATCGCTCTGTACAATTCCGAAACCGAGTGATTAACCGCATGGAAAGCCTTAGAATGATTAGTGCGGATGAAGCAGATCGGGCAAGACGATCGCGTATTGAAGTGAGTTCAAAAGCTAAACAAGCCCTTTCTCAAATTATCGCCCCCTACTTTCATAGTTATGTCTTTCAAGAATTGCGGGAATTACTCGGAGAAGATTTAGCCAAAGAAGGAAACTTTATTGTAGAAACGGGACTTAATCTAAGTTTACAAGCCAAAGCGGAAAAAGCCCTCAAAAACAACATTAATAGCAATGGTTCTCGTTTTGGCTATTCTGAAGGCGCAATGGTAACAATTAATCCGAAAAATGGCGAGATTTTAGCCCTCGTCGGTGGTGTAGACTATAAAAAAAGCCAGTTTAATCGCGCTACACAAGCCAAACGACAATCTGGATCAACCTTTAAAGTATTTGCTTATGCGGCTGCCATAGAAGATGATAGATCACCGAGTAAAGTTTATTCTTGTGATGCCCTATTATGGAAAGGACAACGCTATAAAGCCTGTGAACGGAGTAGCGGAAATGTCGATATGTATCGCGGGTTAGCCCAGTCGGAAAATGCGATCGCTCTTAGAATTGCCAAAGATGTCGGTTTAGATCAAGTGATTTCTGTCGCTCAAAAAGCAGGAATCAAATCACCGATTAAAGAGACTCCAGGGCTAGTTTTAGGGGAAAATGAGGCGACTGTTTTAGAAATGACGGGGGGGTATAGCATCTTTGCTAATCAAGGTATATGGACACGTCCCCATGCAATCAGACGCATTTTAGACGGGGGTGATTGTACGAATAATGAGAATATTGATACTTGTCGTGTGATTTATGAATTCTCACAAGATCCTGAAGCGACACGTCAAGTAATTTCCCCCGAAGTTGCCCGTACCATGACACAAATGATGCAAGGTGTAGTTCAAGGTGGAACAGGAAAAGCGGCTAATATTGGAGTAGGTGCTGCAGGAAAAACAGGAACAACTGATAAGAATGTGGATCTGTGGTTTATTGGTTATACAACAAATGCTCAATTACTGACGGGAATTTGGCTAGGAAACGATAATAACTCACCAACACGGGGTAGTAGTGGACAAGCGGCTCAACTCTGGGGAAGTTATATGAAAACAATTATTCAAGATTAAGATAATATGGCTGTTTTTACACTGCGATCGCTTAAAAAAGATTTTGGGATTAAAGAAATTCTCAAAGATGCGAGTTTTAGCCTCAATGAAGGGGATAAAGTCGGACTCATTGGGACAAACGGTTCGGGAAAATCAACTTTACTGAAAATGATTGCAGGAATTGAACCCATTGACGGCGGCGAAATTTGGATTAATTCGGGAGCTAAAGTTATTTATTTACCCCAACAGCCTGATTTAGACGAAAATCGCACCGTTTTAGCACAAGTTTTTGCTGATAGTGGCGAACAGATGTCGTTAATTCGAGAATATGAAGAACTTTCAGCTAAACTCGCTCATAGTCCTAAAAATTCAGATGAACTTTTGTCACGTTTGTCAATAGTAACGCAACAAATCGAAATATTAGGCGCGTGGGAACTCGAAAGCAATGCTAAGATTATTCTCTCTCAACTCGGTATTCAAGACTATGAGGCGAAAATCGGCAGTCTCTCAGGAGGTTATCGTAAGCGTATTGCCCTTGCGACTGCTTTACTGTTGAACCCGATGTTTTACTGATGGATGAACCGACAAACCATCTTGACGCGCTATCAGTCGAATGGTTACAGAGTTATTTAAAACGTTTTCGCGGTGCATTACTACTCATTACACACGATCGCTATTTCTTAGATCAAGTCACAAATCGGATTATCGAAATAGATCGCGGTGATTTATATTCATATTCAGGCAATTACGCTTATTATCTGGAAAAAAAAGCCGAATCAGAAGAGTCCGCAGCCAGTAGCCAACGCAAACACGCAGGAGTCTTAAGACGGGAATTAGAATGGCTAAAACGGGGGCCAAAAGCCAGAAGTACCAAGCAAAAAGCCAGAATTGACCGTATTCGGGATATGCAGGGACAAGAATTCAAACAAACACAAGGAAAAGTCGAAATTACAACCGCAGGTCGTCGAATTGGAAAAAAAGTAATTGAATTAAACAATTTGAGTAAATCTTATGATGAGCGTACACTAATTAAAGATTTTACCTATATTTTTAACCCAGAAGACCGCATTGGGATTATTGGCAGTAATGGCGCAGGAAAATCAACCTTAATGGATATAATAACAGGTCGGGTTAAACCAGATTCAGGTACACTAGAACTCGGTTCGACTATTCATATCGGCTATTTTGACCAACATTCTGAAGACTTAAACCTAAATGAAAATCAACGAGCGATCGACTATCTTAAAAGTGTTGCAGAATTAGTTAAAACAGCCGATGGTTCTATCATTACAGCATCTCAGATGTTAGAACGGTTTTTGTTTACCCCCAATCAACAGTATTCACCTATAAAGATGCTTTCGGGGGGAGAAAGACGGCGACTATTTTTGTTACAGGTTCTGATGAGTGCGCCAAATGTCTTGATTTTAGACGAACCGACGAATGATCTTGATGTACAAACCTTGGGAGTTTTAGAGGAATATCTTGAAGACTTTAATGGGTGTGTCATTGTAGTATCGCATGATCGCTATTTTCTCGATCGTACTGTTGATACGATATTTGCCTTCGAGTCTGGTGGCGTTTTAAAACAATATCCTGGTAACTATTCAGTCTATCTTGACTACAAAAAAGCCGAAGAAGATACCAAACGAAACGAAACTCAAGAGAAAAAAACAAGTACAAAACCTAAATATCAAACTCCATCTGATAGTGTGACAAAACCGCGTAAACTTTCCTTTAAAGAAAAACAGGAATACGAAAAGCTAGAAAAACAGATCCCTGAAATGGAAGCACAAAAAGAAGAATTAGAAAAGAATTTGTATAATAATCCTCCGAGTGAGTATAGCAAAATGAAACAACTCACCGAACATTTAGGACAATTGACACAAGAAATAGATACAGCAACCGAAAGATGGTTAGAACTCGCTGAATTGATCAATTAACAGTAGAGACGCACTATAGTATATTGTAGGAGTTTGGTTACCAAACCCCTACGGAAATCTATACCTGATCTAACAGCATTCATTGCTGTAAAAAACCTCAGTTTAACTGCTGTAAGCAATTATCATAAATAAATTGAGCAATTTGTTTGCCTGACTCAATTCCAGCATCTGCATCAAACTGCCAGTGAACCCCTAGATAAACTCGACTTCTACCATTCTCAAGAATCGCTTGCGACAAACTATTAAAGTGAGCTTTGTAAAAAGGACGAATTGACCCATCTACATCAACGTTTTTGCCGTTAAATTCATCTGATACAAAGTCAAACGGAATATTGTCATTGTTATAGAACAAGCGAACTATATCTAAAGAAGCCGCACCAAAGGTCGCATGACCCGAAGGATAGGCAGGAAAATTAGGGGTAAAATTCTTACCACCTTCTTGATTGCGATTCGTATTAGGCGCGCCTAAAGGTAACCAGAAAGGATCACCTATTGTTGATAAATTGCCATCTCCCAGACCCAAGGGCCCCCATCCAAGAGAGGCTTCCCGAACACCTAGCACGGGTCGCCACAAACTGTAGAAGTATTTAGAATACCAACACTGAATACCCGCATCTGCCATCGCCATATTAACCAAAGCAAAAAGACGTGCATTTTGTCCAAGGGTATTGGACATTTTTATAGCAATTTCTCGCACAATTTGATTGTAGAGTCGTGGTGGTGTTCCGAGTTTTGGAGTGCCATCGTAACCCCAGTAGATGCCGATTACAGTTTCGCCTACTGTACGTGTGCTATTAATTGACGCACCTTTTCCTTTAACATCATTGTAATCTGTTGTATATTGAGTATCAGTTAATGCTGGTGGAGGAGTAGCGACAAAGGCCGCACCACTGGGAATCCCAAAAGTTTCTACCTCACCCCAATTTGCTCCTAAAAACCCTTGAGTTGGATTAAGTGGGTCAACACGGTGCTTACCAGGTAACTGACTCGGTGCATAGGGAATATTTTTATCTGAACCATCATCTTTACGAGCCTCCAAGATCGCATCAGCGACAATTTGACCTTGCACGCGACCGTTTTCAATCGCTGTTAGAGAGCCTGTTCCTGTTAATGTAGCCATGAAAGATTCATATTCTTCAAACAAATCTTGGCTTTGCTTAGAATACAGGTTGCTAAGAGTGATGTAAGCGGCTGTTGCGATCGCTGCATCTTCAGAGGCACCCATCGGCGCATCTGGCAAGCCTTCCAGATAAGGACTATATTTTTTAGCAATGGTGTTAAAAGCATCATACATCGCTAAATGAACAATCGCTAATGCACGAGACGATCCTGTTGGGCCTCCCTGTTCTGGAGCAAATGGTATTGTACTAAAATCATCTGCTAAAGCTTTTAAAGCCAGATCATTCCAATGAAGAACTGCATCCATATTTTTAGAATCCTTTAGAAATCTTCAAAGATTAACTACAAAGGAATACGTTCTAGTTGCGGAAAAAATGGTTTTGTTTATAAAACATAACAATCAAAACCCAAATTTTTATTACTTCTTAAATATGAATTTGTCAATAATTTTGATTAAAAAACTTTCTACTGTAGAATAATTCTTTAAAATTTGCGTTTAAAATCTGTTTTAATTGATTTCTACTTTAAAGTAATAACCGTAATTTCTGGAGGACAAAAAAAACGACCTGGAAAATAAGTACCAAGTCCTCGATTGACATACAATTGGTTACTACCGATACAATGATATCCCTGCGCCCATTCCCAATGTTTAACGACTTGCGAACATTCTCTCAAATAAGGAATAAATTTTTGTACTGATTTTGGTAGGATTTGGCGTAAGTGTTGCCCGATAATTGGTGCAGATCCCAAACCAGGAATAAAAACTTGTCCACCGTGAGTATGTCCTGATAATTGTAAATCAACGCGCCATTTTTTTAGGATTTCTGCGGTATCAGGATTGTGTGATAAAACAATTCTAGGTACATTTGGATTCAGTTGATCCATGATTGCTAAACCAGACTTAAAATCCCGTGACCAATAATCCGCTAATCCAACAATTGGAAAATCTAGCCCAAATGGTGTAGCGATCGCATTCCAGAGTACCTCTATTCCCGCACTCTTTAAAGCCTTCGTTACTTTTGTTCCAGCATTAGGATAATAAATATCATGATTGCCCAGACAAGCAAAAATTCCGTTTTTACTGTGGAGGGATTTTAAGCGGTAACTTAAGACTTTAATTGGTGTGGGTTCATCAGTAATATAATCGCCAGTTAATAGGACTAGATCAGGATTTTCTTGATTACTGATACATATTGCTTGTTCTAATAACTGATCACTAAGACAAAAACCATCATAATGTAAATCAGAAAGTTGAACTAATTTTAGCCCTACTAAACTAGATGGTAAATCAGCGATTGCGATCATTAACCGTTCAACTTTTAAAGGTTCTACCCAAATTGGCGATAACATTTAACTTTTTCCTCCTCACCTTCACTTATAAGGTACAGGTTGCGGTTATTGTTTTGACGCTTTTGTATTGTTCAACACCTTATCGACACTGACACAGAATCAAACCAAACCATTTTTGAGGATCTGTCCAACTTTGAAGCGGTTTTAATCCTTGAGTTTCTAAATATTGTTCCATTTGAGATAAATTAAATTTACGAGAAATTTCAGTTTGAATTGTTTCACCCTCTTGAAAGTCTACCGTTAAATCTAAAGCCGCTAAATAAACAGTATGAGATTTTTGACAGATCAGGTGCATTTCGATTTGATGTTCTTGGGTATTATAAAAAGCCCAATGTTTGAATAGACTCAGGTCAAAATTTCCTTGAAAACGTTGATTGAGATGATTCAACATATTTAAGTTAAAAGCGGCGGTAATTCCTTGACTATCATTGTAGGCAGCTTCTAAAATTTCTATCGGTTTTTGTAAATCAATTCCTAATAAAAAATATCCCGATTGTAAGGCTGCCGTAATTTGAGCAAAAAAGCGATCACATTCAGTTTGAGAAAAATTCCCTAATGTACTTCCTAAAAATAAAACCATTTTTGAGGAAGAGGAACGAGAGGAAAGCATTTGTAAAGCAGCTTCGTATGTTCCGACTATTCCTTGAATTTGTAGACCCTTATAGTCATTTAATAATTGTTTAGCACTATCTTCAAGGATAGTTCCACTAACATCTATGGGTACATAACATAACGGATAATCAAGAGATTGATAAACATCGAGCAATAAACGTGTTTTTGTCGAACTGCCACTACCAAGTTCAATTAATTCACAACTTCCTGTATATTTAGCAATTTCTTGAGCATAATTTTGTAAGATTTCGGCTTCGGTTCGAGTTGGATAATATTCACTTAAATCGCAAATTTTTTCAAACAACAGTGAGCCTTGTTCATCATAAAAATAACGTGGAGGTAAGATCTTAGGTTGTTGTGTAAGACCTTGAATCACATCAAAACCATTATCAGAGGTTTGTGTATGATCTTGAATATATTTAATTTTTAAACGAGTATTTAAGTAATTATTATCTTTTATTAAAGTCATAAAAAATTCCGTTTAGTTGTCTAGAAAAGAAAGGGTTTGGCAACTAAACTGCCGACCGACGCGCCATCGCACGGCGAGTCACAAGTGGCAGTGCATTCCGCACCCCTAGTATGAATAATGTTTTAAATTAGAAATTAATGTCCAATGCCTACATAACGGAAGCCACAATCTTCTAGTGTTTTTCGATCTAAAAAGTTACGACCATCAATGATTACTTTATTAAACATGGATTTAGCCATTTTTTCATAGTTTAGACTCAGGAATTCTTTCCAGTCGGTGACTAAAACAAGAGCATCACAACCATCGGCTAACATTTCGGGATCAGTTTCAATAAACACGTTAGATAATCCATGACTTAAGCCACTTTGGGAGACAATTGGATCATATGCTTTTACTTTAGCCCCTAGACGATTCAGTTGTTCAATTAGTGTTAAAGAAGGGGCATCCCTCATATCGTCTGTATCGGGTTTAAACGTTAATCCCAGTAAACCAACTGTTTTACCTTTCAAGATTTTGAGTTCTTGTTGTAATTTTTCGATCGCAATCACGCGCTGACGTTGGTTTACTTGAACTGCTGCATTGAGTAATTCAGTTTGGAAACCATAATCATCAGCAGTATGAATCAAAGCGGATACATCTTTCGGGAAACAAGAACCACCCCAACCGATACCTGCTTGTAAAAACTTGTTGCCAATGCGCGAATCTAAACCAATTCCTTTAGCAACTTGTGTCACATCGGCACCAACGCGATCGCAAATATTAGCCACTTCATTAATAAAGCTGATCTTCACCGCTAAAAAAGCATTAGCCGCATATTTGATCATTTCAGCCGAACTTAAATCGGTGACGACGACAGGAACATTAGGTAATGAAGCATCCTCAGCAAATTTACGTTCAACAATGGGGGTATAAAGTTGTTGCATCATTGCGATCGCTTTTTGACTATTGCTGCCTAAAACAATGCGATCGGGATTAAAGGTATCATAAACTGCTGAACCTTCTCGTAGGAATTCTGGATTACTAACAACATCAAAATCAGCATGAAGGGGTTCAGGAAGTCCGCCACCCCCTGCGGTTACTAGGGTTTTTTGACGTTCTTCAATACCATCTAAAACAATGCGTCTTACCCAGTCCCCTGAACCGATGGGAACGGTTGATTTATTGACGATCACTTTGTAGCCACCGTTGAGATGCGCCCCAATTCCACGCGCTACAGCTTCGACATAACGAGTATCACTTTCACCAGTGGGTAGAGGAGGCGTTCCTACAGCGATAAAGAGAATTTCGCCATGTTTGACACCTGCCCCTAAATCGGTAGAAAATTCTAAACGTCCAGATTGGGCCGAGGATTGCATCAATTCAGACAGTCCAGGTTCATAAATCGGAGACTGTCCCGCTTTCATTAGTTTAACTTTCTCTTCATTATTATCAATACAAATAACATGATGACCACAATGGGCTAAACAAACACCTGTTACTAAACCGACATAACCTGTACCGATAACACAAACGCGCATAGATTAACTCCTATGTATGAAAATAGTTTGCTTTAGATTTTGTGACAATTATTTGATGTTAATTTTACTGATTTTGTTTGATTCGTGCGCTAAAGTCCTCAATTGTTAGTTTGAGTCCTTCTTTAAGGGGAACAGTTGGTTCCCAACCTAAATAGGTTTTAGCACGAGTTATATCTGGTTGGCGTTTTTTCGGGTCATCTTCTGGTAAAGGATTAAAAATTAATTCAGCTGAGGGATTAATCATATCTTGGATGATTTGAGCAAGTTCTAAAATGGTATATTCACCCGGGTTCCCAATATTGATCGGGCCAATATAATCACTATTCATTAAACGGATAAATCCTTCTACTAAATCAGATACATAGCAAAAACTACGCGTTTGTGAACCGTCTCCATAGATGGTTAAAGGTTTGCCCCGCAACGCTTGAGCAATAAAGTTACTGACAACTCGACCATCATTTTCGAGCATTCTTGGCCCGTAGGTATTAAAAATGCGAACCACTCTAATATCTACGCCGTGTTCCCGATGATATTCAAAGGCTAGTGTTTCCGCCACTCGTTTTCCTTCGTCGTAACAAGCCCGTAACCCCGTACAATTGACGTTACCTCGATATTCTTCGTGTTGAGGATGAACTTCGGGATCTCCATAAACTTCGGATGTTGAGGCTAGAAAAAATCTCGCTTTCACCCGTTTGGCTAATCCCAACATATATAGTGTTCCAAGTACATTAGTTTTAATCGTTTTAACGGGATTAAACTGATAATGGATTGGTGATGCTGGACAAGCCAAGTGATAGATCTGATCGACTTCTAAACGAATGGGTTCAGTGATATCATGACGCACCAGTTCAAAATAAGGATGATTAAGCCATTTAAAAATATTCCGTTTGTCACCTGTATAAAAGTTATCTAGGCATAGAACCTCATGCCCTTGTTCCATCAAGCGATCAATCAGATGGGAACCAATAAAACCAGCACCGCCTGTAACTAGGATTCTCATGTAACTGACTGTTAAAATAATGAAATTAATCTTAAAGTACCTTTGGTAGGCAATTTTGGCAAATGTATTTTTGATCAATCCGATCGCTGATCACAAAGTTGGGCTTTTTCATGCAGGTCATTGACTTTATACCTACGCGTCAAGATATACTAACAATTCCCCTAAAGAATGATTGAGATTTCCAATAAATATCATTACAATTTGATGAATAATCGAATAATATTTAAAAATGTTCAATATTTTTAATGAATCAAATCACTTATTTTAATTAAACCGATTCATTAAGATTGTTTTTAAAGGGTTAAGCATCTGTTTCTCTCGTTGAAAATTCTAGGATTGCTCTAAGATGAATTCTTGTCATATTCAATTCTGTAGCGATAAATCTAAAGTAGATTTACATCAACTCCAAGAACTCTACAACAGTACTGCTTTTTGGGCGCAAAATCGTCCTCTAGAAAAGTTAGAAATAGCCATTGCTTGTAGTCATCCAGTCGTTACGGTTTGGGATGGCTCAAAAATGATTGGTTTTGCTCGTGCGACATCTGACGGTGTTTATCGCGCTACAATCTGGGATGTCTTAATTCATCGTGACTATCAAAAAAAAGGTTTGGGGCGTAAGTTAGTTGAAACAGTTCTAGCTCATCCTCATGTTAATCAAGTTGAAAAAGTTTATTTGATGACGACTCATCAACAAAATTTCTATAAAAGAATAGGTTTTCAAGAGAACATAAGCACAACAATGGTTATTTGTCAAGAAGATTTTGAACGTTTACCTCAGATTACTGAAGTGTCATCCCAGTTGATTTAATTGGCAAGATTATCTCGATCATTGTTAAATAATTTTGCTCAAGCTCGGGAGAAAGTTTTTTCAAAAACAGTTCGCCCCCCATTAGTGTGAGCAGTTTTTCTGATAGTAGCAATTTTAAGTTAAGTGAATACTCGACATCGCTTGTTTTTTGCCACTCATCAATCGAACGTTCTGACTTAATTTGGATTAAACCCAATTGATTATTCTGGGCAAAACTCGATCTAACTTGAATGGTACCTGTTTCAGAAATGCTAATTACTCCATCAATCAACAGAAAAAGAACGTGTAATAAACGCGATCGATCCGCAATCACAGAAACATCGGAAGGGATAAAATTTAATTTTAAATTGCGATTAGCTGCCTGTAAATAAGTGAGTTGATACAAATCCCAAAAAACTTGTTTAAGGAAAATTGATTCTAAATGAAGCGGAATTGTACCATATTCAATTTTAGAAACATTGACAAGATCATCAATCATTTTGAGGAATCTTTGTCCTGCTTGATACGCTTGAGCAACACAATCTCGTTCTTCTTCTGGACTTTCACACAGATCCGATAAAATCAATTGATGTAGCCCCATCATTGTCGAAAATGGCGATCGTAATTCATGGGCAATGCGTCCCAAAAAACCCGTTTTGACCTGATTAAGCTGTGTTAGCATTTCGCATTGAATTTTAGTTTGTTCTAGTTCTGCTTTTAATGCTTCAATTTCATCCATAAAATCTAAATCATATTGTTTTTATACATCCAGTCTAGTCTCACCTTGGCGTAAAATCTGCCATCCCTGTGAAGTCCATTTAGCAACTGTTGAAGGAAGACCACTACCGATATAATCCTGTTCAGATAAATCTAAAACAAATACATCATTAAAAATTTCTGCAATTGCTGTGGATGTAATTAAAGGATTTTCCCCAGATAAATTAGCACTGGTTGTCGCTAAAGGCCCTGTTTGTGCCAACAGTTTTCGAGCAAGTTCATGATTAGGCACTCTAATTCCAATTGTAGAAGGATCGAGGGGATTCATCACCGCAGGAACTTTTTCTGAGGCTGGTAAAACGAGCGTAAGTTGTCCTGGCCAATATTTTTGAGCCACTTGTTGCCAAATACTTTTTTCTTTCTCGTTTCCTGTGACATACGACCATAAATCGTCTGCTGTTGCCCCGATCAAAATTAAAGGTTTATCAGGGGGGCGTTTTTTCGCTGCAAAAATTAGATCCGAGTACATCGGCAAAGTGGCTAAAGCAGGTACTGTATCAGTCGGGAAACTAATGACTTGACCTGTTCTAGCTTGATTAATGATTTCTGATAAGGTAACTTTGGGCATATTTTTACTATCGTCGATAGGCTCTAACAAATCGATCAAATCCTGCTAAATCACAAATAATTTGCATATTTTCATAATCTCCCTGTTGTTCTAAAAGTTCGATCACTTCTTGTCCTTGTCCTGCCATCATTTCGATAAGCCAAACTCCTCCAGAGTGGAGATAATGGGGGGCGGTTTGCACTAAATGGCGAATGGCCTCCAAACCATCTTGACCCCCGTCTAAAGCGATCTGAGGTTCATGTTGAGCGACTTCAGGCTCTAGAGTCGGTATGATTTGAGAAGGGATATAGGGCGGGTTGGCAATCATTCCACTAATTTGACCTTTGAATGCTTCTAGAGGTGTCCACCACGACCCCTGTAATAATTTAATTCGCTCTGCAAATCCTAATCGATTAATGTTCTCTTGAGCGATCGCTAAAGCTGCTGAACTAATATCTACTGCATATATTTGGGCATTTGTCAATAGATCTGCTAAACCAATTGCAATCGCACCACTACCCGTCCCCAAATCGACCCAAATTCCTTTTTTTAAATTAGGTGAAGGGTTTTCCGTCGCTTGTCGGGCTAAATCAATGATTAATTCAGTTTCAGGACGGGGAATTAAAACCGACTCAGAAACATTTAAAAGATAGTGTCGCCAATGAGTTTGACCAATCAGATATTGAATAGGGATACGCAAAGAAGTGCGTTTTAAAAGGAGTTGTGTCAGTTCATTTAGGGGGTATTTTAAAGAAATTTGCGATCGCGCACTCAACGTTTCTAACCTCAAAGATAGGCTATCTAAGTCAGTGACTTCGAGTAATAGCCAGTCTATTTCTTGAGGAGAAACCGAAGCTGCGATCGCTTGTTGTTTAGCTTGCTCTCGCCACAAACTAAGGTCTTGCCCTGAACAAAAGAACAACACTTTGAATTATTTTTTCGGGGTAGGTTGTTGAGGAGCAGGACGAGTTTGAGTAGCAGGAGCGGGTTGTGGGCTACTAGGTGCATTTTCCCGTGCAAAACGAATCGCCTCTTCTGAAGGAACTAACATAATTCTGGTTAGAGCTTCATCATTACTTTGCTGGAGAGTCGCAATTACACTTTCTAGTGGAACGACATCTATTTTAACGGTGGGAGCTAAATCAGGTTTTTCTTTCTTAAAGCGTTCCACCATTTCATTTAAAACTGACTTCTCAAAAAAGAAAGGAATAATCTCTTGATTATTTTGATTAATCGTCAAATAACCCCCATCTTTGCCCGCTTTGGCGACAAATAAAGGAACTCCCCCTTGATATTGTTCGCCATTAGCGGTTAAAACTTGTTTAGCCCCTTCGACTTCAGTTGAAGAAGGAACATAACTAATAACTAATCCATCGGGCTGTTTTTGGGTACTTTGTAGTTTATAAACTTGAGCTAAGGAAACGGTTTGAATTTTGACTTTACTCGCTACATCGGGTTGCTGCTGTTGTAGCTGTTGATAAAATTTTTGCGCGTCTTGCTGGTTGATGAAAATACCCGCGACTTTTTTATTATCTTGACCCACTGCGACTAATGGAATTCCTTTTTCATCTGCGATCGCAAATACAGGTACAGTTTGTAAAGCTTTTACTACTTGATCTTCGGGTAAAGCAATTGCTTTTAAACCTGTGCCGAGAAAAGAAGTCAGCAATGCTCCGCCAACTAAGCTTAGTGTCGCCGTCCAACGGACTAAAGTTTTTATCATAATCAACCTCAAATTTATTTTTTGAAAACTAGATTTTTACTCTTAAGGGTTAACTCACGGCTTCTTTGTAGGCGGTTGTTTAATTTGTGACTGTCTAACACAGTCGATAGTTTCTTCGGTTTAAACCAGTGTCGCATCAGTTAAAAATTAATTAACTGTTTAATATTTGCCCATGATACACGATCAAAAATAAATCGGCTGGTTAACCCCCAACCTCTCATAGCATAAAAGCCTTTGATGACAAGGCTTTAGCTTTTTCTATTTAAAATTGTTAATCGGGATGACAGGATTTGAACCTGCGGCATCCTGCTCCCAAAGCAGGCGCGCTACCAAGCTGCGCTACATCCCGTTTTGACACCGATTACTAAATGTATCACACTATTCTTTTTTAGTAAATAGTTTTTAGCTTTCAGTTACCAACCCTTCGTTTTCATACGGATGACTGGTAACTGATCACTATTAATCAGGATACCAAAACATCCCCTTGATCCCTTCTGGATCGAGCATAAAACCCAAACGTCGATAAAAATCAACGACTTGAGGATCAGCAAACAGAGTAATATTGCTGATGTCCTCACTCCGTAGTTTTTTAATCATGTATTTCATCAGTAGCTTTCCAAGACCTTTTTTTTGAAAGGCTGGATGAACAACTACATCCCAAATCGTCGCATTAAAAGCGTGATCCGAAGTGGCACGAGCAAACCCGATGAGTCGTCGTCGGTTTCCTCGTATTTCCCACATTGAGCCAACAAGAAAGCTAAAATTGATCGCTTTTTTGACTTTACGCAAAGGACGACGCGCCCATCCGACTGAGTCACAAAGTTCTTCTAACTCATAGAGATCGATATCTCGTTCGGTACTAAAAACAATCTGAGATTGTCCTAAAGCATCTCTGGAGACTTCTACCAGTTCACCGGGGAACTGAGGGGATTGGGATGTAGTCGCGGGGGTCGTGTTATTAAACAATCTTTTCCAAAAAACCATGCCCACAAGGCTTAGTCTTGATGTTGCCTTTAATCTATAGTTTCTAATTTTTCGGATTAATATCCTATCTAATTAGTTTACAAGTTTTACCTTTACAGGATGAACTATACACCCTCCATCCCATTGCGATTAAACGTTTGGGACGACAGAAGCGTTTCGGAAAGAGACTAAATTAAATGTTACTTCGCGCTCCTTGATTTCTGCTAGTCTAGATGATGGGTTAACTCTGAAAGAGGCTAGAGGCGCACTCTTTGAAACTCAACTAGACAGGATTTTCACCCTTTTTAATTAGGTCAAAGGCCATCAGAAATTTAGATCGATTCTATCACAAACAAATAGCTATACAATCGGCATTTAACAGGTTTTTTTAAAAAGAATGTAACTTTCTCCAAAAAAATTCTTCTTTCATAGTTAATGGATTCTACTTTGGGTTAGCATAAAAGTATGCCGACCATAGATATTCAAGGGATACCCCACGCTTACGAGCTATATCCCTCTTCTGTTGCTTCGTCTCGTCCTGTCTTAGTTTTTATTCACGGCTGGTTATTGAGTCGCCACTATTGGAAACCTTTAGCCACCCGCCTCTGTAAGCATTATCAGTGTCTCACCTATGATTTGAGAGGTTTTGGTGAGTCTATCCTAACTAGGGATGACAATGCCTCTGTCTTTAGTTATACTTTAGCGGCATACGCTAATGATTTAAAAATCTTATTGAAAAAATTAGAGATCGATCAGGCTTGGTTGATTGGTCATTCTCTAGGAGGTAGTATCGCTTTATGGGGTGCGGATATCTGCCCAGAACAAGTTCAAGGTGTAATTTGTTTAAACTCAGGAGGTGGAATTTATCTAAAAGAAGAGTTTGAACGGTTTCGCTCTGTGGGTAAGCGAATTGTTAAGCAACGTCCTGTTTGGTTATCTTCTATACCTTTACTTGATTTAGTATTTGCTCGTATGATGGTCAAAAATCCTTTACCTCGCCAATGGGGAAAACAACGCCTGATTGACTTTTTTAAAGCGGATCAAGCGGCGGCATTAGGTTCTTTGCTAGAATCGACGACTGAAACTGAAGTTCATCTTCTCCCCCAAGTCGTATCGCGTCTGAAACAGCCTGTTTATTTTCTCGCGGGACAAAACGATAAGGTCATGGAATTGCAATATATTCATCATCTAGCTAGTTTTCACCCACTTTTTTGCTCTTGTGAGGGAAATGTATTAGAAATACCTAATTGTGGTCATATGGCAATGCTTGAACAGCCTGACATAGTAAAAGACAAAATAACACAAATCCTAAACCAATATGTCAAGGGTTGATCTCTGTCTGTTGAAACCCTAATTTAGACTGTTAATGGCTCTAAATTTATGCCACAATAGATTTTAGAAAACAATATAATATATCAACAACAAACGTCTAAAATTGCTACTTTTTCTAAAGCTTTCAAAAATCCTAAATCAATTTCTTCTTTCGTTGTCATACAATTCGTTGGAAGACATTTCGTTGCGATACACTTTCGTCAATCGACTCTCACGGTTAATTCTTTTTAAAAACAGGATTTTCCGTTCTGTTGAGGACTAACACCCTTGTTATTCCCTGTTTTTGAAGTAAGACAAAACTATTGGCTTAGGAGAAACCCATGTTACACCGCAAGATTTATCAATTATGTACAGAAGGGCGAGAAGTGAGCGTTTTCTTGCGGGATCAACAACGCTGGATCGATAATGCGATTATTCTCTCTCTAGAAGGGGATTTAGTGACTATTCGTTATGAAACAGAAGAAGATGACGAAGTTTCCTCTTGGGAAGAAATGGTACGTTTAGAAAGTATCGGTTCGGTTAGCACTAAACTGTCCTCTGTGTCAAGACTTAGCTCAGAAATTCTCGTCTCCGATGACTGCCCCGAAGCAGAACAAATTTATCCTCATTTCCCTGATTCTAATCAAGATTAGAGATTTTATTGACTTATCGTTCAAAATTTAATAAGGACTTGAATGGATCTTGAGCAGTGTTAGCTAGTGTTATATTTTTGATTTGTCATCGCTTAACCTGACCATTGATCAGCATTTGAGTCCTTAAAGCGTATGGTTTAAACGCATTTTCTAACCGTCTTCAATGGGTTCAAACACAGGACAATAGCCTTCAGGGAGGACTTTTAGCCCATAAAGCGGTGAATTTGGATTCCAACACCGTTGACCTTTTTGATGACAACAAGCTTGACAACAATCAATCGACTGTAAACCTCTTGTTAGACTGACTTCGCTCAATAATTCTCGTTGAGACAATCCTCTGAGAATTAGATCTTCTCCCTGCCATCGCGCCTCAACTAAACCTGTATCCGCAAAATGAGTCCATCGCGGATCATGGCTAATAGTATCAGGTAGAGTAATCGTTACGCTGGTTCCAATCTCATTTAATTCACCTTCATAACTACTAGGGGTGGGTGGTAAAGGTTGGATAAACTTTTCGCCTATAGGTAATTCTACTAAAGCTCCCACGCTTGGCAGGTGCAGTTGATAGCGGTTTTGTAACTCTTCTAAACTCGTAAGATCAGCCAGATAATTTGGTGAACCGTGAACAAAAATAACGTGTTGTGGGCGTAAATTATGTATCAGTTGCGTTGTATTACGGCTGTCACTGTGTTCAGATAGCAAATAGGTTTCAACTTGACAGTGACGAGAACGTTTTAAAGCTTTGATGACGGGATGATCGAGTGTAATAAAATGTTGCAAATGTTCGGGGATCAATATCAACCATTGACTCGAAGCATCTGAACAATACTGCTGTAGATGATCGATCTGATCAGTTAAAACAATACAAGGTGTTAGCCCTAATTGATCTCGCTTTTCTTCCGTTAGTCGTCCCATTCTTGGACAGATCCGTTCATCCCAGAATAGCGGTTGATGTTTGGCGAAATTTTGAACCGATGAAGGAAATTCGGGCAATAAATCTAGATAGGCATCACAAGCAGTGGCGATCATGCCTTCAACCCAAATATCTAAATCACGTCCTGTAAATTGATGGTGCGATCGCAATAATTTCAAGATTTCCTGACCCAAACCCAAAGTCGGTACAGGTAGCAGAATGTTTTTCTGTTGACTCACTACCTGATAGAGTCGCGTCATCAATTGTTTTTCTTGCTGACGGCGATGGGGGTGACGCATTGTACCATAACTTCCTTCAATAATCAAAACATCGGGAGCTAATCCGCGCAGTAACTCAACCGATAAGCCCTCAACGAGTTGGAAGTTAGATAAAGAAAAATCGCCCGTGTAGAGCAGTTTATAATTACGTTTTGGCGTTTTATAGGTCAATAGTAAAAGAGCCGCCCCGGGTAAATGCCCTGATGGAAAGATTTCAGCCGTTAAATCAGGAAATAATTTAATCGGTGAGCGCCATTTCCAACCCTGACAAAAAGTCGGGATCTCTTCTTCTTCAGGCCAATTTAAAGGTAATAATTGAACCGTTACATCGCTGGCATAGATGGGCAGTTGTGGATAAGCTTGATGTAAAGCGAGTAAGCCTTTGGCGTGATCTTCATGGGCATGACTACAAAACACCCAATCAACGGGGGGTTTTTTGCCTGTTTTTAGAGCTTGGATATTTTCTAAACCGCAGTCTAATAAGATACGGTAGGGGCCCATTTTGACCAATAGACAAACACCTTCATGACCATGACCCACACCATAGGTCGAACAGGATAGTAAAGCCCCAGATTCAGCGAATGTTGTGCGATATTGACTCATGCTGTCATTAGTAGGACAAGGGAGATAAGCAAGATTTTAATGAGCCGTACCATTCCCATCATAATTATCAGTGTCGTAGTAGCCGTTTTTAGTACCGAAAAACAAAGCACTGACCGTAAAAAGGACGGTAAGAATTACAATAATAGTTTTGACATCCATGACTAAATACTCCTCAATCTAAAAAACGTTAGGTATCTTAACTTAATATTACTGTTAGAAAATGTCGATCAGCCAAGAAGCAAGGAAAAATTTAATGGATGCTAAGAGCGAATTGATTCTAAGTCGGGTTTAGCAACTGAAGCAATGGGAAGATCTTCAACTTCGGGTAACCTTAAGAGAGCAGAGCGTAAAGAGGGAACACCGCCCGAAAGACGTTTCAGGAGTTGGGAACGAGGATCATAAAGTAGATAAATTAACTCATCTTTGGGTTGCCATTGATCACTCGTTGTAACAATGTGTAACGAATTGTCTCTTTTCAGTAATAAAGGTAACAGTTCACCAGAACGGATCAGAGCTTGTAAATGAGCTTGTTTGAGCGAAAGTTCTTCATCTGGAATCGTTGTTCTACCTAATTTATATTGACCTTCATTAATATATTGATTCCAAGTTTTCAGAGAAAGATTTTCGACTAAAGCTTGATTGACTTTACTGGTAGCTTTATCAAGTGCCTGACGGGGAAAAGCAGCTAACACTCTAGGGGGTTCAAATTCTTCGATAACTCGTTGTGCTAAAACTAAATTCACCTCTCCATTATTAGTGAGAGCGATAAAAGTTCCAATCGATTCTATTCCTGCTTCTTCTAAAACCGTTGGATTTAAACCACTACTTTGAAAAACAGGTAAATTTTCGGCCTCGGCTTTTTGGCAAGCTTCGGCATCGGTATCAATTAAAACCACTGATTCTCCCTCTTCTTGGATTAAATGCCCTAATAAACGTCCTAAAGGACTACAACCAATAATCACAGCACCTGTCGCCTCAGATGAGGTAATTTTTAACCAACGGGCAATCCAACGGGCGGTTAATCCTTGAATAAATACGGTCATAATAATGGTGAGAAAAACTAAAGCTTTAATCGAGTCGCCCCCGTTAATCCCTTGGCGCGTCAAAATAATGGCAAAAAGAGAAGCAATTGAAGCTGAGACAATCCCTCGCGGCCCAATCCAAGCAATAAAGAGTTTTTGCCGCCAATTTAACTGACTACCGATCGTACATAACGCAATACTCAAAGGACGCACGACCAACATCAGAACTAATACGGTTAATACACTGCCTCGACCTAGTGCAAATATACTAGCTATTGAGAGATCCGCCGCCAGTAGGATAAATAAAACTGAGACACATAAAACCGTTAATTGTCCCTTAAAACGCCGTATCAGTCTTTCTTCGGGTAAAGCAGACGCTCTTAAGACAATTCCTGCTACAACAGTCGCCATTAAGCCCGATTCGCTACGGCTGTATTGGGATAAGCCAAATAATCCCCAGACTCCTGCTAGAACAACCAAATTTTTTAATTCTTCAGAAAGAACATTCGCTCTTTTAAGGAAAAATCCGAGCAACCAGCCTAAACTGCCGCCAATAAACGCCCCAATTCCTAGACGCAAAATTAATCCGTTCAAAATTTCGACGGGAGTCGCGTTGCTATCGAGTAGGGTGTCTAAAACCACAACGGCTAAAATCGCACCGACAGGATCAATTAAAACCCCTTCACCTTCAAGAATAGTTGCTACTCGACGCTCCACCGCAACCTGTTTCAGCAGAGGACTAATGACGGTTGGCCCTGTCACAACGACTAGAGAAGCATATAAAAACGCGATCGCCCAGGGAAACTCAGCTAACCAATGGGCTGCCATTCCACCACCGATAAAAGTAATCAGCGTTCCAAGGGTGACTAAATTGCGTAAACTGCCAGAAACACGCCCTAACTCACGCAAGGATAAATTTAAGCCTCCTTCAAACAAAATCACTGCAACGGATAGGGCTACAATTACCTCTAATCCGATACCGAGTTGATGGGGGTGCAAAATTCCTAAACCGTCTTTGCCGAGAATCATACCAAACAAGAGAAGAAATACAATACTCGGAACTTTTAAATAAGCGGCGACAACTTGCGCGCTGATTCCCGCGAGAACGGTAATAACGATTTGTAGAGTTAGGTTGAAAGAATCTTCCATAACTTGTTTAGGATAGGGTGATCAATGATTATTACTGACTAAAAGTTAAAAGTGATTTTATTTGATGCTTGATCATAACGATGCGATCACTAAAATAGTTTTGATATATGATCTAAAAATGTTTTCATCTTAGGATTAAATCAAAAAGAATGCTGGAAATTTCTTATTTAAGTAAATCACGCAGTAGAAAGATGGATGATTTCAGGATCAAGCTCAGTAAAATTGATTAAGGCTTTAACCACACAGTAAAGGAGTTCTTTTATTTAGATGTTTAAGGAATAGAGGAGAACCTGTCTTAGAGCAACTGACTGCAAAGTGATCGTTTTATTGATTTCGGCTATTTTAACATCGAAGGTTATCAATCATTTTGGTGAAAACTCTTAATAACCAGACAATTGCTTGAGAAATATTCGACAATTAATCTAGAGGCTAGAGGATCTCTAGGGTGTCATCCCGTTACTATTATTAATATAATTATGAGTCGTCAAACATTCGCGTGGGGTCGTTCAAGTTACAAATTGCGTCAACAAGACGGTTGGTTAGAAGTTTTTTGTTTAATAGGCTTATTGATCGCTGCCTTAATTCTTTTTACGATTAATTTAGGAAATCTATCTTTAAGAGATTGGGATGAGGGAACAGTCGCTCAAGTGGCTAAGGAGATTTGGCAAGCTCCCCACGATTCTTTAAAGTGGTTATTTCCGACGTTTTGGGGCGAACCTTATTTTAATAAACCCCCTCTGATTCACGATTTAATTGCATTGACCTATCATATTGGTGGTGTTAATGAATGGACGGCTCGTTTTAGTGGCGCATTTTTGACGGCTTGTTCGGTTCCGCTATTGTACCTTTTGGGAAGAGAAGTTTTTCCATCGCGCTTTCCCTCCTTTTGTGCCGCTTTGATTTATCTAACTTTACTTCCAGTAGTGCGTCATGGGCGTTTAGCGATGTTGGATGGGGCGGTACTTTGTTTTGAAATCTTGATGATTGGTTGTGCCTTACGATCGCGTCGTGATTTACGTTGGTCAATTGGCATTGGTTTAGGGTTTAGTTTACTGTGTCTAACGAAGGGGATGATGGGCGGTCTAATTGGTTTTCTAGTGCTGGTTTTTTTAGCCTGGGATACCCCTCGACTCTTGACTTCTGCTTATTTTTGGTTTGGTTGGTTATTGGGCAGTGTACCCGCTTTAGCTTGGTATTTAGCCCAATGGACGCATTATGAGAAAGAATTTATTGATGCTCTTTTTGATCAACAGATTAACCGTGTGGGAGAGACGTTAGATCATCATCGCCATCCTGTTTGGTATTATCTTTTAGAAATTGTTAAATACTCGTTTCCTTGGCTTTTGTTTGCGGTTGCAGGACTACAGTTAGCTTGGCAGGATCGTCATTACAGTTGGGCGAAGTTGGTTTTAGTGTGGAGCGGTCTTTATTTTGGGGTGGTTTCGTTGATGGCAACTAAACTACCTTGGTACATTCTCCCCATTTATCCCGCTTTAGCCTTAGCTGGTGGAGCAATTTTGAGCGATTTACGAGATTGGCCCAAAGAACGTTCTTATCCTCGTTTCTGGCGGGTGCTTTTTACAATTGTTGCGATCGCAGCGAGTGTGATTTTTTTATGTTTGCTGTTTAATCAAACGTTTGGTTTAATTCCATCACCTCATTTTTCTTTAACGTTATTAGCGGCTTCTTTGGCGATGACGTTGGGTGTCAGTGCTAGATTGATGAAACAGAAGTCTATACAGTTTATTGTGGTTCTGTTTTGGGGGCTGTATGTGTCTTTGCTGTTATTTGTCAATTCTCCCTATTGGGTTTGGGAGTTAGGGGAAGCTTATCCTGTTAAACCTGTCGCAACGATGATTAAAAAGCAGTCTCTTCCGACAGACCAAACTATCTATACCTTATTTGATTATGAACGTCCTTCTTTAAATTTTTATAGCGATCGTCGGATTATTCCTCGTTCTGCTGAAGAATTACAAGAATATTGGCGTAACAACTCTAAACCTTATTTATTGGTTCCTCAGACTGTTCTTTCGGATTGGTCATTAGAAAAGGTTCAGGTTATAGGTAAAGCCGAGCCAGATTGGGTTTTGATTACTAAAGCATAAACTCTCTTATCTAGCTTAATTGAGGTTATCTTTGCTCATTAGGAAAAGAGTAAGATAACCCACAAAAGTCCAATAGATCTTATTATTCGGGCTATTAAAGAAATTGTTTTGCTTTTAAATTTAGATCTTTTGTCTAGTTACTCTTCTTCATCAGATGCACCGACTTGCTTGAGATGAATATGCTTTCTTCCAAGAGTAATTTCAAATTCATCGCCCGAAGCTAAACCCATTTTTTTAGTATAAGCCGAGCCAATTAAGAGATTACCATTGGATTGAACACTAATCTTATAGCTTGCCGAGCGTCCTCCTCTGCCATTGCCATTGATACTACTATCTAATTCAATGCCTTCTGCATCAATTAAAGCATTGAGAAACTTCATCATATTAACTCGCTCAACACCGTTTTTAGTCACGGTATAGTAACCACAGGCTTTCGCTTTTTTTTCTTTGCTCAAGTTGCCCAGGTCTCTTACTTTTTCCAATAGGTCGAGTCCAGTTAAAGGTTCAGGTTGTGTAATTTTAGCCATTAACGTTTTCATATAGTAATGATCGATTAGATAAACTCAGTAGGTCGTTAGTGAATAAATCTCTACGACAAAAAATGATATAGTTTTGTTAGGCCTATATCTTGAGATGACTAACAACAAGCCAAATAAATTTACTTGTAGTCTCAATTAATATTAATACATTATTTTCCATCAATAAAGCAAAAAATTTTTGATAATTTACAAATGTTTGGCTTTTCGTCTTCTTAAGGGTTAGTCAATGAGATGAGATCTGTATCCTTTAATAGTAAATGTAATAAATGAAGCTAACAACTCGCGGTCACTATAGCGTAAAAGCGTTGTTGGATCTGACACTACAACCTAATTATCAACCCACCTCAGTTAAAGCGATCGCATCTCGACAAGAGATCCCCGCACCCTATTTAGAAAAGCTTTTAATTGAACTTCGTAAAGCTGGGTTAGTCAAGTCAGTTCGTGGGTCACAAGGTGGCTACCAATTAGCGCGTAAACCGAGTCAAATATCGCTTGGACAAATTCTTGATGCTGTCGGAGAAACGGTTAGTCCTTTACCCCGTTATTATCCTGATATTGGACAAGCAGAAGATTGGGTTACATTTAGTCTTTGGAAACGACTTCATCAGAAACTAAAAGAGGCACTTTATAATATTACTTTAGCGGATCTTTATTACGATGCTCGTAGCTGGGAAGCTGCTACTGGTGGGGAATCCAGCTTTATAGTTTAAAGGAAAAAAAAGATATGACTTTTTCTGAAAAATATGTGACTTATGAGGGAGGATGTCATTGTGGAGCGATTCGGTTTTGTGTGATGGTAAAAGAGCATCTAGCTGTAGATTGTAACTGCACAATTTGTCGGAAAAAAGGTTTTATTCATCTCATTGTACCCCCTGAGCAATTTACCCTATTAAAAGGGGCAGATTCTTTATCTACTTATACCTTCAATACTCAAGTAGCCAAACATCATTTCTGTCGTATTTGTGGGATACATCCTTTTTATCAACCGCGCTCTCATCCTAATTTTATTGATGTCAATGTACGTTGTTTAGATGATGATGTTTTATCTAATTTTGAAATTAGGGCGTTTGACGGTGCAAACTGGGAAGAAAATATACATAAGCTTCAAAAATAGTTTTGCTACATGACAGGGATACTCGAAGCTTTATTACACCACGATGGAAAATTTTACCAAACAGTAATCATTTTAGTTTTGGCTGCTCTTTTAGATTATCTCATCGGTGATCCTCGTGATTGGTTACATCCTGTACAAGTGATTGGCTGGGTAATTTCTGGCTTAACTCAAAGCCTCATTAAGACTACTGAAAAAAAATATTTACGCCGTATAGCGGGTATTACGATCACAGTAATTATATTGATTAGTAATTGTGTACTTGGTTGGTTAATTCCTTGGCTATTGATCAAAGTCCATCCTTTACTCGGAATGACTAGCCAAATTATTCTCCTAGCGAGTTGTTTTGCAGCACGTAGTCTTAGAAATGCCACAGTTGATGTTTTAACACCTTTAGACAAAGGACAAATTAAATTAGCCAGAGAAAAACTTAGTCAGTATGTAGGTAGAGATACTGAAGAATTATCTGAAACAGAAATCAAAAGAGCGATTTTTGAAACGGTTACAGAAAATGCAGTTGATGGAGTAACGGCACCGTTATTCTATGCGATCGTTGGTGCTTTGATTCCGAGTTGTGGTAGTGTTCCTCTAGCTTTAGCTTATAAGGCACTTAGTACGCTTGATTCAATGATTGGCTATCAAAAAGAACCTTTTACGGATATCGGGTGGTTTAGTGCTGTCTCAGAAGACTATGTGACTTGGTTACCCTGTCGTCTGACAGTTTTAACTTTAGCAATACTTTCAGGAAGACCAAAACAGGTATTAAAAATTTGTTGGCGAGATGCCCCTAAAGATCCTAGTCCTAATTCAGGTTGGAGTGAATGTATTTATGCGGCGATTTTGGGAGTACAAGTTGGTGGAATAAATACATACAAAAATACTATTAAAGAAAAACCCTTGCTTGGTGATCCCATTCAACCGATTACATCTGAGATTATAAATCAAGCATTAAGATTAACCCGTATTTGTTTTCTGTTGTGGTTAGCGGTGGGTGTAATGCTAATTCTGCTAGTTTCTTAAATTTACCGTGAACTATCTGATTACTTATTTAATAACATTGTTTTCACTCCCGAAAGAGAGGTTAGACAGACTAGAGGATGTTGTATCTTCTGCCTATTTCAGAGAAAATAGAGCAAAATTAAGTTTTGTAACACGACTATAAAAAGCGAGGACTAAAAATGTATATCGTTCACATCGCCTCAGAATGTGCGCCAGTGATTAAAGCAGGAGGTTTAGGGGATGTTGTCTATGGTTTGAGTCGAGAACTCGAAATTAGGGGAAATTGCGTCGAACTGATTTTACCGATGTATGATTGTATGCGCTATGACCATATCTGGGGCTTGCATGATGCTTATCGTGATCTGATGGTACCTTGGTATGATGCGACGATCAATTGTTCGGTTTACTGCGGTTGGGTACACGGTAGACTTTGTTTCTTTATTAAACCGAATTCTTGGGATCAGTTTTTTGATCGTGGGTGTTATTACGGATGTTCTGATGATGATCTACGATTTGCGTTTTTTTGTAAAGCAGCCTTAGAATTTTTGCTAAAAAGTAATAAGCGTCCAGATGTTATTCATTGTCATGACTGGCAAACGGGTTTAGTTCCAGTCTTGCTGTTTGAAATTTATCAACATCATGGAATGTTGAATCAGCGAGTAGTCTACACCATCCACAATTTTAAACATCAAGGCGTTACAGGAAATGAAACCTTAATTGCTACTGGACTTAAGCAATTTTCCTATTATTATAATTATGCTCGTCTGCGAGATAATTTTAATCCCTTTGCTATCAATATGATGAAGGGGGGGATCGTTTATTCTAACTATATCACGACCGTATCGCCTCATCATGCTTGGGAAGCGCGTCACATGGATGTAAGTTACGGATTAGGTCATACTTTGCATTTACATCAATCTAAGTTTGGTGGTATTCTCAATGGAATTGATTACGGTGTGTGGAATCCTGAAGATGATCGCTATGTTCCCTATCCTTTTGGAACGGATTCTTTTGCCGAGAAAGCCAAAAATAAAAAAGCTTTGCGAGAAAGACTTTTATTAAAGGATAATGATAAACCGATCGTTTGTTTTATTGGGCGTTTAGACGAGCAAAAAGGCGTTGATTTAGTCCATCATGCTATTTATTATTCTCTAAGTAGGGATACACAGTTTGTTCTTTTAGGTGCAGCTACAGAAAAAAGGATTGATGATCATTTCCGACATGAGAAGAATTTCCTAAATGATAATCCTGACTGTCATTTAGAATTAGGGTTTAATGAAGAACTTGCTCATTTAATCTATGCAGGTGCGGATATTATTGTTGTACCGAGTAATTTTGAACCCTGTGGACTAACACAAATGATCGGTTTAAGATATGGTACTATACCTGTTGTCCGAGGGGTTGGTGGATTAGTTAATACGGTGTTTGACTGGGATTATGAGCAGAATTTACCACCCGAAAAACGCAACGGTTTTGTTTTCTATCAAATGGATTATGGTGCGTTAGAATCTGCGTTAGGTCGTGCTATTGATTTGTATACACAAAATCCCCAAGTCTTTAAACAGTTAGCAATACAAGGAATGGAATATGATTATTCTTGGAATCATCCTGGTGAGCAATACGTCGAGTTATATGATTTAGTTCGACACAAATAAAAAGAATTTGGCGACCAAACCCATACCATAATATATGTTCCATCCGTAGGGGCTTGGTCTCCAAGCCCAGAAAACGAATTAATCTTAATAATAATTCCCGACTTTGCGATGATGGACGGCTGTTAAACCTTCTGGGTTAGAAACGCGACCATTTGTAACTTTGCCATAGACTAGCCAATGATCACTACATTCCATACGGCTAACAACTTCACATTCTAAATATGCAAGGGCATCACTTAGAATAGGTGAACCATTAACCGCAGCTTGTGTTTTAACACCAGCAAAACGATCTTCACCTGGAGAGAACCGTTTAAGGAAGTGTTTCATTAAAGGTTGATAGTTTCCCTCTTCTAAAATATTTAATACAAATGTATCATGCACTTGTAAAAGAGACTCGATTGCGCGATCTTTAGCTACAGCAACGGTAAACCCTGGGGGATCAAAGCTTGCTTGTGTTACCCAAGAGGCGATCATTGCCCCTGATAATTCTCCTTTTTTAGCAGTTATGAGATACAAACCACCGCTAATACGCCCCATTGCTTTATCTAAGTCGGTGTCTTGTAATTTCCGTTGCTTGACTTTTTTGTCTTGGGTTAGGGTTTGCCCTAAGTCGGTTCCAGACTCTTCACAAAGTTGATAAACTGCTTCAGTGGGAGCTTCTGATAAACGGATCGGCTTAAAAGCTTGAACTAAGCCATTATCGATAAACTTACGCTGTAGTGGAAAAATGGGTTCATCATCACCCCCAAATGATTCAAACATCCCGATATACTGTTTATCGTGGATTGCGGCAAGGATTGTATTTAGATTTGTGGTAATTTCTTTTTGAGTAGGAGGCATTCCCAGAATAATTCCTTCACTTCTACCAACTAATTCTCGCACTTCTTGAGGATCTGCTGATTTAAGATCCATCATTTCCACAGCGACACCTGTTTTAGTCAATCCTTTGGTGATAGCTTGGGAAAGACGATCGCTATATCCATAATCTGACACATAAAACACCGCAACGGTTTTTTCACCTTTACTCTGTTCTTGACTCCAATGACGATAGCGTCTGAGGAGTTCATGTAGATTATATTTGAGTAAGGGGCCATGACCATTAGCAATCATGTTAATTACGCCTAGTGCTTCCATACGTTTCATTGCTGATAAGACAGAACGCGCATTAGGAGCCATTAAGCACTCATAATAAAAGTAATAATCTTCTTCGATGGCTTTTAAATCTTCATCAAATAAGTGATCGGAACAGTAGTGCATTCCAAAGGCATCACAAGTAAATAGAATACCGCTACCGTGATCATAGGAAAAGATTGTATCAGGCCAATGTAGGTTAGGAGCATTCACAAATTCTAAAACATGACCGTTACCGAGGTCGAGGCGATCGCCATTTTTGACGATTTCGCGTTTAAAAGGTTGATGGACAAAACCTTCTAAGAACTGTATCGCAACTTTTGCTGCGACTACGGTAATTTGAGGAGCCAATTGTAAGATATCTTGGACTAAACCACTATGATCGGGTTCCGTGTGGCTAATAATCAGGTAATCTATCTGTGTTGGGTCGATTAGTCCAGTAAGCGTATCTATATATAGTTGACGGAATTTAGCATGAGAGGTATCAACGAGAGCAATTTTTTCACCTCGAATCAGGTAAGAATTATAAGTTGTCCCATTTTGTAAACCGAATTCAATATCAAAGCGATCACGATCCCAGTCTAAGGAACGAATCGCTGTAATATCATCTGATAGATTAGCGGTTTGTATGGTTAGGCGTTTTTCAGTTTTGATAGGTGTTGCGACCATTTACCCCTCTTTGATTACAATTCTTTACTTTTATTGTGACACGCGGAAGGTCTATGCTGCTAAAAGAGAATCTTATAGTTAGTCTAAGGTTTGCTTAATGATCTAATCAAGAGTCACTCCTGATTGCTTTTCGATTGCTTTGGAGTGCTAATAGGAATCACTTTACCTTTATTGGTAGGAACAATTGTAGTTCGTTTTGTTTCAGAGTTATAAAGTTTTAGGTGAGAACCACTTTGAGAAATTTCAATAAATTCATTTTCTTTAAGTTGTTTGATGACTTTTCTAGCAGTCAAACGAGGAGATTTAGAAGACATATTTTTTAAATGCTCAGACTTACCATTTCTAGAGAATGATTCATTTTGACTAAATCATTAGGAATTGGCTCTAATAAAAGATGAATTGCTTCTTTAAGATTATCAATTGCTTCTTTTTTAGTTTCTCCACAGGATGATATAAAATTTAATTCAGGACAAGTTGCGGACAAGGACTGAGCTTTATTGTCGTATTCTAAAATTACTTTAATTTGCATAATTAATTTTGTAATTTATTTAACACTAGATTAACTAAATTTTATTGTAACTCTATTTATGTTTATGTTTAATTCTGAAATTTTACAATCAATTATTGAGACTCTAGATAAATTGCGCCAATTGGTACAAATCGATGTTCAAGAAAATTGGTATTATTTAGACCAAGATTCATTAATAGATGAGATTGATTTAAAGAAAGCAAAACCCGTTCAACTCAATGATAAAAGATATATTACTTGGTCATCGGGTCGTCAAGTCCAATGGTTAATTCAAAAAATGAGATTTCCATCTAATCTAAAAAATTATCCATTACAACATCTTACCGCAAGACTTATTTTAACTTGGTGGGCTGAAGATGCCAAAATTTATATTAATGGAAAATTAGTTCAAGAAGGAGATTTATTTGATTCGACAACTCGATTACTCCTAACAACTGATGTTCTTCCAGAACAAGAAATCATTATAGCCTTACGTTTAGTGAGTCCTATTCATGACATTGGGGCGTTAATGCGTTCTATATTAATTTTTGAAAAACCAGATTTTATCGATCCTGCTTTTGTCGCTGATGAGTTAACTATTTTACACAATTATTTCAAAATTTTTGAACCTGAAAAACTAGAAAATTTGTCTATAGTATTAAATCAACTTAATTGGAATACTGTAGCAGAACAAGAACAGTTTAATCAGATTTTACTAAAAATAAGAGAACAATTACAACCTTTAGCTGATTCAATTAAAGAAAGACAATTTCATCTATTAGGTCATGCACATTTGGATTTAGCGTGGTTATGGCCAATCCAAGAAACTTGGGAAGTCGCTCAAAAGACATTTAATTCTGTTTTAAATTTGCAAAAAGATTTTATTGACCTTAAATTTGGTCATTCTAGCCCTGTTTTGTATGAATGGATTGAAAAAAATCGTTATGAGCTATTTAAACAAATTCAAGAAGCATATAAAGCTAAATCGTGGGAACTTTTGGGGGGAATGTGGGTAGAACCAGAAGTTAATTTAATTTCGGGAGAATCATTAGTACGTCAGTTACTTTATGGACAAAATTATTTTAAAGAAAAATTTGGCACAATAACAAAAGTAGCTTGGTTACCTGATACATTTGGTTTTCCTTGGCAACTTCCCCAAATTTTTAAACAAGCAGGAATTGAATATTTTGTTACAGGTAAATTGCATTGGAACGATACGACAAAGTTTCCTCACAGTGTATTTTGGTGGCAGTCTCCTGATGGAACACAATTATTATCTTTGATGTCTCCTCCCAATGTTGCGGGAGTAATGGATACAAACCCAATTGTGATGACAAATTATGCTATTAGTTGGGAACAACAAACAGGTTTAAAAGATGCGTTTTGGTTGCCTGGTGTGGGTGATCATGGTGGTGGCCCAACACGTGATATGTTAGAAGTACAACAACGCTTCTCAAGTTCACCTTTTTTTCCTCAAATTGGTTTCACAACAGCAGAAGAATATTTATCTAATTTACCAACGGAAAATTTACCTGTTTGGAATGATGAATTATATTTAGAATTCCATCGAGGCTGTTATACAACCCATGCTGACCAAAAATATTATAATCGTTACTGTGAAGGATTGTTATATCAAGCTGAATTGTGGTCTAGTTTAGCGAGTATTGCTTTAAAATTACCCTATCCTAAAACTGCTTTAACTGATGCTTGGAAAAAAGTATTATTCAATCAATTTCATGATATCTTACCTGGTACTTCGATTCCTGAAGTGTTTGAAGAAGCAAATCAACAATGGAACGAAGTTATTGAAATAGGAGAAGAAATTTTAGAAAGTTGTTTACAGTTTATAGCATCTCAGATTATTCTTCCTAATCCTCCTTATACAGATGCCAAACCTATGGTTATTTTTAATTCTTTAAACTGGATAATAACAGAAGTTGTTGGTCTTGATATTGCTTCAGAAAACTGGGATGTTTATGATGTGGAAGGGAATCAAATTTCTAGTCAAATTACCTTAGATAATCAATTACTGTTTTTAGCTGAAAATGTACCCTCTATCGGATATCGTTTATTTTGGTTGTGTCCGAGTGAAAGGATTGAACAAAAGTTAAGAACTCCATCAGAATTTATTTTAGAAAATGATTATCTTCGAGTAATAGTTAATCCAGAAACGGGAGATTTAGATAGTATTTTTGATAAGATTCAACAAAAAGAAATATTAAAGGGGGCAGGAAATCAATTACAAGCTTTTCAAGATAAAGGACAATATTGGGATGCGTGGAATATCGATCCAAATTATCAAAATTATCCTTTACCTGCCAGTCGATTAAAATCAATTGATTATTTATATTATGGTTTAATCCAATCTCGAATTAGAGTAATTAGGCTCATAGGTAGTTCGGAATTTATTCAAGACTATATATTACAAGTTAATTCACCTATTTTAAAAATTAAAACAACAGTTAACTGGAAAGAAGAATATATTTTAGTTAAAGCTGCTTTTCCATTAAACTTAGAAAGTGATGTTGTTACTTATGAAATTGCTTGCGGTACAATTGAACGTTTAACTCGTTCTGAAACTGAAGCAGAAAAAGCAAAATGGGAAGTTTTTGGACATCGTTGGGCTGATTTAACGGATGTTAATCAAAATTATGGAGTAAGCATTTTAAATGATTGTAAATATGGTTATGATAGCCAACCCAATCAAATTCGTTTAACCTTATTAAGAAGTTCAAAATGGCCAGATGAAAAAGCAGATTTAGGAAAACATTCTTTTACTTATGCGATTTATCCTCATATTGGAAATTGGCAAGAAGCAAAAACAGTTATTCGCGGTTATGAGTTAAATATTCATCCAAAGGTAATTTTACCTTCATTATCTGAATTCAAGAATAAAGATAATGGCAAATTTCCTCATACTAGCTGTTGGTTAAATTTAGGCTCAGACTCAGATCATTTAATTTTAATGGCATTGAAACAAGCAGAAAATGATGAAAATAAATGGATAGTTAGATGTTATGAAACTGAAGGAGAAACAACAAAATTAGAATTAAATGGTGAATTAAACTTAAAGTTATCATTTTCTGTTAATCTCTTGGAAGAAAATATAGATAATAATCATTTAATAATTCATCCTTGGAAAATTGTTAGTTACTTTATTGAAAAATGAAATTATAAGTTAAAGTAAAATCTAACTCTAAACAACAAAGAATTGAAGAACTAGCAGATGGCAACTTAGTTATTTTATTGAAATTGCCGCCTGTTGATGGAAAAGCTAACCAAGAATTGATACAACTTTTAACCAAAAAATATCAAGTTGCTAAATCTAAAATAATAATTAAGACTGGAACAACAGCCAAAATTAAATTAATTAAAATCCAAATCGACGAAAATTAATTAAATATTTAGGTATAGAATAAAAATAAGCTTCATCCTGCCGAAATCATTACTTATGGCTGCTAAAACGACAAAAGAACCGATATTAATTCTCAAAAATGTGGGAAAAGCATATGAACAGCCCAACCGACAACTAATTAGTATTATAGATAACATTAATCTAGAATTACGCCAAGGTGAAATAGTCGCTTTATTCTTTTAGTCATTGTCAGAACTGCTTCTCATTTTGTTGGCAAATATGATCCAGATTTTTCAATTTCTACAGATCTTAGTCAGCTACCGAGTTATACGCTACAAACTTTGATTAGAATGATAGCAGCTTATTGTCTATCTTTGGTTTTTACCTTAATTTATGCCTATTCTGCCTATCATTCTTCAATGGCTGCTAAGATTTTATTACCTTTATTAGATATCTTACAATCAATTCCAGTTTTATCTTTTTTACCAGGTGTCGTTTTAGCCTTAATTGCCGTTTTTCCTGAGCAACGAATTGGAATAGAATTAGCGGCTATTTTGCTGATTTTTACGGGAATGGTCTGGAATATGACTTTTAGCTTTTATCAATCTCTGATGAGTATTCCTGAAGAATTAATAGAAGCAGCGAAAACCTATCGTTTAAACTTTTGGCAACAATTCTGGACGCTAGAATTACCTTCAGGGGTTATCGGTTTAATTTGGAATAGTGTCATGTCAGTCGCGGGTGGCTGGTTTTTTCTAATTGCCATAGAATCATTTACATTAGGGGCTAAAGATTTTAGGCTACCAGGTCTGGGATCATTTTTAGGAATTGCTGCCAGTGAGGGTAATTTTCCTGCTATTTTGTGGGGATTAGTCGTGTTAATTGGTGTTATCATTATCATTGATTTTTTGATTTGGCAGCCTTTGATTGCATGGTCAGAAAAGTTTAAATTTGAAACGGTAGATGCTCAAAATGAACCCGAATCTTTTATTTTAGATTTTATACGACGATCACCAACTCTTCGTTTAATTAGCGATCGTTTTCTTAAACCATTTTCTCAAAGTTTCGATCAAAACCTTACCAAATCATTAACGACGAATCCTAAAACCCTGAACTCACGCCATTCATCCGATATTGGTAAATGGGTAGAACGAATTTTTGTCGATGGGTTTGCTTTTATCGTTTTGTGGGGAACTTGGGAAGCGGTTTTATTATTACAAACATTAGGCTGGGAAAGTTGGCAAAAAATCATTACAGGGGCAATCTTTACCACCTTACGAGTGATTTTTGCTTTAACTTTATCTTTATTATGGACAGTACCCGTAGGGGTGGCAATTGGTCGAAATCCTCATTTAGCAAAAATTTTACAGCCTATTGTACAAATTGCAGCATCTGTCCCCGCTACAGCCTTATTTCCCGTGTTATTGCTCTATTTAGCCAAATTAGGTGGCGGTTTACAAATTGGTTCAGTCGCACTGATGATGTTAGGTACGATGTGGTACATTCTATTTAACGTCATTGCTGGAGCGCAATCGATTCCTTCCGATTTATTTGAAGCAGCTAAGGTTTATCGTCTTTCTTTAATTCAACGTTGGCAAACTGTTATTTTACTTGGTATTTTTCCCTATTTAGTCACAGGAATCATTACCGCAGTCGGTGGGGCGTGGAATGCGAGTATTGTGAGTGAATATGTTCATTTTCAGGGTAAAATCTTAACTACGACTGGTTTAGGTTCAACAATTTCTGAAGCAACTGCACAGGGAAATTATGCTTTACTTCTCGCCGCTACCGCAGTAATGTCACTATTAGTCGTTTTAACCAATCGTTTTGTCTGGCGTAGACTATACAAATTAGCACAAGAAAAATATCGTCTATTATAAGGTAATTTTTAAACTTAGTGAAGGTCAAAGGCTAGGCTATCATAACCTAAGTTTTTGAGTTGGTTACATTTTTGTCATGGAAAAAAATATAGAAAAATTTAAGGTCGAAAACCACTAAAATCCCTAAAAGGGGGATTGCATCTTTGCTAATTTCATATCTACTATCAAATAGAACACTTTAAGTCTATCTTTAGCACTACATCAACTTCAGGTTTTAGGAGAAGGCTTGTAGATGAGTAATCCTTTTATTTTCACCCCAATATCAAGCCAAGTCATTCCGTCCTATCTAGCCCTGCATATTCCTGATGGCTTCTTAAATTTACCCGTGAGTCTTGTAACTTGGGTAATTGCGATCGCGCTGATTACAGTAGCATTAGGAAAAGTTCAAGACCAATACAAGGAAAGAACTGTGCCTCTAATGGGTGTTTGTGCAGCGTTTATTTTTGCGGCACAGATGATCAATTTTCCCATTCCAGGAGGAACATCAGGACATCTTTTAGGGGGAACTTTAGCAGGTGTTTTATTAGGGCCTTGGGCGGGAACTTTAGTAATGTCCGTCGTTTTTATTGTTCAAAGCGTTCTCTTTCAAGATGGTGGTTTAACGGTTTTGGGCGCGAATATCTTTAAATGGGTCTAATTGGCACTTTTGGCGGCTATTATCTCTATAAAGCTCTTCGGAAAGCTCTAGGTTTTCAGACTTTGCGAGGAATGACAATTGCCGTTGCGATCGCTGCTTGGGTTAGTGTAGTCGTTGCTGCGTTTATTTGCGCCATCCAACTAGCCCTATCAGGTACTGTTCCTTTCAATGTTGCCATCACTGCAATGTTATCATGGCACTTTTTAATCGGGATCGGTGAAGCTGTAATTACTGCATTAGCTGTTACTTATATTTGGCGAACACGTCCTGATCTAAT
This sequence comes from Chroococcus sp. FPU101, assembly GCF_017312365.1. GTDB lineage: Bacteria > Cyanobacteriota > Cyanobacteriia > Cyanobacteriales > Microcystaceae > Chroococcus. Next base: position 131,224 of record NZ_BLJI01000010.1, read on the forward strand.
TTATGATCCCCCGCGTCGCTCTACTTTTAATTCAACTGGTTCTTATATTTCACGTTAATTGAGGTTCAATTCTTATGCGAAATCGCGCATTTATTTTCACAGGTTTAGCCATTGCTTTAGTTATTGGTGTTTTCTTGTCTCCTTTTGCTAGTTCTGATCCAGATGGTTTAGATCGCGTCTCAGAAGATTTAAAATTTACAGATAAAGAAGATCCAGAAGCCCCCGCCTCTAAGTTACCCTTTGCTAACATTTTTGATGGCTACGCCCTCAAAGGGGTTCCTGAAGGCGTTGCTACTCCGTTAGCGGGCTTAGTCGGAACGCTTGCTACTTTTGGTATTGCTTGGGGTATTGGACAACTCGCGGTACGTCGTTCAAATCCATCTGATTCCTCTAATCCTCCTTTAGAATAAGCTGATGCTATTACATATTGGCGCATTTAGGTTAGATGTTGATAGTCAACGTCTAACGCTATGGCATCATCTCGCTCCGCGTACCCGTGTTTTTTGTGCCTTTTTCTTTGTTTTTGCTAACGCTCTAACTCCTAATGAACAATGGTGGACATGGGCGATTTATGGTTTTAGTCTGGTAATCTTAATTTTTTTAAGTCAGGTTACTTTCCTAGTATTGTTGCGTCGTGTCGCTATCGAATTGACTTTTATTAGTACAGTTTTACTCGGAACGCTATTTCGAGATGGAGGAACAGTTCTTTGGTCTTGGGGTTGGTTACAAATCACAACGGCAGGGTTAAATATATTAGGAAGTGTTGCCCTTAAAGCGTTTTTGTCACTTCTGATGTTGAATATCCTGATTTTGACGACTTCTATTCCTTCGCTATTACACGCTTTAGCAGATTTAAAAGTCCCTCCGCTTTTAGTTGCAATTTTATCTTCAATGTATCGTTATATTGCGGTTTTGATTGATGAGTTTGACTCGATGCGTCGCGCTGCACTCTCTAGAAATTTGATGGCAAGCAAACAATGGCAACGTTTAGTTATCGGAAATATGATCGGTTCGTTATTTATTCGGACTTATGAACGTGGCGATCGCATTCATCAGGCGATGTTATCACGTGGCTATACGGGTTTACTTCCTGTCACTCAAGATTATAAAATGGGGAAGATTGATTATTTGTCAATTGTTTTAACATTTCTTATTGTTTTGCTAGGACAGTTTATTTACTTACGTTAACTCTTAATGCACCATAATCCGATTGATATTGCAGATCTCTTTTATACCTATCCCGATGGCACACAAGCCCTTAAAGGAATTAGTTTATCGATTCGATCAACCGAGCGTGTAGCATTAGTAGGGGCTAATGGTTCGGGTAAATCGACTCTTTTACAGCACCTAAACGGGATTTTACTCCCCCAAGAGGGAACTATCCAAGTCGGACAATATCCAGTGAGGGCAGAATATTTAAAAGATGTTCGGAATTTCGTCGGATTAGTGTTCCAAAATCCTGATGATCAATTGTTTATGCCGACGGTGTGGGAAGATATTACCTTTGGCCCCATGAATCAGGGCATGAGAGGGGATGATTTAAGCCATCGTTGTTATCATGCCATGCACGCGGTTGGAATTGATCCCGATGTTTATCGTCATCGTAATAGTAACAATTTATCTGGTGGGGAAAAAAAACGAGTTGCGATCGCAGGTGTGCTTGCCATGCAGCCTCAAGTACTTGTTTTTGATGAACCCACCGCCCAACTCGATCCCCGTTCCCGTCGTCAATTAATCCAACTGATGCAAACATTACCCCAAACCCAAATCATTGCCACACATGATCTAGATATGGCTTTAGATTTGTGCGATCGTACTATTATTCTCAGTCGGGGTCAAGTCGTCGAAGATGGGCCAACCGAACAAGTTTTGAGTAATCCTGAATTTCTCGAACAACACTATCTAGAAACGCCTCTTTCTTATAGCCGTCCCTATTGCCTAGTAAAAGATGCACCCTTAGTCAATCTCCACCATTGATTAGCTTAACTCCATCTCTCTCGAATCGCTTGTAAAATATCTTGCAAGCGTTCTCATAGTTCAATAGCTTTGTGCATAATCTTATTACGGTAAGCTTCTTTTAAGCTATTGTTAGTGAAAACACATACTTCAAAACTTAACAAATCTCGTAAATCCATCCTAAAGCCGCTTAAATCTAACAGGGTTTTATCTGACTGTAAATCAACTAAAAAATCAAATTCATTATTTTTTCTTCCTCCTTCATCTTCAGTTAAAGAAAAAATTCTAATGTTTGATATCCCATACTGAGCAGCTAAATCTAAAATTTCTGGTTTATGAAATTGAATAGCCGCTAAACGACTCCGAAAAATAACTGATTGATCTTGATTTTGGGTTAAATGCTCTAAATGCTTTGAGAGAAATAACTGTTCCTCAAATGACAACTGTTTAATTTCTTCTAGGATAGAGTTTAAAACTGGGCTATTCATTATTAATTCTTATTTTTGTGGCGTTATCTATTTCCCAATGTTAGCACTCTTATTTAAGTCAGCCTCTTAACCGTGTTTCCTGTATAAATTTATACCCGACTAAATTTATCGGATATGTTTGACTAATTTTTTGAGGGTGTGATAGGATTCATTCAACAAGTTGACGGAAAGCATAGAGAGAAAAACGATGACCCAGGCGACCAATACTTTAACTTCTACTTTTACCCCCACTTTTACAAAACTGATTTCTAAAGAAGGTGGTAAGGAATATCCCCTCAAAGCAATAAATATCTGTGAAGAAACCTTTGCACCGTTAGAAGTTGCCTACGACTATGATTTAATTCGTCGTTTAGTGAGTCGGGAAAGTATTCAAGCAGGGCCAAACTCTATTTGGCGTTATCGCGCTTTCTTACCCGTAGAAAGTGAAAATCCGATTGATGTCGGTACGGGGATGACTCCTTTAGTCAAATCAAATCGTTTAGCGCGTCGTCTGGGCTTAAAAAATCTCTATATTAAAAATGATGCCGTCAATATGCCCACCTTAAGCTTTAAGGATCGGGTTGTTTCTGTTGCGTTGACTCGCGCTAGAGAACTTGGGTTTACCACTGTATCTTGTGCTAGTACAGGAAACTTAGCTAATTCTACCGCAGCGATCGCGGCCCATGCTGGTTTAGATTGTTGTGTGTTTATTCCCGCAGATTTAGAAGCGGGTAAAATCTTAGGTACCTTAATCTACAATCCTACCGTGATGGCAGTTAAAGGAAACTACGATCAAGTCAATCGTCTCTGTTGCGAAGTGGCTAATACACATGAATGGGGATTTGTCAATATCAATTTACGGGCTTATTATTCTGAAGGTTCAAAAACATTAGGTTTTGAAGTTGCTGAACAACTTGGCTGGAAACTGCCTGATCATATTGTTGCTCCTTTAGCCTCTGGTTCACTTTTTACCAAAATTCATAAAGGCTTCCAAGAATTTGTTAAAGTTGGTTTAGTTGAAGATAAACCCGTTCGTTTCAGTGGCGCACAAGCAGAAGGATGTTCACCCATTGCCCAAGCATTCCGTGAAGGACGTGACTTTATTTCACCCGTCAAACCCAATACAGTCGCTAAATCGATCGCTATTGGTAACCCTGCAGATGGTGTGTATGCCTTAGATATTGCTAGAAAAACAGGTGGTAATATCGAATCTGTGACCGATAAGGAAATTATTGAAGGAATTAAACTACTAGCGGAAACTGAAGGGATTTTTACCGAAACCGCAGGTGGAACAACGATCGCAGTTCTTAAAAAATTGGTTGAAGATAAAAAAATTGATCCCGATGAAACCACCGTTGTTTATATCACTGGAAACGGTTTAAAAACCCAAGAAGCAGTACAAGGTTATATCGGTGAACCCCTACTTATTGAACCCAAATTAGACAGCTTTGAGCGTGCTTTAGAACGTTCTCGCACTCTAGAAAGACTTGAATGGCAACAAGTTTTAGTCTAATTCTTGAATAAATTGTTTTTGGTCATTAGATGTTTGATGCCTGTTTAATTTGTACACCTAAGAGCAAAGTTAACGAAAGATGTCTGTAAAAGTTCTCATTCCCACCCCTTTACAAAAATTTACCAACGATCAAGCCACTATTGAATGTACAGCGACCACAGTCGGTAGTTTGATTGATTCTTTAGAACAAAATTGCCCAGGTATTAAGGCGCGTTTGTGTGATGAAGAAGGGAAACCCCGGCGTTTTCTCAACTTTTATGTCAATAGTGAAGATATTCGCTTTCTAGAAGGTGTTGATACACCCTTAGCTGATGGTGATGAAGTCAGTATCGTTCCTGCTGTTGCGGGCGGTTAATCATCTTTTTATCCAATTGGGAGACTTTTTTAAAATGAAGTTTGCTAATTTGTTTTTAGCCATAGCCGTAGTGTCTGCCTTTTTCGGGTTTGTCACTACTGTCAAAGCAGATACTATAAAAGCTCGTTGTGATGTCTATCCAAAAGGAGAAGACCGCGCTACCTCTTCGGGTTTGTGTACTTTTTCGCAACGGCAAGGTGCAGTTAGTATCCAACTGGAAAATGGCCAATGCTATGACCTTCTCCCTGTGGGTGATAGACTAGGGAATTATCAAGATCAAAATGGTCGTCCCGCCTATCGTCAAGCTGGACTAAGCGACAACGGACAAATTTATCGCCTCGCCAATGAATCTATCTATGTTTATTGGGATACCGAACCCTATAGACAAAATTAAGGAAATGTATCAAAACGTCACCTTATAAAGCCTATATGGTTAAAAGTTCAATCATCAGTTTTATCAATTAGTCAAAGATTTACTAGACACGTAGGATTAATATGATTGCTGCACAATAAAATGTAATCATATCAATACTAAGTTAGGTCAAAGAATGAAACCGCAAGGATGGGATGAATTTCTCAAACAAATTACTCAAAATTATGAACTGCATGGAAAATTAAAAGAAATTTTCCTCGTTCGTTTCGCCTACGAAAATTGGCGTAAGTCTGATAAAGAAATTTGGGAACTTGCAGAAGCGGCGAGTCATGAAACATACAAAAAACAAATGACCGAGGTTTACAAGTATTTTTCTGGTGATAAACCCAATGGATGTCCTGAACTTGAAATCAGCAGTAAAGGCCCAGGTAAATTTCAAATTTTGCGAGAATGGCTTAGAGATATCAAGTATGTTGAGTGGCGACAAGCAGGAACCATTGATGCAAAGCATTTGAATTTAGCTTTGCCTAATTCAAATCATACGACAATTTATATCGAAAGACCTCCTATTGAAACAGATTGTTTTCAAGAAATTCATAAGTCTGGGGCATTACTTCGCATCAAAGCCCCAGAGAAAATGGGTAAAACAACGCTGATTAAAAAAATTCTCAGTTATAGTGAAGCATCTAATTTTCATACCGTTTATCTCAATTTGCAAGTTGCTGAAGGTGCAATGTTTGTTACATTAGACAAATTTTTGCGTTGGTTTTGTGCCAATATTACGCGAGAACTTCGTTTAAAACCAGAATTAGATGAATATTGGGACGAAGACTTATTTGGAAGTTTAGTCAGTTGTCAAACTTATTTTCAAAACTATTTATTAGAGCAACTCGAAGAGCCTTTAGTTTTGGGAATAGATAACTTACATCGTGTCTTTGAATATCCTGAAATTGCTAAAGATTTTTTACCAATGTTGCGTCATTGGCATGAAGAAGCGAAAAATGTAGAGATTTGGCAAAAACTCCGTTTAGTTTTAGCCAATTCGACAGAAGCCTATATCCAGTTAGATGTCAATCAATCCCCGTTTAATGTGGGGAGACAGGTTAAATTACCGGGCTTTAATCTAGAACAAATGATGCAGTTAGCTCAACAATCTGGCTTAGAACAAAATGAAACAATAAAAGAGTTTGCCAAGTCTTTAATTAAATTAGTTAATGGTCATCCTTATTTAGTCAAGCTGGCTTTTTTTGCTATTCATCAAGACAAATTAGCACCCGAAAAAGTTTTACAGGATGCCGCAACCCAAGGAGGCATTTATGGTTCTTATCTATTACGTCACTGGGAAAACTTACAAAAACAACCCGAATTAGTAACGGCTTTGCAAAAAGTAATCGAAAACCCTACAGGTGTTCAATTAGAACCAATTTTAGCTTATAAATTAGAGGGAATGGGTATAGTGACGATCGCAGGCGATTTAGTTCAGCCCAGTTGCGAGTTATATCGTCTTTATTTCAAAGATCATTTATAGATTAATAAGCTAAAGCTTCTAATGTCTCCCGCAAATAGCTATTGACACGCTCATCTAAATTATTTTCTTGGGTGGACTCATTGCTGATTTGTTCTTCTTGCCAGCGTTTAAAACCTGAACTATCGACGATCGCAGTTTTTAGATTTTCCCAAAGATTCTGATCTTGGTCGAGTGGAAAAGTAGAAGAATGAGTAACATTAGCCATAATTATTACCTAATTATTAAGTTAATACTAAGATAACGCAGTTCCCGACTAAAATTCTGATACTAATTACACCATTGAATCTAAAAAAAGGAATTTTTGAGCAAAATCAGTAATCTTATTAACAAACTTTTCTTATGTCTTCCCTTAGTGTTATTATCCCTGTTTTCAATGAGGCCGAGCAAATCGAAGCAACTGTCTTACCTCTGTTGAAGAATTTAGATATTGAAATCATTATTGTTGATGGGGGAAGTACCGATCAAACGATTGAAATTGCTCAAACTCTTGGTCTGAAAGTCATTGTATCACCTGAAAAAGGTCGCGCTCATCAAATGAATTACGGTGCTAGAGTTGCTACAGGAGAAATTTTCTTATTTCTTCATGCCGATACACGTTTAAGTCAAGGATATCAAAAAGTTATTGAACAAACATTATCCTTGCCAAGAGTGATCGCAGGTGCTTTTGAATTAGCTATTGATGGCGATGAAAACTCACTGAGATGGCTCGAAAAAATGGTCAATTTGCGATCGCGTTTGTTGTCTCTTCCTTATGGAGATCAAGGAATTTTTCTAAAAGCCTCGGTTTTTTATGAAATGGGTGGATTTGCGCCAATCCCCATTATGGAAGATTTTGAGTTGATTCAACGTCTGAAGAAAAAAGGCAAAATCTGGATCGTTCCTCAATCTATTCTGACATCAGGACGACGATGGCAAAAATTAGGAGTTTGGCAAACAACATTAATTAATCAATTGATTATACTGGGTTATTACTTAGGCATTCCACTCCATCAGTTAGAACATTTGTATCGAAAAAAATGAAGAAACAAGACTTTTAAAATGAGGAGTCTGATGATACAGTGGATCAGGCAACGCGAAAAAGGAACAAATACTTATAGTTTTTTCGTCTAGACCGATTGTTTCTCTTGTGTCTTACTAAGGTCTGATTAAAGATAAGCGATCGCATATCCTACTATAAAACTGACATTTGAAAGATGACTTTATTTTGGTTGCCGCTTATCCCTGTTGCGATTACTCAACCTGTAACGGTTAATCCTCCTCAAGATCATCTAGTTGCTCAAGCTTTAAGAACTGATACAACTCAAAAACCTTTAGATCCCGCTTCAGGAGTTGTTGAGCATTATTACGATTTACCCCAAGCGATTCCTGATTTACCGAATAACGTTCCCCCCCTATCGCAACAAGGTGACGCATCACTGCTAAAACTAGATCCGTCGACAAAAACCGTTGTTGATGGTTTAAATCAAGAGGTTTTTCCAGAAAAAAATACGATCGCTAAAATTATTGTCACCGCTAAACAAACTGGAGAAACTCAAGAATATCAAGTCCCATTAATCACTCAAACATCACCAGGAACGATTCGAGATGCAGTACAGAACGATTCAGCAAACGACGAAGTAGTCACGCTGGAATTAACTTCAGACTATCAAGAATATGACGAAGAGCAAAAGGTGATTACAGCGCGGGGCAATGTAACCATGCGCCTATCGAATGGTATTCTGACGGCAGATCGTTTACAAATCAATTTAGTCGAAAAATTAGCCGTAGCTGATGGACAAGTGATTTTAACTAGGGGACAGCAGGTATTACGAGGCGATCGTTTTGAGTATTATTTAGTACAAGATCGGGGTGTGGTTTTTAATGCGAATGGTGAGGTTTATCAACCGACAACCCAAGAAGATTTTGCTACCACTTTACCCAATGATGCAAGTGCGGGTGCGGCATCTTTTCAGGTATTGGGCGATCGCTTATCTTCAAATCAACCTTTAGAACGCGTTACCACCAATGAGGGATATCAATTTGTCTATGGTCGTAGTCCGAACATTGTTGGCCAAAAACCCCTTCAGAATACAACTGGTGGCGCGGTTAACCGACTCCGCTATCAAGCAGAACGTTTAGAGTTTGAGGGTGGGGTCTGGAATGCGACCAATATGAGGATTACCAATGATCCGTTTTCGCCACCTGAATTAGAAATACGCGCTAAAACGGCTACTTTTCGCAATATTGAGCCTCTAGTCGATGAATTGCGCTTAAGTCAATCACGAGTCGTTTTTGATCAACGAGTTGCTGTACCTACTTTTCGCGATCGTCTTCTGTTTGACCGTCGTAATCGTCGCCCCAGTGCCTATACAATTGGTTATGATGGACGCGATCGCGGTGGCTTATTTATTCAGCGTAATTTTGCGATTATTGATACTCCTAGAGTCAGTTTTGATCTCAATCCTCAATATCTAATTCAAAGGGTGATTTCGCCTGATTCATTTCCTGATTCTAATCCCAATAACGAAGATACGGGGCCGTTTGCGCCTTCTGCATTTGGTTTATTAGCTGATTTAAGTGTAGCGATCGCACCACGCACCGAATTTTTAGGCCGTGCTTCTTTATCTAGCTTAGATTTAGACAATTTTGCTGATAATGTGCGCTCTAAAGTGCGTCTTCGTCAAAGGATTGGCGATTTTAATAATCCTTATTTACTGAATATAGAGTATAACTATCGTGAAAGATTGTTTAATGGCTCTTTAGGATTCCAAACGGTTCAACAAAGTTATGGCGCGATTCTACTCTCACCAACGATTTTTTTAGGAAATACGGGCATTAGTCTAAGTTACCAAGCGTCTCTTCAAAATGTTAGTGCAGATACCGATCGTCTTGATTTATTACCTCGTAATTTTACCGATCTAACGATTAATTTGACACGCTTTCAAGGTGCCATTACACTTGGCAAGGGCTTTCTACTTTGGTCTAAACCTCCATTACCACCGACTCGGGATGCTGGTTTAAGATTTACTCCTACTCCAGTTGTTCCTTATGTGCAATTAATTACTGGAGTCACTGGAGTTAGTGGATTTTACAGTAATGGCGATAGTCAATTAACCTTAACAACCAGTGTGGGTTTAGTTGGTCAGTTTGGGTATTTTTCACGAACATTTTTTGACTATACAGGCTTTAATATCATTTACAGTAAAGGATTTTATAACGATTTATCACCGTTTTTGTTTGACCGTTTTGTTGATGATAGTGTTTTATCTTTTGGAATTACGCAACAAATTGTCGGCCCTTTGCGGATTGGCTTTCAAACTTCTTATAACTTAGATAGTGGAAAAGAAATTACCACCGATTATTTTATTGAATGGAGTCGTCGGACTTATAGCCTTCTCCTTCGTTACAATCCTGTGCTGGAATTAGGTTCAATTAATCTTAGAATTAGTGATTTTAACTGGGTTGGTAATCCTGGTTATTTTGAAGATTCTGGAATCCGCCCTGTGATTAATGGAGTAACCCGATAAGTAATGCTTATTACACCGATAAACCATTTATTGTCAATATTTCTTTACAAACTTTAATATTATTGTTACATTATTGTATAGATAGATAATTCGCAACAAGACAGCAGAGTATAAACTGACAAGATTTGTTTCGGTATCTCTCCCATTGACATTGAGTTCTCCTACAACAGCTTTAACCTCTTCTTAAAATAGTAGAGGTTTTTTTGTGTGTTACTTTTGGCTTGATAACGGGAAAGATAAGAGAGAAGACAGCCAATATTTTTTTAACCTTTTAAATGAGTCAATTTTCCTGCTGTCTAGTGGTTAGTCATAACCAATCTTAATTGTCTCTTGGAGCGGAGTTAATTGTGTCAAGCCATAAAATTTTAGTGATTGATGATAGTAAAGTCATCAGAATGCACGTTAAAGATATGTTACCTACGGGTAATTTTGATGTTCTTGAAGCGAAAGACGGTTTAGAAGGATACAATCTAATTCGCTCCGAACAGCCTAACCTAATTATGTTAGATTTTCTCTTACCGAAAATGAGTGGTTGGGAAGTCTATCAAGAAATTCAAAAAGAATATCATTTTAAGTCTATTCCTCTGGTGATGATGTCTGGGCGTAAAGAAGAAGTCGTCGAAAAAATTCCAGAACCTTTTGAATATTTCGCTTTTATTGAAAAACCCTTTGATCAAAACCAGCTTGTAGAAGCCATTAAAGAAGCAATGACGAAGGCGAAAAAACATACAAAACCATATGCAATGGCAGCTTATAGTACACCTGAATCAGATTATGATGATTCGTCATCAGAACTACAAATTTTAAAAGCAAAAGTGACTCAATTAGAGACAGAGATGGCGCAGATGAAAAAACAGATGTCTCAATTAGTCGCTTTCATTAAAAAGAAATTAATGTAAAATCATTGTTCCTAACAAGCTGTAGAGACGTGCCTATGCACGTTTTTTGTTTAATGCAATAGTTACTTTATAAATCTTCAATCTAAAAGAACAGTACTTTGACTCAAAGTGCATCAAGCCTCTGTGTTAGTTAATTCCAGTATAAATAACTAATTTTTAATCGTGATATGATTGCAAATGTATTAGAAATGTTCTATGATTAAATTGCGGATAAATTAAAATCAAAATTATCGTTACCGCCAATGACAGACAATGATGTTGATTAACAAGCTTAATATTTATTCCAAGACAACAACTCTAGCCGAAAGCCAAATCGTACTTAAGCCTTTTATCGACTTGTATTTAGATCTAGCTGGATGGTATGCTTTTGGTCATCATGATCCACAAGCGTTTTTAGATGCCGTTGTTAAGCAACAACCTTTTGAACAATTTTCGACCGCTCAAGTTCAATTAACGTGGGCAATATTTGATGGTAACAACTTTGAAGTGACTGAAGTTCCAAGTAGTGAGTCTATAGCAATCACTCTACTAGAGGACTGGGGCTTATCTTGTTAATAGAAGGGGTATGTCATGTGTCCTTTAGACTAAAATCAGTGACCTACCCATCCTTATTTTTTTCTCCTCATCAATAGAGAATAAGGAATTATCAATATTTGACTTAACTCTTCTCTATCACAATTGTCAACTTAAGCCATACTTTTGAAGACAACCTTGTTTATAATTTTGAACAAGATAGATATTTTTACAGCAATCTTAAGGACAGTATGGCATTACTCACCACAGGAAGATCTTTTATTCGTTCAGTTGAACAAAACGGCGCAGTTGCCATCTATGCCCCCCTAGAGGGTGGTTTTGAGGGACGCTATCAAAGACGCTTAAGAGCTTCGGGTTATGAGATGTTAACCCTTAGTGCCAGAGGTTTAGGAGATTTAGAAGCCTATTTAACAGGTACTCATGGCGTTCGTCCTCCCCATCTTGGTAAAAAAAATATAGCTCAAGAAGGGGCCGTCGGGCTAATTTATTATGTTGCCCCTATAGCAAATTATCCTTTAGAAACTCTTCCCAGCAACGCAAAAGGTTTAGTCATCTGGCTTTTAGAAGGGTTTATTTTGTCACAAACTGAACTTGAGTACCTAGCTAACTTACCAAAACAAAATTCTCGGATTAAAGTGGTAATAGAAATGGGAGGCGAAAGATACTTCCGTTGGCAGCCATTACAAGATGTAATTTTGGCAGCTTAACTAATTAATCTAAAGCTGGAGTGACTTTATGGTACAAAATCGAGACTATACCCTAATTATTGACAAAAGCGGTAGCATGGTCAAAATTGATCAGCTTGGGGGGAAAAGTCGTTGGAAACAGATGCAAGAGTCTACTCTAGCTTTAGCAGGAAAATGTGACATGATCGATCCTAATGGAATTACCGTTTATCTGTTTTCGGGTCGCTTCAAACGCTACGATAATGTTACAGCCTCTAAAGTTGAACAAATTTTTATCGAAAATGAACCGATGGGTTCAACAAATCTGGCGGCTGTATTAGAAGATGCTGTAAATCACTATTTCCAAGAGAAAGCTACTGGGAAAGCTTCGACTGTTGGGGAAACTATTTTAGTTGTAACCGATGGCGAACCAGACGATCGTAAAGCAGTGATGAAAGTTATTATCGATGCTTCACGACGCATGGAAAAAGATGAAGAGTTAGCGATTTCTTTTATTCAAGTTGGACAAGATAGCGATGCAAATCGGTTTTTGCAAGCGTTAGACAATGAATTACAAGGTGTAGGAGCAAAATTTGACATCGTAGACACGATTACAATGGACGATATGGAAAATATGACTCTATCTGAAGTGTTGTTAAGTGCGATCGCAGATTAAATAGGTTTTAATTATGATTCAAAATCGAGACTATACCCTAATTATCGACAAAAGCGGTAGCATGGCGAAAATAGACGATATTGGAGGTAAAAGTCGCTGGAAACAGATGCAAGAATCGACATTAGCTTTAGCCATTAAATGTGAATCACTTGATCCAGATGGAATTACCGTTTATACTTTTTCGGGTCGCTTTAAATGCTACGATAATGTCACTTCGGCAAAAGTTGAACAAATTTTTAGTGAAAATGAACCGATGGGTTCAACAAATTTAGCGGCTGTATTAGAAGATGCAGTTAATTGTTATTTTAAAAATAAGTCCTCATCTGGAGAAACTATTCTTGTAATTACAGATGAAGAACCAGATGACCGTAAAGCGGTGATGAAAGTTATAATAGATGCCTCCCGACGCTTGAATAAAGATGAAGAACTAGCAATCTCTTTTATTCAAGTTGGACGTGATATTGAAGCAACACGTTTTTTAAAAGCTTTAGATGATGACTTACAAAGTGTTGGAGCCAAATTTGATATTGTAGACACTGTTACAGTAGAAGATATGGAAAATATGTCGTTATCAGAAGTTCTACTCAACGCTATTACAGATTAGACAGCAGGAGGGATAACATAATGAGTGAATTAGATGATTTACTCTCTCAACTCAAAGCGGAATATACTAACCAAGAAGAACCGCAGTCTATGACTAAATCTCCTATTATTCCCTCAAAGACGACACCTAAACCAACTTGCTCCTCAGTTGATAACTTATTAACTCAACTTAAAGGAGAAATTAAGGACAATCAACCGCAACCTACTACCTCAAAAAAAACATCCTCGCATAGTCGTTTTACTTCTCCAGTCGAACCAAACCTATTTCAAGAATTGCGTTCTGAGTACCAAGACAAAGACCAAATTGAAGCAGAACGCCAACAGCAGGAAATTAAAGAAAAACAGCGATTAAATGAACAAAGAGACCAAAAAAAACAAAAAGCTCTTAAAGAAAAAGCTCAAAATTGGCTAAAACAGCTAAATTCCAAATCAGATGAAGGAAAATGGTTCGAGGAATTTTCTTACTCCTATGACTCTAAAATTGAAGCAGCAATGCAATATTTAGAAGCCTTGCGTGAAAGCGGCATGAATATTTAAAAAAGTCTAGCAGATTTTAAGGTTTTATGGTATACTAGATAAAGTGAAAAAATAAAAAAATCACGCGGGTGTAGTTTAGTGGTAAAACCTTAGCCTTCCAAGCTAATGATGCGAGTTCGATTCTCGCCACCCGCTTATAAGACATAAAGTCACTAATTATTGGTCGTTCTATTTACAACGAGTAATACGGCACTAGCTTAAGACATTTTTTTGATGAGCTTAACTTTTTTTAGTTTTTGGACAAATTAATGTATAGCACTACAAAGCGTGTTTAGGACAATTATAATCTAGTATGCTCAAAAAAATGGTCAAGACCAAGTAAGAAGTATGCCTAGTGCCGATAGTTACGATCACAGAAAAAAAGCAGTTGAAG
>NZ_BLJI01000011.1 GCF_017312365.1 Chroococcus sp. FPU101
ACAATTCGCAACTTGGTATCATGACTTACGTGAAGCAGTATTTTTATCCGATACGGTTTATGTGATGAGTTCTCGTCCCAGTTCCATTATTTATAAGGTGAAAATTGAATTACCGCGTCCTAGAACGTTGGACATGGAATTATCTGATGATTTTAACCACTATTTCTCGAATATTCGTCGTCACATTCAGCACTAGATCAAAAAATGAATAAGTTTATTAAATCAAAAACAGCTAGTTTTGTTTTACCATTTTTAGCAACACTTCTTTTATTTGTAGTCTGGGAATTACTCGTAATCATTTTTAAGATTCCTGCTTTTAATCTTCCCTCTCCCACAAATATGATAGGTGCTTTGTTTTCCTATCGAGAACAGATTTTAATCAACTCATTTCGGACACTTTGGACAACCTTATTAGGATTCGTTTTAGCGGTTGGTGTCGGGGTCGCTTTAGGCTTTCTCATCGGTTATTCAAGACTTGCATATCTCACGCTTTATCCGTTATTGGTGGCATTTAATACCATTCCTAAAGCTGCGATCGTTCCTTTGATGGCGATTTGGTTCGGTGCAAATGCAATTCCTGCAACATTAACTGCTTTTTTATTGGCTTTTTTCCCGATCGCGGTCAATACTGCATTAGGATTAGATACAGTAGAACCTGAGATGAAAGACGTGTTACATTCGATGGGTGCATCCGAAATCGAAATCTTTCAGAAAGTCGGCTGGCCACATACATTACCTTATGTTTTTGCATCCCTTAAAATTGCTGTTTCTTTGTGTTTTATTGGTGCTGTAATTTCCGAATCTGTTGCCTCAAATGCGGGTCTAGGTTACTTAATTGTACAAGCAACTGCTAACTTTGATATTCCTCTTGCTTTTGCTGCTTTATTAGTGTTAGCCATCATGGGGGTTTTGCTGTACGGTTTCTTTGTATTAATCGAGAAAAAAGTTATTTACTGGGTACGCTAATGAGTAAGTATGTATGTTTTAGTAGATGGGCATTGCTCATCTTTTTTTTAGATGACAAAATCCGCAGATATCGGTAGTAAACGATTTTGGTCTGTCACGCCTAACCTAAATATATCAGATATGGTATAAATTAGAGATGAACGAAACGGATAAATCTTTGGTGTGGTTGCATGGTGAAGTCAAAACACCTCCTTTTAGCCAAGAAGCACGGATAGAAGCAGGAGTTTTGCTCAGACGATTGCAGCAAGGCGAAAACTTAGAGCTACCCTACTCAAGACCTATGCCTAGTATTGGAGCGCGATGTCATGAACTGCGGATTCGAGATGCTCAAAAGAATTGGAGAATTATCTACCGTATTGATGAAGATGCGATTTTAATTCTTGAGGTGTTTAACAAAACGACGAGAGCAACACCCATCAGCGTTATTGATACGTGCCAAAAACGCCTAAGCAAGTATGATCAAGACACACAGGATTAAATCTATGAAAGAAGCTAAAAGAAAAAAATTGGAAGACAAAGGCTGGAAAGTTGGAACGGTTTCAGAATTTCTAGACCTTACTCCAGAGGAAACAACGCTTATTGAAATTAAACTTGCACTCAGCCGTCATCTTAAAGAACGGCGACAAAAATCAATGACTCAAACAGAATTAGCAGACAAATTACACTCAAGCCAACCCCGAATTGTTAAAGTTGAAAATGGTGATGCTTCAGTTTCTATTGAATTAATCATTCGAGCGATGTTAGCCACAGGCGCAACTCCTCAAGAAATCGGGCAAGTTATTGCACAAGTGGGCTAGAACTCAAACACTCACAGGGCAACAACTGCGACGTGATGAGACTCTAAACAAGTTAGAACCATTACTTGCATTTTTTGCTACCTTTGTGTTAGGTAGCGAATTAGTACGACAAATGATAAGGTGGGATATGGCAGTATTACGAGAATCACCCTGGTATAACGAGATTTTAGAAGAAGGCATAGAAATCGGAATTCAACGAGGTATTCAACAGAGCATTCGGCAAGAAGTTTTGTCTGGTATTGAACTAGGTTTAGATCTCAAGTTTGGTGATGCGGGACTTCAACTAATGCCAGAAATTCGATAAACTCAAGATGTAGAAATTCTCAAAAGAGTTCGCGAATCTTTGAGAACTGTTAAAACATTAGATGAACTCCGTCAAGTTTATCAAAATTGCTAAGTTTGTGATTTACCTATACAGAGCTACTCTAGGCAAACTCCTTTATACTTTAACTACAGCCCTTAATACAGCGTTGCTCGAAGATTATTTAAAGTTGTTAGCAGCACAAGCCTTTAATCCTTTCAAAACAACATCTGGTCTTCTTGCCATATATAGTGCTTCAAGATCAGTTCGTGATTGTTCAACTGGATAAGAGCGAAGTACTTTTAAATAGTCATTAAGATAACTTGGAGAACCAACTATAGCTATAAAAACTTGATGACTAAGCTCGGACAAAGCAGTTATTTCTTTATTTTCTAATCCATCAATACAATCTTGTACAGTGCGCCAACTCTCATGAGCCAATGTATCAATATACTCTTTTGAATCTTTGTTTGAGCCGCGACAAAGTGTCATTGCATTCTTAACAGGGCTATAAAAACCATATAAAGTTTTTCCTGATTCTGACTTACAAAATTCATGATAAAATGAAACACCGATTTTAGAAAGTGCCATTTGAAATTGATTGACAAGCAACGAATCTTTAGTAGATAGTTTGGGTAAACCTGACTCGCTTAAATATGTTAAATCTTCACAACTACCGTCAGAAAGAATAGCATAGCTAATCATATTACAAGGCTCATGAATATTTTTGGAATTGAGGTTATACTAAATCCGCAAAGCGGAACCCCCTTATCTGATAGACTGTGAAAATGGGAAGAAAAGCACATTTGGAAAATCATCTATCGAGTGAACAACTAAAAGAGCGTTATCGACAGACCTTAGATAAGGTGGAGCCAAGACGTTGGCACTTACTGTGGTTAGTGAGCGAGAAATGGAAAATCAAAGAAGCCGCAGCAGTAGGGTATAACTACGATTACGCCCTGGAAGTAGTCAAAGCGTATAACGAACAAGGAGAAGAGGCTATCAGAAATAAACCGAGGGTGAGCCAGAAAAAATCACTTAAAGCTCTACTCAACGAGGCGCAACTCGAAGAACTTAAGGAAAGCTTGAAGCATCCACCAGTTGACAAAGGAATCTGGATAGGGCCAAAAGTAGCCCACTGGATAGCCGAAAAAATTGGGAGAGAAAAAGTTTGGCCGCAGAGGGGGTGGGATTACCGTTCAAAAGTTTCGTTACTCTCTCAAAGTTCCGAGACCGAAACACCAGAAGGGCAATAAAGAGGAGCACGAACAATTCAAACAAGAACTACCAAAACGAATTAAGGAACTACAAAGACAATATTCCACTGCTCAAATCGAAGTTTGGTCATTTGACGAACATCGATTAGGACTTCTTCCCTATCCTACGCTTCCGTTTGGACACCGCGAGGAGAAAGACCCATCGCTACTGTCAATCATCGTTGCTTTGTGGCTCTATCTTTACAGTTTCGTTCATCCCAAAACGGGTCAGACTGAATGGTTCATCGTTCCTTTGAGTCAATGTGGATTGGTTCAATTTAGTTCTCCAATCTTTTGCACTAGCCGTAGGAGCAGGAAGAGACAAAATTATTCTCTTGATTCTAGATCGTGCTGGTTGGCATATGAGCGCAAAAGTCACCTTACCCGAAGGCTTAATTTTTGAGCCTTTCACAACGTTGCCAAATTCTTACACAGATGCAAACTCAAATTCAAGCTTTGACTAACTATTATTGGTGGCCTGATCCAGAGGCTTTAGAAACTGACTCAAGCTTATCTGTATACAATGGGTAATAAGTTAGGATTTGGTATTATTAGAATCCGATTCAGCATTTGCTACTGTAGATATTACAAATGTTGATGCAGCCGTCACCAATAAAGAAGCTAACTTGCAGAAAGATTTCATTTTTAAGAAAAAAACTTATTTTTATTTATTATTTCTGCTTTTGGCTAATTATATCATTTTGCAAAAGTCATGCTAGACTTAGTTAAAAAGTATAAAGAAAGAAATGACTGGGATACCCAAAATTGAAATAGTCGAAACAGCCGAAGAACTCAGAGATTTGATGAAACGGCAAAAATCAGAGTTAGGGTATGCTAAAGTTCAAGCTCTCTACTTATTGAAGATAGAAGTAGATGAATTCTCTGATTTAAATACTCAATGCTTTGCCCTATTTTTAGAGCTTTTCAGCTGGAACTATTCCGAGGAAATCCAGATTTTACAACTGAATAATGCTTCCAGTCATACCACTAAGAATTTAGTCGTGCCAGACAACATTATTCTTCTTTTTCAGCCGCCTTACACTCCCGAAGTCAATCCAATCGAAAGATTATGGGAACATCTCAAAAGCTTCTTAAAATGGAGAAACTTTGAAAATCTCGATAAGCTAAGAGATGCAGTCAGCCAAATTTTGGCAAAATTTAATAAAGATATTATTCAATCCTTGATAGGATGGGACTTTATTCTTAATGCCTTATCTCTCTCAGGTATTTAGAAAATTGGTATTAGACAGTGATTAGCATCACTACTATAATGTGATTTAAGTTTTGCTACTTTTGTTATATTATTGGATGTTGTAGTGCGTTCACAAAGCTAGTAGTTATGCCTAACATTGCCTACAGCACATATTGAGTTATTACGAGGAATATTTATAATAAAACCCATTTAGAAAATTAGCCATGAGTTTAAAAACCTTAAATGGAACAGAATTAACCAAAATTTTAACAATTGCTCAAAATGGTGAAACAAAACTTAAGGAAATGAGTGATTATGCTACAAAGATGGCTGAAAAATGGAGAGTTAAAACGCTTAATAAAAACGATATAGTTTAGCTAAAAACTTCCCACGCTTTCCCGTGATAGCCAAACGCGAATAGTTCAGGATGTAGGATCTCGGCTAAGATTTCTAGAGAATCAACTAAACGAGGCCCTGGACGATTAAAATAGGCATTACCATCTGTGAGATAAACTTTATTTTGTTGAACGGCTTGTAAATTTTTCCAGTCTGAATGATTTTTTAAAACTTGTGCTTCTTGATGAGTTCTTTCTAAATCAAAACCGCAAGGCATAATAATAATTACATCAGGATTAGCTTTTAATAATTCATCCCAATTAATATAGGGTGAATATTGTCCCGATGATCCTAAAACCGATTTTCCCCCTGCCATTTCGATTAATTCTGGTATCCAGTTTCCAGCACCCATCAATGGTTCTATCCATTCTAAAGCAACAACACTAGGCTGATTTTTTTCTAAAATGTTTTTTGTTTTAGAGGTAATAGATTCTATTCTTTTGTCTAATTCTTGTAAAGTATTCTGATAAGGTACATCTAATGCTTGAGCAACTCGTTTAATATCATCCCAAACTTCATCTAGTAAGTTTGGTTGTAAGGAAATGATTTCGGGATGACTGGATACTAAAGAGTCTACGGCTTTTTTGACATCAGGAAAACTCACCGCGCACACGTCACATTGATCTTGCGTAATAATATGAGTCGGTTGTAATTTTTCGATGATTTCTGTTTCAATTTGATAGATGCTCAGTGCTGATTGTATGAGAGACTGAACATCTGTATCAATTTGAAGACTCGATCGCTGTGTGTTAAGTTTAGCTGATGTGCAAACGGGTAAGCTTTGCACTTCTAAAGGATAGTCGCATTCATGGGAACGCCCCACTAAATGCTCAGTTAGTCCTAAAGCGTAAATGATTTCCGTTGCACTGGGTAAAAGGGTGATGATTTTAGGATTCATCTATGCTGTCTCCAGCACATCAAATATTTGATCGAGTTGCTGAAGATTGACCATTCCATATTGCCACAGAATCATCGGTAGTTGGTTTGGTGCTTGCTTAATTTGTCGCAAAGCAAAGCCAATTTGTTCGGTGGTTAGTCCTAAGTCTTGCTGCAAAAATAAAAATAAGGTTTCACTCATTTTAGATAATTTCCATTTATATAATTAGAGGTTTTGTGATCACGAATTGGTACTGGAATGAATTCTGATGCGGTCTGTTCTTGAGAATAGTATTTTTGTACGCATAGAATGATCGCAATTAATGTAACTACGAATGTGTATATTAAAAGCATTTTGGTTATTCTCCCAATTTTTGTAAACTTATGTAAAGAATTCTAATGTTTCTGAAACAAATTTGCAACCATCTTAGGGAAGATACCTGAGTCTTTCGTTCATACCACCATAATCGGGAATCGTGAAGAACTAGGATAGATCAATTGTTTGTGAAAAAACCCTAGCCCGAAAGCCAGGGAGAAAAAGACGCTAAAATTCTTAAAGCTTGATGCAACTTTCTTAAGGTCTGCTGTTTGGCCCATTACCAATGACAGCGACTTTGTGCCGATAAATTAATTCAGCACCAAACCACCCAGTAACCCCTAAAAGAGTGCCAACAACTAAGGAGATAAGTAACCCTACTGGTACGATCGCACCCTCTACGTTATTCCATCTTAGAATTAAATTAATTAAAGAAAGCACAATAGCCGCAATATTGCCGATGAGGTGTATCCATCCTGCACTATGTTGTCTGACGCGCTCAATTCTTAAAAAATCAGCTAAACCTGTTGCTGCTGCGACTAAACTTGTTACTACACCAGCAAGAATTAACCAATATGAGCCTTTAGCCCAGAAAAGATCACCTGTTAACCAGTATGCTAAATCAGTGACTAAAGCTCCAGTTAAAAAAGCAATTGGAAAGGTAACAATCAGTGGATGAAGTGGATGTTTTGCGATCGCTACTGTGCTAGGTACACCACTATCGAGAAACTCTCTTTCATCACTTTCAACAATGGGGGGAATATTAGGTGTTTGTGTCATAATTTTGTATCTAAGATTTTTATAATTCCTACATCATGGCTTAATTAACAAGTTCTTTTGTCTCTTTAGCTCATAGAAAAAAGCACATAAAACAACTACTTAACTTTTGTTTTCATTGCCTTAGAAGTTAATCTAGCAATAACAGTCTAAAATAAAAACTTCCTTTTTAAGTATTTAAACATCGTAAAAATCTATCGCAAGAAGACAAAAATAATATCTTTAGACAGATGCAAAATTTAAAGGTATGCTAAGTAACACGAATTAAAATTTTAAAAGGGGTTTGTGATTTTAAATGTAAAATTTGATGCGTTTGAGGATGTTCAAACTTTAATTCTCTTGCGTATAAATGTAAACGGCTAGATGTTGTAGAATCACCGTAAAGCCGATCGCCTAAAATTGGACATCCTAGCCCTTTTGCATCAGCCGAATGTACTCTAATTTGATGAGTGCGTCCCGTCAATGGATAAAATTCAATACGAGTATATTGTTCATCTCTACTCATCACTTTAAAATGAGTTACACTGATTTTTCCTTTTTCAAAATCTACGATTTGATAAGGGCGATGTTCAGGATTTCCCCATAATGGTAACTCGATGACTCCCTCATTTTCTTTCACTGAACCTACCAGTAACGCTTCATAAACTTTATAGATTTTTCGCTCTTGAAATAGTTTACTCAACTGGCGATAAATTAGCATATTTCGAGCTAATAGTAAAATACCTGATGTGTCTAAATCTAAACGATGTACTGCTATTAATTCAGGAAAACCTTGTTTTAATCGATTTAGTACACTATCTTGATTATCTCGATAACGTCCTGGTACTGATAATAATCCTGATGGTTTCTCTACTGCAATTAACCATTCATCCTCATAAATTATTTTTACTTCAATTTCTTTTTTAAGAGTTTCTTTTCTGTTTATAGAATGGTGAAGATTAGAGTTAGGTAAACCTGATAATAAAAAACCCATTAATGGCTGACAGCGTTCAACACAAGCACCATAAAACTCACCCTGTATTTTATCTAGATTTGATTCACCCCACCAAAATTCTGCCATTGTAAGAGGTTTTAATCTCTGTGTTGCTGCATAGTGTAATAGTTTTGGGGCGCAACAATCCCCCGTTCCTGTTGGTAAAAACCCTTGACTCATCAATTCTTCTAAAGATTTAGTTTGCCCTAAAAAATTAGTCAGAGAATACGCGGAATACATCTGAGTTTGTAGTCTACGCGAAAGGATTTTACGTTGTTGTTTGAGTTCGTGTATTCGTGTATCTGCTTGTGTGATGACTTCTTGTAGTGGTTTTAAAGCGTTATCTCGTTCGTGTTTAAGTTTTTTTCGTTCTATTCCGTCTAACTGACTTTGTTGATCGAATATTTTAGAATCAGTAGGATGATTTTGACGCTGTTGGTGACGTTCTTGTTTTCGTTGCTGATGGAGTAAGATTAACTTTTGTAAACGTGTCACATATTCTTGGTTTAGTGTTTCATATTGCTGGCGTTCGGGTAGAGTTTGTAAAGTAAGCAGTTCTTGTTTAATCTCATCTAAAATACTTAGTGTGCGACCTGCTTCTAAAGCAACTTGTTCTCGCCCTGGAATCGGTGGCACCCAATCTTCTACAATAGAATGACCATTGAGTAATCCTGAGAACGCTTTGAGGATCTTTTTTTCACCTGAAGGCGTTTCTACTAACAGTACGCCATACATTTTACCTTCACAGGAATAACGTTCATCGGTGGCGAGATCTTGCATGAGACGAAATGCGATCGCTTCTACTTCGGTTGTACGTGGTAATCTAAGTAAAGCCCTAGTTTGCGGACATATTCCCTCATACCAATAGGTGACAACATCATTTAGCATGACTTTTTTATGATTGTCTTGTGTCTACCTCTAAGCTATCCTTAGCGCATTAGTATTTACACTTATAACAAAAAAAATATGCAAACTAGCCAATCTATTTATCTTCCTATTATGGGATGCGGTACTTGGGCGTGGGGAAACCGACTATTGTGGGGATATGATCAAAGTATGGATAGCCAGTTACAGGATGTTTTTAACCTGTGTGTCAGTAAGGGTGTAACCTTATTTGATACGGGTGATTCTTATGGTACTGGTAAATTAAACGGACAAAGTGAGAAACTGTTAGGACAATTTTCTCATGATTATTCTGGTGTCAATCAAGATAAAATCTGTATTGCGACAAAACTCGCTGCTTATCCTTGGCGACTCACTAGACAGTCGATGGTGAAGGCGTGTCAAGCTTCGGCGAAACGGTTAGGTAGAAATGTTGATTTAGTACAAATGCACTGGTCTACGGCGAATTATGCACCTTGGCAGGAAGAAAGATTATTAGATGGTCTAGCAGATTTATATGAACAGGGTTTAGTCAAAGGTGTCGGTTTATCCAATTATGGGACAAAACGACTCAAATACGTTCATGAAAAATTGTCTAAACGCGGTGTTCCCATTACAACATTACAGGTTCAGTATTCTTTGCTGTCTACCTATCCTGTAACAGAATTGGGATTAAAAGATGTTTGCGATGAATTAGGAATTAAACTAATTGCTTATAGTCCTTTAGCTTTAGGAATACTGACAGGAAAATATGGACAAAATAAACCTTTACCTAATGGAATACGCGGGTTATTATTTCGGCAACTTTTACCCAAAATTCAACCGCTTTTAGACTGCGTAAGAGAAATAGCCTTATCTCGACATAAAACTCATTCTCAAGTCGCGCTTAACTGGTGTATTTGTAAAGGGACATTGCCGATACCTGGGGCAAAAACTGTAATACAAGCACGAGAAAATATTGGGGCGTTAGGTTGGTCTTTGAGTGATGGGGAAATTACAGAACTTGATCGTATTGCTGCTAGTTTAGAAAAGAAAATGGTACAAAATATCTTTCAAACTCGTTAAAAATTATCTTCCTTCGGTGCGACCATACAGGATATAGTCTTCAAAACCACTACTTAAAATATTATTCTGAACCGCATTAGCAACATCAGGATATTGAGTTAGATATTCATTTTCATTAAATATACTGCTAGGATTGCGTCTTTCTGATTGTCCAAAAAGAATATAGTGATCAAATCCACTGGCAAATTGACCAGAATTAACTGCAACAGCTACATCGAGATACTGTTGAAGATAATAGGCTTCATTGTAAAGTGATAATGTGGGTAATCTATTTTCAGCCTCACCATATTTGATATAGTGTTCAAAACCACTTTGCAAACCGCCTTGTATTACCACATTCGCCACATCTGGATTATTGTTTAAATAAGATTGTTCATTAAACTGTTCACTAGGATTTCTTGCCTCGTTTTGACCAAAATACAGATAATGCTCAAAACCACTGCTAATTTGATGATTTGTTACTGCATTAGCTACATCAGGATTTTGGGATAGATAAAAAGTTTCATTGTAAAGAATACTCGGATTACGCCCTTCATATTGACCAAAATTGATAAAATGCTCATAACCACTAGCAATTAATCCATTATTAACGGCCGCTTTAACATCAGGATAGAGATTGAGATAATAAGTATCATCATACAAATTAGCGATCGGTATATTAGCAATTTCAACAGGAGTATAATTAATTGTCCCCGCAAACCCTGACTGTGCGAGTTTTTCATAGGAAAAAAAGTCTACAATGGCACTCGGATTAATAACCGTTGCTTCAATCCTAAAAATATCACCATCAAGACTAACAATATATAAATTTCCTAGCGTATCTTGACCAAATGATGCTATGTCAGTAATTGTTCCCGTATCAGGTGTTAATTCCGCAGTACGATCGCGTTGTTCTTGAATGGTTATACCATCATAGCGAAATGACCAAATCTTGTTTGTAACAAAATCACCAAAAAAATAAGTTCCTTGAAGTTCGCTAACAGAACCGCGATAAACATAACCACCAATCACAGAAAAACCTGTAGGATGTTCATACTGATAGATCGGATCAACTAAATTAGCTGGTGGGTTATTAATATTATTTAGGCTTCCTTCTCGCAGATTCCAGCCATAATTTTCGCCACCTGAACTAGAATGAGATTGGAAGTTAATTTCTTCCCATGTATTCTGACCCACATCACCAATATAAAGATCACCTGTCAGTTGATCAAAACTAGAACGCCAAGGGTTACGGAGTCCATAAACCCAAATTTCGTTACTAAAAGGATTATTAGCGGGAATTGTATAATTACGGTTAGCTTCATTGGGAAAAGCATCGGCATTCACGTCAATTCGCAATATTTTGCCCAATAGATTATCCGTTATATCCTGCGAGTTATCCGAAAAACTGGGTATTCCTGGTTGATAACCTGAACCCCCACCATCTCCAGAAGCAATATATAGATAGCCATCCGAACCAAAATCCATCCAACCCCCATTATGATTTTGTGCGGGTTGGTTAAAAGTTAAAATAGTGCGGGCTGTATTCGCATTGGCAATGTTAGGATCAGAACTAACTTGATATTCTACTATTTTGGTTTGACCTGCATTTTCCCCACCAGGCGCAGTATAGTTGATGTAAAATTTGCCATTATTTTGATAGTCTGGAGGAAACGCTAAACCGAGTAATCCTTGTTCAAAACCTGCTGCTAGTAAGTCATCATCATCAAGGTTTAGAAATGGTGTGCTTAAAACAGTATTCGTGTTTAAATCAAGAATTTTAATTTCACCTGTTTTTTGCTCAACAATAAACAGTCTTCTGGGATCATTAGGAGGTGCAACAACAAATAAGGGGCGATCTAATCCTGTTACAATACGTTGAGTGCTTAGTTCTATCATATTGCTCCAATCATTTCTTTTATGATCTGTGCAGTAGCGGGAGCCAATAAAACCCCATTTCGATAATGACCCGTTGCTAAAAGTACATTATCATAAAAGTCTAAGGGTTTAATGACAGGTGCCGCTTGTCCAACTGGACGTGGGCGTTTTCCTGACCAAGTTTTAATAATTTCACCCTTTTTTAGTTCGGGACAAAATGCGATCGCTTGTTCTTTCACCCATTCTAATAAATTTGCATTCGCTTCATCACTAAATTCTACGGTTGCCCCAATCCAATATTCTCCAGATCCCAAGGGTACAATATGGACATCATCCCCTGTCATCACGGGTTGAAAGGCTACATTTCCCATCGTCTGAGGTAGTTTGAGATGAATCGCTTGCCCTAACACGGGTTGAATGTCTACGGTTTGCGCTAAAGATGTGGTTAGTAATTTTGAATCAATTCCTCCCGAAACAATCACCCAATCTGCATCAAATATACCCCTATCCGTCTGAATTTGACTACAATGGCTATTATTATCGTTATTTAGCGGTTTTATAGTAAAATTTTGAACTTTTTGACCAAAAATACAGTTAACCCCCTTGATTGAGGCTCCAGTGATCAGGGCTTGGGTTAAAAGAGTAGGATGCACTTGACGATCGCTCTTGGAATAAAGCGCACCTAAGATTTGATCGTTTTGAACTTGCGGACAATGTTTTAATAATTCTTCAGTTGTCCACAGTTCTAAATGCCAACCTTGGGTATGACGAATCTTAACTAATGTTTGCCACTTATCTAAATCATCTTGAGTCAAACCTAACATCACTATCCCTTGACGATTATAGGGAATTGTTTGACCCGTTAGTGATTCTAATTCAGAGATTAGCGTTTCGTAGCGTTTTAAGCTATTTTCCCGCAGTTTCCAAGCGCGTCCTTTTACTTTTTGGCTAATTGCTCCCATTAATACACCAAGTGCGGCACCTGTTGAACCTGAAGCACTTTGATGTTGTTCGATGAGAGTAATGTCTAAATGAGCGCTCGTACTGAGTTCATAGGCGATCATCGCGCCGACGATTCCACCGCCAATAATAACAATTTTGGTCATAAAAAAAACAAATAATAAGGGCTTCTATACCTTACTATTTGTCTTTTGATTATCCTATGACTAGCTATTAGCCGTTGGAAGTAAATTTAGGAAACTATCAAAGTCTTTGAGGGCTTCTTTAAATTGAGTGTAGGCTAAATCAGCATTCTTATCTTTAGCAGCAGCGTCAATCCGTTCAAAATGACCAAACACCTCTTTTGCTAAATCAGCCGCTTTTTCTTGATCCTTGGGTAGAAGACTACGAGAAAGATTAAGCATTTGTAATCTTAACCCTCCCAAGGGCCCGTGAATATAGGTACGTGTATCTACCCAATTCTTTTTAGCAATCAAGTCAGCAACGATCGCCATTTTTTCCCGTGCTTCAGTGATTGGAGTAATATAAACTTGCAATTGCTCAATTTTCTCAGGGGTATAAGTTGGAGGAACTTTGACTTCTGGAGATCCACCACAGCTTACGAGAAAGGTGGTTATTAAGACCAAAACTAAAGTTAAAATCGACCGAAAACGTAGCATCACTGTATGGTAACTCTTTAAGGTATTCAATGTCATTATTGATTGTCTCAGGAATTCGTCACTTTTTGACCGATCAAGATTGAAAAAATTTAGCTGATTACAATGGATATTGTTGCGAAACCTGTTGGCTAAAAAATTTCTGGTGTACTAAGTATAATGGCTTATCAAAATAAATTAATTATCTTCACCCGCTATCCCGAACCAGGTAAAACTAAAACCCGTTTAATTCCTATTTTGGGTGAAGAGGGTGCATCAAACCTACACCGTCAACTGACTGAAGCAACCTTTAAGATGATTCAACCTTTGATTAATAATGATTTTCTCTCGCTAAAAATTTGTTTTACGGGTGGAAATCAAGAATTAATGGAAAATTGGTTAGGGAAAGATTTAAGTTATCAAAATCAGTATGGAGAAGGATTGGGCGATCGCATGAAATTCGCTTTTGAAACGGAATTCCGTGATAGGATGACTCAAGTGGTGATCATTGGTACAGATTGTCTTGAACTCAACGAAAATATCATCCGACAGGCGTTTGAATCATTAGCTAAATCTGATTTAGTTTTAGGCCCTGCACAAGATGGGGGTTATTATTTGATTGGTCTTAAAAAAGTCTATGCCGAGTTATTGACCGATATTGCTTGGGGAACCGATACCGTTAAGAAAAGAACATTAGAAATTGCTCACAACTTAAATTTAAAAACCTTTTTACTACCGATGCTCCAAGATCTTGATCGTCCCGAAGATCTACAACAATATTACACAAAAAACAATTAAATCGATTTAAAATCATACTCCTCTAAAACGTTCCATTTACCATTTTTAGAGATTAATAAACTAAGTTGCTCAACTACAAACTCTTCATGGAATGATTGATGAGAGAATTCTGACCATGCTCTGGTAAAATTATCTTTAGTTAAATCTCTAAAACCGACGGTTAGATGAGGTGCAAAGGGACGATTTTTAGAAGGTTGATGAATAATGCCTAAATGAGCCTCCAAAAAATTCATTAAATCATGTTGTATCTTTAACAATTCAGGCGTTTTCATAACATTAATATAAATAACTCTTGGCTTAAATGCACCAAATCCATCGAGTATCATGGGAATTGGAGCATAATTTTGTACAAAGCTTTGTAAAAGTTGCGTAAGGTTTTGTAAATTCTCTTCTCTCCATTCAAAAGGAGGTTGTAATGTAATATGAGGAGGAGATTTTTGAGCCGCCCGACTTTGATAAAACGTGGCAAAATGTTCTTTTATTTCATGAGCAGCTTGTTGTACTGTCTTAGGTGGTAACAAAGCAATAAAAAATAAGTTTTGATTCGATTTCATTGATATTTTGTTTTACTTTAGTTGACTTATTGATTAAAATATGCCTTGGTTTGTCAAAATAGAAAAAGGAATTGTTGATAAAAAAACCTTTGATCAATATGTGCCAGCCCATAAAGCCTATGTCCATGATCTGATCGCAAAAGGACATCACGCAAAAACAGGTTATTGGCAAGAATTTGGCGGCGGAATGCTACTTTTTACAGCCAATTCGCTACAAGAAGCTAAAACAATTGTCGCACATGATCCCCTAATTCAAAATCATTGTG
The DNA here is from genome assembly GCF_017312365.1 of Chroococcus sp. FPU101. Lineage (GTDB taxonomy): Bacteria > Cyanobacteriota > Cyanobacteriia > Cyanobacteriales > Microcystaceae > Chroococcus. Next base: position 14,868 of record NZ_BLJI01000011.1, read on the forward strand.
TGGAATACGAGTTACATGAGTGGCATATTGTTGTTGAATAATTTTATTCTATCTTTTCGCTAAAATCTGCTGTAACATTTGATTTGCTTGGGTACCATAGCCCCCACCAAACAAATTAAAATGATTGAGAATGTGATACAGATTATAAAGAGTTTTACGACGTTGATAGCCATCACTTAGGGGAAAAACTTGATTGTAGCCTCGATAAAATGCGGCAGGAAAACCCCCGAATAATTCAGTCATTGCTAAATCGACTTCACGATCGCCATAATAAGTAGCAGGATCTAAAATGACGGGTTCTCCTGTTATTGTAACGGCTGCATTTCCAGACCATAAATCACCATGAACTAAAGACGGTTGCGGATGATGGTTACTTAAAGACTCAAGAACCGCAGGAAGGACTAAACTTTCGCTTGGAAAGCCTCCCCCGCGTTTTTTCGCTAATCTTAACTGATAGCCGATGCGATACTCAGTAAAAAAATCAGCCCACTGGTCTGTCCAAGTGTTAATTTGAGGGGTTGAACCAATTGTATTATTACATTCCCAACCAAATTTAGACACTCCCCCCACCTGATGTAAGGCGGCTAATTTGCGCCCCATTTCTTCCCAAGAAGTGTTATCACCACGTCCAAATTCCAACCATTCTAAAACCAAAAAGCTAGAACTATCACTCAGCCCCCAACAAACAGGCTGAGGTACCCGTATCGTGTGAGTCGCTGACATTTGCTGTAGTCCAGAAGCTTCTGCTGTGAACATCGCCAGTTGTGCCGCGCTGTTGATTTTGACAAAGTACGTTTGTTCTAGATTTGATACTGCGTAACCTTGATTAATACAGCCACCACTCACAGGACGAGTTTTTTCAATTTGAAAAGATTTCCCCGTCGCTTGTGTAATTTGTTCAGCAATTTGATTCCACATTGATTTTAATGTAGTCAAAAAAAGGGTAGGAATAAACCCACCCTTAATATTTATTTAGCCTTTTTTGCTTGGAACTTTGGCTTGTCGTGCCATTTCCTTGAAAGTATTTAAACTAGGGCCAGGTGTGCGACGGGACATCGTAGAGGCTACCGTAGACTTACTTGCAAAAGCGACCTCAGTTGGGTCAACTTTTCCGTTTTGGCTAACGGTTGGTGCGGGTTTAGTTTCAGCAACGGGTTTAGCCTCTGCTGCGGGTTTACCTTTTTTATCTTTGATTGAGGTTTTCTTTTCTTTTGCTTTAGGTGCAGCTTTTTCAGCTTTAGCGTTGTTAACAGCTTTAGCCGCCTTGGCTTCTACAGCTTTTACTGCTTTTGCTGGTGCATCGGCTTTTGAGTCAACAACTTGGCTAATAGTGTCGGTCGTTTTCTCAATAGCTTTTTCTGCTTGTTCTACTGCTTGCCCTACTACATTTGACGCGTCTTCTTTAAGTTCTCGAAAAAATTTATCTCTTTTACCAAATAGTCCTTTTAACTTTTCTAACATTGAAGTTGACTCCGAATACAACAATAATTAGGAACAATGGATATAAAATATCTGTCACTTGCTGACCAAAAATGGACTTTCTTTAAAGGCAGATATTCAACAATTGATTTGATGAAAGATAAAGTAACGATTTGTTACAGTCTTTTTCAACAATCCTTAACGAAAGTTAACTCTTTTTCCAAAAGGGAAAAGAGAGCTAAACGGAAAAAATATTTTTATTTGACTTTCACTCGTGGAAATCGAGTTAGCCGCAGGCACTGCCTTTGTAAGGCAGTGTATCGGCTGACCTTTTCTATACATTAGCGGTCTTAGGCCCGTGAAAGCAAGTGATTACCTTATATATTCCCCGTATTAGATCAAGCCAGATGGCAATCACTTTGACAATTCATTGTAATAAATTTTAATGTTGTCACGTCAGATGACTAACTTTACCCTATTTTAAGTCAACAAACTTCACACTATTAAGTTATGTAAAAAAAGCGAAATTACATTCTCATCTAGGGATCTCTTAAATAAAGGATAAAGTCATTTTTGTTATTGCTTAATGACTTTTGTCCAAAAAAAGACTAGAATGTAAAAATAGATACAGATTTTTTAAAAGTTTTATCTGCAAAAAACACGTTTAAGATCAGACTAAGGAGAGATGACAATGAAATTATCTTATCGGGGTGTCCATTATGAGCAAGTTCCCCTAGCCCTCGATATAAATGAGGGAGAGATTGGCGGAAAATATCGGGGACAAGACTGGAAATATCATTACCCTCGTCACATACCCCAACTACAGCCGAAGCTCTATCGTCAGTATCGCGGAGTCGCTTATAGTAGCCGTCCTAATTTGGCAACCGAAACAGCTACACTAACTTGTTCAATACCTAATACTCAATCTATTGCTATTGTCAGTGATGAAGTGAGTCAAGTTCATCTAGAGACAATTCGTCGTCGTTTAGAACGTCGTTTAGAAATTGCCTTAGCGAAAGGGGATACGGAATTAGTTCATTTACTCCAACAAGAATCCCAAGCCCTGAAACTGCCGTTTATTTAACTTAATTTTGCGGATTAGTTTCATCTAGATTTAGACGATTACTTTCTTCATTCGTTGGCTCAACCAGTGGCAGTGGTTCTAATGAACGTTTCCAGATTTTAACTTGAGATTGTGCTGCACTGTAAGCGGCACTTTCTGAAGGAATGCGTCGTGCGATCGTAATGGCTTCGTTATATTCAGCAAGATTTGCTTTTTCAGAAGCCAGAGCTAATAATTGGTAACTCCAACGATCAATAGATTCCATCCTTTGAGTATTGACATCAGTTGCCGAGGGGATATTTTGAGCGATATTAAGCGCACGACTTAAAGCTTCGAGAGTGCGAGTTTGGGCGATCGCTTCAGCTTGTTGTAAGTCTTTTTGAGCTTGTACTTCTTGCTGCCAACGTCTAACATTAGAACGGGTTTCGGAATAAAGAACGCGCCCCCGTCGAATTTGTTGGGCGACTTGAATGGCTGCGACATAATCTCTAACATTAGCCAAAGAAACCGCTTGATCTAAAATCGGTTGATCTTCTTGCCTTTCGATAGTTTCTTGCCAACGACGGATCTCTCCTCTAGCTTCTTGATACAATGCCCGAGAAGAACCAATTGTGCTAGCTTGAGCGATCGCTGTTTGTAGTGCCTCGATATCGCCTTTCACCGCAATTTCTCTAGCTTGATTTAAAATCGGCTGATCTTCAATCACCTGTATTTGACGAGTCCATCGGCGAATCTCTCCTAGTGCTTCTTGATAGCGTGGATGCCCTGCGGCAATTAGTTTTACTTGCTCTATCGCATCATTTAAGTTTTGAACATCACCAACTTGCGCTTTTTCTCTCGCTTGAGTCAGTTTAGTAACATCTTCTACTTCGAGGTTCCAACGCTGGATCATCTGCTGTGAGAGAGCATAAAAACGGCTTTTAGGCTCGATTTGTTCCGCCGAAAGGATTGCTGCCTGTAAACCTTCAACTGTACCAAAATCGGAATTAATGCCCGCATTTGCGATCGCTTCCCATTCCTCTACTTCTTTTTCTAGGGTTAAACTTTCTGGAATTTGACGAGCCACATCTTTAAGATCTTGCCATTGCTCTTTTTGAGCTAAATTGTTGGCGTATTCAATCAGTGTATCTTTAACTTTACTTAATAAATTCTTTGCTTCTTGATAGGCATAACTTTCAGGCTTAATTTTTTCCGCTTCAGAGATGGCTTTGAGCCAATTTTCTACACCCCCACGTTTATAGAGAGCAAATGCTTTATCAAGTTGACTACTTTCTTCACGAGCTAGATAAATTTTTTGGACTGCTTGATTATACTTAACCGTTGCCCAATAATCATTCCCAAGATTCAGTAATTGTACTGCCAAACGAAAAGCATAATTCCAATTCGATTGACGCAGATTCGTTTCAATGTCAGTTAGGGTTTGTTCGCCCTCACGCCAAATTGACTCCCATTTTTGAATTCTTGCTTCTACAAGTTGATAGGCTTTAGCTTTCTGTGGAATTTTTTTGACTGTAGCGATCGCGTTTTCAATTCTTCCTGCTTGAAATTCTTTTTCCGCTAAATCTAAGATTTGTTCAGCCCAATCTTCTACATATTGATCGACTTGGGGACGCAATGGGTGATCTTTTGGTAGGGCTTCGACGAGTGCGATCGCTTTAAGTAAACTTTCAGTGGTTTTCTTATCTGCTTCAAGTTGAGCGCAGTAAAGACGTTTTGAAGCTGAAGCAACAATCCAGATGATTTTAGGACAACTAGAACCCGCAGAGGGCTGTAACAATAGGGACGTTGCCGTAAAACCAATTGTTCCAGATAAAACAACTAGAATCATTGCCCCTATCGGTAAAGATATTTTTGATTGCATCTGTTCTAAAAATTGTGTTGCTTTGTTTTGTAGCTTACCACTCGCTCTGACGATGGATTGAGATGCGCTCCTCATCTTGATTTGTCCCCATAGTTCACTTCATCTGTTTTCTGATTGTCCCTTAAAGCTTCCACTGATTTTAGCCTAATCGTTTTGATTTTACACACTATAATGTGCCAAAATTTTGATTTAGTCTATATTTTCGGCTGTGAATGATTGATGATTGACACGATCAACGTCAAGTTTTTGATTTCAAAGACAATTATTTAGCTGTATTTCCCGATTTTAGCTATCATACCATCATTATTACAACATTACTTCTTCTAACTCTCTAAAACATGAAAAACTGATTTAGACCAAAGGATATTTCTTGATATACTAGGAAAAGTGTCTTTTGGTCAGTTCGTTTTAACTTAATAAATCTATGAGTTCAGAAGCCTTTTTAACGTTTGGAGAACAACCTTTATCCTTAAAGGAAGCTCTTAATTATTTGCAAGATGCAGGAAAGCTACAGAATTTCATCATAGATGTTTTACGCCAATATCTTTTAGAACAAGCCATAGAAACTCGAACAGATTTAAAAGTTAGTCCAGCTTTAACTGAACAGGCGATTATTGATTTTCGTCTACAAAACCAACTCACTGAACCACAAAAATTTCAACAATGGTTAGTAAGTCAAGGGATTGATTATGATACGTTTCATAAACGAATTAGTTATAATTTCAAACTAGAAGCTCTCAAAAATACGATCGCTGCACCGAAATTACAAGAATATTTTATCGAACGAAAATTAGGTTTAGATCGAGTTGTTTTATCACGAATTATTGTCGATCAGCAAGACTTAGCCGAAGAATTGCGCAGTCAAATTGAAGAAGGTACCGCTTTTGAAGAATTAGCTCAAGAATATTCCCTTTCAGAAGATCGGATTTTTAAAGGAATGATGGGTTTAGTGAGTCGTGCTGCTATGCCAGATCAACTTAGAATAGCAGTTGATAAAGCAAAAGAAGGAGATATCATTGGCCCTATGGAATTTGAAGAAAAATGGGCATTATTTCGAGTTGAAAAGTTTCAAAGTGCTTCATTAGAAGATAAACAAATTCAACAGATGTTACAAAATGAATTGTTTGAGCAGTGGATGACCGATCAGTTAAGAGAAACACCGATTAAATTACAGGTTTAGATTTTAATTTCTGTAAAATTTTATTTCGGATTTTCTCAATTTCTTGTTTTGCTGTTGATGTGCGTTCTATTTCATCTAGCAGAGATAATAATTCAAATCCTAATGGTACACCTAATTGTAAGGAATCTAAGATTTCATGTTGTTGAAAAACTTCTTGAGGGGTTCCTTCTAAAATCAGTTTACCTTGATCTAAAACAAAAATCCAATCAGCCCAACTATTCACCCATTCTAAATCATGAGTTGCTATTAATAGTGTTGTACCATTTTCATGAATAGTGTTTAAGTTTTGAGTAAGCTGACGAGTATGGAGAGGATCAAGATAAGCTGTTGGTTCATCCAATATTAATAATTCAGGTTCTAAAACCATCACATCGGCAAGAGAAACTCGCTTTTTTTGTCCTAAACTTAACTGATGAATAGGACGTTTAGCTAGTGAAATTAAATCAAATTCTGTTAAAGCTTGCTCAACTTTCTGAGAGATAATTGGCTCTGAAAAATCTAAATTACACAAACCGTAAGAAATATCTTCTTCAACCGTTAATGCGATCAATTGTTGTTCTGGGTTTTGAAAGACTAATCCGACTTTTTGTCGATGTTGGGTAAGAGAAAGACGATCATAAGTTAATTGTTTTCCTTGCCAAAAAATTCTTCCTTTTTGAGGTTTATATAAACTATTGGCTAAAAGAAATAATGTTGTTTTTCCACAACCATTTTGACCAATAACCGCACATCTTTTACCAATTGGAATGCGAAGAGTAAGCCCTTGAATTGCAGTTTGGCTTGTCCCTGGATAAATGTAATCTACATTAACGAATTCTAAAAGCCAAGTCATTTATACTCAAAATTATTAACATAAAACATCCTAAAATTCCCTCAAATAAATATCGTTTAGGTAAATAATACTTTTGTGATGACCAAACTCTAAATTCTCCATTAAAGCCACGTGCTGCTGTCGAAAGAACAAATTTTCGGTAGTATTCCATCGTTTTTTGAAAAAGTTGGCTAATCAATAAACTCAGGCTATAAAACCAGCGTTTTTTAGTACGATAACCATTCCGTGATTGTTGAGCAACCCAGAGTTCACTAGCCGTAGATAGCAAGATAAAAATAAAGCGGTACATCAACAACATTAATTCAGTTAAAATAACAGGGCAACCGATACGACGTAATACCTGTAATGTCTCGGTAAAGGGTGTGGTAAACAAAACAAAATACAAACATGAAACCGTAGCAAGGGTACGAGCCAAAATTAATATTGCTTGTGTTAAACCCAGATGACTCAGATAAAAATAAGATGAGCCTAAAGTGATGCCAAAATAAGTATCGGTTTGAATTAAATTGCGTTCAGTTATCGCTACAACTGAAATGACTAAAGCAGGAAGACTGGTTAACCAAAAGCCAATTGCCACACTAAATAAACTGAAATAAATATGACTCGGAATACGGGCATAAACCAACGTCCAAACACTCATCCATAAGGCGATCGCAATTTGTACCCCAGACGGCGCAATTAAGGCAATCATCAACACCACCAAAGCAAATAACAGCTTATAATCTGGAGGTAATCGCCTTAAGTGATTATTGTGAGATAGGTTATCAATCCATAAGTGCATAAATACTACTCTTTGGGCGGATTGTTTTGTGATCTTCCTTTGTATAATCCGATCACATAGCCAATGATACCCGCGCCGAGTGCTGCTTGTGAAGCAAACAAAAGGCTTTCAATTTCACTACTAGCAGGCTCAAAAAAGGGTTGAAACCAAGGTTTATAGGTGGGGTAAAGGTCTTGAATGGCTGCTTCTGCTTGCCCATCAGATCCCCCATATTCGCCACGAACAAAAACAAGGGGAATAACGGCTAGGGTGATGACGGCGATCACAAGTAACCAATTTTGTCGGGCTAATGAAGATTTATTCATCTTAATTTCTGATTAACTTCAATTTTATTAAGTCTTCTCGGTTATAGGTTTGTAACCAGTTCCACACCAGTACAGTAAGCAAACCTTCACTAATGGCTAAAGGAATTTGAGTAATCGCAAAAATCCCTGCAAACTTCAAAAAAGCACCCCCTACACCGCCAGAGGCCGCAGGAAAGGCTAATGCTAATTGAAATGAAGTCGTGACGTAGGTCAATAAATTCTCTAAAGCGGATGCTAGGAAAATCGCAAGTTTTTGATTTCCTGTTGAGAGCATTAAATGATAAATTCCATACGCGACAAAAGGCCCGACAATTGCCATTGAAAATAAATTCGCCCCAAGGGTTGTTAAACCGCCATGTGCTAGTAACAAAGCTTGGAACAAAAGTACTAAACCACCTAATACCGTCATCACCGAAGGGCCGAATAAAATCGCACCAAGTCCCGTACCTGTGGGATGGGAGCAACTACCTGTAACGGAGGGAATTTTTAATGCCGATAGAACAAAGGTAAACGCCCCACACAGAGCAAGTAGTAATTTGAGTTCGGGATACTGTTGAGTAATACGAATCAGCGATCGTAAACCCAATAAAAAAAAGGGTAAGGCAAGTATCCACCAAAAAACAGCCCACTGAACAGGTAAAAAACCCTCACCAATGTGCATTGCATAAGCAGGAGTTGCCGCCCCAACAACAAGATAAAAACTTAGCCCTGTCATAGCGACAAGACTGAATATTTTGTGTTTTTTCATTGTGATGTACTCCTTACACAACAGAAAAGTAAGGCAGTACTGGCGCAAATAACAAGAAATCTGATTGCATCCGTACCTCGCAGACTTAGTAATAGGTTGGCGGGCATTCTGACTGAGAATAATTGCTTACTCTTTCACAGTTGCGGGACAGCGTTGGATTCTCACCAATCTTTCCCCGTTTCCTCTAGCGGCTGCTCCCCACTAGAACCAACTTTAATGTAATGCTAAGTCTATCATTAACTGGTCTTAAGTTTGACTCAGACTAATGCTGGCGTTTTTTCCATTTGCGATGAATATTGCCCTAAACTCGCTGCACTATTGCACTTTGCTCGATGTAATAAGAGTTGTTGAGCATTAGCAATATTATCATCATTGCCACGCCAATAATCTAAAGCGGGTTGTTGAATAGCACGTGCATAAGAAAAAGTAATCGGCCATGGACATAGTGACTTGTATTTGATATTCATCAGATTAAGATGTTCTGAAGCTTGTTCGATTGTTTGTCCACCCGACAGAAAAGCCACCCCCGCGACGGTTGCTGGAACATTTTTCAGTAAACACTCAACTGTTTGATCTGCGACTTGTTCGACGGTTGCTTGAGTTGGACTATTTAGACCAGAGATGACCATACTGGGTTTTAAGAGCATTTGGTCATAAACAATCCCTTGTCGATAAAGTTGCTCAAAAACCGTGTGTAGCGTTTCATCTGTCACTGCATAACATCTTTCTATCGTGTGATCCCCATCGATGAGGACTTCGGGTTCGACAATCGGAACTAAACCCCCTTCAATACATAATGCTGCATAACGGGCGAGAGCGTGAGCATTAGCCTCTAAACAAGCGCGACTTGGTATATCTTGCCCAATTGTAATAACAGCCCGCCATTTCGCAAATCTGGCACCCATTTCATAGTATTCGGCAATGCGATCGCGTAATTTATCTAATCCTTCTGTTACCATCTCATTCGGATGTCCTGCTAGTGGTTTGGCACCTGCATCGACTTTAATTCCGATGATGATCCCCGCATCGTTCATGATTTGGGTAAATGGAACGCCAGCGCGACTGGTTTGGCGGATGGTTTCGTCAAAAAGAATAGCACCACTAATATATTCACCTAGATTCGGTGTTGTTAGGATAAGTTCTCGATAAGTTTGACGTTTTTCGATAGTGGTTGGAATCCCTAACTTTTCAAATCGTTTGTTACAAGTCGCATGGCTTTCATCCATCGCTAGGATGCCTTTGCCAGATCTGACCAACGCTTTAGCCGTCGCGTTCAATTCTTGAGCATATGTGTTAGACATAGTTCTTAGCTCCCGATGGGTTGGTTGTCTTTCTATTTTATTGCATATTATTTGCAATTAGAATTCAGAGTTGCTATATTACTTTAAGAAAGCTTTGTCTCCGAACTGGGTAAGTTTTCAACCCTCTTAAATTAATGCTAGAAAACTTTTCAGACTAATGGGTAAAATAATGAAGAAAAAATCTAACAGGATTATATCCGAAAACTATTTAGGCAAAATATCTGGGATATTGCGCGATCGTTGGTCAGAAACTCAGCAAGCGATACAACACAAAAATAGAGAAGAAAAGTTATTTCACTAATATTTGAGCTAATTACAGAAGTTGAACAAGCGACCAGTCTGAGTCAGCTTAACTAGAATAAAAATACTTATGACTTGCGACATATATACAAAACTTTTTTTGAGGTCAGTTATTTTTTAGTAAAATTATCAACCTATACAGGGGCTAGATAATGTTACAGTTTTTTTGGAACTGTATCTAAAATTTACTACCTAGTGTTTTTAATGCCAAAGACAAAAGCCATCAATATCTCACCCGAAACCCGCTACCAAAACGCTGCAATCAATTACTATTTAGCACTGACCAATTCATCCTATCTTCACTATGGCTATTGGGAACCCTTACCGACTTCTATTGATGATCTTACGATCGCAAAGCTACGAATTGCTCAGGAAGCTTATACCGCCAAGCTATTAGATTTCATTCCCAAAACCGTTACCACCATACTCGATGTTGGTTGTGGCATGGGAGGAAACGCGGCGTATTTACTTGAGCGTGGCTTTGCAGTTGAAGGACTAGCACCCGATCCACTTCAACAGGAGCAGTTTTTAAAACGGACTAACGGTCAGTCTATCTTTCATTTAACAACATTTGAAGCTTTTAAAACAACTAGCTGTTACGATCTAATTCTCTTGAGCGAAAGTAGTCAGTATATTGCTCCAGTTGACATTGCTCAGTCTGCTTTGTCATTGCTGAATTCTGGGGGTTATCTGCTGATTGCTGATATGATGCGTCATGATGCTAACTATAAAGAAGGTATTTTTTCTAATTGTCATGTGATTACGGAACTTCAAACAGCCTTAGAGGAAGCGGGATTTATTTCTGTAAGAACGGAAGATATTTCACTTCAAATCGCGCCAACTATTGATTTATGTGTTGATCATTTTCAACGATTTGGGGTGAGTACTTTTACTTACGTTGGTGACTTGATTGCGATCGCGGTTCCGCCCTTATACAAACTCTTACGTTGGGTTTATTCTCGTTGGGGACAACATTTAGTACTTGAAGGATTAAATTCACGTCAAATTTTTGAGAAGCATCTATGTTATCAAATTCAACTTTGGCAGTTACCCAAATCCGATCAATCATAAAATAATTTTTGCCAAGTCTTCTAGATAAATCCTGAATATTGGCTATTCCCTACTAGCTTATTGAAATAATGTAGGGATTTGAGCACCAAATCCATTCAAAAAGATGGTTTGGTTCATTTAAAAGAGTTCTATTCATTTTAATTTGGTATCATTTATTTTTGGGTTGATAATAAAGTTAATTTTTCACAAAAACACTTTCTATGATCTCTCATCTAGAAATTAAAATAGTAGCTTATACCGAAGCCATAGAATCAATAAAAAATATTCGTTATCAAGTGTTTCAGATTGAACAAGCGGTTGCTGCTGAATTGGAATTTGATGGATTAGATGAAAGTGCAATTCATCTTTTAGCTTATTTTGATAACAAACCTATAGGAACAGCAAGAATTAGACAAATTGATCCCGAAACCGCTAAGATTGAAAGATTAGCTGTTTTGTCTGATGTTCGTGGTTTAGGAATTGGCACAACATTAATGGAAACTGCTTTAGAGTTAATTTCTAGGAACAAAAATACTCAAAAAGTTGTCGTCAATGCTCAAGTATATATTAAAAGCCTTTATAAGAACTTAGGATTTCAAGCGGTTGGTACGCCATTTGATGAAGCAGGGATTCAACATATTAAAATGATTAAAAATCTAAAAAGTCATGCGCTCAATGAAGGATAAAAAAGAACTAGACTACAAGCAAGGGTTAATCTTTCTTGGAATTATTTGGCTAATTGGTGCATTAATTGATCAGATCTGGTTTTCTCTTGATCGGAGTATACCAGCATGGGATCAAGCGGATTATCTAAATGGAGTTGTTAATTATTGGGAAATCCTACAACAACCTAATTGGTTAAGTAGTGAATGGTGGCGACAATTTTGGTTAATTTCGCCAAAAATTCCTCCTTTACATTATGTTTTAACTTCTCCTTTTTTTACCTTATTTGGAGTAAGTGTAGATTCAGCCGCTCTAATTATGTTGTTCTATAGTGCTATTCTTTTAGTTTCAGTCTATAGTTTAGGTATTATTCTATTTAATGTTTCGGTAAGTTTATGGGCAGCGATTCTTTGTTTATTTATACCAGGTTTATATTATTACAGATTAGAATTTTTATTAGATTTTCCTTTAGCATCTGTTGTTACTGGTAGTTTTTGCTTACTGACTTTGTGGCATTTTTCCCATAAATTAAGTTGGTTAAAAGCGGTTTTATTTGGTCTTTCTTTTGGTTTAGCTTTTTTAGTTAAACAAACCACATTATTTTTTATCTTTATTCCAATTGTATATTTATTTTTTGTCCATTTTATACACAAAAAATGGCTGAGATTAAGTCAGTTAGTTATTAGCTTATTAATCTCCACACTAATCGTTTTTCCTTGGTTTCGTACCAATTGGTTACTAATGTTAACCTCTGGAAAAAGAGCGACTGTTGATTCTGCTCTTATTGAAGGTGATCCCGCACTTAATACTATCGATGCTTGGACATACTACTTTAAAGTTTTACCTTATTTTCTCTCTTGGGTTTTACTCTTAGTTCCCATCGTTGGCTTTTTAATGGCTTGGTTTTATTGGAAGAAAAAACAACAAGTTTCTCCCAGTTCTAAATGGTTTTGGCTTGTTCTATTTTTAGTGGGTGGCTATTTATTAAATTCTTTAAATATCAATAAAGATGCGCGTTATATTTTACCGCTTCTTCCGACTTTATCTATTATATTAGCAGTGGGTTTACTGTCTTGGCGAGGTCGTTGGTCAAAGATAATTCGCTCTCTCACCGTAGGACTAGGTGCGGTTTTAATGCTGTTTAATATGTTTCCTATTGGGGGTGATGCAGTGGCTAATATTTTGAGTCCAAAAATGCAGCATCATCCTTATGTTGGCGAACCTTGGCATCATGAAGAAGTGATACAAGAAATTATTGAAAATTCTCCCTATTTACAGACAACTTTAGGGGTACTTCCTTCTACCCCTCAACTTAATCAGCATACCTTTTCATTTTATGGAGGTAAATATAAATCACAAGTATCAGGAAGACAAGTCGGAGTCAGAGAAAAAGAAGTAGAACAAGATGCGCGCTCGCTTGACTGGTTTATTACCAAAAGTGGCGATCAAGGTTCAATTCCAGACGCACAAAAACTAATTGTTAAACGAGTTGAACAAAGGAGCGATTTTAAACTACAGCAACAATGGGCATTACCCGATCAAAGTAACTTATTTCTATATACTAAACAATATCCATCTGTAATCGTTTCTCCTTCTGAGACAGCAACCAATTTAGTTAAATTAGAGGATGTTATTACCCCACAAATTGTACCACCCAATCAACCGATACCTATCACCTATAAATGGACAGGTTCTTGGGAACAATTACAAAATGGTATTGTTTTATTAACTTGGCAAAAAGACGGAACTAGATCATTTTGGATACATGATCATGGTATTGGGATGGGAAGACTGCGTAAAGATGCTTTAAAACCAGTTGATTCTCAAAAAAGTTATGAAGTCATTGAAAGAACAGCCATGTTAGCCGATGGAAATTTAGAAGCAGGAAACTATACTCTAAAAGCAATTTATCTAAATCGAAAAACTAAAGAAACCTATGAAATTGCTGTACCACCAATTACTATTCAAATTAATCCATTAGCACCGATAATTCCTGCACCTGAGTTAGATTTAGTCACACAATTAAGAATACTTTCTTCGGGTTTAGCACAAGGGATGACAGGACTTGAGCCAATTTTTAAACAAACCGCTAGAATCAATCAATACGATGCCAATCAGGATTATCTGGTACAAGCCGATACAGCTTTTTCGGAACGACTCAGAAATAATGAGCAGGGTAACCGTCTTCAGTGGTCTTATGCGCTTGCTCTATCGAATGTTCTACAACAAGATGTACAAGGTGCGATCGCAGCCATTAAACAAGTCATTGAAATTGCGCCAAATAATCCTTATAACTATGCTTATCTAGCTTTTGTTTATTTGTATGACTGGAACCCTCATGAAGCTGAAAAACCTCTTTCTACCGCCAGAACACTCGATCCAAATATTCCCGAACTAAAAACCCTCAGTGGTGTAGCTGCACTGATGCAAGGCAATTTAATCAAAGCTTGGACAATTCTCAAAGAAGAAATATGAAATTTAAAGTAGGTTGTGAACTTAGTTATTCAGTGAGCAGTGATAGTATTTTTCTCTTTAATATTGCTCCAGTGAGAAATAACCATCAAACGATTCTAGAAGAAAATTTAATCATTACTCCCACTCTTCCCCATGAAGATTATGAACTTCCTCATTTTAATAGTCAGTACATTCGTATTCAATGTCCCGCAGGAGAATTAGCAATCTCTTATCAAGCAACCGTTGAATCTTTTCCGATGCAAGTAGATCCAGAACTACTTTACGAAGTACCACCCGCTAAATTACCCATCGAAACCCTACCCTATCTTAATCCGTCGCGCTACTGTCAATCCGATCGCCTATCTCGTCTGACACAATATGAATTCGGAAACTTAGTTCCTGGATATTCTAGAGTAACGGCAATTTGTAATTGGATCTATGAAAATGTCGCCTATCTATCGGGTACTACAGATGCTCAAACCTCCGCATTTGATACCGTCACCGAAAGAGCAGGAGTCTGTCGAGATTTTGCACATTTAGGAATTGCATTTTGTCGTGCCTTAAATATTCCAGCGCGTTTTGTGTCAAATTATTCCTATGGACTATATCCCCCAGACTTTCATGCTATTTTTGAGGCTTATTTAGGCGATCGCTGGTATCTCTTTGATCCGACTCGACTCGCACCTATTGAGGGTTTAATTCGCATCGGAGCAGGTAGAGACGCAGCAGACGCAGCATTTGCAACGATCTGGGGTTCTGCATTACTCAAAACGATGAATGTGTATGCAGACTGTCTTGATCCCCAACCTCCCACACACACCACAAAAGCGATCGCTAGTACCTCTACTTAAAATCTAAATAGATTGTACTTATGGGTATTGATTTTTAGTGAAAATCTTTTTAGCCTAAACTTGTAAATTCTTTTTCAATGAATCAATTTTGAGTCAGACCTTAAACGTAACAGACTACAAAATTATCGTCAATAACGGCTCAAGATGATTCAAAATGAAAAAGGAGAAATACCAAAGGAGCAAGCGCAAATGCTGGCATACATCCTCTCAATCGTCGTTGCTGTCTTAAGTTTAATTATATTTGGCCTCGCTTTCTTTGCCCCATCGCTGCATCGTCGGGATGATTTTCTGTGGAGTGGAGTCGGATTATTTTATGCTTTGGTTTTGTGGTTGTGTGCTTCCCAGATCACAGGAGCCGTTTTATTAGGTCAAATGGCGGCTACAATTATGTTGCTCGCTTTGGGTTGGCAAACGCTAAAATTTAGAGACGCGATCGCACATCCAGATAAAGGAATTGATTTATCTTTTTCAGTTATTGATTCAATTGAGCGTTTCTTAGGTTCCTCTAAGAGTCCCAAAATGGCACAGCCTTCTACCGTAATCCATTCTGAAGAAGCTCCCATTACTGAAACCCTATCCTCGGTACAAGCAGAAGTCGCTGAAAAAGTCTCCGAGGTTGCCTCTGCTGTTGAAGAGACAGTATCTTCTTTTGTCGAAGAGAACAAACTGGATGAAAAAGCGGCAGAAGTGAAATCAGGAGTTCAAGAAGTTGTAGCAGATGCCAAAGCAGCAACTTCTACTAAAGAGGGTTTTTCGATTAAAAAATTCCTGAATTTCCGCAAAAAAACCGTTAAACCTGCACCGATCGTTCAACAAACAACGCTTGACAACATTGATGATTTTGAGATGGCAGTGGAACAACTCGAACCAACCACAGTCATCGTACCCGAACCCATCGCACCCGAACCGATTGCACCCGAACCCACAGTCGAGCGATTTGTGCCGAGTGACTGGGTTCAATCACCTTTAGATCCAGAAAGCGAGATTAGTTCATCATCCCCAATGCAACCTGAAGAACAAAAGCCAGATTAAAAAAAGCTTTTTGTAGAATTAAGATATAAAGATAGTTAGGAAAACAATGCGATTAATCATTTTCTTGCTGTTGTTGGCTGTGCTTGGGGTTTTTGTCGTCTCAAATTTGCAACCTGTAACCTTGGTCTTTTTTGGCGGCAGCATGATCGCAAAACTTCCTCTATCGATCTGGATTATCATTTTTACGGGTCTTGGATTAGTCGGAAGTCTCGTCATCCAATTATTATCTAATCTTTTTCGTCCCAGTCGCGCTAGAGTCGAATCCTTTAAACCCTCCCCGTCACCTCGTCCGATCAATCCTGTAGAACCCAAACGACAAGAACCCGTCTATCGTTCTACATCTAATGCACAAGATTGGAATCGTTCTAGCTATCAATCTATTCCCAGAGATGAACTTGATGACTGGGATATTGAATCACCCCCCGCACAAACTACCCCCATTCGAGATATTCGTACTGAACGCATTAGAGAACAAGAACGCATCGCCTACACAGCACCTTCATTTGTTCGAGAGCCCAACGAACCTATTAAAGAAGAAAAACCGCTACAAGAATTAGAAAACACCCTCACACAGCCCATCAATGAAACTTTAAAAGAGCTAAAAGAAGATCTAAATTTCAGGAAAAAACCGACTAATGAGGAACAGGAGCAACCCGAAGAATCAATCAATTACGAAGTTCCTCAATCACCGCAAAATGTATCACGCAGTGGTTCGGTTTATTCCTATACTTATCGTGAATCAACCAAATCTCAAGCAAAATCAGGTGAAAGGGTTTATGATGCTGATTTTAGAGTGATTAGACCACCCAATCGAGATGAGTCTGATAATCTTAACCAAGATCCTAAAAATAATGATGATGATGAAGATTGGGTCTAACAACATCTAAAAACATTGTCATTAAAACACGCAATTATTTATAATCTGTCTTTTGTGCGGAGAATAACCAATGACAGATTTACTTAGAGGGCTTAGTATTTTTCTCGTCGGCATGATGGGAACGGGTAAAACAACAGTCGGACAGATTTTAGCCAAACAACTGAACTATCGTTTTTTTGATACAGATGTTCTAATTGAACGAGTTACACAACAAAGTATTTCAGAGATTTTTGCAGAACAAGGAGAAGATGAGTTTAGGGACATCGAATCTCAAATCTTGATGCAAGTCTGTGCTTATACAAAAAGCGTTGTGGCAACGGGGGGAGGTAGCGTCATTCATCGGATGAATTGGAGTTATTTACGTCATGGCTTAGTGATTTGGTTAGATGTACCAATTAATGTACTGATTGAACGCTTATCAACCGATATCACTCGCCCATTACTACAAGAATCCGATCTCAAACACAAGCTTGAGACTTTAATGGAACAGAGACGATCGCTATATGCTGAGGCAGATCTACACATTTCTATAGAAAACGCCCAAACCCCCGAAGAAATTGTAAATCAAATTGTAACTACCCTTCCTACGGTAATTTTACCTAAAATCGAATCTTATTTAGATTTTAGTGCCGAAAACTAGAATTAAAACAACATATTTAGACTTAATCTCTAGATTGCTATGTTTTACTAAGTTTTACGTTAATTATCTATTTTTTATAATTAAATTGTTAATTGGTTTTAAGTAATTTAAAGTTAAAAAATTGATGAAATCTACATAAATTAAAGGTTTGCGTGTTCCTTTATAGCCAATTTGAGCTTAGAATAAGGCAGTGAAACAACTAGCCCGTCAAGATTTCAGCCACTTCTTGGACGAAAACTGACAGGAAAATTATCTTAGCTCATTGATCACTTAGTGATCATCAGTAAAAAAACGCGAAAAATAGCATAATAAGGAGATTTCGCATGAATAAAGGTGAATTAGTCGATCAAATTGCTCAAAAAGCTATGGTTACTAAAAAGCAAGCTGATGCAGTTCTCACAGCAGCAATCGAAGCAATTATGGAAGCTGTATCTACGATGATAAAGTAACTTTAGTCGGTTTTGGTTCCTTTGAAGCCAGAGAACGCAAAGCCAGAGAAGGACGGAACCCTAAAACTAATGAAAAAATGGTGATTCCTGCCACTAAAGTTCCTGCTTTTTCGGCTGGTAAACTTTTTAAAGATAAAGTCGCACCAAAATAATTGATGGCGATTTAGTAATTATTGATTTGACTAGACCACTTCACGGAGGTAATCTAGCCTGGGCAGCTATGATAGCAGGCTGTCCAGAATCTTTAATTACTGACTTTTCTGCTAGTATTAATCCTTTAGGGCCGCCTAAAAGTGCGATCGCAGCGATTCAATCTCATCTATCGACGATCAAGCATTATCCCGATCCCAATTACACCCAATTACGTTCTGTTTTAGCCCAAGAACATGATTTATCCCCCGATTGGATTTTAGCGGGTAATGGAGTCGCTGAATTACTGACTTGGGTTGGACGTGATTTAGCCCAAAAAGAGACAACTTACATACTGAGTCCTGCTTTTGGAGACTATAGCAGGGCGTTAAAAGCTTTTAGTGCATCCGTTCAATTGATTCCTTTAGATATCGATCAAGGAAATTGGGAAATCACATCATCAAATCTCGATCAATGTGGCTTACTCTTGAATAATCCCCATAATCCGACAGGACATTTATTCTCACAAGCCCAAATTTTCCCTTATTTAGATAGTTTTGGCTTAGTGGTGATAGATGAGGCGTTTATGGACTTTCTACCCCCACAACAGCAAGAAAGTCTAATTGAGTATGTACAAGATTATCCAAATTTAATAATATTACGCTCACTAACTAAATTTTATAGCTTACCCGGTCTGAGGATTGGTTATGCGATCGCTCATCCAGATTGTTTAAAAAGATGGCAGCAATGGCGCGATCCTTGGTCAATCAATAGTTTAGCCGATGTTGTTGCTCAAACTGTGATACAAGATCGAGACTTTCAACAGTTAACATGGGATTGGTTGTTACCCGCTAGAAAGACATTATTTCAAAATTTAGTAAATATCTCAGGATTAAAACCGATTTTAGGCAAAGCGAATTATCTATTAGTGAAAACCGATTTAGCTAGTTCTCAACTTCAAGAAATACTATTAAAACAGCATCAGATTTTAATTCGAGATTGCTTGAGTTTTGCTGAATTAAGCGATGCTTATTTTCGGATTGCGGTTCGTTCACCCGACGAAAACGAACGTTTAGTTAAAGCGTTATCTGCATCTCTTTAAGTTGAAGACTTCGGCATCATTTTTTCTAAAAACGAAAATATCACTAAACAAAAACAAACACTTAAACCTACGATTAACCAATAACTTTTAATGACTAGAGGAGATTGATCTAAAATAAAACCACCAATTAAGGGGCCGATAAAATAACCGATTGCCCAACATTGAGCATTAATCGAAAAATAAATCCCTAATAAATTGGCTGGTGCAATTTCAGCCACTAAAGAAGATGCTGAGGGTGTATAAGAAACGGTCGCAATCGCTAGAATCCCTAATCCAATAATTGCCAAAATTAGAGGCGAAGTTGCTAGAATTCCAGTTAACCAAATTACACTAAAACCAAGTCCCCAAAATAATAAAGAAAACCGTAAGGCGTTGATGCGATTGAAACGATTCAAGAAACGAGCGATCGGTAATTGACTAATCGCCATACTAACGATATACCAACTAAATAAAGCACTGATAATAGCGGCGGTGAAACCTCCATCTGATGTAAAGTTTTTGAAATAAAGTGGTAAAGTCGTTTGGAGTTGTGCTAAATAAGTTGTAAAAAAAATATTAGCGATAAAATATAATCTAAGACGAGAATCTTTAAAAGCTATTTGCCAACCTTTAAGGATGGGAATAGATTCTTTTTCTAATCGTTTTGGTTCTTTAATCGTAAAATAAATCAACAAGAAAAAGAGCAGGAAAGAAACACTATCAATGATAAACAATAACCGATAATTTTGTGAGGTAGTAATAATTATCCCCCCTAACATTACACCCAGACTTAACCCTAAACTATCAGCTAAACGAGTCATTGCAAACGCTTCATTTCTTTGCTCACCTGTCGTTAGATCAGCAACCATTGTTTCATTTGCGGGCCAATATAACCCCATGCCAAAACCCATTAATAAATTTCCGAACACTAATGAAGAAAAATTATGAGAAAAAGCTAAAATGAGATCAGCGATTGCAGAAATTAATGCCGATGAAAGTAAAGTTTTCCGTCTTCCCCAATGAGGTGAATCAGATAAAGATCCGCCTAAAAAGCGTCCAACCACACCAGAAACAGAAGCACTTCCTAAAGCAATTCCAACTAAGGTAGAAGATAAACCAACTTCATTGACGAAAAAAATAGGCGTATAGAATAAAATAAAACCTGTTCCGACTTCTGATAAAAATCGCCCCATCGCAAGAAGCCAAATTGCATAAGGTAAACGAGGAAAAGAAAAAAATGAGCGCAATTTCATTAAAATAAAACTAAATTTTGATAAAACGAATTCATTTAGCTACTAAAATTATAAAAAAATTAAATAATAAAAACATCTTTTATCAAGTAATGAATCAAAAATATAGACACGCGCAGCCTCCCTTAGAATTTATTTCCCCAATGTTAAATCCTTGGGTATTAAAAGGATCTCAAATCATTCTCCCATTTTGGTTACAGACACAAACCGAAGTAGGAGAGATTAATTGTCAAGGTGTTGAGACATTAGTAGAGTGTTATCAGCAATTTCAAGAAAAGAAAATTCGCTTTTTGATGGCATTTCGTCATCCTAATATTAATGATCCCTATTGTTTAGCCTATTTATGGTGGCGCATTATCCCGCAAGTCGCAAAACAAAAGAAAATTCCTTTAAAAAAGCCAATTCATGCTCATTTTATGTACGATCGTGGGATTCCTATTTGGGCAGGGGAAAAGGTAGGATGGCTGTATTCTCGCTTGGGTGGCACTTCGATTCAACGGGGTAAAATGGATTTAATGGGATTAAGATCAGCGCGTCATCTTTTTACTGATGGTGAATTTCCCTTAGCTGCTTCTCCCGAAGGTGCAACCAATGGGCATAATGAGATCATTAGTCCTTTAGAACCAGGACTCTCTCAACTGAGTTTCTGGTGTGTCGAAGATTTACAAAAAGCTAAACGCACTGAGTCAGTGTTAATCGTTCCCATCGGCATCCAGTATCATTATTTCACACCGCCTTGGGAAAAAATATCGAATCTCCTAAGCCAACTCGAAACCGAAAGCGGGTTAACTCCACCCAGTCAACCGAGTCTAAATGAAACTGTTTTATATCAAAGACTTTATCAACTAGCAGAATATTTATTAAAAACCATTGAAGAATTCTATCGAGACTTTTATCATAAAACGATTCCCCAACTCGATACACAAACGATTAATAACCCGAATTTAGCGTTAGGAATTCGACTACAAAATTTACTCAATACTGCTTTAAGTGTATCTGAAGACTATTTTAATTTAGAACCAACAGGGAATGTTATTGATCGCTGTCGTCGCATTGAACAAGCAGGATGGGATTATATTTATCGACTCGAATTAAAACCCACACATCCCTTATCTATTGTAGAACGAGGATTAGCCGATCGCGTTGCCGAAGAAGCCGAGTTAATGATGTGGCATATGAGAATTGTTGAAAGTTTTGTAGCAGTAACGGGTTATTATGTCAAGGAAAAACTGATTGCTGAACGCTTTGCCGAAACAACCTTATTATTATGGGATTTAGTCGCCCGAATTAAAGGGGAAAGTTCTTTTTTCCGTCCCCAATTGGGTAAACAAACCGTACAAATTACCATTGGTGAACCGATTTCAGTAAGCGATCGTGCTTTAGATTATAAGAAAAATCGTCGTCATGCTGTTGCTTCTTTAACACAAGATTTACAGACTGCTTTAGATCGTTTAATTATTCGGGATTAGTCAAGTTGTTGATAAAAAGCTTTGGTGTACCATACAGATAATGATCGTGTTCACTAGACCAATCTAGAGGCGCATCAACTGTTCCCGTCAATTTTTCTACAACATTCCAAGCATCTAAAGTTTTTTCGATTTTTTCTTTTACTGTATTTTGAGCTTTGACTAATTTTGCTAGTTTTTGTCTGCGTGTATTATTATGATCCATTGTTATAATTTTGAAGTTATTAGATAATATTTCTAAATAATAGGTGAGTTTGGCCTATCTCACCTATCATCATTTTATTTAAAGCGATATCCAATTAACTTATAGATTAACTTGGCTGTTGTAAATTCAGATACCACAGAATCGACTATTGGGGCAAGTTCCATCACATCACATCCGATCACATGATGGGTTTCACAGACGCGCCGTAAAAATTTCAGGGTATCATACCAATTTAAGCCGCCTGGTTCGGGGGTACCGACTCCTGGGATTAAAGTGGGATCGATGCCATCAACATCAATGGTAATAAAAACTTTTTCCGTTTTAATCTGTGCGATCGCTTTTTCGACCCAATCTGGATCATAAGCTGTATTTCTCGCCCAAACCACAGGAATTTGTTTTTCTTTAATTAAGGATGCTTCTTCAGAACAAATCGCACGAATTCCAACAGGAAGTGTCGGTAAACCCATTTCTATAACGCGACGCATCACACAAGCATGATTATGTAACGAGTCTTCGTACTCATAACGCATATCCCCATGTGCGTCAATTTGAATCACGGTAAAGGGTTCGTTTAATGCTTCTAGATACGCTTTGACAACACCTGTAGTAATCGCGTGTTCTCCCCCAACGGCTACCACAAACTTATCATCAGCAATCAGTCTCGCTACGGTTGCGGTGGTTTCCTCTAACATTTCTTCGGCAGTTAGAGAAGGGTTACGGCGCGTATCAGCAATCGAATCATGAGTATAGATACCCAATTCTACACAGGTTTCTTGCTCTAACTCTTCATCATACGCTTCTAACTGTTGTGAAGCATCTAGAAAAGCATCAGGCCCATTTTCACACCCTTTGCGATAGGTTGTGGTCGCTTCATAGGGAATCGGTAAAATAACGACTTTTGCAGTTTCATAGGGTGTAATCGCTTCTGAACCAAGAAACTGTAAAACTTCTGTTTGAGATTGTACTAACATTAACGGCGTGTCCCAAAGATATCTATTTTCTATTCTAATTCAGAGGCATTAGCAGACTGAACAAGCACAAACGGCTGTACAATCAAAGTGCTAAATTGTCTTTCTGGAGTACTATTCCAGTCGCTTAATTGTTTAGGAGTCGGTTTATGTATCAGATTTTGGCTAATCCAATTTTGGACTAAATTAACTTGATCAGTGGCGATCGCTTCTCCAACTTTTAGCAGATTGAGTGAAGCATTAACCACAATTAAAACATCGCGTTGAGCATGGGAAATCAGATCACGCCATTCAACATCAGCTAATTCTTGTTTTAGCTGGTTTTTTATCTCTGACATTTGGTAAAAAAAGGGTAACTTTATTTATACTACAATGCACGGAGTTTTACCAATGGCTCTTAAACTGCAATACGATCAGATTAACTGGAATGATCCCGAACTAATTGCGGCTTTAACGAAATATCGTGAAACCATTGATGCAGCTTCTCCGATCATGACAGGAATTAAGCAAACGTTTTCTACTGAAGAAATAGAAGCCAGACAAAAAGCCTTTTTTCAGCTTTTAGAGAAATATAAGGTAGGTACAGCTACTTAAAAATTGTACTTTTATTATAGTACATATTTATGTAACGATTGTCTAGTCTTTCTACTTGGTGCTTAAACGTGCCTTAAGTCAAGGAAAGCAGGTAGTTTGAAATAGCCGATCATATGAATAGTCCCCTAGAGGTCAGAACTCTAAAGGGACTAGAAAAATCTTTAACTTAATTAACCTGAGTTTTGGATAAGAGGATAGCCAAAAGTCGAGAAATTAGAGAAAATGCTCTCTCTAAGCAAAAATGAAGAATGAGAGAGCGAAAAATGTTTGAATCAATCATAACGGAGATGTTTGTTAAAATCGATGATTTCTGTACCAACTTTGAACCTAAGTGGCAGAAAAGCTGATTGCAAGAGGGCAAAAAAACTAGAAATCGAGCAGGACAATTATGCTTATCCGAAAAACTCACCATCATCATTGTTTTTCAAGCATCGGGATTTCGCACCTTTAAAAGTTACTACCAATTTATACAGCACTATCATCGCGCCTGTTTTCCCAACTTAGTCAGTTACAATCGTTTTGTCCAAATCATGCCGAGAACTTTCATCCCGTTATGTGCCTATCTTCTCTCCCGTCGGGGTCAAGTAACAGGAATTAGTTTCATCGACTCAACCAAAATCTCAGTCTGCCACAATCGTCGAATCAACCGTCATCGAGTTTTGCGGGGGTTGGCACAACGAGGCAAGACTTCCATTGACTGGTTTTTCGGCTTTAAAGTACATCTAATCGTGAATGATTGTGGTGAGTTGTTGGCTTTCCATATCACTCCAGGGAATGTCGATGACCGAAAACCTGTCCCTCAAATGGTTAAAGGACTATCGGGCAAACTTTTCGGTGATCGTGGCTATCTTTCACAATCTCTGTTCGAGCAACTTTTTCAAAGAGGAATTGAATTGTTCACCACCTGTCGAAGCAACATGAAGCCTCGGCTACTTAAACTTTACGATAAACTTTTGCTCCGAAAACGGGCTTTGAGCGAAACCATTAATGACCAGTTGAAAAATCAAACTCAGCTTGAACATACTCGTCATCGTAGTCCTATTAATTTCATGATTAATTTGGTTGCTGCTTTGGTCGCTTATACTCATCAACCTAAAAAACCTTCCCTTGATTTATCTAATTTTGAATTAAATTTACTTTCTGATCTTCATGCTTAAACAAAACTCAGGTTATTTAGGAGTTTAGCAAAATGACCACAGTTACGGAAGGTGATTTAAAACGATTAGAAGATCTTATTAACAATCGGTTTAGCGAGTTAGACCGAAAAATAGATAGTGTTGACAAGAAACTAGATGTTTATATCGCTAAAACGGATGAGCAGTTAAGGGGCATTGTAAAACGACTCGATGACACAAATAAACGAATTGATGATACAAATACCCGTCTCAACACGATTACCTTTGGGATTTTTAGCGTTGTTGGGGTTTTTGCCGCAGGAATCCTAGCGATCATGGCTAAAATTGTCTTTTTTCCAAACCCTTAACCGTAGTAAAATCGATTAGTACAGTAGAGGTAAATAGAAAATTGATAGAAGTATCTATTTAAAAATCATCTCTACTGCTTACAGGATAAGAGTTAGATAGAACAAAAGAGCGTTAGAAAAAAATCAGGGCTTGACAATCAAACCCCGATAATTTATCGATTAACTATTTAATTACAACTGAGGGACAAACTGTTCTTTTTCAGGAACATGAGTGTATTCAGCCACAATTTGACGAAATTCCTCGCCGTTGATCGTTTCTCTTTCAATCAATAGATCCACTAAACGATCGATTACCTCACGATTTTCGCGCATAATTTGTTTAGCGATTTGATGAGCGTGTTCAACAATGCCTCTGACTTGATCATCAATGCGTGTTGCTACCTTTTCGGAATATTCAACACGGTTCATCAAACCACCGCCTAAAAAGACTTCTCCACCAGGGCTTTCTAGAGACAAGGGGCCAAGATCACTCATGCCAAAACGAGTTACCATCTGACGCGCCATTTCAGCAACCTGTTGTAAGTCGCCACCTGCACCTGTGGTCACTTCATCATAACCAAAGATTTCTTCTTCGGCAGCACGTCCACCCAAAGCACCACTAATTCTAGCCAAGAGTTGCGCTTTAGTGGTAAGTCCTTGTTCTTCATTGGGAGTAAACCATGTTAAACCCTGTGCTTGTCCTCTGGGGATCAGAGTAACTTTTTGGACGGGATCATGATCTTTAAGTAATGTGCCGACGATCGCATGACCCACTTCATGATAGGCAATTAACCGCTTACTCTTACTATCAACAAGGGGGGTTCCTTCCATCCCTGCGACAACGCGATCAACTGCATCATCTACTTCTAACATGGTGATCGCTTCTTTACGACGACGCGCTGTTAAAATTGCCGCTTCGTTCATTAAGTTCGCTAAGTCTGCACCACTAAAACCGGGGGTACGACGAGCGATCGCTTCAATAGAAACTTCTGGGGCTAATTTTTTGTTACGAGCGTGAACATCTAGAATACCAATACGACCTTTAAAGTCTGGCGCATCGACGATCACTTGACGGTCAAAACGACCTGGACGCATTAAAGCAGAGTCGAGGACATCAGGGCGGTTGGTTGCTGCAATAATAATGATTCCAGTATTGCCTTCAAAACCATCCATTTCGGTCAGTAACTGGTTTAGGGTTTGTTCCCGTTCATCGTTACCACCACCGATACCCGCACCCCGTTGACGACCTACTGCGTCAATTTCATCGATAAAGATCAAACAGGGGGCATTTTCTTTCGCTTTTTTAAATAGGTCACGGACGCGAGAAGCACCAACCCCGACAAACATTTCGACGAACTCAGAACCAGAGATACTAAAGAAAGGTACTCCCGCTTCACCTGCGATCGCTTTGGCTAACAGTGTTTTACCTGTCCCTGGGGGCCCAACTAGGAGAACACCTTTAGGAATTTTGGCACCAACTGCGGTAAAGCGTTCGGGTTGTTTAAGAAAGGTTACAACTTCTTGTAATTCTTCTTTTGCTTCATCAATTCCTGCTACATCATCAAAAGTAATTCCCGTTTTTGCTTCCATCTGGAAACGGGCGCGAGATTTACCAAAACTCATCGCTTGACCAGGGCCACCAGGGATATTACTTGAGCGACGGAATAGGAAAAAGAGAGCCGCAATTAGGAGAAATGGGAAGATTAGATTACCTAATAAGCCCCATATTGCGCCATCATTGCGAAGGGGATGAATATCAAAACTAATGTTTGAATCTCTTAATTTAGCAATTAAATCTGGAGAATTTGAAGGGAGATCGACTCTTAGACGTTGGATACGATTTTCGAGTTCTGGATCAACCGCTTGGACAATGGCTGTTCTGCCACTCTCATATAAATCAACGCTGATGACTCGGTTAGTATCTAAATATTCTAGAAAACGTCCGTAAGTCATGCGGGTACTAGCAGTATTATTACCGATCGTTGAAGTCGCCGTTGCGAAAGTCCCTTGCCAAAGGAAAAATCCGATAAACAAGATAGGTAATATCCAAAGTAGTACAGTTCGCCAAGAAATTTTCATGTTTTTTTAGGTATCTCTCTTGTAAAAGCAAATTTTAGTTCGCTATCTTATCTTGCTACTTTTGTCAATGCTAGTAGCACAGTTAAAGCCGATTTGTTATCAACAGCTTTTGTATCTTAATTAAATTTAACGTAATTCTCAGTTTTCTTGCAATAGCCTATTCCTAAAGGATTTGATGAAAAAGCCGAACCATTAAGAAAAAGTCAATTTTGAATGTCACTCTGTAGTGATACGATAGAACTCGATTTTAAGGATCAAAGGAAACAATCTTTGACTTGCTTTTGTCTATAAACATGACTGTTTAAGTCTTTAAACCGCCGTGCTAGAAGGAATAAGAGTTTAAGGTTAATTTTATTTGAATTTTCAGACACTATGGCTTATATTTGTTTAGAAGATTGAAAAATCCTCTCTTTTGATGGCTCAGTATTTTTGTCGACTAACTTGTGACTGTTGACTTGTCTGTTATGTTACCGTTTATCCCCCCCTCTCTGATTGCCCAAGCGACAGCAACCGTAGCCCCCATCGAACAACGATTTATTACCCAGTCCCAAGAAATTCGGACTTTACCAGGGCGACTCAATGATGTTTTGGTTTTTAATAGCAACAGTCCAGAAGTGATTCATCATGAAGGAATATTGCTTTCTACTTTTCCCCAAACTGGGAAACAATTTCCTAACGCTCATCTTAACCAACCGCTACAAGGTCGCTTTGATATTTTTACGCATCATATTGCTCGTCCTTCTAGTAGCAAACGGCCTCTTTATCAAGGATTACTGATTCATAACCCCACTTCAAAACCGATCATCGTTCGAGTTTTACAAGCGGTCAGCTATTTGAATTCTACAGATGCACCTTTTATTGAACTACCTCCTCTAGTAGAAGATCCAGTGGGTCGGTTTTATTCAGGCCCTGGCTCTAGATTAATGAGTGATATTCTCAGAAGAAGAAATCAACCTCAATTTCCAAGTCAGATCATTATCGGGCCACATCAAAGCCAGATGTTATTTACCCTACTAATTCCTAATCGTAGCGCACGCTCGACCTTAATGCGTGTTGATAGCAGTGGCCCTGTTTATCTGGCTAATATGGCTTTGTCAGCAATGGTAGAAATTCCCAAAAATCATAAACCCAAACCCCATGACAAAGATCGCAATATTACTCCATCTGTCCTCTTGCGTGGGCCAACTATTGAAGAATGGAAAAAGGTATTAATTAAAGGAAAACTGGTCAGTCCAAGAGATTTAGTTCCAACCCCTCCCGAACGGTTTGGGCGTGATGAACAAGATAAAATTTATGGTCGTGTCGCGG
Source organism: Chroococcus sp. FPU101 (assembly GCF_017312365.1). Classification (GTDB taxonomy): domain Bacteria; phylum Cyanobacteriota; class Cyanobacteriia; order Cyanobacteriales; family Microcystaceae; genus Chroococcus. The sequence goes on from NZ_BLJI01000011.1 coordinate 43,216, forward strand.
GTATTTCGGTTGGTTCGGAATGGTTTGCCAGAGTCACCGATCAACCAAAAACCTCTCATTTAACAATTCCCAAAAAAGGAAAAGCTCTTTCTTATCCTTTAAGTACGGTTACAGCCGCAACATTTGGTACGAAACAAGTTCAAAGCGCACCGATGTTAGTTCGCTATCCTGATACGGCATATCAAGCACATGGGAATTATGGGGTACACTACAATTTAACTTTCCCTTTGTATAACCCTTCTGATCGACCTCAAACCATTTCTGTATCTTTGCAAACACCCGTTATTGATGATCGATACAGCGATCGGTTATTCTTCGTAGAACCAGCACAAGGTCAAGTATTTTTCCGAGGTACGGTACGAGTCGCTTATCGAGATGCGGGAAGTTTATCGAATACTCGCTATTTTCACCTAGTGCAACGGCGCGGTCAACAAGGTGAATCTTTATTAAAAATAGAAATTCCAGCGAGATCCATCCGAGAGGTTAATCTTGATTTTCTTTATCCTCCTGATGCGACACCGCCCCAAGTTTTAACTATACAATCCCTAGAGTAGCGAAAGCGGCGAGTTTTCTTTTTGAATCTATCTATAAATAGATTTTTTTTGAGAGTATCATCAATCTCTGTATACAGAGTAAATTTTTAATTGAGATTTAAAATGTAGCTATCAATACAGACAAAATAGATAGTAGACTTTTTTGTCTTGTTTTTTCCAAAATGGATGATTAGCACAATATCTATGAGACCTTACTGGCAACTTTACAAAAAATTAGAAGGCTTACCCGAAGCAACCCCCGAACCCGTAGCGGAACCAGAGTTAACCTTACCTTTGCGACAAGCGTGGAAACTGTTGATCGATTTATTAACTCAAGAGTTAGTCTATGAGCAACAAATCGAATTTTTAGAACGATGTTTAAAGCATGATTTGATGAATAGCAATAAATCTAGCAACTTTTGGGTAAAATTTGGTAAATTGTTGGATTAATTTGAATTAAGTCACTATTCTTTAGTATTTTTGATTTGTTTCACTAACCAATAACAAACCGTAAGACTCGCGATGACAAAACCTAAAGCAGCTAAGTCGTTACCTGTATATTTAGTAGTATCAAAAATAATAATTTTTCGAGCAACTGCAATAATGGCAGTAACAATGACTAATTCAACGTGAAAAACATTTTTTTTTAAATAAGCAGTAATATTATCCAAAAGTTCTAAAGCAATTAGAATATTGAGAAATAAGCCAAAAACTTCTATTAAAGTTCTATTAAAAAATCCGATGGGTTCTGTTCGCCAAATATCTTGATATAAAATTATAATTAAATCAATTAAAGCAATTAAAATCACAAATAGTAACACTATGGTTAATATTTTAGCTGTGATTTTTTCATAACGATGAACAACTTCAAGAAACTTGTCATCTTGAAAAGACTCTTGCAAACGCTTAAAAAAATTACTAGATTTTTTCATGTGATAGGGTTTAGTCTATGATTTATTAAAAATTTAGCCTGTTTGAAGAATAAGCCGAACCTTAAAAAATCATGTCATAAAACTGTTACATCTGGCAACTCAAAAAATAAGTATTAACTGATTTGATTAGCGACTAATAAATCTTTAATTACCTTTTCTGCCATAATGGCTAATTGATCTAATTCTTCTTTTAATTTATCTGCTTGTTTTTTGTAGTAAACCTTGCGCGTTAAAGCTTCTCTTGCTAAATCTTCGCGATTTTGCTCTATGGCTTTTTTCGCCACTTGATTCCATGCTTCTTTTTCTTTAAGTGCGGTTGTATACTGAGGTTGTAGGTCATCCCAAACCACTTTAATATCGCCTAAAGCACTTTGTAATAAAGTTTTGGCATTACTCGGATCAGCACCCACTAAAGCCTCTTTTAAAGGTTCGTATAAGCCAACGGTTTTAAGATGAGCAATAACTGGGATAAAATCTTTAATTTGGACACTTTCGCTAATTCCAGTTTTACACCAAGTCGCAAAATGTTCACAATTATTAAATAATAAATTATATTTTCGTTCACTCAAACGACTTTCGGCACGAGACACTACTATATCTGGAATAAAACAAAAACCATTTTTATATTCAACAACATATACTGAATTACCACGAGAAAAAGTCTCAAAAGTAGTTCGTTCAACAATTTCACTTGGTTTACGATAATGAATCACCGTTCCATCACCACAATCAATACCATGATGTTGATAAACACCTTTCAAATTCATAAACTCTCGATAAACGTAAATTTGATCGCCACGTGCCATAAAAATTCCTTATAATAACTTATTTTCAAGCCTTAGCTGCCAGAAAACGTCGATTAATTTCTTCCCAATTTAGAACATTCCACCACTGCTTTAAATATTCTCCTCGATTATTGCGATATTTGAGATAATAAGCGTGTTCCCAAACATCATTACCCATAATCGGCTTTAGTCCTTGCATGATGGGGCTATCTTGATTCGATAGATTAATTATTTTTAGTGTGCCACTTTTATCTAAAACTAGCCATGCCCAACCACTGCCAAAAACTTTAGCACCAGCATTGTTAAAATTGGTTTTAAACGTTTCAAAACTCCCAAATTCTTTTTGAATTGCTTGTGCTATTTTACCTTGGGGCGTTCCTCCCCCATTAGGTTTCATAATCTCCCAAAATATTTTATGATTGATATATCCTCCACCATTATTGCGAACCGTCTGGCGAATATCAGCAGGTAAAGTATCTAAACCCTGCAAAAGTTTATTAATTGATTGATCTTTTAAATCGGGATATTTATTGATTGCTGCATTAAGATTTTTGACATAAGCGGCGTGGTGTTTATCATGATGAAAACGCATCGTTTCTTCATCAATATAAGGCTCTAGTGCATTATAAGCATAGGGAAGTGGCGGTAATTTAAAAGATTCATCTTGTGCTTGGGTGGTTGTTTGGGCAAGCGTTGGATCAGATAAAGCTTTGATCGCAGTTGCGGCGGTTAGTGTTCCACATAAAATTAAAAAATGACGACGGTTAATAGCCATAACTTTTGATATACCTGCAAATAACATTTAATATTATAAATTTTAGAGGAATAGGGACGTAACTTTCTTTGGCTAGATTGACTCGCACTTGACTAAAAAAAATAATGAAACTGCAAAAACTTTTCCTAATGAGTTTAGGGTCACTTTTGCTCTTAGGTGGTGTCGGTTACTGGTATGTTTTTGTAGAAGGTGCGCCTCAATTCGACCCTCCTGCCATCAATGAAGCGGGAACGGGAATGACCTTTCAACTTCAAGACTTTCAAAGTCTGGCGATGGGACAAACTCGACAATATGGTTTAGTCCTACCACCCGATTATGACAAAAATCCTCAAAAACGTTATCCCGTCATCTTCTTCCTACACGGTGGACACGATGATGGGCGGGCCTGGGTCGATAAATATGGTCTAATTCCAGTCCTTCATCAACTCCATCAAAGTGGAAAACTGCCGCCATCGACTATCATTACTCCAGATGGCAATGATTTAAGAGGTTCGAGTCCGTTATAGGATTCTGATTATTATGATGGGCCCAATGGCAAAATCGGAACGCTGATCGGCTCAGAATTGGTACAAATAGTCAAGTCTCGTTATCGAACTTTAGAACAACCTGAATTTTGGGCAATGGGTGGCGTTTCTTCGGGAGGTTGAGGCGCGTTAAATATTGGTCTGCGACATTTAGATAATTTTTGTGTTTTCTTTAGCCATAGCGGCTATTTTACCGATGATAGTGGTGCCGCCAATAGTCCTCAAACGTTTATTTCACAAATTCCACCGCCCGAAAGAGCGTGTTTAAGAGTTTATCTGGATGCGGGCCAAGCTGATGTTAATTTTTTGGCATCAACCCAACAGTTTCATCAAAAATTAAATCAATTCAACATTCCAAATCAATTTCATGCGTTCCTTAGTGGACATGGTTTATCGGGGCCTGATTATGGTTGGAATTATTTTCATAAACATTCGGTAGATTCTTTATCTTATGTGGGTCAACAATTTCAAAAAGCCTATCAACTATTAAAAAAATAAGTCATTCTCTACTCTAAAAAATAACCTTCCTGACAAATCTTTGTCATCCGTCTGTCATTCCTCTGACACAAGAGACAGTTAAGCTGAATTCAAGTTAGGTGTTAGGAGAAAAAATTATGGTTCAATCAGCAATGAGACATTCTCTAGAAGTTCTCAGGGAAGAAGCGAGACAGTTAGTATTACAAGGATATATACACCGTCATCAACCGATTTATATTCTCAGTTGCTATCTTCCTCCACAGATCTGGACTTGTTTAGAATATGTTTTAGAAGAACATAATTTTTTATTACGCGATCGTATTGATGATCTGATTAATCAAGAGCGATGGGATAACGATTAATTCATCTCATTCTAGGCATTGGTAAAATAGATTCAAACCTCAGATCAAATCAATGTCTGTTATTCCAGAAAATAACGATTTACTCAGTGGAGAATGTTTCTTTCTCCGCAAATGAGTCGGTTTACACGTTTTTAAAGAGAAATTTCACCCCCAATGGCAGCCCAGATATATCATCTATTCAGGTGTAGCTAGTGAGCGCAGATGTGGTAGTGGCATTAGTTAGAGCAGATTCAGGCGATCGACTATTAGATTATTTCAAACCTAGTTCATAAGTATTTAAACTTAGCTCTTTAGCAATAACAACACTTTTTTTTGTTAAAGTGCCTAAAATTCCTAGCGTGTTTTTTTGAGCTTCAGATAAGATAAAAACACATTTTACTTAAACATTTTTGTAGCCAAAATAACGAGCAAATCATCAGCCGATGGTTCGCTAATTTCCTATTCAATTCATTTGTTTTCATCAATAGGAGGATGTTTCATGGATAGTCAAACCAAACTCAATATTTTTCAATTACTGACAATTGCTGGCATTTTTAGTGTTAGCTTGCCCTCACAAGCTGCTACGATAGAATTTCGTGGAACTGGGAGCAATGCAGCCACAGCGTTTACCAATTATCAAACCGCTATTGGTGGAGTAAATAATGGTGCGGCTTCTGGTTCACAGGGGAGTGGTTTTCGGACAATAAACTGGGATGGTGTACCGCTAGATGGTTCGGGTGCGGGTGCAGGGATAGAAACAATTGTCTCTAATAAAGTTGTTACAATTCCAGATGATCTCTTCCTCAATCGTGGCACACTGTACGATGAAGAATATGTCGTTAGTGGCGATGGTTTTGAAAGTGTAAATTCAGGTGTAGCGGGTCAATTTCCGCCGTTTAGTCCTAATAATATCTTTGCCCATTTTGGCGAGGATAATAACGAAATTGATCAAAGCTTTACGATTCCAGGGAGTTTTCAACAAGCAGGTACACGGGGTTTTGGGGCGATTTTTCTTGATGTCGAGTTAGCGAACACCAGTTTTATTGAATATTTTAGTGGCTCAAGGAGTTTAGGTAAGTTTTTTGTTGATCCTGCAAATAGTGGCGAACCTTCTTTTTTGGGCGTATTATTTGATGATCCAATTGTTACCAGTGTTGAATTAAACTTAGGTAATAATACGATCTTTGATCTCCAAGGTAATACCATTATTTCAGGCCCCGCCGATGATCCCCTCAATGGTATAGATCTAGTAGCGGTTGATGATTTTGTTTACGCTGAACCGGTAGCCGTCAATGTTCCAGAACCCTCATTATTAACGGCAATTGCTGTTTTAGGAGGGTTAGGAATATCAACTTTATTAAAACGGCAAAAACTATAATTTCTCTTCCTTAAGTAGCCAAAAACCTGCAAAAGATTCGGACTCTTGTTTAGATTGAATGGCCAAAAAATGTACTTTTTGAGCCTTTTCTTTTTTGGCTTCAAATCCTTTGGCTTCTGATATAGTTTTTGCATCCAATACCGTCGCTAAAATCCAACTGTCACTAGAACCTGTTTCTAAACGTACAATTGGACGAGAACCTGATTCAAACTGGAGATAAGCTAATTCTAATCCAGACATCCAAGCCGCTAGAGGTAAGGCGCGAGATGAATAGACAATAATTCCAGGTATGGGGGTATCGGGTGTGAGTTCAGTAATTGAGAGGGGAAACGCTTCACCAAAAGCAATATCCCATTCTTCCATATCTGCAAATGCCGACGCTTCTAAATTGACAAACGCCCATTTATCACCCCTATCGACTCTAACCGCATCTGGAAGTGGAATCGCTGCTAGAGGTGGATATTGTACAGATAGAGACTTAGCCGAATTTTCATCATAGCCTGGTTGTTCAGGATAAAACGTTTGATTTCTCTGCTCAAGCCAAGCATTTAAGGCATAAGTCCGACGGCTAGGGGCTGCGGTAATTCCTAAATCTTCACACGCTTTGAGAATCATATTATTCATCTGACGGCGGAAAAAACGAATCTTTCTCGGTGTTTCACCCGCTTGAGTAATTGCTTTTCCGATGGCTTCTTGTAACCAAATAGAATTAACAGTTTTATTTGAGCAAAATTCGGAATATTTAAACAGAGTTTCGGGTTTTTGAGTAATTTCTGTAGGAGATTCGCAGATTAAGACTTCCCATAATTTCTTTTTTTCATCATCTAAAACAGGACGTGAATAGTAATCTAATTCCCAAATTTTCCCCATATTTTTGAGTAGCCTATTTATTTAATACGATGCGCTTTAATCATTGAGCCATTATTCATTATAAATTAATCGGGTTGCTCATGGCTTACTGTTTCTTGTTGTCCCACCACTTCCCGTACTCGGTAGATGGGTCGTTTTTGTGATTCATGATAGGTTCGCATTCCCAATTCAGCCAATAAACCAAAACTAAAGAGTTGAATACCCGTCATAAATAAAAGTACCGCTAAAATTAGTAAAGGACGATCGCCAATTTCTGCACCGAAAAATAGTTTAATAAAAGTTAAATAGATTCCTAAAATCATTCCCAAAAAAGTCGCAAATAGCCCAAATAATCCGAAAATGTGCATCGGACGGGTTAAAAACTTTTTAATAAAAAAGATGGTAAATAAATCCATTAACACTCGAAAAGTTCGTCCTAAACCATATTTACTTTGACCATAGCGACGGGCATGATGTTGTACTGGAAGTTCAGCGATTTTTGCCCCTTCAATATAAGCTAATGCGGGGAGAAAACGGTGTAATTCTCCATATAGATTTAAGTCAGCTACAACTTCAGCGCGATAAGCTTTTAGTGAGCATCCATAATCATGTAATTTAACACCCGTGACTTGTCCGATTAACCAATTAGCAATTTTAGAAGGAAGTAACCGTTTAACCTTATCATCTTGACGATTTTTGCGCCAACCACTAACTAAATCATAACCCTCATATAGCTTATTAATCAGTTTTGGGATGTCTTGTGGATCATTTTGTAAATCCCCATCTAGAGTAATAATAATTTGTCCTTTGGCGTGTTTAAATCCTGCGGCTATGGCTGGCGTTTGACCATAATTTCGCCGTAGAATAATCGCTTTTAAATCAGAACGCGAGTGAGCAAGATTTGTTAAAAGTTGACTTGAGCCATCAGTTGAGCCATCATCAACGCAGATAATTTCATAATTATATTGCTCTGATTGTAGTGTGGTGGCAATAGTATCAATTAATTTAGGAAGACTTTCAAATTCATTATAAATAGGAACAACGATCGATAAAAATAAATCAGATTTTTGCCATGAGTGATTTGATATTAAATGAGTCGAAACCGAAGAAGACATAAAAAAAAGAATAAAAATTTAATTTTAGGTTATCACATTAGGGAGACAAGCCCTTTTGATTTTAAATAGTCACTAATGTAGACCGATGCCAGCGTTACTCTCGTTCCCCAAGTCAACGTATATATTTATATCTGTTCTTGGCTCAGGCGACTAAATTTCCTACAATAAGAAAGAAAAGTGTTATTTTTGGGTAAACCATGACGAAAACGGTTGCCGAAGTGATGACCCCTAACCCAATCACGGTAACGCCTCAGACCTCACTACAAGAGGCAATTCAAGTTATCGCGGAAAAAAAAATTAGTGGGTTGCCTGTTGTTGATGATTCAAATAAATTAGTCGGTGTCATCTCCGAAACAGATTTGATGTGGCAAGAGACGGGAATTGACCCACCACCTTATATTATGTTTCTTGATAGTGTCATCTATTTACAAAATCCGAATCGTCATGAAAAGCTAGTACATAAGGTTTTAGGACAAACTGTCGGGGAAGTTATGACTAATAAACCCATAACAGTCAAACCCTCTCAAACCATAAGAGAAGCGGCACAGTTAATGACTGATCACAAAATTGGCCGTATTTTAGTAACAGATGATACAGATGAAAAAGTCATTGGTATCATTACTCGTGGTGATATTATTCGGGCGATGGCTGCTACTTAAAATTATGGGAGGGTCACGCCATCAAGTTTAAATGTTATTGGTTTGACCTTCCTGAGAAATTAAAATGCTGTCACAGCATGAGTTAGGCTAGTTAAATATATGACCTTAATCGCTCTAAAAACCCTGTATGAGCAAGACTATAACTTGTGGTTAAAAACAACTGTTCATTTGTTACGGGAAAACAAGCTAGATCAAATTGATTACGACAATTTAATCGAAGAATTAGAAGGCATGGGGAGAAGCGACAAAAGAGCTTTGAAAAGTAATTTAGAACAACTCCTAATGCACCTTCTTAAATGGCAGTATCAATCGAATAAACGAACAGGAAGTTGGGAGCGTTTTATTAAAGAACATCGTAACCGAGTATTAGATACATTAGAAGATAGTCCCAGTATTAAACCCTACTTAAATGAAATATTTAATAAGTGTTATCAAAATGCTAGAGATTATGCAGTATCAGAAACAGGTTTATCTTTAGCAACTTTTCCTAACATTTGTCCTTTTACGATTCAGCAGATTTTAGATACAGGATTTTTTTGGTGATAATCACTAAATAATTCTTACTTTCTACCACACAAAACCCCAAAGCGAACTAAACCCCGTTCATAGCCTTGACTCATTAATCCTAATGCTAATGCCCCTTGAATCGTTGTCCAACCACTCTTGAGTAAATTTGTAATGACTTTAAAATCAAAAGCAGATTCGATAACAACATCCCAAAAAGGAGCCACCGCAGTAGACCAATCATCGGCGATAATATTTTTAAACCCGCAATTAGATGCGATCGCTTCATACTCTGGTAAAGAAATCACATAAGGTAAATAATAAACTCGATAAATCTCTTCTAAATGCCGTTTCTCATCTGCGGTTAAATCACTTGCTAGAGAATTAGTTGGACGATGACACCAAGTCGCAAAAATAAAAACTCCACCTGGTTTAAGCACACGGTAACACTCCTCTAAAAACCGTGTCTTATCTGCCATGTGTTCCCCACTTTCTAATGACCACACCAAATCATAAGAATTGTCTGCAAAGGGCATATTTAGGGCATCAGCCACTTGAAAAGAAACATTTCCTTCTAAAAAAGCATTTATCGCTCTTTCGTTGGCTCTAGCGGCTTGTACGGGTGATAGGGTGATCCCAGTTGCAGTAGCGTTAAATTTTTCGGCGAGATAAAGCGTACTACCGCCTATTCCACAGCCGACATCTAAAATATTGCTTGCTGTTTTAATTTGAGCAAAGCTAAGAAGTTCTTCAATGAGGTTAATTTGGGCTTGTCGTCGATTTAGTTTATGTGTACCACCCCTACCATAATAGCCATGGTGCATATGTTCGCCCCAAACCTGTTCCCAAAGTTGACTAGAAGCGTCATAAAATTGAGCAATACCGTCATTGAGTGATGTCATAGCTTAGACTGAGGATAAAGATAAATCAGTTAGCTATTTTAACAGACTCGCTCAAGTTAAAAACACGTCAATATTATGAGAAACTCTAAGAAATGTCTTAAGATTTCTGAGATTCGATGGATAAACCATGCACAATAAAGAGAATACTTAGTGTTTAATGAGTTAGTAACAATCAAAAAAAAGATGTACGCTGTTTTATTTATTGATTTTTATTGTTAGACCCTGTTGTCTTAACTATATTGTTGGTGATTCTCCATTGGCTAAATCAAATTCAAGCGTCAGAACGAATCAAAGTAGGTAAAAAAGCGTTTCTGTTAAGTCGTCTGGCTCAGAAAGGCTATCCAGTTTTTTCAGGTTTTGTCGTTAATACGACTACGTTTCAGGCTTTTTTAGAAAAGTTAGAAGATTTTAAATCATTACTTGCTGATTTTCCACAAACTTCTTTATATCTCGATATTCATAACCCCAAAGCATTACAGTTAATTGCTCAAAATAGTCGTCATGCTATTTTAGATACTCAACTATCTTCAGACGAATTAACTACTATTGTAGAGGCAGCCAAGCAATTAAACTCTAATACTTTAATTTTTCGGTCTTCTCTTTCTCTACCATCTACTTCAGCAAAGTATCCATCTGGGTTACTTTCTTCTCAAGTGTGCTGGAATCAACTAGAATCGATTGAATTAACTCTAAAAACAATCTGGTCAGAATTATTTAGTGCAAAAAGTTTATTTTATTGGCAACGTTTAGGAATTCCTTTAGAAAAAGTCAATTTAGCGATTTTAGTTCAACCCCTAAACAATGTTACAGCTACAGGAAAAATCTTAATTCAGCCTCATTTAATGCAAATACAAGCGACTTGGGGACTCGGTTATAGTTTATTAAAGGGTGATGTTTCTCCAGATCTTTATGAGGTAGATTCTCAAACGGGAAGAATTATCCGAAAACAATTAGGAGTTAAATATTGTGCTTACCAAGTACCAACTCAATTTGATAAAAATGAATCTGATTTATTAAAACTCAACTCATTAAGTTTAGAAAAGCAGGAAAGCTACTGTTTAAATGATGATTTCTTAGCTCATTTATTTCAAATGGTGCGGAATTTATGGTTAGAAAATCCCACAGTAACTGGAATTGACTGGAGTTTAATCACCGAGCAGTCACCTCAGTTTTACATCACAAAAGTTCAATTTAATCAATTATCTTCTCTTTCAGAAAATTCTGATAATTCCTCAACTTCTATGATTAGTCAAGGTTTAGGAGCTTCATCTGGAATCGTCACTGCACCAATTTTAATTATTTTAGAAATTCCGACAGATTTAAAACGAGAAATGTCAGGTTCAATTCTGATTACCCGTGAAATAACTTCGGCTTGGCTACCCTTATTAAAACAAGCATCTGGTTTAATTTTAGAACAAGGAAGTATGACGAGTCATGGCGCAATTATAGCTAGAGAATTAGGCATCCCCGCAATTGTTGGTATTCCAAATGCCACTCAGTTATTTACATCAGGTGAGACAGTTGTTTTAGATGGTAATACGGGCAAAATTCATCGAGGAAAAGCATTGCAAGTACCAGTTACACCCCAGAAAAATAATATTAATCCTGATGCAGAATCGATTAATTATCCAATTATTACTCAATTAATGGTTAATATCAGTCAAAAAAAATCAATTGAGAAAACGATGGATAAACCCATAGATGGAATCGGATTACTACGCTCGGAATGGCTATTATCTGAATGGTTCACCAAACATTCTTTAGAAAATCTTTTAGAATTATCTTTTCAAGAACAATTACTGACAGAATTAATAGAATTAATTGAGCCATTTGTCCAAGCATTTCATCCAAAACCCGTGTTTTATCGTACTTTTGATAGTTTAGAAAAAACAACATTAGGAAAACGGGGTACCTATAATTATCTTCAAAATCCGATTTTATTTGATTTAGAACTACAAGCTATTCAACATCTACAAAAACAAGGCTATTACAACATTAAATTGATTTTACCTTTTGTGCGAAGTGTTGAAGAATTTCGTTTTTGTCAACAGCGTATTATACAAACAGGTCTAACTCAATTTCCCTTATTTCAAATTTGGATGATGGCAGAAGTTCCATCGGTTCTTTTTTTGCTTCCCGAATATGTTAAAGCAGGTGTACAAGGAATTGCAATTGGTAGTAATGATTTAACACAACTACTACTCGGAATTGAGCGAGAAGATTCACAATTGAGTCAACACTATAACGCGTATCATCCCGCGATGCAAATGGCATTTAAACAACTAATTCAACAAACAAAAATGTTAAAGATTCCCTGTTCAATGTGTGGTCAGGCTGTTGTACAATATCCTGAATTAATTGATTCTTTGGTGGAATGGGGAATTACAGCGATTTCGGTTGAACCTGAATCTGTACCTATAGTCTATCAAGCGATCGCAAAGGGTGAATATCGATTGTATTTAGAAGTTGCTCGACAGAATCGTAATCCAATCAACTACCATACAGGATCAGAATAAAGATGGATGGTGAGTGATGAAGTGTCAAAAGGAACTGCACTAATACAACAACAGATCGGCGTACCATCCTCTAATTCTACTTCACACGCATGACAAGAACCCATTAAACACCCAGTCGGAATAAAAACCCCTGCTTTTTCTGCCACCGCTAATAAAGGTTCTCCTGGTTGGGCTTCAATGGTAATATCATCAGGTAAAAAATGAACTTGTACAGCCATAATGATTTTACTGTGGTAAAACTGAACTTAAGTTAACATACTGCTCAACGAGATCAGCTAAATCATTGATCATGATTTCTCGTTGTTCGCGATAATTTGCTATTCCAGTGGGTAAGGAATTCAAACCGCGTCGATTTCGCAAGTTATTTAACCAAGTCCGTCGCCAAGGCCCATTATCAAAGACACCATGAAGATAACATCCCCAAATTGTTTGAGACTCATTGACTATCCCCAAACTAGCATCATCGAACAAAGATAAAAACTGTTCTTTGGTATAATTCATCACTTTGCTTACTCCTTGATGAATCTCATAACCCTTGACAGGTAAACCTTTCTGGGGAAAAATCGAAGACACCTGACGAGTTCGAGTGATTTTGTCGGCTGTAATCGTCGTCGTCAAAGGTAGTACATTTAAACCACGATATTCTGAGTCTTGTCCTTCAAGATGATGGGGGTCTAAAACCTGTTGTCCTAGCATTTGATAGCCTCCACAAATGCCTAAAATTACACCACCTGCGGCGATATAATCTTTTAATTGTGCTGCCATCCCGCTTTCATGTAATGCTTTTAAATCAGAAATCGTGGTTTTAGTTCCAGGTAAAATGACTGCATCAGGATAACCTAAATCATCTTTTAAATCGACGTATTTCATCGCTACCGTTGCTTCTGCATCGAGGGGATCAAAATCAGTAAAGTTAGAAATGCGTGGGTTACGGATAATACTAATCTTGATTTCAGTTTGTGTTTTTTTGGAACGATATTCCACTAAAGATAAAGAGTCTTCGGCAGGTAAACTTAAATCTGTCCAAGGAATCACCCCCACGACTGGAATACCTGTATAACTTTCTAGCCAAGTAATTCCCGAATCTAATAGCGATCGTTGTCCTCTAAACTTATTAATAATAATCCCTTTAATCAAGGCTCGTTCTTCGGGTTCGAGTAGTGCTAGTGTACCAACTACGTGAGCAAATGCGCCACCTCGGTCAATATCTACTACTAATAGCGTCGCGGCATTTAGATATTTAGCAACCCGCATATTAGTCAAATCTCGGTGTTTGAGATTAATTTCGGCTGGACTTCCCGCCCCTTCACAAACCACTAGATCAAATTCGATGGCTAAACGCTGTAGGGATGAAGTGATCGCTTGCCACCCTAAATCAAAGTATTTCTCATAATAATCGGCTGCATTGGTAACTCCTATTGCTTTCCCTTGGATAATCACCTGAGAGGTCATATTTCCTTGGGGTTTGAGCAAAATCGGATTCATTTCGACTCTAGGCGTAATTCCAGCGGCCCAAGATTGAACCGCTTGAGCATAGCCCATTTCTCCTCCAGATGGCGTGACATAGGCATTTAAAGCCATATTCTGTCCTTTAAAGGGGGTCACTTGCCAGCCACGACGGGAAAGAATACGACAAATAGCGGTGGTTAAAAATGATTTTCCAGCGTGGGAAGTCGTACCCACGACCATGATAGCTTTCATTTAATATATTTATTTTTTATAATGTTTTATTTTTAAGTTTTCCCAAAATCACTCTAGAACGAAAAGGAAAACCAACGATTGATACTATTAATTACAGAATCCCAAAAGGTCGGTTTAGGAAAATTCCCGCCCTGATTTTCCCATTTTTCCACGAGTTGCCGTCCTAGTGGCGTTAGACGAAAACTATCTGTAATTCCTTGTCCATCCACTTCGCGTCGTAGTAATCCCACATTGATTAACCAGAGTAGATTGCGTTCTGTCCACAGTTCGGCTAACGGTTTTTTAGTATAACCTTTTTCTATTCCAGATTGTCCCGTCATCATGGGTAAAGGAATACTTTCATTTCGCATTACTGCAAACAAAGGAAGCAAAAAAGGAGAACAAGACAATGCCCGTTCAGCGCGTTTTAGGGTTGCATCGGAATAGGTAACAGATTGTTCTTTAGGAGTGGATGAGGTGATCATTGTTCGGTTTTTGCCAGATTTTGGGCTTGTATATAAACTATTGTAAAGTTTATGATCAATTATGATCGACCTTTATTCAATCTAAGGAACTAAGAAGCTATGGCTTTAGCAGTTGGAACAGTGGCACCGAACTTTACAACCATTGATGATGAAGGAAAAACCGTTTCTTTATCGGATTTCAAAGGAAAAGTCGTTGTTATGTACTTTTATCCTAAAGATGATACACCTGGTTGCACGAAACAAGCCCAAAGCTTCCGCGACAACTACGAGCAGTATCAAAATCAGGAAATGGTAGTATTAGGGGTAAGTATGGATGATGAAGCCTCTCACAAAGCTTTTAAAGAAAAGTATGGTTTACCTTTTCAATTATTAGTTGATAAAGATGGCAAAATAACTCAAGCCTATGATGTATCGGGTGGTGGATACGCCAAACGGGTTACTTATATCATCGATGCTGAAGGAAACATCTCCTATGTCGATGATAAAATTAACACCGCAACCCACGCAGAAGATCTTCTAAAAGTGGTTAGATAGTTTTAAATAATTGACCTCACCAAACGCCCTCACTACCGCCCCCTAGCCCCCTCCTAAGAGGAGGGGGAACTATAAGGACTCTATTTTATATTGGGGGCTTTAAATTCAGATGATTTTATGAAGCTTTCTCGTCTTTAACAAAAGTCCATTCAAATAGCTGGCGAGGAGCTTCTTTGAGAGCTTTAACTAAACTATTATTATCTTTAAATGCAACTTGTGAAAGGGAAGAGTATTCTACATTCACGGTAAAGCGATCGTTGTCAAAACACCAAGGGGTAACATTAATCAAACCGTTTTTTAATTGTTTAATGTCGTAACGTTGTCCATCGTGTGCTTTACTAATTTCTAAGAAGCGTTCATCTTCAGGTAGTTCTTGCTGACAAAGTATTAGAGAAAGACGATCGCACCATTGTAGAAAATCATACGCTGAATCTGCATCTTCTTGGCTAATTCCTAATTCTTTAAGCCATTCTTTTTGATTTGCCAATTGAGCTTCTAAAAATTGATCAGCCTTTTTATCGGTTCCTTTAGAATCCTTATTTAGCCGATAAAGGTGCATTGAAGTTAATAATGCTACCCAACGTCCCCGATATAAAGCACGTTCGATATGTTTTGTCAAGCGATCATAGGCTGGATCTTCATCAAGCGTAAAATCCCTTGGCGCACCCGCTTCAGTTATGATATTTTCTTCCCATTCCCGTTCTAAATCATCGTGATGGGAAATCGCGGCAATTGTTTCATATAATCTTGGGGGTGCGTCTTTTCTGCGCCATTGTCCAGCAAGTTGAGCCGCGAGTAAAGCATGAGCGCGATGATAAATAACGTCCCATCCAGTCTTAGTCGGGTTAACAATCACTCTGAAAGCCTCCTGTTAATTTTTGGGCTATAGACAATTAAAGTTATCATCGTTTTTCTATCGTCAGATTGAGTCTTTTATTCATAAAATAGTTTACGGCGATTTACCCTAAAATCTAAACTATCTCAAGAAGGATGTCAAAATACTCGTTACTATGGCATTGAAGAAAGATTTTATTTTTTCACGTTTCTATATTCGATAAAATGGAATTAATTTTTAATATTAATTATGTTGAAAAAAATGTTTAATTTAAAACTTTTATAAAATATTTTGATACAATACTCATTAAATTAATTGTTTTTGTTTTTAATAAAAACCATGGTAACCGCTCCTCAAAAAGACATTTTTTACCCTAGTTCTGATGGTGAACCTTTGGCCGAATCTTATTCACATCTTACCGTAATTCTAATGACCGAAGCCGTCTTGAAACAATATCTATCAGGTCATCAAGCAACCGTTTTAGCTAATCAATTTATGTACTATGCCCAAGGTTATCACGTTTGCGGGTTGCCCCTGATGTCATGGTCATTTTTGATGTTCCACCAGGTGGCAGAGATAATTATAAAATTTGGGAAGAAGGACAAGTCCCTAAAGTGATTTTTGAAATGACCTCACAAGGGACTAAAAACCAAGACCTAGAGTTTAAAAAACATTGTATGAACAATTAGGAGTGTATAAATACTGGCTTTTCGCTCCTAGAGGAGAATGGTGGATCAAAGAACAATTAAAAGGCTATCGCTTAGATGAAGATAGCTATAGAGTCATTACCGATGCTCGTAGTGAACCGTTACAGATACGATTAGTGATTGAAGGAGAATTAATTAGCTTCTACCCTGAAGATAATGGAGAAAAATTGCTAATTCCTGATGAGTTAGCCGAAGCATTAGACCAAGAGACAACGGCAAGACTGGATGCAGAGGCAAGACTGGAAGAAACACAACAAAGATTAGCAGATACAGAAACCCTCTTGCAACAATATCGAGAACAATAAAGGCGAGTTACCAAACCCATAAAAGAGAGGGAACTGGTTTAAAAGACGGGATGTCAGGGGAGAAAATGCAGTAACAAGAAACTGTAAACTGTATTCCATTGTCTTGTTAAAATCTAAACTCTAGAAAATATAGTAAGAAAACACTATGAGTCATCCATCTCAAGAACGATTTTTTAAATTACCTTTCACAATCGTAGTTAGTGCGATCGCGGCTGGCCTTTTCGCTCAAGCTTGTACCAGTGGCACCAATACAACCACCACTAGCACTAATACGACTCAAACCGCCGCCTCAGACGCAGGGCTTAAATTAGGTTCACTTCTACCTGTAACTGGAGATCTTTCGGCGGTTGGTCAAAATATGCCCGAAGCAGTAACACTAGCAGTTGATACGATTAATGCTTGTGGAGGGGTCAACGGCAAACCTGTTACTCTAGTCAAAGAAGATGATCAAACAGATCCAGCAGCAGGGGCATCCGCAATGACTAAACTTGCAGAAGTGGATAAAGTGGCGGGTGTCGTAGGTTCATTTGCCAGTAGCGTTTCTACGGCAGCCGTTGATATCGCAGTACGGGATCAAGTTGTGTTAATTTCACCCGGTAGTACCAGCCCTGTTTTTACAAATCAAGCCAAAAAAGGTGAATTTAAAGGATTTTGGGCCAGAACCGCTCCGCCAGATACCTATCAGGCACAAGCATTAGCCACTTTAGCTCATGAAAAAGGCTTTAAAAATGTCGCAACGGTTGTCATTAATAATGATTATGGGGTAGGGTTTGAACAAGAATTTGTTAAAGCTTTTGAAAAACTCGGCGGGAATATTGTAGATAAAGATAAACCTGTGCGTTATGATCCCAAAGCAGCAACCTTTGATAGCGAAGCAAGTGCCGCTTTTAATAATAAACCTGATGCAGTAGCCGCCGTTCTCTATTCTGAAACTGGCAGTTTACTCATTCAGTCTGCTTACAAACAAGGTTTACTCAAAGGTGTTACTCTGCTTTTAACCGATGGGGTTCAAACAGAAGAATTTACAAAAGCAGTGGGCAAAACTCAAGATCAAAAATCGATTGTTAGTGGTGCATTAGGAACGGTTCCAGGGGCAGATGGAAAAGCTTTAGCCGCTTTCACCACATTATGGAAAGATAAAACAGGTAAGGAGATCACCGCTTATGTTCCCCATACTTGGGATGCCGCCGTTTTGTTGATGTTAGCCGCAGAAGCAGCAAAGGCAAATACGGGTGTAGGGATACAAAGTAAACTCAGAGATGTTGCTAATGCACCTGGAATAGAAGTGAGTGATGCTTGTGAAGCGATCGCACTTGTTAAAAAAGGTGAAGATATTAACTATCAAGGTGCTAGTGGTAATGTTGATATTGATGAAAACGGGGATGTTTTCGGTAGCTATGATGTTTGGACAGTTAAAGATGATGGTTCAATAAAAACGATTGATCAAGTGACTCCAAGTCGATAATTAACTAAGGGTAGAAAGACCAAACCCCTACAATTATTATTTTTTGTGCATTTGTAGGGGCTTGGTTGCCAAGCCCTTTAAACCTAAAATTTTAAATAATGTGTCCCATCAATTCATCAGTAGTCCATTCTAGGGTATCGCCGATCGCTTCTCCATTATGATAAGCAGCAAGAAGGATTTCAGCCGTTTTCCCCCATGCGATCGCACCACTCGCATCCAAAGAAATCGCCCCAAGATCTCGGTTATTCTCTAATGATTCTTTCATTGATCGTTCCATTGCTTCGGGTAAAGAAAGCCCATCTGTTACACGAATAACGATACGAGTCGCTAAGGCTTCTTCTACAATATCTTCACCAATACCCGTACAACTAACACCTGCATATTTATTCGCATAATTTCCCGCAACTGTCGCAGAATCACTCACTCTGCCGATGCGTTCTAAACCTTTACCACCTGTAGACGTTCCAGCCGCAATTCTACCAGAGCGATCTAGGGCAACCACCCCAATTGTACCGCGTCGATCTTCACTCGCTCTTGCATACAAACGTGCTGTTTTACGTTCAAAATTATTTTTACGTTCTAAGATCCATTCTTCAACCCGAAAGTCGATAATCGGATCATATAATGGGATCTCCAGTTCTCTGGTGAGTTCTGCTGCACCCACATCAGAGAAAGTGCGATCGTCTTGTTCTTGTAAAAATTTTGTGATGTGGATTGGGTTTTTAATTCGTGAAACATTAATCACTCCGCTAAACCGTTGTCTATCACCATCCATCAATGACGCACTCATCCGTACTTGTCCGTCAGACTGCAATACTGAACCTGTACCCGCATTAAATCGCGGATCGTTCTCTAATAACTCACAGCCTAAAAGTACCGCATCTACCGCACTTTTTCCACTTTCTAATAAATCATAGACTTCTTTAATCACAATATGAAGTGACTCACGAACTTGGATTAAGCCGCCTTTATCTTCTAAGGTACTGGCTCCGCCGTGAATAATTAGTTTAGGTGTCGTCATTTTTTTAGGGGTTCAGCTTTAAATATTACCAAACCCTCTATTATAACACATAATTTTAGATTTTACGCATAAACAAATACTGGAACTCGTTTATAGGCGGGAGTACCTGATCGTTTTTCGACTTTGGGATGAAAAATCACATTGACTTCAGGATAGAACATTAAGGCGGCTCCTTGGCGGACTGCACCATAAATCACTTCTACGTCTTCCATCTTGCCAACATTGCCTTGTACCGTCACTTTTTGATGTTCGGCTAAACCGATACTTTCTGCATCGATACGGTTCATCAAAATACAATTACGATGAGGCATTCCCCGATATTGATCCCCAATTTTATAAACAACGGTGTTATGTTGAGAATAACTACGCCCTGTCATTAAAGCAAGTACGATACCTTGTTGAGTTTCAGGAATACCAAATTCTTCTTTTTTGGGTAAAGATAAATTCGGTAGCGGTGTGACAAACATTTTCGCTTTACCAGATGGTGTTTGAAATTTCGGTTCAGTTAAAATACGACCGCCAATGGTAAATTCTTCTTTAGTATCATCAATCGTACCTATCTTTTCATAACCAGGGATGGTTTGCGCGATTAATTGGCGAATATATCGAGTATCTTGTAATTTACGCCAGTTAACGGGGTATTCTCCATGTAGTCGATGGGCAAGTTCAGTCAAAAATCTAACTTCTGGAATAACATCAACATCTTTGAGATGGGTTTCACCTTCATCATTGAGGCGTACAAAATTATTACCCGATTCGACGGTTGTTTTATAAGGATTTTCAAACCGGTTCAGTACAGGGATAACAATGGTATTGTGTTTGGCTAACCCGTGAAAATGTCCTATGTTAGGTTTGGTGGCTAGATAAATAATCGTTTCAATCTTGCCTAAAGCCCGTTTTGCTCCATTAGAATCAGGGTTTGCACCGTATAAATTGCCTCCTACACAAATGAGAGTATCGACTTTCCCCGCATCGGCTGCTTCAATTAAAGAACTGGTTTCGTAACCTTGTACACGACTCAGAGAACGTCCTAAAAGCTTTTCTAGGGCTTCTTGAATCTCTTTTTTTAGCTTGACGGTAACACCCATTGAACCGAAACCCTGTACGTTAGAATGGCCTCTTACAGGCATCACTCCCGCCCCTTCTTTGCCGACATTACCTGTTATGAGTGCAGTATTGGCGATGCTGTATACATTGTCTACACCGTTATCATGTTGGGTGAGTCCCATTGCCCAAGCAAACACGACACGAGGTGATGTACCAATCATTGTAGCTGCGGCTTCTATTTCTTCTTTTGAAACACCACAGATACTTGTAATGGTTTCCCAAGAAGTTGTTTTAGCCTGTTCTAGAATGGCTTCCCAGTCTTCGGTATGTGCTTGTAAATAATCTAGTTTAATTAAATTTTGTTCGATAAGGGATTTTTGGATACCGACAAACAGGGCGGTATCACTCCCTGGAATCGGTTGTAGGTATAATGAAGAAATCTCCGAACCAGGAATCAAAGATTTTAGGGGAAATGCAGGCGAACCAAATTTAACTAAGCCGACTTCCATCACGGGATTAATGACAATAATCTTACCACCGCGCTCGTCACGAAGTTTGATTAATTCATTCATGAAGCGTGGATGATTATAAGAAGAATTTGCACCCGCTAAAACCACACAATCAGATTTTTTGAGGTTTTCTAGACTAACAACTGAGGTACGAGTCCCAAACATTTGACTAAGTGCCGTTGTTGAGGGAGCGTGGCACAAATCGGAACAATCGGCTAAATTATTAGAACCGAGTGTCCGCATCATCAGTTGTAATAAAAAAGCAGACTCGTTAGAAGAACGTCCCGAACTATAAGAAGCGACTCTTTCGGGTTGTTTGCTACGAAAAGCGGTTTCAGCAATTTGATATATTTCCTCCCATGAAATACGCTCATAATGGGATTTACCTTCTCTTAGAATCATCGGAAAACTAAGTCTTCCCAATCTATCGGCTTCGAGTGAGGTTAATCGTTGTAGATCACTTATACTAACTTTTTCAAAAAAATGTTTTTCAATGGGGGGTTGAATTTCTGCGGAGATAGCCTCAACACTTTTCATACAGCGTTGCAGTTTTTCCCCCTCTTCATTGGTAAAACCGCCTTTCTGCCCACCTGTACCCCACGAGCAAGAAAGACAAGCACTATGATGGAATAAAGTCTTCCAAAGTTTTGGCCCTTCGGGTGAGATGGTGTGTTCTGCCCAATATTCAATGACAGGCAAACCACCGCCAATATCAGGAGTTTCGGCGTTTTTTTCGTTAAAGGGTGGTACGAGTTGGACATTTTGCGGTGATTGGGTGTCCATGTGGCTTACCTCTAGTTAGGCGTTATAATTCAAAACGATTGAGTAGCATAATCTTCATACTACATAAATTTATTATCTCTAAAATCAGTCGCCAGGGTGGTTTTTGATTTATTTAATCTCGTTTCCAGTCTTTAATATTCCAGGTATTACGTTCCCAAGGTGATAGTTCAAACCCTTGTAAAGTATTACTAATTCCGACAACATCAGCCCGATGAACTAAGGGAATTACAATAAAGTTATTGACGAGAAGATCATTCATTTTAATAAACAACTGTCTTCTTTTTTCTGGGTCTAGTTCTTGTGTCGATTGTTGCCAAAGTCGATCGTATTCTGGATTACAATAGCGAGAATAGTTATCGCCAGACCAATTATTCGATTTTTGGGGAATGGAAGCACAAGTATAAGTTTTCATGTAATCTGATGGATCTGGGCTATTATTTCCAGTAGTAAACATTTGTAAATCTGCATAGAAATGTTCGACTGTATCATTATTAGCAGGATCACTAGAAAAAAAGACACCCGCATCAACACTTTTTAACTCGCTCCAATACCAATTGATTGTAATCCTTGTTTGACAATTTCTTGAGTTTTCTGACGTAACGTATTAACCGAAGTTTGAAAAACCACTTGCATTTCTACGCCATTTTTATCTCGAACGCCATTTCCGTTCGTATCTTTCCATCCTGCCTCATCTAAAAGAGTTTTGGCTTTCTCTAAATTAAATTCAAAGCGAGTATTAGGAGAATAATATTGTTCGGGTTTAACTAAAAAATTAGCCGTTGCTTTTCCCGTAATACCATACAGTTGTTGAGCAATTGTATCTCGATCAATAGCCAGAGAAAAAGCTTGACGTACTTTAGGATCAGAGAAAAATAGATGAGGATTTTTTAAGCTAGAACGTTCACCCTCTGGTGTTGCTAAATTAGGATCTGATAGATTAAATAAAATGCGTTCCATTAAAGAACCAAAACTTGAAATTAATTTACCTCGCCCTGTTTTTTCTAATTCATTTAAAATAGAAGCTTCTACTTGTAAATTATAAGCATAATCGGCTTCTTGGGTTTGTAAAACAGAACGTGCGGCTGAAGTCGCATCACCACCACCTTTTAATTCAATTCGTTTAAAACCTAATTGATTAACATCTCGAAAATTAGGATTAGGTTCATAAGTAACGGTATCTCCTGGTCTAAATTCTATAACTTTATACGGGCCAGTTCCAACAGGTAATAAATTAGTCGGTGCTTGACGAGCTTTTTCGCCATTAAAATTTTGATAAAGATGACTGGGTAAAATTAATCCTTCACTACCGACAAAAATTAATGACCAAGCTGGATTAACGGTTTTAAAATTAATTTTGACTGTTTCATTATTAATCGCTTCTACACTTTTAATAATTTCATAGGTTCCCGCGTTTGTTGAACCCGTTTTCGGATTACTGATAAATTGATAGGTGAAAACAACATCTTTAGCAGTAAAAGGTGCGCCATCAGACCATTTAATATCTTTTTTAAGTTTCCAAATCACCGATTTACCATCTTTAGCAATTCCACCATTGTCTATAGTTGGAATTTCTGCAGCTAAAAACGGAATCATTTCCCCTTTTTCATTGTAACTAGCTAACGGTTCTAGGGTAATTCGTCCAGCTTCTGCATCTTTAAAACCCGTTGATAAGTGAGGATTTAAAATCGTAGGTGCTTGCCAATAGAGTAATCTCAAAACTTCTGCGTTATTTTGTGAAGTGGAAGGGGTTTGAGTATTATTACACGCACCAACAATAAAAGTTAAACCAATTGATAAAAGAAATAGAGATGACCAAAAAAAACGCTTTAATAATTTAAGTCTCATTGCTCGCTAGTTATAATGTACTATATTTAATGGTAGTGATTGACGATACACTTGCCATATCTTACAAAAATTGTTGATATTTATCTGCTGTCCTCTCACTATTTATCCAGCGTCGCCATTCACTAGCACTACGAATCACGAGCCACAATAAGAGTAAAGCAATTAATCCACCTTTTTCGGGTGCATTGAGTGAAAATTCGACTAAAATCACACAAAGAAAATCTACTAAAAAAGTCGCCCAAATGGGAATCCCACGCAATCGAAAAAACCAGCCCATTTGTACTAACTGAATCACAAAAGCCAAGCTACCGCCAACAATTCCTAAAATCCATATAACTTGAACGGGTAGATTAATTATCCTAGCAATCGTCAAGCTCATCAATACACCCACCAAGGGACTAAAAGCCAATTGAATTAACTGTAATACCCATTGTCCTAATAAATTTTTTGAGCCAAAAAGTTCAAATAATGACCAACTAATTAAGATAGAAAAGACAACTTGAGGATGAAAACGAGACAGCAAAGGGATATTTAACCATAACTCGCTGTGTATCAGACTAACAACCAATAAAGGTAAGGCACTTCTTAAACCTGCGGCCGCCGATGCTGATAATACTGCTAGAATTCCCGTAACGATGACCATAAGGAGGAAACATATCAATCCGTGTTTATATTGTTAGTTTACCCAAGTCAATATCACCTACGCCCCTTCTTCTAATAGTAGTTTTAAAGCTGTTCTAATTTCTGAAACTGATGTGGTTGCTGTGCCAAATTGACGAATGACTAAACTTGCGGCTAAATTCCCTAGTACTGCCGCGTCCCAAAATGTTCCCCCGCAACACAAGGCGAGGGTTAAAGCAGCAACGACGGTATCTCCTGCCCCTGTCACATCAAAAACGTCGGTACGATTAAAGGCTGGAATATGCCATGATTCTACATGATCTCCAAAGGATTGAAATAAACTCATGCCATCTTCGCCACGTGTGATTAATATCCGTTTAGCTTGAGTGAGTTTGAGTAAATCACGACCTGCTTGTTGTAGGGTAACATCGTCTTTAATCGAATATCCAACTGCTTGTTCTGCTTCGGGTAAATTGGGAGTAAATAAAGTAGCCCCCGCAAACCGAAATAAATCTTTTTGAGTATCGACGATAACTTGATGATGTTTTAATGCTGCTTGAATGACGGGTGAAGTAAAAACGCCATCCCCATAATCAGAACAAACTACCGCATCAACTGTATTGATTTGCTCTTGAATATAGTCTGCCAATTTTGATTGTAATTCAGTAGTGGGCAGATCATCCGATTTACGATCGACTCTTACAATTTGTTGTGTCACTGACTGCCGCGCATGACCCGCAATTCGAGTTTTAGTGACTGTAGGACGATCGCCATCTATAATAATGCCATGTGTATTAATCAGAGCATCTGTGAAAATATGCTTTAATGCGTCACCTTGAGCATCTAAGCCAATGAAGCCCGCTACTTTCACATTTCCACCTAATTTAGCCAAATTATAAACCGCATTAGCCCCACCACCTGGAATTTGACGGGTAAATTCATGACGCAAAATTAATACAGGTGCCTCTCTAGAAATGCGTTCAACTTGTCCTGTCAAAAACTCATCTAAAGTTAAATCACCAATCACTAAAACATTAACGGTTTCAAACTGATTCAATAAATTAAACAGTCTATCCGCATTTGCTAGAAGTTCCGAGAAAAAAGCCGAATGTTTAACCATTATCATTTAATCAACAAAAATTAAACCCACGCCTTAGCTGTATCATTAAGACGTTTAAACAAGCCTCGTTGTTGCTTTCCTTAATTATCCAGATTACGAGATTCTTCTGAGGGCGGTTCAGGTTTTTTAGAAGTTGGTGGACTGGGTGGCTCAATTTCTGGCTTTTTAAGAGTTGGGGGTGCAGGAGGTTCTACACTCTGTTGATTTTGTGCTGGAGTCTCTGGGGGTTGAATAACGGGTTGTTGTTCAGGTTTTTTAGTTTCGACTGGGGGATTAATGGGAGTTTGTGGGATTAAATTTTCGGGTTTGGGATTAGCCGATGGGGTATTAATCAGATTATCTTCAGAGGGGTTTGCGGGTGTTTGTGGAGTCGCTTCAGGTTGAGGACTAGATGGAGGTGCTACCCGAACATTCTCAGGAGTGGAGTTTACAGGCGTTTGAGGAGGTGATACAGGGATTGGGGTTGAGTTTTGATCTTTTGGAGTAACTGAAGGTTTAGGAGCCTCTAAGGTGGGAGTTTGTGCGGGGTTAACGCGGGTTTCAATCGGCGGATTCTGCTCTAAAGGCTGTGGTTGTGTATAGCCTGGGCAGATGCTAGGGTCAAATTTATAACTGACAGAAACGCGATAAGATTTAGGTTGACCTGTCGTATTAGATAAACTCATCCCTCGAACGGTTTGAAAGGCTGTTTGATTTAAGAGAGGATAACCTGCACTTTTAATCAGATAAGGTGTCCCTGTCATAATACCTTGAGGGTTAACAGATACGCCATAAACGCTGGTTCCTTCTATGTTTGCTGAACACGCCGCCCTTGGATAGATTCCAGTCACATAAACGGCTTCTGGCTTGACTTCTTGAACTTTATTAAGCCAAGCAATATAATTTTTACGAGCTTGCTCATCGGTAGTATTACTCGAATCTGGCTGAACACTCGCCGATCTTTCTAAGATATCATTAATTAATCTGCGCCGTCGTTCGGCATTGAGAGCAACTTGGTCTGGTAATGTTGAAATTTCAGTATTTTGTTGTTGAACTTCTTGCTCTTGTTGATTGCGTAGTTGTTCTTCTTGTGAGGCATTAATCGGCGCACGTCTTAAATTTTCGAGGTCTAGTGAATCTCTAAAGGGGTCAAACTGCGGTCTAGTAATGGGTCTAGGTTTTGCTACTTCTAGATTTGGGGTATTGGTATTGGGTGGTGCGGGTAAATAAGTGGGTGGAGGTGGAAAATTCGGCGCAGTTCTGGGTATTCTAATTGAAGGTGTCGGAGGAGAATACACCCCAATTGAAGGAGGAGCATAGGAACCCGATGAAATTGGTGGCAGTGGTGGTAATGAAGGTAAAGAGGGTAAGGAAGGGACAGAAGCAACAGGAGGGTTTACAGGATTGAGAGAGGATAAATCTGGAATGGAAGAACTATTTAATGAGGGAAGATTTGGAAGACTGGGAACTGACGGAACTTCGGGTACAGGAGAAAGATTAGGTAAGCGAGATTGTTCGATTGGATTTAATTCAATGACACCAACGTTACGCTGTTCGTTAATAGGCTTAGAATCTGCAGAATAACGCCATAAACTCGGTAAAAGAACCCCTAAAATCAACAAATGGAGTCCAATCGAGGTGAAAATCGAAAAGCTATCTGCATTAAATATTTTTTTTGATAAACCCTGTTGCTTAGAGTTTAGAGAGAAGGAAGACATAGGCTTTAGCAAGTGAAGCATTTTCAATATTATAAGGAACCCATAGATCTATTGTGCTGATGAGTTCTTTAAAATGTACTATAAAATTGGTTCGCTTAATCTGTTCGTCAAACAGTAGTCTAACATTTTTGATTTCATTTAATGCTCATAGTAATTTAATCATCAATAAAAGTCAGTTGCCATAGATTTTAATAGATTAGTTGACTTCCAGAGAATAAATATTAAGAATGGAAAAAAACAATAAAAATATACAGCAAGTAAATTAATTCCCTAAAAACTCTACTAAAGGTTTAAATACTGGAACTAATTCATCACGACTGGTTACTAAACAAGGAAACGATCGCTGTCCATAATTTTCCCCAACTTTTAAAGGAAAAATTGGCTCTGGAGATAAAGAAATAAATATCCCGCCTGCGGCTTGTAAAATCACCCAAACTGCCGCTAAATCCCAGATTTTCGGGGTTGCTTCAACACCACCCAAAGCCGCTCCAGAAGCCACTAAAAGGATGTTATAACTCGCTACACCAATCATCCGAATCTTACAAGGGAAAGGATTTTTAAGAACATCTATACTACGAGCGCACAAGTTAAAAAGATGATTGAGGCTAGGCTGATCTAAACTGGTTTGGAGCAATTCTCCGTTACAATAAGCCCCTGTTGGCCCAATTAAACCCGAATTTCCATACCAATAACCATAATAAGACTGTTGTACTTGGGGAAAATAAACATAACCGAAAACGGGGGTTCCTTGATACAGTAATCCCAATGAAATCCCCCAAATCGGAATCCCTCTGGTAAAATTCGTTGTACCATCGATCGGATCAACGATCCAACACCAATCATTTTTAGGGAAAATATGGGTAGTTTCTTCCGTTAAAACTCCATGTTCAGGAAATCGAGTTAAAATCGCTTCTCTAATTTCTCGATCAGACCATTGATCGGCTTTAGTCACTAGAGTACCATCTTCTTTTCGGGTTGCTTGCAGTTTCCCAAAATCATTAACTAAGGTTTCGCCAACTCGTTTAGTCGTTTTTATCGCAAAACTCAGAATATCTGTCCAAAATTGATCCATTGTTATTGTTGCTGTCAGTCTGTGTCTAGACTCATTGTATCTGTGTTGCTCTGTTATGGCAGGAGTATTACTTCCATGTTCTTCTCTAGTTCTTCTCGATTCAACTTTACTCTAAAAATCAAGAGATAAGAGTTGATGATACGGAGCTACACAAGAAATGGCTATTAACGGAACACCTGGAAATGATTTAATCAATGGAACAACTTTAGATGAAACAATTTATGGTTTAGCAGGTAACGATACAATTAATGCGCTAAACGGAAATGATTATCTCTATGGTGGTGATGGCAATGATAGTTTAAATGGGGATGCGGGTAATGATGTTATTTATGGTGAAGCAGGTAACGATACTCTAAATGGCGGTGATGGCGATGCGGTGATAGCATCGTTGGCGGTTTAGGATATGATCGCCTCTACATTAATCAATCGTCTAGCGCAACACCATTCACAATTAACTATACAACTCCAACTGGAGGAACAACTTCAGGTGGCGGTTCAATTAAAGAAGTTGAATATATTGATTTTCGAGGAGGAACAGGCAATGATAATATCAACACTTTTGGTGCTACTCTTTCTGTCTTATATGGTGGAGCCGGGAATGACACGCTAACGTCTGGTGCAGGCGGTGATTATCTCTATGGTGGCGATGGCAATGATAGCTTAAATGCTAGTGTAGGCAATGACAATTTATATGGTGAAGCAGGTAACGATACCTTAAATGGCGGTGATGGCGATGCGGTGATAGCATCGTTGGCGGTGTAGGATATGATCGGCTTTATATCGATCAATCAACCAGCGCAACACCATTCACAATTAACTATACAACTCCAACTGGAGGAACAACTTCAGGTGGTGGTTCGATTAAAGAAGTTGAATATATTGATTTTCGAGGAGGAACAGGCAATGATAATATCAACACTTCTGGTGCTACTGCTTCTAACTTATATGGTAGAGCCGGTAATGACACGCTAACCGCAGGTGCAGGCGGTGATTATCTCTATGGTGGCGATGGCAATGATAGCTTAGGTGGTGGTGCAGGCAATGACAATTTATATGGTGAAGCAGGTAACGATACATTAAATGGCGGTGATGGCAATGATTATATCTATGATACGGGTTTCGGTGATAGTATCGTTGGCGGTTTAGGAACCGATCAACTTTATCTAAACTTATACAATACAGCAACTCCAATCACGATCGTCTATACAAATTCGGTTGGAGATAGTATTACGGGCGGCGGTGTTATTAAAGAAATTGAAAACATCGACTTTAGAGGTAGCAACGGAAACGATAATGTTAATACCTCGGCAGCAACTTATGCCAGTTTATACGGATATGGCGGAAATGACACACTAACCGCAGGTACAGGCAATGATTATTTTTATGGTGGCGATGGGAATGATAGTATCAGTGGTGGTATAGGAAATGACAATCTTTACGGTGAAGCTGGTGGTGATACATTAATTGGTGGTGATGGAAATGATTATTTTAGCGATACTGGTTTTGGTGATAGTATTATTGGCGGTTTAGGAACCGATCAACTTTATCTAAACTTAGCCAATACAGCAACTCCAATCACGATCATCTATACAAATTCGGCTGGAGATAGTATTACGGGTGGCGGTGTCATCAAAGAGGTTGAAAGTATCGATTTTAGAGGTAGTAACGGTAACGATAATGTTAACGTAGGGGCATCAACTTACGCCATTTTATACGGATTTACAGGTAATGACACTCTCATCAGTGGTGTAGGAAATGACTATCTTTATGGTGGTATCGGTAATGATAGTCTTGATGGAGGTGCAGGAAACGACTCTCTTTACGGTGAAGCAGGCAACGATACGCTCATTGGTGGTGATGGCAATGATTATCTTTCTGATACGGGTTTCGGTGATAGTATCGTTGGTGGATTGGGAATAGATACACTCAACATCAATCTAGCTAATACTTCAACCGCTTTCACTCTCACTTATCTTAATGCTACTGGTGGCACTGCATCAGGTGGTGGAGTAATTAAAGAAATTGAAAACTTCTCCATTACAGGCAGTAATGCTGGTGATAATATTAACGTTTCTACTTCAACTTATGCCGTTTTGTACGGATCTGGTGGAAATGATACCCTTACTGCAGGTGCAGGAAACGATAATTTAAGCGGTGGTGATGGAAATGATACTTTAAATGGTAGTGCAGGAAACGATTATCTATCTGGCGACGCAGGCAACGATACATTAAATGGTGGTTTAGGAAATGATAACATTAGTGGTGGACTAGGCGATGATCTTTTAATAGATGTTGCAGAAACGAGCGTTTCAGGAAGTTATCAAGGTGATGCAGGAACCGACACCCTCAACTACACCGCAAGTACAGCAGCTTTAACCGTTAATTTTAATAACCCTCAATTAACCTACGGTACAATTAGCAACATCTCATCTATTGGTTATTTCTACAATATCGAAGTTCTAGATTTTACGGGCAGTGCTGGCAACGATAATGTTAATGTTTCTTTAATTGGTCGAGCAATTCTCAGAGGTGGTTTAGGAAATGATACCCTGATTGGTGGTGCAGGAAATGATACGTTTATCGAACAAGCAACCGCCGATAATATTACAGGAGGTGCAGGAACCGATACTTATAATGTTACTGCGGGTACGACTGCTCTAAACGTTACTTTTACCACAGTAGGAAGCGGTACAACTTCTGCGGGTGCAACTTTTACGGGAATTGAAAATCTTGTCTATACTGGAAGTGCAGGCAATGATACTGTGAATGCGACAGCCGCGATTCAGTCCAATTTAAGCGGTTTAGCAGGAAATGACTCTCTAACCAGTGGTGCAGGAAATGATACCCTTGATGGCGGTTTAGGAAATGATACCCTCAATGGTGGTGCAGGAAATGATACTTTTATTGAACAAGCTACCGCTGATCGTATCATAGGTAGCACAGGCATCGATACTTATAATGTTACTGCGCTCACGACTGCTCTAAACGTTACTTTTACAACAGCAGGAAGTGGTACAACCTCTGCGGGTGCAACTTTTACCGAAATAGAAAACCTTGTTTTTACTGGAAGTGCAGTCAATGATACTGTGAATGCTACAGCCGCGATTCAAGCCACATTAAGAGGATTAGGCGGTAATGATAGTTTAACCTCTGGTGCGGGAAATGATCTTTTAGATGGTGGAGATGGCATCGATACACTTACTGGAGGCGCGGGCAATGATACGCTAGTTGGTGGAATTGGTAATGATTCCCTATTCGGTGGCGTAAGTGCAGATGTGTTCAGATTTAATTCTGTCACAGAAGGCATTGACACCATAAACGATTTTAGTGTCGTTGATGATGTGATTCATGTCTCAAAAGCAGGTTTTGGTGCTGGTTTAAGTACAAGTACCATTAATACCGCTATTCTTGCTAACCAATTTGTCATCGGTTCTGCGGCAACCTCTAGCACACATCGCTTTATCTACAATAACAGTACAGGCACATTATTTTATGATGCTGATGGTAATGGTGTCGGTGCTGCAACTCAAATTGCTACACTCAATACTGGACTCAGTATGACCAATGCCGATATCTTTGTGGTGTAAATAATTAAAGAAAGAATTCTGTTACGATGAGGGTTTGGAAACCAAATCCTTTTTCTTTTTTCTAATTTATATAGCTATTTGAGATGCTCACCCGTTTACTTGCATCAAAGGGATGAACAATATAAAAACTATTATTTTGATTTTTCGCCATCATCAAAGCTTCTCTCGCTCTTTCTAAAATGATTTCGATATTGTGCTCAGTTTCTTGATAGCTGGCAATGCCAATTTTAATGATAGGTTGAATTAAATTTTGATTGCTCATAAAACTCATTCCAGAAAGAATACGATATAAACGTTGAGCTACTTTAAGTGCTGCTGAAGTATTAGCAAAAGGTAAAAGAATAACAAAATTATCTTGAGTTAAATTAGCAAAAAAATCATCAGATCGCAAATTTATCTGGAGTATTTGACTTATTTGAGCTTGTTTGAATTGTTCATTTTCAATTTGTTCTAGGTGATCAAAATTGATAATCAACAAAGATAAATTATCATGATATAGATAAATACGCTTTAATTCTTGTTGGGTGATTTCAAGAAAATCTTGTTGATTTAAGATTTTCTGTAGTGGCTCAATCATTATTAATTTTGAAAAATTGATAGAGGGATTAAATCTTAAAAAAGCTATCTAGAAAGAAAGCAGGGTTAGTCATCAAATCGTTAATCTAATAACTAACCGCTTAGTATGCTATGCATCCGCTTTTTGAATCCTGCACACTATTGTTGTTCTTTCTTTAAAAAAATACGATAATGGTTGTCACCTAAAATGTGTGATATTCGTCATAGACAATATACTAAATAGATGTACTGTGGTTTAACTTAAGTGAAGTCAATCCAAAAAAAGCAGTTTTATCAGACACAAGGCAAAGATTCCGTTACACTAAAAAGCTTAAAGCCAATCAGCTTTTAAAGAAGCAATATTATAAAATTTGCAGTAGCTTTTTGTATTGTACACTGAATACAAAACCTATAGCGTAGCGTAATAAAAGTAGCGATCAGGCGTGAAATCAGCACCATGCTTTCTGGTTTACCCTAAACAGGATCGAGCTACACTAGAAATAATTAACATTACTTAACATTTGGGTTATGCAAACAGGTTCAGTTGCATCACTAACGACGACTGCTGGTATTTACTGGCAGTGGCGAGGACAAACAATCTATTATACTAAAGCAGGTTCTCGACAAGAAGGAAAACCCGCCTTACTATTAGTACATGGTTTCGGCGCATCAACTGATCATTGGCGAAAAAATATAGCCCAGTTGCAACAAGATTTTGAAGTATGGGCGATCGATCTGTTGGGTTTTGGACGGTCAGCAAAAGCGAAAATCGAGTATAGTGCTGATTTATGGCGCGATCAACTGTATGACTTTATTACCAATGTGATTAAAAAACCCGTTGTCTTAGCGGGGAACTCACTGGGTGGTTATGTATCATTGTGTGTAGCGGCACAATATCCCTCATCTGTAGCAGGATTAATCTTACTCAATAGTGCAGGCCCTTTTACGGAAGTGCAAGCACCTTCAAAACCGAGTATTATCCAAAATATAATCCGCTATATTTTGCTGCAATCATGGGCTAGTTTTTTCTTATTCCAATTTGTCCGTAATCGGGCTAATATTCGGAAAACGCTGTCTAAAGTCTATGTCGATCAAAGCGCAATTACCGATCAATTGGTAGAAGATATTTATCGTCCCTCTTGTGATCCTGGGGCGGCGCAAGTTTTTGCGGCTGTCTTTAAAAATCCTCATGGCGAAAAGGTCGATGTATTACTAAAACGAATGCAATGTCCTTTACTGATGTTGTGGGGTGAAGGCGATCCTTGGATGAAATCTAGAGAAAGAGGAATCCAATATCGTCAATATTATCCGAATCTTACTGAATATTACCTCAATGCGGGTCACTGCCCCCATGATGAAGTCCCCGATCAGGTTAATCAATTAATTCAAAACTGGATGTTAACTTTATAGACCAATAAGGGCTTGGAAATCAAGCCCCTACAAAATTAATACAATCTCTTACGCGGTCGAAAATTAGAGACAGATTCGACTAATCCAAGTGCGATAAAATTGGTTAATAATGCTGATCGACCATAACTTAAAAACGGTAAAGGAATTCCTGTTATCGGGGCGAGTCCAACCGTCATACTAATATTAATAATCGTCTGAAACGCAATCATTGATAAAACACCAACGGCTAGTAATGAACCGAAATTTTCTTTAGCCCGATTAGCAATAATAATTAAACGTAGACAAATCAGCCAAAAAATAATTAAAACAGCAATTCCTCCGATAAAGCCAAACTCTTCACCCACTGCGGAAAAAATAAAATCGGTATGTTGTTCTGGAATAAAATTCAGTTGTGTTTGAGTTCCATGATGTAAACCTCGCCCCCAGAGTTCACCAGAACCAATGGCAATACGAGACTGAATTAACTGATAGCCTCCTCCTAGGGGATTTTTCTCGGGATGAAGAAACAACGTTAAACGATCTTTTTGATATTCTTTTAATAATCCCCACAAAACACCGCCCAATTGACCGACCATTGTATTAACCGCGACAACTAAAATAGTCGATAAGATCCGCAATGGTAAACTGATCCAAGCAATCAAACCAATAATCACCGCCCAAACAATCCAAGCGGGAAACAATAGATTATAGAGAATAGCAGAGATCAACGGCGAAAGCATAATAATCAGCCATCCGGGGTTAGCATCCGCCCAATACAACATCCCTAATGTAATTGCCCCAAAAACCAGAGATGTACCTAAGTCAGGTTGTAAGAGAATTAAAACCCAGGGAACCGCCGTCACCAAGAGGACGCGAAACACAGAGAGAAGATTAGACGCAGGATTACGATGGAGTAAAGCGGCTAGGGTAATAATTAAGCCAACTTTGGCAAATTCTGACGGCTGAATATTAAAACTACCGATATTTAGCCAACTTTGCGCCCCATTTGCCGTAACACCCATCAGAATAACCGCAATTAAGGATAAGTTCGTCAGAATATAAGTTAACCAATGCCAGCGTAATAAGCCCTCATAACGCGATCGCGCAATCATCAAAGCGATTACTGTACCTATCAGACCGAATAACCAATGTTGCCAGCCATCCCCCGCTTTTTCCGTGAGTTCTGAACTGCGGATCATCAAACCACCATAAGCAGTTAAACCCACCACAGCATAAAAAAGAACCCAGTCAACCTGGGGTAAATCAGCCTGTAAAAGTTTCCAATAAACCTTAAACTGAGGTATTAAAGTTCGATGCAGCATATCTCACACCGTTATATGAAGTTAGGCATAGGCAGCTATAGATACTTTAGCTGCAATTTGTTGTGCGATCGCTGTTAACGCTTTTGCCGAAGCAGACTCGCTATCAGAGATCACAATGGGAATTCCTTGATCTCCCCCTATTCTTAAAGGAATCTCCAGAGGAACACAACCGAGTAAAGGGACTTGTAACTCTTGAGACGCTTTTTGCCCGCCTCCAGAGCCAAAAATATCGTAATTGCGATCGGGTAAATCGGGAGGAATAAAATAGCTCATATTCTCTACAATTCCTAGCACATTTACGCCCATTTGCTGAAACATTTTTAAACCGCGTCTAGCATCTAATAAAGAAACGTTTTGAGGTGTAGTCACAATAACTGCTCCTGCAATGGGGACTGCTTGGATCAAGGTTAACTGTGCATCGCCCGTTCCAGGTGGCATATCAACAATTAAATAATCTAAACTGCCCCAAGACACCTGATAGAGAAACTGTCTAATGATGCCATTTAACATTGGGCCGCGCCAGATAACGGGTTGATCTCGATTAATTAAAAATCCCATCGAAACCATTTTCACGCCATAATTAAACGCAGGTTCTAGAATATCGCCAGCTTTGCCTTGTTGTACCTTGATTTCGGCATCCGTTAAACCTAACATAGTCGGTGCATTGGGGCCATAAATATCTGCATCTAATAAACCCACTTTCGCCCCTGCTTTGGCTAATGCGACTGCTACATTCACCGCAACAGTACTTTTACCAACTCCACCTTTACCACTAGAAATAGCGATAATATTTTTAATCCCAAAAACGGATTGTTTATCGGGTACATCTTTTTGTTTTGGTGTTTCGGCGGTTACAGTCACATCTACCTTTTCGACACCAGGTAATTGTTTAACGGCTTTTTGACAATCTTCAACAATAAATTCTCGTAATGGACACGCAGGAGTCGTTAAAACCAAGGTAAAACTCACTTGACTGCCTTTGATTTGAACATCACGAATCATGTTTAGTTCAACTAAACTCTTTTGCAGTTCGGGATCTTGTACTGGACGTAAAACATCTAAAATGGATTGTGTATCGATCATGATTGATTTAAACTTCCGATCCCCTTTTAATTGTGGCCAGATCTGTCTCTACCAAAAATGGTAACGGTTTTGGGGGTCAGATGACTAGAGTTAATAGGATAAAATTTCTCGTTGATCCTGATTATGATAATCTGAGACTCAGACAGTGACAGGATTTTCATTAATGTATTTACTGATTCCAGCCGCAGGAAAAGGGACACGAATGGGAAGGGTGCGTAATAAACTTTTATTACCCCTTCTTGAGAAACCGCTTTTATTTTGGACGTTATTGGCTGCAAAGAAATCTAATGCTATACAATGGATAGGCATTATTGGACAAAGCGAAGATTTTGCTGATTTTAAAAGTATTCTTGCTGATTTATCTTTGTCTAAACCTGTTGAATTGATCCTTGGTGGCACAACCCGTCAAGAATCCGTTTACAATGGCTTAAAAGCCCTACCAACATCAGCAGAACACGTTTTAATTCATGATGGGGCGAGATGTTTAGCCACACCCGATTTATTTGATCGTTGTGCCAAAGCTTTAGAAACGTGTCAGGGTTTAATTGCGGGGATTCCTGTTAAAGATACGATAAAAATAGTGGATGAAAACGGTTTAATTTTAGATACTCCAGATCGAAGTCAATTATGGGCTGCCCAAACTCCCCAAGGATTTGATGTAAAATTACTCAAACAATCTCATGATCAGGGTTATCAGTTGGGTTGGGAAGTGACCGACGATGCAGCTTTGTTTGAAAAATGCGATTTAAGAGTCAATATTGTTTTAGGTGAGGAAACCAATTTAAAGGTAACGACACCTGTCGATCTGGCAATTGCTGAATATATTTTACGTCAAAGATTAGAATCATAAACTTGATTTTTGGTCAGATTGATTATAGTAATAGGGGTGTTAATCCATTTAACCCATTTGCCAAGAATGAGTTCCTTTAACCCAAACGATCAATCTGACTGGCTTACTGTATCGGTGATTGTCCCGATTTATAATGGTGAAGAAGATTTAGCCGATTTGCTTGATTGTCTAACTCAACAGACTTACCCAAAAGAAAAAACTGAGTATTTTTTAGTTGATAATAATAGTAGCGATCGCACTCCAGATATTTTAGCCACTGCGGTCGAAAAAGCCAACCGTGAAGGTCTTAAATTTCATCATCTAACCCAAAAACAGATTCAAAGTTCCTATGCGGCCAGAAATGCTGGAATTAAAGCATCTCATGGGGAAATCTTAGTTTTTACAGATATGGACTGTCGTCCGTATCCCAATTGGGTTGAAGAAATGGTTAAACCCTTTAGTAATCAATCAATTGGCATTGTAGCAGGAGAATTAATTGCTTTAAAAGGTGATAGTTTCCTAGAACAATATGCAGAACGAGTAGAAATGATGAATCAAAAGTTTTTGTTAGAACATCCTTTTTGTCCCTATGGCCAAACCGCTAATCTTGCCATTCGGAAAAGTATTCTAGAAAAAGTGGGTCTATTTCGTCCCTACTTAACCACTGGGGGAGATGCAGATATTTGTTGGCGCATTCAACGAGAAACGGGCTATCAACTAGAATACTCACCCAAAGCGATTATTCAACATCGTCACCGTGCTAATTTTAAAAGTTTTCGCAGCCAGTTTCGCCGTTATGGTTCTTCTAATCGCTATTTACATGAATTACATGGTGTCCAACTGATGCGAGAATGTAACACCCAAGATTTAGTTTATGGTGTGGGTCGTTGGCTAGTCAAAGATCTGCCAAAAAAGAGTATAAAATTACTACTTGGTCGGGCTGATTGGATCGATTTGATACGGACACCCATTGATTTAATCGGGTTTCAAGCGAGAAGTATCGGACAAAAAGAGGCTAAACTTCCAGAACAAGCCAAACAGATTGAATGGTTATAGCAGACTTTGTGATAAACTACCTGAAAAAATTGAATCAATCCATTAAATTTTTATGAAGGTTATTTCTACTGATATTCCAGACGTTTTAATTATTGAACCGCAAGTCTACGGGGATGAACGAGGTTTCTTTTTTGAAAGTTTTAATATTAGAACTTTTAAAGAGAAAACTGGACTAGATGTAGAATTTGTTCAAGATAATCACTCCCGTTCCTTTCAAAATGTCCTCAGAGGTTTACACTATCAGATCCAACAACCCCAAGGTAAATTAGTACGTGTCGTGGTGGGTGAAGTTTTTGATGTTGCGGTGGATCTTCGGGAAAGTTCCCCGACTTTTGGTAAATGGGTGAGTTGTTTATTAAGTGAAGAAAATAAACGACAATTCTGGATACCTCCTGGTTTTGCTCATGGATTCTTAGTTTTATCCGATTACGCTGACTTTTTGTATAAAACCACGAATTATTATGCCCCACAATACGATCGCACTTTACTCTGGAATGATCCTAAAGTTGGTATCGATTGGCCAATTACAGGAGAGGCTATCTTATCTGAAAAAGATCAAGTTGGTCAACCATTAGAAAAAGCTGAAATTTTTATTTAATCATGAAGCGTATTTTATTGATTGGTTCACAGGGACAAGTCGGACAAGAATTACAATATACTTTACCCGAACTCGGTGAAGTGATTAGAGTCGGACGAGATCAATTAGATTTATCTGATGGTGGCAAACTGCGTCAGATCATCTGTGAAACTAAACCCGATTGTATCGTCAATGCTGCTGCTTATACCGCAGTGGATAAGGCTGAATCCGAAATTGAATTAGCCAATGCAATTAATGGAACTGCACCTCAAATTATGGCAGAAGAAGCGGACAAGTTAGGTGCAACATTTCTTCATATTTCGACGGATTATGTTTTTGATGGACAACAAAACACACCTTATTTAGAAACCGATCCGACGAATCCATTAGGGTCTTATGGCAATTCTAAACTAATCGGCGAAAAATTGATTCAACAAGTCGGGGGCAACTCCATTATTTTAAGGACTGCTTGGGTTTATGGTACCTATGGTAAAGGCAATTTTGTTAAAACCATGTTACGAGTGGGCCAAGAACGCTCAGAATTAAAAGTAGTGGTTGATCAAGTGGGTTGTCCAACCTGGGCTAAAGATATTGCTGATGCGATCGCTCTTTTACTCTTAAATTCAGCCACACCTGGGATCTATCACTTTACGAATAGTGGGGCCGTCAGTTGGTATGATTTTGCACAGGCGATTTTTGATGAAGCAAAACTTATGGGATTTTCACTAAATGTTAAACAAGTTATTCCCATTACCACTGATCAATATCCTACACCAGCTATTCGTCCTGCCTATTCGGTTCTAGGGGGTCAAAAAATTACGCCTATTCTCGGAACCTATCCCCCCTATTGGCGAGACTCTCTTAAACAAATGCTTAAACAACTTCATTCGGTGACCTCATGAAAGCTTTAATTCTCTCTGGTGGTAAAGGAACTCGTTTACGTCCTCTCACTTATACGGGTGCCAAACAATTAGTACCCGTTGCAAATAAACCGATTTTATGGTACGGAATAGAATCTTTAGTTGCAGCAGGAATTACGGATATTGGGATTATTATTAGTCCCGAAACTGGGGAAGAAATTAAAATAAAAACGGGGAATGGCGATCGCTTTGGGGCTAATATTAATTATATTCTTCAAGATCAGCCCCTTGGTTTAGCCCATGCGGTGAAAATTGCCCAACCGTTTTTAGGGGATTCTCCGTTTGTCATGTATTTAGGCGATAACCTGATTCAAGATGATCTTAAACCGTTTTTAGACTCATTTAAGCAACAACAGCTTCAGGCTCTTATTTTATTACGCACTGTCTCGAATCCGTCAGCTTTTGGGGTCGCTCAAGTTGATGACAAGGGTCGAGTTTTACAGTTAGTCGAAAAACCCCAAAATCCAATGTCTAATCTAGCATTGGTGGGGATTTATTTCTTTTCAAGTGCGATCCATCATGCGATTTCTTGTATTCAACCATCTGCTAGAGGTGAGTTAGAAATTACTGATGCCATTCAAGAATTAATCAATCAACAACAGTCAGTAGAAGCATTACAGTTATACGGTTGGTGGTTAGATACAGGGAAAAAAGATGATCTACTCGAAGCAAATCGTATTATTTTAGATACTTGCTTAGTTACAGAAATTAAAGGCGAAAAAGACAACAACAGTCAGATTATTGGACGAGTGGCGATCGGCAAAGGTTCTAAAATAATTAATAGTACCATTAGAGGCCCTGTGGTCATTGGTGAAGATTGTCAGATCGAAAATTGCTTTATTGGCCCCTATACCAGCGTCGCAGATCGGGCGATTCTCCAAGCGACGGATGTCGAACATAGTGTCATTTTAAAAGAAGCTCAAATTATCGGCATTGACGATCGCATTATTGATAGTGTGATTGGACAACGCGCTAAACTGAGCTTAACACCCCATCACCCGAAAGCCGTTCGTTTTATGATTGGAGATGATTCGCAGATTGAATTGTATTAATAGTATCCATCTAAAATCATCTAGGAATTTGGTTTCTTTCATTCAATTAAACAGAGGGTAGAAAGACCAAACCTCTACGACGACAACATCAATTTAATCCATTCTGGAATATCAGACACTCGATCTGCTATTTGCGCTTCTGCTTCTTGAAAGCGGAGTAAGGTTTGCTGTTCGGGACTTGGTTTAGTATCAGTATAAGATAACTGATTTGCCATAATACTCATTGCATCATCAAATTTTTTATCAATGGGTGTATACAGTCCCGCTAAATGAACAATCACGGGTTTTTCAATGGTTGAAGCGATGTATTCTGCTGCACTCATTTCCGCGCTTCCTTGGGGATGTCCGACTAAAACGATCGCATCGGTTTCCTCATCTTCTTCCAAAATTTGTAACCATTGTTCAAAACTAGAACCAATCATTGCATCTGTTCCTAGACTAACTGCAATTGATTGTCCTAAACCTGCTTGGGTTAAAGTGAGGGCAATTTCATCAGTAAGGCGATCGCTACGACTAACTAAACCGATACGCCCTGGAGTATAACAAAAAGGTTCACTAATGCCTAGCCAAACTTTAGAAGGAACCATTAAGCCCTGACTCCCCGAACCGAGGATAAAAGTATTGGTTTGTTGGGCTTTTTTGAGTAGTTTCACCATATCCAACGGAGGAACCCCGCGAGAAATGAGAATGAGTTGTTTAATATTTGCGGCAATAGCTTCGTAGGCTGCATCTAGGACTTGATAGGGACTGCCAAAAATGAGAGATGTTTCCACCTCGCCCACTTGTGCGATCGCTTCTTCTACTAAATCAAAAATTGGAATATCATCGATCATCTCTCCACCATTCCCAACACTTGTACCCGCTACAATGCTAGTACCATAGGCTTTCATGCGAGTTCCGTAAGATGACCCCATCTCCGTCGTCATGCCTTGAATTAATATTTTGCTCTCATGAGACCATTTCATAAATTTTGTTTTAATCCTATTTTTGAGTTAAATTAATGGCTTGTTTAACTGCATCTTCGGTTGAATTTTGCCAATGAACGCCCAATAAACTGAGTTTTTCTAGTTCTACCGTCTTATCTCCTTCGTAATTTAAACGTAGAATCAATTGAGGAGGTTGACGATGTAGTTTAATTTGATTAGATCGAGATATTCTTTCTTGAGTTAAGGCTGCAATGCTAGTTCCTCGAAGCATTCGATCATCACCTTGATTTTTAGGATTAGTTTTGCCCACCGAAGAAAATTGATCGATAATGCCTTGGGTTACTGCTTGTGTTAGTAAAGGACTTCCCAAAATATTAACGAGAATCACATTAATTTCTAGATAGTTAAAAAGTGTTTCTAAACCCGTTTTGAGTTGTTCGGCAATCGATAAATTGAGATGATATTCATCAAGAATTAGACAGCAAGAGGGCTTACCCTGTTCTTGAATCAGTAGATCCCAAGTATTTAGGGCTAAACCATAACTATTACAAATTACAGCAATATTACCCGGTCTGGGTTTAGAACAAAGCCAATTTAACAAAGGATCAGCTTTTAAGTTTTTCTCTGGAGAAGAAATTAATTGTAATAAATCTGGGTGACGACCGAGGGCATGATCATTAACTGTAATTTTGCCATCTAATGCCATGACTTGTCCTTCGGCATTAATTCCTAAAGGATTGATTTCCACAATGTTTAAGTCTTTGCTCTTAAACAAATCATACATTTTTTCTAGAATGACACTTACTGATTGTAATAATGAGCCTTTTAGACCCATCTTGACTGCTAATTTTCGGGCATGAAAGGGGGCAAACTGTTCATCAATAAAAACTTTATGGGTATTTTGTAAAAGCGTTTCGACATCCATTCCCCCTTTAATAGAACCGAGTAAGACGGGCTTTTGTAATTGATAGTCTAAAACAACAGCGAGAAAAAATTCTTCAATAGCACGATAACGGGCTTCTGCTAATAAAACTTCGGGATATTCGCCCCCAATAGGTAAACTAAAAATAGCATGAGCCGCAGCGATCGCATCAATAGTATTAGCTGCAAATCTGACTCCGCCTGCTTTGCCACGTCCTCCTGCACGAACTTGGGATTTTAAGACCACAGGATAAGGAATTTGTAAGCGTTTCAGTTGACTGGGATTTGCGATCGCTTGTGAGGGTAAAATAGGAATTCCTACTTGTTGAAATAATTCTTTAGCTTGATACTCCAATAATTCC
Source organism: Chroococcus sp. FPU101 (assembly GCF_017312365.1). GTDB lineage: Bacteria > Cyanobacteriota > Cyanobacteriia > Cyanobacteriales > Microcystaceae > Chroococcus. The sequence continues at coordinate 85,811 of NZ_BLJI01000011.1, forward strand.
ATATTTAAAACGATTCCTTGTTGGTAGACATTTTCAAAGCTTTCTCAACCTGATCAATGCCATAAAAACGCCTCCAAAAGGCATCTGTAAACCAGGTTGGCATAATTTTAGTCATCATTGGAACAAAGATACTTGCCCCTGTTGCCGCATAATAACGAGGACGCGGACGCGGATCACTTAACGCTCTGACAATGACTTGCGCGACTCTCTCAGGTGTCCATCCTAATAATTGTAATTGTTGATCGATCGCTTCTATTTTGGCAAATGCAGGCTGATAAATCGATTTTTCGTGTTCGGGTGCGGTTTTTTGGACTTTTTCCCATGCTACTTGGAAAAATTCGGTAATTACTGGCCCTGGAATCACCACACTAACTTTAATATTAAATGCTTTTAATTCCATCCTCAGAACATCGCTCAAGGCTTCTAGAGCGAATTTAGAAGAACTGTACAGCCCCCCTGCTGGAAAAGCCATCCTCCCGCCTAATGAGCTAATATTGACGATTCTGCCGCCACCTTGATCACGCATCAAGGGGATCAGGCTTTGCGTTAAAATCAAAGGAGCAAAAAAATTAACGTCAAATTGTTCTTTTGCGGCCGTTAAAGGCATTAGTTCAATTGGCCCCATTTGTCCATAACCTGCGTTATTGACGACAGCATCAACTCTGCCCCATTTGTCCCACACTCCTCGACTTAAAGCTGCAACTTGTTCAGCATTCGTCATATCTGTGGTTATGACTAAAACCTCGGCACCGACTTGACGACATTTAGTGGCTATTTCTTCTAGTTTATGTTCTCGTCTGGCGGTTAGGGCAAGCCGTATTCCAGGATAGCGCGTGGCTAACATTAGTGCTAAAGCAGTTCCAATTCCTGCCGATGCACCAGTAATTAAAATGACTTGTTCTGATAGATGAGGAGTGTGGTTCATGTTAAAGTCTACTCATGATTCGTTTGATTTCAAAGATTTGGAACGCCATTTACAACAACGCTTACAGGTAGAATTTCCTGAGATCAATTCACTACAGGTTAATTGTTTTCTACGGGAAAAAACCTTAGTTATTTTGGTTCATGTACCTGAAGTTGTGACGCTCCCTACTAAAGATCTCCTCTTTCAGCTTAAACAAATTTTGTCTGAGGAGGATCAGATCTCATCTTATCCGATGGAGTTGTATCTAAAGGTTAACGAACGCTCTCAAGCTGAATTAATTAATCTTGATCAGCGATCGCACTGGTTAAAACCTTTATTGTTTGGTTTAGGCTTAATGCTATCGTTAGGGGGATTGTATGGGATGTCTCGTCCCTGTGTCTTAGACAGTTGTCCGAGTTTAACTCAAGCTGAAAACATTGCTCAAAATGCGATTAATTCGGTTAATTTAACAGCAACGCCACAAGATATCGAACAAGCACAACAAGAATTAGATAAATCCTTTAATATACTTGAAAATATTCCCGTTTGGTCAAAGTATCATCCTCCAGCGACGCAACTTTTAGAAACTTATCAGCAATATTCCCTCCATCTCGAAGATTTATCCAAAGCGTTAAATCATGCCACAAAAGCCATATCTTTAGCAAACCCTCCCCTTTCTCCTTCCCAATGGCAAACGGTTCGACTCGAATGGGAAAATGCTATTGCTTTTTTAAAAAAACTGCCTAGCAATAGTCCTTATTATTTTTATGCTCAAGTAAAACTCAGACAGTATCAAGAGAATTCAAAGCAGATCGAACAACAGATTCAAGCCAATGATCAAGCCAGTGATTATCTCAAAACCGCCCAAGAAACTGCAAAAATTGCTTTAGTCCGACAAAAAGCGGCTCAATCTTTAGCTGATTGGCAATTAGTCGAGAAGACATGGCAAACTGCTATTAAAAGTTTACAGGCTATTTCATCGGGTACAGTTGCGGCAAAAGAGGCTCAAAATTTAATTAATATCTATACTACTCAATTGGTAAACGCCACCGCCCGCAAAACGATTGAAGCCACCGCGACAGACTTATATCGTCAAGCAATTCAACAAGATCAACTCGCTCAAAAAGCAGCTAACATACAACAATGGACATCTGCGGTTACTGCTTGGCGCAATGCTATTACCTCTCTTAAACAAATTCAGATCAATACGTTTCAATATAATCTGGCTCAACCTCTGCTATCATCCTATGCTGTTTCTCTCCAGCAAGCCGAAACGAATTTAAAAGAAGCCACACAACTTCAACATTTACGTCAAGATCTAGAAACAATTTGTAAAAAACCGCAAAAAATTTGTGATTATCAAATCAGTCAAGCTCAGATTAAAGTTAATTTAACTGAATCTTATGTCAAACAGGTTTGGTATACAGCTTCCCAAGCCAAAGCACAAACCAGTGTACCCACTCAAGTCAGTTTACTCAATCATATTTCTAAATTAGAAAAAAGCTTACAAACGATTAGTAATGAAGCTCTTAAAAGGGTTGAGGTTTATAACCCTGAACAAAATATCATTGCTATTTATGAACCTATTCGTTAATATTTTTGAGAACAAATTGCGATCGTATTCGTTTAAATTATGCTCTTTTAATAAATCGTAGGGATTTGAGACAATAAACAGTAAAACAGTTAAATCAACCTCATACTGATTACTAATTACTGGTTACTGATAACTGTAAAAGGTTGGGTTACCAAATCCCTACATCATTTTTGATCTGAATCTAGAGTTCCAAAACCCATTACAGAGCAAAAAAGGCGAATTGTGCCAACTGAATCAAGATACCGCCAACCGACTGCACTATCTGATCCATTCTGCTGACTCCTTCATCGGGTTTTAATGCCTCTCGCATCGCCACCATTCCTTGTAAAAAGTCATCCGACGCTTTTAACCCTGGTGCGTTTTGCTGTTCTTCAAATAATAACGCCGCCATTTGAGCATCCCTTTCGGCTTGTGACTCATTACCCATGCGATAGTAGGAAATACCACGGGCTAAAAATGCAGGTGCATAATCTTGATTAATTGTCAAAGCTTTATTATAATTCTCAACAGCAACACGATGATTTCCTGATTTGGCTTCCAAAAGTCCCCAGGCATAAAAGCTATCGGGTGTTCCTGCACTAATGGGAATTCCTGTAGCCCCGCGAAAATAGGAAGTACTGATGTTAACTCCTGTTAAATTTGCATTGACGAGATAAGTATTTCTTAAATCTGTACCATTAAATACCGCACCCGTGAAGTTAGCCCCACTTAAATTCGCCCCGTGTAAAGATGCGCCATTGAGGTTAGCCCCACTCAAATTCGCCCCACTTAAATTCGCTTGACTCAAGTTAGCCCCACTCAAATTCGCCCCACTGAGATCTGCCCCCGCGAGGTTTGCCATCACTAAACCCGAACCACTTAAGTCACATTTTGGACATTGTTTAGTAGAAAGAAGTTGATTCAAATGTTCTAGATTTTCTGCTTGTGCTGCCATTCCTAAACTAAAGGGCATCAAAATTGCAAGAGAGGTGATTAAGATTAGCTTCATAATTTAGACTTATATTGCTACCGTTACTGAACCTTGAGAAAAAGGAAAAGGTCAACTACAATACAGGATAGTTACTCAATTCCCTATTAGTTGGGGATGAATGCTATTGCTGCTCAATTGCCCAATCAACAGCTTTCTTCAGGTTTCTATTAGAAGAGTACCCAAAAGTTTTAGCGATTTATTCATTTAGAGCCGAAAGTCATTAAGGATTTTATTACACAGAATGTCTACTCTACACGGTAGTTGGATTGAAAATCATTCTTTTTTCATTTGGGGAGAAATCTGGCGCACTGTAGACACAGAAACGCTTAAGATTGAATCTAACCCTGAGCATCCTTTTAATTTAACAACACCAGAATTGCTATCATTTTTACAATTACAATCATTCGATGTCCAAAAGTTAGGAAGCGAAAAAATTGTTAATGTTACTTTACCAAGTTATAAACCGTCTCGAAAAAAATATACTCTACCCTTATTATCGAGTCAGTTAGGGGAAGAAGCATTTAGTAAAACTGCTTTTGTTCTACAACCTTGGCAAGTTGTTGGAAGAGTATTAAATCCATCAGAAACCGTTGATTTTTTGGCTAAAGTTCCATTAGGAGAAATTCCATATTTAGGGGATGATTTACGGTTTTGGAGTCATGTCTATCGATGGATTTTAGATTTATTAGCCAGAGGAAAATATTTACCCGGTGGTTTAACTCAAACCGAAGAAAATCTAAGCAGTTCTTGGTATCCTTTATTAGATAGTACAATTGCTCAGGCTCGTTTAGCTAAATTGACTTCACGGATGCCATCGAGTTGTCTAGCCTATTCTTTAGAACAATTACAGGATGCTCAAGAAATTCTCTTAAGTTTTTTAAGGAATATTTTAGATGCTAAAATCCGTAAAAATATAGAAATTCCGTCCCAATTGCCAAAAAACTTAGAAGTTTTACCTTGGCTACAATCACTGACTCAAAATTCCGCACAAATTCAAGTTCCAGAAAATTATATTAAAAGATTAAATCATGCTCTAGATAACTGGACTTTACCCATTCAAGATTATTTAGTAACACCCGATAATCAACAGTTAGGACAAAATCAGTTTAGAGTTTGTTTTGTACTAGAACCCCCCCCACCTGAGATTATTAACTATGGGGATGCTAACTGGAAGTTAAATTATTATTTACAAGCTTTAGATAAGTCCGAGTTTCTCCTAGATTCTAATTTAATTTGGCAAAATAACAGCGATACTTTTAACTTTAGCGGTAGAGAGGTGAACCAACCGCAAGAAACCTTACTTAAAGGGTTGGGTTTAGCATCACGTCTTTATGAACCTATTGCAAAAAGCTTATTAGAAAGTCAACCGACTAAATGCGAAGTTGATCCGATTCAAGTTTATCAATTTATTAAATCAATTGCTTGGCAACTACAAGATAATGGCTTAGGTGTTATCTTACCACCAGGATTAGCTTTAGGAAATAGCGAACAACGTCTAGGGATTAAAATCGAAGCCGAAGTTACTCCCAAAAAAGGCGAACGTTTAAGCTTAAAAAGTTTATTGAATTATAACTTAAAAGTCATGGCGGGTGATGAAGTGATTTCTCGTCAAGATTTGGAAAAATTACTGCAACAACGTTCACCAATTGTTAAAGTTGATGAGCAATGGTTAATGTTACAGCCAACAGATGTTAAAGCGGCACAAGAAATTTTAAATCAAACCTACGAAACGATTAATTTATCAGTAGAAGATGCTTTGCGCATGAGTATGGGTGATAGTAATGTGATTGCTAAATTACCCGTCGTTAATTTTGAAGCATCAGGAGTTTTAAAAAGTTTAATTAACAATTTAATGGATAATCAATCGATTGAACCGATTGAAAAACCAGCAGGTTTTAAAGGAGAATTGCGACCCTATCAAGCTAGAGGTGTAGGTTGGCTGGCGTTTCTTGAAAAATGGGGTTTGGGGGCGTGTCTAGCGGACGACATGGGATTAGGTAAAACGCCTCAGCTAATCGGATTTTTACTCAATTTAAAAGCTGAGGAAATGTTAGTTAAACCGACTTTAGTTGTTTGTCCAACTTCTGTAGTCAATAACTGGGAAAGGGAAGTACATAAATTTGCGCCAACACTTTCAACGATTATTCATCAAGGAAATCAACGCAAAAAAGGAAAAGCTTTTGCTAGAGAAATTCAAGACAAAACTTTAGTCATTACCAGCTATCCTTTAGTTTATCGTGATGCTGAAACATTAGCCCAAGTTGAATGGCAAGGAATTGTTTTAGATGAAGCACAAAATATAAAAAATCCGCAAGCTAAACAAGCACAAGCAGTACGCAATATAAAAGCCGATTTTAAGATTGCTTTAACAGGAACTCCCGTCGAAAATCGTTTAGCTGAACTTTGGTCAATTTTAGATTTTTTAAATCCAGGTTTTTTAGGAAATCAATCCTTTTTTCAGCGTCGGTTTGCTATTCCGATTGAAAAATATGGCGATCGCGAATCACTTAAAACATTACGATCGCTGGTACGTCCTTTTATTTTACGTCGTCTCAAAACCGATCAAGAAATTATTCAAGATTTACCCGAAAAACAGGAAATGAATGTCTTTTGTGGGTTATCTGAAGAACAAGCGAACTTATATCAAACCCTTGTGGATCGCTCCTTATTAGAAATAGAAGAAAAATCGGGAATCCAACGACGAGGTTTAATTCTAAGTCTTCTCGTAAAACTCAAACAAATTTGTAATCATCCGTCGCACTTTTTAAAAGAAGATCACGTAAATTCAGCCCAAAGATCGGGGAAACTTTTACGTCTAGTAGAGATGTTAGAAGAATTATTAACAGAAGGCGATCGCGCTCTTATTTTTACTCAGTTTTCGGAATGGGGCAAACTGATGCAAGCTTATTTATCTCAAACATTAGGTAGAGAAGTTCTCTTTTTATACGGACAAATTCCCCAGAAACAACGACAAGAAATGATTGATCGCTTTCAAAATGATCCCAACGGGCCACCCTTATTTATCCTATCATTAAAAGCAGGTGGAACTGGTTTAAACTTAACCCGTGCTAATCATGTTTTTCATATTGATCGTTGGTGGAATCCTGCGGTAGAAAATCAAGCAACAGATCGAGCGTTTCGCATTGGACAAAAACGTAATGTTCAGGTACACAAATTTGTCTGTACTGGTACACTAGAAGAAAAAATAAATGACATGATTGAAAGCAAAAAACAGTTAGCCGAACAAACAGTTGATGCGGGTGAAAATTGGCTCACTGAATTAGATACCGATCAACTGCGAAACCTTTTATTACTCGATCGTAATGCAGTGATTGATGAATAAAACTTAATCTATAATTTTTTGAGTTCTGATAGATACCCTAAGAAAAGAGGAGGGATCGCGCTCTTAAAACTCGATGAATCAATATCCTGATTGTTTTCACCATCATTATCAGATACAAAAAATTTTAGGCAAAAACAAAGCAGGTTGTAGAGTAACTTATCTTGCTCATCATCGTTTGACTCAGCAATTTGTAGTGATTAAACATTACCAGTTTACTCAACCTGAAACCAGTTGGAGTAATTATCAAACTTATCAAATCAAAATTAAAGTTTTACGCTCTTTCTATTGCGAAAATATTCCTCGCTATCTTGATTCATTTGAAGTAGATCAGGGTTTTTGTTTAGTACAAGAATATATCAACGCACCCTCTTTAGCTCAAGTTCCTGCTTTAACCCCCCAAGAAGTGAAAATAATTGCTTCTTCACTGTTAGAGGTGTTAGTCGATCCACAAAAACATATCCCCCCATCGTTCAATAAAACAATGATTGTCAGCGAATCTACAAGATGTTAACTTACAAGATGCTGATTTGAGTGGTGCAACGATGCCAGATGGTACACAAAAACCCTAATTACTTACTAGACAGCGACTTTTTCTCGAATCTGACTAACAAAATTAGACAGAATTTTTAAACCACTAGCGGCTGATTTTTCGGGGTGAAATTGTACAGCCACTATATTATCACGTGCGATCGCTGCGGTTACCGTTTGTGATCCGTGTGTCACCATTGCTGCATTCACACTCGGATCACTCGGTTCAACATAGTACGAGTGTACGAAATAAACATAGGGATTATGGGGTAACTCTTGCCACAAGGGTAATGAGGGTTGAGTCATGTTAAGTTGATTCCAACCCATATGAGGAATCGTTACATTCGGTTCAGAACGAAAACGGCGTACCATGCCTGATATAATTCCTAAACCCGCTTCTGTGCCTTCTTCTGAACCATCAAAAAGAATTTGTAAACCCAGACAAATCCCTAAAAAAGGTTTACCACTTGCGATCGCATCTTGAATCGGTTTTTCGAGATGACGCGCTCTAATTTGTTGTATCGCAGGATCAAAAGAACCAACGCCAGGTAAAATTACTGCATCAGCTAAAGCTATTTCTCGTGGGGAGTCTGTAATTTTGGGTGTGCCACCTGCTTGTTGAATTCCTTTACAAGCAGAATGTAAATTTCCCATATCATAATCTATGACAGCAATAATCGACATTGAAAGCAGTTGGTATAATAAAAGCTTACTCTTATTGTACTTAAAATTTGCCCAAGAATTTTTTTAATTCGCTTAAAATGAGTACAAAAATTCTTTTAACCTCTTTTGATACTTGGCTATCCCATCAATTATCTAACGCTTCTGATGATCTGTTGATTCAACTACAAAAAAAAACTTTATTGGAGCAAAATTGGCATTTTGTACGACAGTTACCCGTCGAGATTCCGAGAGCCAGCGAAAGAGTTATTAAAGCAATTGAACAACTTAATCCAGAATTGATTATTTGTTGTGGCATGGCAGAACGTCGCTACCATCTTACGCTAGAATCAAATGCAAGAGGCAATAATCAAAAAATTTTTACGACTGTCAATTTATCGCAATTAGTGAATCAACTCTCTTATACCAGTATTAGTCATGATGCGGGACAATTTGTTTGTGAGGGTTTATATTACCAAGTTTTAAGCCATTTACAAAATACGTCTTCAACACGTCAAGTTTTATTTATTCATGTTCCCATTTTTACCTCCACAAACTTTTCTAAAATTATGCTGGATGTTCGACAAATTATTGATAATGATTTTTCTAAAGTCTGATAAAAAACTTAATCTAAAATAGATAACTTTCTTTTTTATAAAAAGCTTAGTATGATAAAAAGAGAGTTCTATTCATCTATACATGACCATTAAAAAAATACTGATTGTTATCGTCACCATTATTTCACTATTCCCCGTCATATTAGCTTTAGTGAGTAGTGTCAATCAGCCTCAAGTACAATCTAATTTACAACTTTATCAAACTAACTTAATTTTACAAGCAGCCGAATTATCCGAAGGTACAGGAGATTTAGGTTCAGCCCAAAATGTTTTATTAGGAGCGAATCCTTACGCTACAGCAAAAAGTCAATATCAAGAAGTCAAAAATCTCACTCAAGAAAATATTAAAATTTCGAGCAACTCACTTAAAACAGATAGAAGCGATCATCTACTAAATAAAACTAAATTAAATGTAAATTCAGAGCAACAGGAACTCGAAAAACAAATCAATCAGGACAAAGTTTTCTTAAAAAAAGTTGATGTTAGCTTGGGAATAATTGAAGCTAAACAAGGAAATACAGTAGAAGCAATTAACATTTGGGATAATCTCATTAAAACATCAGATAATAAAACGATTAAATCTAATATTATCGAAACAGCTACAGTTTTAAAAGCATTATGGAATCAACCCCTGCAAGTGTTAGACAATAGCGAGACAGTAATTCAAACGAATCTAAAAGGATGGTTTCGCAATCAAGCTTTAAAACAACTTTATCAAATCGAAAATCGCAAAACTGAGTTATTAAGTTTACAAAATCAAGATGCACAAATCGCCAATCAAGCAATAATTAAACTTGCTTTAGTCGGAGGAATACCGATTATTAGTGGTTTATTAGGAATTGGTATTCTGGTAATACTTATTACTCAGCGATTTCTGCAAGGAAAATCAGCAATCTTAGCAGTTAATAATGATTTAGCTTGGGAAACACCTTGGGATTGGGAGGTGATTTGGAGCGTTTTAATTGCTGGTTTTTTCTTAATTGGACAAATTATTTTACCCGTTGCTTTTGGAATTATTGGAAGTTCATTTAAATTAAGTGTTGCTAGTTTAGATTTACGTTACAAAGCTGTTTATGTGCTAATTAGCTATTTAACAATGGCAATTACGGGTATTCTCGTTTTATATTTTTCGATTAAACCTTTTTTCCCTTTACCCAAAAATTGGTTTAAACTGAATGTGTTCAGTAATTGGATTTTATGGGGTTTAGGGGGGTATTTTGTCGCTTTTCCATTAGTCGTTATTATCTCTTTAGTTAATCAACAAATTTGGCATGGTTTAGGAGGTAGTAACCCATTATTATTATTAGCCTTAGAATCACAAGATAAAATCGCTCTGATTATCTTTTTCATCACCGCATCTGTAGCAGCACCTTTCTTTGAAGAAGTCATTTTTAGAGGCTTTTTGCTGCCTTCTTTAACTCGATATTTACCTGTATGGGGTGCAATTGTAGTCAGTAGCTTAATTTTTGCTTTAGCACATCTTAATTTATCTGAAGTGCTACCTCTAGCTACATTAGGTATCGTTCTTGGATTTGTCTATACTCGCTCTAAAAATTTATTATCTTCGATGCTTTTACACAGTCTATGGAATAGTGGAACATTAATCAGCTTATTTATCTTAGGTAGTGGTAATTCTTAGAAGAAAAATAATAATTATTGAGTTGGCGAAGGCAACAATAAAGAATCTTCGATTAATTCACGAACATCATTAGTCATTTGACAATCACTTTGAAGACACTCTACTAAAAACTGATTTGCTCGATAATATTGTTGCCATTGTTGTTGTTGAGAAGTAGATAAGTTTAAATCATAGCCAAGCTGACGATATTGCCACAAAAAATTGCGTAATTTTTCGACCCATTCTTGTCCATTGTTTTGTAGCCAAACTTGAATTTCTTTTTTATTTTCTAAATTAGGAAGTTCACTTTTTAAACTTTGTAGTGCTTGATTAAAAATAGGATCTAAAACAAATTTTTTTTCAATATCTAAAGAAAAATAAAAGTTTAAAAACTTTTTCATATTTAACTCCGAGCTTTTGAGAAGAGTTAAACTATCGGTTAAAGCACGAACTAAAGTTAAATCTAAATTAATAGCTTCTGGTAGATTATCTAAACTTGCAAACCTCACATCTAATGAGACAGCTAAATTGTAATCACGATTCTGAAATAAAGTAAAATAAAAAGCTCGTACCGCAGAAGCACGATAAGGAGTTTGGAGCAATTTCACTTTTTCTGCAATAATGGTTAAAAATTCTTGTAAAGTCTTGTCTTGTTCTACTAAAACATCTATTTGTCGTCGCATTTCTTGCAGCATAAAATCAGCATTAGATAGCATACTGACGGTGAGTAAAATTACTTCTCGCCAACGAAGCTCATGAGTATGAGATACTAAATTCGATAGCTCTTGCTGTAAAATATGAGGCGCATGATTAGCTACAATTTTTCTAGCCGTTAGATATTCTTGAAAAGTTAAATGAGAAAATGAATAAATATCTTTAGCTCTTTCTACTAATAATCCATGCTGAAATTCAATTGCTTTTAAAACTGCTTCACTATTAAGCCATAGCGTTTCAGAATCACTTTTAACATTTGGTAAAGTTTTTAAGTAGTCTTCAATTAAATATAAAATATCGCTACTTTCAAAGAAATAATTATTTTGTTCAAAAGTAGTAGCGGCAATCTGACTAAGTAACTTAATTTTGTCAGCTAAAGAAAGATAACGATAAATCTGATCTCGTTGAATTCCTCTTGCTTGATCCCATTTTTTTAAAAGAATATCTAAACCCGCTTGATAAAGTTTAGCTCTTTTAGTCGGAAAACTAGCTTTTTCTTTAAATACTGAACAAATTAAATTCAGTAAAATAGGAGTAACGCCTAAATCTCGAATCGGTTGATTATTCGCTTTTTCTAACTGCTCAATAAACTGTTCTGCTTTGATTAATCCTTCTGCTTTATTTGTTGCAGTAGCCACAAACCATTTTTGAGAAAACTCTTTAATTTGTTCTGCATTAAAATCAGAAATTTCTACATAATTAAATCCTTGAAAATGATATTTTTGAATGCCACTTCTACTGGTTAAAAAAATGACATTCTTATAATAACTTTTGGCAAACTGACTAATTTCTTTAAAAATAAACTCGTTTTCAGAATCGCTCAATTCATCAAAACCATCAAGTAACAATAAAAATTTTCCCTGTTCAATTAAAATCATTATTTGTTCTTGGCTTAAAGTATAACGATGACCAAGCTGGACTAAATACTTAACTAAACTCCATTCTTGTCCCTCAGCTATGTCTAGATCAAGGCTTCTCAATTGAATAAAAATCGGAACTAATTCAGCTTTATAGAGTTCTTGAATACATTGTAAAGCTAAGTATTGTAAAAAAGTTGTTTTCCCTGCTCCTGGCTTACCCAAAATGATCATTTTATCGTGTTGACTAATCATTTCTATACAGGGGAGCGATTCTTGATTATTTGAAGCTAAATTAGGACGAAAAAAAGCCGATTGAATATCTTGTAAATCGGAGATTTCTAACCATCTTTGATTACTGGGTTGAGGTAAGATATTAATCAGTACATAAATTTGCTCTAAAAGCGGTTGAGTTAAATCAAAAGCCGATTGCAATATATTACATTGAGCTAGAATTTGCTCTTTGAGTTGAGAGCGTAAAACTTGACCAAACTTTCAAGACCAGCATTCGCATTTACAGTTTCTTTAGCCAACATCAGTAAAGCTAAACGCTGTTCGTCTGGTAAATCCGCTATTTCTTCCCAGTTGAGATCAAGTTTAAAACAAATTTCTTTATATAAGTAACGTTCAATCGGACGACCCGTAAAAAACTTCCAAATAGATTGACGGCTCGATAAATTGACTTCTGAGGCTAAATCTTCTTGAGTCCAGCCTTTATTGTCAAATGCCTCCTTAGCCTTAATAATACCGAGTGGCGTAGATTTGAGAGAGCGTTTAGCCATAAGTTGTATTTACCTAAACGTTGTGCTTGAGTGAAATTGAATCAAGAATCAATAGTTGACGATTCAATTGTAATTTTAAATTATTTTTAATCCAAGACCTAAAACACAGTTTAGGTGTGCGCTAAATCATAGCTTTAAAATACGTTTTGACTCAAACTCTATATTAAGTTAGTTTACAAGCCACTAACAATCTACTAGCGTCTCGCCTAAAAGATTGTTGAAGTTCTTGTCTGGATTTTTTAGAAAAGGCACGAAAAATATAGTAAAATTGCTTTGCTTCATTTGGGTAAGTAATTTAAAATCTTCTAAGGCTAAGATTTGTTTAATCAAAATTTATCACCTGTCAAGGCAATGTATACATAATTAGGTTTAATATGATACTACTCACTCAAAGTATTAAGTAAAATTAGCTTTTCTTTTGTAAAGCTAGGAGGACACATCCCCTAACCCGCACGCCAAAAATATGAAGAATAAGAAAACTAAACTATATCAACTGAGCAGTAATCTGGCCTTTCGCTACTTAGGACTGACCAGTATTTTATTAGTAGGAAGCCAAATTGTCCTTGGAACGATACAAGCAGGCTGGGATTATACACAAAGAATTACTAATTTAGAACAAAGAGTAGAAGAAGTCGGGAATTTCTTGAGTGCCATCACCCAAGAATCAGATTTAAAATTCGAGGATTTGGCTTATACTCGGCTCTTGCGACAAACGAGTGCTGACGCTAATTTGGTTTATACGATCGTCATTGACAATCAAGGTAAAGTATTAAGTAGTTTTCTAAACCCTGGGTATTTTAACATTACATTTCAAGACCAAGATTATCAAAATCTAGATGTACTTGGCATCGTCAACGCTCTAAAAATGAATCGCAAAATCCGCGAATTCCGTAGACCCATCATCAATACTCAACGATATATCGGCGAAATTCGTCTAGGTTATTCGGTTGAACCTAGAAAAAGAGAAATTTTTAACGAAATGCAAATCATCATTTTCAAATCTCTTTTGGTTAGCACGAGTTTAGGCATTATTTTATTTATTATTTTCTACCGTGAAATTTATGCCCCCTTACAAAATTTGGCTCAATGGACGTATAAAACCAGTAAATCTTATCTAACTCAACCGATTTTAGAAGATGAATATAATCCTTTTGGTCAATTAGAATCTAATTTACAATCGGTAGTGACGCAACTTTCCCTTCAACAACAGCAAATCAATCAATCTGTTAATGCACTCCCATCAAGCAATTTCCAAGAACAAGCCGAAAACTTAGCTAGAAGTCGCTTTTTAGCCATGATTGGTCATGAATTACGAACTCCTCTTAATGCTGTGACAGGTATGACGGGTTTACTCATTGATACTAAACTAAATAGCCAACAAAGAGAATTTGTCAGCATTATTCGTAGCAGTAGCGAAAACCTGTTGACCATGATTAATAATATTCTCGACTTTGCCAAAATTGAAGCCAGTAAATTAGAACTAGAAGAACAACCCTTTGAATTAGGTCTTTGTATAGAAGAGGCTTTGCGTTTATTTGTTCCTCAAGCCTCAGAAAAAAAATTAGAACTCGCTTATCTAATTGAACCGCAAACTCCAACCGCGATCGTTGGTGATGTCACCCGTTTACGCCAAATTCTGGTCAATTTATTAAGTAATGCCGTCAAATTCACTGAATCTGGTGAAGTCGTGGTTTATGTCAACGCCACCGCTAAACTAAATCCAGAAAATTTAGAGAATGACTCCGAATTGTATGAAATTCGTTTTGCTGTTAAAGATACAGGAATTGGCATACCCACAAATCGCATGGATCGTTTATTTCAATCCTTTAGCCAGATTGACGCATCTACCTCTCGTAAATATGGCGGAACGGGATTAGGATTAGCCATTAGTAAACGTCTTACCGAAATGATGGGCGGTAAAATGTGGGTTCATAGCGTTGAAGGGAAAGGCTCAACTTTCTACTGTACAGTCATTGCTAAAGCCGCGCCCAGTTCTTCTCCTGCTAATTCTCAGAACGCCGAAGAAACTTTAGGAGGTAAACGATTATTAATTATTGATGACAATCTTACCAATCAGAAAATTTTGACCCTACAAGCTCAATCTTGGGGAATGTTTACCTGTGCCGTAGAATCGGGCTATCGCGCTTTAGAATGGCTAGAACGCGGTGTCAGCTTTGATGTAGCGATACTCGACATGAATATGCCTCAAATGAATGGCTTAACCTTGGCGCAAGAAATTCGGCAAAAAGCCAATTATCAAGATCTTCCGATCGTTATGCTCAGTTCTCTCGGGAAACCCGAATCTAAACAAGTCGAAAAACTTAAATTTTCCGCAATTTTAACCAAACCCATCCAACAAGCACAGCTTTTTGAAGTTTTAGTACGGATTTTGACAGAAAGACCGATTAAAATCACGCAATCTGTAGGAAATCAAAAACGTTTGAGTTTAGGAGAAAGCCACCCGCTACGCATTTTAGTCGCCGAAGATGTCACCGTTAATCAAGAAGTGATCCGATTACAATTAGAAAAATTAGGCTATTTAGCGGATGTAGTGAGTAATGGATTAGAAGTCTTACAAGCCTTGTATCGTCAAACCTATGATGTGATTTTGATGGATGTTAGAATGCCCGAAATGGATGGCTTAACTACAACTGCTCGTCTTCAGCAAGACTATCAAGCCGAAAATCGTCCCAAAATTATCGCTATGACTGCTGACGCGATGCAAGGCGATCGAGAAAAATGTTTAGAAGTAGGTATGGATGATTATTTGGCGAAACCTGTCCGTTTAGAAGATTTACGCCGTATTTTAAGTCAAATCCCCCGCCTAACTGCCGAAAAATCGCTTTTAGATCAAAAAATCCTTGATTCTCTACAAGCAATGGCAGGTAAACGCGCTCCAAAACTGTTGAGTGAGTTGATCAATCACTATATCGAAGATTCTGCTTTACGTCTAGAAGTTATCGCTACTTCAATTCGCCAAAATGATTCTGCTACTCTTTGGCAAGCGATTCACGCCCTTCGCTCGTCTAGTCTACAATTAGGGGCAATATCTTTCGCCTCTTTATGTCAGGAAATTGAAACAATTGCACGTTCAGAAAACCTCATTGGAGTTAACGAAAAATTTTTAGTTTTAGAAACTGAGTATAATCAAGTCTGCAAGGCTCTTAAGCTACAACTAGCGAAGATTCAATCTATCTGAAGACTTAGTTAATCTCAACTCATGAAAACGAAAGACACGGCGACTGATATTCCCTTAATTCTAATTGTCGATGACGATCGCGCAACACGCACACTTTTAAGAGTCGCGATGGAGGAAGAGGGGTATCGTGTGATTGAAGCAAAAGATGGTCAACAATGTCTGATTGAATATCATCGCTATCATCCGAATATGATCTTACTAGATGCCGTCATGCCCGAAATGGATGGGTTTACTTGTTGCGAGGAACTGCGAAAAAATGACAACGGCGAACAAATACCCATTCTGATGATTACTGCACTTGATGATCAAGATTCTATTGCTCAAGCCTTTACCGCAGGGGCTGTTGACTATATCACAAAACCGATTCACTGGGCAGTATTAGCACAACGAGTTAAACGTCTTTTAGCAACCAATCAAGCTTTGCAACAACTCGAAAGTCTACAGGATAGATTACAAAAACAAGAGCAGTGGACACAACTTTTTGAGCAAATTACCCAATCTTTTCAATTATCCGATCTCTCTTTAGAAACAATTCTGACCCAAACTCGCAACATTGCTCAAGCGGATCGTGTAATTTTCTATTCCTTCAATGGAACAACCCGACTCGAAGTGACAAAAAAAGATATTCTCTCGACACAAGAATTATCGCTGCCTAATCTCGGACTAAACAAGTACGAGTCACCCGAAACCCTTCTGGCGATCGCTGATTTGTTAGCCTGTCATCTTCCAGAAAAAGCAATCACTTCTCTCGTACAATTACAAACACGCGCCATTTTACGAATACCTCTATTCTCTCAAGCTTCCGTCTGGGGTTTACTCTGTATTCATCATTGTCACACCCCCTATCATTGGCAAGATTGGGAAATTGTTCAATTTAGAATACTCGCCAATTTATTGACGAATATCATTAGTTACTCTTGAATCTTAGTGGATTGGTCATCTATCATCGTTTGGTTAGGTAAGGAGGGAATTTTACTATAATTTGAAGCAAGCGATAAAAAGGCACCTGCTAAAACATAAATCGGTAAAGGTAAGATAAATCCTTTTGCCCATTCATAAAATTGCACTAAAGTAAACAAGATTAAACAAGTAACAAGCCAAACTCTCATATATTCCTTTTTTAATCAAGCAATTTTCTTTACATTTTAAACGTTTGTCATCAAAATAACGAAAGCATTGGGTCAGGAAGAAATTTAAGCTCTATACTCAATTAAACCTGATTTCCTTGCAATTAAACGACCTAAATAGAATTTAAGTTGACCATAAACTTGAGGAAATTTACTAAGAACACAAAATAAACCATAGAAAAAAGCATCTTGGTGATTTAATCCTTCTTTTTTCTTCCCTCGATAAATTCGATAAATCAATAAAAGATAAATCCCGAACAAGGTTAAAGCCCAACCGTGAGTAGACATCGCCAATAACAAAACAAATAGCGGAAAAATCAGCCCCCAAAATCCGATACTTAGGTTTTCTCTAACCCAATGATACTCAGGCGGTTTCCCGTGTAACCATGCACCCTCAGCATAAGCATAACCCCCTCTAATGCTCCGTGTCCACCACTGACGAAAATGGAGCATTTGCGCGTCATGATAAGCCATTTCCTCCTTAATACGCCAGATTGTCCAACCTGAGTAACGTAATCTTACACAGAGTTCAGGTTCTTCACCTGCGATCAATTCTGGGTTAAACCCTCCGACTTGTTGTAAAGCAACAACACGCATCATGATAATTCCACCACAAGTTTTCATTTCACCTATGGGAGTATTCCACTCGAGATCGCACAAACGATTATAGAGAGAATATTCGGGAAAACGTTCCCGCAACCGTCCACAAACAATCGCAGCATCAGGACGTAATTTAAGTTCTTGTTGGGCTGCTTCTAGCCATCCTGAAACGATTTCGCAGTCTCCATCCACAAATTGAACATATTCAACATTGGGATTAACCTGAAGTAGACGTGTCACACCCGCATTTCTAGCCCGCGCTGCCGTAAAAGGAATTGAGAGATCCAGTTCAACCACATGAGCAGATAAAGATTTAGCCATTTCGACACTATCATCCGTTGAACCCGAATCGACATAAATAATGTTGGTTGCTTTGTCTAAAACCGATACTAGACAACGGCGAAGTCGTTCACCTTCATTGCGTCCAATAACAACGATACCAATTTCTGTTTCTTGCATCATATGATTTACTCTCAGAACTTTTAGTATTAATATTGTTCTGTGTTTTGTCTATCTTTATATGTTGCCCCAAAATTCTTTAGATCCGACTTCTTCAATATTAATTATTATCGTCAACTATCGCACGCCTCAACTGACGATCGACTGTTTAAACTCTCTAGTTCAAGAAATCCAGTCTTTACCCGAAACACAAGTAATTGTCGTTGATAATGATAGTGGCGATCGCTCAGTAGAACAAATTCAAGAAGCGATTTCTACTCAAAATTGGAGCAATTGGGTGTCGGTGATTGCCTCAAATCATAATGGTGGTTTTGCTTTTGGGAATAATTTGGCAATTCGCCCGATTCTTAAATCTAGTTCACCTCCTGTTTATTTTCTCTTGCTTAATCCAGATACGATCGTACTTTCGGGTGCTATCAAAAGTTTAGTTGATTTTATGAATCAGCATCCACAAGTAGGGATTGCAGGAAGTCGCTTAGAATCCCCTGATGGGGAGGTTCAACATTCCGCGTTCCGTTTCCATAGCATTTGGAGCGAATTAGATCGAGGATTACAGCTTGGTGTTGTGACTAAATTATTATCTAAATGGGTTGTTGCGCCCGCCATTCCGACATCTCAGTGTCAAATTGATTGGGTATCGGGTGCTAGTTTTTTAGTTCGTCGAGAAGTGTTTGAATCAGTAGGTTTGATGGATGAAGAGTATTTTATGTATTATGAAGAGGTCGATTTTTGTTTACAAGCAAAACGCATGGGGTGGAGTTGTTGGTATGTTCCCGAAAGTCGAGTCATTCATCTAGTTGGACAAAGTTCAGGCGTTGATCAACCCAATACCATACCGAAGCGTCTTCCCCAATATTGGTTTAATTCTAGACGACGTTATTTTATTAAAAATCATGGTTGGTGGTATGCTATTGTAGCTGATTTTCTCTGGTTAGTTGGTTTTATCAGTTGGAAAATTCGTAGTGTATTGCAAAAGAAATCGATTCATCATCCACCCCATTTACTCCAAGATTTCTGGAAAAATAGCGTATTTGTCACTCGTTTAACTCACTAGGTTCACCAGGATAAAAGTAATTATCAAAAATTTCGGCTAAATTGTAAGAACATTCAAGGGGAAATATTATTAAAGGTAGGTTTGTTTCTCCCATTGCTAAATCTTTAGCATTTTCATAAGCTTCTTTGACCGCTTCATCTAAATACGGTTTAAGACTAGGATTATCTTCAAGTAATCGTACTATATCCCGACGTTGTACACGAATCATTGCTAACCAACTCCGACTCCGATATTGTGGTTGATATTCCCATTTCAACAAATGAGCGAGTAAGATCCTTGGTCTATTTCGCAGTTCTTGAGGTTGCTGCTTTCCCAAAGCTTCGATTTCCTCAATAAGATTTGTTAAATATAGTTGACTTCATTGATAAGTACGGAGTAAAAAAACTTGCTTTTGTGTCCAAGCATAAAAATCTGTTTCGTAAAGATTTGATTTAGTTTGCGGTGTGTACATCAAAAGCCTCGATGCAAGATTTACTTTAATTCTATTTAATAAAAAAATAAGGGTTTGGCAACCAAACCCCTACAAATCTGTAAATTATAGCTAATTACTAAACATTAGCTGTTTCTTTAATCGGTGCGATCAATTTTTCGTAGGTTTCTCTCATCTTTAGGCCGACTAAAACTTGGAATAAGCCAGTACCATTATTAGAACCGGGGTAATCCTTATGTTTGAGCAATAATTCCGTCATTTCTCCATAGTATTTAGTTCCAATTTTGCTCAGATGGCTTTCGATATAAATCATTTCTTCAAGATTATCGAATTGACCATCAAGTTCAAGCAGTGAAACTTCATTACCCAAGAAATTATCAGGGCCATAATATAACTTAATACCAGGAAAAGCACAAGTTAGCTTACGTCCACAAGGCCGCCAATCAATGGTAGATCCTTCGTCAAACAGATAAGCGGGTTCAAAATTTTCCACACCATCTTTTTGAACTAAGCGTACTCGTAAAATTTTGCTTTCATTATCTTCAATCAATTTTGTGGGTAAGACTTGAAGAACAACGTCAGCATATTGTTTTTGTGGCTCAATATAAGCCGTAAAGTCAGGTTTTCTAGAATTAATCGCAGCGATGACATCATCATAAGTATGTCCTCTTTCTGCCATATCTCTTTGAATTTTCCAGTTAATTTTGACTTCTTCAGAAATATCTAGATAAACACTAAAATCTATTAAAGAACGAACACGCTCATCATATAAAGGATGTAAACCTTCAATCACGATAACCTTGTTAGGCTCGATTCTTTCTGGAGGGTCGAGCAACCCTGTTTCATGATTATAAATTGGTTTCATAATCGATTGACCTTCTTTTAGAGCTTTGATTTGCTCTGCCATTAGGTCAAAGTTATTTGCTCTAGGATCGAGCGCTGTAACTTTTTGTTCTTTTCTTTGATAACGATCGAGACAATGATAGTCATCTAGACAGATAACTGTCATAAACTCAGATCCAAATAAATCTGTTAATCGACGTAAAAAAGTTGATTTACCGCAACCGGAATCACCGGCGACACCAATAAGAACCACGCGGTCTTGCTGAGTGGTCATAGCTTCCCTCTAATGCCAAACTGATTGTTAACCCTTACGATTTAAGCACACCGATTTCCAAGCTTTTTAGGTCATCTATCTTCATTAAGATTTTAGATTGTTCTGGTGGAATATTGACTTAAGCTTAGTGTAAATGAGTATAAAACACGCTCACACTACCTGTAAATCATACCAGAAGCCCATATCCCTTACAAGCTTAAGACTCAGTTGAGATAATCTTTGGTTTGTTACTATGCTAAGGTTTTATGCGTCTTTTAGTAAAGAAAAAATAAAACTGATGCAATTTTAACAGTTTTTGTCGAAAAAATTTTTTACCTTGGAAAGGACATAGCAATCAAGAATGACGGTTTTTCAATCGAATTCCTTCCCGACTGCCCCGTACCAGATCTACCAATGGTAGGCTAAACTTATGTGGCAATAATTTTGACTGTCGTTGGGAGTTATTAAAATATGTACAGTACTGGTGCAGCAGAAAACCGTCTATTTGTCTATGAAGTGGTGGGGCTAAGTCAGAATGGGGAAAACGATTCAACAAGCCCAATTCGTCGAAGTGGTAGCGTATTCTTTACTGTTCCTTATCGTCGAATGAATCAGGAAATGCGTCGCATTATCCGAATGGGGGGTCAAATCGTCAGTATCAAACCTTTAAATGGTGATGCTCCTTCACAAGAGACAGCTACATCATCGCCTGCCAAACCCTTGTCAACTTCTGCACAACCGCAAAGTACGGAAAAAACAAACGGTAAAGTTATGACACAAGCGAAAGCCAAAAATACGGATATTCCAGTAAATATCTACCGTCCCAATAAACCTTTTATTGGCAAATGTATTGAAAACTATTCTTTAGTTGCAGAGGGTGGACTCGGTATTGTTCAACACCTCACTTTTGACCTTTCTGGTGGAGATCTGCACTATATAGAAGGACAAAGTATCGGCATTGTTCCACCAGGAACCGATGCCAACGGCAAACCGCAAAAGCTTAGATTATATTCTATTGCTTCGACTCGTCATGGTGATAAACTTGATGATCAAACCGTTTCACTGTGCGTCCGTCAGCTAGAATACAAGCATCCCGAATCTGGGGAAACCGTCTACGGTGTTTGTTCGACTTTTCTCTGTAATTTAGAAGTTGGTGGCGATGTCGCTATCACAGGGCCTGTCGGTAAAGAAATGTTACTGCCGCCTGATGAAGATGCAACCATCATCATGTTAGCAACAGGAACTGGAATTGCCCCCTTCCGTGCTTATTTGTGGCGGATGTTTAAAGAACAACACGAAGATTATAAGTTTAAAGGCTTGGCTTGGCTGATTTTCGGAATTCCTTATACCGCTAATATTCTCTACAAAGAAGATTTGGAACAAATAGAGGCTGAATATCCAGACAATTTCCGTCTCACCTATGCTATCAGTCGTGAACAACAAAATGCTGAAGGTGGACGGATGTATATTCAACACCGCGTCGCCGAACACGCACAAGAGTTATGGGATATGATGCAAAGTCCTAAAACCCATACCTATATGTGTGGACTCAAAGGCATGGAAGACGGTATCGAAGAAGCATTAGGCGAGATCGCTAAAAGCAATGGCATTGAATGGTCTGATTTCGTCAAACAGATGAAAAAAGAACATCGGTGGCACGTTGAAACTTACTAACGTTTCTGTTTTAGCCAAATAACTAAAGAGCGTCCCCTGGGGCGTTCTTTAATTTTCAGGCAAATTAAATCACAAAGGAAAAAAGAGTGATTTATATTTTTTTACGCTTGAGGGTTGAAATATTTTAAATCAAGACAGTGGTTTTTAATTTAAAGTTTTTTCTTCCTGAAATGATGACTATTTCGCAATTATTGCAATTAATCCATGTTAATTCTAGATAAGTACATTTGTTATTAGTAAACCGATTTATCAATTTTAGTCAAATAGATGATGAATCGCTCTTGAAAACTAATGCTATATTTATGGTAGTAGATGCACCCTGATAATAGAGGAGAGTTAACAACATAGCTCTCCCTTTTTTTTGTCAACACTTCATGATATTAGACCGACCATTTTTCTTGATTCTTGACATTACTTTAACTTCTCCCATCAAAAAAGTATTCCTTTTGGAATCTAGCTCACTACTTTACACCTTGAAAATTTAAAAAATGACTCTAAAAATTAAGCTCTCATTTGAAAAAAAACACTCATTTTCCTCTGACTGATATAATTAGCATCATCTTTCAAAGCATTCATAGGGAAAAAAGATGACAGATTGGCAAGTGATCGAAGGTAGTGTCACAGCACCTAAAGGATTCAAAGCCGCAGGAATTACAGCAGGTTTAAAACCCTCTGGTTTACCCGATTTAGCATTAATTGTCTCAGAAACAGACGCGATCGCCGCAGGTGTCTTTACAACGAGTCAAGTTCGCGCCGCTTGTGTCGATTATTGTCGGTCTAGTCTCCACAAAAAAGCCAGTGCCAGAGCGATTTTATGTAATGCAGGTCAAGCCAACGCAGCCACTGGAGAACAAGGCAGGCTCGATGCTTTAAGAAGCGCACAAATCCTAGCCCAAGAACTGAAGATCAATCGCGATGCCATCCTTCTCGCTTCGACAGGAGTCATCGGGCAACGGATTAAGATGGATATCCTAGAAAAAGGGATTCCGTCTCTAGTCGCCGCTTTATCGGAAACTGGGGGGGAAGCAGCAGCACGCTCTATTGTAACAACTGATCTAGTTCCCAAATTGATCGCTCTAGAAACAATGATCGATGGTCGTCCAGTACGAATTGGTGGCATTGCTAAAGGTTCAGGGATGATTCATCCCAATATGGCGACGATGCTTTCTTTTGTCACGTGTGATGCGATGGTTTCTACTTCACTTTGGCAAAAGATGTTAACTCGTGCGGCCAATGCTAGTTTTAATCAAATTACCGTAGATGGCGATACTAGCACCAATGATAGTTTAATTGCTCTGGCGAATGGTCAATCTCGAACCGCCACTATTACTGAAATGAATAAAGATGGGCAAAAATTAGAAGCGATGCTGACTGAAGTGTGTCAGTATTTAGCCAAAGCGATCGCCAGAGATGGTGAAGGTGCAACTTGTTTAGTAGAAGTACAAGTCACAGGGGCGGCCGATGATGAAGATGCCCGTAAAATTGCTAAAACGATCGTTGGTTCATCTTTAGTGAAATCTGCCATTTTTGGACGCGATCCCAACTGGGGAAGAATTGCGGGGGCGGCTGGACGTGCGGGCGTAACGTTCCATCAAGAAGACCTCATGATTAAATTGGGTGATTTTCTGATGATGGAAAATGGCCAGCCTCTTCCTTTTGATCGGGCCGCCGCGAGTCATTATCTTAAACAAGCTGCCGCAGGTGCTTATCTAAAAGATGATACGGTACTGATTTCGGTTTGTGTTGGTAATGGTTCTGGAACAGGGGTCGCTTGGGGTTGTGATTTGAGTTATGACTATGTAAAGATCAACGCTGAGTATACGACTTAGATTTTGTCTGTATTAAAAGTTACAAAAAAAAATAACCCCTCAGAAAAAGAGGGGATGCTTTTAGTTACTATTGTGGGACGAGTTCTGTATTAAACTCATTAAATGAGCGTCGTTCTAGGGTAGAAGATTTGTCGCGGGGTGCAAAATTAAAGACTTTTCTCAAAGCAGTATCGATTTCTTCAAACGGAACAACCCCTTTACCGTTATAAACTGTTTTGCCATTTTGATCGAGAATAACGGTTTGCGGAACAACACCTTGATAATAGTAGCCTGTTTCATTGGTCGCGTAGGAAGCTTTATTCTGAATTCCATCAACGCTGACAGGAATTAGATAAGCGAGTTTTCCATAAAATTCTTGCATCCGTGAAACAACGATCGCAAACTGTTTACAATCTCGGCTATCATCCAAATAATAGACCAAGATAATCGGTGCTTCACGTTTTAAAGCATCCGCAAAAGCCACTTTAGAAGGAACGAGAGAACCATTACCCGCATAGACGACATAAATATTACCATCAAAGCGATCGTCATTAATTCCCGCATTGACAGCTTTTACGCTCCATAGCTGGAAACTGGCTATCAAAGCGATTAAAATGATCAACAAAAATTTAATAGCACGTAGAGAGTAGGATTTCATAATTAAGTCAGTTAAAATATTCATTCAACAGTAATTAGCAAAAATCTTGTGACCCAAGAGCGATCTAACCCGCAATCGACTTCTCGTCAGATCCCTGTGTCAATTCGTTTGGCAGATACCTATTATGGCATTTTAGGGGTACATCCGTCTGCTTCGGCGATTGAAATTCGTCGCGCTTATCGAGAATTGAGTAAGCAATATCATCCAGATACAACTGAGTTAGCTGCATCAGTGGCTACAGCTAAATTTCAACGCTTAAATGAAGCTTATGGAACACTGAGTAATCCAGAACGACGAACTCTATATGACCTCAAAATCGGTTATTCTCGTATTAATGTGATTCAAGCTCCGCCAGAACGAGATCAAACTGATCAAGAACGATGGAAAAGATCAGCTTATCTTGATCCGACTGATCGACCTCTTTCGGGTGGTGAAATTTTTGCTTTATTTATCATGGGAATTACTTTGGCAGGGTGCTTGTTATTAGCGATCGCGGTTGCTATTCTACGAGGTGATAGCCTGTTTCCTGTTACCCACTCTTCGATCAACCCTCAACCGATTCAAGAAAGGATTATTCTAGTGTATAGTCCCTCTTATTCTCGATCATATGATGCCGACGGCTGAAACACCTTTATATAATCATCCCTTACCGCTTATCGAACAATGGCTATCAGACTTAGGCTGTCAACAAGATTCTGAGCAGCTTCATTTTTGGACAATAGAACGTCCGAACTGGAAAGCTGAACTGTCATTAGACGTTGAAGAATTAACAGTACGTTATCTTGATGCAGCTGAGGATGGTAATGATCTGATTCGATCGTTTAAATATTCTCTGAGTCGTCAAGACGTTGAATCCGCTATTTTTGGTGGCCCATAGACACAACTAAGGAGATTTGTCAATCTCCTTATTTTAAAATTTTACTTTTGTCGCCAACCAATTTGTAATCAATAAAGGACAATTGCGTTTAAACCAATACAAAGCTACTACTCTGAAAGTGGGACGGGTTAATTTAGCGATCCATTTGAGGAACCGATTTAACGATCGCGTCTTAAATTTTTTATTAATTAAATTAATCGAACCGACATCATACAAACAATCCAAAATCCTTTTCACTGTAACTTCTTCGCGTTCAACTAACTGTTCTAGAAGCAGTAAAACATCATTCATTCTTTGTTGCTTAATGCGTTCTTCTTCGGTAACAGCAGTAACAATAATAGGAACATTAGCGAGGTTATCTGGTTTGCGAGTTAGCATAAGCGATCTGGTCTTGGATAATAATCGAAATCATAAGCGATCGCTTAAATTCTAACCTGCTCTTGAAGATTTTAGTAAGTTTCCTGTGCTAGAAAAAAAATCAGCATTTGGGAGGATAATATTATCGAGTTGGCTGATCAATACGTCCTCTTTGTATCATCACATCTCGATTAAAAGTTTGACCCCGTCCACGACGATAAAAACGAGAAGGATCATCGGATCTGTAAGAATCGTTATTAATAATGATTATATTTGTTTGAGTCGGTCTGCGATAATCTGAGTAGTTTCGATAGTTAGAGCGTCGATTATAGTACGAGCGACCTGTAACATCGGGGCTAACTTCTCGAATAATCGTAATTCCAGAAGGGCTGACGGTTTGAGCTTGTGCTACTGGTGTGACTCCCAACCCAATTACACTTAAACACAGTAATGCGATCGTTGATTTAGTCATATTCACTCCAGTTAAAAAAGTGATTTCTTAAAGGCAGTGATTCCACAATCCTTAGCAAATAAATGCTTTTTTTGCCATTTAAGTTTAATTAATATTTCTAGGGAACTCAACTTTTTTGAGTAAAACTAATTTTAATTTTAACTTAAACCTTAATTGAACTGGGTTGATTAACTGCTGCAATAATGCGATGACAACCAGATTCAGGTTTAGCCCATTGATAAATATACTCTTTTGGATCTCCCCAACATAATCCTAAATAGAGATCTGTTCGAGTGGCATCTATCTCAGCCCATTCTGCTTGTTGAATCAAGTCTGCAATCATCTTTTCTGAAATGGGGAATTGACAATCAACGGCTAACCAAAACTTCATATTTTGCGTCATTTCTTGCCAAAATTCGAGAATTGAGGATTTAGCCGCCATTAAAATCTCTTTATCACCCGAAACGGCAATTAATTGATTATGAATTTCGGGAAATTGAATCGTTTGGTTATTAAAGGTACAGACACGCCAAATAACACCCGATACCTGATATTCTCGCTGATACTCATGAATTTGACGACGAAAATCTTGATAAGCAAAAACTTTACCCACTTTCTCTAAGTTTAATGCTTTGGCTAAAACAGGGTTATCAATGCGATTGGCACAATTTAATAGAATACGTTCTCCATTACACGTAGCCCGCATCTCTGTGTCTAATATGTTAATCAGTTGTTGCGTCGTGTAAATCATTACAAAAGAACCATTAAACAGAGTTTCCTTAACATCAGTGTACACAGGATTTTGAGAAGATTCACGCTTGTTATCATGAGGATAGGAATTCAACTATCAACTAAACCCTCTATGATTCAATCTCCAGAAAAAACAACGCTACAACCGATAAAAACAGCTACACTCGATGTTAAGGGGATGAAGTGTGCAGGCTGTGTGAGTGCTGTAGAACGACAATTAAGCGAGAATGCGGGTGTAACTTCAGCTTGTGTTAATTTGGTGACAGAAGTTGCCGTAGTTGAATATCTTCCCGAAGTGGTTCAACCCGAAAACTTAGCCGACAAACTCACTGATATCGGTTTTCCCTCGCAACCTCGTGTTAGTCAAACCATTGAGCAATTAAGTCAAAAAGCCACGCAAAAGCGAGAAACTGAACAAAAAGAGCAAATACGGGGTTTAGTCATTGCTGGACTGTTGTTATTTTTCTCGACACTCGGACATTTAGAGCATAGTGGCGGGCCGAGCATTCCTATTCTAAATTATATTGGTTTTCACTGGGCTTTAGCAACGTTGGCGTTATTGATTCCTGGTCGTCCCATTTTAGTCGATGGTTGGCGCGGTTTGTGGCACAAAATCCCTAATATGAATACTTTAGTGGCTTTAGGGACGCTCAGTGCTTATCTAACAAGTTGTATTGCTTTGGTGTTTCCTCAATTGGGTTGGGAATGCTTTTTTGATGAACCCGTAATGTTACTCGGTTTTATTTTACTCGGTCGTACTCTAGAAGCAAGGGCCAGAAGTCGCGCAGGAGTCGCATTAGAAGCATTAGTCGCTTTACAGCCTCCCATTGCTTACTTAATTGGTCATGCTCATAGTTTAGATCAATCGGGTATTGCGATTCCCGTTGAACAGGTGAAAGTCGGTGAATGTTTAAAAGTTTTACCAGGAGAAAAAATACCAGTTGATGGCAAAGTGGTGATTGGGGAAACGACAATAGATGAATCGTTATTAACGGGTGAGTCGATACCTGTCGTCAAGCAATTTGGGGACATTGTAACAGCAGGAAGTTTAAATCTATCGGGTGCGATCGCAATTCAAGCCACTGGAATCGGTTCTGATACAACTCTAGCCAAAATTATCGCATCTGTCGAAGAAGCACAAACTCGGAAAGCCCCAGTACAACAATTAGTCGATACGGTTGCGGGTTATTTTGCCTACTCAGTGATTACTTTTGCGACTCTAACCTTTTTGTTTTGGTATTTTATCGGTGTCAAGTTATTTCCCTCGGTTCTTAATGTGATGGAAATGAATCACGAGATGGGGATGATGATAACACCTTCTCCTATGATCTTAAGTTTAAAGCTTGCGATCGCAGTTTTGGTCATTGCTTGTCCTTGTGCGTTGGGTTTAGCGACTCCAACGGCGATGTTAGTGGGGACGAGTATCGGTGCAGAACGCGGTATTTTGATTAAAGGTGGCGATATTTTAGAGAAAGTTCATCGTTTAAAAACAATTGTTTTTGATAAAACAGGAACGCTCACTGTAGGACATCCTCAAGTGACGGATTGTCTTAGCTTGACAGATGTCTCAGAAGATGCTCTATTACAACTGGCGGCAACAGTAGAAAGTGGTACGAATCATCCTTTAGCAACAGCGATACTCGATGCCATACAAGAAAAAGAATTACCTCTTTTATCGGGAAGTGATTATCAAACTGAGGCAGGTTTGGGGGTATCGGCAAATGTCGCAGGAAAACGGGTTTTATTGGGTAATAGAGACTGGTTAAAGGCTCAGGGGGTGATAATTCATAATCATGCAGAACCGCTTTTAGAGCAAGGAAAAACGGTGGTTTATCTGGCGAGTGATGAGCAGTTGCTTGGTATGATTGCTCTACAAGATCAATTACGTCCTGATGCCCTCTCTACGGTTAGACAATTGAAAGATTTAGGATTAGAAGTTATTTTAATTACAGGGGATCATGACGTGATTGCTCAAGCCATTGCTCAACAACTCGGAATTACTCACGTTTATGCAAATATCCGTCCTCAACAAAAAGCAGAATTGATTCAATCGTTCCAGAATCATTCTTTAGTTGCTATGGTGGGAGATGGGATTAATGATGCTCCAGCTTTAGCTCAAGCTGATATCGGTATTGCTTTAAAAGGGGGAACCGAAGTCGCTATTGAAACGGCTGGCATTATTTTGATGCGCGATCGTCTTTCGGATGTTGTAGAATCAATTCGATTGAGTTTGGGAACTTTTCAGAAAATACGTCAGAATCTATTCTGGGCTTTAGGATATAATCTTATTGCAATTCCGATCGCTGCGGGTCTTTTACTTCCTCGTTTTGGTTTTATTTTAAGTCCTGCGGTTGCCGGTGCTTTTATGGCTTTTAGTTCAGTGACAGTCGTAACCAACTCTTTATTATTGCGTCGTCAGTTTCCCAATGTTAAATAGAGTTTATATTAAATCTTAGAGTTGTAGGAGAGCAAAGCCCCCTTCCTTATAGGGAAGGGGGTTGGGGGGTTAGGTCACAAGCATCTAATATTTGTTTTAAAACATCTTCTATATTTTCTGTTACTTCTTCATTTTTTATCCGTAATATTCGTAATCCTTTAGCTGATAAAATTTCATCGCGTTCCCTATCATACTCTACTCGCTCTTGATGAATGTCGCCATCGATTTCTATAACTAAACCTGCTGCATGACAGTAAAAATCTACAATAAATCCATCAATAATTTGCTGACGACGAAAGTGTAAACCATTAAGATTATTTTTTCGTAATTGTTGCCAAAGAATTTTTTCTGTTGGAGTCATGTTACTACGAAGTTCTTTAGCGCGTTGTAGTTTAATGGATGATATGTGTTGTCCTGTAACGATATGTTTCATTTTGACCTCTCCCCTAATTTCTCTCTACCGCCCCCTAGCCCCCTCCTACGTGGAGGGGGAACAATCTATCTATCTTGGCCAAACTTTAATCGCTAAATCAGCTAGATGATTAGCTCGGTTTTTGATCTCTTCTTCATTCCAAGTATTTAGTTGACAAAGATATTTATTAAGATACACATTACTGTCCTTGAATAATTTAAGCTTTTTATCAAATGAACTATTTGATAAACTCGAATTATAGGCTGTCAAAGTTAAATTTCCTAAAGTGTGAACCAAGTTTTTATGAATTTTAGCATGGGAATTACCTAATGTATTTTGCCAATCTGAAGTTAGTTTCTGTGGCATAATATGTTCAATACTAAGATTAGTAAAATTTACTATTTCTTGAGTTTGATGACTTTCCAGAATTTCTAAAAAAAGCTTAACTCGATCATTTGAACTTTTACTATATATAGACTTTGTCATTATTCCCTGCTTGAATTCATCATCTGATGGCCATATTTTTTCGCCCTCGTAACTTTCCAAAACTTGGTATAATCCATCTGCTAATGTTGCCAGATTTTTATTTTTTACTGTCTGAGTAACTTCTTTATAGAGATTATCAAATATTTTTCCTAAAGATTTAGTAGGTTTATCAGTAAAAAAACGTCGAACAAAATATGATTCTAAATAGTTTAGTATTCTCACAAAATCATTTATACATAAACGCTTTTCTTGATAATCATTATAAACATTTAAAAGAAAAATATGACAAGTGCTAAAATCTAATCGATTAAAGTAAGTAAAAAATTTTTTTAAGTTGGCTTCTTCTTCAAGCTCAGAAAAAGCCATACGTTGATAGTAGTAAGAAAATTTTATAATTTTCTCTAATTCATCTTTAATGTTTATATTTGAGCAATCAAGGTGTTTTCTAATGGCTTTATATACATCTTTTTGATTAACAGATTCTCCATCTTTGCGAAGATAAAACCAAAAAGAATTGGTTAAAATATTGGCAAATTTATCCTCTTGGGGAATTATATTTTTAAACGAAGTTTCTAATGGAAGCCATTTTTGTGCATATACCGTATCTCGCTCATTATGCGGTAATTTCATAAAAATATAATTCCTTACTAAATCTGCCTGAGTTAGCTCTTGACCTTTATTATTCAAACTTTCAAATATCAGATAAGGATTATCTCGATCATCAGAAGTGATATTGACAAACACAATTCGTTCTAGTAATAAATTTTTATATCTTCCATAATCAATTTTTGCTTCTGATTTCTTTGTTTTAAGCCGTTCTCTGAAAAAATCATAGGCTTTAAAAATCATTTTACTCTTTAAAGTATCATTAATAGATTCGTCTAAAATTATTTTTTTATAAACTTCTTGATCGTCTTGAGTAGGTAAAACTTTATAGTAATTATTGTCACTTTTAAATTTATTGATTAGGTAGCATTCATATAATTCTTCAGCTAATTTGACCCCATGTGCATTTTCTTCTTTTAAATAAAAACGTAAACTTAATAATATAATAGTTAGCGTAATTAGTCTTTGCTGCCCATCAATTACTAAATATGGCGATATACTATCGGCTGTTCCAGGAAGTGCTTGTGTAACAATGGAACCGAGAAAATGAGAACCTTCTATCTCATTATTATATAGTCTCATTAAATCTTCCCACAAAGTTTCCCAGTCGCTTTTTTTCCAAGAATAAGGTCTTTGAAAAAGAGGAATCTGAAATTGCTTAGTACCCTCTAATAAATTGCGAAAACTCGTCTCTGATGCTTTCATAATGCTTTGTCGTGTATTTTCTTTTTTTAGAGTTCCCAATTTTCCGACAAAACTAACATCAAATCCGAAAATATCAGTAGATAAAAGCCCCCTTCTTTGTAGGGAAGGGGGTTGGGGGTTAGGTCGTACCGACGGGCATTCCTAAAATATCCTCAATGCGGGGCATTTCATCAAGGGGAATAACTCGACCTTCGTCTTCAAAATTAGCAATTTGATCGAAGTTAAGATAGCGGTATAAATTACCCTCAAAAGGCTTAATTTTATCCGCAACAATTGATAAATATTCCTCAACAGTGGGAATTCTTCCGAGTAATGCACACACCGCAGCGAGTTCCGCAGAACCCAAATAAACTCGCGCATCTTTCCCCATACGGTTATTAAAATTGCGGGTAGATGTGGAAAACACTGTCGCACCGTCAGGAACCCGTGCTTGGTTGCCCATACACAGAGAACAGCCTGGCATTTCAGTACGCGCCCCTGATGCAGCAAACACGCCATATACGCCTTCTTCCCGTAACTGTTGTTCATCCATGCGAGTTGGGGGACATATCCAGAGTCTCGCTTTCGTTTGTCCAACTCCTTCTAAAATCTTAGCAGCAGCACGATAATGTCCGATATTGGTCATACAAGAACCAATAAAGACCTCATCAATTTTGTCGCCTGCACATTCTGAGAGTAGTTTAACATTATCAGGATCATTCGGTGCAGCAACGATCGGCTCTTTAATCTCACTTAAATTAATTTCAATGATATCGGCATATTCTGCATCTGCGTCGGCTTCCATCAAAATAGGATTAGCCAGCCATTGCTCCATTTTAGCAACACGGCGTAGGATGGTTCTAGCATCAGAATAACCTCTTGCAACCATGTTCTTTAACAGAGCAACATTAGAACGCAAATACTCAGCCACCGTATCGGTACTCAATTTTATTGTACTTCCCGCACAAGACCGTTCCGCCGTCGCATCGGTTAACTCGAATGCTTGTTCAACTTTTAAGTCAGGTAAACCCTCCATCTCCATGATGCGACCATTGAAGACGTTTATCTTATTCGATTTTGCTACAGTTAATTTACCCTCTTGCATGGCAACGTAGGGAATAGCGTTCACAATATCCCGTAGTGTAACCCCTGGCTGTAATTCTCCAGTAAATCGTACTAAAACCGATTCTGGCATATCTAAGGGCATCACGCCTAAAGCAGCAGCAAATGCGACTAAACCTGAACCTGCTGGAAAGGAAATACCTAGGGGAAAACGAGTATGAGAGTCGCCACCTGTTCCCACCGTATCGGGTAACAGCATTCGGTTTAACCATGAGTGAATGATACCGTCACCTGGACGTAATGCGACACCTGCACGTGTAGAGAAAAAGTCGGGTAATTCGTGGTGTGTTTTAATATCTACAGGTTTAGGATAAGCTGCGGTATGACAAAAACTCTGCATCACTAAGTCCGCATTAAACCCAAGACAAGCGAGTTCTTTTAATTCATCTCGTGTCATTGGGCCTGTAGTATCCTGAGAACCCACTGTAGTCATGATGGGGTCGCAAGATGTACCCGGACGTACTCCAACTAAACCGCAAGCCTTCCCGACCATTTTTTGCGCGAGTGTGAAGCCTTTTCCAGTGTCTTTGGGCATCACTGGACGGGCAAATAGATCACTTGTTCCGAGTCCTAATGTTTGGCGAGTTCTATCGGTTAAACCACGTCCAATAAGCAGAGGAATACGACCACCTGCTCTGACTTCATCTAAGATAGTGACAGGTTTGAGTTCAAAGGTCGAAATAACTTCCCCTGCTTCATTAGTGATTTTACCTTCATAGGGATAAATTGTGATTACATCCCCTGTATTCATTTTAGTAACATCACATTCGATGGGTAATGCGCCAGAGTCTTCTGCTGTATTAAAGAAAATGGGGGCAATTTTTCCGCCTAAAATATAACCACCTGAGCGTTTATTGGGAATAAAGGGGATATCTTCGCCAATATGCCATAAAACCGAGTTAATCGCGGATTTTCGAGATGAGCCTGTTCCGACCACATCACCCACATATGCTACAGGATATCCTTTTTGTTTGAGTTGTGCGATCGTATCTAGTCCCCCAAGCATTCTGCTTTCTAACATGACTGTCGCGTGTAGGGGAATATCTGGGCGACTGGTAGCATGAGGTGCGGGGGATAAGTCATCGGTGTTGGTTTCACCTGGGACTTTAAAAACAGTAACGGTAATTTCTTTTTTGACTTTCGGTTTACTGATGAACCATGAACCGTTTGCCCATGCGTCTAAAACTTCTTTAGCATACGGGTTCGTATCGGCTAATTCGACCACTTCATTAAAGACATCGAAAACAAGTAAAATTTTACTTAAAGCAGATGTCGCCGTTGATGCGATATTGGGATCTCTCGATTTTAGTAATTCGACTAATGATTGTACATTATACCCACCGACCATCGTTCCAAGTAAACTAACTGCACCTTGAGCCGAAATTACGGGAGTAACTATCTGTCCTTTTGCTACACCTGTTAGAAAACCTGCTTTAACATAGGCTGCTTCATCGACTCCAGGGGGAACTCTATCACGCAATAATTCTAATAGTTCTCCTTTTAATTCTTCGGTTGGGTTTTTCAACATTTCGCAAAGTTCAGAGGTTTGTTGAGCATTTAATGGTAAGGGAGGGATACCTAATTTAGCTCTTTCTGCGACGTGTTGACGGTATTCTTCTAACATTTTGATGTGTTTCTCCTGATGGTTGCATTGATGTTCAGTCTAGTTGAAAGATCAATTTTGGAAGGGTATCTATTGCTACCTTGAGTCATGCAGTGGAATTTAGTATATAGTCATCTTGCTGCTCTATTTAATCATGTTCAAGTGATCTTAAGGAAGGATGACAAGAATTTAGCTTTATTTATATTGTAGTCGTTATGAGTTTAAAAAAGACTGAAGACAATTTGAACTGATTTAATGTATTTTGAGAGCTAGGTCGTGTAGAAATGTTTAGTAAAAACAGAAATGACTATCCCTAAAGCTATTCAAGATTTAATTAATCAATTATTGCAAGAATTGAATGAGATTGAATAACGCTCAAGGCATGGATTAGCTTTAGCCAGCTTGCTTTTATCACACTTTTCTAACAATGCTAAACTACTTGGAATAACTGCTACACTAACCAATGCTCTTTTTCTGGTTAGCAACTTTAGAAAACGCATTGCATTCATCGTAACTAGACTTGACACGGCAGATATAGCGGATGAAACCATACAAGAAGCAGGAGAAGACCTATCAGAATTTCTAGGACGGATTTTAGAAAGTAAAATATCAGTAGACCAAGCAGTAGGGATTCTGGAGGATTTAGTATGACACAAGCTAATTTAACACAAAAACAAGAAGAACAACTAGCACAAGCATTAGAACTGACTCAGCAGTTTGAACAAAAACTTCAAGAGCTTGATCAGTTTAGTGATGCTTTTGTACAAAAATATAAAAGGGAAAGCATTTTCAATAGCTTTAAAGAGAGAATTAATTTAGGACAGCAAAATCAAATCCCAATTGAAGCCAAATTAATTCTTTTAGGAGAAGTTATTTATGCAGCAGAAAAACAAGATATAACGCCTAATCAAGCTAGAAAATTAGAAGAATTATTAGGTTTATCTAAGTATATTCAAAATTATTCAAAGATTAGAGAACAAGCAATATTAGGAGAGTTAGTTTAATTAGATACTTAGATACTCTGTAAAATTGTTACAACGTATCTCTAAACAACTTTGTCAAACAAAATTGATTATAACTATGCTGTTTCTATTTCTTCTTCTTGTCCCCAAGAAGAAATTCCACCCGCTTCGTAATCTTTTTGCCAGCCATCATCCCATACTTGTTGAGGATCATTAACGACTTGTTCAAAATCATTAATATGTCTTTTAACACATTGATGTCCCAACGCCTGACCAGCACCATATAAAGCACCTTTTGTCACTATCCCCGCGCCTGTTATGAGATCCATATTTTTAAGTTTCCTTTTAACTTAAAATAAACTTTTATCATATTAAAGTTAATAAAATTTAATTTCATCAGGAGCTTTACTTAAGTAAATTCTCTTAGGAAATAACTATAAGTCTACTCGCTGCTCTATTTAATCATGTTCGGGTGATGTTAAGGAAGGATGACAAGGGTTTGGCTTTATTTATATTGTAGTCGTTATGAGTTTATTTTTTTTAATTAAAATCTGCGTCGTAACGAACTAAGTTTAAACCTAATATAACTTTTTGTGTATCGGTTAGATCGCCGATGATCCGTTGTAGAGGTAGGGGAAGTTGTTTAATAAGAGTTGGAGTGACGATAATTTTTTCTTGTTCGGCTAAATAGGGTTGTTCTAGAACATCAATAATTTCTACACTGTATGGATCATCTAATTCTTCTCGACAAATACGAAATAGATTTGCGATCGCTCTTTGGGATCTGATAGAATTTCCCGTAATGTAGAGTCTAAAAGTATATTTATTCATAGCTATGACCGAGGATTTGACCTCGATGCAATATTAATGTTATTCAATGATTAATTTGTCGAACTACGGTTAATTCAGAATAACTTACGCCTGCGGTTCCTTGACTGGGGTGAGTGGAGTCACCCACTAACCAAAGATTTTTCACTCTTGTACGAGTCGCGATCCCAAAGGGGCCAAAAGTTGGTATTCCTTGTCCAATTTCTCCAACAATACCTTTATCCATAGCAGTATATCGCGCAAATGTCAAGGGTGTCGCTGATTCTTTGTGAATAATTGTATCGGGTGTCAGATTAAAATCAAACGTAAAACCTTTGCGTTTAAAAATTGCTCATAATATATTTTATTCACTTTCAATTCAATAGACATGATTTTTGAGTCAACAAAAACTTTAGCTAAATGGTCGCTTGATGACTACCATCGCATGATTGAAGCAGGTATTTTAAACGATCGCAAAGTAGAATTATTATCAGGAGAGATTGTCGAAATGACTCCAGAAAGTCCGTTTCATAGAGTTTATGGCGAAGGATTAGTCAATTATTTACGAACTCGTTTAAAAGATCGTGCTTGGGTTAGTGAAGCTCGTCCTATTACTTTAGCAAATTCTGAACCTGAACCCGATATTGCTATTGTGAGACTACCTTGGTTCCAGTACAGTCAGCATCACCCCTATAGTGAAGATATTTTTTGGCTGATTGAAATTTCGGACTCTACACTCAATAAAGATCTTAATGAGAAAAAACAATTATACGCTCAAGCAGGAATTTTAGAATACTCGGTTGTTGATGTCAAAGCAAAAAAAGTCATTGTTTTCCAGCAACCTGAAGGAAACAATTATCGTATCCAACTAGAATACACGACAGGAAACATCGCGCCTCTTACATCCCCCGATGTCGAAATACCAGTAGAAAAAATTTTTAATGGACAAATTATTTAATGCTCAATTTGTCGTACTACGGTTAAAGCCGAATAACTTACGCCTGCGGTTCCTTCACCAGGGTGAGTCGAGTCACCCACTAACCAAAGATTTTTCACTCTTGTACGAGTCGCAATGCCAAAGGGGCCAAAAGTTGAGATTCTTTGCCCTATGCCTCCGACAATCCCGTTCTTTCTAGCAGTATATCGCGCAAATGTCAAGGGTGTAGCTGATTCCTGGTGAATAATTGTATCGGCTGTGAGATTAAAATATGAACTGAGTCGCTCTTGTGCTTCTTGGGTATATTGTTGTTTTAAGCTTTCGTATTCTTCTTTTGTCCCTTTCCACCAGCTATCCGTATTGGTAAAAGAAGATGCAATAATAGTCGCTTTTCCATCAGGGGCGCGTCCATCATTGGGTTGACTGACAGACACAAACAGGGAATTATTTTCACCAATGGGGCCATCATAATCATAGAGAAACTGTAGATGAGGTGGGCAGTTTTCTGGAATTGCTTCTCGTTTAACTCCCAAATAAATAACAAATGCGCCAGATGGTTCGGGTAATTTTTCGACTCTTTTTTGATAAAGAAGATTAGATAAATTTTCGGTCATTTGTACTAAATTTTGTACTGTTACATTCGCCACAATTTGATCCGCTTCTTCTGTCCAAGTTTTTCCGTTTTTTTGATTTCTGACAGTAACTCCTATTGCTTTTCCTTGTTGGGTGTGGATAGTTTCAACGGTGTGACGCATTTCTAGTTTACCGCCATATTTTTCGAGGGCTGTCACTAGACGATCGCTCAATACTTGCATACTTCCTTTAAGGTGATACAATCCTTGTGGGGCTTGCGAA
Source organism: Chroococcus sp. FPU101 (assembly GCF_017312365.1). GTDB lineage: Bacteria > Cyanobacteriota > Cyanobacteriia > Cyanobacteriales > Microcystaceae > Chroococcus. The sequence goes on from NZ_BLJI01000011.1 coordinate 123,849, forward strand.
ACAGATAAAGCCGTCGCCGCATACAAAAGAGCCGTTTCGTCCGCGCTGACTTGGGAGTATAGTTTTAACTGTAGATCCAAAAATGTTTTAAGGCGTTGATCCGAATATAAACCATACAGTTTTAAAGCTTCTCCAACGGTCATCAAAGTAAAAGGAACCGTAATTAAAGTATCAGGGCGTAACGCTTGAACCAGTTGCCAAATATCCCAAAAGTTGCGGGGGGGTAATACGGGATCTCGTGACTGGAACCGCCAACTTGCTTGAAATAGTTTTGCTAAAAGTTGCCAAAACGGTTCACTATTGGGAAATTGTTTTTGTCGTTCTGCTTGCCATTTTATCGGATCTCGCCACACTCGTATCGGTTCAGTTTCATTCGGGAGAAAAACAGCACAAGCGGGATCACAATAAGTAGCATCAGGCAATTCAATTTCTAATTCAGAGAAGATACGATGGTGAATGCCTCCTGCTTCTAAACCTGCTACCTGAGTCGCCCCAACATCAAAAATAAAACCTTTGCGTTTAAAAGTCGATGCACAACCCCCAGGAACGATCGCTTGATCATATATTGTTACTTGATAACCTCTTTTGGCTAGTAATGCGCCTGCGGTTAAACCTCCTATTCCTGCACCAATAACGATAATGTGATCTTTCATGCCCGTTTACTGTAATCACTTTTCTTTAGCCTAAAAAGTTTTTTACGATTTGTAAACCTTTTTGACTTTACCAAATGCTTTAGAAACTTATACTTGATAGTTCCCCCTCTTATATATAAAAGTACTCCTAATAGTTCCCTCTCCTATGAGGAGAGGGTTAGGGTGAGGTGGAGGGGGTTAGGGGGCGGTGAAAAGGGAAACACTCAACACCAATTAGGAACCGCTACGCAACTTATCTAGAACGCTTCTATCCTCTAAAGTAGAAGTATCGCCGACAATTTCTTGACCTGCTGCTAGACTACGCAACAAACGCCGCATAATCTTACCTGAACGAGTTTTTGGCAGAACATCGGTAAAACGAATTTCGCCAGGACGTGCGATCGCGCCAATTTCCTTAACCACATGGGCTTGAAGCTCTTTTAAAAGTGCGTCAGAAGCCACATAATCGCCCTCTAGAGTCACGAAAGCGTAAATTTCCTCTCCTTTGAGGTCATCGGGCTTACCCACGACTGCTGCCTCAGCAACCGATGGATGAGACACTAAAGCCGATTCTATTTCCATTGTTCCCAAACGATGACCCGCAACATTGATCACATCATCAACGCGACCCATCACCCAGAAATAACCCTCTTCATCCTGACGACTGCCATCACCTGCAAAATAAAAATACTGCCCATCTTGCGGGGCGATGTGTTCCCAATAGGTATTACGGAAGCGTTCAGGATTTTTATAAACTGTCCGCATCATACTTGGCCAAGGATGTTTAATGACTAAATAACCGCCCTCATTGGCAGGAACAGGAGTACCATCGAGATCCACAACTTCGGCTATAATACCAGGAAACGGACGTGTAGCAGAACCTGGTTTAGTCGGTGTTGCACCTGGCAATGGTGTAATCATAATTCCACCTGTTTCCGTTTGCCACCAAGTATCAACGATCGGACATTTTTCTTTTCCAATCACCCGATGATACCAGATCCAAGCTTCAGGGTTAATCGGTTCGCCAACCGTTCCTAATAAACGTAAAGAAGATAAATTACGTGCATTCGGTAATTCTTCACCCATTTTAATAAACGCACGGATCGCCGTTGGTGCAGTGTAGAAAATATTAACTTTATATTTTTCGATGATGTCCCAAAAACAACCTAAATTAGAAGGACGCGGCACCCCTTCATACATCAAAGTTGTCGCACCATTGGATAACGGGCCATACACAATATAACTATGTCCTGTGATCCAACCGACATCAGCCGTACACCAATAGACATCAGTATCTTTGAGATCGAAGATCCATTTAGTGGTGATATGGGTGTATAAATTATAGCCCGCTGTTGTGTGAACCACCCCTTTCGGTTTGCCAGTAGAACCCGAAGTATAGAGAATAAATAACATATCCTCGCTGTCCATCGGTTCAGCAGGACAGTCATCAGACACTTGTTTTTGGAGTTCGTGCCACCAATGATCGCGCCCTTCAATCATTGTAATCGGTTCTTTAGTACGCTGTACCAACAGCACATTTTGGACACTTGGACAAGCATTATCAGCTAAAGCGAGATCAACTTGTTCTTTGAGGGCGACGACTTTATCTTTACGGAAGCCACCATCTGCAGTAATAACTAGAGTTGCTTCAGCATCATTGAGACGTTCTTTTAAGGCTTCTGAACTAAACCCACCAAAGACCACGCCATGAACCGCACCAATTCTCGCACAGGCTAACATCGCGATCGCAGCTTCTGGGATCATGGGTAGATAAATTCCCACACGATCCCCTTTTTTTACGCCTAACTGTTTCATCACATTAGCAAACTGACAGACTTCCCGATGTAATTGGGCATAGGTCAGAGTTCGGGTATCGCCTGGTTCCCCTTCCCAGATCAGAGCCGCTTTATTCCGTCTCCATGTTGTCAGATGTCTGTCAATACAGTTGTAACAAATATTAATCTTTCCACCAACAAACCATTTAGCAAAGGGTGGATCGCTCCAATCTAGTACAGTATCCCATTTCCCGAACCAGTCTAATTCTTGTTCGGCCAGTTCTGCCCAAAAAGCAACAGGATCAGCTTTAGCCTTTTCATAAAGTTGTTCATACTCAGTTAAGCTTTTGATGTGTGCGTTTTGGGAAAATTCCGACAGTGGGTTGAAGACTCTTTCTTCATGTAAAACCGATTCAATAGTAGATTCTGACATATCGTGTTTGTCTTATCTAATTTCCTTGTTGATAGCCGATTGTCTCATACTTACGCTCTTGTTGTGAGCTCAAGATTACATGAGGAAACGATGAGGTAAGTATTAAAATCATTTTATGAAGGTGAAAGAAATCATTAAACTCCTTGAAGATGATGGCTGGTCTTTGGTCAATACTGAAGGCAGCCATCGTCAATACAAACATCCTTTTAAAAAAGGTAAAGTCACCGTTGCAGGTAAATTAAGCGATGAAATCAGAAAAGGTACGCTCAACAGTATTTTAAAGCAAGCAGGTTTAAAATAAAGAAGATGGATAAATATTTAATCGTTCTTGAAAAAACCTCTACTGGATTTTCGGCATACTCACCAGATGTATTAGGTTGTATTGCCACTGGTGACACAATAGACAATACTTTACTCAATATGAAATCTGCCTTAAAACTGCACCTTAAAGCCATGTCAGAAGATGGAGAAGTCATCCCACAACCGAGGGGTATTGAATCTTATCTTGAAGTAGTAAGCGAGTCAGATGGGGAAGATTATTTAATGACTCATATTCCCATCAATGAAATTTTAGCGATGCAATACTCTTAAAATTTAATGAAGAATTTGATTAAAATGAAAGTCTAGACTAATTTCTAAGATAGGAGAACTTTAGTTTTGCTGACACTAGGTGTTAATATTGACCACGTAGCAACCGTTCGACAAGCCCGCAGAACCGTAGAACCAGATCCTGTAGCGGCGGCGGTTTTGGCAGAATTAGGGGGTGCAGATGGCATTACAGTTCATCTGAGAGAAGATCGTCGTCACATTCAAGATCGAGATGTTCGGCTATTGCGGCAAACCGTGAGAACTCATTTAAACTTAGAAATGGCACCAACTGAAGAAATGGTTGCGATCGCGATCGAGATTAAACCCGATTATGTAACGCTCGTTCCAGAAAAACGGCAAGAAGTCACAACAGAAGGCGGTATCGATATTGTCGGGAATTTAGATCGTTTTACTGGAGTGGTCGAACAATTACAAAGTGCTGGCATTCCTGTAAGCTGGTTTATTGATGCCGAACCTTCTCAAATTGAAGCCGCAGTAAAAACACAAGCGAAATTTATCGAACTGCATACAGGAAAATATGCAGAAGCCCATAATGAGGCTAGTCGTCACAATGAGCTAGAATTTTTAAAGAAAGGTTGTGAAATTGCGATCGCTTCTGGTTTACGTGTCAACGCAGGACATGGCTTAACCTATTGGAATGTTTATCCTGTCGCTTGTCTGCCAGGGATCGAAGAACTTAATATTGGACATACGATTATTAGTCGTGCGGTTATAGTTGGACTCGAACGCGCTGTTAAAGAAATGAAATTAGCCATGCGTGGCCAATTATAATTAATGAGAGTTGTAGGAACGCACTTAAGGAACCATCATGACCACTTATTATTATGTTTTAGCGAGTCAAAAATTCTTACTCGAAGAAGAACCCTTTGACGAAGTTCTCAAAGAGCGAACCAGAAATTATCAAGAACAAAACAAAGAAATTGATTTTTGGTTAGTTAAACAACCTGCTTTTCTAGAAAGCCCAGAATTTTCTCAAATTAAGGCTAAATGCCCTCAACCTGCTGTAGCGATTATTTCTACTAATCCTCAATTTGTTACTTGGCTAAAATTACGCTTAGAATATGTGATTACAGGCGAATTTCAAGCCCCATCGGATACTATTCCATCACATGACGCATCTTTAGCATCTGTGTAATTAGATTGTAGAAAGGGTTTGATGACCAAACCCTTACATAAAATAAAACTAAGATTTTTTTACTGTAACAATTTGGGTAACCCAATTAAATGCTCATCATAGAGAAAAATCAACCCTTGTTGACGGAGTTTTCCCATCAGACGAGTAACGGTAACACGGGTTGTACCAATTGCACTAGCCATTTGACTATGAGTTAAAGGATAAGGCAAGTAATAACCTTGTTCGCAGGGTTTACCATATTCATCAATTAAAATATTAAGAAAACCCATCAAACGATCAACCGAACGTTTTTGACCTAGAATACTTAGCCAAAATAGTTTACGTTGATGCTGATAGCGAAATGTCTCAAAAATTTCTTGACGCAAATTAGGTAAATGTTCCAAGTCTTGCCAATAGATCCAAATTAGAACCGTCTCATCAAGATGAGAATAAGCTTCTAGCTTAAACTGAGGCTGAGAGACTATTTCAAACGGTTGCCCCTCTCCGACAAACCCTAAGAAAACTTCTTCGCTGGTGCTTAAAGCTGTTGCTTTTGTGTTTAACACATTCATTTGAGCTTGGCCAACTATGCGGATCGCTCCTTTTTCTACTATATAGATTAATCCAGGACGAGTCGGGATCGGTTCATCTTTGCCGAAAGTGCGATCGCGGTAATGCGACTTAGCCCAAGCAAAAACATCGGATTTTTTTAAGAGAGGTTGATTTAGCGATGGGCACTGAATAGAGGGTGACATTCGGTACAAACAATGACAAGTCAGTGAAAGTGATGTAGGTCAATCTTGAACACGTTTATCGATCGTAACAAATAATCTACCGAAAATGCAGAGTTACTCGTTATAACCATAAGTATAAATAACTAATTTTTTCAAGTCTATCAGAGTATGGGTCGTTTCATTGATTAATTCTCTAAAAGTGTTCCTAAAGCAAAAACTCTACAATCATTCCATAGAGTTACAATAAATTTAGCCAGTCGTAGATTACTGTTCTATGATTTTTATCAACCCGAAAACGGATTTCGCTTTTAAGAAAATTTTCGGTTCAGAAGAAAGTAAAGATATTCTGATCAGTTTTCTGAATGCTCTTTTGTATCAAGATCATCCAACGATTGAAGATTTAGATATTCTTAATCCCTATTTAGCTCCCAGAATTCGAGGGATGAAAGATACTTATTTGGACGTTAAGGCAAAATTAAAAACAGGGCAAACAGTTATTATCGAAATGCAAGTCCTTAATGTAGAAGGATTTGAAAAAAGAATTCTTTATAATGCGGCAAAAGCTTATTCAATTCAACTCGACATTAGAGATAGTTATAGTCGGCTTAATCCAGTGATTGCTCTGACGATTACTGATTTTACGATGTTTCCTCAGTTTGATAAATTAATCTCTCGTTTTGCTCTTAAAGAAACTGAATATTTATTTGATTATTCAGTTTATGATATTGAATTAGTTTTTGTCGAATTGCCGAAGTTTACTAAGAAACTCTTTGAGTTAGAAACAGTTGCCGATAAATGGCTATATTTTCTTAAAGAAGCAAGAAAATTAGGAGAAGTACCTGATATTATGGAAGAAGTACCAGAAATTCAAAAAGCTTTTAGACTCGCTAATCAAGCTAATCTAACAAGAGAGGAATTAGAAGACGTAGAACATCGAGAAATCTTTATTCAAGATCAGCGAAATGCCATTATCAAAGCGACTAATCAGGGGTTAGCACAAGGGATCGAACAAGGAATCGAACAAGGTAAAAAACAAACACAAATAGAAATTGCTAGAAAATTACTCGATATTTTAGATGAAGAGATGATTAGTCAAAAAACGGGTTTAACTATAGAAGAGGTTTTACAACTTAAGCAAAATTCTACTGATGAAGATGGTTAAATGGATAGTTGTTTACCTTTAACTGAGCCTTCAATTAAACGATCGCTTTTACAATACCTCTCTATTAGCTCTTTATCATTGACTCAAGTTTCATCACCAATTGGCATTATTTATCAAAGTTCAATCGCCTTACAATTAGCCAAAGGAAATCTAGAAAAAGCGCAAGAAATCAATAAAAAAATTATTAATAATATAAGTTTAGCTAACAATCAAACTGGATTAAAATTCATGGTTAATTCTAATCACTTTGGTTTGTTAGAATTTTTGATAGAGCAGAAAGAAATCAATATATGGCTACAAATATTACCTAAACTACTGATAGAAAATTATTCTTTTTCTTTATTAAATGATCATCCTACAGATATAAAAAATGATGTTTTTCCTTTACAATATGCTCATGCAAGATGTTGTTCACTACTACGCTTAGGACATTTAGATCATCTAATTCAGCTAAAAACTTTAGATTTTAATCAATTAGCTTGGTTTTGGTTATTACCTGAGCCAATTCCTTTTGAGCGCATCCTTGGGCAACAAAAAGAAGAAAAAGACTTATTGAGCAAATTATAAAAAATATTGATGATATAGATAGTGTAAACTCAATGAAATTAGCAGTGGATCTGAGTAAAGACTTTTTAAAATTTGAGCAGTATTGTCGTATTTGGGGAGAGGTGAAGCTTCAAAATCCCACTTTAGCCCAGGCTCGTTTAGGACTAATTGCGATCGTACAATTCGTACTGAGATATTTACTTAGGGAAAAACTCGGATTAAATCCCTTAATAGAACTCTAGAACGAGCGTGACAAAACGGAGAGTTATCGCTATACTCGAGAGTAGTGTGAGGAGCGAACCAGTTAGAGAGCCGAGACGAAACGCGGCCAGTCGTCGGTTCTCTTTCTGATTTTTAGAGTTTATGAAGATTGTTCTCTTAAAAATGTCGGTAAATCTACGGATTTAGAAGCGGTTTTTTTCCAAGTAGAATTAGACGGCGTAATTGAAAAAGATAAATTCTTTTGCTGATTAAATTCCTGCGCTTGTAATATGGGTTCGCTATCTTCTAATTTGGCGAAAAACTCATCTAAAGAGTCCTCTATATTCGGTTCAACAATGGCGAAATTAGTGTCTGATGTTGCAACCGTTTCTATTTTGGGTTCATCATTCGACGTTGGTTCAACCCAAGCATTCATTGTTTTATGAGTTTGCGCTTCGATTTCTTGTTCTACATTTGTCCAAGGTTGAATAGAGGCAGTTTTGGGAATGAGTGGAATGACTTTTGCTGATGAATTCGTTTCGTTTTCCGACAATTGTTCTAAAGCTGACTTATATTGTAGAGTGTAGCGTTGCTGGCGATGCAACCGAGTTTGTAATTCTCTCATGTGTTTTTCTACGGTGAGAAGTTGATGGGTTTTGCCAGTTTGATCCTCTTGTAGTAACGCACATTCTCGCTCAAGATAAGCTAATTGTCCTTGAGTTTTTTCTAATTGTGCAGACAGATGATTAATAACGCTTTGTTGTTGTTGTATCGTTTGTTGAAAAGATTCTAATTCACTCTCGAGACGCTCAATTTTTTCGGGGGTTTGGTTAAGTTCTTCGCTTTGTTGACTAATTAATGATTCTGCACTCCGAAACCGTCTTGTTTGAATTTGTAAGTTTTGTTGCGCGTCTGACAAAGCTTGCTCTAAATGTACTATGGTTTTGTGTAGATGCTGATTTTGTTGGCGTAGAGATTGAGCCAAGGCAAACCAATCGGTTTGAGTCGATTCAACATCAATAACCTCAACTTGTGCGTCTGCGGGTTCTGATGGAATTTCTGGAACTTCAATTTTAAGGTCAAGAGAATGAGGGTTAATTTCCGTCATAAGGATTTGAGTAAAGACAGCCTTTATTATGTTTTACGACGAAACCTTAATGATGAACGTTCCGCTCCCAGTTATGCCATAAGATATATCTACTGAGCTAATTTTTCTAAAATTTCTTGGTGCATTAAGGCACGATCGATTAAAGATTGAATACGATCGCTACTTAAGGCTTCACCATTGGCAAAATGTTCGATCCATGTGCTACTAATTTGATACGGTTGTTCTGGTAGTGAACTGAGTTCCCAACCTGAAATATTAGTTTCTTCCATTAACCGACTGACTTTGGGATCATAACTAAGGGCAAAACAGCGACATTCTTCTGCTGCTGCCATAATCAGACTATGTAAACGCATTCCAATCAGCATTTCTACGCCACGAAATAACCCTTTTAACTCTCTGGGATCTTCTAACGTTATAATTTGATGTGCATCTAGGGGCAGTTTTTGGGCAATAGAACGCGCAATTTCTAAATCTTGGGACAATTGAAAGGGAACGAGTAAGATAAAAGTCTGGGTGGCTTTTTGAAAATCGACTAACGCTTGTGTCAGAACTTCTAGACGTTGTGGGGTTAATAAAGGATGCGATCGCATATTTACCGCAACTCTGGGCGCGCGGTATACTGCTAACTGCTTGACAGGTTTAGCTTCTAATGCCCATACAGGATCGGGTGCTATGATTGGGTTAATATTCCATTCTGCTACTAAGAAAGCTGAACCAGAGTCCCTGACACTAATTGCGGTACAGTTTTGTAAAACCTGTTTTGTGATCCAACGAGTTAAAGGACGTTTTAAAGGGCCAATTCCTTGCGCCCAAGCAACAGTTTTTAGTCCTTGTTGTTGCGCTAAAGCCATTAATCCACCATAATAGACGGGACTCGCCGCACTGGTGACATCTTGCATCAAACTACCACCACCCCAAATAAAGACATCTGACTGTTTGAAAACTTTTAAAATATCAAATGTCGAACGACTGTAATAACTCTCGACACCGTAACTTTTTTGGGTTAATTTGGGGTTATTCGATAAGACGATCGGGGTTATCTGCTGTGGTAACATTTGCAGCAGGGACACTAAAAGAGCTTCATCACCGCCGTTTCCTTTACCATAGTATCCACAAATAACCGCTTTCATTTGCCCCTATCCCTTTCTTGGTCGTAGAGCAATTATATCCATTGGTGGTATTAAAAAAAATGTGGGTTTGACAACCAAACCCATACATTTCTATGCTTTAAGTCTCTGGGTGATGTCAATTAAACTTTGGGCAAATTGGTCAAAACGTTGCGATAGTTTTTGATCGACGATTTTTCCTTCTAAGTCAAAAGCTTTCCAGACTTGACCTACAGCAATTTGATCAGGGATGACAAATGCGTGAACCCATCTCATGATCACCCGTAAATCATTGAGAGCATTACTATTTGACTGACCCCCCAATACACTAATTAAACCCGTCACTTTTCCTGTAAATTCTTCAAAACCCATCAAGTCTAGGGCATTTTTTAGTACACCACTAACCGAACCGTGATACTCTGGGGTCGCTAAGATTAAACCATCTGCTTCTTTTACAGTTTGACTCATCTTTGCAACATCGGGATAGTCTGAATAATCATCACCACCGTCACAAAACGGTAAATTTAGCGTTCTTAAGTCTAAAATTTCCATGTCTGCACCTAACGCTTTAACGCGGGTCGCTGCTACTTCTAAAGCTTGTGCAGTATAGGATTCAGCGCGGAGGCTTCCATTTATTCCAACAATTTTAACCATAATCTCTAAAACGAACTCATAACGACTACATATAATATAACAAATTTTAAGGAGTTCAGGGGTCTTGATCGTAATGTAATCTAGCTTCCTAATTTTTTTCTATTTCTGAAGTAGTGTATAAATAGTAGACAAAGGAAGAAACATTTCTAGAGGTTCACATAAGATTCTGTGTAAAAAAACCGACAATTTTCTAAAGTTAAAATAAACGTATTTTTAGGATTCGGTGAGAAAGAAGATTATATTGATGAAACAGAGAAATGGATTAAATGAGATTAAGGCAACTGCTACCTAAATGCACATTATTACTCAAAGACGGCTTAAAGAATTCTGGCAGAAACATCCTGATGCTCAAACTAATCTTCAAATCTGGTATGATCGTACTAAAATAGCTCGATGAGAAAACTTTGCAGAATTACGCCAAATTTTTCCTTCAGCCGATCAAGTTGCCAATCTTACGGTTTTTAATATTAGTGGAAACAAGTTTAGATTGATTGCCTTAGTCGATTACACTTATCAAAAAGTTTTTATTCGCCATATCATAAGCCATGCAGAATATGACACAGACAACTGGAAAAAAGACTCTTGGTATAGCTAATGAGCATCAATATATAGAATTACTTCAATCATTTTCTCCTCGTCCGATTACTTCAGAGGATGATTTAATAAAAACTCAAAATATCATCGATCATCTGATAGATCAAGGCGAATTAACACCAGATGAACAGGATTATTTGAATGTTTTAGCGAGTTTAGTCCGAGATTACGAGGAACTAAATTACCCAATGCTTAAACAAGATTCAGTTGAATTACTAAAAGCACTTTTAGACGAATCTAATCTTCAACCTCAAGATTTACAAGCTATTTTTAAAAATGCATTAAATGTGTTTGATATTCTAAATCGAAATACAGAATTAACCATTAGTCAAGTCAAAAAACTAGCTAATTTTTTCAGAATTTCTCCTGAAGCTTTTCTCGGATAAAATTTACTTTGTACTCTGTTCCGAAAAAAGATCTAAAATTTAGACTCAACTATTATAAATCTCTAATTTTTCTATTCCTGAAGTAGTGTAGGAATAGCAGTAATGAGTATTTAGAATAACGATCGTAGTAAGTTTTAGAGTATGGTCATCATCAATAAGCGAGTAGTTTTTGTCCAAGTTTTTGACTTTAAAATTTACTTGTCAATGAGTTAATGATCAATCTTTAGATTGATCATTAACTCATTTAATTGTTTTTCAGCTTCTTGATATTGAACTTTAAATTTAAAAAATTGGCTTTTAAATTTTTGAAACTGATCTCTCAGATTCTTTGACTCAGTTCTAAAATTTTGTGTGGGCTTTCTTAACTCAGTTAACTTGAGTATAATATCTGCTTTGTCAATTTTTGTTAAATCCTTTGTCTGAAACACTAAGCTTAAAAATAATTTTAAGTTTTTTGAAGTAATAGTGGAGTCATGAGTAGTGGGGAATTCCTTCGTTAAATATTGTTCAGTAAACTCTACTAAAAATTTTTCAAGTTCAATCATCTTAAGGCTCACTTCGGCGAAGGCATTAGACAATTCAAAATTACTCTGTTGAAGTTCTTGCTTTGTTTCATCTAATTCTTGTTGTGTCTTTTGCAAAATTATATTTTGACTGTCAACTAAATCTTGCAAAAATACATTTTGTTCATGCAGTAACTCTAATTGCTCAAGGAGAATGACTAAATCTTGAGTATTGATTCTCATTTACGCCTCATTTAAAAAGCTGGCTGATTCAATAACCATTTACAGTAATGATAACTTAATCTAAGTAGGTGGTCAGAATTAA